>NZ_DAMBRK010000001.1:0-174999 GCF_032055105.1 Epilithonimonas sp.
CTTATTCAGATTATCAAAAATTTTTGCCTAATCCCCCAACTTTTAAGACTGATCCATTTAAGCAGACTTCTCCTCCTTATCCGGAAACATTACTGAAACAACAACCGATAATATCAAAATCCCCCCAACAACCCCTAATGAGACAGGAGATGAAATATGATACCAAGGTGAAATCAACATTTTAACTCCAATAAAACTCAAAATCACAGCAAGCCCATAAGGTAACTTACTGAACATATGTATGAAATTGGAAAGCAAGAAATATAAAGATCTCAATCCCAAAATCGCAAAAATATTAGACGTATAAAGGATAAAAGGATCTTTAGAAATCGCAAAAATCGCTGGAATAGAATCCACCGCAAACAAAACATCTGTAAACTCGATTACAGCAACAACAACTAAAAGAGGCGTTGCCATTTTTACTCCTTTTTGTGTTGTGAAAAACTTATCTCCATTATAGCTATCAGAAACTTTCCAGAAACTTTTAATCAATTTCGCGCCAGCACTTTTACTATAATCTTGTTCTTCATCATGATCTCCTCCACCCCAAGATTTGACACCCGCATAAATCAGGAACAGCCCAAAAAGCGTCATCACTACATTAATTTTAACATCATGTCCAAAAACCGTCATCTCTGGCAAATAAGTCAAATCAATCAACTCAACACCTGCAAAAATAAAAATCGCTCTAGAAATAAGCGCTCCAATTATCCCCCAAAACAAGACTTTATGATGAAGATGTCTTGGAACTTTGAAAAATCCAAATACCAAAATAAATACAAAGAGATTATCTACAGATAATGCTTTTTCTATCCAATACGCTGCCTGAAACTGAGTAAACTTCTCTATTGCCAAAGCGTGTCCTCCTGCATCTTGATTGAAAACCCAATAAACAACAACTGAAAAAACCATCGATAAAGAAATCCAAACAATAGTCCATGTTGTTGCTTCTTTAGAAGACACCTCATGCGCCTTTTTATTGAAAACACCAAGATCCAACAACAACATCACCACTACAACTATGATAAAACCCGCCACAAGACCAGGATGCAAATCGATAATACTTTTATCCATATTTATAAATTAATTATTCGCTAAAGTTATGCATATTATCCGTCCACCTACTTCATTGGATGACATTATTTTATTACCATCTATCAACTTAACTGGAACTTATTTATTATCAAACATATATTTCAGACTCAACAAACTTAAAATAACAAACTCCATCAATTTTTTTTAAAAAAAAACATACATAACCATTTTCCATCCACAGTATCGAAACTTTAACTATAGACCATTTCCTTAGAAACGTAATATTTGAAAAAATATTAGCCATAAGAAACCAAGAGCCAAAGATTTTCTAGTTTCCAGCAGCTATTTTAAATTTAAAACAAACATCCACAACCAACTGTATCAATTACAGAAAAACATTTGGGTTCGAAGCATTATCAAAAAACACACCATTCTCCACCACAAGTTTCGATTAAATATTAAAACCCTCAGTAAAAACAGCTTATCATCTGTTCGTAATAAAACAAAATCCGCAAACTTTTGTATATATACGCCAGAAATCAGTATTTGACAAGCAAAAAGAATAACTAAACCGACTTCTTTAAAATACTTTTTACGTGAATCAGTCTCAAATATGACATCCGTCATATAATTTTATTAATTTCTCAATAATTTAACAAATTTTATATATATTCAAAAATATCAACACTGATTTTCATCATCAATCAAAGACCTAACAAATGTCATCTCTGATTATTCGTTATTCTTTTACCAGAAAGAGTATCCATAAATTAAGCAAACAATTACGTATAAGACAAAATCGATAACACTTATCGATTTTATTTATCAATATCATAACCAGACCATTTGATAAGATTTTTGTCATTACAAAAAAATAGCAAATTAATTAACACACTCATACCTTTGTACTATCAAAAATGAAATATAAACAATTATAACAATCAAAATTTAAGAAAATGAAAACAATGAAAAATCTAATCACTGCAACTTTAGTTCTTGGAACATTGTGTTTTGCCCAATTATCAAATGCTCAAAAATTAACTCAAAAAACTACAACAATTGCTATCAACGGAACTTCTCCAATGCACGATTGGGAAATGACAGGTTCTACAGCAACTTTCTCGGGAACAGTAGCAGGTAACGCAATCACAAATGTAAGTTTAAATGTTCCTGTAAAAACGATAAAAGCCGAAAAAGGAAAAACAATGGAAAAGAAAGCCTACGAAGCTTTGAAAGCTGACAAAACCCCAAATGTAACCTTCACAGCAACTTCTATCAACCTAGGAAAAAGTAATGCTACAGGAAAATTAACCATCGCAGGAACTTCTAAAAATGTTTCTTTCCCAGTATCTGTTGTAAAAAAAGGAAATGCTTATGTGATCGACGGAACAGAAACTGTAAAACTATCTGAGTTCGGAATGGATCGCCCAGGATTTATGGGAATTAAAACCGGAGATGTAGTAACAGTAAAAGTAAACATAGTAGCAGAGTAAATCAATCTTTAAAAATTAACTGAATAATTTATAATATCATGAAAAGAAATCTATTAAAAGTCGGCTTCATCGCAGCTTTACTAACCGCAAACTTTGGATTAGCACAGGAATTTCCAATTGATAATCTAAACCCCCGTGATCAAAGAAGTGTAAACTCTTTTGAAAATGTTAAAGATACAGTAAGTACTTTTGAAAAATTAAAAGTAAGAGTTGGCGGTGCATTTGCACTACAATTCCAAGCAATACAACATGAAAACAATGCCACTCCAGTTATTAATGCTGCAGGTGTAAACACAAATCAATTATATGATATAGGAAACAACTTCAATCTTGCAACTGCAAACTTGGATCTTGACGTAGCTTTATACGATGGCGTAAATTTACACTTGAGAACATTTTTATCTTCTCGTCACCACAATGAAACTTATGTAAAAGGAGGATATTTACAAATCAATAAGTTAGACTTCATCAAAAAAGACTTCTTAAAAGATGTAATGAAATATGCAACGATTAAGTTTGGTCACGACGAAATTAATTATGGTGATGTACATTATAGAAGAAGTGATAATGCTTATGTAACAAACAATCCGTTTGTAGGAAACTATCTGATGGACGCATTTGCTACAATGGTTTTTGCAGAAGTTTATTACAGAAGAGATGGTTTCATAGGAATGGCGGGTATTACCAACGGACGATTAAATCAAAATGCTAATGGAGGTACAAGCCCATCAATCTATGCAAAATTAGGTTACGACAAACAACTTAACAATGATCTAAGAGTACGACTAACAGGATCTGTTTACAACACTGCACACACTCAAAGAATGGATTTTTATGACGGTGACAGAGCGGGATCTAGATATTACTTCGTAATGGAAAACACTGCTGCAACATCTTCTGCAAACTTCAGATCTGGACAAGTTGTTCCTGATTTCAAAAACAAACTGACATCTTTTATGATTAATCCGTTTGTAAAATACAAAGGTTTGGAATTCTTCGGAACATACGAAAACGCATCTGGTAGAAACTTTGCAGAAACCGACAGAAGAACTTGGAACCAATATGTTGCAGAACTACTTTACAGATTTGGGAACAACGAGAATTTTTATATCGCAGGAAGATATAACGGAGTTGATGGCAAACTAGCAACTGGAGAAAAAGTAGATGTCACAAGATATAATGTTGGCGGAGGCTGGTTTATGACCAAAAACATCCTTACAAAACTAGAATATGTCAATCAAAAATATGATGGATATGCACCTACAAACATCCTATATGGAGGCAAATTCGATGGATTTGTATTAGAGGCAGCAATATCTTTCTAATATTCAGTTAACAGAAGCAGAGGAAACTCTCGGGTCTCCTCTGTTTTAAAAAAATATCTAGCTATGAAACTTTTACACTTACTTTTCGGTTTATTTTCACTATTCACATTTGCCCAAGGAAATTTTGTTCAAATCAATGGTAGCACAAATGTCAACAAGTTTCAATGCATCAACAACAAATTCAAAAATGACGGAAGTGTTTATACATTCTCAGAAAAAAATCTCCCAAACATCATTTTAAAAGTCACAGACTTCGATTGTGGAAACAAAATGATGACCAAAGATTTTCAAAAAATTCTGAATTCTGATAAATACCCAAATATGACCATCAAGTTCATCAACTTCACAAAAAACCAAGACGGTTTCAATGCAATAGTAGAAGTCAAAATGATGAACCAAAGTAAAAGATACAGTATCGAATTTGATATAGAAAACAACAAATTGGTTGGCAAAAAGAATGTAAAATTCAGTGATTTCAACATCACGCCTCCGAAAAAAATGGGCGGGATGATTGTCGTGAAAGACGACCTCGACTTGACATTCAGCTTAGCAACAAAAATTTAAAAATCAAACAAATAACTTTTTCATATAATTAGATTTTTCAACGTAGCAATGCCAAGGGCTAGAATGGTATTGTGAATTGAGGAACTTGCAGACTCAGCTGCAGGTTCCTTTTTTAAATTTGAACGTCTTATTCTCTGCTAATTCATAACGGACAATCTTTCAATCTGAGGCTCTTGAAGACATATAAAAAATCAATTTCTGAAAGAAATTATCCATCTAAAATTTTCACTTTTCAATCAACTTCGCAACATCAATTCAAATTCGTAAATTTGTATTGTGAATATTAATAAAGCAGACCTCAATGAATTAGAATTTCCGGAACTTCTTTCGGAAATTGCACCTTTCGCTTACTCGCCGAAAACGGCAGACAAAATAATGGAACTTCGTCCAATGGAAATAGACGAAGCAGAAATCTCTTTGAAGAAAACCTCGGAATTCCTAACGAGTTTTGAAAGTTCCAACGCAATCCCTTTTGATGAATACGAAGACATCGAAGAAGAATTGAAATTGATGCATATCGAAAACTTTCGATTAGAGAATAAATCCTTCATCAAAATCAAAACAATTACCGAACAAATCGGGAAATTACAGAGATTCTTCCCTCAGTTTTCAGAAGCATTTCCAACACTCATTGAAGAAGTTAAAGACTTAGAATTCCGAAAAGAAATTATTGATAAAGTTGACAAAGTTTTCAACCGATTTGGAGATGTCAAAAGTGAAGCTTCTACAATTTTAAAAACTTTAAGAACAGAAATTCAACACGCCAGAAAAGCCATTGATGAGAATTTTAATCGATCTTTGGCAACTTATTCCGATTTTTTAGAAGACATCAGAGAAAGTATTATTGATGACCAAAGAGTTTTAGCAGTAAAATCAGGTTTCAAAAAAAGAGTCAATGGACGCGTTTTAGGAATTTCCAAAACAGGTTCTATTACTTTTATGCAACCGGAAAGCGTTGTGAAACATTATTTCAAACTGAAGGAAAATCAGGAAGAAGAGAAAAAAGAAATCGATAAAATCCTTAGAAAATTAACGGCAGAACTTTCGGAATTTCAACCACAGCTTTCGGATTATCAAACTTACATTTTTGATTTAGATTTAATTCGAGCAAAAGCCAAATTTGCTGAAAAAGTCAATGGAATTTTACCGAAAATCAATAGACATCAAACTTTACGTTTGAAAGACGCTTTTCACCCACTTCTTTGGATTCGAAATAAAAATGAAAATAAGGAAATCTTTTCTCAGACTTTAACCTTAACCGAGCATAATCGAATCATTTGTATCTCCGGACCAAATGCTGGTGGAAAATCCATTACTTTAAAAACGGTTGGATTATTACAATTAATGATTCAGAGTGGAATTCTTGTTCCTGTTCATCCAAAATCCGAAATGTTTTTCTTTGATAAAATAATGACTGACATTGGAGATAATCAATCCATAGAAAATCATCTGTCAACCTATTCTTCCCGATTGAGAAAAATGTCTGGAATGATTCGCGAAGCTGACAACAAAACTTTGCTTTTGATTGACGAGTTCGGAACTGGTTCCGATCCAGAATTAGGAGGCGCTTTAGCGGAAAGTTTTATGGAATATTTCTATGACAAGAAAAGTTTCGGAATCATAACAACGCATTACACCAATATCAAACTGGTTGTAGAACAATTGCCCGCAGCTACAAACGCCGCAATGCTTTTTGACGAGAGAACATTGGAACCCCTTTACAAATTGGAAATCGGGCAAGCCGGAAGTTCTTTTACTTTTGAAGTCGCTGAGAAAAACCGAATCCCGAGATTCATTATTAAAAATGCTAGAAAGAAAGTTGAGCACGACATTGTAAATCTTGACAAAACAATTGTGAAACTTCAGCAGGAAAAATTCGAAGTTGAAAAATTAAAATCTGATTTGTCGGAAAAACGAGATTCTGTAGAAGACAAACGCGACAATCTCCAAAAACTGAACGAACAGCTTCAGCAAAAGTTATTCAATTTTCAAAAACTTTATGAAGAAGAACACAGAAAACTGCAGTTCGGAAACAAGATCGAAAACTTCATCGACAGTTACGTAAAAGGTAAATCCAGAAAAGATGTGGTTAAAGATTTTGTAAAAATCTTGGAACAGGAAAAATTCCGGAAATTGGGCACTGACAAAGACGAAAGCAAACGTCTTCAAGTTGTGAAACGCAAAATCACGCAACAATTAAAAAAAGAAGATGTTATCGAAAAAATTGCTGAAACCAACGAGAAACTGGAGGAAAAGCGAAAAGCAGAACGCGCCGTTTGGATGAAAGTCGGTCAACGTGTTAGGATTTCCGGAAGCACCAGTGTAGGCACCATTGAAAAAATTTCAAAAAACAAAGTGATTGTCAACTATGGAACCTTCAAAACTACGATTGATGCAGGAGAATTGGAGAGAATTTGATAATTTATCATTTGTGAGATAACTCATACACAATAGAATATTGCTTCGAAAAATCCTTCATAAATTTGATATTATAATCAAATAAAAAGTATCCAATTATGAAAGCAGCAAGATGGTACGCCGCAAAAGATGTACGAGTAGAAGAAACAGAAATCCCAAAAGTTGGTTCTAACCAAATTAAAGTTGAAGTAAAGTTTGCAGGAATCTGTGGATCCGATTTACACGAATATGTTCACGGCCCCAACCTAATTCCGAAAGATGAGCCATATCTTTTGACAGGACATATAGGAGTAACAACACTTGGCCACGAGTTCTCTGGAGTCATTTCCGAAATTGGCGAAAATGCCAGCACAAAACTTAAAGTTGGAGACAGAGTTGTAGTAGAACCAATATATAAGAATCCTGAAAGTTCTTTCATTCCTAATGGAAAATATAATCTTTCTTCTCCTTTAGGATTTGTAGGATTATCTTCTAATGGTGGATTTGCACCATATGTAGTGGTAGAAGATTACATGGTTCACAAGATACCCGACAGCATGAGTTTTGAACAAGGCGCTCTTGTAGAACCTGCAGCTGTTGCAGTATACGCTGTAAAATCTAGCGGTCTAGAAATTGGCGAAAGTGTTGCCATTTTTGGAGCAGGACCTATAGGACTATTATGTCTTCAGGCTGCAAAAGTCGCAGGAGCAACAACTACTTTTGTGATAGATGTTTCCGAAACCCGCCTTGAAAAAGCAAAAGAAGTTGGCGCAGACTATGTGATCAATGGAATGGATAACGACATCCCAGAGCAAATAAAAAAAATTGTTGGAAATGACGGTGTAGATCGTGTGATAGACGCTGCTGGTGTACAAGCCACTTTCCAAAACGGAATAGATGCTCTTAAAAATGGCGGTACCTCTTTATTAGTTGCTTTATTTGGCAAACCTGTAACTCTTGATGCGTTTGACCAAGTTTGTAGAGAAATTACTATTAGAGGCGTAATAGCATACAGAAATATTTTCCCACAAGTCATTGAGCTCATCAACTCCAAACAAATGGATGTTGAAAAATTGATAACCAGCAAAATCTCTCTGGATAATATTGTAGAAGAAGGTTTTGAAAAACTAATCAAAGATCCATCCGAAGTCAAAATCTTAATAGATATTGCTTCTACAAACAGTTAAGATACAGTTTGGGATTTCACAATTAACTAAACATTATAAAAAAAAGCGAAGATTAGCCTTCGCTTTTGCTTTATGCGTGGAAGTGAGATTTCACTTCTTCCAAAACCTCCTGTTCACTGAGTTGAGAATCTGTTCCTAATTTGATGTTCAAATTCTTATATTGAGGTGTTTCTAACAAATGATTTCGTAATTCTTCTTGAGAAGTTCCAGGCCCCGTAACATACAAATCTGTACTATTGGTGATGATTTTTTCTATTTCTTTAAAGAATTTTGACTTGTTGGTTTGTTCTACATTATTGGCTGCATTTTCGTTGGAGTTGCCGTGCTGAACATCAGCAAATACAATTTGTTTCACTTCAAATTCTGAAACATCCTGTCCATCGTGATTCGTTACAACTATTGCTTTTCTGCCGTCAATCCATAGTCCGGCTAATTTTTTATCGCTCATAATTTTATTATTTTGAGAGAAGCGTTTCAAGGATTGTGCAAAAGTGTTGTTAACAGACGTTAAAGTTAATGATGATAAACATCCTCATACATCACACCAGCTTCAATTCTAATCGGTAATTTGTTTTCAGCCGGCACAATTGGACAGTTATAATCAAAAGCATTATAAGCACAGTAAGGCTGATAAGATTTGTTAAAATCCAAAACGATTTCGTTTCCGGTCGGGATTTTCAAATCCATATATTTTCCGCCACCGTATGTTTCCTTTTCATTGGTTTCGTCACGGAAAGGTAGGAAAATATGATCTTTATATTTCTCTATTTTCATCAAGTCCAAACTTTGGTACAATGTCAGGGTTAAAGATTCACCGTCCAATTCAAAAGTTGCTTTTCCATATTCCTGATATTGTTTGAATTTTCCAGAAGAAGTTGGCAATTCAAACGGAACAGGATTTTCGGTTTTAACAAATCTTGCAGTCACTCTGTATTTCAGATTAATTGGAAAGAACGGATGCTTTTTAAAATTCTTCAGATTATCGCCTCGTAAAGGTGATTCTTTGGGGTTCAGATATTCTGCATTCAGTTCTTTTTGGAACTTTTTTATCGATATGATATTTTCTTTTTCAGTCTGTGCATTCAGAAACAAAGACCATATTAGGAATAGGAAACTTAATTTTTTCATAATTCAATTTTAATTATTTGGGGCAGCTTTATCCGTCTTCCGCTCCCAATCTTTTCACTCCACTGCGTTGCGTAAAAAGGATTTCCGTTCAAGCCGGGCTGCAAGTGATTCATACCAATCACGTTTAGTCAGCAGATTCACTTTCAGAATCACTGATTTCATTGGATTTCAACTTAGCTTTTTTCATTTGAAAATACTTATCAAAAGTCGATTTGAAAACCGGAACTTCATCGTCTTCACCCATTAGGAAACCCCAAGACTGGAGACCTTCTACTCTATCAAAAATAATTTTCAGAATCGCCAAAACCGGAATCGTCAAAAACATTCCCGCAATTCCCCAAAGCATTTCTCCAATTACAAGTCCAATAATAACAATCAAAGAATTGATTTTCACTTTGGAACCCACAACTCTTGGCATTATGATATTTCCGTCAATCGCGTGAATCACAACAATCGCAATCACAATAAACAAAACGTGACTGATTCCCGATGTTGCAAACGTAATCAAAGCACCAATCAACAAAGCAATGAAAATCCCGATATAAGGAAGAATATTTAAGATTCCTGTGATGATTGCCAGCATAAAATTATATTTAACGCCGATAATCGTGTAAGCAATCAAAGATAAAATCGTCACAATAATCATTTGAAGAAACAATCCAACCAAGTATTTTTTCACCATAAACTGAATGCTGTGAACTACTTCAAAAACAGTTTTATGATGTGATTCTGTAAAACTTGCGACCAAGAATTTTAAAAGATGCGTTCTGTATAAAAGGAAAAATAAGGCAAACAAAAACGTAAAACCTGTTAGCATCAAGATATAACCAATCGATTTCAAAGCTCTTTCTAAAATCGCAGTTCCTGTACTAATTGATTTTTTTGCTGTGTCATTCAGATATTCCAATTGGTCACGTCTTCTGACTCCGAAAGTCTTGGAAATCCAACTTTGCAAATCGTCCGTCAAAGTGATAAATTGTTTCTGAAATTGAGGCCAATCATTGGATAATTTCGCAACTTGCATCGAGATTCCGTAAATCACACCTCCAATAATTGCTAGAGCTAAAAGACTTGCAACAATAGAAGACAAACTTCTCGGAAATCTCAATCTTTTTTCCATAAAACGAGAAAGCGGAGTCAGCAAAATCGCAACAAGCAATCCCAAAATCATCGGAACAAAAACCTGCTCACCAATAATTGCAAGGAATCCTAAAACAACGATGCTTATAAGAACACAAGATAACTTGAGATAAAAAGGATAAGTTTGGTTCATATTATTAGATTTTAGTTTTTAGAAGTTAGAAATTAGACTAAATTCTAACCTCTAATATCTAACTTCTTTTTACAATTATTTTCCGATTAGAAAAACTGCTGGAATCTTATGTAATTCTGGTTTTTCTTTTTTCCAATCATTAATAGTTTTTGTTTTGATGAATTCGGTTTCTGGGTCATTGATGTTAGCGGCGATGCACAACTTTGTATTTGGATTGAGAAACTTGGTCAAATCTTCAAATAATGGATTGTTACGATAAGGTGTTTCCATAAAAATTTGTGTAAATCCTGTCTTCTCAACCAGATTTTCCAAATGTTGGATTTCTTTTTTTTTCTTATCTTTTTCAATCGCCAAATAACCATTAAAAGAAAACTGTTGCCCATTGAAGCCACTTGCAATCAGAGCTAAAACAAAGGAACTTGGACCGTTAACAGGAATCACCTTAATGTTATTTTTGTGAGACCAACCAACCATTATATTTCCGGGATCGCCAATGCAAGGCAAACCAGCTTCCGATAACAATCCAAAATCGACACCCTCTTTCATCAGTTTCTGGGCTTCTTTCAAATCTGCTGTTTCAGAATATTTGTCGAGCAGAAATAATTTGAGTTCCGGTTGTTTTTTTTCGGGTGCAAAAAACTTGATGACTTTTCTAGCTGTTTTTTCGTTCTCCACAAAATAATGGTCCACATTCATAATGATGTCTTTGATTATCGGCGCAAAATAATCTGCTGGAGAATTTTCGGAAAGATAGGCAGGTAAAAGGTATAACATTTCTATTGTATTATTGTAAAAAGTATAACGTAAAATGTATTTTTCAATTATACTTAATTGATTTTAAGTTCATTTGTCATTCCATAGAAATCTAAACAATGTAAAGATTCCTATGGAATTACAAAATTATGTTTTTATGTTGAATCTTGTTTTATATTGAAGCTGCAGCCCGACTTGAGCGGAAATCCTTTTTTGCCAACCTTAAAGTTCTATTTAAACTGAAATCGTCTGCAAAAAAGATTGGGAGTGGAAGGCGGATTAAGCTGCCCAAACCTGAATCATCACAAATTTAGTTCAAAACTTCTTTTAATCGGTCCTTGTCCAATCGATTTTCCCAATTGGAAACGACAACCGTAGCGACTGCATTTCCAATCACATTGGTCAACGCTCGGCATTCTGACATAAATTTATCAATCCCGAGAATCAATGTCATTCCGGCAATCGGAACTTCAGGAACGACTGCTAAAGTTGCTGCTAGCGTGATAAATCCTGCACCTGTAACGCCAGCCGCACCTTTGGAACTCAACATCGCGACCAAAAGCAATCCAATCTGATGTTCCAAAGTCAAATCGATATTACAAGCCTGCGCAATAAACAACGCCGCCAAAGTCATATAAATATTGGTTCCATCGAGATTGAAGGAATAACCGGTCGGAAACACCAAACCAACGACGCCTTTGTCGCAGCCTGCATTTACCATCTTTTTCATTAATCCAGGAAGTGCAGGTTCAGACGAACTTGTCCCTAAAACCAGAAAAATTTCTTCTTTGATATATTTTAGAAATTTGAAAATATTGAATCCATTATACCACGCAACACTGCCCAAAATCAAAACGACAAACAATGCAGAAGTCACATAAAATGTTCCGACAAGCATAGCCAAGTTTTTTAGCGATTCTACACCATATTTCCCAATTGTGAAAGCCATTGCTCCGAAAGCGCCAATTGGAGCGAGTTTCATCAAAACTTCCACAACTTTGAAAATCGGAATTGTCAAAGCCTGAAGAAAATCGAAAACTGGATAACTTTTCTCTGAAGTTAGTGCCAAAGCAACTCCAAATAAAATTGCGACAAGCAAAACCTGCAAAATATTATCACCAGTCAGCGGACTCAACAAGGTTTCTGGAATAATATTGAAAATAAAACTGACCAACGAATTGTCGTGAGCCGCTTTTACATATTTTTCAATTTCCGCACCGTTCAGAGTGCTTGGGTCGATGTTAAGACCTTTTCCCGGCTGAACGATATGACTGACAATCATCCCAATAATCAACGCTAAAGTTGAAAATGTAAAAAAATAAATAAATGCTTTTCCTGCAACTCTTCCAACTTTTTTAAGGTCGCTCATTCCGGCAATTCCAGTAGAAACGGTCAAGAAAATTACCGGCGCAATAATCATTTTGACCAGCTTGATGAATCCGTCGCCGAGAGGTTTCATTTTCTCACCCAAGTCAGGATAAAAGTAACCGAGAGAAACACCAAAAACAATCGCAATCATCACTTGAATATAAAGAAGCTGATAGAATTTTTTTGGTTTTATAGGTTTTTGTTCAATATCAAAATTCATAAGAATGGCTTGTCTTACAAATTTAGAATTGTTTGTGAATTATATTATATTTTTCCTGATTTTTTCTGCAATTATTTCGCAGGAATCGTTGAGCATTTTGTAAACTTTATCAAATCCGTCAATTCCTCCATAATACGGATCTGGAACTTCCAATTCATCATCGAGAATCAATCTGATTTTAGGCTTTTGAGAATCGTCTGCCATTTTTAGAACATCTTTGTAATTGTTTTTGTCCATACAGAAAATTAAATCAAAATCATTTAAATCTGATTTTTTGATTGGTCTAGATTTTTGCATCGAAATATCAATTCCATTTTTGAAAGCGGTTTTTACAGAACGTTCGTCAGGACCATTGCCTTCGTGGTAATTGATTGTTCCCGCGCTGTCTACAAAATAACTATCATCGAGTTTAGATTTCAAAATCCCTTCTGCTAAAGGACTTCTGCAAATGTTCCCAAGGCAGACCATTAGTATTTTCATTGATAATGACATTTTAAAATTGAAATAATTTTTAACCGCAAAAGTAACAAAAGACAAATCTAAAAAGTTTAAAGCAATTCTTTTTTAGACTTTTAAATTAAGACAACAAAAAACTTTGTGCCTTTTGTGGTTGTAATTCTAAATAAAAAAGGATTTAAAATTAATTAAATCCTTACATTGTTATTGTCCAATTTTTTCCTTCAAGTCCTTGATGTATTTCTTCAATTCTTTATCGATTTTGGAAACATCTCGAATCGTATCGCAAGCATACATTACCGTTGAATGGTCTTTTCCTCCCATTTCTTCACCGATTTTTGTGAATGTTGCATTGGTATATTCTTTTGCAAAATACATTGCCAATTGTCTAGGCAAAGCAATTTCTCTTTTTCTGGTTTTAGATAACAATTGCTCTCTCTGAATCCCAAAATAATCACAAACAACCTCCTGAATATAAGGAATATTGATAGTTTTCTTTTGAGTTGTTGCTAGTTTATTAATTGTATCTTTTAATAAATCAAGGCTAAAATCAGATTTATAAACTGTTGAGTAAGCAATTACAGCATTTACAACCCCAATCAGTTCTCTTACTCCGTTTGTTTTAACTTCAGAAGCCAGATAATCTAGCATATCTTCCGTTAATTCGATTCCATCACGATTTAATTTATCAACAATAATTTTTCTTCTTGTATCGAAGTTTGGAGATTTGATTTCGGCAGAAAGTCCCCATTTGAAGCGGGAAATAATTCTTTCCTGAGTATCCAGAATATCAGCTGGAGCTTTATCGGAAGTCAAGATAATCTGTTTCCCGTTCTGATGCAAATAATCAAAAATATGGAAGAAACTATCTTGAGTTGCCGCTTTACCAGACAAGAACTGAATATCATCGATAATCAACACATCAATCATCTGATAATAATGCTGGAAATCTGTTTTATTCTGAGACTTAGCCGCTTTCACAAAGTCTTGAATAAACTTTTCTGAAGACTGATAAAGAACTACTTTTTCAGGAAAAGTAGCCTTAACTTCAAGTCCAATAGCCTGAGCTAAGTGTGTTTTCCCAACACCATAACCTCCATAAACAAATAACGGGTTAAAAGCCGTAGAACCAGGTCTTTTTGCAATTGATCTTGCAACAGTAGAAGCAAATTTGTTGCTTTCTCCTTCTATAAAGTTATCAAAAGATTGATCAGCTTTAAGGTTCGACTCGATGTTTATTTTTTTGATCCCAGGAACCACAAAAGGATTTACGTTATTCTCTCTAATAACAGGTCTAGCTTCTTGGATTTTTGGTGCTTGTGTAGATATACCTTTTACGTTCATCGTAATTGGCTTTTCTTTTCCTGATGGTTTGTTTTCCATCACAGAATACCACAACTTCACACCTTTACCAATATTTTTCTTAAGCGCAGCAGATAGTAAAGACAAATAATTATCCTCGATATATTCTTTGTAAAAATCACTAGGAACAAGCAACGTAAGATTATTGTTCACCAAAGAAATTGGCTGAACTTTATCAAACAATAAGTCGAAAGAATTTTCTAACTTTTTGAGGTCTGTGTTATCCTCCGCTGCGTTTAGATTATCCCGCATAAATTGGAGACACCTATCCCAGATCAATACTAAATTTTCGTTCATTTTTCTGCTGCTATTTTCGGTGGGATTTTCGTTTTTATGAAGGCAACAAATATCTCATTATTAATTTTCTTAAAAAAATTTTTTCACTATTGATTATTAAAAAATATATTTGTATGAATTATTAAGAGCTTGAAATGATACACACAACACACTCAATAAGAGTACGTTACGGAGAAACCGACCCTATGAAATATGTTTATTATGGCAACTATGCAGAATATTTTGAAGTCGCAAGAGTTGAGCTTTTCCGCACACTTGGGATCTCATACGACGAGATAGAAAAAAGAGGAATTTTCTTACCCGTTTCCGAATATAAAATTAAGTATTTAAAACCAGGACTTTATGATCAACTTCTAGAAATTCACACTTACGTCAAAAAAATCCCGGGAGTAAAAATTGAATTTGATTATGAAATTTACAACGAAGATAAAGTTAAAATCACCGAGGCTTCAACCACTCTATTTTTCCTAGATGCTGAAACTAATAAAATTGTAAGATGTCCTGATTTCCTTTTGGATTTAATCAACAAGAATTGGAAGGAATAAAATTGTTCTTCATAAAAAATTCAATATATTCGGGATTAAAATAATTGTCAATGAAAAAATTACTAGCAATAGTTTCATTATCTATTATAACATTATTTTCTGCTCAGCAAAAAACTTATTGCAACCCTATTAATATAGATTATGGTTATACTCCATTCGAAGTTTTTTCAAAACAAGGGAAACATCGTGCAACTGCTGATCCTGTAATTGTTAATTTTCAGAAGAAATTATTCTTGTTTTCTACTAACCAGGAAGGCTACTGGTATTCTGATAATATGTTAGATTGGAAATTTGTAAAAAGAAAATTTCTTAGAGACAACAAATATATTCACGATTTGAATGCGCCTGCAGTTTGGGCGATGAAAGACACTCTTTATGTATTTGGCTCAACTTGGGAACAGGATTTTCCGATTTGGAAAAGCACCAATCCAACAAAAGATGATTGGAAAATTGCCGTTGACACTTTAAAAGTCGGCGCTTGGGATCCAGCTTTTCATTACGATGAAGACAAAGACAAACTTTATCTTTATTGGGGTTCAAGCAATGAATGGCCACTTCTCGGAACCGAAGTTAAAACTAAAACTTTACAATCCGAAGGCTTCGTAAAACCTGTCATCAGATTAAAACCAGAAGACCACGGTTGGGAAAGATTTGGAGAATATAATGACAATGTATTTCTTCAACCATTTGTGGAAGGCGCTTGGATGACGAAGCATAATGACAAATACTATCTTCAATACGGTGCACCAGCAACAGAATTCAGTGGTTATTCGGATGGTGTTTATGTTTCCAAAAACCCTTTAGAAGGCTTTGAATATCAGCAACACAATCCATTTTCCTATAAACCAGGTGGATTTGCAAGAGGGGCTGGTCACGGTGCTACATTTCAGGATAACTTCAATAATTGGTGGCACGTTTCTACGATTTTCATTTCAACAAAAAATAATTTCGAGAGAAGATTGGGAATCTGGCCAACTGGATTTGATAAAGATGATGTGATGTACACCAACACAGCTTATGGAGACTACCCTACTCTTCTTCCGCAATATGCGCAAGGAAAAGATTTTTCTAAAGGATTATTCACCAATTGGATGTTACTTAATTATAACAAACCTGTTCAGGTTTCTTCAACTTTAGGTGGTTATCAACCGAATCTCGCCGTTGATGAAGACATCAAAACTTATTGGTCTTCAAAAACCGGAAATTCGGG
The DNA here is from genome assembly GCF_032055105.1 of Epilithonimonas sp. Taxonomy (GTDB): domain Bacteria; phylum Bacteroidota; class Bacteroidia; order Flavobacteriales; family Weeksellaceae; genus Epilithonimonas. The sequence continues at coordinate 16,614 of NZ_DAMBRK010000001.1, forward strand.
AGAATGGTTTCAGACAGATTTGGGAGAAGTTTCTACAATCAATGCGATTCAAATTAATTATGCTGACCAAGATGTCGAGTTTATGGGAAAAACACTCGGTAAAATGCATCAGTATAAAATCTATGGTTCTAACGATGGCAAAAATTGGAAAGTGATTGTTGACAAATCAAAAAACCAAACCGATGTTCCGCACGATTATGTAGAATTAGAAACGCCTGCAAAAGTAAGATTCCTGAAAATGGAAAACCTGAAAATGCCAACAGGAAAATTTGCATTAAGTGGATTCAGAGTTTTTGGAAAAGGAGCTGGAACTAAACCAGCAAAAGTTCAAAACTTCGTTCCACTGCGAGCTGACCCGAAAAAATATGGCGAAAGAAGAAGCATCTGGTTCAAATGGCAACAAAATTCTGATGCTGACGGATATGTTATCTATTGGGGAAAATCACCTGATAAATTATATGGAAGCATTATGGTTTATGGCAAAAACGAATATTTCTTCACAGGAGCCGACAGAACCGATGCTTATTATTTCCAAATTGAGGCTTTTAACTCAAATGGAATATCGGAGAGAACCGAGGTTGTAAAATCAGAATAAATTTTAAACTTTTTTAAATAAAAATTCAAGCTTTCGGAGTCAATCTTCGAAAGCTTTTTTATTATTTCTGATTATTATTTCGAAATATTAAATTTTAATTAATTCAATGATTTTAAAAATTAGATTAATATTCGTTAACAAACTTAAATTTAAAAAGAAAAATACGCAACATTTTTTATTAATTGAAATAATTTTATAAATTTATAAGAAATAAGAGAATTAAAAATAGAATGGAGTTTTTCCTGACATCAGAAGATAATGATGACCGACCGATTTTTATTACCGGAAATTTCAACAAATGGAATCCGAAAGATTCAAAGTTCGAGTTGGAAAAATTGAATGAGAATAATTATTACATCAATATTTCCGACGAACTTTTAAATGACGAAATCGAATATAAATTCACAAAAGGCGGTTGGGAAAATGTAGAGATTGATAAATATGATAGCATCACTCCGAACAGAAAAACAAGAAAAGAGAACAAGAAAACACAGGATTCTGTAGAAAAATGGAGACTGAATTGGGGACCTTTCAAGCAAGAATTTTTCCCGATTGTAGAATTGGTGGATGAAGAATTTTATATTCCTCAGCTCGACAAAACCAGAAAAGTCTGGGCGCTTTTGCCTTATGATTATTACGATTCGGAGAAGGATTATCCGGTTTTGTATCTTCAGGATGCGCAGAATTTGTTTAATGAAGGTTCTGCTTATGGAAATTGGGAAATCGATAAAAAATTGTCTTTGCTTGCGGAATACGGTCGCGGAGACCTAATAGTGGTTGCTATTGAACACGGCGAAGATGACCGAATCAAAGAATATATTTTCGATAACGAAGATGTGACGAAAAATGCAGAAGGAAAAAAATATTTAAGGTTCATTACAGATACTTTGAAACCTTGGATTGATAAAAATTACAGAACTAAAAAAGATAGAGAAAATACCGGAATTGGTGGAAGTTCTTTAGGTGGATTGATTAGCATTTATGGAGGATTTCTTTATCCGGAAGTCTACTCCAAACTGTTGATTTTTTCGCCGTCGCTTTGGGTTGAACCGGAAAATGATTTCCCGATGATAAACTTCACGAATCCTTATAAGATTAAAGTTTATCTCTACGGCGGAAGATTGGAAGGCTCTAGAATGGTCGGCAGAATCAGATTATTTGAAAAAGCTTTGAAAAAATTGACCGTTCAGAAATTATTTGATTTTGAAGTCAGAACCAACATCAGCGACAAAGGAACGCATCAGGAATTTTTCTGGTCTCAAGAATTCCCAAGAGCAGTGGAATGGCTTTATATAGACAGTTTAGAAAGTCCTTTGAAAGCCAAAAACGAATTAGAAAATCAGACAAATGATTAAGATTTACAATAAAAAAGAATCAACAGCACAAAACATATATCTGTTCAGCGAAGACGATTGGGAACAGGAAAAAAGCTCGCATCCAAACGTTGAATTATTCTTCAATGGAAAGAAGAATGAAGTTTTCATTAAGACTCATTCTGATAAATATGATTTTTTCATTGGAATTGGAAAAGATTTAAAAGGATTCGAAATTCAAGCTATCGCGAACAAATTTGCGAATGACTATAAGAAAAATCTGCAGGCAGTTCCAACTTCTGTTCATTCAAAGTTAGGATTGGATTTGACAGAAGAATTTGTGAAAGGTCTATTTTTGGGAACTTACCTCTACCCTTTTGAAAAATCGCATCCGTTTTGGCAGGAGAATTTTGAACTTCATTTTGAAAATATTTCTGAAGAAGAAGGAAAAAATTTAGCGTTAAAAACAGAAGCGCTTTGCAACGGCCAATTTGCAGGAATGGAATGGCTGAACAAACCTGCCAATCACAAAAAAGTGAATCAAATTTCTGAATTTCTGAAATCGACTGCAGAAAAATATAACTTAAAATATAAATCCTTCAATAGAGAAGAATCGATTAAGGAAGGCTTAGGTGCGTTTGTCGCCGTAAATCAAGGAAGTTCACAAGAAGCAGCTTTCACGATTTTAGAATACAATTGCGGAAAAGAAGATGCAAAAACCTTCGGATTAGTTGGAAAATGCGTTTTGTTCGACACAGGCGGAATTTCCATAAAACCTTCTGACAATATGCATTATATGAAAAGCGATATGGGCGGAGCAAGCGCAGTTATCGGAGCTTTGATTACAGCTTCGGAACTGAAACTTCCCGTTAATATCATAGCCATTCTTCCGATTACAGATAATGCAGTTTCGGAAAACGCTTACTTGCCGAGCGATGTTGTGACAGCTTACAATGGAAAAACAATTGAAGTTCTGAACACTGATGCAGAAGGGAGAATGACTTTAGCAGACGGACTTTCATACTTATCAAAAAATTACAAAACCGATGTTTTGATAGATTTGGCAACACTCACGGGAAGTTCGGTTAGAATGTTTGGTTACACTTGTGGTGCTTATTTTGCCAACAATAGTGATTTGAAAATCAAGCTAGAAAAATCCGCAGATAAAACCAATCAAAGACTTTGGAATCTTCCACTTTGGGATATTTGGAAAGATGATTTCACTTCGGATGTTGCTGATTTTAAAAACATCTCGATGAAACCATTTGGAGACTGCATTATTGCAGGGAAATTTTTGGAACAATTTATCGAAGGTCATCCAAATTGGGCGCATCTTGATATTGCCGGCGTTGCTTTTGGAAATGTAGGTTATGCTAAAGACAAAATGGCGACTGGTTATGGTGTTCAGCTTTTATTGGACTTTATAGAAAATTATAATTAAATCATCGGTCAACTGACCTCTGACAAAAATATGAATATGGAAAAAACGATTGTCTGCATCTCCTGTTATTACAAAGGTTACGACTTTATGGACGAGTGCAAAAAACTCGGCAACAAAGTCATTTTAATCACTTCGGAAAACCTGAAGGAAAGACCTTGGCCTTGGCACGCAATAGATGAAGTTTATTATATGCCTGAATTGGAACCTTCGGTTTGGAATCTTGACCATTTGGTTCAGGGATTCGCTTATTTGATGAAGAATCATCAGATTGATGCAGTGATTGCATTGGATGATTTCGATGTGGAAAAAGCAGCGATGATTCGTGAAACCTATCGTATTCCGGGAATGGGACAGACAACACATCGTTATTTCCGAGATAAATTGGCAATGCGTCAGCAGGCAAAAGACAACGGAATTTCTGTACCTGAATTTTCCTCGATTTTCAATGATGCAAAACTACATCAATTCACACAGGATGTTCCCGGACCTTGGGTTTTGAAACCTCGTTCCGAAGCTTCAGCAAGTGGAATCAAGAAAATTAATTCAGCTGATGAACTTTGGCCAGCTGTGGAAAATCTTGGCAATGAACGTTATAAATTTCTTTTAGAATCTTTCAAACCCGGCGATGTTTATCACGTAGATTGTTTGGTTTATAATAAGGAAATTGTGTTTTCCTGCTTTTCAAAATATCTTTCTCCACCGATGAAAGTTTCTCATGAAGGTGGCGTTTTCCGGACTAAAACTCTAGACAAAAATTCGGAGGAAGCAAAAGGTTTAGACCAAATTAATAAACAGGTTTTGAATAAATTCGGAATCCAAAACGGCGCAACTCACAGCGAATATATCAGAGGAACAGACGGACGATATTATTTCCTCGAAACATCTTCCAGAGTTGGCGGAGCCCATATTCCAGATATGGTGGAAGCAGCGACTGGTGTTAATATTTGGAGAGAATGGGCGAAATTGGAAAATGCCCTTTTAGACGGAACTCAATATTCTGTTGAGGAAACTCAGAAATTATTTGGAGGATTGATTGTTGCTTTGGCAAAAGATAAACATCCTGACACTCATAATTTACAGAGTGACGAAGTGGAAAAATTTTTACCAATCGATTATCACATTGGGATTGTTTACAAAGCAAAAACTGCAGATATCATTGAGGAAAGATTAGACCAAGCCGCAGAGGTTGTCACAGAACAGATTCTAAATATTCTTCCCCCAAAAGACAAACCAACGAGTTAATTATTAATTGATGAATTATTAATTGTTAATAACAAAAAATTCACTCAAAACTGACAACTAAATAACTAGCAACTAAATACAAATGCCTCAAATAACACATACAGATTATTATTCACACATTCTTGGAATGAGCCTTCAGGTTGAAGTTACTGGACATTTCGGTTATCCGATTATTATGTTTCCAACTTCTCAAGGTTCTTATACTCAGAATACCGATTTTCATTTGAACGGTAGTATTTCTCATTTCACAGATAATGGAATTTTGAAATTATACAATGTTCAGACAATTGATAAATTCAGTTTTTATGACAAAGGAATTTCGCCTTATGAAAGAATCCGAAATTACGAAATGTATGTTCAGTTTTTGGTTCAGGAGTTTATTCCTTATATACAAAGAACTCACAACACACATCGCGTAGCTGTTGCAGGCGCAAGTTTCGGAGGTTATCACGCCGCGAATTTTGCATTTAGATTTCCAGATTTGGTTTCGCATCTTTTCTGTTTGTCGGGCGCATTTTGTATCAGAAGTTTTATGGACGGTTACAAAGATGATTTAATTTATTTCAATTGTCCTGATGAATTTGTAAAAAATGATTCCGCTTGGAGATACAAACATATGCACATTGTTCTCTGCACATCTGACCAAGATATTTGTCTGGAACCAACAAGAAAAATGGCTGGAATCTTAACCGAAAAAGGAATCAACCATTGGTATGACGAAGCCAAATGGATCAACCACGATTGGCCACTTTGGAGAATGGTTTTTCCCAAGTTCATAGGGCGATTTTTCGGGTAAATCTTAAGATAAATCTCTCGCAGATTTTATTGATTTAGTAAATATATAATTGTGAAAAATCTGCAGAATTTGCTTAATCAGCGAGGCAAATAATATTAAATTAATAAAATAAACATACAAACTTCGGACTTCGGACATCCGTCTTCCGACCTTAAAAAAAACAAAATTATGGCAAAAAAAATTGGAATTTTATTCGGAATGGAAGATACATTTCCTTGGGCTTTTATTGATAAAGTAAATGAACTTGGAAAAGGAGAATATATCGCCGAACCAGTTCAAATTGATAAATTGGAACAAGGCGCAGATTATGGTTACGCTGTGATTATTGACAGAATTTCGCAGGACGTTCCTTTCTACAGAGCTTATCTTAAAAATGCTGCTGTGAACGGAACTTACGTTATCAACAATCCATTTTGGTGGAGTGCGGATGAGAAATTTTTCAATAATGCATTGATGTCAAAAATCGGAATTCCGTTGCCGAAAACCGTTCTTTTGCCATCTCACGAAAGACCTACCAACACTTCGGAAACATCTTTCAGAAACTTGAAATTCCCGCACGATTGGGAATATATTTTCAATTACATTGGATTTCCGGCTTATATGAAACCTCACGATGGCGGTGGTTGGAGAAATGTTTATCGAGTTGAAAGTCCAGAAGATATGTGGGCAAAACACGCTGAGACCGAGCAATTGGTAATGATGGTTCAGGAAGAAATTGTTTTCGAGGATTATTATCGAGTTTATTGTTTGGGCAGAAAATATGTTCACATTATGCCTTACGAGCCGAGAAATCCACACCATTTGAGATATGCAACTACACATCAAACAGAAGGAAAAGAACTTGAAAAACTTTTGAAAACTATTACAGATTATACTATTAAAATGAATGAAGCTTTGGGTTACGATTTCAACACAGTTGAATTTGCTGTGAGAGATGGAATTCCTTATGCGATTGATTTCTGTAATCCAGCGCCTGATGCGGACAGAAATTCGGTTGGAGAAGAAAATTTCCAATGGATTGTAGAGCACGCTGCGAAACTGGCAATCGAAAAAGCTAAAGATTACAAGCCCGGGAAAATCAATATCGATTGGGGAACATTTGTAACCAACAAACTTTAATAAAACAATAAAACCTTCAAGGTTTAAATTACAACTAACTACTACTAACTAACACAAGAAAAAAAATGCACAAATTCACAATAGGTGTGGAAGAAGAATACCAAATTATAGATGCGGAAAGTCGCGATTTGGTGTCTCACGTTTCCAAAATCATTGAAGGAGGAAAAGCCGTTCTAAGCGAAAACTTAAAACACGAGATGCACGAGTCTGTCGTAGAAATGGAAACAGGCATTTGTGAAAATATTCAGCAGGCACGTCAGGAATTGACCGACCTCAGAAGACATCTTGTAAAAACTGCTCACGACCAAGGTTTGCGAGTTTCCGGCGGCGGAACGCATCCATTTTCGCATTGGAAAGATAATATCATCACAAAAGATGCTCGTTACGATAAAATCGTAAGTGATATGGGCGATGTTGCAAGGTCGAATCTGATTTTCGGATTGCACGTTCATATCGGTATTCCTGACCGTGAAGAAGGCATAAGAATCCAAAATGTGATGCGATATTTCTTGCCACACGTTTATGCTTTATCTACCAATTCCCCGTTTTGGGTTGGAAGATTGACAGGTTTCAAATCTTACAGACAAGAAGTTTTTGCTAAATTTCCAAGAACCGGTTTGCCAAGTTATTTCAGTAGCGTTGCGGAATTTGATGCCTATGTTAATCTAATGGTCAAAACAGGAACAATTGATAATGCAAAGAAAATTTGGTGGGATTTGAGAGTTCATCCATTTTACCCTACTATTGAATTCAGGATTTGTGATATGCCTTTGACGATTGATGAAACAGTTTGTCTTGCGGCGATTATGCAATCTTTGGTTGCAAAGGTTTACAAAATGCATCAACAAAACACTAGTTATAGAAGTTACAGAAGACTTCTACTGACAGAAAATAAATGGCGTGCTTCCAAAGATGGAATAGATGCACATCTCATAGATTTTGGCAAAGAAATCAGCGTACCTTATAAAGACTTATTGGAAGAATTACTGGCGTTTATTGATGATGTTGTTGATGATTTAGGTTGCAGAAAAGAAGTGGAATACGCCAGAGAAATCATCAAAAACGGGACGGGTGCAGACAGACAACTCAAAGTTTTTCACGAAAGCGGCGGTGATATGAAGAAAGTCGTGGATTATATGATTTACGAGACGGAAAAGGGACTTTTGTAAAGAGGAAAATTACTTCTAATTCTAGATTCTGTATTTTTGTAAAAATTTATGAATATGACTAAAAATGATGTAAGAATTGCACTTCTTGATATGAATAATAATCATCCGAATCAAGGAATGAGAAACATAAAAGAGCTGTCGAAAGCATTTCAGGAACAGTCAGAATACGAGGTTTCTGTGGAGCTTTTTGATGTACGCTATAAAAATGAAATGCCAAATATTAAAGATTTTGATATTTTCATTTCGTCTGGTGGACCTGGAAATCCGCATCGTGAAGGTTACGAATGGGAGCAGAAATTTGCTGATTTTTTGACGCAAATCTGGGAACACAACAAAACTAATGAACAGAAAAAATATCTGTTTTTGGTTTGTCATTCTTTCCAATTGGCGGTTATTCATTTCGGGATTGCAAATGTCTGCAAGAGAAAATCATATTCTTTCGGTGTAATGCCCATTCACAAAACCGAAGACGGCGAAAAAGATTTTTTATTCCAAAACTTGCCGGAACCATTCTATGGCGTAGATTCCAGAGCTTACCAATGTATAGAACCAAATGATGACAAAATCAATGCGTTGGGAATGAAAATAATGGCGTTGGAGAAAATCCGTCCAACGGTTCATCTGGAAAGAGCAATGATGGCCGTTCGTTTTTCTGATGAGATTTTCGGAACACAATTTCATCCAGAAGCCGACCCACTTGGTTTTATCAAAAATCTGGAAGACGAGAAAAATAAACAGGCAATGATTGAAACTTTTGGGATGGAAAAGTATCTTGAAACGATTGACAGAATGGACGATGACGACAAAATCGTTCTAACAAGAGCACAAATCATCCCAAGATTTTTACAACTGGCTTCTGAACAAATTACTAAAAACTTAGTATTCGGTTAATTTACTCCTACAATGTAAGATGTACAATGTATTTTGTACTTTTTACTTTATACATTTTACAATTAAAAACTATGATTCCAAAATACAGAACTCAATTCAACGAAGAATTTTCTCAGGAAAAATATCAAAAAGTCAATGAATTAATAAAAGAGAAATGCGGTCACGAAGCCGCGTTTCGAATTTCTGAAAGTCCGATTTTCTTAACTAAGGATTTTCAACAAAAGCTGGATGATGCTTCTCAGTCGATTATTTCGCAAATTAAAGAAATGTCTGATGAAGAACTCAGCAAAGCAATTCCTGCGAATTGTAATGTTCCTAATGACACTAAAAAACCACATTTTGTAGCGATAGATTTTGGAATCTGTCAGGATGAAAATGGAAACGTCATTCCGCAATTGATAGAATTGCAGGCTTTCCCGAGTTTGTTTGGATTTCAGAAGTTGTTTGAAGAAGTGATTACCGAAGTTTATCCTTTCCTGAATGAACTTAAAAACTCGCTTCCAAAAGATGAATACATCCAAAAACTGAAACAAGTTATTATTGGAAAAGAGAATCCTGAAAACGTTATTCTTCTGGAAATCTACCCTGAAAAACAAAAAACAGCAATAGATTTTGTTGTAACAGAACAATATCTCGGAATTAAAACGGTTTGTCTGACGAAAATCAAAAAGGAAGGCAAAAAATTATTCTATGAAAATGATGGAAAATTAGTTCCAATTAATAGAATTTACAATCGTGTGATTTTTGATGAATTGGATAAACTCGAAGGTTTGGAAACTGAATTTGATTTCCGAGAAGACATCGATGTAGAATGGATTACGCATCCGAATTGGTTTTTCAAAATTTCAAAATACATTCTTCCAAAACTGAAACACGAGTTTGTTCCGAAAAGTTATTTCTTACCTAACTTTCCTGAAACAGAACAATTGGAAAATTTTGTTCTGAAACCGCTTTTCTCTTTCGCAGGAAGTGGCGTAAATCTGAATCCGACTCAAGAAATCATCAATCAAATAGAAGATAAAGAAAATTATATCCTTCAAAGAAAAGTGACTTATGCTCCACTTTTTGAAGACATCAACGGAGAATTCTCCAAAGCTGAAATCCGTCTGCTTTTTGCGTGGAATCCTGACGAAGAAAATCCTGAACTTCTAGTAAATCTCGTTAGAATGACAAAAGCAGCAATGGTGAATGTGGATTTCAACAAGAAAGATGCGATCTGGATTGGTAGTTCTATGGCGTTTTTTGGGCAATAAAAATCAAACCTAAATCAATTCTAATTCTTCCACTTTCAACTCATCAAAATGATGAATAACTAAATCAGCAGTTTCATAATTTTGATTCTTGCTATTCTCGCTTTTGTAACCAACACAGAAGATTTCTGCAGCATTTGCTGCTTTTATTCCGTTTGTGCTGTCTTCTATGACGATGCAATTGGATTTATCATTTCCTGACAATCTTTGAGCTTCAATAAAAATCGCAGGATTTGGTTTTGACTCTGGGAAATCTTCTCCACTTACTAGATGTGAGAAAAACGGGAATAAATTGAAGCGTTTGAAAACTCGGTCTATCGTAGATTTAGCCGCAGAAGACGCTAATATCAATTGGAAATTGGCAGAATAAAGATTATTAATCAATACTTCTACTCCATCTAACAATTTCAAAGCTGGGTCAGAATCGAATAAGTCGTAAAATAGAGTTCTTTTTCTTTGGATCAATTCTTCAACATTGGTATCTATTCCGAAAATCTCTTTTATCATTTGATAAACATTTCGGGTAGATTTTCCGGTGAATTTTGAGAATAATTCTGCATCTACATCGATATTCAATTCTTTGAAATGTTGATAATAAGCTTTTTTGTGAAGCGGTTCTGTATCTACAATCACGCCATCCATATCAAAAATAACCGTATTTTTCATTAGTTGATTTATAATTTTCATTTGTCTAATGGAACACTGAAGTGTTTCATTAATCCTGTTTCATTAATTTCGGTGCAAAAATAGGGATTATGATTTTAACGCAGAATTTTGAACACAAAGCACACTAAGATTTTTGAATTTATTGAAAATACTTTTAGGTTCACAAAGACGCTTCGCTCAGATAAGAAATACAAATTAAATGTCTTGAAATATTATTGGAAATTCAATTTAATGATTTTGTCTTTTCCTGTTAGAATTAAAGTATTTTTATCTAACCATTCGCAGGCGTAGAGATTTTTTTCATCGGATATTTTTGTCCAACTTTTCCCGTAATCTGAGGAGAAACTGATGTGCTGGTCGCCAACTGCCACGATTTCTTTTCCTTTAGTTTTTGGACGGAATTTAACACACGTCATATAACCTGCATTTTGTCCGCTGGCTTGGATTTGCCAAGTTTTTCCGCCATCATTGGTTGTTGCGATATTATTGATGTTGTCGGATTGTTTGGTGTAATCTCCTCCAACTGCAATACCGAAGTTTTTATCATAAAAATCTATGGAATAAATACCTTGTGAAGATCTTCCCTGAGTGAAGGGAGTTTCAAAGGCTTGCCAATTGTAATTACTCAATTTAAAAATTCTAGCTTTTGTACCTCCTGTAGCAATCCAAATTGTTTTATCTTGAAAAGCTATATTTGTATTACTTGCTGCAAAATGAGCTTCTCCATCATAATAATCTAACTTTTTAACACCATCATCTTTGCGCCAATTTTCTCCTCCACTTTTTGTATAGGCAAAACTATTTAAATTGTTGTTAGGATCACTTATCGCTAAACCTCTATTATTATTATTAAAAATCAAAGCATCATAAAAAGCAGATTTTACAGTATCAACTTTAACAATTTTAGAATGTAAATTTTGCTTATCAATTTGAAAAAAATAAGCTGGACTTTCTATATTAATTGCATAAAAATATTTATTATTTTGCGCTAAAGTTCTAAACTGAAGTTTTTTATCAGAAAGTTTAATTTGTTTTTTGTCTGATTTATTTTTCAAATTGACATAACCAAACTTAGAATCTGTTCCTGCATACCAAACTTTACCATCGTAAAGTTGGATAGCTCGGATACTGATTTTGTCAGTCAATAATGTATCGATTGTGAATTTCTGAGAAAATAGAAATGACGAAATAATCGTGAAAGAAAATAGGATTAATTTTTTCATTTTATAAAAATAATGAAAGTTTTGAAATTATCAGATGCTTCGAGAACCTCAGCATGACATCGCACTAAATGTTTAAAATAAAAATTTTGCAAAAGCTAGATTAACAAACAAAATCCCTAGCCCCGATAGTAGCGGCATCCTTTTTTGTTATTGCGGGAAAAAATTCTAAGGATTGCTTCACTTCGTTCGCAATGACGAAAAAGATATAGCGGATAGCGGGAAATAGCTCCAAAAAAAATTCCGCTATCATTTAGCGGAATTTATATTGTTAATCTTTGTTGTCGATATCGATGTCAACATCTTGTAAAGGTTGCTGTTCTGCCTTGAAAGTTTCTCCGTAACCTTCTTTATGAAGCTTACTGTTTCTGATACTGTAAAGGAAATAAATGATAACTCCTAATAACAACCAGCCTGTTGATAGAGCCTTTGCTTCGTGGCTAAGGTTCCAAATCAAATAAACATTGATAGCAATACCTAGAGTTGCAATAATCGGCAACGCGGGAACTTTGAAGTTTCTAGGTAAATTTGGTTCTTTTTTTCTAAGAATCCAAACCGCTACGCAAACCATTGTAAAAGCGAACAATGTCCCAAAACTTGTCATATCTGCCAGTTTACTAATAGGTGTAAATGCAGCAATAGTTGCAATCACAATTCCTAAAAGCATCAAACTTTTTGCGGGTGTTTTGCTTGCAGGATGAAGGTCACTGAACATCTTTGGAATCAATCCGTCTTTTGACATTCCTAGGAAGATTCTTGATTGTCCCATAATCATCACCATCAATACAGAAACCAAACCTACTGTAGCTGCAATTGTAATGATATAACCTGCCCAACCTTGACCTGCAATCTCGAATGCATAAGCTACGGGCGCCTTGATAGCATCAGGAAATTTTCCTTGAGGATTAAAGTCTGTATAGTGCATCATTCCTGTTAAAACTAAAGACACCAAGATGTACAAAACAGTACAAACTAAAAGTGATGTAATAATTGCAAATGGGACATCTTTTTTAGGATTGATAGCTTCACCCGCTTGCGTAGAAACAGCATCGAAACCTACATAAGCAAAGAAAATAGCAGCTGCTCCAGAAACTATCCCTTGAATACCATAAGCTTCCTTAAGATTATCGCCTTCTTTTACCAACTCTGGAGCCGGAATAAATGGCGACCAGTTTTCTGCATTGATAAAGAAAACACCTGCTATAATAACAAAAAGAACCGCAGAAACCTTCATAATCACTATAAGATTGTTGGCTTTTGCGGCTTCTTTTGTTCCTTTGATAAGGATGGAAATAACAAATAATACGATGAGAAAAGCGGGAAGATTCATAGAAAATCCTTCTCCTGTATAACTTGCAGGGTCTGATGTCAAATAATCTGGCAAGTGTAAACCGAACATCTTGAGTAACTTATTAAAATATCCTGACCATGAGACAGCTACTGTCATAGAACCCATTGCATATTCGAGAATAAGCCCCCATCCAATAATCCAAGCGAATATCTCTCCTACTGTTCCATATGCATAAGCATAAGCTGAACCTTCAACAGGTAATATAGATGCAAATTCTGAATAACAAAGTGCTGCAAAAACACAAGCAATTCCCGCTATTACAAAAGAAAGAGCCAATGCTGGTCCTGCGTGGTAGTAAGCTCCGGTTCCCGTTAACACAAAAATACCTCCTCCAATAATAGCTCCAATTCCAATTGCGGTAAGACTCCATTTTCCAAGAACACGTTTCAGCTCACTGCTTTTTACATCTGCCTCGAAGGCGCTCATTGGTTTTTTTGTCCAAATTTTCGACATAATTTTAACTTTTTTTAATTACCCCGTATAAAACGAGGTGGTTTCTTCTTATTTATTTATTTTGAATTACGAAAGTATTAAAAAATTGCTTTCATTAACTTTTTTTAAGTAATTAATTTCACTTATCTATATTAATTATTAATAATAGCTTGATTTTTTAGACTATTAATAATTATCTTTGAAACCATGAATCTTTGGCAAAATCTTACTGCGCAGTATAGTTCTTACGACACTTATCTTATTATTCTAGAAATTATTGCCGTTATTTTTGGAACTTTAAGTGTTTACTTTTCTATTAAAAAAAATATCTGGGTTTATCCTACAGGAATTATCTCTACCATACTTTTCATCTATATCATGTATGTTTTTGGATTGATGGGAGATATGTTAATCAATGTCTATTATTCTGTCATGAGCATATATGGATGGATTCTCTGGAACAAACATTCTGATGATCACATCCACGTAGAAGTCAAAAAAGCCAATCTGAAAGATTGGCAGATTGGAAGTATTCTATTTGTGGGAAGTTTGCTCTTTGTGGGAACAGTATATTATTACAAACCTTTTATTGATAATCAGTTTTCTATGAAGGATATCCAATTAGGACTATATCATCTTGATTGGGCAAATTATACCGACATCATCACGACTTCATTATTTCTTGTCGGGATGTACTTTATGGCGAAACGGCTTTTGGAAAACTGGATTTTTTGGATTGTTGCGGATTTTATCTGCATTCCTATGATGCTTTATAAAGGGCTAGGATTCACCACATTGCAATATATTATTTTCACTATCATGGCCATCATTGGTTATATAGAGTGGAAGAAAAACTTAATTAAGTCCTGATAATTTCTCAGTATATTCTTTAGCAAAAAGCTCTTTATCGTGCTGCAATTTCTCTAAAGTTGTTGGCAAAACGTAATGAAAGATATACTCTTTATCATCATTTAGGAAGACGATTTCTTTTTCTTCGCCGTCAATCATTTGCGCGAAAATATCCCACATAGATTGATCTTTTAGTTTCAGTAATTCGAAGAAGTCGTTGGCTTTTATTGTAATGTTTTTCATTGCTATTGTAATAAGTATAATTGTATTAAGTAAAAAGTATTTCTTTTTTACCCATTTCTAAACATCTTTGATAAAATCCTCATATTCATAGAAGAGCCTTTCAAAACCATCCATTTTTTCAACAAAGAATTCGAAAATATCTGGCCAGGTCTGCTTGTTAAAAATACTAACGCCGGATTTCTCAACCCAAATCCTACTGATGACTTTCCCGTTTTCCAAAGTATAGAATTCATCTTTTGTAAACTCACCAATCTCATCTTCTAATATCGATTCCAAAGACCAAATTTTCTCATAATAAGCATTTCTGAATAATTCATCTTTCATTTCTATATCAAGCGAAACCTCAGCTTTTTTATTATCTGCATAGAACTTGAATGAGAAATCCTTGATTTTGGTATCGTACAACAGCCATTTTCTTGGAAAAGCTTTTCCAAAAGCGGTCCAAAATTCTGTTTTTAAAAGTTGAGCTTCTTGTTTAGAAAACACGTTGTTAATTATAAATGATTAATGATGAGTTATAAATGATGAGCAATTCGCTACTTTTCTTTCTTGATCGAATGTTAAAGCTTGTCAGGCGCCTTTCAAAATTGACTCTTTTTACTTTTATCTAGTTTCTTCTCACAATGTGAGCTCCACTTTTGCTTCGTTGAATTCTTTGATTAAGTTTTCAAAAACTTTTTCGACAGGAAGAATCTCATCAATCAAAGCAGAAACTTGTCCGATTTCCAGTTCGCCTTCTACCAAATCACCTTCGAACATTCCACGTTTTGCGCGAGCTCTTCCAAGTGTTTCTTTCAAAGCTTCAATATTTCTACCGGATTCATATAAAGTTTCTAAATCTTGATAAAATTTATTCTTAACCAAACGAACTGGTGCTAATTCTTTCAAAGTTAATTGTGTATCACCTTCTTTCAGTTCAACGATTTTATTTTTGAAATTCTCGTGTGAACTTGCTTCTACTGTTGCTGCAAAACGAGAACCAATTTGAACGCCATCCGCTCCCAAAGTCATCGCTGCTCTCATTTGACTTCCTAGTCCGATTCCACCCGCTGCAATCAAAGGAATATCAATATGTTTTCTGACATTCGGGATTAAACAAAGTGTTGTAGTTTCATCTCGTCCGTTATGTCCACCTGCTTCAAAACCTTCTGCTACAACCGCATCTACTCCAGCTTCCTGACATTTCACAGCAAACTTAACACTTGATACAACGTGAGCTACTTTTACACCTTCTTTTTTGAGAGTCTCTGTATAAGACTTTGGATTTCCCGCCGATGTAAAAACGATTTTCACACCTTCCTCAAGAATGATATTAATGATTTCTTCAATATTTGGATAAAGCAACGCAACATTAACACCGAACGGTTTATCCGTTGCGGCTTTACATTTTCTGATGTTTTCTCGCAAAATATCCGGATACATACTTGCAGAACCAATCAATCCCAACCCGCCATTGTTAGAAACAGCCGAAGCCAATCGCCACCCAGAATGCCAAATCATCCCACCTTGAACAATTGGATATTGGGTTCCGAAAAGTTGTGTGATTTTATTCATTCTGTTATATTGTTTTTGGGCAATTCCAAAATCTATGAAGCTGGACATTTTTTATTTTTTTCAAAAATAGGAAAACTAATATGATGTGGAAAGTTTTTATATGATGACAAATGTTTCTGTTTTGCGCAGCGCGCCCCGAACTGAGTGGAGCTCTTTTTCTGACATTGCGAATGCTTAAAAGTTCAACAGATTGTTTCTCTTCCTTCGCAATGACAGAAAAAAGCGGGAACGGAGTGCGGATATAGGCGCCCAAATGGATTTAAAAACTTATTTTTACAAAAAAATACAAGTTGGACTTATCATTAAGAACAGTTACCGTCACGCGCTACATTCTTCCTTTGAGAGAAGGCGGATTTTTGCCTGCTTTGGCAGAAGCGGATGACGACTTCAAATATGTTCTCAAATTTCGAGGAGCTGGTCATGGCGTAAAAGCATTGATATCGGAGTTAATTGGAGGAAAGATATCGCAAGTTTTAGGCTTCAGAATCCCAGAGCTTGTTTTTGCAAATCTCTCGGAGGATTTTGGTCGTACTGAAGCTGATGAAGAAATTCAGGATTTATTAAAAAATAGCTGTGGTCTTAATCTCGCTCTACATTATCTTTCTGGAGCGATAACTTACGATCCGGTAGCGGTAAAAATTGATTCAAAACTTTCTTCCGAGATTGTTTGGTTAGACGCTTTTTTGACTAATATAGACAGGACTTTCCGTAATACCAATATGCTGATGTGGCATCAGGAATTGTGGTTGATTGACAACGGTGCTTCTTTATATTTCCACCATTCTTGGGACAATTGGGAGAAAACAGCAGTGAGTCCTTTTGTAATGATAAAAGATCACGTTTTATTGCCTCAAGCTTCTGAATTGGATGCTGCTAATGAAAAATTCAAAGCGATATTAACGGATGAGGTTCTAAGAGAAATTGTAGAGCTAATCCCAGAAGACTGGTTACAATGGAATGATACAGACCTTAACCCAAATGAAATCAAGGAGGTGTATTTCCAATTTCTAACAAGAAGACTCGCTAATTCTGATAACTTTTTAAATGAAGCCAAAAATGCAAGAGCCAAAGTTATATGAGTATGCAGTAATCCGTCTGGTCCCAAAACCTGAACGTGAAGAATTTTTCAATGTAGGATTAATTATGTTTTCAAAGAGAGAAAAATTTATTAAAGTTAAAATTCATCTTTGCAAAGACAAATTTCAACTAATGCACTCCAAAACAGAGTTTGAAGACGTACAAAATCACTTGATCTCTTTTGAAAAAATTGCCAATGGCGACAGATTCGCAGGTTCTATTGCACAAATGGAAATCCCTGAAAGATTCCGTTGGTTAACTGCAGTAAAAAGTTCTATTATTCAGACTTCAAGGCCTCATCCTGGCTCTAGCTTGGATTTAGAAAAAACTTTTGATAGATTATTTGAAGAGTTAGTTTTATAAATTATTCCTCTCGATGAACCAAATCCATAGAAAAAGCAGGTAAACAAATCGCAATATATTCGCAGGGCTCATAAAAAGGATTAGAATAGCGAACTCTTGCTCCTTTTTCTATCAAGATACTTTGTCCTTTCTCAAGAATGATTATGTCGCCATCTATCTCAAAATGCTTCTTCCCAGAGATAATTAATGTGAATTCATCAAATTCTGGAGTCTGATGTGGCTCGCTCCAATCTGGCGGTGCAACCATATGAGCAATAGAGATATCAGGCGTTCTGGTAGAGTTTCCCCAATGTTCTTCAATTAATTTTCCATCTGTTGTTGGGACGACGAATGGTCTGGTTTGGACTCTGTACTTTTTCATTTTTATGGTATATTGATTTCAAAAACAACATTTAATTTTTCTGGTTCTCCGAAATAAGCGACATTAAACTCATCTACCATCTTCCCTCCTAATTTCTCCATCGCTTTCTGAGAACGGATATTATCTTTCCCAACGTGGAAATTAACCTTGTCCACAAATTGGAAAATATAATTTAACATTAGCTTTTTGACCTGCGGATTTAGCTTTGAACCCCAGAACTTTGTAGCATAAAATGTATATCCGATAAAAATAGAATTTTCTTCCGGATTATAATCATAGAATCTTGTGCTTCCTGCAATTTCGTTAGATTCTTTATTAATGATTTTAAATGCGCCGCCACTTTCCATCGCACCTTGAAAAAAGTTTTCAAAGACTTCTCTTTTGTATCGGTCTTTGTTAGGGTGTTGTTCCCAAATTTTCGGATCAGATGCAACGGAAAATAGCTCCTCAAAATCATTCGGATTCAAAGGGACGAGTTTGACATTTTCGTTTTCTAAAGTGGATTGGATATTCATTGTAATGATTTCAAATAACTAAACTATAATATTTTAAATTTAAAACAAAATCGCTTTCTCCAATTCAAGCAATTTTTGTTTTCTCCAGATTCCGCCTCCATAACCTGTCAAAGTTCCATTGCTTCCTATCACTCTATGACAAGGGATAATGATTGATATTTTATTAAGTCCATTCGCATTAGCAACTGCTCTTACAGCTTTTGGATTGCCCAGAATATCGGCTTGTTGCTGATAACTTCTCGTGGTTCCGTAAGGAATTGTTCTGAGGATTTCCCAAACATTTTTCTGAAAATCTGTCCCAACCGGAGCCAATGGAACTGTAAAATCTTTTCGTTTTCCTTCGAAGTATTCTTCTAATTCCTTTTCTAAAGTTTTGAAATGAGGATTCTCGCCCTGAACAATATTGGCATCAAAATGCTTTGAAATATCTTTAAGTTCCGTTGGAAGTGCTTTTCTGTCAGAAAATTCTAGCATACATATTCCGTTTTCGTTGGCGCAGGCAATCATCGTTCCGAGCGGTGTTTCGATTCTTTTGAGGTCAACAATCTTTTCCATTTTCGAGTTTTTAGGAGAAACACCAAACACATTTTTGAAACTATCATTGAAACCGCTCAAACTTTCATATCCATTATCCAAAGCCACATCCAAAACATTTTCTCCTTGTTGAAGTTTTTTAAAAGCAGAATTAATCTTGAACATTCTCTGAAACGTGTGAAAGGTCATTCCGTGATGTTTCAAAAACCAACGTCTTACATTAGCAGGTTCCAGCCCTCGATTCACCAAATCATAATCTTTGAATTTCAGACTTGGATCAGCCGATAACTCGTCCATCAATTTTTGGATTTCGGCAGGTGTTTCATCTAGATTTTCCAATGGTTTGCAAACTTTACACGGTCTGTAACCTTTTAGAATAGCGTCTTTTGTATTATCAAAGAATTCTACATTTTCAGGTTTAGGTTTTCTTGCTGTACAAGTTGGACGACAAAAGATTCCTGTCGTTTTTACGCCCATCCAAAAAACCCCTTCGAATTCGGGATTTTTATCAAAAGAAGCTTGATACATTATTTCATTTGTCAAATTCATAAATGATGTTTAAAACTTTGTCAATGTTTGGAATCTTTGACAAAGTGATGCAAATCTAAATCATTTGGTAATTTACAAACAACCGAAAACTGAACAAGTATTTTTTTACTCCGGAAGAGCTTTCCATTTTTTGATAAATCCTGTGTAGAAATATAAAAATATAAAAGACAAAATCAACATTATATAACTTGTTGTTAATCCCAAATCATCAAGAACGCCTTTGCAACTTGTATAATTATAATTGTCTGTCGAATACATTTCGGCTCGGCAATCAACAGTTTGATGTTCATTAATAATTCCAAAAATCAACCAAATAAGAAGTGGAAAACCAATCATTGATATAATCATAAAAATCGCCGAGATGATTTTAGGAAATCTTCCCATCGATATAAAAGGAAGCAATAAAATAATAACTCCTGTTACTAAAATGGTATAAAAAACAAAGAATATACTATTAAACTTAAAGATAAAAAACGACGCCACACAAAACAGCGTCACCACCAAAATAATAACACCAGCAGAAATAATACTACACAATAGCGAACGTAAATCCGTTACTCGGAAACTGAAAATAAACATTGCCAAAGCAAAAGCAATCCAAATATAAAGATGAATGGCATCTGTAAAAAAATCATCATTTTTAATCGTATCAACATTCTCCAAAAGTGTTTGCAAGTCCGATGTATAGTAATAATAATCGGAAATATACTTCTTTAAAAATTCATCAGGAGACACTTCTTTATCCCAGTTCGGGTTGAAATCTTTGACACTGATTGTATCTTGTTTCACTTCGCCATTTTCATCCAGATAATTATCTGCAGCGGCATCAGTAATAACAGTTTCAACTCGATCGTAATAATTATCAGGTGATTTGTTTGGGTCGTATTCTTCTCCTAGCTCAGGTTTATATTTTTTAATGAATTGTCTGACTTCAAATTTATCCGGATTGTAAACCATCTTTGACCAATCGTTAGGATTAAGGTTATTAACAATCCCAAATTCATTAGAAATAGCAAGAAAATCCCTCATCAAGTTTTGCAATTCTTGAGAATTTTTATTATCAAGAATCTTGATGGTTTTTTCATTGATTAAAGCTTGTTGTTGTTTTAATAAATCTTCATCCTCAAGATTACTGATGTTATTCTCAAATCTATATTTTCTAATATGAGCTGAAGGATTATTTTTAATGTCATAAAAAACTGATGAAAAATTAACATAACTCGGCATTGAAGTTTTGATGTAAGGCGACAAATCCTCAACTTGTTTTTTGAAAAAGTAGGTTCTGGATTTCCTATCTCCACTATCATCATAATAAGCCAAAGCAGTTTTACTTTTCTTTTCCTCTTCTGGATACAAGAACTGACCTTTTTCATCTTTATCTTTTACCGTTTTTTTATACAGACTAAAGAACTGATAAACACGATTGTGATAGACAAAATACTTTTTATCTTTTTCAATTTTATTAATATCAGTTTCGCAATAATAGTCTGAAAATTCTTGTGGAGACAACCGATTTTCTAAGGTATAAGATTCCAAATCCTGAGAAAGAAAAGGAACGGAACGATTGATTACATCAATGTTTTTCGCCATTTTCTCATCATCATATTTATAATTGATGAAAAGACGAAAACCCGTCATATAAGAGAAATAAAATGTCGTAGAAACAAAAATAATGACGAAATATTGCAAATATTCCAAGAACAATTTCTTGCCAGAACTCGGATAAAAATTCTTGAAAGCATTATTCTTTAACATAAATATCAGCCAGCCGACAATCATCAAAACAGAAATAATGACGTGGACAAAAACAAGGCCTGTTGAGAAATAATCGTCTATTGCCCGCGTATGTTGCAAAGTCACAGGACTCGCGTGTGAAACAAAGCCGATGAAAAAGAAAATGAAATGAACGGCGATTCCTAAAAGCAACATCCAAACGATTCTCGTGTTCCAGATATTAGGATATCTTTCCAATAAATATTGATTGATTTTATTGATTTTTTGCATTGGTCAAGAGTTTTTATTCCATAAAGAAACGGCGCGTAGAAGTTGAAATATCACGGATGTAAGTCACTTGAATTTTCGAATTCCCAAGCGCAGATAAGACATTGGAAAATTCTGTTTCAGGACTGAAATAAGCTACGAAAATCCCACCATTGAAATTCAACTTTTCGAGATTGAATTGCTGGAAGATTTGCAACAATTCTTCTCTGGAATTATCTGTATCAATTTCTACAATCAGATTTTGATTTTCGGTTTCAGGTTTGATTTCGTTGTCTTGATATTTTCCGTTTTTCAGAAAAATCACTTTGTCCGAAATTTTCTCTACTTCATACAATTGCTGAGAACTTAAAATCAATGCAATAGGATTATTCACTGAATTGGAAATCGCTTTCAAATCTTCCAAAATCACTTGTTGTGCTAGAACATCAAGGTTTGCCAAAGGTTCATCTAACAAAAGAATTTCAGGTTTTCTAAGAAGTGTTCTCGCCAATTCAAAACGCATTTTGTAACCGGAAGACAACTCACTCCATTTCAAGTGTTTGTAATTCCAAAGTCCGAGACGCGCAATCATCATCAGCGTTCTTGTTTCATTTTCCTCTGGATTAACGCCATAATTTGACAGAACGAATTTCAAATTATCCTTCAGACTTCCGTACCATTTTTCGGTTCTTTGTGGGATGTAAACGAGTTTTGTTCTTAAATCAAATTCATCCTTTGGGACAGAATCGAATTGATATTTCAGTTCGCCTTTAGTATGAGAAAGTTCTTTAGCTAAGATTCTAAGCAAGGTTGTTTTACCATTTCCATTTTCACCAACCAAACCGTAAACCTGACCTTTTTTGATTTCCAAAGAAACAGGACCGAGCGAAAAACGATTGCTTCCGTAAGATTTTTGAATTTGACTCGATTGTAAAACCGGAGATTCTGTAGGATATTCTTTGACAGATATTTTCTCGATTTCTGAAAGAAAACTTTTGCATTTTTCTATTAGTTCGTCAGACTTTTCAGGATTTTCCTCTTTCCAATCCGTCAACTCGATGGCTGTTTTATAGATAGTCATATCCTGAGTATCCATCGCACAATCTAGTAATTTCCGAAAACCTAAAACTGTATCTTTATTATCAAAAAAGTGAAAAACGGCTCTCACTCTCTGTTGATGTTTCGTCATAGTTATTTTGTTTTGAACGTTTTAAAGATAACTAATTTGCAACTGAATTTATTATTAAAATTCAAAAAATAAAATATTGTATTTTATGGGTTATTGTATCTCAGCAAAGTATTCTCGGCCTGATTAATATGTCTCAAATTATCGTAAATCACAAATCGGAAAGTATCGTCTAACTTTAGTTTAATGAATTTTGAAATACTAATTGATGTTTTAGTTTTCTCCCAATCAACCGTTTTGCTTTTTCCAAAAGTTCAAGCATTTTGTTCTGTTGTTTGATGAATTCATCAATAACAGATTTATCCAAAAGATTGTGAATCGGATTAGAAATCTTAAGCGTTTTCATTTTATTAAGCTTCTCTTTTGGAAGCATCATACTGGCGAATAATTTCCTAAAAATCCAGTTTTGAAATCGAGTTGCAATAAATTGGTTTTCATTAATTCGGTTTTCGATTTCAGGAAGATAGAAATTTCCATAAAAATTGAGATGTTCCAGACATTCCAAAATGCTCCAGCTATTTTCTGATGTTCGGAAATTCAAGGTTTCATTACTTTGATTCTGTAATGATTTAGCAAAATCAATATTATTTTAAGTTCGTTAAGCAATTGATTTATCGGAATTTTCATCATTAAAAATTTTCACAAATGCAAACGGATATAATCTTTGTAAAAATACATCAACTTCAAATTACTACATTAGAAACATCCTTATTCCATAAAAAAATCCGAAAAACTTACATCTTTCGGATTAATATTTTTAAATAATTATCAATTAATTGAACATATCTTTTACTTTCTCAAAGAATGTTTTTTCTTTTCCAGTTGGTTCAGCGTTCATATCGCCGTTTTCCATTTGGTTTTTGAAAAATTCTTTTTGTTCTTTCGTTAGTTTTTGTGGCGTCCATACGTTGATATGAACAAACATATCTCCTTTTCCACCATAACCCTCGATATTTGGGAGACCTTTTCCTGCTAATCTTAGAATTTTGCCAGATTGTGTTCCTTCGTCCACTTTGATTTTCACTTTTCCACCAACCACGTTGATTTCTTTAGTTGTTCCCAAAGCAGCTTCTGCAAACGAAATATATAATTCCTGATGAAGATTATCACCTTCACGCTTGATTACCTTATCGACTTCTTCTTCTACAACCACAAGCAAGTCACCCGGAGTTCCGCCAAGTGGAGCATCATTTCCTTTTCCTCTTACATTCAGTTGGATACCGTCTCTTGCACCAGCAGGAATGTTGATTGTGATTTCCTCATCTTCTTTGATAAGACCTTGTGCATTAGCTCCAGCAGGAATTTTATCCGCTACTTTTCCAACACCTTGACATGTTCCGCAAGTCGTTTGTGTCTGCATCTGCCCGAACATAGTGTTCATCACTTTGATTTGTGCACCACTACCGTGACAAGTTGGACAAGTCTTAGCAGTAACACCCGGAGCCAACTTCATCTTTTTGACTTTGATGGTTTTCTGAGTTCCGGCAATCATCTCTTCAAGATTCAGCTTGATACGAACACGTAGGTTAGAACCACGAGATTGCTGTTGTCTCTGTTGTCCACCGCCAAATCCTCCTCCGAAGATATCGCCGAACTGACTGAAGATATCCTCCATATTCATTCCGCCACCAAATCCACCGAAACCTCCGCCAGCTGCTCCGCCCATTCCAGCGTGACCGTATTGGTCGTATCTCGCTTTCTTGTTGTCGTCGCTCAAAACTTCATAAGCTTCTGCTGCTTCTTTGAATTTTTCCTCAGCAGCATTATCACCCGGGTTTTTGTCTGGGTGATATTTGATAGCCATTTTTCGGTAGGCTTTTTTGATTTCGTCAGCACTTGCCGACTTGGATATTTCTAAAACTTCGTAATAATCTCGCTTACTCATAATTGATGATTGATATATTCTGATTGACCCGCAATCGATTATCTAATATCTTTTTCTAAATTCTTAAATTAGTTTCCGGTTACAACTTTAGCAAATCTAATTACCTTGTCGTGAAGTTGGTAACCCGTTTCTATCACATCTACTATTTTGCCTTTCAACTCTGGTGTAGGTGACGGGATTTGTGTAATAGCCTCGTGAAAATCTACGTTGAAAACATCTCCAGCATTCACTTCAATAGGCTTTAGACCTTTCTCAACCAATTTGTTTCTAAATTTTTGATAAATCAATTCAACACCTTTCAAGTCTGCCTCGTTCCCATTTTTAGCAATTTCTTTCAACGCTCTTTCGAAGTCGTCCAAAACGCCCAACATAGATGTCATAAGATCTTTTGATGCGTAAAGATAGAACTCGTTTTTTTCCTTCAAAGTTCTTTTCTTGTAGTTTTCGAATTCTGCATAAAGACGGATGTATCTGTCTTTTTCTTCTGCCAAAAGTTCTTCTAGAGTCGGCTGTTGTGACACATTTTCCTGATTTGTTCCCTCAGTAGTTTCAGTGTTTGCAGTCTCTGCACTTAGGTTTTCTTCGTGTATATCTTTGTTTTCGCTCATTATCTAATATTTTACAGGATAGCTTTTTCAATTCTTTTGCCAATTCTGATTTTTTGCCAATTAGGCAGAATTTGGGTTGGAGGGTTTGAGAGTTTTAGGCTTGGAGCGTATGAGAGTTGGAGAAGCTCTCAGGTTTTATTAGACTTGTTGGTGTATCTCAAGTTAGATAAAAAACTGAGAAATTAAAAGTTATTTTTTCCAGTAATAGCATTTCTAAAAGTAATATCATCTAGAATCCAATTCAGCATTTTATCTTCTTCCGAATTAAGAATATTAGCATAGCCAGATTCAACTTCATAATTAGGAAATACGCCTCTGCTCTTGTTCTCAAATTCTATATTTGGACGGATAAGCAAAAGTCCAATTGGCAAAGCCAATCTGGAATTGGGAAGTTTCACAGTATTGTTAACACCCGCAACAGTTCCATCATTAGCTCCGCCGGTTTCCTCGCCCACAATTACAGCTCTTTTCTCATACTTCAATTTTGCTGAAATAATAGATGAAGCGGAAAAGCTACCTCCATTAATCAATACATAAATCTTACCTTTAAAAGCATCGTTTTTTGGTTTTGTAGGTTTGGATGCAAACTCACGAAAATAATATTTGTTATCCTTTTTGGATGCAAAAAGATAGTTTCCTGCCAAAAAGAATGGATAACCAGCAGCTCTCAATACCGACGAAAAAAAGGTCTGCCCACGGAAATAATTCTGATGCATTCCTGATGTTTTAGAAGTCATCTCCGGCGACTTTATCAATGTAAAATCTTTATCCGTAAGATAAGAATACAGTGTATTAATCTCAGAAAGCGAGCCTCCAAGATTGTCTCGAATGTCCAGAATCAAATAATTTGATTTGGCTTTTTTTATCTTCTCAAAGGTTTCTCTGTAAAACTTTTTGGCATAGACAGAAGAAAACGATTTTACCTTGATGTATGCAATTGCACTATCATTTTTTAGAAATTTGAAGCTTCTGTTATACGATTTAGATTCAGAATCATAGTCTTGGACTTTTTGCTCTAGCGTAATTTGTTGAGGATTATTATCCAAATCTAGTTCTTTGTCTGTTTTCTTTTTTCTTATGATAGAAACATCGGTGATTTGGTTTTCAAATTTGGTTTGTAGTTTTGCACTGTCGAGATAACCTTTTTCCAAAGTATAAAAATTGAAAAACGCGAGATTGATAAAGTATTTCTGAAAAGTTTTATTCTCACCATCAGAACTATAGAGTTGATTATATTTTTTGATTAAGTCGGATACATTCTCATCATTGATTTTAATGATTTCTGTACCTACTTTTATTCTTCCTATATTTTGTTTGTTTTCTATTACAAATAATTGATTACCCAAAACCTTGTATTCCATCATTGCAAAAAGAGGTTTTTTGGTTTTAAGGACTTTCTGTTCTGCTTTGGAATATCTTTTGGGCAAGGATCGCAATCTAAGATGCCCTTCGTTCACACTCGCAACAACTGGTGCTAATTTGAAGAAAAACTCATTAGGCGTCAAAGGCTGAATGATATTGGTTTTTAGACTATCAAATTTATGATCTAATTGTTCCTTAGTAATATACCAATAGAGATTAGGATGAAATCTCTTCAGTTTTTGATACGTAAAGTCAACATCTTTTTTAAGATCTTCTACCGAAATCTTCTTTTCCAGAAATAAATTATTTTTCTTGACAGACTGACAAGAAAAAAGAAATATTATCATAAAAAAAGAAACTAATTTTCTCATAAATAATGAATTAAAAATAAGACATTTAAATCAAAAAATTCTTTATCAATAACAATTTTAACATTTCATAACAAAAAGTGGTTTTAGATTTGTAATGCAGTGTTATTATAAATTTAAAATACTATGAAAAATATAATTCTTGCAACTACAACTTTTCTGATATCACAGTTTTCTTTCGGACAGAGCAAAGATGTAACTGCTTTTACTAGTTTGAAAGTCTTTGATAAAATCCCTGTACAGCTAATTCCATCAGATTCTTATAAGGCTGAAGTTAGTGGAAAAATGGCCGATGACATTGAGTTTGTAAACTCTGGAAATGAGCTGAAAATCCGAATGAAAACAACTAAGTTACTCCAAGGCGATGATGTCAATATTTTACTCTATTATAAAGATATCAATGATATCCAAGCTAGCCAAGGAGCAAAGATTACTTCTACCGACGTTGTAAAATCCACAAAATTAGGATTAACTTCCAACGAAGGTTCTCAAATCGATTTGAATGTTGACGCCAATGTCATCGAAGGAAAAGTAAATACGGGAGGTTTGTTAAAAACGTCTGGTACGGCAGAATCCCAATCTATTATTATCACAACAGGTGGAAAATATGACGGGCAAAATCTGAAAACGCAAATCACAAGCATTACAACAAATGCTGGTGGTAAAGCGCTAGTCTATGCAACAGAATCTGTAGATGCCACAACAAGAGCCGGAGGCGTAATTGATATCTATGGATCTCCTAAATCCAAAAAAGAAAAGAAAATTGCTGGCGGAAAAATCAATTATAAGTAATAGATTTAGTTTAAGAAAAAGCTCCCAAAAATTTGGGAGTTATTTTATTTTCTGTCAGATGATTGTCTTATGTAGAGAGTAGGAGCAAGAACTAGTTTTTTCTCTATACTAATCCCCGATGAGTTGTCTTTAATTCTTTCTAAAAATACATTTCCAGATATTTTCCCCATCACAACAGGCGTCTGGTCCACAGAACTGATTGACAGTTCCATAAACTGAGTAAAAGGCTCATTACTAAAACCTATCACACCAATATCTTCCGGAATTTTAATCTTAAGATTCTTGATTTCTTTACACGCTCCAAGTGCTGTAAAATCTGAAGCAGAGAAAATTGCATCTGGTTTTATCTTACGTTTCCAAAGGCTTTTCACAGCATTGATCCCTTCTTCTATAGAACTTCCTGTATTGATGATATTTTCTTTAATAACAGGTAGATTATTCGCTTTTAAAGCATCAATATAACCATTAAGACGATTCTGATAAATCTCAAGATTCTGATCTCCCGAAAAATGACAGATATTCTTATATCCTTGATTAATCAAATGTTCTGTCGCCATAAAAGCACCTTTGTGGTCATCAATCGTAATCGTACTGATTCCCGGAATATCCTTCTTTCTATCGAAGAATATAATGGGTGTATTAGTCGTTGCTAGGATTTCCTTGATGTACTCCATATCCGAAGTATTTCTAGCAATTGAAATAAAAATTCCGTCAACCTGCGTATTCAGCAACGTGTTGAGTTGTTTCTTTTCTATAGCAGCATCTTCGTGACTTTGGCAGATAATCACGTGATAGCCGTGCGGAGACAATTCTTCTTCTAAACCTCTGATGACAGATGAGAAGAAGTTGGTATTAATGTAAGGAACTATGACACCTACGGTTTTCGTTTCACCGCTCTTGAGTGCTTTTGCGAGATTATTCTGCTTATAATTCATTTCCTTTGCAGCAGCCATTACCAATTCTTTGGTTTCCTGGCTGATTCTTGGATGATTGTTTAGCGCCCTAGAAACGGTTGCTACGCTCACATTCAGTTTTTTGGAAATGTCATATATCGTCGTATTTTTTTTCGTCATATATTCTTCTTAATGAATATTTGGTGGTTGTAAATATATAAATAATACCTGTCACAACTATTTTTGAAATCAAAATCTTTGATTTCTTTTTTCAGTTCCTCAATTCTACAATTTCTATTATAAAAAAAGCCGCTTCACCGAAATGAAAACGGCTCTCTTATTATGAAAAATGAATAGTTTAGTTTTTAATTAATTTTCCGTTTATCTGCTCAGAATTATTTTTCAAAGTGTAGAAATAGACACCTGATTTCAAATCTGTTGTAGAAATCACAAATTCTTTCTGTCCAGATTTTTCATTAGATTTTTTGATATTCTTTATGATTCTTCCATTGACATCATATATTATAAATACAACATCAGAATTAGATTTCAAATCATAAGCAATCGTTACTTGGTCTGAAAAAGGATTTGGATAAACTAAAGTTTTATTTCCTTTGATATCATTCACAGCTAAAGTTCCAAAATCAATATTAACAGAAGACTCAGGCATCCAATCGAATAAAAATGAAGCATCAGTATCTTTTTTGAAAACATTAGAAATCGTGTAAACCAAAGATTCAGCCTGCGTAAGAACTACTCCACCGTTTGATCTTTGAGCCAGCCTTTCTGGTGTTGCTCCGTCTCCTGTATTTCCATATTCTACAAAAGTCACAGGAAGTGCTCCATTGATTGGTGTTGTCCAACCAGTTGCATTCAGCATAGAAGGCGTTTCACATCTTATAAATGCAGATTTCGGTGTATTCTGCCACGCTCTTCCGAAGTGGAAATTACTGATTGTAGTTCCATTAAAATCGGTTGTTCCAGCAGTAGGAACTGTCAAATTACAATCCAAGAAAACAAATCCAAACTTGGTACTTGATTCTGTTGAAGGTGCTGTAACAACACTATTATTACGATTGATATAAGTTGTACAATGGTCAAAAACGACAGTCTGTCTTCCGAAAATGAAATCAACATTACCTTCGATATAAGAATTCTTAAAATAAGCTCTACCAATGCTGTTTCCTAAATAAGTATCCTGATAACCTAGAATTCTGCAATCATAAAAAGCCTGACGATCACCTTGAGTTTTAAGCGCAACAGCTTGTGTCTGAGAATTAATCTGTGTATTAGCTGTAGAATTGACAAAAGTGTTGGCAATCGTAATTTTGGAAGCTGTAAAATCACTTCCGAAAATCGCCATTGTCTGAGACAAAGATGTTCCATAAGCCAAACCTGTGTCAGGATTGATGTCTCCTGCAGAAATATTATTAGTAATAATCGTTGTAGCAGCGTCATCTCCTATTAAGAATACATTTGATTTTGCCGCTAAAAGTGTTGGTCTTTCTGTATAAGTTCCCGGCTTAATATGGATAATCCATCTTCCTGTATAATTATCGGGAACATCATTGAAGGCTGCCTGAACAGTCGTATAATTTCCTGACCCATCTTTAGCGATTGTTCTAATGACATCCGGGTCTGTTGCTTTGGTTGAGACAGTTGCCACACTCCCATAAGATGTCCCTGCAGAATTGGTTGCAAATGTTCTGACATAATAATTAGTCGAAGCTTCTACACCGTGAACATAAGATGAAAAAGTGCCTAGACCAGAACCTGTTGAAACTTTGGTTGCATTTTCTAGACTTGGTATAGTTTCTGTTTTAGACCAGACAATTCCCCTGTCCGTAATATCAGCTCCTCCCCAATCAGTAACATTTCCGGAAACTACGAAAGATTTATTCGTAACTTGAGATTGCGATGTTGTAGCAACAGTTGGTGCAACAATATTTGCCAAAGTAGTAAAACTCACTTGATCTCCATAAGAAGTTCCTGCAGAATTGGTAGCATAAGCACGAACGTAATAAGTTGTGTTTGGTAATAATCCCGCCAAAGAACTTACATAAGAACCTGATGTTGCATTCTCAGTAGTTTTAGAATCTGCAATTGTAGGTTCTTGATTCGTACTCCAAACAACCCCGCTTTCCGAAATTGCTCCACCTCCGTTGCTGGAAATAGTTCCTCCTGTTTTTGCAGTTGTAGTTGAAATTGATGACATCGCAGTTGTAGAAACAGTTGCCGGATTAGCAACCGCGCCTTCCATAGTTCCGGAGATTTTCACATTTCTAAGACCAAACTGTTTTCCGGTAGTAGCTGCTTTTATATATGGATAAAATCTCAGATAAAAAGTTTGACTTCCAGTAATTATAACCGGTGTAGAAAATGTTAGGCTTAAAACTTCAGCATTATATCGTGCTACAAGCTTTTCTCCTTGAAGAACACTTGGTGAAGAAAAATCCGAATTAAGACTGTACAAAACCTGATAATACATAGAGCTGGTTCCGGCTGAACCTACCAAAGCGGAAACATTATTAATTGTAAATGTTCCATTATTAGTAGCATTCACAGCTACTTGAACATATTTTTTCTCATCTATTGTAGATGTTGCTGACCAACTATTTGTATTAGTTCCTGTATATTCAAAAAAATCAATATTAGAATCAAATGTTGAATTAAATGGTTCTGTAAAATCGATTTTTGTAGCGATTTCTGATTTAAAAGTTGCAGTTGGAAAACTCAATACAGATTCCAAGTTTCCTTCCAAAGATTTGGTCGTAACATCAGCAATCAAAGGCCAATTGACAGAAGCAGGCGTTGCTTCAAACGGTTTTGAATATTTTTTCGAGGAATCTTTTGTCTTTTTAAATTCATTAATATTTGAAAAAGACTGTTTTGAATTCCCATTAGATGAATCTGAAAAAAAAGAAATACTTTTTCCGATCCCGAAAATCATCACTACACTGCAAAGCGCAACTGGTAGAATTAAGTTTTTTCTCATTGGTAAGTTATTAATTAGTAGTTAGTTTAGTAGTTTTATTTGATAATGACTTTTTGAACATAAGAGTCATCATCAGTTTTAACCTCGAAAAGTTTTACACCTTTGCCCAGTTTTTTTAATGGAATAGAATTAATGGTGTTATTTCCTTTAGTTAAAGTTCCTTTGTAAATCACACCTTCTGATTTTCCAGAAAAATCTGTAACATTAATAGTGACAGGCTTGTTATTAAAATCAGAAAAAACCTTTAAAGAAATATTTTCCGAAGCAGGATTGGGAAAAAAAGAAGCATTAGAAATACTTTTAGAAATCGCTTCATTAGTTCCTAATAAAAGACAGTCTGTTGGTTGTAAAAGAACAGCTCCCGCTCCTGCCATCACCGTTTGTTTTACATCTTGAGCTGGTATCTTGTTCAAGTTATAAGGTGGAGTGAATGCTGTTTTATATCCTGATGTGGATCCTGTCACATTTTCAAATACATTATCTACAGATTGCGCAGCTGTAGCGTTTACAGCATCATATCTTATAGGATTTTTGACTCCGTCAAAATAATTACGCTCTATTAATACATCCGCTTTATATGCCGCATTGATACACATATTTCCAACAGAGCTACTGAAATAGTTATTTACCAGATGTACTTTTCCATATCTCACTCTTGGCATTCTATCCTTTACACCTTCTGCCCACCAGCAATACTGCATTGTGATTCTAAGTTTACCATCATCTTGAGTCGCATCATCGCCAGAACCAAAAAGATTCGAAAATCTATGGTCGTTGCTCCCACCAGAACCTCCAGGAATTGGAGCTTTCAGATATTCGAATTTTGTCCAGGTAACTGAGATTAAATCCGAAGCATTTTTGATATCAAGGTTACCGTCCAATGCATCCTGAAATGTACAATGGTCAACCCAAACATTGGTACAATTATCAATCGTCATATTATCATTACCATCAACATCGTAAGCTCCTGGACCTTCGAATGTGATATTTTTGATCAGAATATTAGAACTACTTTTCAGAGTTAAAATTCCGGAACCTCCAGCCGTGAGATCTGTTGAGATTAGACGTGCTCCTGCTAATCCCAGAATTGATTTATTAGTTTGATTATTAAGCGTCAATCTTCCTGCACTTGGGAAAGTAATTTGTCCGGAAACGTGAATCACTTTTACCGATGTACTATTGACCGCTGTTCTCAATTCAGCGTAAGTCGTAACAATCGTAGGCGTTGCATTTCCGCCTCCAGTCACTCCATTGGTTGAAGCCCATCCGGAAACAAGACATTGTGCCTTGGTTTGGAAACCCGTAACAACAGCAAAGAAAGCTAATAAAAGTATCTTTTTCATTATGTCGTAATCATTAAAATGTGTTGAAAAAATTTAGTTTAAAGAAATCTTAATAAAACATAAAAGCACTGACAAACAGTCAAATGAATTATGTTAAATTTAAAATTGGGTAAAAAAAAGGTTTAATGAAAGCACGTTTCATCAAACCTTAATTAATGAAAAATTTAATTCCCTATAAATTTTATTGATCTTAAATTCCTCTCTCGATTCTCAGATTATTTTATTAAAACCTTGGTAGATTTTACACCTGCATCAGATTTTAGGTTTACGAAATAAATACCTTTATTGTTGATTTCGAAGTTTGTATCTACAGAAGAGCTTGCAGACTTAACCAAAGATCCGTTAGCATTGAAAATACTGATTTGAGTATTTTTTGCTTCTAAGTTAGAAACATACACTTTGTTTCCGCTAGAGAAGATATTAGCTTTCAATTCTTTTTTAACATCGTTTACAGCCAATAATTGAGTTGTTCCAACATTGGTAGCTCTAATCTTATAGATGTTAAGAGACGTATCTCCATATATGTGCAAATCTGCAGCAGGACCTGTATATTGATATGTATAAATAATACCATCAGTAGAATTAGAATAAACTTTAGAGGTAAGAATTGCAGAACCAGTTCCAATGTAAAGAGTTCTATCTCCTGATCCACCGTTCTTATACCAAACAGTAATCTCTGAGTTACCATTCACTTTGAAGTATATATAACGCTGTGTTGGTGTAGTATTAACTCCTGTTGAAGTGAATCCTCCTCCATTCAATTTAAAACGTTTTGTTGCAGCATAGCCATCTGAGAATGTAGCCGTGTTAGCTTCTACTGCTCCAAAGTTAACAACAGTTTCAGGTCCTGGAACAAGAGCAAGATTGTTTCTGATGATACTAGTAGGTTCTCCGGTATTAGTAGTCCAAGTTCCAAAGTCCCAAGTTGTTTGAGCCTTAACGTTTCCTACAGTAGCAACAACTGCAAATGCTAAAAGAAGTAATGATTTTTTCATGATAAAGTAATTTATTAATTATTTGTTTAGAGTGTATGCAATCGATTACACGATTATTTGTAATAATTCCATGGTTCTAATATAAAATTATTTCTAATTCTCACAATTAATGGGCAATAAATTTTCTTACAAAATGTTAATTTTAATTAATATTAAATGAAAAAAAACCATTATCCAAAAGGATTAACAGTTAAATATTTGTTTAAATAAATTTTCAATTCTGATAAAAACAAAGCATCAAAAACTTAAATTTTTATCAAAATACTGAGTAATCGATTGCATTAAAATTCCCAAAATTTATACTGAAAAGTCAAATTTTGGGAATTTCTAAAAAAACAATTTGTGCAACAATCTTTTACGGAATCCAATTATCAGACTTTTTGAAAATCTTTTCAATCGTATAATTCTTCAATTCTTTTTTGGAAAGCTGATGAGACCACTCTACTCTTTTGTCGGGATTTGAACCGTTTCCTTTACTTCCAAACTCTCCATAGAAAGTTGTTTTTTCTTTATTAGGAAACATTTTGTCTCCTTTCCACGGATTCCAACCTTCCGGCAAAATATGGCTTTCCATAGTTGTATTGATGAAAACGGTCTTTGCAAATGGTCGCCAAGGTCGCCCGAGATAAACTTTGGTAATATCTTCTTTTGCAGTCAAATGACAATCGATAAAAACAAAACCAAATGGAGTGTCTTTGCTTGTTGCAGAAGCAGTGATATAAGAATTCGCTAAACTTTTGATTTCACAATTCTTGAAAACCGCAGTCGCCTGACCGAAAATAAAATCCGTCGTTCCTTCTATATAACAATTTTCATAATATTGCCGACTGTGATCCGTTGCTGCATAAAGCGTATCCTGACAACCTAAAATTTTGGAATTCTTCATCACAAATCGGTCGCCTTCTACGTGAAGCGCAACCGCTTGTCCTTGATTGCATGACGAATTCTTAATTGTCAAATTCGAAATTTTAATGTTATCTCCTGCAACCAAAAACGTGTAAGAATTGAATGTATTGAGTTTTTCATTGGTCAAAGGGTTCAGTTTTCCTGAGAAATCATCATTGGTAATGATTGTATTTTCTTTGTCTTCGCCTTCAATCGTAATCCAATGTTTGGAGGAAGGAATCACTACTTTTTCATTGTAAATTCCTGATTTAATTTTAATCAAAGCCTCACCCGGACCCAAATCCCGAATCGAATTAATCGCATTCTGAATCGTTTTGAAATCTCCGTAACCATCTTTAGCAACTGTAATCGTGATATAAGGCGATTGTGCAAAAGACAAAACCACGAACCAAAAACTTAGAAAAGAAAAGAACTTTTTCATTAGATTAATTTTTCAAAACTTTATCCAAAAAATCAACAGTATATTTCAAAGTCTCATCAAACCAAGGCTGAACCAACCAAAACGAATGCGGAGAATCTTTGATTTCGTGAAATTCTGTCGGGATATTATAACTTTTTAATAACTTCATCATATCATCTCTTCCTGCGTGAAATCTCGGTTGAGAGCTATTGATAAATAATGTTGGAGGCGTATTTTTTCCAACATATTCCAAAGGAGAAGCTTCTTTCCAGATTTGGAAATTCTGTTTTTTTGTGAAGCCAAACCAATAATCGCTGTAACTTCCTTCTTCGGATTCGGGATGAATGAAAGACACGATTCCATCAATATTCACAATCGCCTGAACTTTATTTTTCACACCAACCAAAGTTGCCAATTGTGCTCCGGCAGAGTTTCCACCAATTGCAATTTTATTTTTATTAACAGCAAATTCTTTGTGATGTTTCTTCAAGAATTTCAAAGCGTCTTCGATATCTTCAACTCCTGCAGGATATTTTGCAACATCGCTCAAACTATAATTAATTGCCATTGCTACATAACCTTTTGAAGCCAATTCCTGAGCGAGAAATCTTTCGTTTTCTTTACTTCCAGAAATCC
Organism: Epilithonimonas sp.; assembly: GCF_032055105.1. Classification (GTDB taxonomy): domain Bacteria; phylum Bacteroidota; class Bacteroidia; order Flavobacteriales; family Weeksellaceae; genus Epilithonimonas. The sequence continues at coordinate 52,493 of NZ_DAMBRK010000001.1, forward strand.
AACCACCGCCGTGAACCAGAATAATCGCAGGATATTTCTTAACCGAATTTTCAAGATAATAAATATCCGCTAAAAGTGATTTTCCGTTTCTTGTTTTGTATTCGACGTCTTTTTTGACTTTGATGTTTTTAGGAAATTCCAGATTTAAAGGTTGAATGAAAGGATATTTCTTTTTCAGTTTTTCATAGGTTCCTTCAATGGTGTAAGGTTGTGCTTTTGGTCTTTCGATTTCCTGAGAATAAATCTTAGAAATCGAAATCAAAACAATAGAAAAACGGATGAAAATCTTCCACAGATGACTATTGTGATTCAAGTTAACTTTGGTAGGTTTCATCCGTTTTAAGAAAAAAATATAAGAAAAATTATTTTACAACATTCTTCGGAACATCTTTGGAAATAGACAATTTATCGCCTGTAATTCCTTTTGGTAATTTGATAGCTTTGGTTTTACTCCCAATAACCTTTATCAAAGGCGTTTTAGAAGATTCCAAAGTCAAACCTGAGATGTCAACATTCTTACTGTTGTAGATTGTTGCACCGGTTCCGTCGTTATATTTTATTTTGACATTTTTAAGTGTAATTCCGTCTGCATCTACGATTGTCAAGGCTTTTTTGGTATCGAAATTAGAATCTTCAACAATAATATTTTTAAGATTCATTTCAGATAAACCGTTCAGAGACAGAGCTTCGTAAGAATTGGAAGCTGTGATATTTTTGAAGAATACATTTCTGAAAATCGGAGTTTCATCCGTCACTGGAATATCCTTTACCACTCTTTTTTCGTCATCAGCATTTTGGTCTTCTTCGATGATTGGCGAATTGCCTTCATAGAACATATTAAAGCCAATAACCTGAGCCGGAATTCCCGTCATATCCACATTGCTAATCCAAATATTCTCAACAACTCCACCTCTTCCTCTTGTCGTTTTGAAACGAAGTCCGATATCCGTTCCGATAAAAGTACAATCTGAAGCGTGAAGATTTTTCACACCACCGGACATTTCGCTTCCGATAACAATTCCACCGTGTGCGTGATAAACTGTATTATTTTTGATGATTACATTTTCAGTTGGAATTCCTCTGTCACGGCCGTCTTTATCTTTTCCGGATTTGATACAGATTGCATCGTCACCAACGTCAAATGTGTTATTATAAATCAAAACATTCTTACAAGATTCCAAATCCAAACCGTCGCCATTCTGAGAATACCAAGGATTTCTAACGGTTAGATTTCTCAAAATCAAATTGCTTGACATCAATGGATGAAGATTCCAAGCTGGTGAATTCTGGAAAGTTGGACCGTCCAAAAGAACTTTGTCACAACCAACCAAACTTACCATAACCGGACGAAGAAAATCTTTCACAGTTTCCAGTTGCTCTCTAGTGGTCAACTTTTCAGGAATATTGAAGTTTCCAGTGCTTGTAAATCCTCTTTTAGAACTTTCACTTGGAAACCAAGTTTTTTTATCATCAGACAAAACTCCGCCTTTTGACAATAATTCTTTCCATTGACCATCGGTCATTTTTCCTTTTTTCACATATCTCCAAGCGTCGCCGTTTCCGTCAATCACACCTTTTCCCGTGATTGCAATGTTGGTTGCACCTTTTGCAGAAATCGGAGACTGACAACGAGTTGTGTTCAAACCTTCGAAACTTACATCAACCAAGGGATAATCCACAAAATCTCTGCTGAACATTACCAAAGCGCCGTCTTCCAAATGCAGATTGATATTGCTTTTCAGAACAATTGGTCCCGTTAACCAGATTCCTCTTGGAACGATAACTGTTCCGCCACCTTTTTGAGAAGTTTCGTCAATAGCTTTTCTGAAAGCTTCGGTATTTTTTACAATTCCGCCGGAAACAGAACCGTAATTTTTTATATTAACAGAAGTTGCAGGAAAAGACGTTTCTGCAACTGTAGGCATTTTGAATTCTACATTTTTGTAAATATCAGAAATACTCTGTCCAAAAGCGTTTCCTGAAACTAATGTTGCTAAGCTTAAAGCTAAAATTTTAATCGTTTTCTTCATTATAATCTTTTTTGATTCTCGCAGATTAAACAGATTTGGCTGATTTTAAAATTTGCTAAATCGACAAAATCTGCGAGATAAATTTTTGTATTTAAAAATTATTTCTTGCTTACTATTTTTTTGAATTCATTGTAAACCAACTGAGCGACTGCTTTTGCGCCTTCTGGCTGGAAATGCGTATCATCTTTTTGTCCATTCGGATAAGCCGGAAATTTGCCTTCGGGGAGGTTCATAAAGTAAGTTGTAGTCACGAAATCTTTTCCTTTTTGTGTGAAAAACTCTCTGGAAAGCCTATTCAAATCGATAACATCAACTTTTTGTTCCTGCCCGACTTCTATCATTGCTTTTGCATAATCGACGTGACTGTCGCCCAAAACACCATCTTTCCAAGGATAATTTCTGGAAACAGGCGTTACCAGAATCGGCGTTGCTCCTTTCTCACGAACCTGATGAATGTACAATCTCAAATATTCCTTATAACCCGGAACATCCACATAACGGTCGACTTTTTTCTCCGATTCATCATTGTGACCAAACTGAATCAAAACCCAATCTTTCGGTTTCAGATTCTCGAAAATATAACGCCATCTGCCTTCCTGGAAAAAGGTTCGCGTGCTTCGTCCGCCTTTGGCTTTATCAATAATCAAAACGTTTTTTGCTAATGGAGATTTGAAGGTTTTGAGACTGTCAGCCACAAAAAACTCCTGAAAAACACCGCCCCAACCTTGCTGTGGATAACGTTTTTCCTGATAATTGCTTTCCAAAGTATAATCTGTCAACGTAGAATCGCCAGCTAGAAAAATATTGGTCGTATTCTTGTCTTTTGCGGGTTTTACAATTCTCTCTTTTTGATTATCTTGTTCTGTCTGAGCAAATGCCATCACAGAAGCCGTGATAAAAAATGCTGTTGAGATGTTTTTGAAGGACATTTTCATTATTAATATTTAAATTTTACTATCTAGTTTTAACAACATAGACACATAGTTTTACTGCAGATTTGAGATAAAATAGACTTACCATTATTTCTTTTGATTTTATCTTTTCCCTAATAAATTTTGCATTTTTTCTATGTGTCTATGTGGTTTAAAATTCTCTTCTAATTCAATTTTTTGTAATTCTGAAGAAGTCAAAATCTGCGTAACCTCCTCTTGAAACTTTGGAATCGCTGACAGAATAAATTCCGACTTTTGCACCAATCCATTTTCCCGGTTTTGCCTGAAATAGTTCACCAATATTCTCAAACTTTTTCCCATTTTCACTGTAACTGAATGTACAAATTCCGTTGGGTTCATTGACATTGACTTTTAAATAGACTTCGTTTGATTTTAATTTGATTTCGTTCAGAATTTTTTCTTCGCCACATTTATCTGCTTTTTGGACTTTTCTTAATTGAAGATAAAATCCATCAGGTTTGTTTGTAATCACTAATGACTGATAGTCCATTCCCATTACTAAAAGTCCCGCGGTTTTTCCTTCTTTTACATCTTCAGGAAATAATTTGACTTTGGTTGTTGTTACAAAATTTGGAGCTGGGAATTTCTGAGTTAAAAGATTCGGAACGTTCCAAAGATTTTTTTCGCCATCTGGAATTTTGATTGAAAATAATCTCAGATAATCTTTTCCGGGAAGTTTGGCTGACCAAACGATATTTTCATTGGCGCTCCACTGCCACTGTAAACCTATTTTGTCATCATTAAATTCATCTGATTCTGCAGGCGTTTCTATTGGATAAGATTTGCCTACATTTGGTTTTTTGAATGTTAGAACCGGTTCTCCGATTCCATTTTTATTATTATCAATTCCGATTACAGGCCAGTCTTTTTCCCATTTCATTGGTTGAAGATGAACGATTCTTCCACCTGCGTCCACATCCTGAAAATGGTAAAACCAATCTTCCCCATTCTGCGTATCAACCCAAGCTCCCTGATGTGGCCCATTGATTTTAGTCGAACCTTTTTCTAAGACAATTTTTTCTTCGTAAGGTCCATAGATATTTTTTGAACGCAAAGCCAATTGCCATCCCGTAGCAACGCCTCCAGCGGGAGCAAAAATGTAATAATAACCATTTCGTTTATACATTTTCGGACCTTCAACTGTTGGATGTGCATCGTGTCCATCGAAAACGTGAATTCCTTTGTCCAGAACTTTTGTTCCTTCCGAATTCATTTTATTGATGGTCAAAATACTCTTGACTCCTGCTCTACTTCCTGCCCAACCGTGAACTAGATAAGCCTGACCGTCTTCATCCCAAAACGGACAAGAATCAATAAGACCTTTTCCTTCCATAACCAAAACTGGTTCTTCCCATTTTCCAAAAGGGTCCTTGGTTTTTACCATATAAATTCCAAAATCCGGATCGCCCCAATAGATGTAATATTCTCCATTATGAAAACGGATACTTGGTGCCCAAACACCATCGCCACGTCTTGGTTGATTAAAATGTTCTTTAGGAATTAAATCCGTGATTGCATAATTGACCAACTTCCAATTAATTATATCTTTCGAATGAAGAATTGGTAAACCCGGCATTTCGTTGAAGCTGGAAGCAGTCATAAAATAATCATCTCCAACTCTGATTGCATCCGGATCAGAATAATCCGAATATAAAATCGGATTTTTATAAGTTCCATTTCCTAAATCCGTAACCCAAACTTCTGAAACATATGGTTTCGTTTTCTGAGCATTGAGTTGATTGATTGCTAGTGCAAAAAAGGTAAGGATGATATGTTTTTTATTGACTTTCATTTTTATAATTTTAATTATTCTTTTGTCTTGAAACAAAAGAACCAAAAATTCAAGACTATAAACTTTTAGCTACAAATTGAAATTTCGTTCTAAAAAGTTTAAACTCGCTCCGCTCAAACAATAAACTTTTCTTAACGCCCGAAATCTCAATTTGTTTAACGCTAAAATTTTAATGTCGCTTTTACAATTCTATTTTTCAAATTCTAAACTAGCTAAGATAAACGGTCCTGTTCCTTTTGGATCATTAGAACGGATTTCTTCATTAACGTAATAATCATAAGTTCCGCTTCTGTAAGGTGTTCCTCCCAAACCCGCAACCGCACAGTTTTGATTCAGATTTACAGTTCCATCTTTTTCAACCGTGATTAGATTTTTGATAATTCCATCATAACCTTTTTTTGCAATTGCCTTGTAAAAATCTGGCAAATAAGCTTTTCTCGCAGCTTTTGCAAATGTGTAAACAAACATAGATGACGCAGAAGCTTCCAGATAATTTCCTTTTTCTCCGCCTTTGTCTAAAACCTGATACCAAATTCCGGTTTTCGAATCCTGAACTTTTACCAAAGCTTCGGAATAAGATTTAAGATAATCAATCAATTTTGCTCTTCCCGGATGATTTTCAGGCAAAAAATCCAAAACATCTACGATTGCCATTCCGTACCAGCCCATTGCTCTTCCCCAGAAATTAGGAGAAAGTCCTGTTTGTTTGTCAGCCCATTGTTGTTCTTTACTTTCATCCCAACCGTGATATAACAATCCCGTTTTAGAATCTACCATATGTTTCTGAATCACATCAAACTGATTAACAATATCGTTGTAAGCTTTATCAGCTTCCGCTCCCGTTGAAAACAGCTTTGTATAATTCGCGTAGAAAGGTTCACCCATATATAAACCGTCCAACCACATTTGGTTTGGATAGATTTTTTTGTGCCAAAATCCGCCTTCTGAAGTTCTTGGCTGGTCATCAATCTGTGACCTTAATAACTGTAAAGCTTTGAAATATTTTTCCTTCTTATCAACCGAATAGAGATAAATTAAAACATTTCCGGAATTCAACATATCAAGATTATACTTTTTGATATCATAAGTCTTGATTGTTCCGTCTTCGTTTACCAGTTCATCTGCATAACCTTTGATATAATCGTAGTATTCTTTTTTTCCGGTTTTCTTGAACAACAATTCTGCACATTTCAAAACCAAACCATTTGGATAACTCCATTTTGGTGTTTTGAAAAAATCTAGTTGCCAAGCTTCAGGAAAACGCTTCATCTCAGATTGCATCATTCTTTCTGACCATGGTAATTGGGTAGAAATATTGGTTTTTGATGTAGCAACTTCTGTTGAATTTGCCACGGATTTGTTCTGCTGAGAACAAGAAAAAAAGAGTCCTGCAACCAAGGCTACCGACAGGACGGAATTCATTTTATGATTAATCAACTTCATAATTATATGATTAAATTGGATTTGCGATTTCAAAAAAAGTTTAGACTTAATTGGTTTTTAAATTCCATTGGTCTTCTCCGGAAAGGATTTTTCTAATGGTATATTCCTTACTTTGCTCTTTAGTCAACTGATGAGACCAAGAAACTCGCTTCTCTGAATTTGCTCCAATTCCTTTAGAATTATATTCGGCATAGAAAGTTGTCCTCTCAGCATCAGGTTTATTCCAATTGTGCCAACCTTCTGCTTTAATCGTGTTATCGATTGCACAATTAATAAAAACAGTTTTTGCAAAAGATCGCCAAGGTCTTCCTAGATAAACTGATTCTGGTTTAGCATTTCCTTTAATTTTACAATTAATAAAAACAAAACCAAATTTTTTCTTTTCTGGCGTTGAAGCTGCTGTAAGATAAGTTGCACTTTCTTTCGCGAAGATTGTACAATCTTCGAAAACTGCAGTTGCTGCCCCGAAGATAAAATCTGTAGTTCCCTCGATGTAACAATTTTTGAAATAATGGCGAATTTCTCTTTTAGTAGTTGGAACATCCTGTTCACCTTTCAGATAAAGTGTATCTTGAAATCCAAGAAATTTACAATTTTCAAAAATGGCTTTATCACCTGTAATTAGAACTGCAACCGCTTGTCCAACTTTTCCTGCATCATTCTGAAACGTGATATTTTTTGCTGAGAAATTATCGGAAAAAATGAAAATCGTAGAAGAACCTGTTGTTCCCATTTCTTTTCCGTCAGCATTTTTTTTAGAAGCAAAGTCATTGTTTACAATAATTGTTTTATTTGCACTCTCACCTTCAAAATAAATAGCTCCTTTTGTAACGGGAATTATGATTTTTTCTCTATATATTCCTTCTTTTATAATGATTTTTGTTTTAGAGTTTAAATCATCTTCAACTGCATTAACTGCTTCCTGAATTGTTTTAAAATCTCCTTTTCCATCCTGAGAAACTGTATAAACTTTTTCAGAATTAATATCATTAACACTGAAAGAATTGATACAAATTAAAACCAGAATAAAAGAAAAAAACGATATAAGGTTTTTGAATTTTGGCATCTTCATTTTAAATTTTTGAACTTATTTTCAATACAAAGGTCACTAAGTTTTATTTTAATAATTAATGTTTAAGGTCACCAGCGTTTTGACTTCGTCAAATATTTTTTTTATCTTTTTTAAATATACAAGTTTCCATCCCATTCGAGATGAAAACTTGTATTTAATTAATTATATAATGTTATCTAAATAAAATTAGAAAACTTAATTATATTTTATTGATTATTTCTTAATAATCTTTTTGGTTACCGTTCCATTTTCAGTGGTAATGCTGACAATGTAGTTACCTGTGTTTAAGCTTCTCAAATCAATTGAATTACCATTCACAAGAGCATTATTTTTCACAAGAGATCCAGCAAAATTGTAAACTTTAATGTTTATTATTTTCTGACCATTAACATTGAAATAAAGATAGTCTGAAACTGGATTAGGATATAGACTTACTTCTGACTTATTGATATCTCTTGTTGCCAATGTTGTTGCATAAGCAGTTTTGATATAATATAAATTAGTCGTATCTCCTTTTGTAATACTATGAGCTCCAGCAGCAACATTTGGAATTGTCACAACTCCGTTTACAGCAGTATAGTTTACCCCATCAAACTTAACCTTCTTAGCAAAATCTGCATCAAAAACTAAAGTAAGAGTAGATACGTCTGTTGTTGTATAATTGATACTTGTAGCAGATTCCATCTTGAAACGCTTAGTCAACGACAATCCATCATAAGTCTGAGAACCGTCTGTAGAATTCATATTACCTGTAATAGTATAGAATGTACTTAGTTTTTCAGAAGTTGTAAAGTTGTGAATCAATACGTCTGTAGAACCAGGATTTCCCGTATTTCCAACGGTAATAGTTCCGTTGATAGAAGCAGAAGTTCCAGCAGCACCAACTGTTGTAACTGTATAAGCTGTAGTCTGAGTTGGCGTTCCTGTAATTGTTACTATTTTGGCAGTTGTATCTTTTGCGAAAGACAATCCGTTTGTAACACCCGTTAATGTAACATCTGTTGCATCTCCACCCCATGTAAATACGATTGGAGCAATAGCAACACCTGAAGTTACTGTTTGATCTTTGTTACCAGAAGTATTAACCAACGTCTGAGAACTTCCTTCTGCCTGAATGTAAACCATATTGGTCTCATAGTTAGTTAGCAAAGACTTAAGAGCCGTGATAACTGTATAAGATTTATCATCAACAGCGTTATCAAAAGTCCAATTGAAATCTCCACCTTCTACTCTTCCAGAAAATAATTTCACTCTATCTCTAGCAACAGTTGGATTCTCTACTACTAAATTTTTAATATACAGTGCTGCATCTGTATCAAAATTATTGTAAGTTTTTGCTCCAACTTTTGACTTTACCGTTGCAGGAACTGTTTCTCCACGAGTTGTTGCTAAATAAGCATCAAAATCTGTTAAAGAACTGATCTTTCCAGGAATATTAAAATCTGGATTTGGATCGTTATAAGCTACAAACCGCATAGAATTAGTCGCAATATCCGCGTCAAAAGTATTATTAAAAGCTTTGATTATTCCGCCAACTTCACCTGAAAAAGTCCCTTGGTTAGCAGGATCATTCATTTGTTTTGAAGGACTCCAAACGTCTGTTCCTTGTAAAGAAATCATCATTGGATTTTTTGCATTACGGAAATAATTAGCTTCTAAAAAAAGAGATGAACCTTCTGTAGAACCAGAGCCGTATTTTGCAATTCCATCAAAATAATTATTATAAATATGAGCAGAATAGAATCTCACTCTAGGATGTCTAGAATCTGAATGATCAAACCAATTGTGGTGATAAGAGACATAAAGACCAGACGTTGTGTTCTCACTAAGACCTAGCAAACTTGCTTTCCCAGAATCCCAAAAGTGATTGTAAGAATAAGTTGCATAAGAAGTTCCTTTGTTATCAAGAGCTCCATCTCCTTTGATTTGATCTGCATCACCACCTGCATGTCCATAGAAAAGATCATTATTATGAACCCAGATGTAAGAATTGTTTTGCTGCATTCCAATATTATCGCCTTCTCCGCTATCACAGTTCATAAAACCAAGATTATTGATCTCGATATTAGTTCCATTTTTGATACGGATTCCCCAACCGTTTGCTGTTGCATCATCGCCGACTCCTTCTACAGTGATATAACTATTTACATTGTTATCATTTTCTACAACAAAATCTCCATTTTCCATAGTTGTAGCATCTGTAACATTACCTACAAAACGAAAAATATAAGGTCTAGTGTCGTATCCTTTTTTGATACCAGATAAGATGTTCTGAAATCCTACATAAGCAGTTGTTCCACCATTACTTTTTGTAATCACATTGAATGAGACCGAATCTTTAGATTTTTGAGTGATATAAAGAATAACGGCATTATCCTTTGGTGTACCATCCGCTTTGTAACCTCCAGGAACTCTATCTCCGTGAAAAGCAAAACCTGTTCTATCTTGAGGAAGCACAGTTAAGGTACTTGTTGTAGAGCCAGCTCCTTCTACTCCTAAAACTACAGGCTTTACAGTAATTGTATAGTTTCCAGCTTTCAGTCCTAAAACATCAGCTCTGAAATATGATCCGTAACTACGAATCAAATAATCGTCAATCTGTTTATTTACAACGCCTTCTCCAGAATAGTAAACATTATATCTCCCAGCATTAACAACTGGTTGCCATTTTACAAAAGCAGTTTCGATCCATCCTTTCGCATCGTTGAAAGTCACGGATTGTCCTGATACTTGTATGAAGACAAGCATTAGTAAAACATAAAGTAATTTAATTTTGTTCATCTATAATTTATTTAATTGAGTTAATTGTTTGGTAAATAGTATTTAATTAGTGCGTCTTCTACAAACCTATTTTTCATTAACTAATTTTAAATAACATGCTTTATTTTTTCTTGGAATAAAGCCAAAAGAATCCTTAGATTCAGCTTTGCCAGGATATAAAATCCTGACAAAGTGAGTCTTCAAAAAAAATTAAAAATATAATAACTTAAAAATCCTTAGGAAAGAGAATTTGATTTTCTAGTATCCGTAATCTTGTTTCAGATTGTAATTAGATAAGATAATATCATCATAGATCGGGAACAATTCTTTTCTGTTTGCCTCAAAATACTGAGCATAACCTTTTGCCGGATCATTGATATAAGTAGCCGTCATAGCCGCTCTCCAGTTGAGTCTTGTATAGCCTGCAGGAGTAGTTGCCACTGATGGTGTGTAATAAACATCTTCCCTAGTTGTACCAGGCTGAACGTAAACATCTACACCTTGAAGTGCAGCTTGCGCTGTTTTGGTTCTGTCATAAGGTGAAGCTTTGTAATATAAATACGAAGGAACGTTTGCGTACTGGCCAGTTCCGTTCAACAAATCAGAAAGTTTCTGTTTGGTTTCTGCAATTTTTGTAGCTAAAAGATTCCAACGGATAAGGTCATACTTTCTAAGTCCTTCGCCTCCAAACTCCAACAATCTTTCTTTTACGATATAGTTGAAGAATCCAGTTTTATCGGTTGGGATAGTTCCTACTTGATCTAAGTGACCTACATAAGCACGATTTCTTACAAGTTTTACAGCATTTACAGCATCTGCTGATGGTGAGCCATTCAGTTCGTTATCAGCTTCTGCATACATCAATAGGATATCTGAGTATCTTAACAAAGGCCAGTCTATTGCAAGGTTTTGAGCTGTTCCTGTAATACTGGTCCACGATTTTCTGAACTTTCCATCTGTACACAAAACTCCAGTTGAAAGAATTGCTTGGTTTGCATCATTAATTTGCATAGACGCTATAGTAACGTCTCTTCTAACATCATATTTTCCAAACTCATAGAAATAAGTTGCGATAGCGTTGATACCTCCACTACTTTTCCAGTTAGACCCATCACTGTGTCTCATCCCGTTGTAGTAACCTATCTTACTATCTGTTGCCGCATTACCTCCAAAAGCTCCAACTGCGAAAATTACTTCGTGTGCTGCATCTTCTGTATTATCGTGTAATGCTCTGAAAGCAGCTTCAAAGCTTCCATTTAAACCATGTTGACCTGCTGTAATGATTGATTTGCACTCATCATAAGCAATTTTATAATACACTTCTGGGTTAGACCCTTTTGCCATCGTTCTTGGATCTCTTCTCAAAGAGTAACCTGCTCTAGCCAAAGCTATTCTTGCTCTAAGTCCTTTCACAACAGCCTTCGTAATTCTTGTATTACTACTATTAGCCTCTGATCTCCAAGGAACCAAAGCAGACGCCGTTTCCAAATCAGCTATAACTTTATCGTAGATTACATCTCTATCTGTTTTTGGCAAATACACCGACTCTAAATCTGACGATGGTACCATTTGCATAGGAACATCTCCCCAGTTTTTGATCAAGTCATAATAAAAAAGAGCTCTCAACGTGTAAGCTTCTCCTAAATAACGGTTCATTAGCTTTTTATCAGCATCAGAACCAGTTTGCATTACTTTTGATAACGGGATATTTTTGATAACAAGATTAGCTCTTTCTATCCCAGAATATAATTTAAGAAAAGGTTTGTTAAGATCTGGATTAGAAGTACAAGCGCCATAAGTACTGAGTCCTCTTCTGTCATTACAATTGTAGTCACCAGATGTTTTAAAATCATCTCCTGATTGAGGAAAGTATAAGCTCAGTCTTTGTCCGTAACCGTCATCACCAATGATCTGATTATAAACACCAATCAAAGCTGTAAAGGTATCTGCAGTACTGTCAAATTGTTGTTCTTCATTAGCATTAGAAATGTTTTCTGCATCTAAAAAGTCATTACAAGATGTAACTGTAGATAAAGTAAGTGTACAACTTAATATTGCAATTAAAAGTCTATGTTTTTTCATTTTTTCGAATTAAAAAGTTATATCAATACCTGTTAAGAAAAATCTGCTTCGTGGAAATGCTGCATAATCTACAGCTGGAGTAAGTGTACTTTTTCTAGTACTTACCTCTGGATCATATCCCGAGTAACCGGTAATTGTAAATACATTATTTGCCGTAGCATATAATCTCAAATTGGTAATACCAATCGCTTTAAGAGCATCTTTACTTAATGAATAACCGATAGTTACGTTATTTAATCTCAAGAAAGATCCATCTTCTATCGCATAAGAATGTAGGAAATAGTTACCAGCAGTTGGTGTCCACATTGTAGTACCAGCGTTAAGAGCTGCCAAAGCTGTAGGATCTGTAACTTTTACACCTTCGTCATTGAACCATCTCCATCTGTTAGCCATATCTCCTAACATATTCTGATCTGTGTACTGATACTTGGTCGTGAATTCAATTTTATTAGCATTATAAACTTTGTTTCCAACGGAGAAGTTGAAGAACAAACTCATATCAAAATTTTTATACTTGAAAGTTTGGTTGAAACCTCCATAGAATTTTGGTTGCGCATTTCCAAGAACTGTTTGATCGTTAGTATCGATTACTCCATCTCCGTTGATATCTCTTAGTTTAAGATCTCCCGGTTGAGCTGCTCTGTTTCCTAAAGCTACAGAACTAGTTGATGGGATCCCATCTTTTAATTTATAAGTATTGTTAGCTGGATTAAAATCAAAATCACTAACCTCATATCTGCCTTCTGTTACATAACCGTAGAACATCCCAACAGGCTGATTAATTTGAACTTTGAAATCAAATAAGTTATTAACCCATCCTGAGGGCTGCAGATAAAAATCTGTTCCAGATTCTGTCACAGAACCCAAGCTTTTAATCATGTTTCTGTTAGCAGCAAGGTTGAAGTCTGTTTTCCACGTGAAGTTTTCATTACCCACGATAATTGCCCCTAAACTAAATTCTAAACCTTTGTTTTGAGTTTTCCCGGAATTCTGAAATTGATATTCATATCCAGAAGTCTGAGGAATTTTTGCTAACAGTAACAAATCTTTTGTATCTGTTACATAAGCATCAATAGCTCCATAAACTCTCTTATTGAAAAGTGTAAAATCAAGACCTGCATTTTTTGAAACTGTTGCTTCCCATTTAATATTAGGATTTGCCATTATATTTCCAGGTGCTGAACCTGTAATAATCCCAACTCCGCCTGTATACCCGTATGTACTGGAAGGATTATAGAATGTATCGAATAGGAATGATGCAATTCTATCATTACCAGACTGTCCGTAACCTACACGCAACTTAAGATCATTCACAATTTTAGAATCTTTCAAAAAATTCTCTTCACCTATTTTCCAAGCCAATGAAGCCGATGGGAAGTTTGCCCAATTGTTTCTTGGTCCAAAAGAGCTAGATCCATCTCTTCTGAAAGAGAATGTTGCAATATATTTATTATTATAGATATAATTTGCTCTTGCAAAGAATGATGCCAATCTATATGGAGGCAAAACACCTACATAAGGAGCATCTTGTACCATTCCTGCTGGTGGGGCAGCAAGAATAATGTTGGCAAAAGCTTGATTGGCATCCATAGAAGTCGGTAACCATCTGATAGTCATATCTGTTTTATCACCATCTGTCTGCACAATCTCTTGTCCTAAAAGGAAATCCATCTTATGATTACCAAATTTCTTTTTATAAGCTAGTGTATTGGTATTAGTTATTCTTCTAGTTTGATTATTTGTCAACTGTACAACAGACATATCAGAATTGATTCTGGACAAGTATGTTTTAGGGCCAGAAAATTGTTTAATCTCTTGATCATTTTGTACATATCCAATTGTACTTTTGAAAGTCAAATCTTTAATAATGTTATATGTAATAACTCCGTTTAAGAATAAGTTATCTGTATTATTATATTTGATTTCATTATTAGACAGCAATACAGGATTTACTAGATTAGTTGCTGCAAAATCATCTGTATCAAACTCGTCAGAACCAGCTCCTGTAGTTATTCCATTTTCAAAAGGTCTGTATCGGATAACGTTTCTAAGTCTGTTTGTACTTTGAGAACCGGCAGTTGTAGTTCCTGCACCATTAATAAAAGTTTGGCTATATCTTGCTGTGACTCCAACTTTCAATTTTTTACTAATATCAAAATCATACTTGAAGTTAGCCATATTTCTTTTATAACCCGAATTAATCATAATCCCATCTTCCTCAACATGGTTTAAGGACAATGTGAAGGCAGAATTAGAATTACCACCAGAGATGTTCAAGTTATGAGTAAAGTTGAAAGCTTCTTTTCCGAACACCTCTTCTTGCCAATCTCTTGTCTGGATTGTTTTATAACGGTTGATACCTGGATCAATAATAGTTCCATTATTATCTCTTATTTCCTCGTAATTACCATATAAACTAATAAATTTATCATGCAAATCCGAATAACCATCTCTATTATAAAGTTCATATTGATAAAGGACAAAATCATAAGGACTCATGACATCCAATTTCTTTGCAATAGATCTTACACCCGTATATCCGTTATAATTAACAGTCGTTTTTGCATTTTTTCTACCACTTTTTGTCGTTATCAAAACTACACCATTAGCTCCTCTCGCCCCATAGATAGATGTAGACGAAGCATCTTTAAGAACTTCTATAGATTCAATTTCTTTTGGTGAGATTAATGACAATGCATTATCCATTTGGATCCCATCAACAATGTAAAGCGGAGCGTTATCCTGAGTGATAGATGTTCCACCTCTTACTTTAATTTCTGGATCAGAACCAGGAGAACCTTCTCCAAAAGTCACCTGAACCCCCGCCATTCTTCCCTGGATAGCTTCTGCCGCACTATTCACCGGCATATCATTCAGCTGATCTCCTTTTACAGAGGAGATAGAATTGGTAACATCTTTTTTAGAAACAGTTGTATAACCAACCAAAACAACTTCGTCAATCGATTTCTCTTTACTTGCATCATGCTTAGTCAAAGTGATATTGATAACACTATTTCCGTTGACAGCTATGTCTTCTTCTTCATAGCCTTTTGCACGGACAAGCAAAGTTGCATTTTTAGGAACATTCAGTTCATATCTTCCAGACTTGTCTGTCACTGTAGAGAATTTGGAATCCTTCACAGTGATTTCCACATTCGGAACAGCCTTCTTTTGATCAGAAGTAATAGTTCCGGAAACTTTGATTAATTCTTGAGCTAATCCAAATGCTGGTAATAAAAAAACAGATGCAATTGTCGTTTTAATAAAAGCACTATGAATTCCTAGTTTTAAACCACTCATTGATATTTGTTAGTTTTTATAATTAGTAATTTATTCTTTACTTAATAAATATGTTGATTTCTCATTAAAAAATGCAATCGATTGCACTTATTTTTTTTAGATTTTCTCAACTCGACTAAACTAGCAATATTTTTCAATTGACAAATGCAGATTCTTTTTTTTCATTAATATTAATTTAACACACATAATAAATTAAAACCAAAAATAAACACAAAGCCTTGAATAACTGATAATTAAATAAAAAGCAAAAATAGACAACATTAACCAAATTAACATAATTTTAACATTTATAACTATTCACTTTTAGCTCAAAAAGTTATTTTCTTCAAAATTCAATTAACCAAAAATTAACTTAAGATTCAATTTTTTTTCAAAATTGGATTTTTTTAAGTTCAAATCATTAATTTCTAAACACAGAATTGAAATCAAAAAAAACAATAAGAGACAAAACCATAACAAGTTATTAATCAATATATTAATAATAACAATTAAAAATAATAATACTAAACTACTAGAAACAAAGAAATTTTGAAATCTATAGAAATTTTGAGTTTCAAAAGCAAAATATTGCATAAAAATCTTATAAAAAAAACATAAAAAAGGTTTACAGGACAAGCATAACCAACTGTTTTTCTTTAATTTAAAAAATATTTAAATTTTTTCTTTCTTGGTTAATATTTATATATATATTTACAAAGATTATTTTTTGTCTCAAAAAGAGCATTTTTTAATGCAATCGATTACGCAAAATTAATTTTAAGTTAACATATATAGATATAATGACCCAATCAGAATTCAGATATGCGCATCACCCGAACGATGTCAAAAATTACACTACAGAAAAACTTAGAGAAGAATTTCTAATCAACAATTTATTTCAAGCAGGACAAATCAAATTAGTCTATACAATGTATGATAGATTAATTGTTGGTGGAGCAATGCCTACTGACAAAGCTTTAACGCTTGAAACAATTGATGAATTAAAAGCCGAAAACTTCCTAGACAGAAGAGAAATCGGAATCATCAACGTTGGTGGAAAAGGAAAAGTAACGGTTGACGGAACTTTTTACGAACTTAATAATAAGGAAGCTTTATATATAGGAAAAGGAAATAAGGAAGTGACTTTCGAAGCTTCGAATGGCGAACAACCATATTTTTATATCAATTCTGCGCCAGCTCACCACACTTTTCCAACAAAAAAAATTACAAAAGCTGAAGCTGAAATCGTAGAATTAGGGGATTCTAAATATGCTAATAGAAGAACTATCAATAAGTTATTAGTAAACAGCGTTTTAGAAACTTGCCAGCTTCAAATGGGAATGACAGAGTTGCACGAAGGAAGCGTTTGGAACACAATGCCTTCTCATACGCATACCCGAAGAATGGAAGCTTATTTCTATTTCGATTTGGAAGAAGGACAATCGATTTCACATTTTATGGGACAACCTCAGGAAACGAGACACATTTTCCTTAAAAACAGAGATGCTGTAATTTCTCCGGAATGGTCTATTCACTCCGGTGTTGGAACTTCCAATTATACCTTTATCTGGGGAATGGCAGGAGAAAATATGGATTACGGAGATATGGATGCTGTAAAAACTGACGAATTAAAGTAAAACTTAATAAATATACAAAGTCTCGCAGATTTAGCAAATTACGCGAATTTCAAATCTGCTAAATCAGCAAAATCAGCGAGAAACAAAATATTTGAAATATTCTATATAAAGATATTTAAATGAAAAATTTATTTGACTTAACTGGAAAAGTAGCTCTTGTAACTGGTGGAACACACGGTTTAGGTTTGGCAATGGCAGAAGGTTTGGCTTCGGCAGGAGCAGAATTGGTCGTAACCAGCACTACTCCATCCAAATTGGAAGATGCAATTGCTTATTACCAGTCAAAAGGATACAAAGCAACAGGATATATTTTTGATGTAACGGATGAAAAAATTGCGGCTGAAAAAGTTGCAGAAATCGAAGCGAATCACAAACAAATCGATATACTTATTAACAATGCAGGAATCATCAAAAGAATCCCGGCTTTGGAAATGGAAGTTTCCGATTTCCGAAAAGTAATTGATGTGGATTTAACAGGACCTTTTATTATGTCCCAGTTAGTTGCAAAAAGTATGATTGCCAGAAAATCAGGTAAAATCATTAACATTTGTTCTATGATGAGTGAGTTAGGTCGCGACAATGTGGTAGCCTACGCTTCTGCAAAAGGCGGATTAAAAATGTTGACTAAAAACCTAGCGACAGAATGGGCAAAACATAACATCCAAGTGAACGGAATCGGTCCCGGATATTTTGCAACGTCTCAGACAGAACCAATCAGAGTTGACGGAAATCCTTTCAACGAGTTCATTATCAGCAGAACACCGGAAGGTCGTTGGGGAAATCCTGAAGATTTGGCAGGAGCAGCAATATTTTTAGCTTCCGAAGCAAGTCAGTTCATCAACGGACAAATTATTTATGTTGACGGCGGAATTTTAGCAACGATCGGAAAACCTTCAAACGAATAATTAAGTCTATCATCTATCAGTCTATTATCTATTAGTCTTATGAGTACAAAACCATTTATCACAGATACATTTCTATTAAAGAACAAATTCGCTGAAGAGTTGTATTTCAGATTTGCTGAAAACCAACCGATTATCGATTATCATAACCACTTGCCTCCGAAAGAGATTGCAGAAAACCGTCAGTTTGAGAATATTACTCAGGTTTGGATTGGTGGCGACCATTACAAATGGAGAGCGATGAGAACAATGGGAGTGAACGAAAAATTCATTACTGGAGACGCTTCTGACAAAGAAAAATTTGCAGCTTGGGCAAAAACAGTTCCGAATACGTTGAGAAATCCTTTGTTCCATTGGACACATTTGGAATTGGCTAGATATTTTGACGTTTATGATTTATTAAGCGAAAAAAATGCTGATGAAGTTTACGAAAATGTTTCAGCTCAACTTCAAAAGCCGGAGAAATCTGTTCACGGATTGTTGAAAATGAGAAACGTGGAAACGATTTGTACCACAGAAGACCCAATTGACACTTTAGAATATCATCAGGCTCTTAAAAATGATGATTTCGGAATCAAAGTTAGTACAGCTTTCCGTCCTGACAAAGCCATTTTGATTGATAACGAGGATTATAATTCTTACATCGATAAATTAGGCGAATCTGCAGGAATCGAAATCAACTCTTACAAGGATGTACAGGATGCGCTAATTAAAAGGATTGAATACTTTCACGCCAACGGATGCAGATTGTGTGACCACGGATTGAATAACATTTCTTTTGAAACGTTCACAGATTCAGAAATCAACTCAATTTTTGAAACTAAAAGAAAAGGAGAAACTTTGACGCCACATCAGATTGAGCAGTTCAAAACAGCAATTTTGTTGTTTTTGGGTGAGACTTACCATTCATTTGGGTGGGTTCAGCAATATCACTTGGGCGCATTGAGAAACAACAATGCAAGAATGTTGAAAGTTCTTGGACCAGACACAGGTTGGGATTCCATCGGCGATTTCAGTCAGGCTGCGAACCTTTCAAGATTCCTTAATACATTGGATTCTAAAGATAAATTGACAAAAACAATCATCTACAATCTGAATCCTGCCGATAACGAAATTATGGCAACAATGATTGGAAATTTCAACGACGGTTCAGTAAAAGGAAAAGTACAATTCGGTTCTGGCTGGTGGTTTTTGGACCAAAAAGACGGAATGGAAAAACAGATGAATGCGCTTTCCAATATGGGACTCATAAGCACATTTGTTGGGATGTTGACCGATTCCAGAAGCTTCCTTTCGTTCCCAAGACACGAGTATTTCAGACGTGTATTGTGCAACCTTTTAGGAAACGAAATCGAGTCTGGCGAACTTCCTGAAGATTTGGATTTGGTAGGAAAAATAGTTTCGGACATCTGTTATCAAAACGCAAAAGACTATTTCACTTTTTAGGAAACCCGAAGGGTTGAATATTAGTAGCCGTAGGTGAAACCTATGGACAATAGGACAAAAACCTATGCAATTATAAATAAAATGGAAACAAAACAAACATCCAAAATATATTACAAATCCGATTCAACAGAATGGGAGAAAATAGATGACTATATCGACCGCCAAATCGTCGGCTACGACGAATCTGTAATGATGGTAAACGTCCGTTTCAAAAAAGGCGGAATTGGATACAAACACAAACATCCTCATATTCAGGTGACTTATGTTGCGGAAGGAAAATTTGAAGTCAACATCGGAGAAGATATTTCAATTTTGAAAAAAGGCGATTCGTTCTTCGTTCCTTCCAATGTTCTTCACGGCGTCGAATGTCTAGAAGATGGGATTTTGGTAGATGTTTTCAGTCCATTTAGAGAAGATTTTATAAAGTAATTAGTTTCTCTCTGTGAACATTGTTAAGTTTTACGCCTTTGTGAACTTAAAAACATAGAATTAAATAAAAAATCTTTGCGCTCTTTGCGTTCAGAAAAAAATAAAAATCAAGAATCTCGATTTTTAAATCCTGATTCTAAAACAAAAAGATAGATTAATGAGCAAAGTTGTAACCTTTGGCGAAGTATTGATGAGATTGTTTCCGTCCGACAGCAAAATGCTGAGACAAAGCCGTGAAATGGAATTCTTCTTCGGGGGAACAGAAATGAACGTCGGTGCGTCTTTAGCCATTATGGGATGCGAGACCAGACATATCACGAATGTTTCCGATTGTTTCATCGGAGAATCAGCCATTGCAACAATGAAAAGTTACGGGATTGATACACAATTCGTCAATAGAACAGAACATCCGATTGGATTATACTTTTTGGAAGTTGGTTCTGCGATGCGTGCCAGTCGTATTTCTTACAATAGATTAAATGGTTCTTTTTCCAACATCAAACCCGAACAAGTGGATTGGGAAAAAGCATTGAAAGGTGCTGAATATTTCCACTGGACAGGAATTTCTCCGGGAATTTCGGAAGGTGCTTACGAGACTTTGAAGCAAGGTTTACAATTAGCCTATTCAAAAGGAATCGAAATCACAGCTGACCCTGCTTACCGTTCCAATCTTTGGAAATATGGAAAAGAAGGATTCACGGTTCTTAAGGAACTCATCTCCTACTCTACGATTTTCATCGGCGGTGTAAACGAAATCAATGAAATCCTAGGAACATCTTTCGGATATGATAAAGACAGTTTTATCCAAGCTGCAGAAACATTAATGAAAGAAATTCCTTCTATCAAAAAAGTATTTGATAAAACCAGAATCGGAGTTACAGCAAGTAATCAGGCAACTCAGGGAAGAGCTTTGGTCAACGGACAATATTTCGAAACAGAAAGTCTGGAAGTGAATCCCGTTGTGGACAGAATAGGAACAGGAGATGCTTTTGCAGCAGGACTGATTTATGGATTAATCAACTTCGATGATGAGAAAGCTTTGAAGTTTGCGAATGCAGCCTGCGCCATCAAACATACGATTTTGGGCGATGTTAATTTAAGTAGCGCGAACGATATTCTGGAAGTAATGAACGGCAATTCTGGAGGAAGAATTAAAAGATAATTTAGAAAAAATGATTATAGACACATTAGAAAATGCTTCTCAATATTCTTTGTTAAATCCATTATTTGAAAAAGCTTTCGACTATTTAAAAGACAAGAATTTAGATTCTTTAGAAGTTGGAGTTACAGAGATTGAAGAAGGTCTTCGAATGATTGTTTTTGATGAAATGGCCAAAACAAAAGAAGAAAGTCTTTCCAAATTCGAGTGTCATAATCAAAATATTGATATTCAAATTTGTCTGAAGGGAATAGAAAATATTGGTTGGAAATCAAGGCAAAAATGCACAAACCCAATCGGAGAATACAATGCAGAAAAAGATGTTCTTTTTTACAATGATAATCCGGATATGTTTTTCCAATTAAACGAAAATCAGTTTGCTATTTTTTATCCAAATGATGTCCACGCACCAATGATTGGAAATGACTTCATTAGAAAGATAGTTTTTAAAGTAAAATTTTAAAAAAATGACAAAGATTCAATTAGTTACGAACGCCATCATCAAGCAAGGACTTTTGCCTTTGTATTATAATGCTGATGAAACTGTAACTTTAGAAATACTGAAATCGCTTTACAGAGCAGGAATCCGAGCAGTAGAATATACAAGCCGAGGAGAATCTGCATTGAGCAATTTCACAAAAATGGTAGAAATCCGAAATGCAGAAATGCCGGATATGCTACTTGGAATCGGAACAATTAAGAATCAAAAACAAGCGGAAGAATACTACAAAGTTGGCGCTGATTTTTTCATCAGTCCCGGATTTGTGGCAGAAGTTGCGGAATTCCTGATTCCAAAAGATGTCCTTTACAGTCCAGGCTGTATGACACCGACAGAAATCATCGAAGCTGAAAATGCAGGTGTGACTTTCGTAAAGTTATTCCCTGGAAATGCACTCGGAACAGGATTTATGAGCGCCATCAAAGATGTATTTCCAAATCTGAAATTTATGCCAACAGGCGGAGTTGACACAACCAAAGAAAACATAGAAAGCTGGTTCAAAGCTGGTGTTTCAGCAGTTGGAATGGGAAGCAAATTAATCAGCAAAGAATTGATGGCTTCCAAAGATTATGCAATCATCGAAAACGAAACTAAAAAAGTATTGGAAATCATCCAATCTATTAAATAATCATTGAAAACTAAATTCCTAAAACCAATATGAGTTCAGTTAAATCCTTTAAACCTAGTAATTTCAGATGGTCCATCTGTGGGCTTTTGTTCATTGCTACGACTATCAATTATCTTGATAGACAAGTTCTTTCTTTGACTTGGAAAGACTTTATCCAGCCGGAGTTCCATTGGAATAATAATGATTACGGAAACATCACGGCGTTGTTCTCGATTTTCTATGCGGTAAGTATGTTATTCGCTGGGAAATTTGTGGATTGGATGGATACGAAAAAAGGATTTCTTTGGGCAATTTTCATTTGGTCGATTGGAGCTATTTTACACGCATTTTGTGGTATTGCAACTTCTGGAATCTTAACAGGAAACTGGTTTGTAGGATTTGCAGAATCAAAAGAAATCATTGGAACTATTAATAATATTTCCTTGGTTACAAGCACAAGTGTAACGCTTTTTATCTTTGCGAGATTTGTTTTAGCGGTTGGTGAAGCAGGAAACTTCCCTGCAGCAATTAAAACCACTGCAGAATATTTCCCTAAAAAAGACAGAGCATTATCCACAAGTATTTTCAATGCGGGAGCGACTGTTGGAGCTTTAGCAGCGCCAGTTACGATTCCTTTCATCGCCAAATCGATGGGTTGGGAAATGGCTTTTATCATCATTGGTGCACTTGGATTTGTTTGGATGGGGCTTTGGATTTTCTATTACAAAAAACCTCATCAACATCCAAAAGTTAACGAGCACGAATTAGCTTATATCCAACAAGACCAAGATGATGTTGTAGAAACTACGTCTGATGAACCTCAGAAAAAAATGTCTTTGAAACAAGCTTTCGGATACAGACAGACTTGGGCTTTTATTTTTGGTAAATTTATGACAGACGGCGTTTGGTGGTTTTATCTTTTCTGGACTCCGGCCTACTTAAGTTCAGTTTACGGAATGGACAGCACGCAAAGTGCATTACCATTGTTCGTTTTGTATATGTTAACCTTAGTTTCAATTGTCGGAGGCTGGCTTCCAAAATATTTCGTGGACAAAAAAGGAATGAATCCTTACGCAGGAAGAATGCGTGCAATGCTGATTTTCGCCTTCTTTCCATTGTTAGCTTTGGTAGCGCAACCTGCGGGAAGTATCAGTTATTGGATTCCGGTTTTGATTATCGGGGTTGCAGGAGCAGCGCATCAGGCTTGGTCTGCTAATATTTTCTCTACAGTTGGCGATATGTTCCCGAAAAAAGCCATTGCAACTATTACAGGTATTGGCGGAATGGCTGGCGGAATAGGTTCTTTCCTTATTAATAAAGGTTCAGGATTATTATTTGACCACGCACACAAAGCTTGGACAACTGTTGACGGCGTTCCTCTTTTGGAAAAATTCCCACAATATGCAGAAGAGCGTCTTCCCGATGGATTATTTGAACAATTAAAAGCGTCCGGAGCTGTAGTTTCAGACGGTATCGACAAAGGATATATGATTATTTTCTCAATCTGCGCAGTAGCCTATCTGATTGCGTGGTTCGTGATGAAATCATTAGTTCCGAAATATAAAATTATTAAAGAATAAAACAATGGAATATCAAACTAAACAAAAACTTAACCGTGAAAACTCGGGATTGACTGAGAAACTGCCAATCAAATTTTTACAGTTCGGGGAAGGTAATTTCCTTCGTGCATTTGTAGATTACCTTATCGACAAGATGAACAAAGAAGCTGACTTCAATGCTGGTGTAGCTGTTGTTCAGCCAACTGTTGGTGGTCTTGTTGATATGTTGGAAGAGCAAGATAATCTTTACACGCTTTTCATAAGAGGTGTGAAAAAAGGACAAATCGTGGATGACCAGAGAGTGATTTCTGCAATCCAGCGTTCATTCAGTCCTTATGAAAATTATGCTGAATATCTAGAATTGGCAAAAGGTGAAGATTTACAATTCATTTTATCTAATACAACAGAAGCGGGAATTGCTTTTGATGATTCTGAAACTTCTTTAGATTCAGGTCCTCATAAGAATTTTCCTGCGAAAGTGACGGCTTTCCTTTACGAAAGATTCAAACATTTTAAAGGAGATTCAGAGAAAGGTCTTCACATCATTCCTTGTGAATTGATTGAAAACAATGCATTGACTCTAAAAAAATATATTCTAAAATATGCTTTGCTTTGGAATCTAGGTTCAGAGTTTTCTAATTGGATAGAAAACAGCAACTATTTCCACAATACTTTGGTGGACAGAATTGTTCCGGGTTACCCGAGAGAAGAAAAAGACGAGTACGAAGCTAAATTGGATTATGATGATAATCTAATGGTAGTTTGTGAAGCGTTCCTACTTTGGGTTATCGAAGGTGATGAGAAATTGAAAGCATTGATTCCGTTTGATAAAATCGATGACCAAGTTTTGGTCGTGAATGATATCACGCCTTACAGAACCAGAAAAGTGAGAATCCTGAACGGTGCTCATACAGCAATGTTAGCGTTCTCTATCCTTGACGGAAAAGAAACTGTGAAAGAAGCCATTGACGCAGACTTTGCAGGAAAATGGATTTCAGAAACGGTTTATAACGAAATCATCTCTACCCTTGATTTATCAACAGAAGAATTGACAGCTTTTTCGGATGAAGTTTTTGACAGATTCAGAAACCCGTTCTTGAAACATTTGCTTTCCAGTATAGCTTTAAACTCTGTTTCAAAGTTCAAAGTGAGAGTGTTACCAAGCTTGTTGAAATATGTTGAAATCAAGAACGAATTACCAACTAATTTGACTTTTGCGTTAGCAGCGTTGATTAGATTTTATCAAGGTGAATTCGACGGAAAACAACTTCCTGTGAGCGATGATGCACCGGTTTTGGAGAGATTCAAAGAAATCTGGTTAACTAACGACCTTGGAGAAGTGGCGAAAAATGCCTTATCCGAAGTGAGTTTCTGGGATACAGATTTGACTCAGATTAATGGACTAACTGAATCTGTAACTAAAGCTTTGCGTGCAATCGATTCCAATGGAATTAAGGAAGGGTATAAAAGTTTCATTCAATAGTATTTATTTGGCTTCGAGAACCTCAGCCTGACAAAGTTGATAAATTGTTGTTAATCTAAATAGTTCAAAAGATTAACAAATAAAATTGCAGCCCGACTTGAGCGGAAATCCTTTTTTGCCAACCTTCAAGTTCTATTTAGACTGAAATCGTCTGCAAAAAAGATTGGGAGCCCTTCGACAAGCTCAGGATAAACTACAGGCGGATTAAGCTGCCCAAACCTAACAAAGTGGTTCGACAAAGTCAAACTATTATAAAGAATAAAGTTATAATCTGAAAATTATGCAAAAAAAAGTATTAAAAGTAAACCCGAAAGACAACATCATTGTTGCGCTGACGGATTTGCCTGCCGGAGAAATTGTGCATCTTGACGGTGCAGATTACACGGTTCTGAAAGATACGAAAGCAAAACATAAATTCGCGGCGGAAGATTTTGCGGTTGGCGACCATATCATTATGTACGGCGTAATCGTTGGAAAAGCGAATCAGCCTATCCAAAAGGGCGAAGTTATTACGACTGAAAACGTAAAACACGAGAGTGAAGAGGTTTTCAAAAAGACAGGAGATTTGGGTTGGACTCCGCCGAATGTGGATAAATGGAAGGATAAAACATTCAATGGTTATCATCGTGCTGACGGACAAGTGGGAACCAAAAATGTCTGGTTGTTTTTCCCATTGGTGTTTTGTGAAAACAAGAATATCGAGAAACTGAAAGATATTTTCGAAAACGAATTGTTACCGAAGAAAGAAGTTTCTTACAAGAATTTCTTACGTTCTTTGATTGAAGAAAAAAGTGTGGAAGAAATTGAAGATAAATCCAGAAACGAAAATCTTCTGGATAATATCGAAGTGAAATTCATCAATCATCAAGGTGGTTGTGGCGGAATCCGTCAAGATTCGGAGCTATTGGCAAAATTGCTTGCTGGTTATGTGAATAATCCGAATGTAGCCGGTGCAACAGTTTTGAGTTTAGGATGTCAGAATCTTCAGGTTGATATTTTTCAAAATGCTTTGAAAGAGATGAGCCCGAATAGCGATAAAGAAATTTTAATTTTTGAACAGCAGAAAATAGGAACTACGGATAAAATGTTCCAAATGGTCATCAAAGATTCTTTTGAAGCCATCAAAAGAGCCAACAAAATTGAACGTAAACCTGCGCCTATTTCTAAACTTAGCATTGGTTTAGAATGTGGTGGTTCTGATGGTTTTTCGGGTATTTCGGCCAATCCAGCTTTAGGTGTTGTTTCGGATATTTTTGCAGCATTGGGCGGAAAAACGATTTTGGCAGAATTTCCTGAATTGTGCGGTGTAGAACAAGAATTGATGAACCGATGCGTAGATGAGGAAAAAGCGGATAAGTTCTTATCATTAATGAAAGCTTTTGAAAAATCCGTTGTAGATGCAGGTTCAGGGTTTGATATGAATCCTTCGCCAGGAAATATCAAAGACGGTTTGATTACCGATGCAATGAAATCTGCAGGCGCTTCCAAAAAAGGTGGAACAGCACCAATTGTAGATGTTTTGGATTATGGCGAATACATTTCGAAACCGGGTTTGAACCTCTTGAACACACCAGGAAACGACGCCGAATGTACAACAGGATTAGTCGGAGCTGGAGCAACAGTAGTTTTGTTTACGACAGGTTTAGGAAATCCGATGGGAAATCCAATCGCACCTGTTGTGAAAATATCTTCTAATACAGCGCTTATCAACAGAATGACAGACATCATCGATGTGAATGCTGGAACTGTGATCACAGGCGAAAAAAGCATCCAAGAAGTAGGCGAAGAAATCGTAGACTATATTATCGAATTGGCAAGCGGAAACGTAGAAACAAAAGCTGACCAACTGAAACAGGATGTATTTATTCCTTGGAAACGAGGAGTGTCATTATAATTTTTTTGAATTTTAAGGTTTTTATTTTTAAAGGGCATTTCTTCTTTTGAAGAGTGCTCTTTTTTTATAATTTTTTTTTTTTTTGAAAATCCCTCCAAAATATTTCCTATTGTAGAAGTAGAATTTACTAGAATCAATAAAAAACTCCTTATCGATTGATGAGGAGTTTTTGTTTTATTTTACACTTTTGACTCTTATCATTCCTTTGTTTTCGTGATACATCATACACATAATTTTACCATCGCGTTCTTTGCATTCTTTGGTATAGTCATAAACAAGTGATACTTTTTCGCCCTCTTTTTTAGATTCCAGAATGTCGTAATTACAAACCAGATAATCTTCGTTTTCTCCAACTCTGAGGTAAGTTCCGGTGCAGTCTCTTACAATGGTTCCTGTTTGTAATCTGTCGTGAACAGTGGCGCAGGAAAATAGTAGTGTTGAGAAAAGTCCTAATAATAAAATGTTTGTTGATTTCATTTCTAAAATTTATTTGAATTAAAGATATAAAATAAAAACGCACCTTAAAATTAAGATGCGTTTTTATTTATCTGAATTCGAAACTACATCGTCTCCATCTTGAAACTCATACTTTCAATCACTTTCAAAATTGCTTCAACTGTGTCCATTGAAGTCAAACAAGGAACACCGTTTTCTACCGACATTCTTCGGATTTGGAAACCGTCTCTTTCGGCTTGTTTTCCTTTCGTAGTCGTATTCACAACGTATTGAACTTTTCCTTTTTGAATCAAATCAATAAGGTTAACATCTTCCTCTCCGATTTTATATCCGATTTTCGTATGAATTCCTTTTTCCTCAAAGTATTTCGCCGTTCCTTCTGTTGCCCAGATTCTGAAACCGGCTTCCTGAAATCTTTTGGCCAACAAAGAAGCTTCTTCTTTATCTGAATCTGAAACTGTAAACAAGATAGAACCGTGCGTTGGAACTTTTCTTCCTGCTCCGATTAATCCTTTGTATAAAGCTTTTTCAAAGGTTGAATCTTTCCCCATCACTTCTCCTGTTGATTTCATTTCAGGTCCTAATTGGATGTCAACTTTCGTCAATTTACTGAAAGAGAAAACTGGAACTTTCACGAAGATTCCATCTTTATTCGGAACCAATCCTGATTGGTAACCAAGATCTTTCAGTTTTGTTCCAAGAATCGCTTTTGTTGCCAGATTTGCCATTGGAACATCAGTGATTTTCGATAAGAAAGGAACAGTTCTGGACGAACGCGGATTCACTTCGATTACGAAAACTTCTCCGCCTGAAATCACGTATTGAATATTCATTAATCCAATAACATTCAATCCTTTTGCTAGTCTCTGAGTATAATCTTCTAATGTTTTGATTTGAGTTTCCGTCAAAGTCTGAGGCGGATAAACTGCAATCGAATCTCCAGAGTGAACACCTGCTCTTTCGATATGTTCCATAATCCCCGGAATTATCGTTGTTTCACCATCGCAAATCGCATCCACTTCCACTTCTTTTCCGGTTAAATAACGGTCAATCAGAACCGGATGTTCCGGACTTGCATCTACCGCATTTTCCATATAATGAGCGAGTTCTTTTTCTGAGTAAACGATTTCCATCGCTCTTCCTCCCAAAACATAACTCGGACGAACCAAAACCGGATAACCAATTTCATTAGCAATCACAATTGCTTCTTCTTTTGAAGTCGAAGTTTTCCCCAACGGTTGTGGAATTCCTAAATCTTGAAGTGCCTTTTCGAATTTATCTCTGTTCTCAGCTCTGTCCAAATCTTCAAGGGAAGTTCCCAAAATCTGAACACCGTGAGCTGCTAATTTATCTGCTAAATTAATCGCAGTTTGTCCTCCGAACTGAACCACAACTCCTTTTGGTTTTTCAAGTTCGATGATGTTCATCACATCTTCTTCCGCCAAAGGTTCGAAGTATAATTTATCCGAAATCGAGAAGTCTGTAGAAACTGTTTCAGGATTTGAATTGATGATAATCGCCTCGTAACCCATCTGTTGAATCGCCCAAACCGAATGTACGGTTGCATAATCGAACTCGACTCCTTGACCAATTCTGATTGGACCTGAACCCAAAACGATGATTTTTTCTTTTTCAGAAACTACACTTTCGTTTTCTTCTTCATAAGTTCCGTAGAAATAAGGCGTTTCCGATTCAAATTCAGCAGCGCAAGTGTCCACCATTTTGTAAACCGGCATTATTCCGTTGTCTTTTCTGAACTGGAACACTTCTTTCTGAGTCGTTTCCCAAAGATGAGCAATATTCAAATCTGCGAAACCTAATTTCTTAGCTTCGAGAAGAATTTCTTTGTCGAATTTATTTTCTTTGATTGTCGTTTCGAAATCAATCAGTTTTTTGATTTTCCAGATGAAGAATTTATCAATTTTACTCCATTCTACAATCTGTTCCCAATCGTAACCTCTTCGTAAAGCATCACCGATGATGAATAATCTTTCGTCATCACAAACTCGGATTCTTCTTTCAATTTCTTCTGCTGTTAAAGCTTCGGCTTGTTTTTTCTTTAATCCTAAATGACGGATTCCTGTTTCCAAAGAACGAATCGCTTTCTGCAAAGACTCTTCGAAATTTCTTCCGATTGCCATTACTTCGCCTGTTGCTTTCATCTGCGTTGACAATCTTCTGTCAGCAGTTTCAAATTTATCGAAAGGGAATCTTGGGAACTTAGTCACAACATAATCCAAAGCCGGTTCGAAACAAGCGTAAGAAGTTCCTGTAACTGGATTTTTAATTTCGTCCAATGTCAAACCAACGGCGATTTTTGCAGCGATTTTTGCAATCGGATAACCTGTTGCTTTACTTGCCAAAGCCGATGAACGCGAAACTCTAGGATTCACTTCGATGATATAATAATTGAATGAATGCGGGTCTAATGCCAACTGAACATTACATCCACCTTCGATTCCTAAAGCTCTTATGATTTTAAGAGAAGCATTTCTCAACAATTGATATTCTCTGTCAGAAAGTGTCTGTGAAGGCGCAACTACAATGGAATCTCCCGTATGAACTCCAACTGGATCGATATTTTCCATATTACAAACAACGATAGCGTTGTCGTTGGAATCTCGCATTACTTCATATTCGATTTCTTTGAAACCTGCGATAGATTTCTCAATCAAACATTGTGTTACAGGAGAATATTTTAGTCCTAATTCTGCAATTTCTTTAAGTTCTGCTTCGGTAGAAGCTATTCCTCCACCGGTTCCTCCCATTGTAAAAGCAGGACGAACAATCACAGGATAACCAATTCTGTCGGCAAAATCCAAAGCTCCTTGAACTGTGTTTACAATATCGGATTCTGGAACAGGCTCGTTCAATTCGCGCATCAATTCGCGGAAAAGGTCTCTGTCTTCTGCTTGATTGATGGCAGAAAGTTTCGTTCCTAAAACTTCCACTTTACATTCTTCAAGAATTCCGGATTTCTGTAATTCAACTGCCATATTCAGTCCGGTTTGTCCTCCTAAAGTTGGAAGAAGCGCATCCGGACGTTCTTTGCGGATGATTCTGGAAACGAATTCCAAAGAAATCGGTTCAATATAAACTTTGTCGGCAATCTCCACATCCGTCATTATGGTTGCTGGATTGGAATTAATCAAAATCACTTTGTAACCTTCTTCCTTCAAAGAAAGACAAGCTTGTGTTCCCGAATAATCAAATTCCGCAGCCTGACCAATAATGATTGGACCTGAGCCGATTACTAAAATTGTTTGTATATCTGTTCTTTTCATTTTTACTTTTTTGTCCGAAATCCGATGACGGAAGTCGGATGATTTTTTATTTTTATTTTTTACGTTGCTTTGTCATTCCGTAGGAATCTCAACAATTTAGATTTCTGCAGAAATTTGACGGATTCTATGACAAAAACTATATTTGAATTTCTAAATTAATTTCTTCTTTTTCAGTTTTCGTAAACAATATTACGTTATCATTTTCCTTTTTAAAATCCCAATCTGATGAAACTAAATCTCTCACTTTTTTAAATTCAATTTTGTTTTTATCTAAAAACCATAATGACATTCCATTTGGAATTTGATTAATTGAAATAAGGAAAAATCCAATCTCTGTTTCAAAAAAATTCATATCAAAAAAGAGCTCTTCAATTTCTTTAATTCTTGGAACAGTTCTGAATTTATATACAAAATCACATAATTGAACATCAAGTTTTAAATCTTCAATTTCTCTTACATAATAGTATAAAAACTTAGTTTCAATAATCAAATTCTTAGATTCAAATACTTTCTCAAACTCATTTTCAATCTTTTCAATTTTATCTTTTTTTGTAAATAAATTTTTCAAATATAAAATTGGTAGGATAATCAAACAGAATAAAATAGCAACGATTACAAATACAATTATTAGAATTGGAAATAAAACATATTGCGTCAGAAAATTTACAAATGGATTTTCTGATTTTAATTTTGTTCTATATTCTTGTATTTTAAACTCCATTATTGAATTTAATTCTATGTTTAGATTCCTCCGGAATGACAAATTTTACTTTAAAATTCTATTTTTTGAAATCTTCCATCAAAGTGATGAAATTATCAAAAAGATAATTCGCATCTTCCGGACCTGGACTTGCTTCCGGGTGATATTGAACTGAGAAACAAGGATGAATCTTATGTTTTACACCTTCGTTTGTTCGGTCATTCAGAGCGATATGAGTTTCTACTAAATCTGTATTT
This sequence comes from Epilithonimonas sp., assembly GCF_032055105.1. Taxonomy (GTDB): domain Bacteria; phylum Bacteroidota; class Bacteroidia; order Flavobacteriales; family Weeksellaceae; genus Epilithonimonas. The sequence continues at coordinate 84,216 of NZ_DAMBRK010000001.1, forward strand.
TTCAAAGATTCTTGGTCAATGGCATAACCGTGATTCTGTGAAGTGATAGCGACTTTATTTTTCTCCAAATCCAAAACCGGATGATTTCCACCTCTGTGTCCGAATTTTAGTTTGTAAGTTTTTGCGCCACAAGCCAAACCAATCAGCTGATGCCCCAAACAAATTCCAAAAATTGGAACTTTTCCCAGTAATTTCTGAATCATTACCAAAGCCTCCGCATTATCTTCAGGGTCGCCGGGACCGTTGGAAAGCATAATTCCGTCCGGGTCCATTAATAGAATTTCTTCTGCAGTTGTGTCGTGAGAAACTACGATGATGTCACAATTTCTTTGAGACAATTCTCGGATGATTCCCAATTTGGAACCGAAATCTACCAAAACCACTTTGAAACCTCTTCCCGGACTTGCGTAAGATGTTTTTGTGGAAACCTGTTCTACTTGATTTGTAGGGAAACTAGTAGCTTTTAGTTCTTCAATTACAGCTTTTTCATCTGCATCTGCGTTGACGATTTTTCCTTTTTCAACTCCTTTGTTTCTAAGGATTCTTGTCAATCTTCTAGTATCAATTCCAGAGATTCCTGACAAGTTTTTCTTTTGGAATAATTCGTCCAAGGTGATTTGAGTTCTGAAATTGGAAGGCAAATCACACAATTCTTTCACGATCAAACCTTTGATTGCAGGCTCGATGCTTTCGTAATCGTCACGATTAATTCCATAATTTCCAATCAAAGGATAAGTCATACAAACGATTTGTCCGCAATAACTTGGGTCGGAAATCAATTCCTGATAACCCGTCATTCCCGTGTTGAAAACTACTTCTCCCGCAGTGTCCTGCTCTGCTCCGAATCCCGTTCCGTAAAAAACTTCGCCGGATTCTAATATTAACTTCTTTTTCATTTTTACTTTTAAGTCGGAAAACGGAAGTCCGAAGTCCGAAGTTTTATTATTATTTATTTCATCTTCTATCATCGGTCATCAGACTTCTGACATTGGACTTTTTATCTCAAAAAAAACACGCCCGAAAGCGTGAATCAATATTTTAATTTTTGGAATCGATGAATTTGAATCCTTTGTTTTCCAAATCATATTTAAGGATTGCCATTCTCGCAAAAACGCCGTTCTGCATTTGCTTGAAGATTTTCGACCTTTCACATTCAACTAATTCTGAATCAATTTCCACACCTCTATTGATTGGCGCAGGATGCATAATGATGGATGTTGGTTTCATTTTCGCTTCACGCTCTTTTGTCAAACCAAATTTCTTCAGATAATCTTCCGATTTGAAATTGAAGCTTTTCTCGTGACGCTCGTGCTGGATTCTTAATAAAATCAAAACGTCAACTTCCTTCACCAAATCATCAAACTGCATATAAGTTCCGTTCACCAACATTCCTTCATCGAACCAAAATTCTGGTCCAGAGAAATAAACTTTCGCTCCCAATCTTCTGAATAAGCCTGCATCAGAATTTGCAACTCGACTGTGTTTTACATCACCAACGATTCCTATTTTAAGACCTTCAATCTTTCCGAATTCCTGAGTAATTGTCAAAGCATCCAAAATAGCTTGTGAAGGGTGACTTCCTACACCATCGCCTGCATTGATGATACTCAGCTTAGCATCTTTCAGTGCATCGTAATAACGTTTTTCAGAATGTCTGATAACTGCTACTTCTACTCCAATCGCTTCCAGAGTTTTGATGGTATCCAAAAGTGTTTCTCCTTTTGCAATTGAACTTTTATCCGCTTCGAAATCGATAACTTTAAGTCCCAATTTCTTTTCTGCAACTTCAAAACTTGTTTTGGTTCTCGTGCTGTTCTCAAAAAACAGGTTCGCGGCGAAAACATCGCCTTCAATCTTGCTAATCTTCCCTTCCGAAAACGCCTGAGCTTCTTTTAAAATTTTCTCTATACTGTCCGTAGAAACGCGTGAAAGCTTAATCATAATTCAAATTTTTAAATAAAAAAAACGAAGCCTAAAAGACTTCGTTAAATATAAAAAATATTGTTGTTGTCGGCAAATTTGCCAATTGTTGTTATCGCTAAATTCTGTACCAGATTCATTGGGTGCAAAGATACCAATATTTTTGAAATTATGAAATCTTATTCAAAATATTTTTTATTAAATCAATGAACTTCTTTTCTCGAATTGTTGTCTTCATTTTTTTTCTTTACATTTGAAACAATGATTACCCATTATGAGTTTGGATAAAAAAGACAAATTAATTCTTTCGCTTCTACAAGAGGATTCTACGCTATCTGTAAAAGAAATTTCCGAAAAAATCGGACTAACTTTTACGCCAACTTACGAACGCATCAAAAACCTTGAAAAACAAGGTGTTGTAGAAAAATATGTTGCTATCTTAAACCGAGAAAAACTCGGAATCAACATCGTTGTTTATTGTAATGTCCGCCTCAAAGAGCAATCTCAAAAAACATTGAAAGAATTTGAAGATTACATTTCCAAATATGATGAAATTCAGGAAATTACAAGTCTTTCCGGCGAATACGACTATATGATAAAAATTCTGGCTAATGATATCAATTCTTACAACGAATTTGCCGTGAAAGTCATTTCAAACAGTCCTCACATTGGGCAATATCACAGTTCTATTGTTCTTGCCGAAGTCAAAAAGACGACTAAATTTAAGTTGGATTAATTTTCAAATCACTCGCAGATTTAGCAAATTCAACAGATTTAAATTATCTACAAAATCAGCGTAATCAGCGAGAATATTTAACCCAACAATTTATCTCTAACTTTATTGAATTGATATTCGATTTCATCGAGACAAAGATTCCCTAAACTGCCCTGGTGAGAATGATTGAGCTCTTTGTAATCGTATTCAAAAACATTATTTTCAATTTCCTGACCGATTTGGATATAAGCATCGCGGAATGATTTTCCATTCTTTACTTCTTCGTTGATTTTTTCTACGCTAAAGATGTATTTATATTTCTCATCGTCCAGAATATTGTCTTTCACTTCGATATTTGGAAGCGTGTAAATCAATATTTCCAAACATTCTTTCAAAGAATCGATTGCAGGGAAAAGGATTTCTTTTGTCAACTGCAAATCTCTATGATAACCTGAAGGCAGATTATTGGTCAACAAAATCAATTCGTTTGGCAAACCTTGAATTCTGTTACATCTCGCTCTCACCAATTCGAAAATATCAGGATTTTTTTTGTGAGGCATAATACTGCTTCCCGTTGTGAATTCTTTCGGAAAGCTTATGAAATCAAAATTCTGACTCAAATAAAGACAAACATCATAAGAAAACTTGCTCAAGGTTCCAGCCAAAACCGAAAGCGAATTAGCCAACAATTTTTCGGATTTTCCACGTGTCATTTGCGCATAAACAACGTTATAATTCAGGGTTCTGAAATCTAATTTATAAGTTGTGCTTTCTCTGTCAATCGGGAAAGAGGAACCGTAACCAGCAGCAGAACCGAGTGGATTTTTATTAATGATATTCTTAGTTGCAAACAACAATTCCAAATCATCAACCAAAGATTCTGCATACGCGCCAAACCACAGTCCAAAAGACGAAGGCATTGCAACCTGAAAATGTGTATAACCAGGCAATAAAACGTTTTTATGCTGATTCGCTTTGTCTTTCAATATTTGAAAAAATGAATCTGTTCGTTCAGTAATTTCTCTGATTTCGTCTAAAAGATATAATTTGATATCCGTTAAAACTTGGTCGTTTCTTGACCTTGCTGTATGGATTTTTTTTCCTGTTTCGCCAAGTTTCTCGATAAGAATCGTTTCGATTTGTGAATGGATGTCTTCTGCTGTTTTATCGATTTCGAAGCTTCCTTTTTCGATGTCAGAAAGAACTTCTTCTAAAACCGCAACAATTGCCTGCTCTTCATCCAAACGAATCAAACCAACTTCCGCCAACATTTTTGCGTGAGCAATAGAACCCAACACATCGTATTTTGCTAATCTGTCATCAAAATCCAAGTCTTTCCCAACTGTGAATTTGTTAACCAAATCATTGGTTTTCGTATTATCTTTTTGCCAAATTTTTTTCATTTTAATAATTTTTAGAAATTAGATTTTAGAGATTAGAAGTTAGATTCCAATTGGTTGTCTAATTTCTAAAATCTCAATTCTAGCTTCTGTTAAAGAATTTTTTCTAAAATCTTGATGTAAATATCAATTCCTTCTCGGATTTCGTCGATATAAACAAACTCGTCCGCTGTGTGAGAACGCAAACTGTCGCCAACGCCCAACTTGACCGACGTGCACGGAATAATCGCTTGGTCGGAAGATGTCGGCGAACCGTAAGTTGTCCTTCCCAAAGCCAATCCAGCCTGAACAAACGGATGATTGACCTCGATTTTTGAGGAATTGAGACGGAATGACCTCGGCGTGAGTTTCGATTTCATCTGAGATTGGATGATTTCGAAAACTTCCCGATTCGTGTACTCGTCTGTGACACGCACATCCAGAGTGAAATTGCATTTTTCAGGAACCACATTATGCTGAGTTCCCGCATTAATAACCGACAAAGTCACTTTCACTTCGCCCAGATAATCCGAGACTTTTGGAAATTTGAAGTTCAAAATATTCTGCAAATCCTGCATACATTTCACAATCGCATTATCGTTGTTCGGATGCGCTGCGTGAGAAGGCGTTCCCGTCATTTCACCATCAATAACAAGCAAACCTTTTTCTGCAATTGCAAGATTCATTTTGGTTGGTTCGCCAACAATTGCTAATTCTACATTTGGAAGTTGAGGAAATAAAGCTTCAATTCCGTCCAAACCAGAGATTTCTTCTTCAGCTGTCAAAGCAATTACCAAATTATGAGTCAAATCTTCGGCTTCATAAAAATAAAGAAACGTTTGCGCCATTGCCACCAAAGACGCACCTGCATCGTTGCTTCCCAAACCAAATAATTTCCCGTCTTTTTCCACAGGAATAAACGGGTCCAAAGTATAAGCTTTGTTCGGTTTTACCGTGTCGTGATGCGTGTTTAGAAGAATCGAAGGTTTGCCTGCATCAAAATATTTGTTGGTTGCCCAAATGTTATTTTTGAATCGGTTCACAGTCAACTGATGTTCATTGAAAAATCCTTCTATGATGAGCGAAACGTTATATTCGTCCCGGCTCATAGACGGCGTAGCGATAAGTTTTTTCAGTAATTTGACTGCGTTTTCCGTTAATTCTTCTCTGCTAAAGACAGATTTCAGTTCCTTCATTTCCTAGTTTTATTTGGTCTGATAATTTTTCTTCTTTGATTAATGCCACTTTCTGAACGCCATTTTCTTTGGCTCGGAAAGCATTTTCAAGTTTTGGCAAAATTCCTTTGTGAAGTTTTCCTTCTGATTTTAATTCTAAAAATCCTTGTTTGTTAAGTGTTTTCAAATTTGAATTTTCGTCCTCAATATTTTCCAAAACACCATTTTTATCGAAACAGAACAACAATTCTGTATCGAAATGTTTTGATAAAGCCTGAGCGATAGTTCCGGCAATCGTGTCTGCGTTGGTGTTGAACAGATTTCCTTTTTTATCGTGAGTGATTGCAGAAAACACCGGAACCAAACCCAGATTTATCATATTTATAATCAATTCGTGATTGATACTTTTTTCATTGATGTCGCCAACAAATCCAAAATCAATTTCCGGATGTTGTCTTTTTTCAGCTTTGATAACATTACCGTCCGCTCCGGAAAATCCAATCGCATTACAATCGAAACTTTGAAGTTTTGCCACCAAATTTTTATTGATTCTTCCGGCATAAACCATCGTTACAATTTTCAACGTTTTCTTATTCGTGATTCTTCGTCCTTCAATCATTGTTTGCCTTATTTTTAGCTTTTCGGCTAAAGTTTCAGCAATTTTTCCACCACCGTGAATCAGGATTTTAGCGCCTTCAATTTCAGAAAATTGAGCAAGAAAAGCTTTCAATGCTTTTTTGTCATCGATAAGAGTTCCGCCGATTTTTATGATGTGTAGTTTTTGCATTTTTTGTTTTTTGAACGCAAAGTCCGCAAGGGTTTTTATTAATTATTGAAAATATTTTAAGGTTCGCAAATCGAAGATTCATCGATTCCTTTAAAATCAAATAGCAAATTGAGATAAAGGCGCTTACGCTCAACAAATATTTATTCTAATTTTTATTTTAATTCATCCAAAATTTCGCTGAAAACTGTTTGAGCAGAAAATATTCTGTTTTTTGCCTGCTGATAAATGATTGAGTTTTCTCCGTCCATTACTTCATCACTTAATTCGAGATTTCTACGAACCGGCAGACAATGCATTACTTTCGCTTGATTGGTCAATTCTAATTTTTCATTCGTCAACATCCAATCGCCTTCAACTTTCGGCATATTCGCATAATCATCAAATGATGACCAGTTTTTCACATAAATAAAATCTGCATCTTTCAGAGCTTCATCCTGATTGTGAATCACAGGCGTGTCTTTGGTGAAATTTTTGTCCAAATCATAACCTTCAGGATTGGCAATCACAAAATCAACATCCATTTCCTGCATCCATTCTGTGAAAGAATTACCAACAGCCTGTGCAATCGGTTTGATATGAGGTGCCCAAGTCAAAACTACTTTAGGTTTTCTATTTTCTTTCCAGTTTTCTGTAATCGTGATGCAATCCGCCAAACTTTGCAACGGATGTCGAGTCGCAGATTCTAGCGAAACCACAGGAACTTTAGCGTGTTTCAGAAATTGACTAAGAATACTCTCATTCACGTCATCTTCTTTGCTTTTCATTCCCGCAAAACATCTAACAGCAATGATATCACAATATTGATTCAGAACTTCTATCGCATCTTTGATATGTTCAACCGTATCGCCGTTCATCACTGTTCCATCAGCGAATTCTAAGTTCCAAGCTTCTTGTGCAGCGTTGAGAACTAAAACATTCAGTCCTAAATTCTGAGCTGCGATTTGTGAACTCAATCTAGTTCTGAGACTTGAATTAAGGAAAACCAAACCAATTGTTTTTCCTTTCCCTTTGGTTGGATTTTCTAACGGATTTTCTTTTATTTTTAAAGCTTTTGCAATGATATTTTGCAAATTATCTATATCGTAAACCGAAGTGAAATTTTTCATTTTGAAGATTTTTTGAACGCAAAGCGCGCAAAGATTTTTACTAATTATTGAAAATATTTTAAGGTTCGCAAATCGAAGATTCATCGATCCCTTTAAAATCAAATAATAAACTGAGATAAAGGCGCTTACGCTCAGCTAAGCAAGTTTTTAATTTTCTGTTAAAACTTCCTTTTTCTCATCAATTGCTTTCAAAGTTTTTTCTAAAGCATCGATAAATAAATCGGATTCTTTTTCCGAAATATTAAGCGCAGGTAAAATCCGAAGAACGTTTTTATCATTCGCATTTCCTGTGAAAATAAAATGTTCAAATAACAATTCTTTCCTTACATCTGCGCAAGCTTGGTCGAGCTCAATTCCAATCATCAAACCACGCCTTTTGATATTTTGTATATGAGGAAAATTTTTAATTTTTTCCTCGATATAAGCTCCGATTTTTTCAGAATTTTCAATTAAATCCTCATTTTTAATCACTTCCAAAACAGCTAATCCAGCGACACAAGCCAAATGGTTTCCGCCAAACGTTGTTCCCAACAATCCGTAACTCGCTTGGAATTTTGGACTAATCAAAACACCACCAATCGGAAAGCCATTTCCCATTCCTTTTGCAACCGTAATCAAATCCGGTTTGATGTCGAATTCCTGATGCGCAAAGAATTTCCCTGAACGTCCATAACCAGACTGAACTTCGTCTAAAATCAAAACTGTATTATTTTCTTTGCACAATTTTTCAATCATTAAAACGAAATCTTTTTCCAACAAATTGATTCCTCCAACACCTTGAATTCCTTCCACAATCACTGCTGAAATCTCATCCCGATTTTCAGCAAAAATCTTTTTCAGTTCTTCTGAATTATTGAATTCACATTTGATGAAATTCTCAGATTCATTAACTGGTGCTACAATTTTTGGATTATCTGTTACCGCAACTGCAGCCGAAGTTCTTCCGTGAAAAGACTCAGAAAAATAAACGACTTTCTTTTTATTATTATGGAATGAAGCTAATTTCAAAGCATTTTCATTCGCTTCCGCTCCGGAATTGCATAAGAACAAAGAATAATCTTCGTAACCCGACAACTCCCCTAATTTTTCAGCTAATTCTTCCTGAATTTTGTTTTCCACAGAATTGGAATAAAAACTGATTTTATCCAGTTGATTCTTCAGTTTTTCAACATAATGTGGATGATTGTGTCCAATTGAAATCACAGCGTGACCGCCATAAAAATCAAGGTATTGCTGTCCGTTTTCGTCCCAAAGAAAAGAACCTTGAGCTTTTATAGGATTGATGTTGAAGAGTGGATATACGTTGAATAAATTCATATTTCTAATAATTGATAATCGATAAATGATTATTGATTAAACTTCATTTTGAACACTAAGTCCACAAAGGTTTTTATTTTAATAAATGTATTAAGTTCACTAAGCCGCTTCGCTTAGATAAGATTAAATCATCAATTAGTTATATTTCACAAACGCTTCGACTCCGCTCAGCGTGACAATTCTAAATGGTAAACATTATCAGTCTGAGGTTGTTGAAGCCTATTAATTTTTAAAATGCCAAGGGTTTTAAGTTCAAACCTAAATTTTGTTCCCAGCCATTTGCGATATTCATATTTTGAACAGCTTGTCCCGATGCGCCTTTCAAAAGGTTGTCAATTGTAGAATGGATTGCTATTTTATTTCCTTTCTTTTCTATTTGAATCGTACAAAAATTGGTATTTACAACTTGTTTCATATCGATTGCTTTTTTAGAAATCTTGACAAATGGTGAGTTTTTATAAAATTGCTCATATAAATCATAAACCGCTTCCAAACTTAAATCTGTTTTGATAACTGATGTCGTAAAAATTCCTCTGGAAAAATCGCCCCGCCAAGGAACAAAATTAAGCTCCACTTCGTTTTTATTAAGTAGATTAAGTTGCTTAACAACCTCGTCTACGTGCTGATGATTCAAAGTTTTGTAAGCCGAAATATTATCATTTCGCCAAGTGAAATGTGTTGTTGGCTGCAACGATTGCCCAGCTCCAGTTGAACCAGTGATTCCTGTTGTGTAAACTTCATCTAGCAAATTTTCTTTCGCCAACGGCAACAAACCTAACTGAATTGCCGTCGCAAAACATCCCGGATTGGCAATACTATTTGCTTTTTTGATTTGATCGAAATGAATCTCTGGCAAACCATAAACAAAATCTCTGCTTCCAAAATGGGTAGAAAGTCGGAAATCGTTTCCTAAATCTATTATTAATACCTCATCGTCTGCTGGTCTTTCTGCAAGCCATTTTGCACTTTCTGTGTGAGGCAAGCAAAGAAAAAGAATATCAACCGGACGCAATGTATTTTCTAAAACCAAATCGCAAACGGAATCTAAATCCGGATACAAATCCGAAATCTTAACGCCGGAATTGGAACGACTGTACAAAAATTTTAATTCTATATTCGGATGAAAAGCCAGCAATCGAACAAGTTCGCTTCCTGTGTAACCGTTGGCTCCGATGATTCCGACTGATTTTTTCATTTTTTAATATTTTGAACGCAGAGAGCGCAAAGTTTTTTATTCTTATTGAAAATATTTTAAGTTCGCAAAGGCGCTTACGCTCAGCAAAAGTTTGGTTAAACATTAAATCCTTCGGATTCTGTTATCTCTAATTCCTTTCTTTCCGTAGGTTTGGCTTCGCCGAATCTCATTCCTCGATTTCACCTACGGCTACTGATATTGAACTCTTCGAGTTCTTTGATTCTAATTCAATTTGTTGACCTGATGATATATATTGAGCGAGTTGCTGAGGATTTTGGTAAAACCTTTCACATCTTCCCCACTCCAAGCCAGATTCTCTTCACCGTAACTTCCGAATTTTGAAGACATCAAATCGTTGGCAGACTCAATCCCATTCAAAATGAAACGATACGGATGAAGCGTGATGAAAACTTTGCCATTCACAGTTTTCTGAGAATCCTGTAAAAACGACTCGATATTTCTCATCACTGGGTCAAGGAAAAGTGCTTCGTGAAGCCAGTTTCCGTACCAATCTGACAACTGCGATTTTATCGTCTGCTGGTATTTTGACAATGTATGTTTCTCCAGCAAATGATGCGCTTTGATGATGATTGACGCAGCTGCAGCTTCGAAACCTACACGACCTTTGATTCCAACAATCGTGTCTCCAACGTGGATATCACGACCGATCCCGTAAGGTGAAGCCAATTCCTCAATCTTCTGAATCGCCAAAACCGGATGCGAAAACGTCTCGCCGTTCACAGAAAATAGCTCTCCATTTTTAAATTCGATTTCCAATTGAGAAGGTTCCGTTTTCTCTATTTGCGACGGAAACGCTTCTTCAGGAAGGTAATTCTGCGAAGTCAAAGTTTCTTTTCCTCCAACCGAAGTCCCCCAAAGTCCTTTATTAATCGAATATTTTGCCTTATCAAAATCCATTTCGTAATTATGATTTTTCAGGAATTGAATCTCGTCTTCACGCGACAAACTCAAATCACGAATCGGTGTAATAATTTCTATTTTCGGACACATCACCTGGAACATCAAATCAAAACGAACCTGGTCATTTCCCGCACCTGTACTACCGTGAGCAATCGCATCCGCTCTAATTTCCAAAGCAACTTCCGCAATCGTCTGCGCCTGAATCGTTCTTTCTGCACTTACCGACAACGGATAAGTATTGTTTTTCAGAACGTTACCAAAAATCAAATATTTAACACAATCATTATAATATTTTTCCGAAGCATCAACAAACCTGTAAGAAGCCACGCCTAATTTTTCCGCTTTTTCCTTAAGCGAAACCTCATCTTCCTTATCAAAACCTCCTGTATTAATCGTGACTGCGTGAACTTCGTAACCCAAAGTTTCACTTAGATATTTTGCGCAATAAGACGTGTCTAAACCTCCGCTAAATGCCAAAACTACTTTCTTACTCATTGTTGTTATTTATTGATTCAAAATTTTTCTCTTTCTCTTTATTCAGATTTTCGGGAACGAAAAGCATTGCTGTACAAAGGCAATTTTTACGTTCTTTCATCATCAGAATATCATAATTAACGCAGTTTTTGCAACCATTCCAGAATTGCTCGTCCTGAGTCAACTCGGAATAAATGACTGGTTTATAACCTAAACTGCTGTTGATTTTCATCACCGCCATTCCTGTTGTTAATCCAAAAATTTTAGCATTTGGATATTTCTCTCGTGATAATTGGAAAATCCTTTCCTTAATCTGAGTCGCCAAACCAGCATTTCTAAATTGAGGCGAAACTATCAATCCTGAATTGGCTACATATTCTCCATTTGTCCAAGTTTCTATATAACAGAAGCCCGCCCAAGTTCCATTTTCGTCAATTGCAATAATGGAATTTCCTTCTGAGATTTTTTTGCCCAGATATTCCGAAGAACGTTTTGCGATACCTGTTCCGCGTTTTTTCGCAGAATCCTCCATTTCGTTTCTGATTTCTTCTACATAAACCAAATGTTTCTCTGAAGAAACTTCTAATTTCATTGATATTATCTAAATTAAGGTGCAAAACTAAAAATAATTATCTTTATAAACCAAATTAAAAAGATAATTTTATCTGTTAAATAATTTTTAACAATAATATTATCTTTAATCAAAATTACAATATTGCTAATTTATTATACATTTGCTAAAAAGGTATAGTTATGGAAAATCAGTGTCCTAAATGCAATAATCAAAATGTTTCAAAAAGTGGAATTATCAAAGGAAAACAAAGATTCTACTGCAAGAATTGCAACTATTATTTCACAGTTAAAAAATTAGGAAAACAAATTGATGACTATTATGTAACTAAAGCTTTACAACTCTATCTTGAAGGATTAAGTTATCGTGAAATAGAAAGAATTATCGGTGTTTCTCACGTGAGTATCAGTTCTTGGATTAAGAAATACAATATTACAAGACCCCCACATTCAGAATTCCATCCTGTATATAAAGTATTGAAACAAAATGAATTGATTGAATATATTTCACAAGAAAATAATCTTGAAAATTCAGGATTGATTATCACTCAATTCGCTGATAAATATATGCTGATTAAGTGGGAAAGATTTAAAAAGTAAACTTTTCAGTGATGAATTATAAGTTATGAGTTATAATTTATTTAAAATTAAACTATCAATTATTCACTCATAATTCATAACTATACTATTAGCATTAATATATATTAAATTTTTGTAAACAAAATATTAATAACAATTTGGCAATCACAAAATAAACACCAAATTATTATTAATTTATGAAGAAAATTCTCACTTTTATAGGATTAGCGCTTTTAAGCACCAGCCTATATTCGCAAGGTTCGCCTGATTATGGGAATGGATTAAAATTAAATCTAACTCCGGAAGGCGATAAGTATGTAAGATTTATACTTTGGAACCAAATCTGGTTAAGAAATACAGAAATGAATCCCGGAACGATGGTTTCTGATGAAGCTACCAAAAATTCCTGGAACATCGGAAACCGACGATTGAGAGCACTCGCTTATGCACAAATCACCAAAAGATATATGGTTTTGATGCATTTCGGAATTAATAATCAAACTTTTATCAACGGTGGCGGTTCAGGAACAACTGGAACCGGAGGTTATGGAAACGGTAAAAAACCTCAGATGTTTTTTCACGATGCTTGGAACGAATATGCGGTGGTTTTACCTGGAGAAGCGGGAAAATTCAGTTTGAGTTTGGGAGCAGGTCTTCATTATTATATGGGACTTTCCAGAATGACAATGGCTTCGACACTTAATTTCCTGACTGTTGATTCTCCTATTTTCACTTGGCCATTGATTGACAATTCTGACCAATTCGCAAGACAAATGGGAATGTTCGCCAAAGGAAAATACGGAAAATTCGAATATCGTTTTAGTTTAAACAAACCTTTCTCAACCAATCTTGCTCCTGTTGATGTTACAAATCCTGCAGCGAGAGCTGCAGTTGACAACAACGGAAATCCCGAATTCTCAAAAGCGGGTTATGTGGAATATCAATTCTTGGATTCGGAATCTAATCTACTCCCTTTTAAAGTTGGTTCTTATTTGGGGACTAAAAGAGTTTTCAATCTAGGAGCAGGTTTTTATCATCAGAAAGATGGAACGAGAACTTCTGTTAATTCTCAAATCGAGAAACACGACATTGCTCTTTATGCGATTGATGCCTTTGCAGATTTACCTTTAGGAAATGTGAAAAACAAAATGGCACTTTCCGCTTACGCAGGATTCTACAATTACAACTTCGGACCAAATTATCTGAGAAATTTAGGAATTATGAACGTTGGCTCCAACGATCCGAATTTCATTGGAGACAAAGCCATTGCAGGCGCAGGAAATCTTCAGCCAATGATTGGAAGTGGAAACATCTACTATGTTCAAGCAGGTTTACTTTTACCAAGTAATGCTGATAAACCGAAAATCAGAATTCAGCCTTTTGCAGCTTATACGAATAAGAACTTCAAAGCTTTGGAAAATTCTTCTTCGCAGTTTGATATCGGAGCGAATTGGTTCATTGACGGTCATCATGCAAAATTGACAACTCAATACTCCACAAGACCAACTTACACAAGCGCTTCTGCTGAACCAAAATCTAAAGGCGAATTCATTCTTCAATTCCAGATTTATTTATAAAAATGTTTAACATCAAATCTTAATATAAAATGAGCGATTCACATCACGAACAGTACGAAAACCTGAGCGACAAGCAGAAAGACCGCACCATTTGGAGCGTGATTATGGCTTCGTCACTTGGAACCCTTATCGAATGGTATGATTTCTATATCTTCGGAAGCTTGGCAGTTGTTTTAGCCACAAAATTCTTCCCAGCTGATAATCCAACCGCAGCATTCTTATCAACTTTAGCAACATTTGCAGCAGGTTTCGTAGTGAGACCCTTCGGAGCGCTGTTCTTTGGAAGATTAGGCGATATCATTGGAAGAAAATACACTTTTCTTGTAACGCTTTTGATTATGGGATTCTCGACATTCCTTATCGGATGTATCCCGAGTTATGAGACGATTGGTTTTATGGCTCCGCTTTTAGTTTTAATCCTTAGACTTTTACAAGGTTTAGCACTTGGAGGAGAATATGGAGGAGCAGCGACTTATGTTGCAGAATATGCACAACCAGGAAGACGCGGTTACTGGACATCTTGGATCCAAACAACAGCAACGGCAGGTTTATTTATTTCATTAATTGTTATCCTGATTACAAAAACATCACTTTCCGCCGAGGAATTTGACACTTGGGGATGGAGAGTTCCGTTTTGGATTTCAATATTGATGGTTGTTGTTTCTTATTTCATCAGAAAGAACATGAAAGAATCCCCTCTTTTTGCCAAAGCTAAAAGCGAAGGAAAAACTTCTACCAACCCACTGAAAGAAAGTTTTGGAAATAGATTCAATTTCAAATTTGTTTTGCTTGCACTTTTCGGAGCTGCGATGGGACAAGGTGTCATCTGGTACACTGGACAATTTTACTCGATGAGTTTTATGCAAAAAGTAATGAACATCGATGGAACTCAAGTCGACTCATTAATGGCATTAGCATTGTTCCTTGGAACACCTTTCTTTGTATTCTTCGGATGGCTGTCTGATAAAATCGGAAGAAAAGCCGTGATGATGACAGGAATGGTAATCGCCATTTTTGCCTATAGACCTATCTACAGCGCAATGTTTAATTCTGTTGATCTTTCTAAAAAAGAAGTTGCAGCAGGCGGAATCACAGAAACCAGAAGCTCCAAAATTCACGATAAAGTAGCAACAGACAGCTTGATTACTTTCCATAAAGAAATTGCTTATACAGATGGAACCTTTATGAAAAAAGACAGCGTAGTTCATTGGTCAGCAGCCGGACCTGTAATGAAAGATGGAAAAATTGAGGAACCAAAACTTTCAAAATCAATCAAAATAAGTGATGATACGAGATGGTATTTGGTATTCTTAGTTTTCATTCAGGTGATTTTTGTAACGATGGTTTACGGTCCTATTGCAGCATTCTTGGTTGAGATGTTCCCTGTCAGAATCCGTTATACATCTATGTCTTTACCTTATCACATTGGAAATGGAGTCTTCGGTGGATTGCTACCTGCAGTTGCGACTTATCTCGTGACAACCGCAAAAGATGCAGGACACGTGAGCTGGTATTTGGAAGGACTTTGGTACCCGATTGGCGTTGCTGCAGTCTGTCTCATCATCGGATTAATCTATTTGAAACATAAAAACAATAGTATTCACGATTAAATCCAGAATTATTAATTAACTTTAAATCAAACAAAAAAATGGACGGATTAAAAAAAATATTAGGCATCGTTTGGATTCTACTTGCATTGGTAGTTCTATACTTCGGACTGACAATAATGGGAATTCCTAAACTTACATCAGGAAAACAGGAAGATTTGGTATTCGGGATTATTATTGTATTTATCCTATTACCAATTGTTTCCGGAGGATTGGGTGTATTCGGGTATTATGCTTTGAGTGGCGATTATTCCGAAGAAAAATTGTAAACAAATCACTAAATTATAATTACAAAAACCACACATTTCAAATTTTGTTTTGTGTGGTTTTAAAATTAACAATGAAAAAGAGACACGAACAAAAACTGATTCTCTTGAGCTTTGGATTATTTATTTTATTCAGCGCTCCGATGATTCTTTTGTTCAACAGCGAGAAAGAATTATTCGGTTTTCCGATGATTTATATCTACATCTTTGGAGTGTGGATGCTTTCGATTATCATTTCGTTTGTCATTTTCAAAAAATACGATGAATAGCTACGCCTTATTTGCAGTTGTAATTCTCTATCTCGCCCTTCTTTTCTTGGTCGCACATCACGCAGAAAAAAAGAAGAGCAAGATTTGGGTGAACAATCCTTACATCTACGCATTGTCGCTGGCGGTTTATTGTACGGCTTGGACATACTACGGAAGTATTGGCGTTGCGGTGAATGATGGACTTGATTATCTTCCGATATATGTTGGTCCGATTATCATTATTCCTGCTTGGATTTATATCAATAGAAAAATTATCCGAATTGCGCGAATCAACAAAGTCAGCAGTATTGCGGATTTTATTTCTCTGCGCTACGGGAACAGTCGTTCGTTTGGAGCGATTATTACTTTGGTTTGCATTTTTGGGATTATTCCTTACATCGGACTTCAGATTAAAGCCATTTCCGAGACATTTCATTTGGTCACAAAAACTCCTATTTCGAAGGATTTGTTTTCAGATAATGCGACTTATGTAGTAGTTTTATTAGCATTATTTTCGTCTTACTACGGAACGCGTTATGTTGACGCATCCGAGAAAAGATTAGGAATAATTTCTGCTGTTGCGCTAGAAAGTTTTCTAAAATTAATTTTCCTAATTGTTCTTGGAATCTTCGTTACGTTTTTTGTTTTTGACGGATTTTCTGACATCTATCAAAAAGCAAGTCAATTTTCAGATTTTAAAGCTAAAAACACTTTTTCGGGATTGGAAGGAAGTATTAATTGGATTATTTTAAGTCTAATTTCAGCTTCAGCGATTTTCCTTTTACCGAGACAATTTCACACGACTATTGTTGAAAACAGACAGGAAAAACATTTGAAAACAGCGATTTGGTTTTTCCCTCTATATCTTTTGATTTTCAATGTTTTTGTATTTCCGATTGCTTGGGGTGGACGAATTATTTTTGATGGACATTCGGTCAATCCTGAGTTTTATTCGATATTGATTCCTCAGCATTTCGGTAATCAATTGATTACTGTTTTGGTTTTTCTTGGCGGATTGAGTTCATCAATTTCGATGGTTATTATTTCAAGTATTACTTTATCAATTATGTTATCCAACAACCTTATTATTCCTTATGGTTGGCTGGATAAATTCAAATCCGATAATGATATAAAAAACACCAAAAGTATTACTAACATTAGAAAAATAAGTATTTTCATTCTGATTGTAACCGCTTTTATTTTTTATAAATTTTTCATTTTACAGAACAGTTTATATTCTGTAGGATTGATTTCTTTTGTTGTGATTTCTCAACTAGGACCTTCATTTTTCGGAGCGATTTTTTGGAGACGAGGAAGTTACAAAGGAGCTGTTTTCGGATTGATTGGCGGATTGATTATTTGTTATTTCGGATTAATTATTCCGCAGTATTACTTCTCTTACAATCAGGAATTCAAAGGATTTTTGATCGAAATGTACGATTGGTTCAGCTTTTTCAACATTCCTTATTTAGATAGTATTTCTCAGATTTTCTTTTGGTCGATTTTGATCAATATGATTTTATTTACAGTGATTTCCTTGAGTCAAAAAGGCGATTATCGAGAAAGAAATTTTGCCGAAATCTATGTTGACGTTGACAGATATATTCAAAATCACGAGAACGCTTTTATCTGGAGAGGGAAAGCTTATGTTTCTGATATTCGAAATATCTTAGTCAAATTCCTAGGCGAAAAGAAAACCGAACAGGCAATGCGGATTTTCAATCTCAAATATAACATTGATACTAGAACTGAAACTGCTGATGCGAGATTTATTAAGTTTTCAGAGAATCTTTTATCGGGAAGAATTGGAACCGCTTCTGCAAAAATCTTGATTGAAGGTGTGACTTATGAAGACAAAATCTCTTTGAAGGAAGTTTTGGAAATCCTAGAAGAATCCAAAGAAAATATCAGTCTTAATAAAAAACTGACAGAACAAAGCAGAGAACTGAAACAACTTTCTGATGAATTAAGCTCTGCCAACGAAAACCTTATCTTCAAGGATAAACAGAAAGATGATTTCTTGGATTCTGTTGCACACGAACTCAGAACACCTCTAACAGCCATCCGATCTGCTGGTGAGATTTTGGCTGACGACGATGATATTCCGTTAGACATCAAGAGAGAATTCCTCAATAATATCATTACAGAATCTGACCGATTGAATGAAATCATCAATGATATTCTTTACCTCGACAAGCTTGAACACGGAGAAATCACTTTGAATATCGAAACCAATGACATCATTGAAACCTACCAAAAAGCCCTGAATCCAATCAGCCATCTTTTACATCAAAAGAATATTCATCTGAGCGAAGTCAATCTTTTAACAGAAACAAAATTCGAATATGATGAAGCGCGATTGATTCAGGTTTTTCAGAATATTTTAGGAAATGCTTTGAAATTCACGGATGAGCAAGGAACAATCCAGGCAAAGTTTCAGGAAAAAGATAATCAATTGATCATAAGAATTTTCAATACAGGAAAACAAATCCCAGAAGATGACCTCAATCTGATATTCGATAAATTTTATCAATCCAGAAATCAGAATATCAGAAAACCTTTGGGAAGCGGATTGGGATTGGCGATTTGTAGAAAAATAATGCAAGCGCATAAAGGGAATATTTCTGCTGAAAACAATGGTTTAGGAGTAAGTTTTGTATTGAAACTCCCTTTAAACAAACAAAAACAACAATGAAAAAGATATTAATAGCAGACGACGAACACAAAATCCTGATGTCTTTGGAATACAGCTTTAGGAAACAAGGTTACGAAGTCTTCATCGCAAGAGACGGAACCGAAGTTTTGGACTTATTAAAAACCATAACTCCAGATGTCATTTTACTCGATATTATGATGCCAAATCTCGACGGTTACAGCACACTGAACGAAATCAAAACAATGGAAAACCTCAACCACACCAAAGTGATTTTCCTAAGTGCGAAAACCAATCCGAAAGACATCGAAAAAGGTTTAGAATTAGGTGTAGATGCCTATGTCACAAAGCCTTACTCTATCAAGAAATTGATTCAGCAGATTGAAGAGATGCTTGGGTAAAAAGATACAAGGCAAAAGTAAAAAGACACAAGAAGAAAGAGAAAAGATAAAGAAGGCTTCGAGTGCCTCAGCCTGACAGTAATAAAGATTTAAAATTAAAAATATTAATAATATGAGAAATTATCACATTCAGAATTTACAGGATTATTTCAAGGAGTACAAAAAGTCAATCAAGAATCCCAAGAAGTTTTGGGATAAAGTAGCGGATGAGAATTTTGTGTGGTATCAACGTTGGTCCAAAGTCGTGGATTACAATATGGAGGAAGCCAACATCAAATGGTTCAAGAATGCTAAACTTAATATCACCAAAAACTGCTTAGACAGACATCTTTCCGTAAGAAGTGACAAAACCGCTATCATCTGGGAACCCAACGACCCGAAAGAAGAAGCACAACATATCAGCTTCAACGAACTTTACGAAAGAGTTAATAAAACCGCGAATGTTCTAAGGGAAATGGGCATCCAGAAAGGAGACAGAGTTTGTATCTATCTGCCGATGATTCCTGAACTGGCTGTCACAATGTTGGCTTGTGCTAAATTAGGAGCTGTTCACTCGGTGATATTTGCTGGATTTTCTGCTTCTGCTGTGGCATCCAGAGTGAATGACTGTGGAGCGAAAATGGTCATCACTTCAGACGGAAGTTACAGAGGAAATAAAGTTCTTGACCTGAAAAGCATTGTGGATGAAGCTTTGGAAAAAACACCAACCGTAGAATCTGTTTTGGTGGTGAAAAGAACCCACAACGATGTGAAGATGAAAGAAGGCAGAGACCACTGGATGTCGGAGTATTATGACAAGGCTTCTTCGGATTTTGTTACGGTAATTATGGATGCGGAAGACCCGTTGTTTATTCTTTATACATCAGGTTCTACAGGGAAACCAAAAGGAATGCTTCACACCAACGCCGGTTATATGGTTTACACGGCTTACACGTTCAAAAATGTTTTTAATTACAAAGAGAATGACATCTATTGGTGTACGGCGGATATTGGTTGGATTACGGGACACTCTTATATTCTTTATGGTCCATTATTGAATGGCGCAACGACTGTTATCTTCGAAGGGATACCGACTTTTCCTGATGCAGGGAGATTCTGGGAAGTGATTGAGAAGCATAAAGTGACTCAGTTCTATACTGCTCCAACTGCTATCCGTTCTTTGGCGAAAGAAAGTGTGGAATGGGTAGAGAAGCACGACCTTAGTTCTTTGAAAGTCATTGGTTCGGTTGGAGAGCCTATCAATGATGAAGCTTGGCATTGGTACAACGACCACGTTGGAAAGAAGAAATGCCCTATCGTAGATACTTGGTGGCAAACCGAAACTGGTGGAATCCTGATTTCTCCAATTCCATTTGCTACGCCTACCAAACCAACTTATGCGACACTTCCATTACCGGGTATTCAGCCGGTTTTGATGGATGATAAGCGTAACGAAATCACAGGAAATCAGGTAACCGGAAATCTTTGTATCCGTTTTCCTTGGCCGGGGATCGCGAGAACGATTTGGGGAGATCATCAACGTTACAAGGAGACTTACTTCTCGGCTTTCCCTGGGAAATATTTCACAGGGGATGGTGCTTTGAGAGACGAGGTGGGTTATTACAGAATCACGGGTCGTGTGGATGATGTGGTGATTGTTTCCGGTCACAATCTTGGAACTGCTCCTATTGAAGACAGCATCAACGAACATCCTGCGGTGGCTGAATCTGCAATTGTGGGTTACCCGCACGACGTTAAAGGAAACGCCTTGTATGGTTTCGTGATTCTGAAAGAATCCGGAGAGGTAAGAAACAAAGAGAACTTGACAAAAGAAATCAACCAGTTGATTTCTGACCAGATAGGTCCTATTGCGAAGTTGGATAAAATCCAGTTTGTGTCTGGGTTGCCGAAAACCCGTTCCGGAAAGATTATGCGTAGAATACTGAGAAAGATTGCGGAAGGCGATTACTCTAACTTTGGAGATACTTCTACTCTACTGAATCCAGAGATTGTGGATGAGATTAAGAATGAGAGAATCTAATTTCAGATGGGAGACGGATAGATGAGAGATGATAGGCATTACTAATCTGTGGGCTTGGAGCTGAGTTTTATATTTTTGGGCTTCGAGAGCCTCAGCCTGACAATGACTTTAGACCTTAAATTATAAAGCAAAGACCATCCAAAATCGGATGGTCTTTGTCATTTTCAATGTACCAATTTGTCACTTGAAGTGATCCATCATATAGAGAAGTTGGGGTTTGAGGTTACTAAGATTATCGATACAATTTTTCTCCGCTGGGCCGCGAAAAATCATTCGGACTTACGGGATATTTCTAAGATTAAAGATACATTTTTTATAGGATGTTTTAATAAAAAATCAATTGAAGAGAGAGTTGGAGTTATTTGAGTAGCGCTTGTGTACTCTTTCTGTACCCATTGTAGTATCTAACTCTAATTTTGTTCCAGTACTGGTCTATTACTAGTCCATTGTTTTATTGGACTCTATTGGACTTGTATTGGACTTGCTCTTGTAGAATTGGAGATATTGAGCAATGTTTGTATTGTAAAGTTAAGTAAATATTTTGACTGAAAATGATTTTAAATAGTAATCATTAATTTATTGAATATGAGGATATTCTTTAAATTTGGTTTCAAACTAATCTTCTACTGAAAACAAATGATTAAATTTCTATTTACTAGATTTCTATTAGCAATCTTATCTTTTAGCTATACACACGAACTTCTAAACAACTGCCCAGAAAAGGAATATCTTGCAGAGATATCCTATACCCGATTCTACCAGATAGGAATTTTTCAATATGTTTATCAGTAAAGAAAATTGATAGTCGCGGATAATAAATCCTCGATATCAGAAAGCAAGTATAATACTTTGTAATACGTTTAACTTTAATAACTAA
Source organism: Epilithonimonas sp. (assembly GCF_032055105.1). GTDB lineage: Bacteria > Bacteroidota > Bacteroidia > Flavobacteriales > Weeksellaceae > Epilithonimonas. The sequence continues at coordinate 106,003 of NZ_DAMBRK010000001.1, forward strand.
TCCCTAATAAAATAATGATATGACACATAAGAAAATATCGAATAAATTTATTGAGTCAATTCTTCAAGAGTTTTCAGAAAACAATGGTCTAGAGAACTTAGAAGAATTTAAAAAAGTTTGAGCATTTAAGTAATTATTTAACTATTTCAAAACATCATCCTGAAGCATTTGATTCGATTGAAGTATTTGAAAGCGTTGATATGAACTCAGGCTCAAACTATGGAATAGATGGAGGTGCAATATTAATAAATGGAAATTTATTAAGTAACCCATCAGATATAGAACTATATTCTAAATCTAGAAAACTTGAGGTAATAATTGTTTTTAATCAATCAAAAACATCTGCTAGTTTTAACTCTGGAGATATTTCAAAGTTTGGAAGCGCTGTTCAATTTTTTTTTAAAGAAACTTCTTCAATTGCACTTAGCCAAGAATTAATTGATTTAAAAGCTTTATACAACACAGTCCTTGAACCTAATAATATAAGATTCATAGATAGAAAGAAATTTCCAGAGCTTGATTTGAATTTTTATGACTACATCAAGCCATCAACCAGATGAAGTTACCAGTAGGGTGGCAAAACAAATAGAAAAAATATAAAGTCCTCAATTACTGATATAGCAGAAATTAAATGCAATCTATTTGGAAGTGACTGCATAAATGGTACATACGACGATTTAGCAAATAACTACACTGTAAAAATAAAATTTGATAAAAAGCTAGAATTAGATTCAATTAAAGATATTTCAGGCTCATATATTGGTTATCTTGATTTTGCTAATTATCTTGAGTTAGTAACAGATCAAAACCAACAAATACGTAACAACACATTCTACGAAAATGCACGTGACTTTCAAGGTATTGAAAATAAGGTAAACAATTGATAACAAAGCCAATTATCCTACTCTCATCCATTATCATCACAGTGTGGGACGTTCGCGTTTTTTCAGTTCTATTTACCGAATAGAGTATGAGAATTTTTCTAATGAAGATGCGAGAGCTAATGCGCGTTATCTTTGGGAATTGAGTGGTAATTTTTCTAAGAATTCTTCAAAAGGTCAGTATCTTATTAATTATAAAAAGAGAACTCACAACAATCATTGATGATTTGAAGAAACAAATTCTTATTTTAGCAACAATAACTCATTAAAAACTAAATTCTATGGAAAAAGGAAAAGCACCCGTATTCACAATGTGGATTGTAGCTCTGATTGTGGGAGCTGCGTTATACAAGCAAATCGATTTTAAAACCTTTACAGTGGAAAAGCAGGCTTTATCGGCTCTTTATGCTGTGACTTTTATATTTGCTGTCGGGGTTTTGATAAGACATTACACCAAAAAGACTGAGAAATAACAATCAATCTATTTACATAAAAAAAAACGTTCTTCAGCAGAACGGTTTTTGTTTTATTAATTATTCAGAATATAATTTCAGTAATTGTCTATACCCGATGAGGATTGCTGATTTTGAGATAAAACCAATGAATTTGTTATTCTCATCTACAACCGGCAGATTCCAATAGCCTGTATCATCAAAAATCTGAAGTATTTCCAGAGCTTTATTCTCCTGATGAATAATAGCAGGCGGCGCTTTCATAATTTTAACAATTGATAGTGAGTCAGTTTCTTTTGAAAAAAGATAAGGTCTGATATCATCCAGATTAAGAATTCCTTTGAGTTTACCAAGATCATCAATAACGGCAAAGGTATTTTTGTTACCGTTTTTTATCATTTCGAATAACTCTGTAATGGATGCATTGACATTAATCGTTTGAGATTGAAAATCAATATAATCTTTGGTACGTAGAGAAAACAAAAGGTTTTTATCGTGCTTGTTGGTGAAGATTTTTCCTTGGTCTGCAAGAGATTTTAGTTCCGGAGAAATTGGAGAGAAACGTTTTGCCATTAGATAAGAAATTACCGAGACAATCATTAACGGAATGAAAAGGTCATATCCAAAACTGGATTCGGCAATTAGGAAAATCGCTGTCAATGGTGCGTACAGAATTCCGCTCATTGCTCCTGCCATTCCTACCAAAACAAGATTGGTCAAAGGAACATCTTTGAAACCCAATTGTTGACAAACTACCGCAAACAGAAAACCTGCAGTTCCGCCCGCAAAAAGCGAGGGTGCAAAATTCCCCCCATTCCCCCCACTGAAAATCGTGAAAGGTGTAGCGAAAGCTTTCAGAATTAAGACTAAAATCAAAAAGATAATAATCGTAAAATTCTTGAATTCAAAATATCGGAACAAACTGTTTTCGATAATCTCAAGTGTATCGCCATTCGTAAAAGCTTTAATCGTATCATAACCTTCACCAAACAATGGTGGAAATAATACACATAATAAAGATAAAACCGCTCCACCAAACATCGCTCTCCTAATTGGAGACATCTTGAGTTTCTGAATAAAATGTTCTACTTTCTGAGAAACAATAACAAAATATCGTGCATATAACCCTGTAACAACACCTAAAAGAAGATAATACGGTATATTCTTATAATCAAAAGCTTCTCTTGTATAAAACCTAAATAATATATCTTCCTGCAATAATATCCTGGACAGCAAACTTCCACAAACCGCAGCTACAACCAAAGGAATAAAATCTGTAAAAACCACACCAGTCAGCAGAATCTCGAAGGCAAACATCATCCCCGCAATCGGCGCATTGAAAGCCGAAGCAATCCCCGCAGTTGCACCTGCCGCCAAAAGTAATGTTCTTTCTTTGTAACTCAGTCTGTAAGTCTGTGCGTAGTTGGAACCAATCGCAGCTCCGGTTACAGCAATTGGACTTTCCAAACCAGCTGAACCACCTAAACCTACAGTAATTGCACTCTGAACAATCTGAGAATACATTTTTACAGAAGAAACAATACTAGAATTTTGCGCAATCTCATATAAAATTGCACTGATTCCTTTCCTATCCTGTCCTTTGAAAATAGCTTGAACAACCATAGTTGTTAAAACGATTCCTAAAAACGGAAATACAATGTAGAACAGAATCTGATATTCGAAATGAACTTTGTGCGTGATGAAATAATGGATATTATGAACCAATGTTTTCAGAATCACGCCTGCCATTCCTGCTGTAAGTCCCACCAAAATACCTGACAAAAGTAGAAACTGATTTCTGCTCAAACGGGTGTTGAGCCAATGCAGAATCAATTCATAACTGCGTGCTTTTTCCAGACCAAACTGTTGAAAGTCTCTTTTGAATTTTAAAAAGCTAAGGTATTTTTTTCTAGTATGAATCTTCACAACCGTGAGTTTGAATGCAAATATACCAAATGAAAAAGCGAATAACGAATCTCTTTCTTTATCATCAATTTATTATTAAAAAATCTTCTGCACAAATTCATAAAGACAACGTCTCCAAGTCAGCCATTCGTGGTAAGTTCCGACGGAATTATATTGTACAAAAGGATATTTATTTTGAATTAAATAATCATTCAATAAATTATTATAATTAATGAAACGCTGGTCTTCTTTTTCACCAATTCCCATAAAAAAAAAAAGGTTTTGATTTCGATTTCAAAAGATTATCAATAGGCAATTCTTTGAAAGGCTGACTTTCCGTTCCTTCATAAATCACCGGACTGAAAGAACCAATGGCAGAAAACAATTCTGGATAATCTACCCCGATGAACATCGCCTGATAACTTCCTCGGGAAAGTCCCGCAATTGCTTGTTTTTTATTAGTCTTATATTTCTTATTGATGTAAGGAATCAGTTCATCCACCACAATCTTCTCAAGATTTTTTGTTGAGAGAACTGTTCTTGGATAATCATCGGGTAATTTTTCTTGTTCAGGATTCAGAGCAACGCCGTAATCCAATACGACAATCATTTCTTCTGCTTTTTTATCTGAAAAAAGATTATCTAAAATATTACCGATGTAACCTTGCTTTTCCCAGCCTGTGATATCTTCACCGGTTCCGTGATAGAGATATAGAACAGGAAATTTCTTTGTTCCATAATTTGGTGGCAGATAAACTTTGAAGTTTCTTTTTCCTTTTGTAATTTCAGAATCTAAACTATCATCAACAATCTTTCCGTGTTTTACATTTTTCTCAAAAAAGAAATCTTCACCGGAAGGAACTTCAATTCCGCTTGTGGGCTGTCCATAACCGAAATAAAGTTCTGTGTTTGGGTCATTAGTTCTTTTTCCATCCACATTGAACCAATAATAAGGAAAGCCAATTTCTAAAGATGAAGTAGTGATTTGCCAATTCCCATATTTATCTTTTGAGGAAGTTGAAGCCAATTTCTGCATTCCATCTCCGCCTTCCAAAATCACAGATTTAGCATCTGGAAAATTAACTTTGAACAAAGCTTTTCTATCTTTATTTATTTTCGGAAACTCTTTTCCTGCTTTTGCAGTTGAAGAGGTTTTATAATTCTGTGAAAATAATAAGGTTGAACTTAGAACAAGAATTGAAGTTATGATTTTAAAGCTTTGCATTGAATCCGTTTTAAAGAATGCAATTTAAGGATTATTGTCTCAATTATGTTAAATAAAAACCGCTCGAAGTTGAGCGGTTTCGATTGAAATATTTGAAGTTTAATAATTCCCTTCGTCTTGCAATTCTTTGTTCTGATAATCCTGAACCAATTCAATCGCATTATGTATGACATCACTGAGTGCTGTAATAAAAGTACCTTCTTCTGCCAAGCTCATAGCATGTTTCAACGCATCAATTTCTTTTGGAATGATTTCGTAACTCACATTTTTATCTACGCTTTGAATTCCGTCTATAATCAACCCGTTGATTTCGTCTTCGGTTCTCCCTCGCAGATGTTTTTCATTTCTAATGATAATATGGTCAAACATTCTCGCAGCAATTTTTCCACATTCTCGGATGTCATTATCACGTCTGTCACCCACACCGGAAATGATTCCGATTTTTTTGTTGGATTCTACATTTTTCAGATAATCTTCAATTGCTTCATAACTTGCTGGATTGTGCGCAAAATCAATCATCACTTTGAAGTTTTTGAATTTGAAGACATTCAGTCTGCCCGGAGTCAATTGTGCACTTGGAATAAACGTTGTCAAAGCCAAAGCGATATTCGGAATTTCGAAACCGTAAACATAGGCTGCAAGAGACGCTGCAAGAACATTCGCAATCATAAACTTCGCTTTGCCTTCCATCGTAATCGGAATATTCTTAACACGCTCGATTCTGATTTTCCACTCTCCTTTTTTAATCGTCACAAATCCATCTTCATAAACGCAGGTAATTTTTCCTTCTTTAGCAAATTTCTTGATATGAGGATTATTTTCATCCAAACTAAAAAGTGCCACTTTTGGACGCAAATCATCCGCTAATCTCATCGAATATTCGTCATCAGCATTCAAAATACACCAACCATCTTTTTTAACGCTGTCCAAAACCACCCGTTTAACTCTGGTCAAATCTTTAAGATTATGAATATCACTCAATCCTAAATGGTCTTCCTTGATATTAGTCAAGACACCAATATCACAGCTTCCAAAACCAAGTCCTGAACGCAGAATTCCGCCTCTAGCTGTTTCTAAAACTGCAAATTCAACAGTTGGGTCTTTCAGAATAAATTCAGCTGACATCGGTCCTGTTGTATCTCCTTTCTCCAATAATGTATTCTGAATGTAAATCCCGTCTGATGTAGTAAAGCCAACTCTTTTCCCATTATTTTTAACAATGTGAGCCAATAGTCTGGTCGTTGTCGTTTTTCCGTTAGTTCCAGTCACCGCAATAATCGGAATTCTAAATTCTTTTCCTTGAGGATAAAGCATATCAACAACCGGCGCAGCTACGTTTCTCGGCAGACCTTCACTCGGCGCAAGATGCATTCTGAATCCCGGAGCGGCATTAACTTCCAAGATAGCGCCGCCACTTTCTTTCAAAGGCTGAGTTAGATTTTCTGCCATAATATCGATTCCGCAGACATCCAATCCGATAATTCTTGAAACACGTTCAGTCATTTGAACATTTTCGGGATGAATCATATCTGTCACATCAATCGACGTTCCTCCAGTTGAGAGATTCGCTGTTGATTTTAAATAAACGATTTCTCCTTTTTGTGGAACAGTTTCAAGAGTATAATTTAATTTCTCAAGAAGTTCGTTGGTGTCTTTATCAACATCAATTTCCGTCAGAACATTCTCGTGTCCGTAACCTCTTCTTGGGTCTAGATTTTCTTTATCAATTAATTGCTGGATATTCAGTTCGCCATCGCCGACTACGTGAGCAGGAACTCTTCTCGCCGCTGCAACCATCTTGTGATTGATGACCAAAACTCGGAAATCAAAACCTGTAATATATTTTTCAACAATGACTTTTCTTGAATATTTCTGAGCGTGTTCTAAACCAATAACCGCCGTTTCGTAATCCTTGACATTGATGGAAGCGCCTTTACCGTGATTCCCATCCAACGGTTTCAGAACCAAAGGATAACCGATTTTTTTGATGACATATTGCAAATCTTCTTCGTCAACAACCAAATCTCCTGACGGAACAGGAATCGCTGCATCTTCCAGCATCTTTTTTGTCAGTTCCTTGTTGCAGGCAATATCAACCGCAATACTGCTTGTATTTCCTGTAATAGTCGCTTGAAATCTTTGTTGATTAATTCCATAACCCAGCTGAACTAGCGAATTTTTCCCTAATCTTATCCAAGGAATTCTTCTCGAGGCAGCTTCTTCCACAATACTTCCTGTAGAAGGTCCCAATCTTTCTCTCTCTCGGATTTCTTTAAGATTATGAATACATTTTTCAATATCATATTCTGTGGAGTTCATCAATGCTTCGGCAATTTTTACCGCTTCTTCTGCTGCAAAAACGCCTGCACTTTCTTCAAGATAATTGAAAACGACATTGTAAACACCTGGTGTTTTGGTTTCTCTAGTCCTTCCAAACCCAACATCCATTCCTGCTAAAGTCTGAATTTCCAAAGCAATATGTTCTATAACGTGTCCCATCCACGTTCCCATTTCTACTCTTTTGAAAAAACCACCTTCAACCCCTTCGGAACATCTGTGAGAAATCAACGATGGTAAAAGCTGTTCGATTCTTTCTCGGAAACCTTCAATTTTGTTGGTTGGAAAATGCTCGGTTTCTTCCAAATCCAAGCGCATTTGTATTAATTTTTTTCTTGTGATGCTCCAGATGTTGGGACCTCTCAAGACTTGTATTTTTTCTATTTTCATATCCTTTTTTCGCTATATCACATTTCTATTTTATCAAAGATAACGGAAAAGCTTCAAAATCAATAAAAATCAGAAATAATTATTTTAACATAAAATGAATTTTTCATCAATTTGTAAAAACAATTAACAAATCGTTAATTTTAAAACACAAAACAATTCAAATAAGTCATTAATTATTAAAAGTTTAAATCTTATTTAAGGATTTTTACACTGTTAAGATTATGTTTATTCTATAATGATTTATTATTTTTGTTATCTATGAAGTTAAATGGAAAATTAGTCATCATCGGAGGCGCTGTAAACAAAGGAAGTTTTACAGAAATCGAGTTTGACCAAAATGTAGAAAAAAACCTCAACTTTTTTGAACGAGGAATCCTCAGAAAAATAATCGATGAGTCCAAACATAAAGAAAACTCTGTTATAGAAGTTATCACGACTGCATCACAAATCCCAGACATCGTGGGCCCTGAATATAAAAAAGCATTCGAATATCTGGGTGCAAAACATTGCAATATTCTTGATATTCAGAATCGTGAACAAGCAAATAGTGATGCGATTGTTGCAAGAGCTAATGCCGCAGATGTTGTAATGTTTACTGGTGGCGATCAACTCCGCCTGACCTCAATTCTTGGGGGAACTAGATTCCACGATGCGATTTTAACTAAATATCAAACCGAAGATTTTATCTACGCAGGAACTTCTGCCGGAGCTGCTGCTGCATCGGAAAATATGATTTATCAAGGTTCCAGCTCGGAAGCCCTTTTGAAAGGTGAAATCAAAACGACTCAAGGTCTTGGATTCATAGAAAATGTCATTATTGATACACATTTTGTTCAAAGAGGGAGAATTGGAAGATTGTTTCAAGCTGTTGTGAATAATCCGAGAACTTTGGGAATTGGTCTTGGTGAAGACACCGGTTTATTCATTGAAGGTGATACGATGACCGCAATTGGATCTGGTCTTGTGATTTTGGTAGATGGACTTCAGATTAAAGATACCAACTTAACAAATGTAGAATTGGGTCAACCAATTTCTATTAAAAATCTAATTGTGGATGTGCTTTCTATGAATGATACTTTCGATTTGAAAACTAGAGAGATGACAATTGTTAATTCTCAGTATAATCCGATTCCGCAGGTAAGTTCTGAATAACTAAAACTTTTTCAACCACATAGACACATAGAAAAATCTCTATAAAAAGGAAACATAGAATCAAATCTATTTATCCTTAAAATTTCAATAAAACTATGTGACTATGTGGTTTATTTTCAATTATTCCATTAAAAATAAATCTATGAAAATAATCATCCACGGCGGATTTTTCTCCGAAAGCAGTCAAAGCAATGAAGTGAAATTGGCAAAACAAAACTCACTGAAAGACATTGCGAAAAAATCTTATGAATTTCTAAAAGACAATTCAGCTTTCGATACAGTTGCTTATGCGGTTTCGCTTTTGGAAGATGATGAACTGTACAATGCCGGAATTGGTTCTCAAATCCAAAGTGACGGTGTAATCCGAATGAGCGCTGCAATTATGAATAGCGAAACTCAGAAAATGAGCGGTGTGATTAATATTCAAGATGTGAAGAATCCGATTTTTGTTGCTAAGGAATTGATGAAAGAAAACGACCGTGTTCTCGGTGGAAATGGTGCAAAAATTTATGCTACAGAAAATGGTTTCGAAGATTTCTCGACAGAAATCCCGCAACGAAGAAAAGAATACGAAGAAAAACTGAAAAACGGAGGAAAAGGAACTGTTGGTGCAGTCGCCATTGACAAACACGGAAAACTAGCTGTTGCTACTTCAACCGGTGGAAAAGGTTTTGAAATCCCCGGAAGAATTTCTGATTCGGCGACTGTTGCAGGAAATTACGCCAATCAATTTTGCGCAGTAAGTTGTACAGGTGTTGGTGAAGATATCGTAAGCAATGCAACTGCAACTAAAATCGTGACCAGAGTTACAGATGGATTAAGCATAGAAAATGCTTTTGACAGAACTTTTGAAGAACTAAAAGAAATTGACGGTTTTGCAGGCGCAATTGGAATTGATTCTGAAGGAAATATTTTTCATCAGGATTCTTATCCAACAATGGTTTTTACAAGTTTTGATGGGGTTGATTTTGAGGTTTTTGGGTAGAAAATTTGATTTGAAAATGAAAAAAATATATTTCTTAATATTCATAGTTTTTACTACACTTGCTTGTTCTCAAGATTTAAAATTTGAAAATCCTGACTTCGAAAAAGCTGTCTTAAAAAAATACCCAGAAATAGATTCAAATCACAATGGGAAAATTGATAAAAATGAGGCTGAAAAAGTAAAAGAGTTAGATTTAATGGGACAAAATATTACAAATGCTAACGATATAACTCTATTTAAAAACCTTGAATATATAGTATTAACAAACAATAAAATTGAAAAACTTAAAATCGAGAACCTCTCCAATCTCACTAAATTTTATTGTGCTAGAAACAATCTCAAAACATTACAAATTTCAAACCTTCCAAAATTGGAAGAATTAGGTTGCGGTAGAAATCAAATTAATAAAGTAATTATTAAAAATTGTCCCAAAATTGAATCTCTAAATTTAATGGATAATCAAATTTCGGATATTGATTTGAAAAATTTTACTAAATTAAAATACTTAGTTGTTGACAATAATAAACTTACTAGCATCGATTTGACAAAAAATCCCGAATTAATACAAATCACAATCAATAAGAATCACATCAATAAAGTTGATATAAGAAAAAATATAAATTTAAAAATGAATATTCTTTACATTGATGAAAATGTTCAAATTATTGGAAATAAAAACCAAATGGATAGCTACAAAAAAGCACCAACAATAATTTCAAACTAATAATTCAATTATTTATTCAATACAGAAAACTGCTTTGTTATCCCATTTTATCATTAAGTAATACCATCCAACAATTCTGTAGAGAGAATCAACCGGTTCGTTGAAACAATCAACCATTTAGTTGAGGCAATCAATTACTTACCCGAGGCAATAAAGTACATTTTATTAAAAATCAATTAGTTACAGAGTCAATTTATCTGTATTAATTTTCATTAAATAAAAAACCGTCTTATTTTTTCAAACAAAACGGTAATTTATAATTTATCAATAACAGTTCATTATTAGTCCAGCCAACCCATTTCCTTCATCCATTCATCGTTGTAGATTTTTCCTACATAACGAGAACCGTGGTCGTGAAGCAAAACGACAATAATGTCATCTTTTGTAAACTGATCTTTCATCTGAACCAAAGAAGAAATTGCACTTCCCGCAGAATAACCACAGAAAATCCCTTCTTCTTTTGCCAATTTTCTAGCGTAGATTGCACCGTCTTTATCGGTCACTTTTTCGAAATGGTCGATGACGCTCATATCGTAATTCTCAGGAAGAATATCTTCGCCAATCCCTTCTGTGATATAAGTATAAGCGTGGTCCAAATGAATCTCTCCCGTCTCGTGGATTTCTTTTAAGATTGAGCCGTAAGTATCTACACCAATCACTTTGATCTCAGGATTTTTTTCTTTGAAAAAAGTTCCACAACCCGTGATAGTTCCGCCAGTTCCAGCTCCAACTACAAAGTGTGTTAGTTTTCCTTCTGTCTGTTCCCAGATTTCAGGCGCTGTACTTTCGTAATGCGCTTGTCGGTTGGACAAATTATCATATTGATTCACATACCAAGCATTTTCGGTTTCTTGTGTCAATCTTTTAGCAGTTGAATAATAAGAACGCGGATCAGTTGGTTTTACATCCGTTGGACAAACAATGACTTCTGCACCAACAGCACGTAGAATGTCACATTTTTCTTTGGATTGTTTTGAGTTGGTAACAAAAATACATTTGTAACCTTTTTGGATGGCTACCAATGCCAGCCCCATTCCTGTATTTCCGGAAGTTCCTTCGATGATTGTTCCTCCAGGTTTCAGACGTCCGTCTTTTTCTGCATCTTCAATCATCTTAAGAGCCATTCTGTCCTTAACAGAGTTTCCAGGATTAGTCGTTTCTACCTTCGCTAAAACCAAAGCTGGAAAATCATCTCCCAAAACTTTATTTAGTTTTACCAAAGGTGTATTACCAATCGTTTCTATAATATTATTATAATATTTCATATCGTATTGTTATAAAACAAATGTTTTAATTTTATTTTTAAGGCGTTTACCCTCTTGCTCTTTCCAATAGTACCATCATCAGAAAGCTCAACACCACCAAAGATTCATCTTCATCATCAATATCAATTAATCTTTCCAGCTGGAATCTTCTGCCAATCAATGAAGGCATTTTCTTGAGTCTAAAATACTCTTTTCCTTCAGAATCTTTCACAGTATAAGAAGGATTAAGAAAATAACCTGTAAATAATCCTATAATAGGAATCTCTCCAATAAAAGAATCCCATACTTTTATCCAGCCATTATCTTCATTAATCTGATACTTTGGTTGGTCATTTTCATCAATAATATCGTATCGCGATTTCCAGATAGAACGCACCCCTTTTCTAGCCAACCTCCCGAACTTTTTACCATTCACAAGATCTGTCATCATATATGATGCATTGAAATCTATCCACTGATTAGCCTTAATATTAAACAATTCCTGAGATTTGCTTTCGTCATTAAAAACGATCACATCTTCTTTTAGCTTAAACATTTTTTGACGCACATACGCCACATAATTACCATTTCTGTCGGTAATATTAAAGTCGCTGGCCAATGTTGTGATTTTGAATTTAAAATCAAGCGGATAGTTGAGGTTTTTTAATATCATATTAGTTTGTTTGATTATCTAAAAATTACTTAACTGTACTTAATCGATTTTACAGGTGAAATCTTACTAATCAAATAACTTGGAAGAATCATCGCAATTCCCGATACGATAAAAATCCCAACCGATACGGAAATAAAATATAACGGATTAAGATCTACCGGAACTGTACTGATGAAATAATTTTCTGGATCCAGCTTGATGATTCCTGTATATTTCTGAATAAGCAACAGTCCAATGCCTATCACATTTCCTGCCAAAAGTCCCGGAATCATAATCATTAATGTATAATTAATAAAAATAGACCTAATTTGTGCGTTGGAAGCTCCCATTGTTTTCAAAAGTCCGATGGAATTGGTTCTTTCGATGATTAAAATAAGGAGAACCATAATGATATTAATAACCACGACAATTAGCATAATTGTGATAATCAACGAAATATTTTGATTGAATATATTAATCCAATCCAAAATCTGCGGGTATTTTTCGGTTACTTTTTCGGCGTAATTCTTATAACCAATATATTTTTCGATTTGAGGAAAAGCTTCATCGATTTTATCTGTATCATCTAAAAAAATATCTAGTCCGCCAATTTGTTTTTCATCCATATTCATCACTTTGCGAACGTGGTTGATATCGCCAATCATATAAAGATCATCCACAAGTTTGATATCCGTTTTATAAATCCCTTTAATCAAAAACTTCCTGTAAATTGGCTTTTGATCTTCCTTTGAAAAAATCGCCACAATACTATCACTCGCTTTCAGAGAAAGATCATTGGCAATTTTCTCAGACAAGATGATTTCGTTATTATAACCATCTTCATTATAATCCGGAATAGAACCCGAAATCATAAAAGGCTGGAAGCGTGCTTTGTCAAAATCTTTCCCAACACCTTTTAAGATAACACCTGCAAAATTATTTTCTGTTCGCAAAATCCCACTAACTGTAGCATAAGATTGCAAACCAGCAACACCATCAATAGAATTAATTTTTTTTGTATCTAAACCATTCGTTTCTAAAACAGAGGAATTGTAAGAAGAATTGGAACGTGTAGATCTCACGGAAATATCACCGCTAAAATTAGAAATCCTGTCTTCTATCGCTTCTTTGGAACCTATACCTGTAGAAATCGTAATCAAAGAAACTATAATCCCCAAAGCCACAGAAAGCCTACCAATATAGACAATCACCTTGGAGAGATTATTTTTGTTATCTTTGGAAAACGCTATTTTTTTCGAGAAATATAACGGAAAATTCAAATCAATGATATTAGGCTTCAAAAATAAAACTTTAGTTTTTATCCTGCTAATTTATTTTAGTTCAATCACTTTTTTTAAAACTCAGAGTAGCTCATCAGATTGTTTTGAAACTGCAGCTGACAGACCAAAACTGTATCTTCCTTTACTTAAAAATAAAAACGTCATTGTTGCTGCTAATCAAACCAGTCTTTTAAAAAATAAAAAACATCTGGTTGATTTTTTGGTTGAAAACAATGTTAAAATCAAATCCATTTTTGCTCCAGAACACGGTTTCCGAGGAACTGCTGATGCTGGTGAACATGTAAAAAGTGGTATTGATAAAAAAACAGGTTTGCCGATTGTTTCCCTTTATGGAGACAACAAAAAACCAAAAGCGGAATACCTGAAAGGTGCAGATATTATTTTGTTTGATATACAGGATGTTGGCGTGAGATTTTATACTTATATATCTACGCTTTCTTATATTATGGAAGCCGCAGCTGAGAATAATATTGAAGTGATTGTTCTCGACAGACCAAATCCTCACGATGGCTATACAGATGGACCAATGATGAAAAATCAATGGAAAAGCTTTGTAGGATTACATAATGTTCCGGTTGTTTATGGACTCACAATCGGCGAATATGGTAAAATGGTAAATGGAGAAAAATGGCTAAAAAATAAAATTCAGGCAAAATACACTTTGATTCCAATGCTGAATTATCACAAGCAAAAACGCTATGGTGTCTCTGATAAACCATCTCCCAATCTTCCTAATGATAAATCCATTAATCTTTATCCAAGTCTTTGTTTCTTTGAAGGCACTCAAGTTTCTGTGGGAAGAGGAACAGATTTGCCATTTCAAATCTATGGTTCGCCTTGGACAAAAGATTTAAATTATCAATTCACCCCGAAACCAACTGATGGTGCAAAAGATCCTTTTTTAAATGGGAAGTTGTGTTACGGAGAAAATCTTAGTAATTATTCTGAAGACTTAATAGAACTGAATCTAGAATGGCTTTTGAAAGCATATAAAAATTATAAAAATCCTCAGCAGGATTTCTTTCTGAAAAATCTCTTCTTTGATAAATTAGCCGGGAGTGATGAACTCAGAAAACAAATCATCGCTGGAAAATCCGAAAAAGAAATTAAAGATAGCTGGGAAAAAGATCTTGAGAATTTTGAAAAAATAAGACAGAAATATATTGTCTATCCGAACTAAAAAAACCTCGCAATTGCGAGGTTTTTGTTTTAAGTAAAGTGCTTATTATTTAAAGAAAAAAGAAAAACCTGCGTTCACTCCAAATGAGTTAGTTACATTTTTAACATCATTTTCTTTGTTTGAAGTATTAACATAAGCCAAACCAAGGTCGATTCCAATAGAAGGAGTTACAAGAAAAACAACTCCACCTTTTGCTCCCCACGCCAATCCATCAATAGTTTCTTTAACTTCTTCGTTACTAGAAAAATCAGACGGATATTTAATGGTGTTAGAAAAATATCCAATACCTGCACCCAAGTACGGCATTACTTTCGAAGCCGACTTAAAATAATATGTTGCATTAGGCATTACTACAACTGTATTGCTTTTGCTTTCAAAATTAAGTTCTTGATCAAAGAAATATTGTGTACTTTCATTTTTTGTACTTGTAAATGACAAGTCAACACCAACTGCAATATTGTTAGCTACAAAATATCCTGCTGAAGGCTTAATATTAAAAGAAGTAGTTTTTGGACCATCAACTGAGTTACCATTATATTTAACTTTACTAGAAGTATTATTAAATCCTATTGTTGTGGATCCACTTATAACCCAAGACCCTTTTTCTGTTTGAGCATTCATAGCTCCAAAAAGTGCCAAAGCACCAACTAAAAATAGTTTTTTCATAGTTTATAATTTTAAGCCTGCAATTTTAAGAAAATTTTAACAAACTTCAAAACAATAAAAAACTACATCATTAGTTATCTTCAGCAAACCATTCTCCGTAAGAGTTTTCGGTTTCGTGAAGTTTAAGGTAAGCCAACTGAACATGGTTTGGAAGTTTGGATTTTATTTTTGAAGCAATATCGTAAAGCATATTTTCACAAGTTGGCTGATAATCACAAAAAATTACTTTATGACCTTCATTTTGTAAATTTTCTCCTAAAATCTTGTGCGGAGAAGCGCCATTAACCAAAACAGCGTGATCCCAAACATCCACAACTTCTTCCTTTACGATTTTTTTGATGTCACCAAAGTCTACCACCATTCCGTTCTTATGATTATCGAGGTCGTTGATGGGATTTCCTTTTACCGTAACAAATAACTTATAGGAATGGCCGTGCATATTTTTGCATTTACCATCATAATTATAAAGGACGTGAGCGGTTTCGAAAGTGAAAATCTTGGTAATTCTTATCATGGTGCAAAGATAATTAAAAATCTGTTTTTATAAATTTAGTTAAAGATTTGTTGTCGTGTATTGGAATGTCTATTTTTGTTAAGTAAAGACACAAATATTATAATGAAAAAAACATTCCTCTTCCTCAGCCTAATCTTATCTGTCTATTTTTATTCCCAAGACTTTTCCAGCATCAACAAAATCCTTGAAAAAATTGAGGAAAAAGGGAAAAAAATGAAAGACGCGACCAACTACGATCTCAAAGGAAAAAAATTTGTTTTGGTAGAAGATTTTGAAGATCATGGAGAACGTCATATCCTAGAATTCAATATAGATGGGAGTTTGACGATGATAGAATTGATTGATGACAAATCTACCGGAAAAAGTTTTTCTAATATTTTCACAGGAGATTACATCAGAAAGAAAAATGCTATCTCTGTAAGAGCCAATTTCTTGGAAGGTAAACAAATTCCAATTCCGTTGGTTTACAGCCTGTATCTTATGAATGCCAATGATGTTTGGTATTTGAAAGATATCAACAACAGCAAACGTTGGATTGAGAATAACAATCTGATTAAAAAGAAGAAATAATTAGTTGATAATTTTTAGTTGCCAGTTAATGGAATTAAGTTTTTAAATAATTGTAACCGAATCTCTAATTTTTCTTTAAAATCCAATACAAACTTCTATAACTTCATCCAGTTCTTTTGGAAGAGAATCATTGCCCCAAGGTTCTTTTGCGCCAAACGTATGATTAGCATTTTCGATTATTTCTAGTTGAGAATCTTTTGTCCATTCATTTAGATTTTTAGAATGATTTAAAGGAACAGATTCATCATCAGAACCGTGAATGAATAAAGTTGGAATTGTCAGATTTTCACAAGCTTTTTCAACATCAAATCTTTCTTTATTAATTTCAAAGTCTTGGTAAAATTGAAAATAGTGTGGCATTTTTTGTTTCGTTCTTGCGTTCTCTATGAAATAAATACCCTCTTTTTCCCAATTTTCAAAAGCTTCATTTTTAGGGAATCTATCCAAAGTAGAAACACTTGCTAAAGTAATTAGTTTTGAAATCGATTTATTTTCAGAAGCTTTGATTATAGAAATCCCTCCACCTCTACTGTGTGCAAGCAAAATTATTTTGTTGGAGTCAACTTCTTTTTGATTTTTGAAATGATTGATAACAATTTCCAAATCATCCAATTCTTTGGAATAATTATTTTGTCCAAATGCTTCTAAATCCGCAAAATCATTTGGGTTATCAATTGTAGTCCCGTTATGAGAAAAATTGAATTTAACAAAGTAAAATCCAGCTTTTGCGAACTTCTCTCCCATCAATTCCCAGGCGCCCCAATCTTTGTAACCTTTGTAACCGTGAACGAAAATAATCAACGGCAATTTCTCTTCAGATTCTAGAAAAATCGCATCGGTTAAAAATTCTCTTGAACTTTTGAGAATGATATTTTTTTGTTTGATTAAATTCATTTCTGATTCTTTTATTTAAACTCAAAGTCCGCAAAGATTTTTTAATCTTATTGAAAATATTTTAAGGTTCGCAAAGGCGTAAAACTCAGCAAAGAACAAAACGCGAAATGCTTGAAAGTTTTTTATCTTTTCTCTATTATCTAAAAGTCTAAATTATATTGTCATCGAAAAAATACGAGTTTCTGGTTTATTTCTCATCATTCTAAGGTCAAAAACCATGGCTACATTTCGTGTAAAAGCTCTTCCTTTTTCAGTGATTTTTATTTGATTGTCGGAGATTTCTACCAAACCGTCCGTTTCCATTTCTTTCAATTTCTCTATAGCATTTTCGATTTCTGGGAAAGAGGTTTGCAAGTCCCAACTTGTTTCCAATTGACACATTAGATTCAGAATATGTTTTCTTATGACTAAATCTTCTTCATCTAAAATATGTCCACGGAAAACAGGAATCTCACCCTCTTCTACAATCTTCTGATATTCTTCAACAGTTTTTGCATTCTGAGCAAATGCATACCAAGAATCAGAGATTGCCGACATTCCCAAACCTACCATTAATTGAGTTTTGCTGGATGTGTAACCCATAAAATTACGGTGTAATTTTTTCTGAGTCAAGGATTGATAAAGGTCATCGTGCTCTAGAGAAAAATGGTCCATTCCAATTTCGATGTAACCGAGTTCTTCTAATAATTTTTTTCCGTCTTCGTAAAGTCGTCTTTTTTCATCACCACTTGGCAGATCACTTTCGTCAAAACCTCTTTGACCAACCCCTTTTACCCAAGGAACGTGTGCATAAGAATAGAAAGCCAATCGGTCTGGTTTCAGTTCCAAGGTTTTTCTGATGGTAAATTCGGTGGCTTCCCAAGTTTGGTGAGGCAATCCGAAAACCAAATCGTGGCTGATTCCTTTATATCCAATTTCTCTAGCCCATTCAGTCACGTTTTTCACATTCTCGAAAGGCTGAATCCTATTAATCGCTTTTTGAACTTTTGGGTCATAATCCTGAACGCCAAAGCTCACTCTATTAAAACCTAAATCAAACAAAGTTTGAAGATGTTCACGAGTGGTGTTATTCGGATGACCTTCAAAACTAAATTCTTGTTCTTCTGCAATCTCTACTGTATCAAAAATGCCTTGAAGAAGTGTTTTCAAGTTTCCAGGTGAAAAGAAAGTTGGCGTTCCTCCTCCCAGATGAAGCTCTTTCAGTTTTGGTTTTTCATCGAATAATTCGAGATACAATTTCCATTCTTTCAAAACACTTTCCAAATAAGGAACTTCTACAGAATGTTGCTTTGTAATCCTCTTGTGACAAGCACAAAATGTACAAAGTGCCTCGCAAAAAGGCAAGTGAATATAAATGGAAATCCCTTCTCCAGAATTGCTTTCTGAAAAGGATTTTATGACTGATTTTTTCCAAAGATCTGCGGTAAAATCGGCTTCATTCCAATAAGGAACTGTAGGATAAGATGTATAACGTGGACCTGGAATATTGTATTTATCAACTAACGAATTCATTGTTGCAAAGTTACGAAAAGTATGTTTGGAATGATTTTGAATTAGGATAACTTTTGATTGGTAGTTTCTATAATAGATGTCAAAATTTCTATTGAAGACAAATTTCATAGCCACGAATCCTTTTTGTTATTATGATTACCAAAGAATTCAACAGATTGCTTCAATTTGTTCGCAATGACAAAAAAAAAGATATAGTCCTTCGACATGCGAGATTAAGTTACTAATAATGGTTTGTAACATACTTTTAATTAATTTTGTAACGTTTCATTTAATAAGTGAAACTAATTCTAAAGAAAAATTAAAAAATGAAATTGGAAATTCACGAATTCCAAAAAAAATAAAATTATAATGAGTAAAAAATTATTACTTCTCTCCATATTAATATCGGGAGTTTCACAAGCTCAGTTTTTTGAGGATGCAAAACCTACAAAAATAGATACCTTAAAAGGTTCTAATACAGAATTCAGGAACTTTTGGGATATCAAGAAATATGATATCGTAGTGGAGCCGAACTTTGAAGCGAAAAGCATCAAAGGAAGTAATAAAATCAGTTTGACAATTGAGAAAGATGTGAAAAATCCAACTTTTCAAATCGATTTGCAAAAGCCGATGAAAGCTGATAAAATAACGGCTAGTTTTCCTATTACTGAAAAAAAAGTAGATGGAGATTTCATTTTCTTGAATACGAAAAAGAACTTCAAAAAAGGAGAAAAATATACAATTGACATCGATTATTCTGGAAATCCAACAATCGCAAAACGCGCACCTTGGGACGGCGGTTGGATGTTTACTAAGGATAAAAACGGAAATCCTTGGATGACAGCCGCAGATGAAGGAATTGGTGCAAGTATTTGGTTACCTGTAAAAGATATTTGGAGTGATGAGCCTGATAACGGAATTACTTTCAAAATCATTACACCGAAAGACCTTGTAGGTGTTGGAAATGGAAGATTAATCAAAAAAGAAAATCTTGGCGATAAAAAGTCTTGGCTTTGGGAAGTTAAAAATCCGATCAATGATTATTCTATCATCCCATCGATTGGAAAATATGTCAATTTCAAAGATACTTTTGACGGTGAAAAAGGAAAACTCGACCTTGATTATTGGGTTTTGGATTATAATCTTGACAAAGCTAAAAAGCAATTTGAGCAAGTGAAACCAATGCTTAGTGCTTTCGAATATTGGTTCGGTCCTTATCCTTTCTATGAAGATTCTTACAAAATCGTAGAATCTCCACATCTTGGAATGGAACATCAGAGTAACGTAGCTTATGGAAACAATTATGGAAACGGCTATCTTGGACGAGATTTATCAGGAACAGGTGTTGGTCTGAAATGGGATTACATCATCGTTCACGAATCCGGACACGAGTGGTTTGCAAACAATATCACGGCAAAAGACCAAGCCGACATGTGGGTTCACGAAGGATTTACGATGTATTCTGAACCATTATTTGTGGAAAGATATATGGACAAAGCTTCTGCTGAAACTTACATCCAAGGTGTACGAAAAGTAATTTCTAATGATAAGCCAATTATCGGAAAATACGGAATCCGAAACGAAGGTAGTGGTGATATGTATCCAAAAGGTGCGAACATGTTGCATACAATTCGTCAGGTCATTAATAATGATGAGAAGTTCCGTCAAATCCTAAGAGGAATTAATAAAGACTTTTATCATCAAACTGTAACAACAGAACAAATAGAAAAGTATTTTTCTGAAAAATCCGGAATTGATTTATCAAGTATTTTCAATCAATATTTGAGAACGGTGAAAATCCCGACTTTGGAATATAAGCAAAACGGTAATCAATTGACTTATAAATGGACGAATGTAATTCCTGATTTGAAATTACCAATCCGATTAGCTGATGGTCAAGAGTTGAAGCCTACAGAAAAAGAACAGACAACAACTTTGAGATCCGATAAGCCTGTTGAGTTTGATAAGAATTATTACATCAATTATTCTAATCAATAATATCAGAAGTCATAAAAACAAAAGACTTATTCTAAAAATGAATAGGTCTTTTTCGTTTTTAAAGGAAATTTACTTTTGCTTTATTAATGATTAAGCTCTTATGGTTATTGAATATTCAAATTTATAGTTTACTAAAACCCAAAGCAAAAAACAGGGGTGGACATCGGGTGGACAAATTATTTTACAAATAAACACAATTGAAAATCAAACAATTGAGTATTTTAAAATTACACCAATGGAAATGTAATTTTATAATAAGTAACAAAAATCATTGTTTTTTATGTAATTTGCGTAATTATAAAAATATAATTGAAACAATTTTACATTATAATTCTATTATTTCTTTTCTGCGAAAATCTATTTTCTCAGAAAATTACGATTGATGGAAGTAAAGATTATAAGAAAAAAATAGAATCTGTAATTCTCCAAAACAAAAATTTTGGCAAAGACACAATTGCTTTAAAATCCTATCTTGATCCGCTCATCAAATCCAGTGATAAAAATCTACACGCGGTTTATTACAACCTTTTGGGAAGTGGTTTTGCATCTGCTAATGAAAAACTCAATCAGAGCAGTGATCTATTTTTTGCTAAATCTATAGAAATTGCAAAAGCCAATAAAAATTCGGGATTAGAGATCTGGGCATTATGTAATTATGCATTCTATCTCTACGATTACAAAAAAACATCAGAAGCTCTTCAGGTTTATTTGGATGCTGACAACAAAATTAGATATACGGAAGCCAACAAGATTATACTTCCAAGCGATTGCTTCAAAAAGATTGGGTATTTTATGGGGACAATTGGTGATAAAAATGAAGCAATCAATTACTTAAAAAAAGCAGAACAATATGCAGTACCCAACTCCAAAGAATTAGCTGCGATAATGGATAATATTGGTTATTATTTTTTGGAACTTAATCAGCTACATAATGCGGAAAAATACATCATTGGAGCTAAAGATATTGCTCTGAAGATTAATGATCAAATCCGCTATGCAAAGACTTTGGGGAATCTTGGTTTTTTGGAATTAAAAAAAGGTAATCTTTACAAAGCGGAAACTTATCTAAAGCAAGATCTTAAAATTTCTACCAATCTTCATAGCGATCATAACTCAAGTTTCGCCAGATTCCTATTAAGTAAAATCCTGATTGAAAACAACAAAATTGAGGAAGCTAAAAAAATGCTCAATGAAGCAGAAAAATTTGCAGAATCCAAAGTTCATCTCAAAAAAAATGTTTTTCAAATTGAAGAATTAAAATTGAAAATTGCTCAAAAAGAAGGTGATACACAGCAGGAATTATTCTGTTTAAGAAAACTTAATCAATTAGAAAAAGAACTAACTGATAGCGATGGAGATCGAAATCTAGAACGCAGTAATATTCTCGCTCAAAAAGAGCGTTATGCTAATAAATTAAACTTGGCTAGTGCACAATTTGAAAAAGAGCAACTGAAAAACAGAGCTATTATAGTTGTTTCAATTTTACTATTTTTCATAATTATTTTATTAATTATCTTCAACAAAAAACAGCTCAAAATCAGAAAAGACAAATACGATAAAACGGTTCTGAGACTAGAATTGGAGAAACTTAAGTCTGAACAAAAACTTTCTGAAACCCACAAAACATTGTCTTCTTACAGCACATATCTTTCTGAAAAAAATGATCAGATCGAACTGTTGAATAAAGAACTCCTAAAAATAAAAAATTCATCATTATCTTCTATAGAAAAAGAAAAACAAAAGTTACAAAAATTGTTGGATTCTCATCTGATGACCGATGAAAACTGGGTCAATTTCAAACAAGCTTTTCAAGAGGAATATCCAGAATATTACAATGGACTGATGAGCGATTTTTCGGATCTCACAGAATCTAATTTAAGAATCATAACACTTTTGAAACTGGAATTATCTAACCAAGAAATTTCATCTTTATTAGGAATCACTATTGACGCTGTAAAAAAATCTAAACAAAGACTAAGAAAAAGATTTGGAGAACAATATGAGGAGTTGTTTGTTGGGAATTAAAAAATCCAGCAATAAATTACTGGATTTTTGATATTTTATTATTTATTATAATT
Source organism: Epilithonimonas sp. (assembly GCF_032055105.1). Classification (GTDB taxonomy): domain Bacteria; phylum Bacteroidota; class Bacteroidia; order Flavobacteriales; family Weeksellaceae; genus Epilithonimonas. The sequence continues at coordinate 128,642 of NZ_DAMBRK010000001.1, forward strand.
ACTCCCACTCAATCGTTGCTGGTGGTTTTGAACTGATATCGTAAGCTACTCTGTTGATTCCACGAACTTCATTTATGATTCTGCTGGAAACAGTATCCAAAAACTCGTAAGGCAATCTGCTCCAAGTTGCCGTCATAAAGTCAATTGTATTGGCAGAACGAACAACCGCAGTGTATTCGTAAGTTCTTTCGTCTCCCATTACACCAACAGATTTTACTGGAAGAAGAACCACGAATGCCTGAGAAACTTTTTCGTACAAATCATTTTTATATAATTCCTCGATGAAGATATCGTCAGCTTCCTGAAGTATTCTAACTTTTTCTGCATCTACTTCTCCCAAAACTCTGATTCCTAAACCTGGACCTGGAAACGGATGTCTGTAAACTAACTCGTGCGGAATCCCCAATTCCTCTCCTACTTTTCTCACTTCATCTTTGAACAATTCTCTCAAAGGCTCAAGAAGTTCGAACTCCATTTCTTCCGGAAGTCCGCCTACATTGTGATGAGATTTGATAACTGCTGAAGGCCCTTTTACGGATTGAGATTCGATAACATCTGGATAGATTGTTCCTTGAGCAAGGAATTTTGCCCCTTCGATTGAATGAGATTCTTCATCAAAAACGTGAACGAACTCGTTACCGATGATTTTACGTTTTTCTTCAGGGTCGCCGATTCCTGCTAATTTGGAAAGAAATCTTTCGGAAGCATCTACCATTTTGATATTCATATCGAAATGCTTTCCGTAATTTTCCATTACTTTTTTGCCTTCGTCTTTTCTCAAAAGTCCGGTATCCACGAAGATGCAATTCAGTTGATCACCGATTGCTTTATGAATCAAAACCGCCGCTACAGAAGAATCTACTCCGCCAGAAAGACCAAGAATCACTTTTTGAGTTCCTACTTTTTCTTTGATTTCAGCAACAGTTTTCTCAATATAATTAGTCAGTTTCCAGTTTTTATCAGACTTACAAATTCCGAATACGAAGTTCTCCAACATTTTTCCACCTTCTTCTGAATGAGAAACTTCCGGATGAAATTGTACAGCATAAATCTTTTTCTCAGGATTGGAAATCGAAGCGATAACGCCTGATTTTGCATTCAATTCAAAACCTTCCGGCAATTCTGCCACCTCATCAAAATGGCTCATCCAAACTATTGAATTTTGATAAACACCTTTCAACAATTCGTTTTCTTTAACGATTTCCAAATGTGCTTTTCCGTATTCGCCTTTCTCACCTTTTGCTACTTTTCCGCCCAAAATATGTGCAGTTAACTGCATTCCGTAGCAGATTCCCAAAACCGGAATTCCTTGCTCATAAAGTTCTTTTTCTACAAGGTGCGCGTTTTCGGCGTTTACAGAACTTGGACCTCCGGAAAGGATAATTCCTCTTGGTTTTTTCTCCAGAATTTCTGATAATGGCGTGTTGAATGGTACTATTTCCGAATAGACTTCCATTTCACGGATTCTTCTTCCAATGAGTTGGTTGTACTGTGAACCGAAGTCTAAAATGATAATTCCGTTTTGCATATAATGTTGTAATATTTTTTTATTTTTTTGAACACAAAGTTCACAAAGATTTTTTTGACTTTATTGAAAATATTTTAAGATTCACAAAGGCACTTAAGCTCATCAAAGTTTGTAAAGTCTTTTTATTTTCACTTTTGTCATTCCGTAGGAATCTAAACGATACTGAGATTGACTTCTTCGAACCACTTCGTTAGGTTTCCTACGGAATGACAAACTTGGTGTTTAAATTATAGTATCCTTATTTTCAAAAATCTCCTAATGATTGACAAATCTTCAACTTTTGTAGAAACCCATAGCCTCGATTGTAGCGGCATCCTTTTTTGTTATTGCGATTGCTGAATGGTTCTACAGATTACTTCACTTCGTTCGCAATGACAAAAAAGATATAGTGGAAAGCGGGATTAAGCTCCTAAAAAAAAAGAGACATTGGTCGCCCAACATCTCTCGTTATTTTAAAATTTCGCAATATCGTCTCGGAAAAATCCGTAGTCAAAGTCCACAATATTAGCGTCTTCGTAAACTTTCTTGCGAGCTTCCTCGAACGTGTCTCCAAGTGCTACCAGATTCAGAACTCGACCGCCTGTGGAAACTACTTTTTCTCCTCGGTAATCTGCACCTGCATAAAGCAATGTGCTGTTCTTAACTTTTTCAGCTCCTGTTATCTCATAGCCTGTTTCGTGATTCTGAGGATAACCTCCTGAACAAACCACCAAACAAACTGCTTTTTGATTTTTGAATTTCAATTCCAATTCTTTTCCGTGAAGACAATCCTCGATAACATCTACCAAATTGTTTTCTAAAAGTGGCAAAAGAACCTGAGTTTCCGGGTCACCTAATCTCATATTGTATTCCAACAGATAAGCGCCTTTTTCAGTCACCATCAATCCAAAGAAAATAAACCCTTTGAAGCTAAGACCTTCTGTTTTAAGACCTTGAACTGTTGGATTCAGAATATTATTAACGAAATCCTGGAAATGCTCGTCTTTGAATTCTGGACTTGGCGCCGCAGAACCCATTCCGCCAGTATTCAATCCTTTGTCTCCGTTTCCTACTTTTTTGTAATCTTTCGCAGGAATAAAAGGGAAAATCTTATCTCCGTTGGAAACCGCAATGATTGAAGCTTCGAAACCTTCTAAAAACTCTTCTATAATCACCTGAATCCCAGCATCGCCGAAAATTCTTTTAATCATAAAATCGTGAATCGTACCTTCTGCTTCTTCCAAATCTTCCGCAATCACTACACCTTTTCCACCAGCCAGACCGCTTGCTTTGATAACAATTGGGAATGTTTGGTTTTGAAGATATTCTTTGGCATCTGCATAAGAATCAAAAGTTACAGACTCAGCTGTTTTGATTCCATAAGTTTTCATAAACTTCTTAGAAAACGCTTTACTTCCTTCTAATGAAGCCGCTTTTTTTGCAGGACCAAAAACTTTGAGGTCAACTTTTTTGAACTCATCTACGATTCCTTCTACAAGAGGTGCTTCTGGACCGACAATCGTCAAATCCACTTTGTTCTTGATTGCAAAATCTCTAAGTACGATGATATCCGTCTCGTTGATATTTTCTCCTAATTTTTCAGTAGTAGCGTTTCCGGGTGCGAAAAACATCTTTGTAATTCTGCTGTCTTCACTTAGTTTAGTTGCTAGAGCTGAAGCACGACCACCGTTTCCTACAATAAGTAATCTCATCTGTAAAATATTAATGTTTTTTTATCAAATGAAACGCCAGAATATTGCTATTTCTGTAGACCCTTAGTCCTAAGTTTCACTTGTTCTCAGTTTTACTTTTTAAAGTGCCAAATTTAAGTTTTTTTGAGGACAAATCTTATACCTATTTTAATGTATTTTTCTTAAAAATTTATTAAAAAGTTTTTATTTCGGTAACACCATTGGAACTTCCATCAATAATATTTCTGAATTTTCTTCAGCTTCCAATACGAAACTTTCTGTATCCCAAATCCCGAAACCGTCTCTGTCATTAAGGATTTGGTCACCAATTTTTGCTTTTCCTTTGATAACGAAAACATAGACTCCGTTTCCTTCTTTTTTCATTTTATATTCTTTGGAAAATCCTTTATCAAATCTTGCTAAGTTGAACCAAGCATCCTGATGAATCCAAACGCCTGCATCATCTTGATTTGGTGAAAGAATCTGCTGAAAATCATTTTTGACTGAGTTTTCCTCAATGTTGATTTGGTCATATCTTGGCGTCACATCTGTTTTGTTTGGGATAATCCAAATTTGTAGAAACTTTACTGGTAGCTCAGTTGCATTTTCTTCACTGTGCATAATTCCAGTACCCGCAGACATTACTTGAATGTCTCCTTTTTTGATGATTCCAGAATTCCCCATATTATCGCCGTGTCTCAATTCGCCTTCCAAAGGAATCGAAATAATTTCCATATCGCGGTGCGGATGTCTCCCGAATCCCATTCCGCCTTCTACATAATCGTCATTCAACACTCTAAGAACGCCGAAATGTACTTTTTCTGGATTATGATAATTAGCAAAACTAAAAGAATGATGACTCTTCAACCAACCGTGATTAGCGTAACCTCTGCTGTCGGATTTATGATATACTGTTTTCATTTTAATTGATTTTAAAATTTAGGCTTTTTTATTAACACAAATTTCCAACTTTCAAAATCCTTATGCATTGATATACGGTAAGAACGAGAAACTCCGACGAGTGTCGGAGTTAGAAATATTTTAACACAAAGGCACAAAGATTTATTAGTTAATCTGGAGTTTTTAAGGCACAAGGATTTTTAACTTCGTTAAAATTTATTTTAAACAAGCATACTTAGCACATCAGGGTTATCATTGAGATAAGATTCAAAATAACCGAGGTTTTGCATTCTCTGTTTCAAACCATTGAAATCAGAAATATTGGAAAGCTCAATTCCGACGATTGCCAAAGCGGTTTCCCGTGAATTTTTTTTAGTGTATTCAAAATGCGTAATGTCGTCATTTTCGCCTAAAACATTGAGAACAAAATCTTTCAAAGAACCAGGACGCTGCGGAAATTTCACCATAAAATAATGTTTCAAACCATTGTAAAGCAAAGCACGCTCTTTGATTTCTTCCATTCTCGTAATGTCATTGTTGCTACCACTTACAATGCAAACCACGTTTTTCCCTTTAATCTGATTTCGATATTGTTCCAAAGCCGAAATAGATAAAGCCCCAGCTGGTTCCAAAACAATTGCATCTTTGTTATATAATTGAAGAATCGTGTCACAAATTTTCCCTTCATCCACAGGAATACAATCTGCAAGTGAATTTTTACAAATCTCAAAAGTCAAATCTCCTACCCTTTTCACCGCCGCTCCGTCAACAAAACCATCGACTTCTGAAAGCTCTGTATTAAGATTATTATCGATGGAAGTTCTCATAGAAGGCGCACCTTTTGGCTCAACTCCAATTAATTGAGTCTCTTTCGACAATTCTTTAAAAACTGTTGAAATTCCAGAAGCCAAGCCGCCACCGCCAATCGGAACGAAAACAAAATCAATAGTTTCTTTTTGTTGTTCTAAAATTTCCAAAGCTAAAGTTGCCTGTCCTTCGATAATCTGAACATCATCAAAAGGATGAATAAAAGCCGCTCCCGAAGTTTTTGCAAACTCCAAAGCCGCGTTTTTTGAAGCATCAAAAGTATCCCCAACCAACTTGATTTCGGCAAATTTTCCGCCAAACATTTCTACTTGTTCCAACTTTTGTTTTGGAGTCGTCACGGGCATAAAAATCGTTCCTTTGATTTGGAGTTGTTTACAGGAAAAAGCCACACCTTGCGCGTGATTTCCCGCACTGGCACAAACAATTCCTTGCGAAACTTTTTCTTCATTGAACAGACTTTTGATTTTATTGTAAGCGCCTCGTAATTTGTAAGACCTTACAGGTTGTAAATCCTCTCTTTTGAGGAAAATATTCGCTCCAAATTTTTCTGATAATCTCGCATTGTATTGCAAAGGCGTGTAATTCACGACATTTTCTATACTTTTTCGGGCTTCTTTAACCGCTTCCAAGGTTGGAAATATAAGCGTTTCGTTCATCTTCATTTATAATTTTTATTTTTTAAAACCACAAAAGTCACAAAAGATATTATTTTTCTTAAAGTTTAAATAGTTGAAAATAAGAAGCTCACAAAATGTTCATCATTTTCGACATTCTTTTTGTGAACTTTAAACACATCTTTTTAAAGCTTAAAAAAACTTTTGTGCCTTTTGACTTCGTCGAATCTACGATTTGTGGTCAAATCATTTCTTTAATTCTTGTTGTTCCGTTTTCCAGAACGAGTTTGTGACTGAGTTTTTTTGGTAATTGAGATTCAAAATGTCCAACATAAATCAACGATTGCCCCTGACTTGCCAAATCATCAATAACTTGATTAAAATATTTAGTCTGCTCATTATCCATTCCCTGACAAGGTTCATCCAGAATCAGGAGTTTTGGTTTTTTAATCAATGTTCTTGCAAGCAAAGCCAAACGTTGTTTTCCTAAAGGAAGTGTGCTCAACTTTTTGTTTTTATCATCTTTTAAATCGAAGAAATATAGAATCTGTTCCAACTTTTGTTGCTGGTCAAAACTTAGTTTCTGATACAAACTCATCGAATCAAAAAAACCGGAAGCAATGGTTTGTCCAACATTCGCATTCATATCAAAATACCAATGCAATTCGGGCGAAATCATTCCGATTTTTTCTTTGATATCCCAAATACTTTCACCACTTCCCCGCTTTTGTCCGAAAAGATGAATTTCATTGGCATAAGCTTGCGGATGGTCGCCATTTAACAAACTCAACAATGTAGATTTTCCCGAACCGTTATGTCCTTGCAAGAGCCATTGTTCTCCGGAATTAACTTTCCAATCGATGTTTTTCAAGACTTTCTTTTCACCATAAGAAATATTGATATTTTCCAGTTTGATAAGACTTTCCTGTTCGTTTTTCTGATTATTTTGCAAGAAAAAAGGAAGCGATTTCGGAATTCTTTCTTCGCCTTTTGAAAAGTCTTTTGGAGAATTTCTATGAACTAATTTTCCATTTTCTATTTCAACAAAATACTGAATACTTTCAGGAAATTCCTCATCATTATTAATTAAAATCAAAGTGACATTTTCCTGAATCAAATCATCAAAAGCCTGATTCAAAAACTGTCTCGATTTGACATCTAAACCTGTGTAAGGCTGGTCTATAATCAAAACTTGAGGTTTTAACCAAAGTGCTTTCAGTAATTGCAATTTCTTGTGTTCGCCACTCGACAATTCTATTAATTGCTGATTTTTAAAATTTTCAAATCCAAAAGGTTCTAAATACAATTCTAATAGTCGTAAATCCAGATTTTCTTCTTTTCCAAAATGAATCAGTTCTGCAAAAACAGTTAGTGTATCATTTTTGGCAAATTGATTATATCGTTGCTGATAATAAAAATTGCGGTCGCCTTCGAGGTTTCTGAATTGAAACCAATTGGAAACATACAAAACTTTCTTTGGCAATTCTGAATTTTCATTAAAATTGACCTCAACTTTCCCTTCGAAATTCTTGATTTCTCCAGAAATAATTTTGGCTAAAGTTGTTTTTCCGCTTCCGCTCAATCCGCCTAACATCCAACATTCTCCGGAAGATATTTCCCAGTTTAAATTTTCCAATATTGGTTTGTTATATTGGAAATTGAGGTTTGAAATTTGGATGATTGGGGTTGACATTTTTATTTTTTGAATCAATTTTGAACGCAAAGGGCGCAAAGGTTTTTATAATCTTATTGAAAATATTTTAAGGTTCACAAATCAAAGATTCATCGATTCCTTTAAAATCAATAAATGTATTGAGATAAAGGCGCTTCGCTCTGCAAAGAATAAACATTCAATTTGTCATTCCGCAGGAAACTCAGCATTTATAAACCAATTCGCTAGGTTTTCTATGGAATGACAAAATTTGAATTTTTGGACAACTTTTCTTTTACACTGAATCTGCAACCCGACTTGAGCGGAAATCCTTTTTACGCAACGAAGTGGAGTGAAAAGATTGGGAGCGGAAGGCGGATTAAGTTGCCCAAATCATTATTATTTTAAACTGTTTTGATGGATTTCATCGCCGTCATTGCCTGACGAAGTTTTCTGCCAACAATTTCTACCGGATGATTTCTCAAAACATCGTTCACGTGAACCAATTGAGCATTGTCAACCGAAGCGTCTTTGCCTTCATTAAAATCTTTTCCAACCAATTCTGTATCCACCGATTTCATAAAATCTGCCAACAAAGGTTTGCAAGCTTGGTCGAAAAGATAACAGCCGTATTCTGCCGTGTCAGAAATTACACGATTCATCTCAAACAGTTTTTTTCTTGCGATGGTGTTGGCAATCAAAGGCGTTTCGTGAAGAGATTCATAGTAAGCAGATTCTGGTTTAATTCCAGCTTCAACCATTGTTTCGAAAGCCAATTCAACGCCCGCTCGGATGAACGCCGACATCAAAAGATAATTGTCAAAATATTCCTGTTCATCGATTTTCACATCACCTGCAGGCGTTTTTTCGAAAGCGGTTTCACCTGTTTCTGCTCTCCATTTCAATAAGTTTGCGTCGCCATTTGCCCAGTCTTCCATCATTGTTTTGGAGAATTCTCCCGAGATAATATCATCCTGATGTTTTTGGAAAAGTGGACGCATAATGTCTTTCAATTCCTCTGAAAGTTCAAATGCTTTTAGTTTTGCAGGATTGGAAAGTCTGTCCAACATTCCACTTACACCGCCGTGTTTCAAGGCTTCTGTGATGACCTCAACACCGTATTGAACCAACTTGGAAGCGTAACCTGCATCAATACCTTTTTCTACCATTTTATCGAATGAAAGAATAGAACCCGTTTGTAAAAGTCCGCACAAAATAGTTTGCTCTCCCATCAAATCTGATTTAACTTCTGCAACGAAAGAAGATTTCAAAACACCCGCTTTGTGACCACCCGTTCCCACGCAGTAGGCTTTTGCTTCTGCCCAGCCTTTTCCCTGAGGATCATTTTCTGGGTGAACGGCAATAAGCGTGGGAACACCGAAACCACGAAGATATTCGGCTCTAACTTCTGAACCCGGGCATTTTGGTGCCACCATAATTACCGTCAAATCTTTACGGATTTGCATCCCTTCTTCAACAATATTAAACCCGTGAGAATAAGATAAGGTCGCACCCTGTTTCATTAATGGTTGAACCGCATTAATCACAGAAGTATGTTGTTTGTCGGGCGTTAAATTAATCACCAAATCTGCTGTAGGAATGAGCTCTTCATAAGTTCCGACTTTGAAATTATTTTCGGTTGCGTTTTTCCAGGAATCTCTCTTTTGATCGATTGCTTCCTGACGTAATGCGTAGGAAACATCCAATCCGCTGTCTCTAAGATTCAGACCCTGATTCAGACCTTGAGCTCCGCATCCTACAACCACGATTTTCTTTCCTCTCAACGCAGAAACGCCATCAGAAAACTCTGAACTGTCCATAAATTCCGCCTGTCCTAACTGATGCAACTGGTCTCTGAGTGATAAGGTATTGAAATAATTTGCCATATTTTTAAGTAAAAAGTAAAAAGTATGAAGTAAAAAGTATTACTTAACTTTTTAGTGATTAATATTGTTTTTGATTTTGAATTTTGAATTTTGAATTTGAAAATTACATTGTGAAGACATCGTCGCGTTTGTCGAGGTATTCGTTTTCCACAATTTCGGGAGAAGGTTCTCTTTTTTCAAATTCAAGGACTTTTTCGTGGATTCCTGCGCTGTTTTTAATGATTGCGATTCTTGCTCCACGGACAAATTCGATGAGTCCGTATTTGTTGAGTTCTTCTGTTAATCGGTCGATTTCTTCACGATGTCCTGCTGTTTCAAAAACAATATAATCTTCCCGAATAACAACCGTAGATGCACCATATTGGCGGAGTAAACGTTCTACGTAAACTTTTTCTGTTACTACTTTTGTAGGCACTTTGTAAAGTGCCTGTTCCTGCCAGACAATCTCATCATCGGTATTGAAATAAGCTTTCAGAATATCAATTTGTTTTTCTAATTGACTGCAAAGTTTTCTTACAACCTCTTCGGTTTCATTAATAAGAATTGTGAATCTGTGAATACCTTCCACCTCAGAAGGAGATGTATTCAAACTCTCGATATTGATTTTTCTTCGTGAAAAAATCCCTGAAATTCTGCCGATTAATCCAACCGAATTTTCTGTGTATAATGTGATGGTAAATTCTTGTTTTTCCATTTTCTTCTTTTATTTAAGTCTGATTTCTGAAACCGAAGTTCCTTGTGCTACCATTGGAAAAACGTTATTTTCTTTCCCAACCATTACTTCCAAAAGATAAGCGCCATCGTGATTTATCATTGTCTCCAAAGCAGTCTTCAGGTCTTTTCTTTCAGATATTTTTTGTCCGTCGATGTAATAACCTTTTGCAACTGCTACGAAATCAGGACTTGTAATGTTCACAAAAGAGTAACGTCTGTCGTGGAACAACTGCTGCCATTGTCTTACCATCCCAAGGAATTCGTTATTGAGAATCAAAATTTTAACCTTTGCTCCAAACTGCATAATCGTTCCCAATTCCTGCAATGTCATTTGAAATCCGCCATCACCAATAATTGCGACAACCGTTTTTTCAGGTGCGCCATACCAAGCTCCAATCGCTGCAGGCAAACCAAATCCCATTGTTCCCAATCCTCCTGATGTTACGCTGGATTTAGAGTTATTGAAATTCGCATATCGACAAGCAACCATTTGATGCTGACCGACATCGGTTGTGATGATGGCGTCGCCATTTGTCAATTCATTTAGAACTTTGATAACCTCTCCCATTGTCATTACATCGGTTGTTGGATTAAGTTCATTTTGAATGACTTCTTTGATTTCTTCTTTTTCTAATTCTCGGAATTTTTCCAACCAAGCTGAATGGTCATTTTCTTTAAGAAGTGCCGTCAACATTGGTAAAGTTTTCTTACAATTTCCCCAAACAGGAACTGTCGTCTTCACATTTTTATCGATTTCGGCAGGGTCAATATCAAGATGAATTATTTTTGCTTGTTTCGCATATTTGTCCAAACGACCTGTAACTCTGTCATCGAAACGCATTCCTACAGCAATCAAGACATCGCATTCGTTGGTCATTACGTTTGGTGCATAATTACCGTGCATTCCCAACATTCCGACGTGTAGCTTGTGATTGGTTGGAAGCGCACTCAACCCCATTACTGTAGCTCCAGCAGGAAGATTAACTTTTTCAATAAAAGCTTTGAACTCTTCCTCGGCTTTTCCTAGAATCACACCTTGTCCAAACAGAACAAATGGTTTTTTTGCCTGATTAATCAATACTGCGGCTTGCTCGATATATTCGTTTCGGATTTCTGGTTCCGGACGATAACTTCTAATATGATTACACTTTTTATAGCCTAAATATTCGAATAATTGTAATTGAGCATTTTTGGTAATATCAATTAAAACCGGGCCTGGACGACCTGTGCTTGCAATATGAAAAGCTTTCGCAATAGCTTCGGGAATTTCTGTTGCATCGGTAACCTGATAATTCCATTTTGTAACTGGTGTTGTAATATTGATAACATCAGTTTCCTGAAAAGCATCGGTTCCCAAAAGCGAGGCAAAAACCTGACCTGTAATACAGACAATCGGGTTGCTGTCTATCATCGCATCTGCCAAACCTGTTACCAAATTGGTTGCACCAGGACCACTGGTTGCAAATACAACTCCGGTTTTTCCGGAAGTTCTCGCAAATCCCTGCGCAGCGTGAATCGCACCTTGCTCGTGACGAACCAAAATATGTTTCAGTTTTTCGGAATAGTCATACAATGCATCATAAATCGGCATAATTGCTCCACCGGGATAACCGAAAATCGTATCAACATTTTCCTGTAACAGAGCTTCTAAAACAGCTTTTGAACCGGAGATTTCTACCGCTTTCTGCTGTTCTGCATCTTTATTTTCCTTTACTTCAAGCGTACTCATATTATTTTCAATTTTACTTTTTAATTATAAATCGGTTACACAACCTTGTGAGGCGTCTGCCACAGATTTGGCGTATTTGTACAACACGCCACTTTTCACTTTGTATTCGGGTTGTTGGAACTCGGCTTTTCTTTTAGTAATTTCTTCGTGTGACAACAATGCGTTGATAGTATTTTTTTCGGCATCCAATTCAATCACGTCGCCATCTTTAATTAATCCAATCAATCCTCCGGAAAAAGCTTCAGGTGTTATATGACCAACGACGAAACCGTGTGTTCCTCCTGAGAATCTTCCGTCTGTAATCAAGGCAACATTTTTACCTAAACCTGAACCCATCAAAGCAGAAGTTGGTTTCAACATTTCCGGCATTCCGGGTGCGCCTTTTGGACCTTCGTTTTTAATAACCACAACATTTCCTTCCTGAATTTTTTTGTCTTCGATGCCTTTGATAAATTCTTTTTCGCCGTCAAAAACTATTGCTGTACCTTTGAAATATGCGCCTTCTTTTCCTGTAATTTTTGCAACAGAACCTTTTTCTGCAAGATTTCCGTACATAATTCTGATGTGACCGGTTTCTTTGATTGGATTTTTGATATCGTGAATGATATTTTGCTGTCTGTCGATAATTGAAGTCACGTGTTCTAAGTTTTCCGCAATGGTTTTTCCGGTAACCGTTAAACAATCGCCGTGAAGCAAGCCTAAATCCAACAAATATTTCATTACCGCAGGAACTCCACCTACTTTGTGAAGGTCTTCCATCAAGTATTTTCCGCTTGGTTTAAGGTCGGCTAAAAATGGTGTTTCATCACTGATTTTTTGGAAATCATCCAAAGTCAAATCGTATCCGATGGATTTTGCAATGGCAATAAAATGAAGAACTGCATTGGTACTTCCACCCAAAATCATAATCAGTCTTAAAGCATTTTCGAAAGCTTTTGGCGTCATAATATCAGATGGTTTGATATTTTTTTCGAGAAGAATTTTAACGTAATGACCTGCAAACTGACATTCTTCTTTTTTCTCTTTACTAAGTGCGGGATATGATGAAGAATAAGGCAAGCTCATTCCCAGAGCTTCAATTGCAGAAGCCATTGTATTAGCTGTATACATACCTCCACACGCGCCTGCGCTTGGACAGGAATTTTGAATCACACCTTGAAAATCTTCTTCAGAAATTTTACCTGCAATTTTGTTTCCTAGCGCTTCGAAAGCAGAAACGATATTCAAATCTTCACCTTTGTAATGTCCAGGTGCAATACTTCCTCCATAAACCATTATCGAAGGTCGGTCAAGACGCGCCATCGCCATCAGAGAACCAGGCATATTTTTGTCACAACCCGGAACTGTAATTAATCCATCGTAATATTGTCCCGCACAAACCGCTTCGATGGAATCTGCAATGATGTCGCGACTGACAAGTGAATAACGCATTCCGTCGGTTCCGTTGGTCATTCCGTCACTGATTCCGATGGTATGGAACATTAATCCAACTAAGTTTTGTTCCTTGACTCCTTTTTTTACAATTTCAGCCAAACCATTTAGGTGCATATTACAAGTATTTCCGTCGTAGCCCATACTTGCAATTCCAATCTGTGCTTTGTCGAAATCTTCTTTTTGAAATCCAATCCCATAAAACATCGCCTGAGTTGCAGGTTGAGTCGGGTCTTTCGTGAGTGTTTTGGAATATTTATTAAGTTCTACGTTACACATATTGTAAGTCTGATTTTAAATAAGAGTAATCTTCTTCTAACACGAGATGGCGATAAGCTGTCTGAATTTTTGATGATAAACTTTCTTCCCAATTCAGTTTGAAAGAAATGTTATCCAAAGAATCCAATGCTACAATTTCAGCTGCTGTTCCACAGAAAAATCCTGCATCTGCGCCGTGCATTTCTTCAGGATTGAAGAATTTTTCTTCGTAAGGAATTCCAAGATTTTCGCAGATTTCAAAAACTGTAGCTCTGGTAATTCCGGGAAGTATGCTACCTTTTGCCGGTGTGAAAAGTTTTCCACCTTTTTCGAAGAAGATATTGGCTCCTGAACTTTCTGCTACATTTCCATCGGCATCCAAAACCAATGCTTCATCAAAACCTTTATCTTTCGCTTCCTGACAAGCCAAAATGGAGTTAACATAATGACCGCTTACTTTTGCTTCTACTTTAAACGCTTTCGGGTTTGGACGTTCAAATGACGACGTCATAATTCTCATTTTGTTGGCCATATAACCGTTGTCCCAATTCCAAACTTCGATTACGAGATAACTTTTTTGACCTTTTGATAAAGCCATATTTGGAGAACAAATGACCAATGGACGAATGTATGCGTTACTTAAATTATTAATTTCCAAAAGCTTGTAGGTTTCTTCCACCATTTCTTCGGTAGAATAATCGAAAGGCATCATCATTGTTTCGGCAGATTTTCTTAATCTGTCATAATGTTCCTCTGCTTTGAAAATCTTAGTTCCATTGGCTGTTTTGTAAGATTTAATTCCTTCGAAAACAGCATATCCGTAGTGTAACGATTGACCATACAAGTCGGTCTTGGCTTCTTTTGCTTTCATATATTCCCCATCAAAGAAGAGAACACTGTCGTCATTGTAATACATTTTGTATCGGTTTTATATTTTATTAAATATTTTGTTTTTAAATAAAAAAACCATCCTCGTGATGAGAATGGTCTGTATTATTTCAATTTCAAAAACTATCACAAGCCATCACTCACCACCGGAATCCGATAATGACAAGAATGACAATAATAATTATTGAGTTATGCATCTGTTTGTTTTGAACGGTACAAATGTATAAACTAATTTCAATAAATCTTGATGTTTTCATGAAAAATTCTTTTTAACACTATCAAAAATTTACAAAATTTTGATTTTTATACGATATTCATTAAAATAAAAAACAGTCATAAAGTATTGATTTTCAATTTGTGGAAGCTTGAGAAATTACGATGTCTAAAAGTTCATCAATCATTAGATCAAATCATGAAAATTAAAAATAGAAAACAAAAAAATCAATTTAATAGTACCCTAAGACTTTCCACCACAAAAATCCAACAACTGTAAATACGATCATGTTAACAACACTCATGATGAAACCAGCTTTCCACCATTCTCCCATGCTTACAAAACCGCTACCGAAAATTATTGGCGAGGTTCCCGTTGCATAGTGGGTTAAACTCATCATCAACGTAGAAGCACCTGCCATCATCAAATAAAATGGAATAAGTAAAGCAGGTTCTACCACTTTTACTCCTACCATTAAAAATGCTAAAAACATGGCCGATACGTGGGCTGTTGTGCTGGCAAAAAAGTAATGTGAGTACAAAAACACCAACACTAAAATAAAAAACACGGCTAAACTATTAAGATGCATGGTAATTAGCCAACCCTGAAAACTATCCGAAAACCAAGAAATAACCCCATGCTTGTTGAGTTCTCCTGCCATCATAACAAGCGCACCAAACCAAATTAGCGTATCCCAAGCACTTTTTTGAGCCAAAATCTCATCCCAAGTGAGAATCCCCGTAAGAATTAGTAACGTTAAACCAATTAAAGCAACTGTCGTTGGATTGAAAGAAAACATGCTTCCCAACAGCATCCCAGGAACGTCTGCCCACAGCAAAAGCAAAAGGATAAAGATGCTAATCATGATTTTTTCGTTAAGAGAAATAGGTCCTAAATCATGCATTTTGGATTTGGCAAATTTTTGCGCATCTGGCGTTACTTTAATTTCTGGTGGGAAAATTTTGTATAAAACCAAAGGCATCAACATCATGGCAACAAAAGCAGGTAGAAAGAGGGAAAGTGCCCAAGTTCCCCAAGTAAGATGAAACGAGGTTCCTGCCACCTGATTAATATATTCCAAAGCAAGTGGATTAGGCGCTGTTGCAGTGACAAACATCGCAGAGGAAATAGGATTAGCGTGATAATTAACCAAAGCTAAATATTTTCCTATTTTATTTTCAGTTTTTGTTTCGGGATCACTACCAAAAGCAAGCGCAATAGATTTCATTATTGGATGGATAATAGCACCACCTCGGGCTGTATTACTAGGCGTAAGAGGAGCTAAAATAGTTTCGCAAAAAGCAAGCGCATAACCAATCCCCAAGGAACGTTTTCCAAAAAGAGTAATGAAAAAATAGCCAATTCTTTCGCCTAAGTGCGTTTTGATAATCCCCCGGGAAAGAATCACCGCGATCACAATAAGCCATATAAGATCATTTGAAAAACTTGCAAGAGTGGCTTGAATCGCCTCTTTTACTCCAACGGGAACCAATTCTCCATCTGGTCCCTTTACCGGCGTAGAAGCTCTGAGAACCGCAACAAGACACATCCCAATAACAGACACAACGCCCACGGAAGAAGTCTTGGTAATAATAGCAACAATAGATGCAACAAAAATTGCCAGCATCAACCATGCTTTGCTTGTAAGCGATTCTGGATGAGGAATCAATAAAATAATAACAAAAGTTGCAAAGGAAATTATCGCTGGAATAAGACGGAACGGTAATTTGAAATTTCCAAATCGGGTAAGTTCATGGTTTTCCATTTTACTAATTTTTTTTAATCGGATTGTATTTTACTTTAAAAAACTACATCAAAATTAAGACTATAAAATGATGCATAAAAAATTATCTAACCCATATAAATCATTTAAAAACAATCTAAAAAATGTTTATATTATAGAGTCAATTATAAGAAAAACAAAAAAATCCACCGAAATTGGTGGATTTTAAATTTATCTTTTGTGATAATTTTGGTCTTATAATTAATCAATTGTTTTCTTATCCTTAATAATAAAAACACTGAATGCACCTAAAACAAGCAATGCTCCAGCGATTCCCAACATTGCAATAGAACTTTCCATCGCGATAGTTTTAAATATAACACCGCCTAAAACTGCTGCAACAATCTGAGGCAAACAAATCGTTCCATTGAATAATCCTAGATAAGCGCCCATATTATTTCCCTTCAAAGCGTTGGTCAATAATGTAAATGGTAAAGCTAAAATAGCTGCCCAAGCACATCCAATCAATAAATAAGGAACGAAAAGCAGATATTGGTCGTGAATAAACATTGTTGAGATAAAACCAACTGCACCTAAAATTAAACTAACAAAATAAGCCATTTTATAAGACTTAAACTGAGGAATCACCAAAGCCCAAATCAAAGAACCAATGGCCTGAACTGCAAACACAACACCAACCCAGTTGCCTGCTTCCTGATATGCTGCGGATTTGACATCTGTTGTATTCCAAACTGTTTCGGCAATTCCTGCATTGGTGTAAGTCCACATATACATAAACGCCGCCCAGCTGAAAAACTGAACTAAACCTACCGACCAAAATGCTGATGGCGCTTTTGCTAATAACTGGAAAACATTGGTTGATTTTTTAGTTTCAGGAGCGCCTTCTATTCCGTGGAATTCGGCATATTCTTTCGGAGGCATTTCTTTGACTTTGAAAATCGTGTACAACACACAACCAATAAGGATTGCTGCTCCTACATAGAAAGAGTAAATCACAGAATCTGGCACTACACCCGAATCTGCGACATTTGAAATCCCAATCCAAGTAAAAATAATCGGGAAAAGATAACCAACTAAACTTCCTGCATTACATAGGAAACTCTGGATAGAATAAGCTTTTCCTTTCTGTTTCTCGTTTACCATATCTCCCACCATCATTTTGAATGGCTGCATTGCCATATTGATGGACGTGTCCAAAAGCATCAATGCAATCAATCCAAAAATCATTGCTGCAGAAACTGCTAGTTTGAAGCTTCCTGCATTGGGAAGTAAACACATTACAATCACCGAAATGATAGAACCAATCAATAAATAAGGAACTCTACGCCCCAATTTCGTCCAAGTTTTATCACTCATTACGCCAACAATTGGCTGGACAAGCATTCCCATCAAAGGTGGTAAAATCCAGAAGTAACTGAGGTTATGCGGATCTGCACCCAAAGTTGCAAAAATCCTACTGATATTGGCACTTTGCAAAGAATAAGCAATCTGAACTCCGAAAAATCCAAAACTGATATTCCATAGTTGAGAGAAAGGTAAATCTCTTTTATTTAAATTCATTTTTTTAGTTGTTTTTTAATTTCTGGATGAGAGCATCCTCGATTGGTGTTTTGATTTTGGTGACTTCATCTATCACTTCATTTGGGATAGTTGCGGAAAGAACGTATTGTTTGATTTTCCATTTTCCACCAATTTTCTGAAGAACACCCGAACCTCTGCAGATTTTCATCTGTGTATCAAGAACCTCATCGAACCAAGCATAATTTCCGTCTTTGCTGAAATAGATATTTCGTTTCAGGGATTTGAAATTCCAAGTTGTTTTTTTGTCAAAATAAGGTTTTGCCCAATCTTTGAACTCTTGTTTTTGCCAAACTTCCGTTGCATCTGTTCCGATGTATTGAGATTCTTCGGCAAAACAATCGAAGTATTTTTCGAAGTCAGCATTGGCAGCCAACGTATTGAGGTCATCCAACAATTTGTTGATATTCTTTTTCTGAACATTTTCGTAAAAGCCTTTCTTTTGAGCAGAAAGTGGAATCGAAAAGATTAAAAATGATAGTAGGACAATGGAAATTATTTTTTTCATTTTAATTTTATTTCAGTTCTAAAATTAATGAAGATTTTGCAGGAACAGACAAATTAGTTTTCAAATCAAAATCTTTATCAGAAACGATGTCTTTTCCTTTTGTGAAATCTTTCAAACCTTCAGAAAAACGTTTCAAATCTAAGTTTTGAGTTTCCTTGTTGTTATTAATTACAACCATTACTCTTTTGCTATCTGTGTATCGGAAATAAACATAAACGTTGTTATTCGGGATGTAATGCAAAGTTTTTCCGGAGTGAACTGCTTCGTTTGTTTTTCTCCAATTCAGCAATTTTTTGGTATAATCGAAATATTCGTTTTGAGAAGCTGTTCTTCCAGATTTTGTGAAAGCATTATTTGAATCTCCAGCCCAGCCGCCTGGGAAATCTTTACGAATCTCGCCATCGCCACCGTTGTTTTTGTCGCCAGCCATTCCGATTTCAGAACCGTAATACAATTGAGGAATTCCTCGAACTGTCAGAATCAAACTCATTGCTAATTTATAATCTTCGATTTTCGGATAGATTTGATTGAATCTATTCGTGTCGTGATTCTCAGCAAAAACCAAAATATTATTGATATCAGGATAAAGGAAATCATTAGTAAAATTCCCATAAACTCTCTGCATTCCCGAATTCCAACCCGGCTCTTCTTTGAAAGCCTGACCAATGGCATCATAAAGTGAAAAATCCATTACGGATGGCAAGTAAGAATTAAAGTTTTCTATTGCGCCAATTTTAGAATCTTTCTGCCAATAAGCCATATGAGCGGGATCTTGCATCCAGACTTCTCCCACGATATTGAATTTTGGATATTCGTCGGTGATTCGTTTTGTCCAATCTGCAATTCCTTTTTTGTCATTGTAAGAATAAGTATCCACACGGAAACCGTCCAAACCCGCATATTCTATCCACCAAATCGCATTCTGCGCCATATAAGTCACAACCATCGGATTGCTCTGATTCATATCCGGCATTGTAGTATCAAACCAGCCGTCCATACAAGCCGCTTCATCCACTTTGGCTGCATTGATATCAAACTGCGTTGTCATTCTGTAATTGCTTCTCTGGAAACCATTTTCCTGTCCTTCCCAATAATGGATCCAATCTTTCGAAGGCAAATCTTTGATAATCCAGCTTTTTGAACCCCAATGATTGGTCACATAATCCATCACAAGTTTCATTTTTCTTTTGTGAAGTTCGTCCGCCAAGTTTTTATAATCATCATTGGTTCCGTAACGAGGGTCTATTTTGTAGTAATCACTTTGCGCATAACCGTGGTATGAAAAACCAGGTTCGTTATCTTCTAACAAAGGTGTGTTCCAAACCGTTGTAATTCCTAATTCCTGAAGATAATCCAAGTTCTTTACAATCCCGGCAATATCTCCACCGTGACGTCCTCCTGTTTTGGTCCTGTCTGCTTTTTCCGCTGTGTCTGGCGTATTATCATTTTTAGGATTACCGTTCGCAAATCTGTCAGGCATTATCAGATACATTACATCAGAAGATGTGTAAGAATCTCTGTTAGCCGAGTTTTGTTGTCTTTGCTTGAATTCGTAATCGATGGTTTTAACGGTTTTGTTTCCGTTTTTGAAATTCAGTTTTGCTTTTTGTGGCTGAACTCCGTTGGTGTCGATTGTTACGAAAAGATAGTTCGGATTTTCAACTTTTATGACTTCTTTGATTTTGATTCCGTTTGAGAATTCAGGTTGAAGATTTTGGATATCTTTTCCATAAACTAACAGTTGTAGTTCAGGATTTTTCATTCCGCTCCACCAAAATGCAGGTTCTACTTTCTGAACTTGAGAATAGTAAATAGAAGAAAATACGATGGAAGAAATCGTGAATATTTTTTTCATAAGGTTAATTTTTAAGGTCTATATATTAATAATGGTCTTTTTAAAAATTAAGGATAATGAATCGCATTATCTAATTCAATTGGGTTATAATATTTTTTGATTCGTTTTTGTTGTATGAGTGTCACTTCTCTTATATTATCCGGCGTTACAATAGTTCCGTCATCTAAAGCAAGTTTATTTTCTGAGGTGATTTCTATTCTTCCATTTTTAGCATATGCCAAGGGGTCTTCATAAAAATTGAGTTTAAATTTTTTATACTTAGCTTCATCCAAAAATAAGGATCTAGGAAATATATTTTGAAAAAAGTCTATGGAATTGGTTTTGGAATAATTTCTCGAATTAACCAACTTAAAAGAATAATTGTGACGTTCATCCTCCAAGATTACAATAAGTCCAGGCAATCCGTGAAATTTTTGAGGACCTTCGGAAAAAGGTATTTCTTTTGCGAACCAAGCTGTCCATTTTCTTCCGCCCCAATTACTGACTGCTTTTTGAATCTCAAGATTACCTAACTTCTTTTTTTCATCAGTAAGAGTCCAACTTTGTTCAGGCTCTGATGCTCTTTTAATTACATCCCAACCGATAAACTCATAATCTTCGAAAAGTTTTGTTCCTTTTTTATGAAGAACAATATTATTCATATTTGGAGCAGGAAATCCTCCATTAGGATTGGATTTTATAATAGAATCTGATTCAAAAAAAGTTCTATCATAAAACAAAGTTTCTTTGGGATTAATATCCAAATGATAATATTCTTTAGTAAGATTATTCTCTGTAGAATCTTTTTTGTAATTCACTTCATAGATGAAACGATGCGTCTGTGAAAATCCAAAAATGAAAATAAAAAAAGTCAGAAGTGTCATTATTTTATTCATATAATCACTTTTAAAATGAATTATTAATTCCAAATATTTGTCAATATCAAACTACTTCAGCATCTGGTCTTTTTGCAATTTTATTAGCTAGCCAACTTACGTAGAATAATTGAAAACTATGGTAAATCATTACTGGTAACAGAAACAAAACTTTCTGGTCATCCGGAATTCCTAAAACCAAAAGAAACAAACTCCCGTGAACTAAGGATTTCTTTGAGCCGCAGAAGGTTGTCGTGATGACATCTTTCTTTTTAAAATTCAGTTTTTCTGCTATGAATTTTAAGATATAATAGGTTGCAAAAAACAAAAAGACCGCACTAAAAGCCAATGCAACAAACACAAATGAAGGCACGGCTACAAAAATGTTCTCAATAAATGCAGTTGAAAAACTTTCGTAAACAATGAGCAAAATAATCAGTCTGTCAAATTCTGAAATGATGTTTGCATATTTTGTCACCCATTTTTTGAAGATTGGATTGAGAATAATTCCTAAAATAATTGGCAATAAAACTTTGAGTAGCAACTGTTGAATAATCTCGGATTGATTGCCGGATTCTCCGTTAGCTGTAAGGAAAAAACTCATCAAAAGTGGCGTCATCACAATCCCTATAATTCCGGAAATTGAAGCATTGAAAATGGCCGAAGTGACATTTCCTTTTGCAATAGAAACCATTACAACGGATGATGAAACTGTAGAAGGCAAACTTGCTAAAAAGAAAACCGAAAGCCAAATATTATAATACGATGTATCTTTCAAGAAAGGATAAAACATCAATGTCAACAAAGGAAAAATAACAAATGTTCCCGACTGAATCAGCAAATGCAGTTTCCAGTTGGAGACATCTTTTATAACTTCTTTGAGATTGAGTTTCAATCCATACAACAGAAAAATTCCCGCAATTCCCCAATCTATAAATCCCGCAAGATTAAAATACTGATTGTAAGACTCGTGGAAAGGAATAACTTTGGCCAAGATGACCATAGAAATTAGTAAAAAGAGAAATGTGTTTTGTTTGTTGAAAATCTTGGAAATCCAATTCATTTTTGGTTGATGGTTGAGCGTTGATAGTTGATAGTGTTAAACTAAATAAACACTTTGTCAAAGCATCACATCTTTGACAAAGTGTTGTTTGTATTGAGAAACCCATAGCCCCGATAGTAGCGGCATCCTTTTTCTTTTTTGCAAAAAAAGAAAAAGATATAGCGGATAGCGGGATTAAGCTCCTAAAAAATTTATTTAACAGGCTTCACAGAAATAGCGTAACCACCACTTCTTACCAAATGAACTGGCAATTTTGTTTTGTTAGTAATGGTCTTTTTGTAAATATGATAACTCTGTGGATTGTTCACATAATCTGCATCTTTTCCATCTTCGTAAATGGTCGCTTCATATTTTCTACCTTTGTCCAAGAAAGAAAAATCTACTGTGAAATCTCTTGCATTCTCATCGGTGATCCCTCCAACAAACCAGTTATCGGTTCCTTTAGCTTTTCTCGCGGTGTGAACATATTCACCCGGTTCTGCGGAAAGGATTTTGGTGTCGTCCCAATCTGCTGCTACATCCTTGATAAACTGGAAAGCATCCATATGTTTTGCGTAATTTTCTGGTAAATCAGCTGCCATCTGCAATGGCATATACATCGTTACATATAGTGCAAGTTGCTTTGTCAAAGTGGTCTGAACAAATCTCTTATCGCCTGGGAAATAGTAGTCTAACTTGGTTTGAAAAATCCCCGGCGTGTAATCCATAGAACCGCCCATCCATCTTGTGAAAGGAAGAATCGTCTGATGGTCTGGCTTGTTTCCTCCGAAAGCTTCGTATTCTGTTCCACGAGCTGCTTCTGCTGAAATCCAGTTTGGATATGTTCTACTTTCTCCTCCCGGACGAACCGCTTCGTGGGAATTGACCATCAATTTATAATCATTCGCTTTTTCTGCAATTCTGTAATAATGGTTGATAGTCCATTGGGAATAATGATGCTCTCCTCTTGGAATGATGTCGCCAACATAACCGGTTTTTACCGATTTGTAACCGTACTTGTGCATCAATTGAAAAGCTTTGTCAGCCCATCTTTCATAGTTGGTTGCTGAACCCGAAGTCTCGTGGTGCATAATCAAATCAACTCCTTTTGAATGCGCATACTCATTCAACATTTTGATATCAAAATCTGGGTAAGGCGTGATAAAATCAAAAACAAACTCTTTGGAATGTCCAAACCAATCTTCCCAACCTATGTTCCAACCTTCGATTAACAAACCTTGGAAACCGTTTGCCGAAGCAAAGTCTATGTATTCTTTAACTTTGGTATTGTTGGCAGCGTGCTTTCCGTTGGGTGTTAATTTTGAAAAATCAGTTTTTCCGATGTGAACATTTTCTGCTGTAGAATATGCCCATTGAGATTTTCCGATAATCATTTCCCACCAAACGCCCATATATTTGGTTGGTTTGATGTAAGAAGTGTCTTTATATTTTGTAGGTTCGTTTAGGTTGAACATCATTTTAGAATCCATTACCACTTCTGCTTTTGGTGAAATAATAATTGTTCTCCAAGGTGTTACAGAAGGCGTTTGGATGTAACCTTTCGCACCTTGTCTGTCGGTTGTTAAATGCGTTTTGAATTTGAAATTCTGTGCATCAACTTCCAAATGTGAAGCTGGATAATCCAAAACTGCCGCTTCACCAACGTTAACATACAAAGGTTCTTTACCTTCTTTTTTGAGCATCAAAGGTGACTGAACTGCATTTTTCACAAGTGTTTGAGAAGCATTAGAATCAAAAGCTTTTGACCATTTAGTCGGAATTTCGGAAATTTTTGTGGTTTGGTATTGATATTCCTGAGAATCATAATCGGCAACAATCCACCAAGCTTTCATATCAGTTGGAAAGTCGATTTCTGAATCCTCTTCTCTGATTACGAAATAATTAAGATTTTTTTGTTGAGGAAATTCATATCTGAATCCTAATCCATCATTGAACAATCTGAATTTGACAACGATGCTTCTATCAGAAGAAGTTTGATTAAGTGTTAAAGCTAACTCGTTGTAATTGTTGATATAGTTTTTCTTTTCTCCAAGAATTGGTTGCCAAGTTTCATTTTTTGAATCTCTTTTTTCGGCTGTTTTTGTGAAGCCGTTATTGAGGTCAAAACTTGCATCTTCTGGTTTTGCAATCTCGGAAGCAAACTTGATAGAAGAATCTTTGAAAAGTCTTAATCCTAATTTAGAATCTTCTACAACTACGTTTCCGTTATATTTCAGATTATAAACAGGAACTCCGTTTTTCAGCTGGAAATTCATCTCGAATTTTCCGTCCGGAGACTTTAGACTTTGAGCATAAACTCCGTTAAACATCATAGTAAGCAAAGCTGCTCCAATGGTGAATTTTTTCATTTTTTTCTAAGGTTTATATATTGGTTACAAGATAATAAAAATTGTGCTCGTCAAGCAAAAAAATAACCAACTTTTACGTTGGTTATTCTTTATTAAATATGATTTATTACAGTTTAATCAAAACATAATCTCCTGAGTAATCATTGAAATAGATATTATAGGTTCCAGCCGTTACAGGAATATTTGCACCTCCTAAACTAGCTGTACCAAAATCTGCATCAGCACTTCCCCAATTTACATCCCAAGCATCATTGGCTCTGAATTTTAGTTCACCATTGGTAAGTGTTACATTTGTAATGTACCAAACATGAGGATCAAAAGTAGATTTTACCATTGCTGTACTTGAGTTCCAAGCATTAGGAGTAGCATCTCCGATAATTCCTACCGTTGGATATGTGATTGTAGGAGGAGAAACAGGCTCTAATGTATAAGTCAAAGTAGCAACATTTGCTGTGAATTTATAATAACCAGATTCAGCAACATTGATATTTCCAGAACCTCCATCAGCACTTAACGTTCCTGCTGATGCCCCTGCTCCATATTGCGTATCCCAGCTGCCTTTTACTTTAATTAATTTAAATCCTCCAGCTTTGAAATATCCTATATAAGTATAAGATGCATTGATATTATGATTCCCTAACAATGGATACATATTGTCATTTGTAGCAAGATTATCCCAACCACCTGCTGTAGCATCTCCTACTAAATATAAATTAACAAATTCTACTTTGTAAGGTGTCACCTTAGCAGTAGAAACTGCGGATTTCAACTCAATAGCTGGTGTTGAAAAATTGGTTATTGCAGTCACTCTAAAATCAAATTCATCTTCTTGATTAGCCACTCCTCCTGCATTTAAAGCTGCAGTGTTTAAATCTTTGTTGCTAACTTCCAAGGATTTCACATTGGTAACTTCTCCTAAAGATAGGAATGTTGCACCTCCTTTTTTAGCAATTTCTACTTTGTAAACTACATCAGATCCATAATTGGTATAGTCTGTCCAAGTAACAGTGGTTGCAATAGCTAACTGATCTGCAGAATTAAGCGTAAGTACACTTCCACTTGTAGGAGCTGTAATAACGGGACCATCTAAAGGATAAACAGTAACTCCAAAATTAATAGTATTAGAAACTTCTGAACCTTTTTCTATTCTAACATAAACAGTTTGAGATGTAAATGGAGAAAAACCTATTTGTAACAATTTGGTATTAAGCTCTCCAATTGTTGTTGTAAAAGTTGTTTCATTTGATTTTCCTAACTCTGTTTTTGAAGCAAAATCCTCGGTAGCAGATAAAACCACTGAATATTCTCCAGCACCTGCAGACTCCCAAGTCAAAGTGAATGGATTGGATTCCATTGTTTTATACAACACATTATTTGCACCCAAAGATGTATCAGCAAGGGTAAAACTAGCTTCAGGAGTTGTCCAATCTCTGTCTGCATCATTATCACAAGCAATGAATATCGCTGAAAGAATTAATGACGCCAGAAAAAATTTAAATATATTTTTCATGATTTTTTTTAATTAAAAATTAATCAATAGGAATAAGTGTATAATTACCGCTTACGTCGTTGAAATAAACATCGTATTTCCAATCTGCTGATACCGGAATGTCTGCACCGTTGCTGGTTGCTACGCCAAAAAATTCAGCGTTAGTTCCCCAGTTCACATCCCAAGCATTATTAGCTCTGAATTTAAACACACCCGTTTTCAAACTAACTCCTGTAGCAATCCACAAGTGTGAATCAAAAGTAGATTTGGTAAGTTGTATATCTGTGTCTCCTGTTGCTGTTCCATATAGAGAAACAACATCATAAGTTGCAACGGGATTATCAATTTTCACCAAAGTATAAGTAAGATTGTTTGTGTCAACAGTCAACTTATAATATCCTTCTGAAGGTACAGTAATGTTGCCAGATCCTCCATCAGAACTTAGTTGACCATCTACAGTTCCTTTTCCGAATTGAGCATCCCAAGAACCTTTTACTAGAATCATCTTAAAGCCAACATCAGTCCCAGTTTTGAATAAACCAGTATGCGTATAAACACCTACTGTAGAGGTTTTAAGAAGCGGCAACAAAGAACTATTTGTCAACAAGTTATCCCAATTTCCAATAGCTGCACTTCCGATTAAGAATAGATCTGTATAATCATAATCTGGTTTTGCTATATATGGTGTAATAGTAAGCGCCGTAACATTAGAAAACTGAGACAAACTATTATCTCCAACAAAAGACTTTACTCTAAAGTACATTTTTTGTGCAACATCCGGAACCAAGCCCACTTTTTTCGCTGCGTTATTCATCTCAAGCGTTGTAAATGTCGCTACAGTTTGAGATTGTGTTGTATTAGCCAAAACCTCTGAGGTTTCAAACGTTTCCGTGGCACTCATTTGCAATTCGTACTTAACTTCTACAGGCACAGTATAGGTAGCAGATGACCAATTAATTGTTAAAGCAGGATTTGAAGGAAAGTTTGAATCCAGAATCAAATCATTTTTAGATAAATCAATAATTACAGATGAAGTTTGATTATCAATGTTCACAATCTCACGATCCTCACAGGACGTGATTCCTAAAAACAACCCGACTGCAAGAAAAAAGTGTTTGAATATATTATTTTTCATTGTTGTTAAAATTAATGGATTAATAACCAGGATTTTGTTTCAGGTTTGGATTCACAACCAAATCATTATTGGGAATTGGGAAAAGATTTCTGTATTCTCCAACGGATGTTCCATCTTTTACATTTCCTTTCCATGGCCATAGGTAAGCTGCTGTTGTAAACTTACCAAAACGAATAAGATCAGATCTTCTTGTCATTTCCCAAGATAACTCTCTAGATCTTTCATCAAGAATAAAATCTAAATTAAGTGATGAGATAGATGAAGCTTTTGCTCTAGCTCTAATAGCATTAACATAACCTAAAGCTGTACTCATACTACCACCGCCACCTCTAACAACAGCCTCTGCATACATTAGATAAACATCTGCTAGCCTATATATTGGCAAATCCGTATCTACAAAATTATCATGCACTCCTGCAGCTCCTGTACTACTAATATTTTTGTACTTGATGAATGCATAACCATCATTGAAGTTTCCTAAATCGTTAATTTCTAATGTTTGTCCATCTTTATAGAAGCGACCTCTTAAATCAGTGTTTTCAAATTTGTTTACAAAAGCTTTGGTAGTTCTAAGACCTCCCCAGCCTCCATTTACACCAAAATCTTGAGGATCCATAGTACCACCAATAGCTGCATGTACAAGATAGGTAGTACCACCATTTGTTTGTGTATATGTTCCTTCGTAAACGACTGAAAATATGTTCTCCGGATTATTAACATTATTATCTGTTAAGAATAGATTAGCATATGTTGTATTTAGAGAATAACCAGCAGCAATTACTTTATCACAGTAAGTAATTACATCACTGTTTCTTTGTGTTCCTGTATAAACTTGTGCATTAAGATATAACCTTGCTAATAATGTCCAAGCTGCTGCTTTATCTACTCTACCATATTCATTAGAACGAGCCGCTTTTAATTCTGACTCTGCAGCAAGCAACTCTGATTCAACATAATTAAATAAATCTGAACGGTTAATTTGTTTAGGAACGGTTCCAAAAGTTGTTTCGTCTACAAAAGGAACATTACCATACATATCTAATAGGTGAAAATAAGCTTGAGCTCTTAAAAATCTTGCTTCTGCACGCATCGTTTTTGCTTCATCTACATTAGATCCAGTAATACCATTGCTAGAGAGCATCTCGTCTGTAGTATTTTTTATAAACTCATTACAATAAGCAACTTCTGTATATAATCTATAATACATTGCATTATTGAATTCGTTAGCAGGAGTCCAAATCATTTTATGAAACTCGTGAAGTGTACCATCATTCCATCCAATAACAGCTTCGTCTGTCGTAATCTCGTTTAACGTAAAAAGCAAACGCATGTAGTTTGAGAATCCACCATCAATATCAGCAATATCTCCATTACCATCACCTCCAGATTGTCCTCCCACTGCAAGACCTCCATATAACTTTGCTAATAAGCCTTTATATTTTGAGAAATCTTTATATAAACTAGCAGAAGTTACATCTGTTATTGGCTCTTGTTTTAGGTCATCTGTACAAGATTGTATTGTAAAAGAAGCCCCTAAAAATACTAATGCCAATGATATATTTTTTATTCTAAATTTTTTCATTATTACCAATCATTAAAAATTAAAATTAAGACCTAAAGAGTAAATTTTTGGTCTTTGATAAAAACCATTATCGATATTTCCAAAAATTTCTGGATCTACACCAGAATAATCTGTGACTACAAATACATTTTGTGCCATACCGTAAACTCTTAGATTACTCCCTTTTGCAAAAATATCTTTGAATGTATAACCTAAAGTTAAATTATCCATTCTAAGGAAAGAAGCATCTTCTACAAAAATATCACTCCAATATTGTACATTTTTGAAACCATAATTTGCAGCCACGCTTGATATATTTTGGATATAATCATTAGTTGCAATATTTTGCACATTAGACTGAGATGCAAAATTGTTATAAACATAATTACCAATAACAGCTCTCAACGTTGTAGACAAATCCCAATTTTTATATCTAAAATTGGTAGAAAAACCAAATGTTGCATCGGGAGTTGTAGATTTATAAAGGTATTTATCATCGGTATTTATTTTACCATCACCATTTCTATCTACATATACACCTTCTAGAGCCTTCCCATTAGAATCATAGGCTTGTTGATACACATAAAAACTATATGGAGTATATCCTACGGTGTGAGCTTGTACTGTATTAGCTGTACCTCCAGCTATACCTCCTACTTGTATCTTATAACCTTCCGCAACATCATTTAATTTAGTAATCTCAGGATTATAATGAGCAACATTGAAACTAAAATCCCAAGTAAAGTTTTCTTGTTTGATAGCTTTTACATTAATTAGAAACTCTAGCCCGTTGGTTTCCATTTCTCCAACATTCTTTATATTTCTATTGCTGAACTCCCCTGCTGGTACAGAAACATCACCCAACAAATCTTTAGTTTTTTTCTTAAACCAATCAAATGAACCTGTTATTCTATTATTTAAAATACCGAAATCCAATCCCGCATTGATTGTTTCTGTTGTCTCCCAAGTCAAATTTGGATTATATTGGGTAGGACGATACATTAGATAGTATTGCTCTGCAAATCCATATTGTGCAGATTGCTCAGAAATATTGTATGAAGGAAAAGAATTATACCAACGATTGTTATTAGCATCTCCAAGTTCTTGTTGACCAGTTTGTCCCCAACCGCCTCTCAATTTTAAATCAGAAATGAAATTAACATCTTTCAAGAAATTTTCATTTTTAATTTTCCAAGCACCAGATGCAGCTACGAAGGTTCCCCACATATTACCAGTCTCTTCGGTACCATTGTAAAACCTAGATGTACCATCTCTTCTTATAGATCCAGTTAAGATATATTTATCCGCAATAGTAAAAATACCCCTACCATAAAAACCTAATAAGGTTAATTTACCTTCATATCTATTAGTTGGTAATGGCACTCTGTCTGGATTCCCGTAATAAGTTGTTGCAGCCGGCGTAAAAGTTTTGAATTGTTGATAAGAATAACCTGCCATCAAATCTACTTTTGTATCTATCGCCTTTATATCTTTTGTGTAATTAAGATAAGCTTCTAATAACCTATTAGATTTTTCTTGCTCATAATCTCTTCTGGAACTTACATTACCTGTTTCTAACATTTGTGCATAACCTGGATATTCTGTAACTGCACCTGTGCCTTTTTGATAATCGAAACCACCATTGATATTAAAATGCAAATCTGGCAAAAAATGGAATTTATAATCTAATTGCAAATTACCAATACTTCTAAAAACTGTAGAAACATCTCTTCTTCCATATAAAGAAGCTAAAGGGTTTTGTGTTGCGTTTACGTTGATATTATTGGTTCTTGCACCACTAGTATCATATAGGAACCACTCCCAATAATTATTTACAAGATTACCTTGCGCACTATTATCATAAACAGGTTTTGTAGGATCAAAAAATTGCGCTGCAGAAATTACACTTGCAGGAAATCTGTTTTCCGTCATTGATCCTTTTAGATTCGCAGTAACACTTAAATGATTATCAAAAAACTTAGGCGTTAAATTTAATCCAAAAGAAGACCTTCTAAATTCATTAGTTTTCACAATACCATTTTGCTCTGTGTATCCTAAGGATAAACGATAAGGTAATTTTTTAATACCACCAGAGATAGATACATTATTATCTGTTCCCCAAGCTGCTTGATAAATTTTGTCTTGCCAATTAGTATTAGCGGTACCCAACATATCAATATATTTTTGCTGAGTAGCATTATTAATTACATAATTTCTAAATGCATCAGCAGACAAAACATCCATGTTTCCCATTTTTGTAGAAACAGAACTCACTGTAGAGAAATTTACCTTAACCTTACCTGCAGCACCTTTTTTTGTGGTAATCAAAATAACTCCATTTGAAGCTCTGTTACCATAAATTGCAGCAGCTGAAGCATCCTTAAGTACATCAAAAGATTCTATATCATTTGGATTAATTAATGCCAAAGCATTAGACGCACCAGAAAGTCCACCGAAGTCCATTGGAATACCATCAATAACAATCAAAGGATCATTGTTTGCATTAAGAGAAGCACCTCCTCTAATACGGATTGTAGAACCAGAGCCAGGATTTCCACCATTACCTGTAACAGTAACTCCAGGCGCCTTACCTTGGATCAATTGATCCGCAGAAGTAGAGCCCCCGTTAAAATCTTTTGAAGTAATAGAAGCAATAGACCCAGTAAGATCTGTTTTCTTTTGCTTACCATAACCAATCAACACAACTTGCTCAATCTCGGTTTCTTTTTTCACCGTATCGTTTTGTTGTGCATGTAACATTGATCCGAGCAATAGAAACGCAGGAGCAATTTTTAATACATTATAGTTTCTCACAAAAAATAAATTTTTAAGGTTTATATTATTTTCTTATTTGTTTCTAGACAACACTTAATCTAGATTCGCAATTTATAAAAAAAACAACATTGTGTTAAAAAATTTTTAAAAACGGTTAATTTAGTACTATTTTTAACTATAAAAACGCACCCACAAAAACACAATAAACTAATAATCAATAACATAATCAAATGTTAATTTTAGTAACAATTATCAGTTTTAACCTATTTTTGAACATTTTTAACCCCTTTTTCTTCTTCTAAATTAACCAATATTAATCCTATATTAATCAAAAATGAAATAATTTATTTTTTTTCGAATTTTTTAAAAACTCAAAAACCTCAATATTTTCGTGATTTTAACAAAACTAAAAATATTCTACAAAGAGATTAATTTAAATAATTTTATAAACCAATCCAATCAAAACAATTAAAATAAAACAATATTAATTTGATCCAACAATGGATAAACATAGAGTACAGGAAAGACTTAATAAAGTCTAATAGAAATATTACAATTTCGATATTTCGATTTATAAACAAAAACAGAATCTAATACGTCAAGAAAAAACAGCTATTACAACTCTCTATATATATTTAACATCTATCTTATTTTTAAAATGAAAAATCGTAATTTTGCATCTCAAATTTTCAATTAAAAAATGTCAAACAAAAAAATGATTACCGCCGCTTTGCCTTACGCCAACGGACCGGTTCATATAGGGCATTTGGCGGGTGTTTACATTCCGGCTGATGTCTATGCAAGATTCCAGAGAAGAACGGGAAAAGATGTCGCTTTTATTTGCGGTTCGGATGAACACGGGATTCCGATTACCATCAGAGCAAAAAAAGAAGGCGTAACACCGCAGGATATCGTGGACAAATACCACGGGATTATCAAACAATCTTTCTCGGATTTAGGAATCTCTTTTGACGAATACTCTAGAACAACATCCAAAAAACATTATGATGTAAGTCAGGATTTTTTCAAGACACTATATAATAAAGGAAAATTCACGGAAGAAGTTTCAGAACAATATTTTGACGAGCAAGCCAACGAATTCTTGGCAGATAGATACATCGTTGGAACTTGCCCGAATTGCGGTAACGAAAATGCTTACGGTGACCAGTGCGAGAAATGTGGTTCTACCCTTTCTCCATCGGAGCTAATCAATCCAAAATCAATGTTAAGTGGAAATGTTCCTGTTCTAAAGGAAACCAAAAACTGGTATCTTCCATTGAATGAATATGAAGATTTCCTAAACGAATGGATTATCGAAGGTCATAAAGACGACTGGAAAACCAACGTTTACGGACAAGTAAAATCTTGGCTGAATGACGGACTGAAACCTCGTGCAATGACCAGAGATTTGAATTGGGGCGTACCTGTTCCTCTTCCAAATGCAGAAGGAAAAGTACTTTATGTATGGTTTGATGCTCCAATCGGTTACATCTCTTTTACTCAGGAATGGGCAGAAAAAAACGGAAAAGATTGGAAAGATTATTGGCAAAATGAGAATTCTGATTTGATTCATTTCATTGGAAAGGATAATATTGTTTTCCACTGTATTATTTTCCCAAGTATGATGAAGGCTCACGGCGATTATATTATGCCGAAAAATGTTCCTGCTTTCGAATTCCTTAATCTTGAAAATGAAAAAATCTCAACTTCAAGAAATTGGGCGGTTTGGGCACACGAATATGTTGAAGATTTCCCGGGTCAGCAGGATGTCTTGAGATATGCGTTGCTTTCGTCTGCTCCAGAAACTAAGGATAACAATTTTACTTGGAAAGATTTCCAGACCAAAAACAACTCAGAATTGGTAGGAATTTTTGGAAATTTCATCAACAGAGTGGCGGTTTTGATTCACAAATATTACAACGGAATTGTTCCAGAAGGAAACAATAACGCTGAGGAATTGAACGAAATCAAACAAGCAGCAAAAGAAATCGGAACTTTCCTAGATAACTTCGAATTCCGAAATGCTTTATCTGCGTTGATGAATTTGGCAAGATTTGGGAATCAATTTCTTCAGACAGAAGAACCTTGGAAAACGATTAAAGACAATCCTGAAAAAGCTGCAAATTCTCTATTCATTGGAGCGCAGATTGCTGTAGCTTTGGCTCAGTTATCAGAACCGTTTATGCCTTTCAGTTCAGAAAAACTATTGAATATGTTCAATGTTCAAAAATCTGACTGGAACGATGTTGAAACCAAAAATATCCTGATTGAAAGCGGACATCAAATCAATGAAGCCTCTCTTCTTTTCTCAAAAATCGAAGATGACGTGATTGAAGTTCAAATCCAAAAATTAGAAAACACCAAACAAAATAACAAGAAAACAAATCCTAACGCCAATCCTATGAAAGACGAAATTCAATTTGATGATTTTTCTAAAATCGACCTTAGAACTGCTACCATTCTTGAAGCTGAAAAAGTAGAGAAAGCAGACAAATTATTGAAGTTCAAAGTAGATACAGGCGTTGATATCAGAACGGTTGTTTCCGGTGTTGCAGAAAGCTTTTCTCCGGAAGAATTGATTGGAAAACAAGTAATGATTTTATTAAATCTTGCGCCAAGAAAAATCCGTGGAATAGAATCTCAAGGAATGTTTTTATTAACCACAAAACCAGACGGAAAATTATCTTTCGTAACACCTGACGAAACGGTGGAAAACGGAATCGAGATTGGATAATTTTTAATTTCAAATATACAAATGGGCATTTTTTAGTGCCCATTTTTCTTACACAATGGTTAATAGAAACGTCTTAAAAAAGCTCTCCGGTAACGAGCTTGAAAAATATCTGAAAGAAGATAACCGCTTTGTTCCCCAAGCAGTCCAAATTGCTTTTGAAATACTAGAAGAAAGAGGCAAACACTTTTCTGATGCAGACAAACTTCGTATTCAAAAAATTATTATAAAGAAAAAAGACACTGAAGAACAGAAAAAGATTAAAGAACAAGAAGTCTGGAAAGATTACATTACAGAAGACCCGAACGCTATACGACTATTTCCACGAGAATTAATTGTTATTATCGCTGTATTGTTAGGAACAATCCCAGGAAGTATTCTTTTAGGTCTCAATTTCATTAAATTAAAGAAATATTTTCCAGCTTTACTTACTTTTATTTTTGGATTTTCATTCTTGTTATTACAAAACTTGATTGTTCCATTTTTGTATGATTCGAATTCCAGAAACTTTTATACCTACAAAAAAAGTCCAGAATTCTTTGTTTCCGCAGTCGGAGCATTAGTTCTATTTTTACTCTGGGTTGCCTTTGTACCAAAAAAGCTACCCTACAGAGCAGCTTCCTATATAATTCCTTTGGTGATTTCTTTGGGAATGATTGCTTTGATAATAATCAATCCTAATGGATGGTTTTCAACTAATTTTCTACTCAGTTTTGGGAGAAATTTGAAATTCATATTTTCTTAAAATGACAACTTCTAGATGTTTATATATTTATTAATGAGAATTACCAGACAAGAATATTATTGACACAAAACCAGATGGAAAATTATCTTTCGTAACACCTGATGAAACGGTGGAAAACGGAATCGAGATTGGATAAAAATTGAAATAACCTTATCAATAAAAAATCTTTTAGAAATTATCTAAAAGATTTTTTTTGTGCATAATTTTTGATACTACTTAAAAAAAATTCAACCTATTTATGAGAAAAATTATATTTTCTATTTCTTTTCGCAACAATTCTTTCTTGTGGAAAGCAAAATAACAACTACGAAGCAATATCAGTAGATGCAGCTTTAACAAATGTGATAAGTGAAAAAAGTGAAGCAGAGATAGCACTTCCTAATCCTCCAAATTCAATTCAAGAAAAAGAACCTTCCAATGATTCTCAAAAAATTGCTCAGAAAATAATCAAGAGTGGCAGAATAGAAATTGAAGTTGGCGATATCAACAAAGCTCAAAAAATCATTATCGATAATCTCAAAAAATTAAATGCTTACAAACAAGCCGAATTTTTCAGCAATAGCGAAGAACAAGAAATGTTGAAAATGACTATCAGAGTTCCTAATGAGAATTTTGATAATCTTTTGCAATCAATGGATGAAGGACTTGGAAATGTCATTTCAAAAAACGTAGGCACCGATGATGTTACAGAAGAATACACGGATGTTTCCATAAGACTAGAGAACAAGTTAACCTATCTTGAAAAATATAGAGACCTTCTAAAAAAAAGTACTAACACAAAGGATATTTTAGAAATTCAGGAGAATATCCGTAATCTGGAAGAGGAAATAGAATCATCAAAAGGCAGACTAAAATTCATAGATGACAAGGTAAAATACAGCACAATCGAATTAACTTTAATCAAAAACAAGCCGAGAAATTCTGTCACCTCTAAAATAGGTTTTGGAAGCCAGTTTGTAGATTCGGTGGCAGAAGGTTGGAACAATTTTGTTGGTTTCATTTTAGGATTGATATCTTATTGGCCATTCTTATTAATCATCCCGATTCTAATAATATTATTCAGAAAATGGAGAAATCGAAAAAGAAAATCTAAAGACTAAAATAAAAACCTCGGAGTTAATTTCTCCGAGGTTTTTTATTATTTCTTGGTCAATATCGCCAGATAAGCATCTTCATCCTGAAGAACTTTTTCAATTTTAAAACCATTATTTTCAGCCGCATTTTTCAAAGTCTCAAAATCAAGATATAACCATTTTATTGGTTCTTCAGATTCGCCTTTATAATGAACAATATAATCTAGTTCGCCATAATAACCGTCCGCAGGAATATAAAAACCACCATCTTCATCTTCGTCAAACATATAGAGAATATCGGTGCTATCAATTAAGATTTGTCCTTTTGAGCTCAATAACGAATAAAGTTTTTTAAGATAAATATCAATAACATTCAAACTTTGGAAAATCCCTGTTCCATTCATTAATAATAGAATCGTGTCAAAATTGCCTTCTGAAAAATGTAACATATTTTCCGTAATTGCATTCCTGATTCCTCTAAGTTTACAAACTTCAATTGATTTTGGTGAAATATCCAATGCTGTAACCTCGAGTTTTTTTTCATTCTGAAGATAAAGAGAATGCGAACCTGCTCCTGCTCCAATATCCAAAACTTTTCCGTTGGCTAATTTTAAAGCTTTTTGTTCGATTTTATTCATCTCATCAAAATCTCGAAAAAGATAATCCACTGGAAGTTCATCCAGTTCAGAAATCGAAGTTTCAGTCTGCAAATCTTCAGGATTATCGTTGTAATAATAATCCCAGATTGCGCGTCCCATTAGGTCTTTCATAGCGGTAAATCTTTTGCAAAGATAAAATTTTAGTTTCGTAGTTTTAAGTTAAACATAAAGGCACAAAATATTTTTTTTCGATTCGTTTTTAAGGCACAAAAGTTTTCAACTTTAAGAAAGTTGAAAACTTTTGTGCCTTAAAAGAATTATTGAGTAAAATTAAAACCTTGTGTCTTTGTGTTTAATGTATAAGTTTATCATTGTCATTACTTTTTTCTATTTCCTTAAGGTTCAGATTTTGCTAATAATGCCTAAATTGTATCTCAAATTTGAAATCAATCTATGACAGATAAAAATAAAAACTTCCAGACGGGATTCACTTTCAGTAAGCATATTCCGGAAGAGGTTTCACATTTTGACAGAGTATTTGGAATTTTCAAAGACTTGCTCATCCACACTTCGGGAGATTTGGACGAGGCTTTTGATTGGCTGGATATGTTGGATAAAGAATACGACATCTTCAATGAAGAATATGGTTTAGATGACTTTATCGAAGACCTTAAAAAACGAGGTTACATCATGGAAGAAATCAAACCAGAAGATGGGAATACTGGTTCTGGAAATGGTAAAAATATCCTGACAGCAAAACTGGAAGCTGCTTTGCGGGATTATGCATTGGACCAAATCTTTGGAAAGTTGAGAAAAAGCGGCGTTGGAAATCACAGAACCAACAAAAGCGGTGTGGGAGATGAAAAAGATGGTGAAAACCGAAATTTCCAATTTGGTGATGACTTAGCAACCGTCAATCTAACGGAAAGCATCAAAAACGCACAAATCAACAATGGAATTTCGGATTTGAGGTTAACAGAAAATGACCTCATCGTAGAAGAAACCAAACATAAAGCGCAGATGAGCACGGTTTTAATGATTGACATCAGCCACTCGATGATTTTGTACGGCGAAGACCGAATCACGCCTGCCAAAAAAGTAGCGATGGCTTTGGTGGAACTCATCAAAAGAAAATATCCGAAAGATTCCATTGATATTATTGTTTTTGGGAACGATGCGTGGCCAATCCAGATTAAAGATTTACCTTATCTGCAAGTTGGACCTTATCATACTAATACGGTTGCAGGATTAGAATTAGCAATGGATATTCTCCGAAGAAAAAGAAATACGAACAAGCAAATCTTTATGATTACCGATGGAAAACCAAGTTGCCTAAAACTTCCAACCGGCGAATATTATATGAACAGCGTTGGATTGGATGAAAAAATAGTCTCCGAATGTCTCAACAGAGCGGCACAAGCCAGAAAACTCAAAATCCCAATCACGACTTTTATGATTGCACAAGACCCATACCTGAGACAATTTGTGAAAGCCTTCACCGCTCAAAACAAAGGAAAAGCTTTCTTAACCGGACTTTCTGGTTTGGGACAAATGATATTTGAAGATTACGAGAAAAACAGAATTAAAAGGATTTAGACTTTAAGATTATAGACTAATAGATAAAAGACAATCAATAAAATTATCATTTATAAAATGAAGAACGATACAACATTCAAAGAATTAAAAAAATCGGGATATACAGATAAAACAATCAATCAGGAAATCCAAGCGAACCTGATTGCAAAAATCAAAGCTAAAGAACCAGTTTTCGAAGGACTTTGGGGTTACGAAGACACCGTGATTCCACAATTAAAAAAAGCAATCTTGGCAGGACATCACATCAATCTTTTAGGTTTGCGTGGACAGGCAAAAACCAGAATCGCCAGAAATATGGTCAATCTTTTGGACGAATATATGCCGATTGTGAAAGGTTCGGAAATCAATGACAGTCCATTTCAGCCGATTTCTAAATTTGCTAGAGATTTGATTACTGAATTAGGAGATGAAACACCAATTTCTTGGGTTCATCGTTCAGAAAGATTTTTTGAAAAACTGGCAACTCCAGACGTGAATGTTGCAGATTTGATTGGAGATATCGACCCAATCAAAGCAGCAACTTTGAAATTACCATATTCTGACGAGCGTGTTTTGCACTATGGAATGATTCCAAGAGCGAACCGTTCTATTTTCGTTCTGAATGAATTACCAGATTTGCAGGCGAGAATTCAGGTTTCTTTGTTTAATATTTTGCAGGAAGGTGATGTTCAAATCCGAGGTTTCCAGTTGAGAATGCCTTTGGATATTCAGTTTGTGTTTACTGCGAATCCTGAAGATTATACCAACAGAGGAAGTATCGTAACGCCTTTAAAAGATAGAATTGGTTCTCAGATTTTTACACATTATCCAAAAACAATCGCGTTGGCGAAACAAATCACGGAACAAGAAGCTTTGATTTCTGAAGATGATAAAGCTACAATCAAAGTTCCAGATTTGGCAAGAAATCTTTTGGAAGAAGTGGCTTTTGCCGCCAGAGAAAGTGAATATGTTGATGCGAAAAGTGGCGTGAGTGCAAGATTGACAATCAGTGCAATGGAAAATCTTATTGCAGCTGCAAAATTGAGACTTTTGGAATCTGATTCGGATAAAACCCAAGTTCGTTTGTTGGATTTTATGTCGATTATTCCGTCTATTACCGGTAAAATAGAGTTGGTTTATGAGGGTGAACAGGAAGGTGCTGATTATGTTGCAAAAATCTTGATTGATGATGCTATTATGGTTCAGTTTGAAAGTCTTTTCCCAAGAATTTCTAAATTAGAAAAAGAAGGTCTGAAAACACCTTACACCGATATCATCCAATGGTTCAACAACAATCATCTGGAACTGAACTATTCTGATACAGATAAAGAATTTTATAAGAAATTAGACAGCATAAAACCTCTAACGACTTTAATTGAAGAAAACGTTTCTGAATTAGACGATAACGATAAAAACTTTTGCAAAGAATTGGTTCTTTGGGCTTTGACAATCAGTAAAAAATTGGACAAGTCTGAGAATGCTTCTAATTTCAATTTTGAATCAGCTGGGATTGGACACTTTTTTAGAAAATAATTTGGTCAATTTTTAACCAAAAAAACCTCAGAAAAATTTCTGAGATTTTTTATTTTATAGCCCATAGTAGAGTCGTCCCCTTTTGCCAATGCAGTGAAAACATCTAAGAATTACTTCTCTTCGTTTGCAATGACAAAAAGATATAGCGGATAGCGGGATTAAGCTCCTAAAAATTTGACTCATTTACTTAAATCTTGTTTTAATTTATAAGGAGTTTTATTTTTTATATATGTTCGAGAGCCTAAGACTGACAATGCTAGGAAGCTTCGAGAACCTCAGACTGAAAAAGAGAAACGCTTTCAGAGATTTGAAACTCTGAAAGCGTTTTGTATGGGAAATCCTCTTAATTTATCTCAACTCCGCATTGAATTCTTTTGCGAAAGATTTGATAAGAGAGTTCATTACTTCTGTGATGTCTTTGTCTTCTAAGGTTTTTTCTTCGTTTAGAAGTTCAAAACTTAATGCATAAGATTTTTTGCCTTCCGGAAGGTTTTTCCCTTCGTAAACATCAAATAAATTCACTTGTTTCAAGAAAGGAGATTTGTTGGATTTTGCCAACTCATACAATTCTGCATAAGTAATCTTCTTGTCAACCAACAAAGCCAAATCTCGTCTGATTTTGTTGAATTTCGGAATATCGATGAACTTCAAATTTTCTTTTGTTCTAAGTGTTTGGCAAGTCTCTAACTCTATTTCAGCATAGAAAACTTCTTGGCTGATATCGAAATCTTTCAACATTTGAGGCGCTACTTTTCCAATTCTTGCAACAGTTTTTCCTTCAGATTTGATTTCCAAAGCATCAGAAAAACGCTCGTCCACCAATGCTGATTCTTGTAAATCTAGATTCAGTTTTTCCAAAAGAACTTTGACGTAAGATTTCAGATAATAAAAATCTGTTGCGCTTTTTGGTTGAAGCCAGTTTTCCGCAACTTCTCTTCCTGAAGTCAAAATCGCTAATTGCTTTCTTTCTTCGTATTTTTCTTTTTTATGATAAATTTTCCCTAATTCGAAAAACTTGATGTCAGAAGATTTTCTGTTGATATTGTAAATCGCATTTTCCAAAAGTCCTTCTAGCAAAGACTTTCTCATAAATGCTAAATCATTACTCAAAGGATTCAGCAATTTCACAGCGTTGGTTTCGTCTTTTTCAGAGCGAAGTGAATTGTTCATCACTTCATTAAAACCGTTGGATTGCAAGGTTCTTGCCCAAGAATTTTCTAAAGCATCTTGGTCATCAAAACTCAATTTCACGGGTGTGAAAGAGATTTTCTTCGGTGCATCGATTT
This sequence comes from Epilithonimonas sp., assembly GCF_032055105.1. Lineage (GTDB taxonomy): Bacteria > Bacteroidota > Bacteroidia > Flavobacteriales > Weeksellaceae > Epilithonimonas. The sequence continues at coordinate 169,405 of NZ_DAMBRK010000001.1, forward strand.
TGTTGTAACCGTAGATTCTCAATACTTCTTCAATCACATCGATTTCTCTTGTAACATCTGCTCTGTAAACAGGAACAGACAATTCTAAACCGTTTTGAATCTCATTAAGAATCTGAATATCAAGAGATTTAAGAATTTCTTTAATTTTTTCTCTGTGAATTTTAGTCCCCAAAATCTGGTCTAATTGAGAATATCTGAAAACCACATAATGGTCTTTGATTTTCTCTGGATAATGTTCCAAAATCTCTCCAACCAACTTCCCGCCAGCCAATTCCTGAATCAGATTAATCGCGTGTGTCAAAGCTGTTCTTGCATTGTTAGGGTCAACACCTCTTTCGAAACGGAAAGATGCATCGGTATTCAAACCGTGAGATTTAGAAGCTTTTCTGATTGCAACCGGATTGAAATAAGCACTTTCTAAGAAAATCGTTTTCGTTTCAGACGAAACACCACTCTCACTTCCACCGAAAACTCCGGCAATGCAAAGTGGATTATCTTTACCGTCTTTGATGATAATTTCGGAACCGTTCAAAGTTCTCTCAACTTGATCCAAAGTTTTGAATTTGGTTCCTGCTTCTACAGTTCCAACTTTCACTGTTTTATCTGCAATTTTATCCGCATCAAAAGCGTGAAGCGGTTGCCCAAGCCCGTGAAGAATATAATTGGTAATATCTACAACATTATTAATTGGCGAAAGTCCGATTGCTTTCAATCTATCTTTCAACCAATCCGGAGAAGCTTTGATTTCTATGTTTTCCAAAACTGCGCCCAAATATCTTGGCGTCAATTCAGAATCCTCAACTTCTAATTTGAAATCGTGAGAACCTTCAATTTCTAAAGAATCTGATTTAATTTTATTGAAATCTGATTTGAAATTATTGGAAGATAGATAAGCTTGCAGATCTCTTGCAACGCCATAATGTGACATCGCATCGGTTCTGTTTGGCGTTAATCCGATTTCGTAAACCTCATCATTTGTCAATTCAAAATAATCAGAGAAAGGTTTCCCCACTTCATATTTAGTATCATCCAAAACCATAATTCCCGCGTGGTCATCGCTCAAACCTAATTCATCTTCGGCACAAATCATTCCTTCAGAAACTTCGCCTCGGATTTTAGCCTTTTTGATTTCGAAAGAACTTCCATCTTTTGCGTAGATTTTTGTTCCAACGACAGCAACAGGAACAGTTTGTCCGGAAGCAACATTAGGAGCGCCACAAACGATTTCCAAAACTTTTCCGTTTCCAACATCCACTGTTGTTTTGCTTAGTTTATCGGCATTCGGGTGTTTTTCGCAAGTCAAAACTTTACCTACAACAATCCCTTCCAGACTTCCTTTTATGCTTTCGAATTTATCAACACCTTCTACCTCCAAACCGATATCGGTAAGATAAGCACTGATTTTTTCAGAGTTAAGGTCAGTTTTGATATAATCTTTAAGCCAATTATTAGAAATTTTCATTCTTTTTTATATTTGAATTTTTTGAACACAAAGTGCGCAAAGATTTTTTTTAATTAAACTGCTTTTAAGTTCACAAAGGCGTAAAATCATAATCAGTTTTTAAACTAAAATTTGAGACCTGAATTTCAAATCTCAAATTTTAAATATGATTAATTTTAAAATTATAAACCTATTACAGGCATTGACAGCATCAAGATACTTTCGTTGTCTTCAAGTCCATCAACTGGTTCTACAATTCCTGGTCTGTTTGGCTGAGACATTTTCATTGTAATATCATCAGAAGCCAAAACGGATAACATCTCTGTCAAGAATTTTGAACTGAAACCAATATTGATATCATCGCCATTATAATCACAAGGAATCTGCATATCCGCTTTGTTTGCGTACTCTGTATCTTCTGCGTGAAGGTGAAGAACATTGCCTGACAATTTGAATCTTACTTGATTTGTAGATTTGTTTGACATAATAGACGCTCTTCTGATAGAACTCAAAAGCAAACTTCTGTTGATTGTCAAAATGTTTGGATTTTCTTTCGGGATTACAGCGTTGTAATTTGGATATTTCCCATCAATTAAACGACAAATCCAGATGTTATTTCCGAATGTGAATTTCGCCATATTATCACTGAATTCAATCACAACATCTTCGTTGGAATTGTTCAGGATATTTTTGAAAATTGACAAAGGTTTCTTTGGCATAATGAATTCCAAAGCTTCAGAATGCGTGATATCTGTTCTTTTGTAAACCACCAATCTGTGAGAATCTGTGGAAACAAAATTAGTTTCATCTTCTTTGAATTGGAATAAAACACCAGTCATCACAGGACGAAGAGAATCATTACTTGTAGCAAACAAAGTGTTCGCCAAAGCTTCTGCCAAAACCCCTCCACCGATTGTTACTTTCTGAGATGCATCAAATTCCGGCAACTCAGGATAATCATCCGCATTGTCCAAAGCTACTGCAAAGTTGTCTTTCTCATCCAAAATTTCCAAAACGCTTCCGTTTCCGTCTTCGGAATCTTTAACCGCTAAAGTCAAAGGCTGTTCTCCGTAAGTTTTCAAGAAATCCTGAAAAATCTTACCTGGAACTGCTAATTTTCCCTTGTCATCAGACTTCACTTCAAGAGAAGTAATCAAAGTCGTTTCACCGTCAGAAGCCGTAACTGTCAATAAGTTCTCGTCTAACTCGAAAAGAAAATTCTCCAAAATTGGTCTGGATTGTGAACCTGAAATCACGCCACTCACCGTCTGTAAAGCTTTTTGCAAATCGCCACTGGCAACAATAAATCTCATAAACTGTATTTATTTCAATTCCACAAATATAATGATTTCGGTTCGATTGTAAAAGTTGATTTTATTTAGTTATTAACAATTTTTGAATTGGAGTAAAATAAGTTTGAATAACTTTGTGAAAATTTGATAATTGCTGAATTTTTAAACGCAAAATTCTCCAAGAATTTAAGAACAAAATCTGAAATTTAATCTTACAAAATCAAGAATGAAAAAACCTCCATTTTATAAAAGTGTACAATTCACCATCAAAGGATTGATATGGATCTTGCGAAACGAGCGCAATTTTCAAATCGAAGTTTTTGGTTTGATGATTAATCTTTTTTTGATTGTTTTTTTTGGACTTAACCCTTTTGAAACTTGCATGATTCTTATTACAAGTTTTGTTGTTTTAATTACAGAATCCGTTAATACTTGTATCGAAAAAATCTGTGATTATATACAATCTGAATTTGACCAAAGAATTGGAATCATCAAGGATTTGTCTGGCGGCGCGGTTCTGCTTTCTGTTATTGTTTCAATTGGTGTTGGCGCTTTGATTTATTGGCCGTATTTGAAATTATTCTTTTATTGATATTAACTTCTTTAACATAAAGACACAATGTTTTTCTTTTAAGATTGAAATGTTTTAAGGCACTATAAAATCTTTGATTTTCTAAAACTTTGTGCCTTAAATACAACTACATTTTTCATAGTCTTTTGCGCCTTCGTGTTTTTTGATTTTTACAATTCATTTCGCATCTTTAAATTTTGATAGATTTAATCATAGATTTTTTCATAAAATCTTTACATTTGTTTTTAAGAAAAATTTGAAATGAGCAAAAAAAATGTAGCCGTAGTAATGGGCGGTTATTCTGATGAATACAAAGTTTCTTTAAAAAGCGGACAATTGATTTTTGATTCACTTGACCGTGAACTTTATGATGTTTATAAAGTGGTTATTTTAAAAGATGAATGGTATTTATTAGACGAGAACGACAGAAAAAAATTCATTAATAAAGCAGATTTTTCCGTCAACATCGGTGATGGAGACATTCTTAACTTTGATGTTTGTTTCAACACCATCCACGGCACACCCGGCGAAAACGGAATTATGCAAGCTTATTGGGATGCTATTGGTCAAAAATATACCGGCTGTGATTTCTATCAAAGTGCATTAACTTTCAACAAAAAAGACACATTAGCTGTTCTATCAAAATACGGAATTCCTTCTGCAAAAAGTATTTATCTAAGAAGAGGTGAAGCCATTTCTGATGAAGAAATCGTAGAAAAATTAGGACTTCCTGTTTTTGTAAAACCCAACCAAAGCGGTTCTTCTCTCGGAATTTCTAAAGTCAAAGATAAAAGCGAACTGCAAACAGCATTTGAAATTGCTTATAAAGAAGATGACGAAATCCTAATTGAAAGTGCTCTGGTTGGAATGGAAGTTTCCGTTGGTGTCTTGGATTATCAAGGCGAAGTGATTGTTTTGGGAATTACGGAAATCGTTCCAGATAAAGAATTCTTTGATTACGAAGCCAAATACGAAGGTGCTTCTCAGGAGATAACACCTGCAAGAATTGATGAAGAGACCATAAAAAAAGTTGAAGAAATCTCTATTAAAGCCTACAAATCGCTTGGAATGAGTGGTTTTTCCCGTTCAGAATTCATTATCGTTGACGGAATTCCGCACTTATTGGAAATGAATACCAACCCCGGGTTTTCACCGGCAAGTATTCTTCCTCAACAGGCAAAAATCTATGGAATCTCTATCAAAGACCTTTGCGGAAACGAGGTAGAAAAGGCACTTAACAAATAATTATAAATGATAAATTTTAGATTTTAAATTATTTGAAAAATCTAAAATTCATAATCTAAAATTTAAAATTTCTATGAAAATTGCTGTTTTTCCCGGGTCATTTGACCCAATTACACTTGGCCATTATGATATTGTAGAACGTGCTGTTCCACTATTTGACAAAATCATTATAGCCATCGGAAAGAATTCTCAGAAAAAATACATGTTCTCCTTGGAACAACGAAAAGAGTTTATCAGAAAAACGTTTGAAAAATTCCCGAATGTTGAAGTTGATGATTTTGAAGGCTTAACAATTGATTATTGTAAAAGCAAAGATGTGAATTTTATTCTGAGAGGACTTAGAAATCCAGCTGATTTTGAATTCGAAAAGTCGATTGCGCAAACCAACAGAGCTTTAACCAGAGAAAATACGGTTGAAACTATTTTCCTTTTGACTTCTTCTGGGAAATCTTATATCAGCAGTAGCATTGTGAGAGAAATCATTTCTTATGGTGGGAATTATGAGATAATGGTTCCAGATGCCGTAAGAGTTTAGAAATTATAAATTCATTTGAAGTAACAATATAAATCACCTCTATTTGTAGGTGATTTTTTTTTGATATTTAGAAAAAAACTAAACGATAAACACTGTTGTACATTCGAGAAATTAACCTAAAAATTTCAACAAATGAATTACCATTTTTTAATGACTTACAAAACAGACAAAATGTTTGAAGTCGCAATCCAACAAGATGATTATTTTGGAATCATAGGAGAATACACAATAATAACAGATGAATCAAATAAAAAAAATATTAAAAAACTTCCTTGGAGTTTTTTGAACCCAACAAGATGTGTGGAGTTTGGATTACCTGAAAAACTAATCTTCTTATTAGACTTTTACATCAAAAGCTATTGTGAAAAAATATTAGATTTACCTTCAAGAGAAAATCATCAATTCAAAAACCTAGATTTTCACATTACAAAAACGAATAAATAGACAACATTATCAAACAAAAAAAACCGCCTAAATTAGGCGGTTTTAAGTGGTTTCTCCAGGGATCGAA
>NZ_DAMBRK010000001.1:175099-281083 GCF_032055105.1 Epilithonimonas sp.
CCAGGGACACATGGATTTTCAATCCATTGCTCTACCAACTGAGCTAAGAAACCATTACTCGTTTTGTTTAGAGTGGTGCAAAAATACACTCTTTCCTCTTATAATCCAAATTAGATTGCTACTAATTTCATTTTTTTATTTAAAAAACCGCCTAACCAAGGCGGTTTTTAAGTGGTTTCTCCAGGGATCGAACCAGGGACACATGGATTTTCAATCCATTGCTCTACCAACTGAGCTAAGAAACCATCACTCTTTTTGTTTTGAGTGGTGCAAAAGTATATTCTTTATTCTTATAATGCAAATTATATTAGAATTTCTTCGCACATTTATTTAAAATCATTGATTATCAGAAGATTTTTTTTCGGTCTGAGCTTTGAAAAAATCGCTTAATTCTTCCAAAACCGGTTTGATTGTATCTTCAGGAAGATCACTTATTCTAATATACATCAATCCATCAATCGCATCATTGAAGTTTGGATCTACATTGAAAGCAATCATTTTTGCATTTTGTTTGATATATTTTTTGATCAAAACAGGCAATCTCAATTCTGGTTCAAGATCATCAATAATCTTATCGAGCTTATTAAGATCCGCATCCATATCTTCAAAGAACAAAGCTTTATCACGCTCTTTCATCACCACTTTGAACTCGTTCTTCGGATGAATATATTGCGCCACCGCAGAATCATAATAATGAGAACGCATAAATTCTATCATCAATGATTTAGAAAATTCGGAAAACTTATTACTGATACTTACGCCTCCCATTAGGAATTTGTGTTCCGGATTTCTTAGACAAACGTGAACTATCCCTCTCCAAAGCAAGAATAATGGAAACGGTTTTTGCTGATATTCTATAGAAATATAAGCTCTTCCCATTTCTATTACTTTTCGGAAAAACGGCTGTAATTCTGTATCGTATTCGAAAAGAGAACTGGTATAGAATCCGTCGATTCCGTGCTTTTTCATCACTTCAGAACCTAATGCCATCCTGTACGCACCAACCAATTTTTTGCCTGCATTATCCCAAAGAAAAAGATGATGATAATGGTTATCATATTCATCTAAGTCAAAAGGCAGATTGGTTCCTTCTCCAATCGCTCGGAAAGTCAATTCTCTTTGGCGTCCGATTTCCCTCATTATCGATGGAATCTCTTCTGATTTTGTAAAGAAAACGTCATAATCGCCGTGAGAAAATAGTTTTTTGTTTTCAGTAAGCTTTAGCTTTTCGATTTCATTAACAATATCTTCTACAGGCGTTTCATCAATTATATTTTGAACGATGTTGTTCTGCTTTTGCAAAGGAAGTTTGAGAGACATATTAGGTAACTTCAGCTTTTCTGTTATGCTTTTTCTTCTTTCGTAATAAGACTTAAGCATATAAACCTTATTATAAAGATAATCGCCTAATTCCTCTATTGTTTCTTCTTCCTCAATTTGTTTTACAGAAATAGGTTTTCCAATTCGGATTCGGATTGGTTTATCTCTTTTGCGCATCATTTCTGCTGGCAACATCAATGTCTGTAAATCTGGATGCAACTTGGAAACGTTATAAAACATTTTGCTATTAGTTGCGTGGAAATACATTGGGATTACAGGAACTTTAGCTTTTTTGATAATCTTCAAAGCAATTTTCCCCCAAGGTCTGTCCAGAACTTCGCCGTATTCATTATTTTTATTAGAAACTTCACCAGCTGGAAAAATACCAATACAACCACCTTCTTCCAAATGTTTGAAAGTTTCTCTCATCCCAGAAGAACTATTAAAAGCATCTTTCCTACCTTCAAACGGATTCACGGAAATCACGAAAGGTTGCATTGGTTTAATTTTCGACAAAAGAAAATTCCCCATCACTTTGAAATCTGGACGAACGCGTAACAAAATTTTGCACATCAAAATCCCATCCAAAGCGCCAAGCGGATGATTGGAAACAATGATAAAAGGTCCTGTTTTGGGAACTTTTGCCAAGTCTTCTTCGAAAACGATATAACTGAGCTCTTGCTCTCTGATAAACTCATCAAAGAACTGTACACCTTTGGTATGAATCAGTTTATTATAAAGATTGTTGACTTCATTTATTTTAGTAAGATTCATAATTGCTGACGCAACTGGTCTTTTAAGAAAACCAATTTTATCGAGTCCTGCTGCTTTTATCAAATCTTCTTTAGAAATTAAACTCATAGTGTTTTTACAGGGTTACCATTTGGAAGGTTTTTTTGGAAATCTGCTCCAGCAGTACTTTTTTGTCTTTATAAAATTTATCTAATTGGTCTAATTCTGCATTTCTGACAGTAAACAAGGATACATTTTTCGTCATTTGCGTGATGAAACTCTGCTGTAATTCTTCATTAAAATCATTGGCTGTTCCAAATTTATCTTCCAAACATAAAGCTAATGAAATCGCAGAGTTCTGCATCAAAGAAACTTTAATTTTATATTTAGCAAGAAGCGTAAATATCAAACTCATATGATCCTCTGCAATAAAGGAAAAATCACGGGTTTCTACATTCAACAAGGTTTGATTTTCTTTTAGGATATAACTCTCGATCAATTCATTTTCCTCAGAATTTCCAACTTTGGTTCCTGGTTTTTTAGGTTCTACGAAAGACTTTACAAAAAAAGGAATATTCTTCTGTTTAAGTGGCTGAAGTGTTTTTGGGTGAATTACCGAAGCTCCATAATAAGCCATCTCAATTGCCTCTTCGTAAGAAATGAAAGACAACAATTCTACATTTTCAAATTTTCTAGGATCGCCGGTCATTACACCTGGAACGTCTTTCCAGATTGTCATTTCGTCAGCATTAAGGCAATAAGCAAAAATCGCAGCTGTGTAATCGGAACCTTCTCTTCCAAGAGTCACAGTGAAATTATTACTTTCCGAACCGATAAATCCCTGAGTTACATAACAATTGATTTTATCTAATTTAGAAATATTCTGCTCCGTTTCTTGCCAGTTAACAATTCCTTCTCTGTAACTCGCATCAGTCTTGATATAATCTCTTGCATCCAACCAATGATTAAAAAACTGAATATCATTAAGATACTCGCTCAAAATCTTGGAAGAAATCATTTCTCCGCAACTTACAACCTGATCATAAACGAAGTTATAATTAGGTGATTTGTTTCTTCTCAAAAAAGAATCAATATCATCAAAAAATAATGTGATTTCTCCAAAAACAGCATGACCTTCTGAAAATAAACCCTTGGCAATATCGATGTGATTTTTCTTGATCAATTCAATTTCTGCTTGATAATCCTGTTTCTTGAAGTAATATTCTACTACTTTTTCCAACGCATTTGTCGTTTTTCCCATTGCAGAAACTACAACCAAACATTTCTCAAACCCTTGAGTTTCTAGAACCAATGCCACATTTTTCACACCTTCTGCATCCTTAACAGATGCACCACCAAATTTGTAAACTTTCATTAGATTTTTACCGTTAAACTTTTTTATTAAAAATTAAGAAGCCGTTAATCAATTATTAACTTTCAAAAATATTAATAATGAACGGAATATAAAAATCAGTGTTATTATTTTCAATGCTTCAAATTGAGATATTGAAACCATATTAATAGAATTATGACAAGTATCATCAAAAATTTATAAATTTTGTTTCACCTAATTGAAAAAAAATTTAGTTTTGTAGAAAATCAAATTAACCAAAATATGTCACATCAAGCTTTACAAACCTTAGGAGAGTTCATAATTGAAAAACAGGATGATTTTAAGTATTCTACAGGAGAACTTTCTCGCCTTATCAGTTCTATAAGAATTGCAACAAAAATTGTTAATAGAGAAGTGAACAAAGCTGGAATTGCTGACATTATTGGAAAAGTTGGAACCGAAAACATCCAAGGTGAAGAACAACAAAAACTGGATGTTTTAGCTAACGACATTTTTATAGCAGCATTATCTCAAAGAGAAGTTGTTTGCGGAATTGCCTCGGAAGAAAGCGATGATTTCATAGAAATTAAATGTACCGAAAATGCGCACCTTAGCAAATATGTTGTTTTGATTGATCCACTTGACGGTTCCTCAAACATCGATGTAAATGTTTCTGTTGGAACTATTTTCTCCATATACCGTAGAGTTTCTGATCCGGGAAGTCCAGTTGAACTAAGAGATTTTTTACAAAAAGGAGTGAATCAAGTTGCGGCTGGATACGTTGTTTACGGCTCTTCTACAATGATTGTTTATACAACAGGAAATGGCGTAAACGGATTCACACTAGATCCATCCATAGGAACTTATTACCTTTCTCATAAAGACATCAAATTCCCGACTTCTGGAAAAATCTATTCTATAAATGAAGGAAATTATGCTAAGTTTCCTCAAGGCGTAAAAGATTACATCAAATATTGTCAGGAAGAAGAAGGCGACAGACCTTACACTTCTAGATACATCGGTTCTCTAGTTTCCGATTTCCATAGAAATATGCTGAAAGGTGGAATTTATATTTATCCTCAAACTTCACAATCTCCAAAAGGAAAATTAAGATTACTTTACGAAGCTAATCCAATGGCATTTTTGACAGAACAAGCCGGCGGAAAATGCAGCGATGGTTTCAAAAGAATTATGAAAATAGAGCCAACAGAATTGCATCAACGTGTTCCATTTTTCTGTGGTAGTGCAGCAATGGTTACCAAAGCCGAAGAATTTATGGCAAAAGCTGTCGATAAAAATTAAGAATAATTTAAAGAATATAAAAAAGACCGATTTCCTCGGCCTTTTCTTATTTTTGCAAAATGAAGACTGCAAAATTCCATCAATACATTCTTGATTTCAAACTTCCAAGCGGAACTTCCAGAGGCGTTCTCAACACAAAAGAAACTTATTTCATAGAAATCTATGAAGATGACAAAAAAGGAATCGGCGAATGTGCTCTTTTCCGTGGATTGAGTTTTGATGACGATGATGATTATGAAAATGCTTTGGAATGGGCTTGTCGTAATATCAATTTGAGCTTGGAAGAATTAAAAGAAGAACTCATCAATCATCCTTCGATTATTTTTGGAATTGAACAAGCTTTACGTAATTTGGAACATCAGAGCGATTTGTATTTCCCTAGTGATTTTACAGAAGGAAAAGACTCGATTAAAATTAATGGACTCATTTGGATGGGAGATGTAAACTATATGCAATCTCAAATCGAGGAAAAAATTAGAGACAATTTTTCTTGTATCAAACTTAAAATCGGAACTGATTGGGATTCTGAAAAAGAAATATTAAAATCTCTGAGAAAGAAATTTTCGAAAGATCAAATCGAACTTCGGGTAGATGCAAATGGCGCTTTTTCTCTGGAACAAGCAAAAGTGGTTTTACAAGAATTAGCAGACTTAGACATCCATTCTATCGAGCAACCAATAGAAGCTGGAAACTGGAAAGCAATGGCCGAACTTTGTAAAAATACACCTACTCCAATTGCTTTGGACGAAGAATTAATAGGAGTTTTGAATACAGATTCCAAAAAAGAACTGCTAAAAGAAATCAGTCCTCAATATATCATTCTAAAACCAAGTTTGATTGGCGGGTTTTCAGGTTCAGATGAATGGATTTCTCTAGCAGAAAAACAAAATATCGGTTGGTGGATTACATCTGCACTAGAAAGTAATATCGGGCTCAATGCTATTGCTCAATACACTTACACAAAAAACAGCCCGATGCCACAGGGTTTGGGAACTGGAGGTTTGTTTACTAATAATTTCCCAAGCCCTTTAGCTTTAGAAGGTGAAAAACTTTGGTTTTCTAATCAATCTTTAAATAAACATCATTAATAATAAGATTTCTATTCCATTTTATTAATAACTATTTTATAAATTTGATTATTTATAGATTTTATCAGCCATTAATTTATCAATCATGAAATTAAAAGTTTTAGGATTATTACTCGCTTGTGCTTTTGTTGGCGCACAAAACATTCAAAATAATCCAGGGAGTAATCACGGAAACAAATTCGAACAACTTGGGACAATCCTACCAACTCCAAATACTTATAGAACAGCTTCTGGAGCACCAGGAAATCAATACTGGCAGCAACGTGCAGATTATGACATCACAGCATATCTGGACGAAGACAAAAGAAATCTAAAAGGCTCCGAAACGATTACTTATTACAATAATTCTCCCCACGAACTAGAATACCTTTGGCTACAACTAGATGAGAACCAACAATCTTCTGTCAAAAATGCCGATTATCCATCTTCTTCTACCCTACCAAAAGGAGCCAATATTGATAAATTAAAAACCTCTGATCTTCCTGCAAAAGATGATGGCTATGGTGTAAATCTTGAAAAAGTAACAGATAGCAAAGGCTCTCCTATAAAATATGTTGTTAATAAAACGATGATGAGAATCGATCTTGAAAAACCGTTGAAAGCTGGGGAGAAATTCACTTTCAAAGTAGATTGGAATTACAACATCCCAAATCGTATGGAAAAAGGAGGTCGTGGCGGTTATGAAAACTTCCCAGAAGATGGCAACGATCTTTACACAATGACACAATGGTATCCGAGAATGTGTGTTTACAGCGATTTCCACGGATGGCAAAATCATCAGTTTACAGGTCGTGGTGAATTTGCATTGGTTTTCGGAAACTTTAAAGTTTCTATGAATGTTCCGGCAGATCACATCATTGGTGGAACTGGCGAATGTAAAAATTACGACCAAGTTTTGACATCAGCTCAATTGGCAAGATATAAGCAAGCGGAAAACTCAAACGAACCAATAGAAATTGTAACATTAGACGAAGCTAAAAAAGCTGAAAAATCTAAATCTAAGGAAAGAAAAATATGGAAATTCGAAGCGAATGATGTTCGTGATTTTGCTTGGGGATCATCAAGAAAATTTGTTTGGGACGGAATGCGAGTTACCATTCCTGAAAACAACAACAAAGTAATGGCGATGAGTTTCTACGGAAAAGAAGCTTATGGATTGTACAGAAAATTCTCAACAAAAGCGGTTGCTCATACGATTAAAACTTACTCAGAATTCACTATTCCTTATCCATATCCAGTGGCGCAATCTGTAGAAGCTTCCAACGGAATGGAATACCCAATGATCTGTTTCAATTACGGAAGAACCGAGAAAGACGGAACTTATTCTGAAGCTATCAAAAACGGAATGTTGGGTGTAATTATCCACGAAGTTGGGCACAACTTTTTCCCGATGATCATCAATTCTGACGAAAGACAATGGTCTTGGATAGATGAAGGTTTGAACACTTTTGTAGAGTATTTGACAGAAGAAAAGTGGGATAATAAATTTCCTTCCAAACGTGGACCAGCTTGGACAATTGTAGATTACATGAAACTTCCCAAAGACGAACTAGAGCCAATCATGACTAATTCTGAAAACATTGCGAGATTTGGACCGAATGCTTATTCGAAACCAGCAACGGGATTGAATATTCTACGTGAAACCATTATGGGTAGAGAATTATTCGATAAAGCGTTCAAAACTTATGCAAAAAGATGGGCTTTCCGTCATCCAGAGCCAGCAGATTTTTTCAGAACAATGGAAGATGCAAGTGGCGAAGACCTCGATTGGTTTTGGAGAGGCTGGTTTTACAGCACAGATCCTGTAGATATTGCAATTGATAAAGTGACTGTAGCTGTTCCAGATTTTGATGCACTGCCGAAAGAAGCGAAAGAAACAAAATACAAAACAGACAGCCCACTTCAGAATGAATTTGAAGATATTTCTAAAGTCAGAAATAGAGAAGATAAAAACATCAAATTCTATGTAGATGGAGACAAAGATGTTCAGGATTTTTATTACAAATATGATCGAGGACAAGAAAAAGTAGACACTTCAAAAGAATATACTTTAAAAACGGAAGCTTCTGAAAAATTATCTACAAAAGATAAAACAAACGGAATTAATAAAAACATTACTGCATACCAAATAGATTTCACTAATAAAGGAGGACTAGTAATGCCAATTATTCTGGAATTTACTTTTGAAGATGGAACTAAACTGAATGATAAAATCAATGTTCAAATCTGGAGATCGAACGAGCAAAAGGTTTCTAAAACCTATTATTTCGATAAAAAAATAAAATCGATTCAATTGGATCCAATGAAAGAAACAGCTGATATTGACACTTCTAATAACTATTGGGCAGCAACTGCTTCAATAGAAACACCTTCGAAATTCCAGATTTTCAAACAGGCTCAAAAAGAAACTGCAAGAGGCGGTGCAAGTGGAAGAGTAAACCCAATGCAAGCTGCAGGGAAAAGATAAAAAACTACAAACAACATTACAAAGTCATTCGATTGAATGACTTTTTTTCTGCCAAAATTTCAGCAATAAAAATAAAATTCTGCCAAATCTAACTTCTAACTTCTAAGTTCTAACTTCTGTCTCATTTGGCACATTGTTGGAGAATAACGATGAAGAATAATATTAAAATCAAAATATAATTATGTCAGTAAATTTCAAACCATTAGCGGACAGAGTGTTGGTAGAACCAACACCTGCAGAAACTAAAACAGCATCAGGACTTATTATCCCTGACACGGCAAAAGAAAAACCACAAGAAGGAACCGTTGTTGCAGTTGGGCCTGGTAAAAAAGATGAACCAACAACTGTAAAAGTTGGCGACAAAGTGCTTTATGGAAAATACTCTGGAACAGAATTGAAATTTGAAGGAAAGGATTACCTAATTGTAAAAGAAGGAGATCTTTTAGGAATTATTGGATAATTAATTGTAAAAATAAAGCGTATTCACGTTAAAAGGATTTCAATTCACGTGGATATTAAATTCATTAATACATTGTACAAAGTAAATTAATACAACAAAAAATGGCAAAAGAAATAAAATTCGATATTGAATCAAGAGACGCTCTTAAAAGAGGTGTTGACGCATTGGCTAATGCAGTAAAAGTAACTTTGGGACCAAAAGGTAGAAACGTAGTAATCGAAAAATCTTTCGGTGCTCCTCACGTGACTAAAGATGGTGTGTCTGTTGCAAAAGAAATAGAACTAGAAGATAGAGTAGAAAATATGGGTGCTCAAATGGTGAAAGAAGTTGCTTCTAAAACCAATGACATCGCTGGAGACGGTACGACTACCGCTACTGTTTTGGCACAAGCTATCGTAAGAGAAGGTCTTAAAAATGTAGCAGCTGGCGCAAACCCAATGGATCTTAAAAGAGGAATCGACAAAGCTGTTTCTGCCGTAGTTGAAAACCTTAAATCTCAATCTCAAACTGTTGGTGATTCTACAGAAAAAGTAAAACAAGTTGCTTCTGTTTCTGCAAATAACGACGAAACTATCGGTTCATTAATCGCTGAAGCTTTTGGAAAAGTTGGAAAAGAAGGTGTAATCACTGTTGAGGAAGCAAAAGGTATCGACACAACTGTAGATGTTGTAGAAGGTATGCAGTTTGACAGAGGTTTCCAATCGCCTTATTTTGTAACTAATCCTGAGAAGATGGTTGCCGAATTAGATAATCCTTACATTCTTTTGGTTGAGAAAAAAATCTCTTCTATGAAAGAATTATTGCCAGTTCTTGAGCCAGTTGCACAAGGCGGAAAATCTTTATTAATTATCTCTGAAGAAGTTGAAGGAGAAGCTTTAGCTACTTTGGTTGTAAATAAATTGAGAGGTTCTCTTAAAATTGCAGCTGTAAAAGCACCAGGTTTCGGTGACAGAAGAAAAGCTATGTTGGAAGACATCGCAATCTTGACAGGTGGAACTGTAATCTCCGAAGAAAGAGGTTTCACAATGGAAAATGTAACTATCGAAATGTTAGGAACTGCTGAAAAAGTTTCTATCGATAAAGACAATACAACTATCGTAAACGGTGGTGGTGACGAAGCTCAAATCAAAGGAAGAGTTTCTCAAATCAAAGCTCAGATGGAAACTACAACTTCTGATTATGACAGAGAAAAACTTCAGGAGAGATTGGCTAAGTTAGCTGGTGGTGTTGCTGTACTTTACGTAGGTGCTGCTTCAGAAGTTGAAATGAAGGAGAAAAAAGACAGAGTGGATGATGCGCTTCACGCTACAAGAGCTGCAGTTGAAGAAGGAATCGTTGCTGGTGGTGGTGTAGCTTTGGTAAGAGCTGTTTCAGCCCTTAACTTCCAAGGTGATAATGCTGATGAAACTACAGGTATAAAAATCGTAAAAAGAGCGATTGAAGAGCCATTGAGACAAATCGTTGCTAACGCAGGAGGTGAAGGTTCTGTAATCGTTGCTAAAGTAGCGGAAGGAACTGCAGATTTTGGTTACAATGCTAAAACTGACGAATTTGTAAATATGCTAGAAGCTGGAATCATTGATCCAACTAAAGTAACAAGAGTTGCTTTAGAAAACGCGGCTTCTGTTTCAGGAATGCTTTTAACAACTGAATGTGTTATCACTGAAGTTAAAAAAGACGAGCCTGCAATGCCAATGGGTGGCGGAATGCCAGGAATGATGTAACAGTCAGTTACTGAAATAATATAAATTAAACCGTTCAGATTTCTCTGAGCGGTTTTTTTGTGAAAATTTCTTAAACAATTAATTAAATATATTCGAAAAAATAGAGTTTGATTCTTTATTTTTATGAAAAATTAATTCCCTTTATGTTTATTCAGGTTTCTCCAGAGTTTAAGAAAAAAAGCACATCAGCAATTATTGCTATTGTTCTGTTCATTATTGTTTACATTTTGTTATTCTTTTCCGCTATTGCTTTAACCATTGGTTGTATTGCAGCGGGACTTTGGATAATCAGTATAAAACCTATGTTTTTCACGGTGATGATTGGTATTGGATTAGCAAGTTTGGGCGTTTTAATTTCTTATTTTTTAATAAAATTTCTATTCAAACAACACATCAACGACCGAAGCAATCTAACTGAAATCAATAGAAATGATGAGCCACAACTTTTTCAAATGATAGACGAAATCGTCAAAAAAGCCGGAACAGACTTTCCCAAAAAAGTTTACTTAGCTTATGATGTCAACGCAAGTGTTTTCTACGATTCTAATTTTTGGAGTATGTTTTTGCCTATCAAAAAGAATTTAATTATTGGAATTGGACTTGTCAACACTTGTACAAAGCAAGAACTTAAAGCCATTTTAGCGCACGAATTCGGGCACTTTTCACAACGATCTATGAAAGTAGGAAGTTATGTTTACAACGTTAATCAAATCATTTTCAACTTAGTCAATGAAGATGAATCCTATGAAAACACGGTAAAAGATTGGGCTAGTGCAAGTGGATTTTTTGCCTTTTTTGCAGAATTAGCGATTAAGATAACCCAAGGAATAAAATGGATTCTTACGAAGATGTACTCTTTTTTAAACATCCGTCATATGGCATTGTCCAGAGAAATGGAATTTCATGCGGATGAAGTGGCCGCCAACATTGCTGGTTCTTTAGCCTTGGAAGAATCGCTTATGAGAATGGATTTGGCAGACAATTCTTATAATGCTGTTATCAATTTTTACAACAGCAAAATCCCTGAAAAAAAATCAAGCAAAAACATCTACAGAGAACACTTCTATGTCATGAATTTTTATGCCAATGAAAATGAGCTTGATTACAAAAACGATTTACCGGTTGTAAAATCAACAGAATCTGGTCTTTTTAATAAATCAAAATTAAATATAGAAAATCAATGGGCTTCTCACCCTTCAACAGAAGACAGAATTGCCAGATTACAAAAACTCGGGATCACAAAAGATGCAGATAACTCTCCTGCAAAAACTTTGTTCAAAAACTTCGAAGCGACTGATGAGAAACTAACGGCAAAGCTTTTTTCAAATGTAGAATATGAAAAGACACAATTTGACTTGGACTTTGAAACTTTCAAAATTGAATTTAAAGAAAACTACAACAAGGGAACTTTTAATAAAATTTTCAATAATTATTACGATAATAAAAATCCTAATCCATTTGATTTGAGTCTGGACAATATTTCGCCAATCAATTATAAATTCGAAGATCTTTTCTCCAAAGACAAAGTGGAAGATGTTTACACCTTAATCGCTTTGGAGAATGATAAAAATGTTATTAATTCTATCGCTGACAAAACTTATGTGATTAAAACGTTTGACTATGATGGGAAAAAGTATAAAGCCAACGAAGCTAAAACGCTAATTCCAATCCTTGAAAATCAAATAAAAATACTGAAAGAGAAGATCACTCAAAATGATATTAATATCTATCATTATTTTGTAGGTCTAGCAAAAAATCAGAATCGAGAATACGAGATGAGAAATCAGTTTTCCGAGTTTTTGGATTATGATAAAATCTATGAAGAAAAATTTAATCTATTCAAAGATTTGAGCAAAGCTTTAGAGTTTGTAAGCACAACCACGCCTTTTGAGAAAATCAAAAAGAACTTCAACAATCTGCAACCTTTGGAATCAAAATTAAAAGAAGAAATAAAAGACATTCTAAATGATTCTTTACTCAATGAAGAAATCAATGAGCAAAACAGAAAAGATCTGGAATTTTACATTAAAAACGATTTATTGTATTTTAATCAAAATGAATATCTGAATACTAATCTTCAGCAATTGTTTTTTGCAGTTAACAGTCTGCATTTCTATATTGGAAGAAAATATTTCCTAATGAAAAAAAAACTATTAAACAAAATGACTTCGTTAGAACAAGATCGAATATAAATTTTAAGCAATAAAAAAACCGCCAATCAAAATTTTGATTGGCGGTTTTAATTTAATTAAGGTAATCTTAGTCGATAATTTCGTATTCAATAGCGATGGTTCCTTTTCTTAGGTCACCAATTGAATCAAATGCAGCTTTAGAAAGATCAAAGGCTCTAGACGAGTGGTAAGGGCCTCTATCGTTCACTCTCACTACAACACTTTTCCCAGAAATCAAATTAGTAATTTTTACTTCTGTCCCGAAAGGAAGTGTTTTGTTAGCAGCGGTTAAAGCATTGTTACTGAAAATTTCTCCGCTTGCTGTTTTTCTACCATTAAACTTATCGTGGTAGTACGATGCAAAACTTGTTTTGGCATCTGTGGCATAACTCTTGAAGGAATAAATGCCAAGTGTTGAAATCATCATTATGATTACGAGAATAACTCTTTTTATCATTTTGAATATTTATTGGGTTTTGACTCCGCAAAGATACCGTTAATGACTTTTCGAACCTCATTTCTTGCGGAAACCAGCCTGGATTGGGCAAAAATCAAAATACAAAACCTCTACAACTACCTACTGTAAGTAAATCACAGAGTTTGTTAAAAAATGTTAACATAATTTACATTTTGTTAATTAATTAAACAAGTCATAAAACCGCCAACAACCATAAAACAAAGAAAATCAATACATTAATAATTATCTTTAAAAGTTATAATTTTAAAAATATTAATTAATTGATAATTTAAAATAAATATTAGCTAAAACTATTCAATTAATACGCTAAATAATTATTTATAAAATCAATAAAACAAATAATTAATAATAATTCAATAATTTATTACGTAAAATCAAATTAAAAGCATCCAACAAAACAATAATATCCTAAATATCAATTAGTTAAACAAAAACCATTAAAAAATTAACAGAAAACAAAAAAGCCTTCAACAAGTGAAGGCTTAATTATTAGTTAAAATTGAATTTATACTAGTTCTCCATATAAATCATAATCTTCTGCTGAAGTTATTTTTACATTAGCAAATTCACCAATTGAGATGTAAACATCTTTAGCCGGAACAAGAACAGTATTATCTACATCTGGAGAATCATACTCTGTTCTACCAACAAAATAATCGCCTTCTTTTCTATCAAAGATACATTTGAAAATTTTTCCAACTTTTTCTTGATTCTTTTCCCAAGAGATCTGTTGTTGGATTTCCATAATCTCCTCTACCCTACTTTGTTTTACATCATCCGGAATATTATCCTCCAAAACATAAGCAGTCGTATTTTCCTCATGAGAATAAGTGAAGCAACCTAAACGGTCAAATCTCTGATCTCTGACCCATTGTTTCAGTTCTTCGAACTTTTCTTCTGTTTCTCCTGGAAAACCAACAATCAAAGTTGTTCTGATAGCCATATCTGGAACTTTCTCACGGAATTTATCAAGAAGAGCATTGGTTTTTTCGAAAGTTGTTCCACGTTTCATAGCCTTCAACAACTCTGTATTGATATGCTGAAGTGGAATATCGATGTAATTGCAAATTTTCGGTTCTGTTCTGATAATATCCAAAACATCCTCTGGGAAACCTGTCGGAAAAGCGTAGTGAAGTCTAATCCACTCGATTCCTTCAACTTTGATAAGTTCTTGAAGCAATTCTCCCAAAGCTCTTTTCTTATAGATATCAAGTCCATAGAAAGTCAAATCCTGAGCAATCAAGATTAATTCTTTCACGCCTTTTTTAGCTAATTTTTGAGCCTCAATTACTAATTTTTCGATTGGTGTAGAAATATGATTACCTCTCATCAACGGGATTGCACAGAAAGAGCAAGGCCTGTCACAACCTTCAGAAATTTTGAGATAAGCGTAATGTTTCGGTGTGGTAGTCAATCTCTCTCCCACCAATTCATGTTTATAATCTGCACCAAGATGTTTTAATAAAATAGGCAAATCTCTAGTCCCAAAATATTGATCAACATCTGGAATCTCACGAATCAAATCTGGTTTATATCTTTCAGAAAGACATCCCGTTACGAAAACTTTCTCAACAACACCTTGATTTTTCAGATCAACATATTCTAGAATTGTATTGATACTTTCCTCTTTTGCATTATCTATGAATCCGCAGGTGTTAATTACTACAACATCTCCTTTTTCCTCGTGTACCACTTTTTTACCATTAGCCTCTAGCTGCCCCATCAAAACTTCTGAGTCATAGACATTTTTGGAACATCCAAGTGTTACAATATTAATTTTCTTTTTACCTACAGATTTGGTACGCATTCTCTACAATTTTAAGTTTGCAAATTTACTAATAAAAAAAGGAATCAAAATTTTGATTCCTTATAAATATGTGAATATTAAAATATCACCAGGTGGGATATTATAAATTGTTTCTTTTGTACTTGCTTTTTTAAGCTTTCCTGACTTACTATCTACTATAGAAACGCCACTTATCAATTGATAGTTAAATGCAAGAGGCTTATATATATCTTTATTTTGAATAATTACAAATTTTCTAGCTCCCGAAGACATGAAAGAAACCAAGGCACTTTTACCAAATGTTTTAAAAATCTTAAATTTTTCAGGTATAAAGTTCATTTTTTTTGTTCCAAGAGGAATAGCATCCCCAAAATGAAATATAGAATCTGTTTTGGACTTCAAAAAGATCCATGAGAGATTTTTGACTTGCTGATTTAATTGTTTAACTAAATTATAAGTTGGCGTTGGTGTACCATTATTAAAAACTATAGAATAGCCATAATTGTGGATTTTCCAATACTCATCATCCATTGTTATGTAGGTAAAATATTGTATTCCTTTTGCACCGTAAAGCAAGTTGCTAAATTGCTGTAATTTCAAACCACCAATTGTTGGCTTCCTGTAAACAGAATGTATGGTAGAACATGCAAATGCCCAAAAAGGTTTTTTGATATCTATTGATGTTTTTCTTACAATTTCTAAATTTTCATACCAATTATTCCTCAAATTATTATCGATGATTGGATAATTATCAAATGAAAGAAATTCAACATCAACTTTTTTACTGAACTCATCAACATAGTTCTGATAAGATAATCTTCCTAAGCTTTCTTCTGAAGCATAATTGGGGAATAGATTGACATAGACAACACTTTGTGGATCTAAAAGTTTTATTTTGGTTATCAAACTATTCAACTTGGAAAAATCTCCCGGAGAAGGTTCGTCTGCTACAAAATAACCATACAAAGCTGGATGATTTTTAAATCTTTTCACGGTTGCTTCTGTATTTGTTATTAACTCATCTGAGTAAATAACCATTTTTATCCCAACCTTTTGAGCTAAGTCCAAAGCAGTTTGAACTTGTTCATTATTTTTAAATATCGTATGGTTTAAATTAAAACCGGCTTCTTTAAATTTTTTAAAGTTCGCTAATGTTGATGTTTGAGGTGTAAAGGAGTGAAATGCCATAATTGGCATTTCTGACTGCGCAGATAATAACGTAGATAATAGAAAAAATATAATCCTTAATCTATTAAAAATTTCCATCATTGAATGTTGGGGAATTAAGATCTTTTTCAGAAAGTATAACATCCTGAGCAGGTAACTGCCAATCAATTTTTAGAGTCTCATCATTCCACAATACGCTTCCTTCTGATTCTTTATTATAAAAATTATCGCATTTATAAGCAAAAATCGCGGTTTCACTTAAAACAGAAAATCCATGACCAAAACCTCTTGGAACATATAGTTGCAATTTGTTTTCAGGAGTCAATTCTATTCCAAACCATTTACCAAAAGTAGGAGAATCTTCTCTTAAATCTACTGCAACATCATAAACTTTGCCTTCAAGACATGATACGAGCTTTGCTTGTGCATGTTCTCCTTTTTGAAGATGTATACCTCTGAGAACACCATAAGATGATTTCGAAATATTATCTTGAACAAAATGCCCATTAAGACCTGTTATTTCTTCAAATTTCTTTTCATTATATTTCTCATAAAAATACCCCCTATCATCTTCAAATACAGTTGGTTCTATAATATAACAATCTTTAAGTGGTGTTTCTTTAATCTTCATATATTATTGTCTTTTTGTTTTTTCTAATTCTTGTTCAAAAACAGCCTTTTTAAGAGCTGAACTGGAAAATCTATGGTCTCTTTTATTGAAAAAAATTTCTATTCCCTTTTCTTCGCAATAATCTTTTCCTGTGAAATTTTTATCCTTGTAATCGCTCCCAATAATGCGTACATCTACAACAAAAGATTGCAAGATATCCATAAGATCTTCCTCTGTATTATATGGGATAATCTCGTCTACATCTTTACATGCTTTTAATTGAATATAACGTTCTACAATAGATTGTGAAGGTTTGTTTTTGTTAGGACGGTCAAATGTTGGGTCTAATTGTAGTCCTACGATTAGGTAATCACAAACAGTTTTTGCTTCTTCTAGCATTTTTATATGTCCTGCGTGAAGCAAATCAAAAGAAGAAAAAGTAATACCAACTTTCTGTGTTTTCATGGTTAAAATATTATTTAGTTACTATTCATAGTAAGAACAACTTTTATTGTTCTTAAGATAATTTCAATATCTAATTTAGGAGAATAATTTTTTATATAATAAAGATCATATTCCAGTTTTTTAAGATTATCTTCTGGTGTTGCTTTTGGTAAATTAACTTGTGCCCATCCTGTAACTCCCGGTTTAATAATATGTCTCAAATCAAAATATGCATTCTCTTCTTTATAAATATCCACAAATTCTGGTCTTTCCGGCCTTGGCCCTATAAGACTCATATCTCCTTTAAGGATATTGTATAACTGTGGCAGTTCATCTATTTTGGAAAGTCTTAGAAATTTCCCGATTATTGTAATCCGATCATCATTAGAGGTTGTATATCCTCCGTTGTGCTTGGATTTCATTGTCCTTATTTTATAAATCTTGAACTTTTTAGAGCTTACTCCTATTCTTTCTTGTACAAAAAGCACTTTCCCAGAAGAAGAAATAAAAGTTAACAAACAGCCTAAAAGCACCAATGGTAAAGCTATTGGCAGGAGCAATAACGCTATTGCAACATCAATAATTCTTTTTGATGATAATCCTGAATGATGTTTAAGTCCTATAGAAAAAATATCATCTGCCAAATACTCATTAGAATTGAGCTTTACCAGAGGTATTCTTCTATTTACTTTTTCATAAAACTCTTGTGCATCATATACCCTTACACCATTTAGTCTTGCTTCAATAATATCATTTGTTAAATTTTCTGGCAAGTGATTTAAATTAGAGGTTTCAATTACAATTATTTTGATATTCAAACGATTTACATATTCCAGAATACTTTTTCTATTTTTCCCGGAATTATATCTAACTACTTTAAAAGATTTTCGGAGTTTTTTGCCTCGAAAAAGCTTAAGTGAGATATCACTTACATTAATAAAGAGACATCTATTTATAGGATTAGATACTTTCAAATAAGTTTTTACTTTCATAAAACTTTATTTTAAACGCTAACCCTAAAGGAATAGTATTTTTTTCATGTTTTTTGGTTGTCAGTTATCTACAAATATATTAAAATTATGTTAAAAAAAAACATTAACAGATTTTATTTCTAAAACCATTTCGGCATTTGTGCTTTTATAAAAAATATATTATCAATCCATCCGTCTATAGACATAGCATATAGAGTTTGATCATCAAAGTCTACTCTGCTACTTTTGAAAAAATCCGGTTCCAGTTTCACTGTATTTCTATCTATTAATAATACATTTCCACTTTCAAAAATCTTGTATTTAGCAATCTCTGTATTTGTTGTTATTAGTTTCTTTCCAGCACCTAATGCTTCAAAAGTTCTCATTGTAAGTCCCTTTTGACTAGGATGATTAATATCTAAAATATAATTACAACTTTTATATATATCTATAATTTGAGAATGTGACAGACTATTAAAAGAAAGTTTTTTATAATCAAATTTTTTAAATGATTTATCAAAAAGCTTTTTAAATAAAAAAACGCTTCTACCTTGAGAATAATAATAAGCAAAATGTTTAAGACCTATTTTTTTTGCTTCTTTAGAAACTCCTTCACTTATTAGATAACGATCTGAATGAGCTGTTCCGATGAAAGCTATATCGTAATTTGTTTTGTTTTCTTGTTTTTCTAATCTAATTTTTTCATAATCATCTGAGTAAAATAAAGGTCTGAAATTGAGATTATACTTTTCAGCATCTTCTGTATCAAATGTAAAATTATGATCAAATAATGGTAAAAAATCTAATGCATTAGGATTATTATAAAATGAGTCAAAGTTATAATATATCAAAACGATGCCTGGATTTAATTCTTTTACCATTTTTATAAAGTAAATAGGAATAACTTCTCCTTTTATTAATAAGAAATAGTCATATTTTTTATTTTTTACCTCTTCTAAAATATTAGAATAATATTTTTTGATTTGTAGAGCATAAGCATCTCTTTTAATTCTTAACAATCCTTTAATAAAAATAGAATTGGATGGTCTTTCATCGTATAAATCGACAATTGCACCTCTTTGCTCCAATTTATTTTTAATTATTTTTTCATAATTAAAAAAACTTACTGATACAAAGAGTATTTTTTTATTTTCCAACATGACTATTTATATAACCCTTTTGCTTTCATCTCATCGATAGATTCCTGATATCTGTCTTTTTCTACTTCTTGGGTATTAACCCATTCAGTAAATTGCTTCAAACCTTGTTCAAATGTAAATTTTGGTTCAAACCCAAGCGCATTTTTTATTTTTGTAAGATCTGCAAAGTTATGACGGATGTCTCCTAACCTGTAATTCCCAGAGATTGTGATAGGAACTTCTACACCATAATTTTTGGAAAGTAATTCTGCAACAGTGATTACATCTGTAGCCACACCTGTTCCTACATTGAAAACCTGATTGTCTGCTTCATTTTTTTCTATTCCTAAAATAGTAGCATCTACGACATCATCTATAAAAACAAAGTCTCTACTTTCTTTTCCGTCTTCAAAAATATTGATACCATTACCATTTTTGATTTGTGTAGAAAAAATTGATAAAATACCTGTGTACGGATTTTTGAGAGATTGCCCTGGACCATAAACATTTTGATAACGAAAAGCGACCCCCGCAATACCAATAGTAGGACAAACTGTAAGTACCATCTGCTCCTGATTTTGTTTTGTAATTCCATAAACAGAAGAAGGGTGTATTTTTGAATCTTCATCTGTTGCAACCAATGTAAGTTCTGAAGAATTCTTATAAATGGGTTCAAAATTCCCTTTATCCATATCATCTGCTATACGATGTTTTGGATATACAGCTCCTAATTCTTTACTAATGTACTTTCCTTCTCCATATATAGATCGAGATGAAGCTACAACAATTTTTTTCACATTGTAATTTCCGTTTACCAAGAGGTCGAGCATTATTGATGTCCCATTTACATTTACATCTACATATTTTTGTACCTCGTACATAGATTGTCCTGTACCAGTTTCTGCAGCGTAATGGACAATAACATCTTGCCCTTCCAATGCAATTTTCCAATCATCTACATTGGTAACAGAGCCTTCTATAAATGAAACTTTACCTAAGATACTTTGATAAAGTGGCGATGTTTCTTTAGGATTATCTCCATGGATTTGAGTAGAAAGATTATCCAATACTGTAATAGAGTGTCCCTTTGCTATTAATTTTAAGGCTAGATTACTTCCAATAAATCCGGCTCCTCCCGTAATAAGTATATTCATGGTTACTAAATTTTTTCCCAGTTTTGCGTTTTAAAATTATATTTTTTAATGATTTTTGCAGGCGATCCAGCAATCACCGAATAATCTGGAAAACTACCTCGAACTACAGAATTAGATCCAACGATACATTGTTTCCCTAGAATTGTGCCAGCCTGTATTGCAACACCAATCCCTATAAAGCAATTTTCTCCAATTCTAGTTTCCTTTACTATCATTGGCTGATCTAAAATATGTTTCCCAATTTCTTTATATTCGTGATCTATATTTGTAATAAACGTATTGGCTAAAATAGTTGTGTTACTACCTATAATCAAATTGGATGCGGATGTGATATGAACATTTTGACCTATCCCTACATTATCTTCAATTACAATCTTAGCGTTCTCATATGCTTCTATTCTTAAATGTGGAAAAATCCTTACATTTTTACCTATAAAAATTTTTTTACTTCCTTTGATAAAAATTGGCTTCCCTATATATGATACAAAGCCAAATCTCCCAAAAAAAGGTTTGAATAATAAAGCCCGCACTATCCAAAATAATTTAAAAATCATATTTATTTTAATTTTAATAATCTAAGATTACCGAGATACAACAACTGAAAACGATCTCTAATTCTTTTAAATAAACTTTGCTTTGATGTCCCACCAGTTGAAGACATATTATTATCATGTCTTCTATATAGAAGACATGGAGTTTCTATAAATTTCACTTTGTATTTCATGTCAGATAAATATCCTATCCACCAATCATGATATAGGTAAAGATTTCTAGGAAAAGGCAAAATATCTACTAAAATTTCTTTTTTAAATGCAGTACAACAACCAAGATATGAACTTCTATAAAAATTCTTAAAAAATCCTTTTTGGGAATTATTCAATTTAAAATAAGATTCATTTATTACAAATAATTCTCCATCTGTAATTTTGCAATTACTAACAACAACATCATTTTTTTGAAATGCCTCTACAGCTAACTGAACTTTATTAGGTAACCAAACATCATCCTGGTCAGAAAGAAAAATATAATCTCCAGTTGCTTTTTTTATTGCATTTTCAAAATTATAAGTTAATCCATTTTTATTATCATTTAAAAAAACTCGAATTCTATTATCCGATAATCTATTTACAATATCCAATGTATTATCTGTAGAATGATCATCCGAAATAATTACTTCGTCCTGATTTCCTAACTGAGAAAGTATAGATTCTAATTGTTCTTTTATGTACTGCTCTCCGTTGTAGGTTGCCATACAGACAGATATTTTTTTCTTCATTGTTTTGGTTTTAAAAAAATCTTTGCTTGATAAAAGCAAAACTTTTGTATTGTAAAGTCAGTCTAATTATATGGGGCAAATCTACAAATAATGCAATTTTTATATCATTTTTATTAATTTTTTTAAATGCTTTAACATCTTTAGAAAACAAGTCGTACCTAAACAATGCCTTGTCTAATGGGTTTGTATTGGTAGAAAAATTTTGTTCCAATTTTACAGGTATAATATTTAGAAACTGAGTATTATCGGCTGCTCTTTTGATGAACTCGTGGTCGCAAAAATCTAGTCTTAATGTTTCATTATATCCCCCGATTTTAAAGAAAAAATCTGTTTTAACGAGTAATCCCGAGTTTATACAACTATTTCCTTTTAGTTTTATCTTATCATTGTCTATTTTATCATAAAATGAGGTTCTATAATTTTTATAAATAGATGGCGATAATAGTTTTCGATTTTCATATATGAGAGGAGCTGCTATGTCCAAGTCCAAGTCTATCGTCTTAAGATATTCCGAAAAAAAGTTGCTTGGTAGTTCTGTATCTTGATCTAGAAAAACTATATGGGAAAAATGCTGTTCTCTGGCATGTCTTGCGATAGTGTTATATGCAACTGCAATGCCCGGATTTTTGGGATTATGTTTATAATCCACCTGTGCAAATTCGGTAGTGGTATAACTGCTATAAGCGTCCCAACCTAGATCATCGGTATTATCAAATACAAAAATAGAGATTGGTTTCTGATAGTTTTCTACAGATGCCAAAAGGCTAATAAAAGATTTTGTTTCCCAAAATTTTTCTCTAAAACAAACAATTCCGAACAATATTTTCATCATAGATATTTTTTTTTAAAAAAACCAAGTTTCATAAGGTTCGTATATATCAGCAACGTCTATAATGTAATAGATTTGGATTAATGAAAACAATATAATGATAACCCAACCAAATATCTTCATTTTTTTTGGAAAGATATGTACAATCAAAGGGTAAAGCAAGCATTGTATGATGGAAAACATTTCAAAAGTTCTGATAGAGAACACCTGAGCACTACCACTAAGTAAGAAAAATAAAGAAAGTGATATAATATGTATTTTGAACAATGTATCAAAATATTGTACATCTTTCATTTTTTTATAAAATAATCCAAAAAGAATAATAATTAATATAGCGAAAAGAGCCTTAAAATTAAAAATGTTAGCCTCTTTTTCTTTCATCCATTCCATTGCTTTTATGTAACCTTCTACTCTGGGGAAAATTCTATCTAAAAAGAGAAGGGTCAAAACATTGACTTTAAGCATCGCTAATGCTAGCGAAACGATAGCTGTAAAATAATAAAACTTTATGTTTATTTTGAATTTTAGGGCAATCCAAGGAATAAGAAATAATATACTAGAGGAGTGAAAGAAAAAACAGCATAATAATTTTATAAGAAAACCTTTGTTATTTTTTTTATCCAGATCATCTAATGCAAGAATAAAAATACCGGCAGCAACACCAGAACGTATTGTTGTCATCTCCTGCATAAAATAGAGGTTACTTACATAGAGAATGATACTTAAGAAAAAAAACTCTGCAAATTTCTTCATGGCAACAATTTTGGTAACCACTCCAAAAAAAGCAAATGCAAAAAATGAGGCTCTAATAATTTCAATTTTTGAACTTGAAAATAATTCAAAAAAATGTGGAAAAAAATACATGCACCATTCTAAAGTAATTAGTCTAGCTTTAAAATCTTCGGGCGTCTTCTCTATGTATTGAAAATTTTTATAATACATAAAGTAATCTGCATCTATATCTAATCTTGTGCCTGCAAACAAAACTAAAACAGTTATTAAAATATAAGAGACTATATTTCTATGCCGCCAATTCCCAAATAGAGATAAACAAGATGATAAAAAAAAGATCAAATAATAATACATCATAAACCTCTAATTTATTTTAAAATAACATGTTTTTTATCCTTATTTTCATTTTTAAATATTATTTTAATAAAATTTATCTTAAAGTAATTATCAAAGAAACAAACCTTTTTAATAAAAAATCAGGTACTATCTTTATAATCATTAAAAAAAACCTTTTCCCAAAGCTCATTCTTTTAATTACCTCACGATATTCTGATAATACGGTATCTTCTAAAACACCTTCAATTTTCAAATTTATCAAATTCGTCAATCCAAAAAGACCAGATTTATGTACATGCATATAGGTTAATGTAGTGATGTCAAAATCTTTGTCTTTAAAAATATACCTCAAACTTTTTGAATAATCTCCTATAAAAACTTTAAAAATATCCTTTTTCCAATAACTTACCTTTTTTTTGTTTGAGTGTATCAATTTTTGGTTTGTCCAAAATATGTTTTTCCCATCAAAGTTTTTAAAAATTAAAGCTAATTGTGGAAAATTGGGAACTTCTGAAAAGTTAATCTTTTCAACATTCAAAGTTGATCTTTTGTATATTGTTGCTCCAGTTAGCGTAAGATGCCACCCAATTTCATCAAAAGCTTCTTTTAAGTTTGTATAAACTTTAGATTCAAGATCTAATTTTCTTTCCTGAGCATTGACGGCAATATAGTTGTAATCGTCTAATGCAATAATATTTATAATTTTTTCTATTGCGCCATTTTCTATGACCATAGAGTCACCAAGATACCAGATGTAATCTTCTTTGGGTAAAGACATTGTTTTGATATAATTTTTATCATGCCCTAGACTTGGTTCATTTTTAGAATAAAATATATTATTATATTTTTTCTGCAATTTTTCTACACTATCTTTTGTCTCATTATTATTACTATCGTCTGATATATAAAGAGAGACATTATATTTTACAATATCATCAAAAATCATATCAATGTTTTCCATCAATATTTCTTTTCTATTATAAGTAGGAATTGTGATTGCAAGTGTTCTGTTACTCATGATAAAAATCTAAAATCAATATATTACTAATGCCATTCTTTCCTTTTTTTTAAAAAAATATAAAGTGCCCACGGAAAACAAAAGAAAACAATTAAAAAACTAAAACCATAGATTATGCCTTTAATCCCCAAAAATTTACCCACAAAAAGTGTGGAAAAACATATTAATATGGCAGAAACAACAGAGTACACCAACAATGGTTCTTTTTTATGGCATCTCAAATAGATTGCTAAAGAAGATATTACTTGATTAATCAAAAATCCAAAAATCAACGTGGAGAATAATCCAAGTGGTAAAAATCTTTTATAATAATCTATTTGAAAATATTTTAGAGCGCAATAGCTCAAAATCACAAATGTAATACCGATAATACTGATGCTTGTAGAATGAAATAAAGTTTTCCTAAATAGTGCATCCAATTTTTGATATTCTTTTCTCGCAATGAGTGTAGAAAAAACAGGAATTTTTGTATTGACCCAACTTAAAGACACAAGCAGTACACCGTTTATGATAGCTAAGCTAACGCCCATTTGACCTGCTACTACAGCTCCTTCATAAGCAAATATCACTGGATTAAACAACTGATAGATAAAGTAACCACTGATCCAACTTAGAGAGATCTTCCATTGCAAAGGAAAGATTTCTTTTTTATAATCTACATTGTAAGTACCGTGTTTTTTCCAAACATCTTTTAGAATCTTAATCTTTGAAGAGAATATAATACATAGTGGCAAAATAAGTATTGATACAAAATTAGCTATTGGATAGGCAAAGAGTTTCCATCCAAAGTAAAGACCAAAAACTAACAATAATAGTTGTAATGTGATCTGAATCAATTTAAATTTTGCGACATCTTTTATTTGGCCTATTCCTTCAAAAAAAGATAAAAATGGACTAATTATTAAAGAAAATGACGTACTTAAAGATATTATCACCCAAGGCGATTTCCAAACAATAGCATCATTGGTATCTTTTCCAAAATTTGAAAAAAAACAGAACCCAGAAACTACTAAAACTACCAGCAAAACTATGGCCATAATAAAAAACCATTTAACAGAAAATTTTAGCAATGATGACAGCCTAGAAAGATTTTGTCCGTTTCCTGAAATTGAGGTTCCGTTATTCTCTATGTAAAGATCAGACATCTCGTGGGCAATAAACTGAACAATAATACCAGACAATCCTAATTCAAAAAAAATCTGGATAGCCAATATACTACTGAAGGTAAAGTAATAGCCTTGCTCGCTTTTTGATAAAAATTGAGCAACCAGTATTACTGTAAACAAACCTCCGAGACCTTGTAAAAAACGGCCCATTACAGTATAGAAAACAGAGCCATCTACGCCAAAACCAAGTAGTTTTTTTTTGAAATTATCCAAAAATATTGTCATCTATTTAAAAAATGTTCTTAACCTTTTGAAAAAAACTTTGTTCTTCCGCTTGATATCCGTAACCATACTTGTTCCCATAACCAAAATTAGTTTTATGGATATCATTCAGGACAAATGCAACATTGTTAATTTTTTTAGCCTCAACATTTTTGTTTGCAAAATCTACAAATCCTTTTTCACTTACTTCTGATCTAGTTACATACAACGTTGTATCTGCAACATGAGAAATCAGGAAAGAATCTGTTACCAACATAAGAGGTGCGGTATCTAGAATAATATATTGATAATCATTTTTCACTTGTTCAATAAGCTTTTCATATCGTCCATTCTGTAACAGTTCTGCAGGATTTGGAGGGATACTACCAGAATAGATAAAATCACAATTCTTAATAAAACCGCTTGGATGGATAATTTCTCTCGCCTGTTCTATATCTCCATATAAAAACTCTGTAAGCCCTTTGGAACCCTTCATTGCCGGATTATATCTTTGCAACTGTGGATTTCTGATATCAGAACCAATGACTAAAACATTATTTTTAGTTGAAGAAAGTGCTAGAGATAAATTAACTGACACAAAGGTTTTCCCTTCTCCCTTTACAGTAGATGTCACAAAAATAATTTTTGCTGAATCCTTTTTAGGTAAAATAAACTTGATATTGGTAACCAATATTCTGAATGCTTCTGCTAATGGAGAGACATCATTTATTTTTATCAACTCATCTTCTTTTCTAGACAATCTTGGAATTTCTGCTAAAATAGGAACTCTTGTTAATTTCTCTAAGTCGTGTTTTGTAACTATTTGATTACTGAAAAGTTCTTTAAGATATATAAAAGCGGCAGGAATCAGAAGACCTACAAAAAATGAGATTAGGATACTGATTATTTTTTTTGGTGCAACAGGTTTTTTGTCTACAAAAGCATAATCTATAACTCTAGCTTTTTCTCCAGTAATGGCCATAGAAATGGCAGCCTCTTCTCTTTTTTGAAGTAGTAAAAGATAAAGATTTTCCTTGATCTGTTGCTGACGTTCTATATTTCTAAAAAGTTTTTCCTGATAAGGAATTTGTTGGATTTTATTATCTTTCTCATTCGCATACTTGGTAACATCTCTTTTTGAAATCTGTAAGTTGGTACTAGCTTTATACAGACTCTCTTTAAGAGCTGTTTTCAAGGCATTGATATCTTTGGTAATTTCTACAACCAATGGGTTTTCTGGAGTGGCATTCTCCAACATTCTATTTCTATCAAGAATTAACTTGTTATATGCAGAAATATTTGAAGTTGCTGTTGGGCTGTCTATCCCAATATTAGTTGGTATTAATTGATTATTATTGGCCGGAGAATTGATGTAATTAATCAATACATTAGTAAGCTCCAATTGTGTATCGAGTTCTAGCTCTCTCTTTTGAGCTTCTGTAGTCAATTGTAAATTAAGTCTGGCTTCTGAAGGAAGATCCACAATCTTATGTTCTACTTTAAACTGCTGTCTTTCTGTTTCTACGTCACCTAGCTCCTTGGATATAATATTAATCCTCTCATCTATAAAGTCTTTCGTTTTTTTAGATTCTGTGTTTTTATCTACAATGGCATACTCGTTATAAGTATCTGTTATAGCATCTAGGATATCCTTACCCTTATCTTTATTCTGATGATTAATAGACAAGCCTATAACTGTAGCTTCCTTATCCGTAAGATCTACCGCTATATCTTTTTGCAAATTATCCGCTAACCCTTCAGCATCCGAGTAACTAAAATAAAAGTCATCTAAATCTAATTTTTTAACTTTTTTCTTGTTAAAATTTGGATTTTTTGTAATGATTATATTGGCAAAAGGCAGACTAATTAATTTGTTTAAAGAACCTACAACATCTTTTCCGATTTCTTTTGAAGAGAGTGTCACTTTATTCCCTTCAACGTTAAAATCTATAGGTTTTTTAGGTACTTCTTCATATTCTTTTTCATTTACAACGTATATATCATATGGAGAAGAGTCTTTATACAATTCTACATCATAGAATTTTTCTCTGGAAAAAATAGAAACTTGTATTTTAAGTTTATTAGAAACATCTTTTACAATCTTTTTAGATTTAAAAATTTCTAATTCATTTTCAATACTATTAGTCCCCATACCGGCAAAACCTCCAAGACCAGAAAGTACGCCAAAGTCACCAGATGCAGAAGACATTTTCTTAGCATCCTTTATTAGGACAGAAGACTGTATTTTATAAACAGGAGCTGTAGTTTTAACATATATAACTGCTAAAATCAACATGATAAAAACACTTATGAAAAACCAATACCATTTTTTCAAATATGGTTTTAAAATTTCTCTTACATTGATTTCCTCTTCTTTTGTCGTAACGTTATTCATTTAAAAAGACTTATTTATTATTGTAACTATAATTATAGTTGTAACCATAGTTAAAATTTCCTTTACTTATATCATTCAATACAAAAGCTACTCTTCCATAGCATACCAGACTTGAAAACATCATTAGCTTCTCTGTAAAATCATATCAAGTATTATCCTGAGAAGCTAGTTCCACTACGTTTCCAAAAATTATTTAGTTTTTCTTTAACAAAAGAATTATTTTTTGTGATAATAATGGGCAAACAAGACACTTATTGACATTCTAAATTGTGATAAAATCATTAATTAACCAAGCTCCTAAAATCACTAATAACGACCCAATATCATCTTAATAGATAAAGTGGTTATTAGATTTTTCATCAAAAAGTGAGTATGTGCCGATAAAAACATCTACCTGAACAGCAAAGCTAAAAGCCCCACAAGTACAGACGCTATAGATATCAAAACCCCCGTTTGAGGACCATATGCCGATGAATTTTTTCTGGTTTTATTAGGAGTAACATAGATCACATCATTCTGCTTCACATAGTAGTACGGAGAGTTCATAAACCCTGCATCTGTCAAATCTATAAATTGTTTGGTAGTGGCTCCATCAACATTCCTAATGATTAGAACGTTTGTCCTTTGACCGTAGATAGTCAAATCGCCCGCTAAACCCAAGGCTGCAAGAAGAGTCATAGATTGCCCATCTGGAACAGTGAAAGCGCCTGGTTTGCTTACTTCTCCCAATATTGTAATTTTAAAATTCGTATTTCTAACGCTAACCCCAGGTTCTTTTATGTATTTTCTTAATTGTTCTTTAAGAATCTCTCGAAACTCTTCTATATTTTTACCACTTGTATTGATTGTACCCAAAGTAGGAAATTGTATATCACCTTTAGAGTCTACTAGATAAGTAGGTCCAGATACAGACGACTGCCCTTGCATTGGCAAATTACTACTAGAAAGCGAATATTGTGAAACATTACTAGAAGAATAATTTTGATTAAATGGTTTGGCTATATCATTATCTTTTGCTGTAACAGAAATCATTAATTGATCGCCTGGCTGAATCGTAAAAGTAGATGTTTGAATAGATGTTTGAACTGCTGTTTGCTCTATGTTTTTCATGTAATCGATATCATCTTTTACTTTACATGAAAATATAATACAAAACATTGAAGCCATAAAAATTATGGATAAAGCTCTTCTCATAAATGATTTCTTAAATTGAAGGTTTGCAAATATAGGAATTCTTATTTATCTAACGATTCGTAAATAGAATTATTGCTTTTAAATTCTTTTACGATTATTTTTAGTATTCTTACAATTTCTTGCTTCTCTTCTTTCTTAGAAAAATCTATAATAAGGTCTGTTAGTTCATCAATCTCTTCAAATTGCATACATGGATCTTTGGAAATCATAATTTTTTCGTGAGATGTTGGCAGTGTACGAGTATCATCACTTAGAAGTTCTTCGTACAATTTTTCACCAGGCCTCAGTCCTGTGTAAACTATTTTAATATCAATATCTGGTTCAAAGCCGGAAAGCTTTATCATTCTTTTCGCCAAGTCAAGAATCTTCACAGGCTCACCCATATCAAAAACATAGATCTCTCCACCCACACCCATAGTTCCGGCATTCAAAACCAACTCGCAAGCCTCTGCAATGGTCATAAAGTATCTTACAATTTCCGGATGTGTAATAGTAACTGGACCTCCTTTTTCAATTTGCTTTCTGAAATGTGGGATTACAGAACCATTGGAACCAAGAACATTCCCAAACCTAGTGGTAATAAATTTCGTAGTATTACCTTGTAGATTTTGCAAAGATTGAACAAATAATTCGGCAACTCTTTTGGACGCACCCATTACATTGGTAGGATTCACGGCTTTATCTGTAGAAACCATTACAAATCTATTGACACCATATTTATTAGCTAGTAATGCTAGATTTTTGGTTCCCATTACGTTTACAAGAACTGCTTCGTGCGGATTATCTTCTACAATAGGAACATGTTTATACGCTGCAGCATGATAAACCATAGAGAAGTTATACTTTTTAAACAATGGTTCCAAACGACTATAATTGGATATATCTGCCAAAACAAATTTGAAGTTGATGTGAGGATAGGTTTCTCTCATTTCTAACTCTGTTTCGTGAAGAGGTGTCTCCGATTGATCCAAAATTATAATCTGCATTGGATTCAGAAGAGCAACCTGTCTTACAATCTCATTTCCAATAGATCCTGCACCGCCAGTAACCAAAACCGTTTTTTGGAAATGTCGCTTTCTGATTTCTAGATTATCTAGTTTGATTTGCTTCCTATTGAGCAAGTCCTCAATCTGGATTCTATTAATCTGATTAACGATATCATTAGTACGTAATTTTTGCAACGCTGGTGCTTTATAGATTTTCAAATTGTACTCAAGAAAAATATTAACCCAAAAGTCCAATTCTTCTTTTTGTAAGGCTTCTTTAATCACCAAGACACTACTAACTTCGTTAATCCCATTTTTGAGATTACTAATAAATTTTGACTTCGCGACAACTTTCCTATCTAAAAGTTTAACATTCAACCTTTTATCATGATAAGATATAAAACCTCTAATATCAAATGGTAAATTAGGATTAGACAAAATAACCTGGGCAATAGCCACAGAAGTATCATCATCTCCCAGAATATAGATTTTTTTCCTACTATTACTCCTCTTATTTTCTTTTATAATATTGAAAAAACCTTTTACACAAAGCCTGAAAACAAATAAAAACAAACAGGAAATAGCAAAATACAACCCCAGAAATGGAATAAGAACTATTTTTTTATTAACAATCAAAAAGTATGAATAATTGATAGCAACAATAGTTAAAACACAACACAGATTAGCCAAAAATATCTTGAAAAGATCTACAAACGTAGAGTGCCTTATAACGCCCAAATAGGTTTTGAATATATACATAAACAAAACATTAACCGCCAGAATAAAAAGAAACACATACCCTAGAGGAAACACCTTATAATGATTAACCTCCAAGGCTAGTATAAGTAAATGAGATACAAGAAGCGATGCGATGATGATGATCAAATCAATTACTAAAATAACCCATCTTGGCAGAAATTTGAGATCTGCAAGATCCAACACATTATCATTGAGTGAGAATCTTTTATAAGTTTTAACTTTCCCCATCTTCTACTTGGCTCTATTTTAAAACTGAAAGTTAATTACAACACTTGTTATTCTCTTTTTATCCTCATCTGTAAGATTAGAACCAGACGGCAAGCATAGACCTTGGTTGAATAATCCTTCGGCAACGTCTCCTCCATAATATGGACAATCTTTGAAAACAGGTTGCAGATGCATTGGTTTCCACAATGGTCGTGTTTCTATATTCTTCTCCGCAAATGCAGACATCAAATCTAGATTTGTTTTTAAAGTAATATCTTTATTGATTGTAATACTTGTAAGCCAATGATTGGAATAAAAATCAGAATTAGCTTCGGAAAAAACATCTACAGCATCTATATCAGAAAACAATTCTTTATAAAAGTCGTGGTTTGCTCTTCTCTGTTGCACTCTTTCTTCAAGAACCTCCATTTGTCCTCTTCCGATGCCTGCACAGATATTGCTCAATCTATAATTATACCCCACTTCAGAATGTTGATAATGGGGAGCTTGGTCTCTAGCTTGCGTTGATAGGAAAATAGTCTTAGACTTCTCTTCCTTTGTGTTAGCTACAAGAGCACCACCGCCAGATGTTGTTATAATCTTGTTACCATTAAAAGAAAGCAAAGCAAACTCTCCAAAAGTGCCACATTTCCTTCCTTTGTAACTTGATCCTAAAGATTCTGCAGCATCCTCTACCAATGGTATCTCGTACCGCTTACAAATCTCCAAAATCTCATCCATCAAAGCTGGCATACCGTAGAGATGTACTACAATTACAGCTTTTGGTTTTTTATGATTTTTGATTCTATCCTGTATCGCTTCCTCCAAAAACTCTGGAGACATATTCCAATTGGATGGGGCCGAATCTACAAAAACTGGTGTAGCCCCAAGATATTTTATAGGATTGGCAGATGCCGAGAATGTAAAAGATTGACAAATCACCTCATCGCCATACCCCACGCCTAGCTGAATCAAAGCTAAATGCAATGCTGCGGTTCCGGAGCTAAGTGCTGCAGCAAATTTATTGTCTTGAAGATAATTTTCTATGGCTATTTCAAATTCATCAACATTTTTTCCTAATGGAGCAACCCAATTATTATCAAACGCTTCTTGGATATACTTCATCTCCATCCCACCCATGTGAGGCGATGACAGCCAAATTTTAGAATCCATTTATTAATTTTCTTGTAAAGATATTATAATTAGACGTATTATTGGGCTTATTAGCAAATAATTAATAATATCATTTTCACAACAATAATTAAAACTTCAAAGTTTTTAACAACACGACTACAATCTTCGCTTAAAAATTTCCACAAATAATGAGATATTGTTCAAAATTCAATAACAATATTTCACCACTTTACCTGGGTTGCCAACAACGACAGCATAATCCGGCACATCCTCTATAATAACAGCACCAGCACCAATAACCGCCCATTTACCTATCGTTACATTTTGTTTAACACATGCACCGATACCAATTTGTGCACCTTCCTTTACCTTTACATTACCTGCCAAAGCGGCTTTTGGGGAGATATGAACAAAATCTTCTATCTCACAATCGTGGTCTAAGCTAGATGATGTATTGATAATACAGAAATCACCTATTCTCACAGAAGAATTAATCACTACACCTGCCATAACAGCATTGCCTCGACCCAAATCAATATAC
Organism: Epilithonimonas sp.; assembly: GCF_032055105.1. Classification (GTDB taxonomy): domain Bacteria; phylum Bacteroidota; class Bacteroidia; order Flavobacteriales; family Weeksellaceae; genus Epilithonimonas. The sequence continues at coordinate 208,220 of NZ_DAMBRK010000001.1, forward strand.
TTCGTAATGATAGCAGAAGGATGAATAAAATTAGGATAATCAACTCCGAAACTCTCAGAATTTTTTTTTCTATTCTGATTATTACCTAAGGCAAAAAAAACATTTTTGTGTTTTGAAAAAACATCAAAATCATGAGAAACCGAATAGTTCAAAACATCTTTAACATCTTTGTTTTGATCAAAAACCCCGGCAATCTCATAGCCCAACAATTCAGCTATTTCTATTACAACTTTTGCATGTCCTCCTGCTCCTAGTATGTACACAACTTTACTCATTTCCTTTAAAACTTTCTGTTGTTGCTTGCCCTGCACTATTAATTCCTTCACTTTTTACAACCTTCTTGATTGTTAATAACAAAATTTTCAAGTCAAACAAAAAACTAACATGTTTTACATAAAAAACATCATAAACAAATTTTTGTTGCCAACTAAGAGCGTTCCTTCCATTCACCTGAGCCCAACCAGTAATACCAGGCTTTATTAGATGTCGTTGTTTTTGTTCCTCATTATACAACGGTAGATAGCTCACCAAAAGAGGTCTTGGCCCTATGAAACTCATATCACCTTTCAACACATTGATTAATTGAGGCAACTCATCCAAGGATGTTTTTCTTACAAATTTCCCCATCTCAGTCAATCTAAGCTCATCAGGCAAAAGATTTCCAGACGCATCTTTTTGGTCTGTCATGGTTTTGAACTTGATAATCTTAAAAACCTCCTCGTTCTTACCTGGTCTTTCTTGGAAAAAGAACACATTGCGTTGATTGAATAAATAAAGCAAAACAATCAGCAACACAAACAAAGGAGAAAGACCTATCAAAAGAACCAATGCCAACAGGAAATCAAATACTGGTTTTAGGATTTCTCTATACATATCTTAAAAATAAATCCGAAATCAATCAATTTCGGATGCCTATATTTTAAATATTAATTTTTTTACTCTTTTCTCTATAATATATAATAAAAACCAATCCGGTCAAGAATAAAAATGGGAGAAAACCATCAATTAGAACAGGCTCAGGCCCAGGGTTACCAGGACCTGCAGAAGATGACTGAGTCCCATCAACTTGAGTATCTGTACCTATCTTTGTTGAATTATTCACGTCTGATTGATTGTGTAAAGTAGTCGATTTATCTTGTTCAAAAACATTATCCTGAAACTGTGCAAAAGACACAAAACTAATTGCTATAAATAATAAGCTAAGATATTTCCTCATTGTCCGTTTAAAAATAAACATAATTTTCAAGCTGTAAAGATATAAAATTATACCAAAATCATAAGCCTTATATATTAAATTATAATTAATAATGTGTTTTAAATAATTATTTAATAATTTAACCAGCATTATCCAAGCTATACAAATCCACAAAAATAAACTTAATAATGATCAACTTTTTTCAACAACCGAAAAACACCGATTAATCTGACTGCCAAAAAAAAAACCAATCTTATCTAGCCTAAATTCGGGATAAAAGTTTATAGCGGTCATAAGATAATTTTATACTACAAATTTCTTATAACAAGGATTTATAAAATTTTTATTTTTCATATTAAAAAAGTATAGAAATTTAAATCTGTAAGAAAAAATAGTAAGAGCCTGTTTAAAAAAATATAAAAAATATTAAACCACAAAGTCACAAAAGAAGAATCAAAAAAAGAAAATCTTTCAAAGAGCAAAAAAGAAGTCATTATCCTTATTTGAACTTTTGATAAACTTAAGGAAAATTTAAACTTTTGTGACTTTTATGGTTTTCGAAACAAATTTAAAGAAGCTCATCATACTTCTATTTTACCCGTTGTACATTTTGCTAAATTTTATTATTGAACTCGTCAGTTCGTGTAAAAAATAATTTGTAATAAAATGGAAAATTATTTTTGTATCGAGAACAAACTCATCTTCAAAATTACAAACTTCTCGATACGTCTCGCCTAAGGCGGACTACTCGAAGTGACGAAAAACAATCAAAATGCACAAGAAGTGTCTATTTTATCTTTTTTTGCACTTCAGATAGGGGTTTTCTATGTGACTATGTGGTTTAGATTAATTTCCAAACAGATTCTAAGCAAAAAAACATTAACTAAAATTCACTTTACCACAAACCTACAGGGAGGAAAAATCACTTGGAAAGTAATCAAAATGACGTCTTTTAGGGGCGGGGTAATAATTTTGATTACTTTTCAAACAGGCTCTTAAAATAAAAAAAGACCAAAACAAAATTGTTTCGGTCTTTTTAATAGATTACCAATCGCTTACTTTATAACTTTCTTGGTTTTCACATCTCCAGAATTCTCAGCTTTTATAATAAACATACCTTCTGGGAATGTAGAAGCATTCAACTTAAAGATTTTATTACTTGTTGTTTGAACAACCACCAATCGTCCTGCCGTATCATAAACTTCTACTTTTCCTAAAGCTTTAGAAGATTTCACCACAAAATCATTTCCATCTCTGTAAACTACAAAATCAGATTTTGAATCATTTCCAACACCTAAAACTACATCTTCTTTATAAACAATCTCGAAACGAGTAAGATCAGTACCCTTAACTGCCTCGAAAGTATAATCGCCACTAGTCAAGTTCACAATTTTATTAAGAAGTTTATCTTTCAGATAAATATTCTGACTCTCAAGGAAAACACCACCTTTACTTTCTATGCTTATTTTCTGACTTCCTGCAACAGCCGTTTTAACCCCCAAAGGAACAATGTCATCCACATCAAAAGCTCCCTTTCTACCTTGGATTGACAATTTTTTCGAATCAGAGCTTAAAGAGAAGAAGTTTTCTGTAACTCCTTCGCTGAAGATAGCACTATCAAAACGCTCAAAACCATTTTCCGCAGCAGGGTTGTAATATACCGCCGTTAACAAGTTCATATCTTTAGATGTGGTTAATTTTAGATAGAACTTATCACTATTTTCAGAATCCCCTTTATAATATTGCGAGTGCACTCCATGCATTAAAATACCTGAAGTTCTCATAGAATTCTCGAAATTAAGGTTTCCACCTACTTCCGAAGCTCTAATAATAAAACCTTGTCCTGGTCTTACAATTCCATTTGGTTTCTCACCTGTCGCAGAATGTCTTGGAGCAGGCACACCAATCCCTGAAGACATATTAACCGTAGCATAGTTTTGATTAACATACCCAGACCCTAATTGAATCAGATCTGTATTACCTGTATTATCCCAAAAGTAAGCCGTTGGCGTCTCGTCTGTATCATTATAAAATCTTGCACTATTAGCATTGTACAATGCTACAAGATTAAGGTTAGAAGGATAAGGATTACCAATTAGGTTATAGTTACTTCCTGCTGTAGACAACTCTATACTATTAGTTCCCAATGTAGTTTCATTATTAGCCTCCCCTACAAAACTTGCAGTTACAGCTGGCGCTACTATAGAAGAACCTTTGATAGAATAACCTTTTGCAAACTGAGAAAGTGGATTACTTGCTGTTGCAAGAGAAGTAAACATATCATTTAATGAATTATAAACCATCACACCTTTATTAGAGATCCCTGGATATAGACTATATAGAGCTTGGTTTTTCACCGGAGAAGACCAAAAATTATATTGATCACTTGGCACATCAGCTTTTCTCTCCATTCTTATATTCCCAACATTAGCTGCATCTTTATCCTGCATCAGCTGTGCATTGTTTTCAAATAAAACTGTACCACCATTATTTTGCAGACCTCCTTTTGCTTCAAGTACATTAGAAGGTACATTATCAGCTGTTTCCGACAATTTCAAAGTAGCACTTGTTACTTTAGTTAATTGGTTTACTAAAAGTTTGCCCGGAGCTACTGTTTTTTCTCCTATACCAGAAATGGTTAGATTTTGATAACCTGCAGGAAACAATGTTACCGTTTGATTACCATCCGTAGTTGCTTTACTATACTCTACTGTACTTCCCGTCTGTAATATTATATTTTCTACATCACTCTTTATTGATGTATTAGTACTACCGGAAAAACCATCCACATCTCCTGTTTTGAAAGTTCCTCCATTTTCTACAGTTACCGTTTGTACACCTGTTGGTCCTTCAATGGTATTATTATTAATGGTAAACTCACCACCATTTTTTATCGTGAAAGTCCCCCCAGACTGCAACGTAATACTTCCACTAGAATTACCTACTGGTTTACCAGTAATCTCTACGTTCTGGTATGCTGTACTACGAACCGTTTGAGTAGAAGTATTAACATTTGCAAACTCTACAACCCCACCAGTAAGATTATAAACACCAGACAAACCTGGGTTTGTACTCGTTTTATATAATTTATAGCGTCCATCGGACATAGTTAATACACCTTTTGTATCACCGTCCCCAAAAGATCCCGTACTATTATCTAACACAGTTCCTTTTTTGATTTCAAGGTAACCACCATCGTTTATTTCCTTAAGACCATTAGGTTGAAATTCTAAAGTATTATCAGCTAGTTCTACAATTACTTTTTTGTTGGATGCAGCATCTGGTAAACCGTTTCCAGATGACTGATTTGCTTTACCAATGTAATGGAAAGTCGCATCGCCGCTATAAGTTCTACCAGCAACAGGCACTTGCACATTTCCCAAATTAGCCGTTGTTGTAATTCCGTCTAAGGAAGTAATTTTTAATGTAGAGTCACTTGCTGAAGTAAACGTTTGCCCACTTCCGTTAGCTAAAACATTAAGCGCTGTTATACCATCCGCCGCAAAACCAAAGTCTAACGTACCGCCAGATAAAACATTGAATTTAGAATTGGAACCTAAAGTTAAGTTTTGATTAATAAGTTTTACTAATGAACTGTTTTTTATATTAAAAGAAATATATGTAGGGTAATTTAAGGAAGAATAATCAATAGTTTGCTCAGAAATTCCAGAAAAAAACAGCCCTGAAATTCCATTATTAAAAGTACTTGTATTTCCATTTACTAATTGACCTTCCAAAATAGTTAAATTACCATTTAGATTAATCTGAAAATTTGTTCCACCAGAGTTAGAAACAATCATTCTAGCAATTCCTTTTTGTATTTCAAAATTACGATTTACGTTTAACGTAATAGTATGAGAATTTGCAGCACTTGCAGTTGCAGATACAAATCTAAATTCTCCAGTTCCTCTTTTAATATAATCTCTCTGTATATTTAGAATTGAGTTTCCAGTTCCTGTTTGATAGGCTACCGAGTTTGTAGTATTAATATCCGTTATAAAATCTCTACCCACACCCATAGTTATAGAACTTCCTGAAAAAATACTTAGGTTACTAGCAACACTGTAAGTAAGAGTTAAATCATTATGTGTAATATTATAATTTGCACCAGTAGGCATGAATGCACTAAATCCTGACACCGGTTCAAAGGTTAAATTACCAAAAAGTGCCGTATAACCATTATACTCTCTTGCGGTAATCGTAGGTACACCCGAATTAATATCAAATAAATCTGCACTGCTATTTTTAACCCTCATTATTACTTTAGAATTAGGTTTAAAATCTTCTTCTCCTGCCCAAATATTTGCAGATAAATTAGAACTAGAATATGATATTGTGACAACCCCATTATCTTCAATAGTAAATAAACCTGAATTTGTTAGTAAAGAATTTAAAATCAAACTACCACCATCTTTTACGGTAAGATTATATGCACTTGCACTTGCACTGGTTGATACAATATGTCCATTCCTTATGTCAATCCCACTTGCTATATTTGTTGGCGCAGCAGTAGCTGTAATCCAATCCTCATCATTAGTAGAATTAGTAGCACAAGACTGCCAGTGTGATGCAGTCGCCCAAGTACCATTTGTATTATTACTGCGGAAATAATCTGTAGCTTGTGTAACTTTTGATACCACAATATCTCCACTCGTTACAGTAGCCAAACTTCCAGATGCCGCTGTAATAGTGTAAGTACCAGACGCATCAAACTGTACCGTAGAAAAAGTTGCCACGCCAGCCACAGCATTTACAGAGGCAGCTCCTGTAAGATTAGCAGTTCCTGTTACAATATTACGAGTAAGACCAACTGCAGAGGTGTACTCTGCATCTACTGTATTATCATCTCTCTGCGCCTGAACTGTAAATGTTGTAAGATTAGCATTAGCAGCACCAGTAGTTGGCGGTATAATACCAAATACCAATTTGGTAGCAACACTTTTTGTAGTGAAAGTTTGCAACGCACCGTATGTATAGGTAGTCCCGTCATATACATAAGCTCTGTATGAGTAGCTTGTATTTGGCGTCAAAGCGGTTAAACCCAATGTATAAGGACCTGTTGTTGTACCGGTAGCCGGCGTTGTTGTAACCCCAGTACCGCCATTCAGCGGATCCGCATTGGTTGCCGTAACTGCATACACAAAGCCTTTCTCGGTAATAGCAGGAAGACAAACGCTATTTGCAGAAAAACCACCATTAAGCGTAGCCGTTGTGTTGACAACATTGCTTGCTGCATTGGTAGCCACAGTTGCCGGTGAAGGCACAAGCCCTGTTCCAGATGCAGCTACATTGATACTAGGCGCAGCGCCTCCAGACACTACTATATTACCATTATAAGCCTGTGCTTGTGTTGGGCTAAACTGTACATATATCGTTTTGTTAAGCATTGTACCGGCATTAGCAAAAGATAATGTAGAAGTAAAAGGACCTGTAGCTGTTTCCGAATAAGCATAACCAGCAAGAGCAGCTAAACTTATATTACCAATTTTTACTGTACCACTAAGGGTAAAGGAGTTGACAGGCTTAGTTGCAACATTGGTACAAACATTACCAAAAGCTGTTAACGCTGTTGCAGATAAAGCTTCTGTAACCGCAGTAATAGCAACAGTATTGGTAGTAAGATCACTTCCCGTGCTAAGTGCCACTCCTTTTACGGTTACACTAAAATTAATAATATCCGCATCAAAATCTGTATTATCATAAGTAAGAGTAATAGTAGCAGAACTTCCAGAACCACTTACCGAGCTTATCCCTACCCCAGCAGGCGCATTGTTAAGAACAAAATTAGTTGCCGTAAAATTGACATAAGTTGCGTTGGTAAGATTAACAGTTAAGCTTGATCCATTTAAATTAGTTTCTGACAAAGAACTTGGAGTTGAGCTGAGTGTAGCAGCAGGTGTGGTATTAGCCACAATAGTTTGCAACCCCGATGCACTGGCAGAACCGGTAAGCGTCTCGGTTCCAGAAAAATCAAAGTAAGCATCTTGATCATCTATAGCCTCTACACCCACAGTATGTCCTACGGTAGCAGCAGCAGCCACATCTGTAGTGATCCAAAAATAAAAAGAACTACCAAGAGCCAATGTTTGGTTTAGGTTTGAAAAAGTAATAGTTTCTCCAGTACCTGCTCCCAAGATATTTGTAAAAGTACTGCCCATCTGTGTAGCACCAGAAAATGTATTCCCAGTGGTTCTCCATAGTTTGAAATTGGTAATATCTGATGATGTATAAGTTCCTTTGGTAGAAAAATAAACTTCATTAAGAACTGTTGCAGCATCTGTAACAGTAGCTTTGAAACTAGAAAGCACACGGCTGGCAGTCCCTTGGACAACATTAGCTGCAGTAATTTGCCCATTCTCATTATTAGCAAGTGTGATAGTTGGGTTAGCTACTGCTTGATAAGTAGCTGCCAATGTAACATCATCAATCCCTATACCTTGAGAATTAGCTCCAGTAGTGTTTATAGTCCATCTAAGATAAAAGTCACTATTAGGAGCAATTGTTAATGAGGATATGGTAATCCCAGTTCTACTAACAACTAGTGGCGAAGCAAAAGTATACGAACTAGAACCAGTTGGAAAATTAGAAGCACTAATATCACCAGCTGAAACCGCTGTCCAATTTGTTCCATTTAAAGAATAGTAAAACTGAATAGAAGCTGACGCTGTATTAACTCTATATCTTTCCGCGTTGTAAGAAACAGAAATTTGAGTAATGTTAGTTGTACCATTATTCTTATAATATGATAATAAATTGTTAGGACTATCAAATGAACCAGATGTCATTGCACCCACAGCTCGTTCCGATGTTGTTCGCCCCCAGTTATATGTTCCTCCAGCGGTTGGATTGCTACTACCAGAGCTTTGTTGTGTAACCGTACCTACAGCTGCCGCCCATGTTGGACTTGTAGTTTCAATACGCATTCTCCAATTAGATGGCAATGTTGTAGTTGCACCCATAGAGTCAAAATTTTGCGTATTTGAATTTGAAGAATTTGTTAAACTAATCTGCCCCCAAGCCCATTGGGAAGCAATCAACAAAGCGAAAAGAAGAGGTTTGATACACGTGTAGAGAAAATGCGTTCTCAGAGAGAATAATTTTTTATCCATAGCATTTGTTTTCATTAAGCAGGCAAATATAATAATATAAACAAAACAAACGTATTTTTTTTAAAATGTTAACTTAAACACAAAAACACTAGCAAAATCATGTTAATTTCAATAAATAAACCCTATTTGTTAAAATTTAATTTTCCTAAATTTTACAATTATTTAACCTTTAATTAAGAAAAACGGCGGTCAACAATAAAAAAAGCAAGCGAACCTTCCTGATACATCTCGAAGAAAAAAGTGTTTTTTTTCACCCTGTCAACCTGAGCGCAGTCGAAGAATTTAACATAAAAGATCAAAATCAAATTCCTATAATTATTTTAAAACCCATCCCCGTCAATTCAAGTATTTTTATTCGCAACAAAGTGAAGAACGAAAATGTATCGAGAATCAATCTTCAAAAACCAGCCCCCGTCAATTCGAGTATTTTTATTCGCAACAAAGTGAAGAACAAAAATGTATCGAGAATCAATCTTCAAAAACCACAACCCGTCAATTCAAGTATTTTTGTTCACAACAAAGTGAAGAACAAAAATGTATCGAGAATCAACCAAATTAGCACTGTCAGCCTGAGCGGAGTCGAAGACCTCCATATAAGCAAAATTAGCATTGCATTGTTTTACAGCAAAGTCAGAAATGCTTTTATTATTAAATACTGTTTTTAAACCCAAACAAAGCCGTCACACTTATCTACGTTAAACCAAAGACCTAATTTTCATATCAATTTTGCTCCCTTTAGGGCTGGGGAAACAAAATTGAGTTGATAATATTGGGGAAAACAAAATTTAATTGATTCAAAAGGCTTATTGTATTCCTTTGTTAAATAAAACACCTTTTTTAAGATAACAAAACCCCAATAATATAAGCCACAAGACAAAATTCAACAAAACAACTAATTAACTAAGCAACTCATCTACTTTATCACCATCATCTGGCTATGCAGATTCTCGATATGCAGGATTTTGGAAAACGGACTGCTGATATTATTCAGCTCTTCCTTGGCGTGGATGTAGGAGTATCGGGATGCGATATTATACATATTAGAAACCAACACCAGCCAGCATTCTTTGGCTTTCTCATTATAAAGCACAAACTTATTATTCTTTTTCTCGATGACTTCTCGGATTTTTTCAGAATGAAGCTCATCAAACAAAGAAAACCGGTATTCTAAAAACAAAAGAACGCCCTTGTTGTGGGGCGTTCTTCTGATATGTTTTACAAATTGAGTATTCTTGTTATTGGTAATAGCAGACGATATCTCCTTTATCAATTGCTCTGGCTGTTGGTAAAAATCCTCCTGGTGATAATCGATGCTAAGATAATAGATCCCGGAAAGACTTTTATATTCAGACAACAACTTCTCTACCGTACGAAAGATATGATTGATATAGCTCTCTTTTTTCTTGAGCTCAAGATGGTTTATCACCTCCGAAACCTCCACACCAATTCTTTTACCTTGATACTTAATGATAAAATCCGGGCTTTCTCCAGTCAGGTTTTCGATCTCGATATCTGGATAATGAGCAAACAAACTGTTCAGTAGCAGCAGTTCTGTTTTTTTTTGATACTCCTCGCGCTCACAAAGATTAGCCTTACTGATAGCATCATACCATTTAACCAAATCATCGGTTTTGCCGTTTTTGGAAGCAACACAAATGTTCAAATTCTTTTCGAGGTCTTCGTTGTAAATCATATTGATTGTCTTAGAAATTAAACCTTTCTAAAGTTAATAAATTATTGATTACAAAACACTTATATGAATTAAAATTAATATAATGAGGTACAAAATTGTAAGTTATAGATGTATGAACCCCATTAACAACCATCAACCCATCAACCATCAACCATCAACCATCAACCATCAACCATCACCCCAAACACACATACCCCGTAGATAGTCCGTACATACCCCGTAGATAGTCCGTATAATCCCGTATAAAAATATTACGAAATGCGAAGTACGAGAAGCAAGACATCAATCTAAGAGCATCCCCACCAAAATCCACAAACCAAGAACCCCTTAACTTACATCTAGCAACCTTGCAACCCGCTACCTGCATCCCATCCAAAACTATTTATTATATTTGCAACCATATAGACAAGACCTTAAAAATTATTAAACTAATGGATTTTAAAAACTTCAAGATGCCTTACAGCATCAATCCAGATTATTCTAAAAAAACCGCTTATTTCTCTATGGAATTTGCGATAGATCAAGCTTTGAAGATCTATAGTGGTGGTTTGGGATTCCTAGCTGGTTCTCATATGAAAAGCGCTTACAACCTAAAACAAGATTTTGTAGGTATCGGAATCTTATGGAAGTACGGTTACTACGACCAAAGCCGCAATATGGATCAAACCCTGAACCCAATCTGGACCAAGAAAATGTACAGCTTTTTGGAAGATACAGGCATTAAATTTCAAATCGAGATTCACAATGCGCCAGTTTGGGTAAAAGTATGGTACCTTAATCCGGAAACCTTCAAGACCTGCCCAATGTTTTTCTTGAGTACAGATGTACCAGAAAACGATCACCTTTCAAAAACCATCACGCACAAACTATACGACGCCAACGAGTCTACCAAAGTTGCTCAATATATCCTTCTAGGAAAAGGTGGTGCTAAGTTGCTAGACGAAATCAATCTTGAAAGAGATGTTTACCACCTGAACGAAGCGCACGGTTTGCCAGCTGCATTCTATCTATTGAGAAAATACGGCGGCGATCTTGCAAAAGTGAAGGAGAAATTAGTCTTCACAACCCACACACCAGAGGAAGCAGGTAACGAGAAGCACGACATCCACCTTTGCCACGATATGTCTTACTTCTGCGGCCTAACCATCGATGAAGTTAAGAGAATCGAAGGCGTGAATGATGACCGTTTCAACCACTCGCTTTGTGCATTGAGAATGGCGAGAATTGCGAATGGTGTTTCCCAATTGCACGGTGTAGTTTCCAGAGAGATGTGGAACAAATATCCAGGCATCTGTGAAATCAAATCCATCACCAATGCTCAGGAATTCAAATACTGGGGAGACAAAGCTCTTTACAAACACAAAGAAAACGGAGACAACGAGGAGTTTGATACCAGAAAAGCTTACCTCAAGAAAAGAGCTTTCAGAATCGTTGCAGACCAAACAGGGAAAATCTTTGATACCAAAGTATTAACTATCGTTTGGGCAAGACGTTTTGCTGCTTACAAGAGAGCAGATCTTCTTTTGGCGGACAAAGAGCGTTTCAGAAAACTATTGGAAAACAAAGAGCATCCGGTTCAGATTATCTGGGCAGGAAAACCTTACCCAATGGATTACGGCGCAATTTCCACCTTCAATCACCTGGTGGAAGAAAGCAAGAATTACAAAAATATGGCGGTTCTTACAGGTTATGAATTAGCTTTAAGTAAATCCCTAAAACAAGGCTCTGACATTTGGTTAAATAACCCAAGAGTTCCAAGAGAAGCATCAGGAACCAGCGGAATGACAGCTTCTATGAATGGTTCCGTTAACCTTTCTACAGATGACGGTTGGATCCCAGAATTTGCAAGACACGGCGAAAACGCTTTCGTAGTTCCTCAAGCAGATTACAACAACTGGCCAACCATTGAGCAGGATCAATTTGACCTGGACAACCTTTACGATGTTTTGGAAAACGAAATCATCCCAGCTTATTACGAAAGGCCAGATCAATGGAGAACCATCGTACAAACCGCAATGGATGATGTGAAAGTCCAATTCGGAAGTGATAGAATGGCGGACGAATATTACAAACTATTGTATTAATTATCTTCCTATTCCAAATAAAATTCAAAACCCTGACTTCTTTGAAATCAGGGTTTTTTGTTGACATATTTTAAAAATTATTAAAAAGTTTCCATTTTTTCTTAATTTTATTCAAAAATAATAATATGAATATCATTCCTACAATATATAGAATTGACAAAAATAATTTAAAACTGAACGGATTAGAAAACGAACAAATTATTTTAAAAATCCTAAAAGAATATAAAGCATCTATTTCATTAGAGGAAATCAATACTTTTCATATCGAAAACATTCATTATCATCTTTTCACCCTAAACACCGAAGAAATAGAATCTGATTGGAAAAATTTTTTCCCACAAAAACTACGTTTAGATAAGAACTTTACTCAACAAAAACTATCATTAGTTTTATTCATTGAAAATGAATATGACATTTATTCAGTTATAGGTGGAAATGCATATAAAATAATACTTCCGTTTATTGACCAAAGCTTCGGAATTGATTGGTATTCAAGAATTATCAATCCTACAGAAGACAGCATTACTTCAATAAAATCTAGAGGCATAACAGGAAATAGAGCTGGCTTAAGTGAACAATATCGTGATGATTTCAAAATAATTGACTATATAAAATTTGGAAAAGTTCCTCAAGAAATTCATATAAAATTAAATAAGAAAACATCCAAAGATTATTTCAAATATTTATTAGACAAAAAAAATCCTCGTATAAATATCACAACAGGAAAAGGTTTTAAAATAAAAAAAGATATAAATTTCAATTCTCTTCACAGAATAATAAAAGAGTTTAGTATTATAAGGCAATTGGCTCCTTCAGATTTTTTAAGCTCATATGAGGAAATTAAAGATAAACTTTATATTGAAAATAATTTAAAAAATTTACTTATTGATAAAATTTATGATGACATCGCCTATGCAATTGGAACCGCTAATATTAGTAACTTTCAATTTGATTTTTGCAATCCAAACAGCATTGAAGATTTTTATGAAGCCGATGAATTTCGATTAAAAGAAAAAACCGACAAAGGTGGACATAGAGTTTTTAAAACAATTAACAATAAAGAAGATATTTATTCTGAAGTTATCAAATATACAATTTCACAAATTGAAAATTTCAACAAATTCAATTTTATGGTATTCCTACAAGGAATAAGAATATGTTGTTATAAAAATAAAATAAATACCCGCAATGCATCATTCTTATTTCATTTTAATTCTGAATTTAAAATAGAAAACCAATCAATATTTCTGATTGACAATAAATGGTATTTTTTAAGAAATTCTTTTATTGACGATTTAAAAGTACAAACAAAACATATACTTAGCACTTATAAACTACAAAACAACTTTCTGAATCAAAATTGGGAATTTGGATTAACTAGAGAAGGGCTATACAATTTAAAATATGATAACTTGGCTAATTATTTTGTTACAGACACAATTATATCAGATGGCATTGAACTTTGCGATATTATTTATTTTGATGACAACAACATTTATTTAACACACGTAAAGCAAGGATTCACAGCTAGTATGAGAGAACTTACTAACCAAATATTGATATCCGCTAAACGATTAAAAGATTGTTTAGGTTCAGATAATAAAAAATTTTTAGAAAAAATATATAAACAATTAGTTGAGAAAGGAAGAAACTTTAACTCTTTAAGTTTAGATGAATTTATAAAATTATTTGACACAAGAAAAAAAACGTTTGTACTTGCTTTTACATCACAACTTGCAAGCGATGCAATTGTTGAACATAATTTAAATTTATATAATTCTAATATTGCAAAATTTTCTCTTATCGAATGTTCTTCAGAGATGAGAATCAAATATTATGATATGGAAATATTACAAATTTCACGTAGCTAATCATTTCAATAAAATTCAAAACCCTGACTTTAAGAAATCAGGGTTTTTTGTTGACATATTTCGAAAATTCAACAATTATAATATGGATTCTGAGCCTTAATGAAATTGTGCAGTTTCTGTAGAATCCTTCATTGCAACAGTTGCAGATTTTCCGTTGGTAACAATCGTTTGAATCTCATCAAAATAACCTGTTCCAACAAACGATTGATGTTTCACAGCACGGAAACCCTTGGATTGAAGCGCAAACTCTCTTTCCTGCAATTCGGAATAACCTGCCATTCCCCTTTCTTTATAAGCATAGGCCAATTCAAACATAGCCGTATTCAAAGCGTGGAAGCCAGCCAATGTGATAAACTGGAATTTGTATCCCATTTTCGCCAACTCCTCACGGAAGTTTTCCATTTCTTCAACAGTCAATTTTGCAGCCCAGTTAAAAGACGGTGAACAATTATAAGCCAGCATTTTGTTTGGAAACTTAGCGTGAATTCCTTCCGCAAACCGTCTTGCATATTCCAAATCCGGATTTGAAGTTTCCATCCAAATCAAATCTGCGTAAGGCGCATAAGACAACCCTCTGTCAATCCCTTGTTCTACTCCATTATTAACAACATAAAAACCTTCTGAAGTTCTTTCTCCTGTCACAAATTTTTTATCTCTATCATCGATATCAGAAGTTAATAAATCTGCTGCATCCGCATCAGTTCTCGCAACAATCACAGACGGAACGCCACAAACATCAGCAGCCAATCTTGCTGCAATCAGCTTATTAATCGCTTCCTGAGTCGGAACCAGAACTTTTCCGCCTAGATGTCCACATTTTTTAGCAGAAGACAATTGATCTTCAAAATGAACGCCTGCAGCACCGGCTTCGATCATTTGTTTCATCAATTCAAAAGCATTCAGATTCCCTCCGAATCCCGCTTCCGCATCAGCAACAATCGGAACAAGATATTCTTTTTCTCCGCCTCCGTTAACCGATTGAATTTGGTCTGCTCTCAGCAACGCATTATTAATTTTCTTAACCACAGATGGAACCGAGTTTGCCGGATAAAGAGATTGATCAGGATACATTTCTCCTGAAAGATTCGCGTCTGCTGCAACTTGCCAACCTGATAAATAAATCGCTTCCAATCCTGCATCCACTTCCTGCACCGCTTGATTTCCTGTCAAAGCACCTAGTCCCGCAACCCAATCTTGATTGTTCAGTTTATTCCAAAGTTTTTGAGACATTTCTGTCGCAATCGTGTAATCTAATTTGTAAGAGCCTCTTAATTTCAACACTTCTTCTGCCGTGTAAGGTCTTGTAACGCCAATCCATCTCGGATTCGTCAACCAATCTTTTTCCAAAGCCTGGATTTTTTCTTGTTTTGTTTGCATAATATTTTGTGATTTGGTGTGATACTATTGTACAACGTATTAAGTATAATGTAAAAAGTACTTTTTACTTTGTACATTATACTTTTTACGATTAAATAAATGGATAAGCTTTTAGTGTTAAAAACTCCTCAAACTTATCGCAGAATATCAATTCATTGAAAAGCTCTTTTGCGAGATTGAATTTCCCTTTTGTAAATCGTTCTTCTCCAACATATCTTTTGATTCTGGAAAGCTCTTCTTTTTCCCATTGTAGAACCAATTCTCTTGTCAAAGTTCTTTCATCTTCAAGAACAACATCGTGGTACAACCACTGCCAAATCTGAGTTCTGGAAATTTCCGCCGTTGCTGCATCTTCCATTAGATTGTAAAGCGCAGCAGCTCCAACGCCCATTAACCAAGATTCAATGTAGAGGATTCCAACATTGATGTTTTTTCTAACGCCATTTTCCGTGATTGTTCCGGCAGGAACTTCCAGCAATTCGGACTCCTTTATTTTGTGGTCAAACTTTTTATCAATCTGATTTTTCTCCGGCATATATTGGTCAAATATTTCCTTCACTACAGAAACCAAAGCCGGATGCGCCACCCAAGTTCCATCGTGACCATTTCGAACTTCTCGTTCTTTGTCATTTCGAACTTTTTCAAAAGCCAATTCATTAGCTTCATCATCATTTTTCACAGGAATCTGTGCTGCCATTCCGCCCATTGCGTGGACATTTCTTTTGTGGCAAGCCTCAATCACTCTTTTGGAATAAGCATTCATAAAAGGTGAAGTCATCGTCACTTGGTCTCTATCTGGAACTAAAAACTGAGCTTGATTTCTGAATTTCTTGATATAAGAAAATATATAATCCCAACGTCCACAATTGAGTCCGGAACTATGATTTTTCAGTTCGAAAAGAATCTCGTCCAACTGGAAAGAAGCCGTAATAGTTTCTATCAAAACAGTCGCTTTGATTGTACCTTGTGGGATGTCTAGATAATTCTGAGCAAAAATGAAAACATCATTCCACCAACGGGCTTCTTTATAATGTTCTAATTTTGGAAGATAAAAATAAGGCGCAGTTCCCTTCTCAATCAAAGCTTTAGCATTTCTGAAAAAATAAATTCCGAAATCCATTAATGATGCGGAAGTTAGTTCGTCTTCAATCTCAATATTTTTTTCGGATAAATGTAAGCCTCTTGGACGAACAATCAATGTTGCGATTTCATCATTCAGTTTGTAAGATTTGCCTTGCTCATTAGTAAAATCAATATTTCTATTAATAGCATCTGTTAAATTGATTTGCCCTTGAATACAGTTTTCCCAAGTCGGAGAATTACTATCTTCAAAGTCCGCCATAAAAGTATTTGCTCCGGAATTAAGCGCATTGATAATCATTTTTCTATCAACCGGACCTGTGATTTCCACCCTTCTATCCAACAAATCTTTTGGCGTTTCCCCGCAAGTCCATTCTCCATTTCTGATATGAATTGTTTCTGATGGAAAAGATGGCAATTCTCCTGAATCAAATCTCAATTGCGTTTTCTTTCTTTCTTCTAACAATTCAATCCGAGTATGATTAAAATTCCTGTGAAGTTTGATTAAAAAATCATTCAATTCATCAGTAAAAACCTCTTGAAACTTGGTATTCGGGGAAATTTTTAATTGGCTCACCGTTTCCATAATTAAAATATTTTGTGATTTGGTTTGACAAATATAGAAAAAATATTTTCACAATTAGCGAACGTTCGCTAAATTTTTATAAAAATTATTATGCGAATAATCGCTTTAATATTTATCTTTGATTCTATGATTGCAGAAAGCGACTATATACGCGTGGTTTTTGGACTAAAACTGAAACAACAAAGACAGAAAAAAAACTGGTCTCTGCAAGACCTTGCAACCAAAACCGGACTTTCCAAATCCTATCTCAACGAAATAGAAAATGGAAAAAAGTATCCGAAACACGACAAAATAATTCAGCTTTCAGAAGCTTTACATTGCACTTTTGATGATTTGGTTTCAACTAAATTGGATAAAAGCCTGACGCCAATTAATGACGTTTTGCAATCAGATTTTTTTAAGGAAATTCCGTTGGATTTGTTCGGAATCAACAAGAATAATCTCATCAGCATCATCAGCGATGCACCCAAAAAAGTAACAGCTTTCATCAATGCATTGATAGAAATTTCTCAGAATTACAACCTCGGAAAAGAGCGATTTTATTTTGCTGTGATGCGTTCTTTTCAGGAATTGTATGATAATTACTTTCCGGAAGTTGAGGAAAAAGCGATTCAGTTTGCGAATGAGAATCAACTGGAACTTAATAAAAACCTCAAAACCGAAATTCTTGAAAACTTATTGAAAGAAAAATTCGGTTATCATATTCAATCAAAGGATTTTTCGGGAGATTACGCTTTGAACAAACTTCGCTCATTATATATTCCTGAGAAGAAATTATTGCTTTTGAATGAGCGATTGGACATTAATCAAAAAACCTTCATTCTCGCAAAAGAAATCGGCTTCAATGTTTTGAAACTCAATCCGAGACCCAATACTTATTCTTGGCTGGATTTCGGAAGTTTTGAAGAAATCCTCAATAATTTTTACGCCTCTTATTTTGCAGGTTGTTTCTTGATTTCGAAAAAAGAACTGATTGAAAAAACCTCGGATTTCTTCGACCAAAAACAATGGGAATCTGATAAATTCGAAGCATTAATTAATCATTTCACAGATTCGCCGGAAACATTTTATTACAGATTGACCAATGTTTTGACCTCGGAATTTGGTATTAGAGATTTGTTTTATTTGTGCTTTGTGAAGAAAGATGATTCGGATAAAATCAATATTCTAAAAGAATTACATCTTAATCATCAGCAAGCGCCACATTCCAACGCTACCAACGAGCATTACTGCAGACGTTGGGTTGCTGTGAAAAACCTGCATCATCTCAAAGAAAATGAGACTTTGACCGATGCTCAAATCTCGCATTACAAAGACCAAGGCGTGAGTTATCTCGTGATTTCCACTTCGCAAAAAAATCCTTTTTCCGACGGAAGCAACAGAAGTTATTGTTTGGGAATTCTGCTCAATAATCAAACGATTAAAAAATTGAATTTCGCAAAATCTTCCACTTTAAAAACTATTGAAGTTGGTGTGACTTGCGAAAGTTGCAGTATTCAGAATTGTGATGTGAGACAAGCGCCTCCAACAAGACTTGAAAAAGAGCAATTTAATCTCGATATGAAAAAATCGATTGAGAAAATCAGAAAATCATTAATTTAGGACAATGATTTTTGACTTTCTTTTTCCCAATCGTTGTCTGGATTGCAATCAGTTGATTGACAAAAAAGATGTTGTTTGCGAATTGTGTTTGGATAAGGTTAATTTCTCCAATCATCAGTTTTACGAGAATAATTCCTTGACGGAAAAAGTTTCATTATTGATTCCTGTCGAAAACGCTTTCTCCTTATTATATTATGAAAAGGAAAGTCTTGCGCAGAGAATTGTTCATCAATTAAAATATAATCACAGAGAAAAAATTGGAAAAGTCTTAGCGAATTGGACAACTGAACGAATTGATTTTAATAATGAAAAACCTGATTTATTAGTTACTGTTCCGCTTCATTATAAAAAACTAAAACAGCGTGGTTACAACCAGCTTCATCTTTTTGTAAATGAGCTATCTAAGCATTATAACATTCCTGTGAATCACACTTTACTGAAAAGAATCAAGCACTCCAGAGCTCAGGCAAAGAAAAATCAAAGTGAAAGACTGAAAACAAAAAATGCTTACCAATTGACGGAAAATATCAATGATAAGCATATTCTTTTAATTGATGACGTTTACACGACCGGAAACACAATATCGAATATCGCGTGGGAAATTCTCAATAATTCCAAGAATGTAAAAATCAGTATTTTGGTGATGGCGATGGATGTTTGATTAATTATTAATGATAAATTCAACAATTAACAACTAACAATTATCGTTGTAGTTTTTCTCCGTAAGATAAATCACCTGCATCTCCCAAACCTGGCGTGATGTAACCTTTTGAAGTTAAATTCTCGTCTAAAGCACCAATCCAAACTTTCGCTTCAGGATAAGCATTTTGAATCGTTTCAACACCTTGCCTGCTTGCAATTGCAGCAACGATATGAATGGAAGTTGGTTTTCCGTTGGTCAACAAATCTTTGATGGCTTCGATTAAAGATGCTCCTGTCGCCAACATCGGGTCAGCAACAATCAATGGACGACCATCTAATTTTGGGCAAGTCAAATAATCTTGTTTGATAGAAAAATAGTCGTTCGCATCATGTTTTCTATAAGCCGCTACGAAACCACAATCTGCTTTATCAAAATAATTTAAAATTCCTTGAAACAATGGAACTCCAGCTCTTAAAATAGTTGTGATAACTGGTTGCGTTTCAATTTCTTTTACTGTGATTTTATCTAGAGGTGTTATGATTTCAAGCTCTTTTTGGTCAAGAGTTTTACTGATTTCAAAAGCAGCAATTTCCCCGATTC
Organism: Epilithonimonas sp.; assembly: GCF_032055105.1. Taxonomy (GTDB): domain Bacteria; phylum Bacteroidota; class Bacteroidia; order Flavobacteriales; family Weeksellaceae; genus Epilithonimonas. The sequence continues at coordinate 228,060 of NZ_DAMBRK010000001.1, forward strand.
TCTCCATATTTCTACGGAATTTCATTCGGTCTTGCTGTACTTCAACGTTTCTTAAATCATTGATCCAAGAATTGACGAGAGAGAAATTATCTGATAATATTGTAAGCATTAGTTATTGTGATTTTTATATATGAATATTTAAAATTAATAAAAAACCCTTTCAGAACCTAAGCTCTGAAAGGGTTGAAAATTATTTTTGTCTGAAATAAACTTCGATTGGAACACCTGTAAATCCAAAGTGTTTTCTCAATTGATTTTCAGTGAAACGCTTGTAAGGCTCTTTCACATATTGTGGAAGATTACAGAAAAATACGAATTGCGGCGACGGCGTTGGCAACTGTACACAATATTTGATTTTCACATATTTCCCTTTAATAGCTGGTGGTGGTAACGCTTCGAAAACAGGAAGCATGACTTCATTCAGTTTAGACGTTTTGATTTTTTTAGCTCTGTCATTATAAACTTCCATTGCAACCTCAACAGCTTTCAAGATTCTTTGTTTCGTCAAAGCAGAAACGAATAAGATTGGAATATCTGTAAACTGTCCGATTTTGCTCTTGATAGCTGCTTCGAAATCACGAGTTGTATTGGTATCTTTTTCTACCAAATCCCATTTGTTTACAACAATCACAATTCCCTTTCTGTTTTTCTGAGCAAGACCAAAGATGTTCATATCCTGAGATTCCCAACCCAAAGTTGCATCTACCATAATTATCACAACATCTGAAAACTCAATAGAACGAATGGAACGCATCACAGAATAAAATTCCAAATCTTCTGAAACCTTATTTTTCTTACGCATCCCTGCAGTATCAACCAAAACAAACTCGTGTCCGAACTTGTTATACAAAGTCTGGATACTGTCTCTGGTTGTTCCCGCAATATCAGTTACGATATTTCTTTCTACATCAAGTAAAGCATTCGTCAATGTTGATTTTCCAACATTTGGACGACCTGCAATTGTGATTTTTGGTAAACCTTCGAATGGATCTTTGTAATCTGTTGTCGGGAAATCGTTCACAACATCATCCAACAAATCTCCAGTTCCCGAACCAGTTGCAGAAGATAATGTATAATATTTTTCAATACCTAATTGATAAAACTCTGTCGCAGGAAGTTCTTCCTTCGCAGAATCTACTTTGTTCACCACCAAATAAAGTGGTTTGTTAGCTTTTCTTAAAAGGTTATAAATCTCGTGATCTGTATCTGTAAGACCTTCTTCCACATTCACCATAAAAATGATAGAAGTAGCCTCATCAACTGCTAATTGAACCTGCTTACGAATCTCTTCTTCGAAGATATCCTCTGTTCCTACATCATAACCACCTGTATCTATTACTGTGAAATCTACGCCATTCCAATCGGACTTCCCGTAATGACGGTCACGCGTTACACCTGCTGTAGAATCTACAATGGCTTCTCTTCTTTCTAATAATCGGTTAAATAATGTGGATTTTCCTACGTTGGGACGTCCAACGATAGCGACAATGTTTGACATAAAATTGTTTAATAATAAAATTATTAATGGGTTACTCTTACTCTAAGAGCCCAAATTTTTTGCAAAGATACGTTTTTTTTGATTGAGAGTTGTTGGTTGATTGTCGACAGGGGAATTAATTTAAACATTGAATTGCTCACTAGCCCTGATAGTAGCGGCATCCTTTTTTGTCTTTGCGGTGAAAATTTCTATGGATTGCTTCACTTCGTTCGCAATGACAGAAAAGATATAGCGGATAGCAGGATTAGCTCCTAAAAAATATCGATGAAAACTTGGAAAGCTTTTTGTAATTATCAATTCAAAATCTGAACTATGAAAAAAATATTAATTGTACTGATTGTTGCATTCATCATCATCCAATTTTTTCCGATTGATAAAACAAATCCTTCGACTAACGACGGAATGGACTTTCTGAAAATCAAAAACACACCTGAACCGATTGCGAACTTAATCAAAAACTCTTGTTATGATTGTCATTCTAATGAAACTGAATATCCGTTTTACAGTAATATTCAGCCTATTGCTTGGCTGTTGAAAAATCATATTGATGAGGGTAGAAAAGAACTTAATTTTTCTACATTTGCAACTTACGAACCGAAAAGACAGGCGCATAAACTGGAAGAAGCGGCGGAATATGTGGAGCAAAAGAAAATGCCGTTGGAAAGTTATACATTAGGACATCAAGATGCAAAATTGACTGATGAACAAAGAAAACAATTGGCTGACTATTTCAGAAAGGTTCAAAAAGAAATAGACACTTCGAATACATTATGACAACAGAAATCTCAGTAAACTTGAAAGATAAATTCATTGTTTTTTTTGATGGAGAATGTGGGTTTTGTAATCATTGGGTGCAGTGGATTTTGGAAAGAGATAAGAAAGATAAGTTTTTGTTTTCTTCTCTTCAATCTGAATTTGGACAGAATTTTTTGACTGACAGAAATCTACCCAATAAAGTTTTTGACACGCTTTATCTTTGGAAACCTGAGCGTTTTTATTTATCTAAATATCAAGCTATCTTAAAAATTGCTGCAGAAATTGGTGGAATTTATTCTTTGGCTTCGGTTGGAAAAATTCTTCCAGATTTTGTTGGAAATCAGTTTTATAATTTGGTTTCCAGAAATCGAAAGAAATTGGCAGACAACCAATGTTTTCTTCCGAATGCTGAACAGAGGAAAAAATTTATTGAAAAATAAATTTAATACAAAAAAGGCTTCGAGAGCCTCAGCCTGACAATACAAATTAAAGAAAAAACAATCACTCGATTTTGAATTTTAAAGTTTGAACTCGAAATGTTTTATATTTGCAACATTATGGATTATAATACCGAAAGACCGCAATTACTAATGCCCGAATATGGGCGCAATATACAACAGCTGGTAGAGCATTGCAAAACCCTTGAATCTAAGGAAGAACGTAATGAAATGGCAGTTGGAATCATCGAGTTTATGGGACAAAGAAATCCACATCTGCGCGATGAAGAAAATTACAAACACAAACTTTGGGATCATCTTTTTATTTTAGCTAATCATGAGCTGGATGTAGATTCTCCATATCCAATTCTTACAGCAGAAGATCTGATCACAAAACCTAGAAAAATGGATTATCCGTCTTTGGACAATGCCTATAAATTCTATGGAAAAAGCATCCTACAATTGATTGAAAAAGCTATTGCTCTGGAAGAAGGTGAAGAAAAAGAAGCCTTAATCCAAGTGATTGCTAACAATATGAAAAAGTCCTACAATGTTTATAATAAAGAACATGTTCAGGATGATGTTATTTTCCGCCATTTGAAAGAACTTTCTGATAATCGTTTGGATCTTACAGGAATTGACTCTCTTGATAAAAGCAAAATCTATTATGCCAATAATAGAAATAACAACAATAGGAATCAAAATAACAATAATAGAAACCAAAATAACAATAGAAAAAACAACTTCCAAAACCATAAAAATAAAAGAAGATAATGAGTGGAGCTTTCGAAATAAGAGGAGGAAAAAGATTAAGTGGTGAGATTACGCCACAAGGTGCTAAGAATGAAGCTTTGCAGATTCTTTGTGCTGTTTTGTTGACCGAAGAAGAGGTAAGAATTACCAATATCCCTGACATCAAGGATGTTAATAAGCTAATTGAGATTCTTCAGGATTTCAATGTTAAGGTTACCAAAAACGGAAAAGGAGATTATACCTTTAAAGCAGACGAAGTTAACTTCGATTATATTAAATCTAAAGAATTCAAAAAAGACGGTGCAAAACTTAGAGGTTCTGTAATGATTTTGGGTCCAATGTTAGCGAGATTTGGTGAAGCTTATTTACCAACGCCAGGTGGAGATAAAATCGGAAGAAGACGATTGGATACACACTTCCAAGGCTTTGTTGAACTAGGCGCAGAGTTTTCTTATGACGAGGAAGAAGCATTCTACTCTTTAACCGCAAAAGAACTGAATGGAAAATTCATTCTATTAGAAGAAGCTTCTGTAACAGGAACGGCAAACATCGTAATGGCAGCAGTTTTAGCAAAAGGAAAAACAAGAATCTACAATGCAGCGTGCGAACCTTACTTACAGCAATTATGTAAAATGCTGAACAGAATGGGCGCTAACATTACAGGAATTGGTTCTAATTTATTAACTATAGAAGGGGTTGATAAATTACACGGCACGGAACACACAATGCTTCCTGATATGGTAGAAATTGGTTCTTGGATTGGATTGGCAGCAATGACAAAGTCCGAAATCACAATTAAAAACGTTAACTGGAACCAGCTTGGCGTTATCCCAAATACATTCAGAAAATTAGGAATTGAATTGGAGCAAAGAGGTGATGATATTTATATTCCGTCTCAGGAAAATTATAAAGTTCAGAAATTCATTGATGGTTCTATCCTGACGGTTTCTGATGCACCTTGGCCAGGTTTCACTCCGGATTTGTTATCAATTATTTTGGTTGTAGCAACTCAAGCAAAAGGTTCTGTATTGATTCATCAGAAGATGTTCGAAAGCAGATTATTCTTCGTTGATAAATTGATTGATATGGGTGCACAAATTATTCTTTGTGATCCACACAGAGCAACTGTTATTGGAATGAATCAAGAAACGCCTTTGAGAGGAACAACAATGGTTTCACCAGACATCAGAGCTGGAAATGCACTTCTAATCGCAGCACTTTCTGCAGAAGGAAAATCTGTCATTCAAAACATTGAACAAATCGATCGTGGTTACGAAAACATTGATGAGAGATTGAGAGCTATTGGCGCTGATATCAGAAGAATTGATTCTTAATAAAAATCTCGGTTAAAAATAAAAAAGGAAGCTCATTAAGAAGCTTCCTTTTTTTGTAGAACATCTATTCTACTGCTTAGTAATCTATATTCTCCAAGATATTTTTCTATCTTATTGATTTGGTCTTGCGTGATATTCAGTAGCAGTTTTACGTTTCCGAAATTGCTCCCATTCAGATATTCGATATTGGCATTCACAATTTTGTAACTTACATTATAATGATTGTAAATCGTATAAAGTAAGATATCGAATCTGATTTTCCCATTCAGTTCTATTTCAAGGATTATTTCTCTCGTAGTTTTCGGAAGAAAATTGTTGCCGGTAGTTTCTTGTTTGTAAATCATAGTAATATTTTGTTATTTGGTGTATTATTTAATTTTATTTTGAATGGGTATAACGATAAATTGGTAGATGTAACAACCAACACAGATTTTGAAAAAGCTTTCCAGACTTGCGAGAATAATTAGTAAAAATCCTGTGATGTAAGCCTCATTATACAACCCATTGATTATTAATATAAAAATCAGTAATGTGAAAACAGCTCCCAATGCTGCCGCAAATCTTTTCGGCGATGCAAAAATGGGTTTCTTTTCCAGTTTCAATATTTTCGATATTGATTTTGAAAAAAGAGCTAAAGGAGAAAATGATTGTCCTAAAGCTCTAATAATAAAATCAAAAACTAAGAGCAAAAGTAAAAACGGCCACTTAAAAAATAGAGATACAGCAGTCACAACAATCACTAAAAATGCTGTCAACCTTACGATATTTTCGTCTGCATAGTATTTATTAATCTGACTCATTGTTTAAAAATTTGAAATAAAAAAAGCCTCATCGGTAAGATGAAGCTTAATATCATAGCCTTCTCACCGCACTCTTCAGTTCGTATTACACATCATTGCCATCTGTGAGAAAATCTGTTTCATTATTTCTTAATTACATTGCAAATATAGAAATTATTTAATTCCCACCAAATAAGTATGAATTAAATTTACACAAATTCATTATTTGTTAACATTGGAAATAATCCAAAAATAAATTGATAATAAAGATTATTTTATCTCCCCTACTTTGAATAACTTCTCCGAGGCTGCTAATCCATTAGGATTACAACCTGGTTCACCTTCAGGTACTTTTAGGTTTTTGTCTTGATAAAATTTCTCCCAGAACGCATTGGTTTTTCCAGTTTTTGGGTCAACAAAAGTCATTGGTTCTAATGTGAAAATCTGATTCTCACGAAAAGCCCTTTCAACAAAATCCGAACAATAATAAGATTGGTCATCCAAAATATAATTGAAATTATAAGGTTTTCCAACCAAGGTTTCTGCCTTGGAAACAGAATTGGGAATAGAGAATTGAAATTCTGATTTTAAACGATAAACATCAATTTTTTGTCCGGATTTGGTTTGTTCCTTTAGAAAATGATTGAGTTTTTGTTTCTGAGAACCACCTTTTGGCGCAGCGTGAAGAACGTAAAGATTGTGTTCTTCTTTTTTTACAATGCCGATATGATCGTAAGACGTTTTCTTCTCTGTCTGCGTCACATTATTAATCGCTCCGGACAATCCAGATTCTACAGCAGGAACGAAAAGCAAATCACCATTTTCCAAAATCGAAGTATTATAAGTTTTGCAACTTGTTAAAAAAAACAGCGCAAAAATAAGATAAACCTGATTACTTTTTATAATTCTTCTCATAAATTGCAATCCATTCATCCACAGTAATCTTCGTACAAAGTTCGCCCATCAATTCATAAGGAATATCCTCCACTTTTTTGAATCGGATACAAGATTTTCCCATATCCAATTTCTTTTGGGAATGTTTCGGAAACTCTTCTAGAAACCAGTCCAAAATTTTTGGTTCAGCATAAATTCCCATATTGTAAAACGCCACAAAATTCTTTTGAGAAGCTACACTAAGGAAAGGAAGCGGAGTATTTTTCGCGCAATGATAACCTGCAGGATAAGTTTCCAAAGGCACGCACCAAGTGACCATTCCGTATTGCATATTTTGTACAAAACCTTTTGGGAGATTACTATCAACGGTTTCCAATAACTTTCTAAATGGTTCTCTTCTCTCTTCCGGAATTTGAGAAATATATTCTTCTATGGTATCAACAAAAATCTGCATTTGAGGATTTATTTTAAATCAAAAATAGTAATTTTTTTATTGAAAATTTAAAGCTTATTTTTGTATCCCAAAGTCAAATAATAATGCCGAAAATATCGCAAAGAGCGCAGCATATGCCTGCATCTCCAGTTAGAAAATTAGTTCCTTATGCTATTCAAGCAAAACAAAAAGGAATCAAAGTTTATCACTTGAACATTGGTCAACCAGACATTGAAACACCAGAAACAGCTTTGAATGCTGTAAAAAACATTGACCTCAAAGTTTTGGAATATGCTTTATCAGAAGGTAATATCGAGTACAGAAAAGCTTTGACAGAATATTATCATTCTCTTGGATTTACAGATTTAACACCTGATAATTTCATCGTAACCAATGGTGGTTCGGAAGCTTTGAATTTTGCTATTTCCACCCTTTGCGATGACGGCGATGAAATCATTATTCCAGAGCCTTATTATGCTAACTACAATGGTTTTGCTGGAACTTTTAATATTAACGTTGTAGCAGTTCCTTCAACGATTGATACAGGATTTGCTTTACCTTCGATTGAAGAATTTGAGAAAAAAATCACAGATAAAACCAGAGCAATCGTCGTTTGTAATCCTGGAAATCCAACAGGTTATCTTTATTCAAGAGAGGAACTTCAAAAGTTGGCTGAGATTGCAAAAAAACACGACATTGTGATTATTTCTGACGAAGTTTACAGAGAATATGTTTATGACGGAGAACAGCAAATCTCTATGTTCGAATTCCCAGAAGTCGCAGACAATGTTATCGTTATTGATTCAGAATCAAAAAGATACTCGATGTGTGGCGCAAGAATTGGTTGTTTGATTACACGTTCAAAGAAAATCCACGATGCAGCGATTCTTTTTGCTCAGGCAAGATTAAGCCCAGTTCTTTTGGGACAAATTGCCGCAACTGCAGCTCACAAAAACGATGCAGAATATATCGCAAAAGTAAGAGAAGAATATACGAACAGAAGAAATCTATTGGTAGAATTATTAAACGAAATTCCGGGTGTGATTTGTCCAAAACCAAAAGGTGCGTTCTATTGTGGCGTTGAGCTTCCTGTGGATGATTCTGATAAATTTGCGCAATGGCTTTTGGAAAGTTATTCTAATAATAATGAAACTGTGATGGTTGCGCCAATGGGAGGTTTTTACAGCAATCCTGAGTTAGGCAAAAAACAAGTAAGAATCGCTTATGTTTTGAAACAAGAAGACCTTAGAAGAAGTGTTGAACTTCTGAAAGATGCGATTGAAAAATACAGAACTGAATTTGGATTGAACTAAATCAGTTTTAAACCTATTCCCAAAAACCACATAGAAAATTCTATTAAAATTAAGATTTCTATGTGGTTTTATCATTAAATTTACACCAATCATAAAATCCAAAATAATGAAATTATTAAAAATAGGATTACTTGCATCGGCTTTTGCAATGCTTTTAATCAGTTGTAAAACTGTCGCTCAAAATTCAACAATCGAATCTATAACATTAAGAAACACGTATGGACGAGGCGGATTCACATCTATAACTGCGACCAAAGATTCTTTAAAAACTTCTTCTGCAGGTGGAAGAATGACAGATTATCCTAATTTCAACAAAAAAATGAATGCCAAAGATTGGGAAAAACTAGTTTCTGGAATTAATATTTCCTCTCTGGAAAAAACAAAAAGCGGAGAAAGGCGCGGACATTATGATGGTCCGGATGAAATCTTCACAATTAAAACGCCAGAAAAAGAATACGAATTCTATAACGTTGCCAAAGAAGATCAAGGCTACAAACAATTAGAAAAGCTTAAAACCAATCTTAATAATCTGCTTTCTCAATATAAATAATGATTCAAGAAAACGTTTCCCTAAAACCATTTAACACTTTCGGAGTTGAAGCTTCGGCTCGATATTTTTCAGAAGTTAATTCTGTCGAAGAATTAATAGAAACCCTCAAATTCTCAAACGCTCATTCTCTCCCACTCTTATTCATTGGTGGCGGAAGCAATATTCTTTTGACCAAGGATTTTGAAGGATTGGCGATCCAGTTGAATCAAAAAGGAATTTCAGAGGAAATTATTGATGATAATCAGGTTTTGGTTACTGCAAAAGTTGGCGAAAACTGGCATCAGTTTGTGATGTATTGTTTGGATAAAAATTATGGCGGATTAGAAAATCTGTCTTTGATTCCTGGGAATGTTGGCACTTCTCCAATGCAGAATATCGGTGCTTACGGAACAGAAATAAAAGATGTTTTTGAATCTTGCAAAGTTCTGAATCTTGAAACATTGGAAATTGAAGTGTTCAATCTTGAGCAATGCAAATTTGGTTATCGAGATTCTATTTTCAAACAAGAAGGCAAAGGGAAATATGTGATTCTGCAAGTGACTTTCCGCTTGACCAGAAAAGACCACAAAATTGATGTGGAATATGGCGCAATAAAATCAGAACTAGAAAACCTTGGAATTACTAATCCAACAATTCAAGATGTTTCGAAAGCGGTCATCAATATCAGACAAAGCAAATTACCGGATCCAAAAGTAATTGGAAACGCAGGAAGTTTTTTCAAAAACCCAACAATTGCACTTTCACAGTTTGAAACTCTAAAGCTAAAATTTGAAAACATCCCGGGTTATCCAAATGGAGATTTTGTAAAAGTTCCCGCAGGTTGGCTGATTGAACAAGCCGGATGGAAAGGGAAACAAATCGAAAATGTTGCTTCCCATAAATTGCAGGCTTTGGTCATCATCAATGCTACAGGAAATGCAACTGGAAAAGAAATCTTCGATTTTTCAACAGAAATAATCAATTCCGTCAAAGAAAAATTCGGGATTGAACTGGAACGGGAAGTTAATATCATTTAAAATCAAAAAAAATGAAAGTAGATATTTGGAGCGACACACGTTGTCCGTTTTGTTTCATTGGAAAGAAAAATTTTGAAAAAGCACTTCAGAATTTTGCTCAAAATGATAAGATTGAAGTCAATTGGCATTCTTTCCAGCTAGATCCGAAAATGAAAACCGACCTTAGCAGAAATCATTATGAATATCTTTCTGATATCAAAGGACACTCGTTGCAAGAGACAATCAAAATGCACGAAAACCTCATCCAAATAGGAAAAAATGCGGGAATCGATTTTAATTTTGATGAAGTGAAAGTTTCCAATTCTTTCAAAAGTCAAATCTTGGTTCAACTCGCCAAGAAAAAAGGCAAAGCCAACGAAATGGAAGAACTTCTGTTTGAAGCTTATTTTATTCTTGGAAAGAACATTGATGATGTTGAAGTTCTATCAGAAATCGGAGGAAAATTAGGTTTTAAAAAAGAAGAAATCGAAACCGCAGTTCAATCTCCGGAATTAACAGAATTAGTAAATAATGATATCGAAGAAGCAGCTTCGCTTGGAATCAACAGTGTTCCATTTTTTGTTTTCAATAGAAAATATGCGATTTCTGGAGCTCAGCCTACGCATTTATTTTCAGAAGTTTTGGAGAAAAGCTTGTCAGAATTTTTGGAAAATAATTCAAAAATCAATATTGTAAGTGAAGGTGATTCTTGTGATGCTGACGGGAATAATTGTTAAATAATTAATTAAAAAAACACAAATGAAAATTGCAGTTTTAGGAGCGGGAAATATGGGTTTGTCATTTTCAAAATCTTTTTTGAAATATGAATTAATAAAACCGCAAAATCTACACCTCATCACACGAAACGAAAACAAAAAAGATAAAATAAGAACATTGTTTCCGGAATCAGAAATCTCGTCTTTTGATGAAATTCAAAATTTGGAAGCAGACCTTATTATCATTGCCGTGAAGCCTCAGGATTTTGGTTTTGTAGCGGAGAATTTACCTTTCAGTATTTCAGAAAAATCAATGATTTTGTCGATAATGGCAGGAATATCGATTGAAAAAATCCAAAAACTTCTGAACCACAAATCTGTCGTAAGAGCAATGCCCAACTCTCCTACTCTCCTTGGAATGGGAATCACAGGTTATACCGCAGCAGAAGGCATTTCGTTCAATCAAATCATTAACATTGAACGTTTACTGAATTCCACAGGACGTTCTGTTTACTTGGAAGATGAAAGTCTTTTGAACGGCGTAACCGCGCTTTCCGGAAGTGGTCCAGCTTATTTCTACTACATTATTGATGCAATGATAAAAGCAGGAACCGAAATGGGAATTGATGAAAATCTATCTAAATTATTTGTAAAACAGACAATGTTGGGCGCATATCATCTTATTAATAATTCTGATAAATCGCTGGAGGAATTAATAAAAGATGTAGCTTCAAAAGGTGGAACAACGGAAGCCGCGCTGAAAACCTTCGAAGAAAACGAGTTGAAATCAATCCTGAAAAAAGGAATTTTGGATGCTGAAAACAGAGCGAAAGAATTGAATTCATAACAATGTACGACAAAAACGACTTCTACATTTCTACTGACAAATCCAAAATGGACATAGAAACCATTCATCAATATTTATCAGAAGAATCTTATTGGGCAAAAGGAGTTCCAAAAGAAATTGTTGAAAAATCGGTTGCAAATTCTTTTTGTTTTGGTGTGTTTTATCAAGATAAGCAAGTCGGATTTGCTAAAGTGATTACAGATTTTACGACGATTGCTTATTTGGGAGATGTGTTTATTTTAGATGAATTTCGTGGGCTTGGTCTGTCAAAATTATTAATGGAAAACATTATGAATCATCCCGAATTACAAGGTTTGAGAAGATGGATTCTGCTAACAGCTGATGCACACGAACTTTATAAAAAATTTGGATGGAATAATATCAAAGACCCAGCAAGATGGATGGAAGTTCACACTAAGAATGTTTATCAATAAGTTTTTTTGAGCTTATAATTTATATCGCTGATTTTGCAGATAGAGCAGATTTAATTTGGAAATCGGTTTTAACGAGAATTAAATTTTTTCTCAAATAACTGATAAATCCAAAAACCAATCGCAACGCCGACAGTATTCAGAATCACATCATCGATATCAAAAACTCCTAATCTTGTGAAATACTGAAGACTTTCTATCAAAATAATTGCGAAAAGAAAGTCCAGAATCAGAATCCAAAATTGGTTGAGCTTCGGAAAGACAATTCCTAAAAATCCAAAAGGAACAAACATCAGGATATTTCCGAAAATATTAACAATAATTGTTTTCCAAAGTATCGTTTGCTTCACAAAACCAACCGTTGAAAACATCGGAATCAACCTCACAATATTAATATCATACTGACTTCTCCCAAATCCGAAAAACATCAGATAAAGCAAAAACAAGGTATAAAACGGAATCAGTATTTTATATAATTTCTTCAAAAAATCCATACAGAACAATCGATTCCAAATATACAAACTATTGTTGTTGCTGTTGTTGCTGTTGCATTTCTAAAAACATTCGGTAAGAATTACTTTGTGGTAAAATCTCTTCAATCGACGGATTATTTTCTCGGATGTACATTGGAACTTTGGGAACTTCGGTCAGGTTTTTAGTTTTATCAGTCGTGATAATTACAGAAACGCCCAATTTGTGACTAGATGTTCCTTTGTAAGTTCCTTTCACGGGCGTACAATCTTTGAAATCTCTTCCCACCGCAATCTTGATATGTCGGTCGCTTACCCAGCAATTATTTGTCGGGTCATTTCCAAGCCAACCATAACCAGGAATAAAAATCTCTACCCAAGCGTGCGTTGCACCTTCTCCTCTCAGTTCCTGATTGCTCGGACTGATGTATCCGCTGACATATCTCGAAGGAACACCCAACATTCTCAACATCCCCAAAAGTAAATGCGCAAAATCTTGACAAACACCCGCTTTCAGTTCCCAAATCTCATCTACTTCCGTTTCATAATCCGTGATTCCTTGTCTGTAAGTGAAATTTTCATAAATATAAGTCGACAAAGCTGTCGTAGTCTCCATCACAGACAAATCCGAAGTTGCAACAGATTTTATAATTGACAAAATCTCTTCTTTATTTTTAATATTTTCCTGTCTTACAAAATCGATGTAAGGAAATTGCGTTGATTGTTCTTTAACAATTTGCCATTGTTCTTCCACATTCAGATTGATAACAGGCAATTCTATCGGAAAAGTTTCTACAACCAATTCGACTTTGATTTCCAAAAAATGATGCGGTTCCACAATCGTGAAAACACCAATTCTGTTGGTAAAATAATCATAGTAATAATCGATATTGGAATTTGGAAATATAGAGATTTTCTGTTCAATAACTTCTTGAAAATCATTTGTCAATGGTGACAAAATAATTTGGTTTGCGCTGTCTGTAACCGCAGAAGAATATTCGTATCTCGTAATGTGTAAAATGTTGAAAACCGGCATAAAATTAATAAAGCTATTTGCTTATGTTAAACAACCAAACCAAAAAACTGGTAGTTAAAAATATTTGAAATTTCGTAAATATCACTTTCTATTCTTGCAAGAAAAAGCATCTTTTCCTCGCGTGTTCTCGGATGTCTTGTAAATTGGACATTCGCAATACATTTTCCGATGAAAAAGCCTACTGTTTCATCACTTTCGCCTTGTTCTCCGGAATTAAGTTGTTTTGCAAATTTGTCTAATTCATTAAGAGAATATGTAATTGAATTTGGAAAAAGTGGTTCGTAAATCATTTGATAAAAAATCCGTTCCTTCTCCATTGTTCCGAGATTGTGTCTTAGATAAAAATCATATCCGCTAACTGAACTCAGAAAATATCGCCAGTTGGAATAATCGTTATCCAAAAGGTCTTCTCCGTAAAGAATCCATTGTTTTCTGATTAGATTAATGCTATTTAAGATTCGTTCTATATATTTCCCAAGCTCCAAAAAGCAATAACCTTCGTCTCTCGCCACATAATTATCAATAACACCATAATAAACCATCGATTGCTTTACCAAAACATCAAAAACGCTGATTGGGTCACCATATCTGGATTGGCCAAACAAAAAATGGTCTTTCATCTGATGATGAAAATCGTTGAGACATTGCCAAACATCTTTGTTGATGTGGTCTTGCGCACTTCTGGCATTTTCTCTCGCTCGGAAAATATTGCTGGCAATGGACAAATCATTATTGATATCAAAAAGCGCTTTAGAAATGAGATTTCCAAAACTGTAATCATCATTATCTATTTCGATTTGATTTTCTTCACAAAAATTCTCCCAACTTTCCACAGAAGCGCCGTCCTGATATGCAATATATCTCGTATGAAAAACCTTGAGCTGAAAATTAGTCCTTTCCATATAACGGCTCATCCAAAATATATTTTCTGCAACTCTACTTAGCATTATTTTTTAATGGTTAATTGTTAATGATTAATGATAAAAGTTGGCTTAATCTACAACCCAAGTATCTTTGGAACCGCCACCTTGAGAGGAATTCACAACGATTGAACCTTCTTTCAAAGCAACTCTGGTTAATCCGCCCGGAACGATGTCAATTCCATCCGGACCGTACAATGCAAAAGGTCTTAAATCTACTCTTCTAGGTTGTAAAACACCGTTGATATAACAAGGAGCTGTTGAAAGTTTGATGATTGGTTGCGCGATATAACTTCTTGGATTCAGGTTGATTTGTTTTGTGAATTCAGCGATTTCTTCGTCGGTGGCTTTATCTCCGATTAGCATTCCGTAACCGCCACTTTCATTGGTTTTTTTGACAACCATCTTGTGCATATTTTCTATGGCATATTTTCGTTCGTCCATATTTTCCATTCGGTAAGTTGGAACGCTTTTCAGAATCGGTTCTTCACCCAAATAATATCGAATCATATCAGGAACGTAAGAATAAATCGCTTTATCATCAGCAACGCCATTTCCCATTGCATTCACGATAATGACATTTCCTTTTCTGTAAGCGTGATACAATCCCGGAACGCCCAAAACGCTATCTTGACGGAAAACCAACGGGTCAATGAATTCATCATCTACTCTTCTGTAAATAACATCCACTTTTTTGAGACCTTTCGTAGTTTTCATATAAACCTGATGATTTTGCACCACCAAATCACGACCTTCCACCAACTCGATTCCCATTAATCGGGCTAAAGTTGTATGTTCAAAATAAGCGGAATTGAAAATCCCCGGTGTCAATAAAACCACATTCGGTTTTGCACTGATTTGGCGACCAAATGACAATAGATTTTTTATTAATAAATCAGGATAGATATTAACTTGTTTCACCTTGATATTAGGCAAAATATTAGGAAAAAGTCGATAACTCATTTTCCGATTTTCCAGCATATAACTCACTCCGGAAGGCGTTCTGAGATTATCTTCCAAAACATAATAACTCCCGTCATAATCTCGGATAAGGTCGATTCCGCTTATGTGTGTATAAATATCAAATGGCACATCAACGTTTATCATTTCACGAAGATAATTGGGACAGGTATAAACCAATGAAGAAGGCAAAACCTCATCTTTTATAATAAATTGCTGATGATAAACATCCTTAAGAAAAATATTGAGAGCCTTCAGTCTTTGCTTGATTCCTTTCTGTATAAATTCCCATTCTGATGATTGGATAATCCTTGGAACCACATCAAAAGGAAAAATCTTTTCGATTCCCTCACCATCATTATAAACCGTAAAAGTAATCCCTTGCGTCATAAAAAGTTTCTTCGCAAGGTCATTTTTCTGGTCCATCTCAGAAACATCAAACTTGGAAAAACCAGTCACAAAATCCCGATAATGATTCCTGACTACATTATTGGACATCATCTCATCATAAATATCATTTATTGCTGGATAACCGCTCAAAAAACCTTCTTCCATAGTTATATTTTATGTTTTTAAAACACTAATATATAAAATTAATAGGGGTAATTATAGTTTTTATATAAAATAAATTCAAAACACCCCTATTTAAAAAACACAATCAATCCAATAAAATCATTTTTCATACTTTTATTAAATCCATTTTTCAATACTCAAAACCGTAAGGTTTCACTTGACTTTTTTTTTAATTTTTAGTATATTCGTTATTCATTTACACGATTTAGATGATTTACGATTTAGAGAAAGAAAACAAGGAAATCCTTGCACGATATAAAGACCTCATATCCAACACTTACCGCACGTTGGACGAGGAGCAGAACAAGCTTATCAGAAAAGCTTTTGATATTGCTTTGGATGCGCACAAAGACCAGCGCAGAAAAACAGGCGAACCTTACATCTATCACCCGATAGAAGTTGCAAAAATAGTTGCTAACGAGATTGGTCTGGGAGCAACCAGTATTGCCTGCGCCCTGCTCCACGACGTCATAGAAGATTCTGAATACACTTACGAAGACCTTAATAAAATCTTCGGAAAAACAATTGCAGACATCGTTAGTGGATTGACGAAAATCTCCGTGATGAATCAGCAGAACATCTCTGTTCAGTCTGAAAATTACAGAAAACTTTTACTGACGCTTTCAGAAGATTTCCGAGTGATTCTCATCAAGATTGCAGACCGACTGCACAATATGAGAACTTTGGAAAGTATGCATCCTGTAAAGCAGAAAAAAATCGCTGCAGAAACGGCATATATTTACGCACCGTTAGCTCACAGATTTGGACTTTACTCTATCAAATCGGAACTTGAAGATTTATCTTTAAAATATAATAATCCTGATGTTTACAACGAGATTCAGGCAAAATTAGAAACCGCAAAAGAAGTTCGCGAAAAATATGTGGAAGAATTCACCAAGGAAGTTTCCGAACAGCTGAAAGAAGAAAATCTCAACTTCACCATCAAAGGACGTGCAAAAGCCATCAGTTCGATTTATCGAAAAATGCAGAAGCAGAACGTGACTTTTGAGGAAGTTTATGATAATTACGCCATTAGAATCATTTATAAATCTGACCCGAGAAATGAAAAATTCTTAGCTTGGAAAATTTATTCTATCGTAACAGACCTTTACCAAAGTAATCCTTCCCGAATGCGTGACTGGATTTCACAACCAAGGTCGACAGGCTACGAAAGTCTTCACTTGACGGTTATGGGACCAGATAAAAAATGGATTGAAGTTCAAATCCGCTCTGAAAGGATGAACGAAATTGCAGAAAAAGGAGTTGCTGCACATTACAAATATAAAGAAGGCTATCGCAAAAACACCGACGACCAAAGATTTGAAAATTGGGTTTCTGAAATCAGAGATGTTTTGGAACAACAGCAAAACCTCTCTACATCTGAGCTTCTTGATAATATTAAATTAAATCTTTATTCCAAAGAAGTTTTTGTTTTTACACCAAAAGGAGAAATCAAAATTTTACCAACCGGAGCAACTGCTTTGGATTTTGCATTTTCAGTTCACTCAGATTTGGGAACAAAGTGTCTTGGCGCAAAAATCAACGGAAAACTGGTTCCAATCAGTTACGTTCTTCAAAACGGTGACCAGATTGACATTCTTTCTTCTCAGAATCAAAAACCTAAACCAGACTGGTTGGATTTTGTAGTTACTTCCAAAGCAAAGTCTAAAATCAAGAACATCCTTAATTCTGAAAAAAATCAAAATACAGCAGAAGGAAAGGAAATTCTCCAAAGAAAAATGCGCCACGCAAAACTGAATTTCAATGATGATGAAATCAATGGATTGCAGAAATTCCTTAATCTGAAAACTTCTCAGGATTTGTTTTTAGGTTTCCAAAACGGAACTTTTGACATTGGTGACATTAAAAGATATTCGGATAAAAAAAGCATACTCAGCAATATCTTCAACCGTTTCAGAAAAACCACTCCAAAAGAAGAATACGTTGAAAAAGTTGACTCTAATTTGGATATGATCGTCTTTGGAAAAGATGAAGAAAAGCTGAATTATACTTTCGCAAAATGTTGTACAGTGATTCCAGGAGATAAAATTTTCGGATTCATTACCATCTCAGACGGAATAAAAGTTCATAGCGAAAGCTGTCCAAACGCCATTAATCTAAGAGCAAATTACGACTATCGTGTTCTTCAAGCGAAATGGGTGAATGCAGAAAGTTTCAAAAACAGAATCAAAATTGAAATTGAAGGTATTGATAGAATTGGTATGATTAACGACATCACGGCAGTCATCAGTGGTTCTATGAATATGGATATGAGAAGTATGAGCATCTCTTCTAACGATGGTATTTTCACAGGAAGTATCGCGCTAGAAGTCAGAAATAAAAGCCAATTGGAAGAAACTTTCAAACAACTAAAAGCGATCAAAGGCGTTTCTAAAGTGAAAAGACTGTAATGATATTAACAAAATACTTCGATAAATTTTTCCATTCCAACAAAAGCTCTGGAATCTTATTAATCATCTTCGTTTTGGTTTCTTTATTGATAGCCAATTCATCTCTCGCTCAGGATTTTCAAAATCTTTTGAACACCAATATTGGGACAGAAGTTTTTCATTTGAATTACTCCGTTTCTGTTTGGATTAATGACGGATTGATGGCTATTTTCTTTCTTTTAGTAGGATTGGAAATAAAAAGAGAACTGCTGGAAGGCGAATTGTCCGACATCAAAAAAGCGAATCTCCCAATTTTCGCCGCACTTGGCGGAATGCTGATTCCAGCTTTGATTTATTTTAGTTTTAATTATAATTCTGAATATAAAAACGGTTGGGCAATTCCAATGGCGACCGATATTGCTTTTTCTTTGGCAATTATTTCGTTGCTTGGAAAAAGCGTTCCTAATTCTCTTAAAGTATTTCTAAGCGCATTAGCAATTGTAGATGATTTGGGAGCGATAATTGTGATTGCATTGTTTTACACGGATTCTATTGATTGGATTTCTTTGGGAATCTGTGGTGGAATTACAATTTTTCTGATTGTTTTAAATAAACTCAGCGCTAAAAATCTATTATTGTATTTGATTCCGGGATTATTTCTTTGGTATTTTATGCATCATTCCGGGATTCACGCTACGATTGCAGGCGTTATTCTAGCATTTACAATTCCGACAAACACTTCAACCGTGATTATGTCGCCTTTGGAAAAACTGGAAGAAAAATTGCACACACCTGTTAATTTTCTGATAATGCCATTATTCGCTTTAGCTAATACTAATATTACTTTTCAATCGGAGGTTTTTGCACATTTTATCAGTCCACTAAGTTTGGGAATCATCTTCGGTTTGTTTACAGGGAAAGTTATTGGAATTAATTTATTTTCTTGGATTGTTGTCAAATTAAAATGGAGTAAACTTCCCGCTTTTTCAAAATGGAATCAAATGATTGGTGTTGGATTCTTAGCCGGAATTGGATTTACGATGTCGATTTTCGTTTCGTTATTGGCTTTTCCAAATCATATTGAAAGTCAGGAAATTGCTAAAATCAGTATTCTGTTCGCATCTGTGTTTTCCGGAATTGTAGGCTATTCTGTTTTGAAATTAAAAACAAACTAAGATTCTGTCAAGTCTGAATTCATTTCATCTCTTACTAATTTTTCCAACTTCACTCTCTTAATAGCAAGATTAAGTTCATTGCCCATCAATACAAGAAAAACGTTGACATTAATCCAAATCATTACCAAAATAATAGAGCCAATCGAACCATACAAAACGTTGTATCGCGCTACATTAGCAACATAAATTGCAAAGAAATAAGTAAGAGTAACAAATAAAACTGTAGTCAAAACAGCTCCCGGAAAAGCCTCTCTAAGTCTTGTAATTTTCAAACACCCAACCCAATAGAAAAGCGTCAACAAAATAAGATAGAACAATGGGAAAGAAATAAATCCAATAATTTTCGTAAGATTCTTTGTGAACCAGCTAATGTCATAAGTTGGAGTAAAAAGTTTGAGAACAACTTCACTATAATAGATTCCAAAAATGGAAAGAAAAACTAAAGTTAGGAAAGAAATTGTAACCAACATTGCCAAAGCATATTCTTTTACAAAACCTCTTTTCAGTTCTGTATTTCTGTTGAATCCGTTGATAAATGTAAAACAACCATTGGTAGCGAAAACAAAAGAAAACAAAATCGTCAAAGTACTAATAGACTTCATATTCGGAAGAAGACTAGTTTGTATATACCCCGTAACATCGCTTTGCATATGAGAAGGGAAAACTCTCGGCATCAAAACTTCGAAGATGTAAAATTGTAGTTTGTCGTAATGTGGCATATATGGTAAAACCGACAATAGGAACAAAATCATTGGAAACAAACTAAGAAAAAAACTCCACGAGATACTCGCAGCCTGCCTTCCCAAAGGGTTTTTGAAAATCGCATCCGTGTAAATAGTTAGCATTTCCCACAGAGAGATTCCTAAAACCGGAATGTGAATTCCGTCAAAAAAGTTTTTAATCTTGAGGAAAAAACGCTGTAATTTTTTTGCCATTCATTTATCTTTGCAGGACAAATATAGTAAATGCGTATTAATTTGATTTGCATCGGGAAGACAGATGATAAAGAAATTGTTTCTCTTATCAAATATTATCTACCCAGAATCCCAAAACACTGGAACTTTGAACTCATCGAAATTCCGGATATTAAGAATGCTAAAAACCTAAGTCCTGACCAATTGAAAAAGGAGGAAGCCAAGTTGTTTCAAAACCAAATTGATTCTTCTGATTTAGTTATTCTTTTAGATGAAAAAGGTAAACAATTCACAAGTAGGGAATTCTCTGAAAAGATTGATAATTGGATGGGAAGTTCTGTAAAGAAAATCCATTTCCTAATTGGTGGTGCCTATGGTTTTTCGGATGAAATCTACCAACGTGCGAACGAAAAGATATCATTATCCAAAATGACTTTCACGCATCAGATGATTCGGTTGTTTTTTGTAGAACAGATTTACAGGGCGGCGACCATCTTGCAAGGGAAACCTTATCATAATGACTGATAATGGTTGTTAGTTGATGGTTATCGGGCTGAGACTCTCAAAGTATTTTCGAATCACTCACTAGCCCCGATAGTAGTGGCATCCTTTTTCTTTTTTTGCTAAAAAAGGAAAAGATATAACGGATAGCGGGATTAAGCTCCTAAAAATTAATCTATTTTTTCGCTAAAACTTTCTTAGTCAGATTAGCGATTACTCCTCCCAAAAGAAAACCGACTGCCGCGCCAAATGCAACATCGCCAGGATAGTGAACACCAACGTAAATCCTGCTGTAAGACACGATACACGCCCAAAAAACAAGAATATATGGAAGATATTTGTAGTTCTTGCCAATCAATATTGTCAGAAAACTAACCAAGAAAAAAGAACTTGAAGCGTGTGCAGAATAGAAACCATACTTTCCACCACAGATTACCATTCTCATTTTCTCAATTAGTAATGGGTCGTGACAAGGTCTTAATCTTTCAACGCCGTGTTTGAAAACACTCGCCAATTGGTCAGAAATTGTGATTCCGATGGCGATAAAAATCAGGACAAAAATTAATTTTTTTCGCGGAACAGTTTTGTAAACCAAATAAAGTAAAATCACATAAAACGGTATCCAAAACCATTTCCCAGTTACCAAAAGCCAAAATGGGTCGAATGTTGAATTTCCCAAACCATTGAGAAATAAAAGGAGTTGCTGGTCCAGAGAAATCAGTTCGTTCATAGTTTATCGGCTTACAGGACCTTCATGAGTTTCGTCTTCGGAAAGATCTACTTTTTCCGCCACCGTATTTTGGAAATCAACACTATTTTTATCTGCCAAAGGATTGAATTCCTGTGCAGACTTCTTTACTTTTTCGATTTCTTTTTTGATTTCGGAAACAGGATTATCTGCTTCTTTCATTATTTCGGTTTTGATGTCATCCACAGCGCCACGCATTTTACGCACACCTTGCCCAAGACCTCTCGCAATCTCAGGTAATTTATCTGGTCCGAATAAAACAACAATTGCCAAAGCAATCATCAGCATTTCTCCTAAACTCAATTCCATTTGGCAAAATTAAGAAACATTTAGAGAAGTGATACAGAGAATTTTATTAATTTTTACTTAAAAAGAGCTTATAAATAATTTCTCTACATGCAAAAACTTGACAAATATTTTTGGCGTAAATTTGTGGTCTTTAAGAGATTGGGAAAATGAAAAGACAGAAAGTTCAAGCGCATAATTATTTAAAATTAATTATTATATCATTATTCATCGGCATTATCGCATCCATTTTAGGATTGACACTCAAGAAAATCACAGAGTTTTGCCAAGAACATCTTTTTGAATTTGCTGAGAAAAACAACGCTTATCTTTTTATTATTCTGCCAACAATCGGAATTACTACAATTTACTTTCTAAGAAAATACCTTTTCAAAAACCGAAAGAACAAAGGCATCACAGAAATCTATAAAACGATAGACCAGCGAAAAGACCATTTGCCTTTTTTCAAGATTCCGTCGCATTATTTTAATGGATTTTTGACCGTAATCTTTGGAGGTTCTACAGGAATCGAGGTTTCTACAGTTGTAGCTACAGCTACTGTCGGGAATTCGGTTTACGAGAAACAGTTTGCTGCGAATGTCTATAAATTGGAGTTGATTTGCGCTGGTGTAGTTGCAGGAGTTGGCGTTCTTTTCGGGAATCCTTTGGTCGGTATTCTGTTTGCTTTGGAAGTGATTGCTCGGAAGTTTAATAAAACTTTATTCATCAGTTGTTCAGCTTCGGCATTAGTTTCTTGGCTGTTTCTTTATTATTTTCCTTCGACCTCATTAATCAGTTTACCTGTTACCGAATGGAAATGGATAGCTGTTCCGTTTATGTTGATTCTAAGTTTGTTAGGCGGCGTATTATCGGTTTACTTTACATTATTAGTGATTAAAATCAAAGAGTTCTTTTCCGGAATCCATAATAATTTTCTGAGAGTCAACCTTGGTGCTTTGGCGGTCGGAGGATTGATTTGCATCTTTCCGTTTTTATATGGCGACAGTTATCATTCTTTGAATGAGTTACTTTATCATCCGCAGAATTATTCCATATTATTTATATTAGCTTTGATTCTTCTGAAACCATTAGCATCATCATTAACTTTAGGAGCAGGTGGCGATGGAGGCGTTTTTGCACCGAGTATTGTTGCAGGCGCATATTTGGGATTGGCATTTGCAATCATTTGCAATACCTTTTTTGGAACATCTTTGATTGTTCTTAATTTTGTTTTGATAGGTATTGCCACTACTCTATCCGCAGCTATTTATGCACCTTTTACAGCTTTGATATTGACTTGCAGTCTTGTTCCGAATGGTTACGAATTATTCTTTCCGATTTTATTAGGAAGTTTGATTGCTAAAAAGACAGCACAAAGCATTATCCCTTACAATGTTTACACTTACAGTCCAAAAGCTTAGAGTTTTCTTTAATTTTCGTCTCGCTGATTTAGCAAATCCAGCAGATTATTCTTTTAATTTACATCTGCAAAATCAGCTCAATCTTGCGAGAAAAAACACTTACCCCTTCTTCCCTTTAAAATTAATATAAACAAAATAGATACTCGCCATAAACAGCAAGAATGCTAAGAAAAACGGTGCTCCAGGAAACTGAAAAGGAGCTTCTTTATGAGTAAAATAGTAGAATAAATTTGTCATCAATGGCGGACCAATAATAGATGTCGCACTCATCAAACTCGTCAAAGCGCCTTGTAATTCGCCTTGTTCGTTGGACGGAATATTTTTGGTAATAATCGATTGAAGGGCCGGACCACAAATTCCCCCTAAGCAATAAGGGATCGTAAACACCAACATCATCCAACCTTCCGTAGCGAAAGCATATAACAACATCCCAAATGAATATAGCAACAAACCATAGAAAATACTTTTCTTGTCACCAATTTTTGGATTAATCCATCGGATTAATAAGCCTTGAACCAATCCAACCATCAATCCTACAACACCAAGAGAAATCCCAACCATTCTCTCATCCCAATTGAATCTGTACATCGTATAGAAACTCCAATTACTCTGCACCGCATGTCCTCCGATATAAATCAAAATCAAGGAAATCACTAAGCCCGAAATCTCAGGATGTTTTCTAAGTAATTTTAAAGAGCCAATAGGATTTGCTCTTTTCCAGTCAAATTCTCTGCGGTTTTCTTTGTCCAAACTTTCTGGCAAGATGAAATATCCGTAGATAAAATTAATCATACACAAAACCGCCGCGGCATAGAACGGAACTCTGGACCCGTAATGTCCCAAAACACCACCCAACACAGGTCCAATGATAAAACCTAATCCGAAAGCAGCTCCGATTAATCCAAAATTCTTAGCTCGGTCTTTATCTGTTGAGATATCTGCAATGTAAGCACTAGCGGTCGTCACACTCGCACCGGTAATCCCAGCAATGATTCGACCAATGAACAGAAACCAGATATTAGGAGCCAACGCCAAGAAAATATAATCTATAGAAAATCCAAAAAGCGATAACAAAATGATGGGTCTTCGTCCATATTTATCACTCAGGTTTCCAACAAAAGGAGAGAAAACAAACTGGATAAAAGCATAAGCAAAACTCAGCCAGCCTCCATACTTAGCCGCCTCGCTGATATCTGCGCGGATGAGTTCTTCTATCAGTTTTGGAACTACAGGAATGATGATTCCCCATCCCGTAATATCTATCAACAGTGTGATAAAAATAAAACCAATAGCCGCAGATTTTTGATTTGTTTTCATAGCTGCGAAGATATGATTTTTTTGATTTTGGATTTCTGATTTATAATATCCGACTTAAAATAGGTATCTAAATTATCCGAAAAAAAACTTAATATTACAATAACATTGACATTTAAACACAATCATTAAACGAAAATCTATGATTAATAAATTTTTAAAATTCACATTTTTATTTTTAATATTTCAATTGAGTTTAAGTTGTTCAAATTCTAAAGAAAATAAGGAGTTAAATAAAATTATAAAACCTATAGTAAACAATGAAAGAAGATTTAATCCTTCACTCATATACATATCAGATTCTTTAAAACAATTAAAAGTATATGTTCCTTCTAAAGATGAAGTCGAACAAAAACCCCCACCACCTCCTCCATCAAAAACTACGAGTATAGACAGATTATTAGCT
Source organism: Epilithonimonas sp. (assembly GCF_032055105.1). Lineage (GTDB taxonomy): Bacteria > Bacteroidota > Bacteroidia > Flavobacteriales > Weeksellaceae > Epilithonimonas. The sequence continues at coordinate 252,909 of NZ_DAMBRK010000001.1, forward strand.
TTCAAAAAAAATTACACAAAAATGGATTCTATCAAAATCTTAAATCAAAATAATTATAAATTAAAAAGGATAGATATTGATAAAAGTATTAATGTCAATTTGCAAATTATTAATTCAATTAACAAGAAAAAAACAGCGATTTATTTATCATTTTCAACGCCAATATATTTTGATAATAATTCTGTTTACATAGAAGTTTATGGATCTGCTAAAGGGATCGGATACTTATTAAATAAGAAGAAGGATACTTGGAAAATTGTTAATCAAAAACTTTTGTGGATTCACTAATCCCGCTCGTGTCTCAAACAGTATAATGCACGAGCAAGATGCTCGCGCCAGCATTAAAAAAGCAAACCTTTTTAAAAATCAAAAAGACAGACTCAAAGTCTGTTTTTTTATTGAAATATTCAAAAACCTCAAAAATACATTACGATACACCTTCGATTCATTACAACAGGACGATGATTCACTTCATTAGGTCTTTGATTCATTACGATGGAACGTTGATGTATTACGAAGCCTCGTTGATTAATTACGATAAGGCATTGATTCATTACGACAGGTCATTGATTCATTACGATGAGCCGTTGATCCTCCAGCTAGCGCGAGCGTCACGCTCGTGTCTCAAACCATATAATGCACGAGCAAGATGCTCGCGCCAGCATTAAAAAAGCAAACCTTTTTAAAAATCAAAAAGACAGACTCAAAGTCTGTTTTTTTATTGAAATATTCAAAAACCTCAAAAATACATTACGATACACCTTCGATTCATTACAACAGGACGATGATTCACTTCATTAGGTCTTTGATTCATTACGATGGAACGTTGATGTATTACGAAGCCTCGTTGATTAATTACGATAAGGCATTGATTCATTACGACAGGTCATTGATTCATTACCATGAGCCGTTGATCCATTACGATGAGGCAGATGCACGGATTTTATTATGAATCAACAAGTTGCAAAATCTCTTAAAAATAAATTTTTCTAGAAAAAGTTTGTTTTCTTAGAATTTTTTTTCTAAATTCGATTTAATAAACACAAATACTTCAACGATGAAAAAAAACCAAGTAGTTCGGGAGTTCCATCTTACCGACGCAATTCTAAAACAAAAAGCCGACGAATTGATCAACCTCTTAGACCGTGATATTGTAGAATTCACAGACCGAGGTTACACCCCAACAAAGAAAACCGAGTTGACCGAAGCGCGTGATGCAGTAGACAATTTCCCTTCTGATGAACAGTTGGAAGCTATCAAAATAGAATTGACAGCCCAAAAAGATGCTGCCCGCAATGCATTAGCCAAAACGATGCGTACCATCCTGAATATGGCTCAAAATGTTTTCGGACTTGGAAGTGCCAAGTATAAGGAATTCGGAGGATCAGATCTAGCCCGACAAAGCGATGCAGAACTGGTTCGTAACGCCAAAATTATGAGCATAACTGCAGAAAAATATCTGACAGATTTGCAAAACGAAGGTCTTACTTCTGATAAAATTACAACGCTCACGACTCAAAGAGATACTTTGGATCTGGCTATCGATGCACAAGCCAAGGGAATTTCGGATCGAGATGTTGCTACAGAAGACCGTATAGAAGTGCTCAACACTCTTTACCGATTATTGATAAAATATGCAGGCATCGGACAAGATATTTTCTACGAAACCGATGAAGCCAAGTATAACGATTATGTCATCTATGATACAACAAGTGGATTGCCGGAGGAAACACCGCCACCACCAACCGAATAATGGAATCAATTTTTCCCAATTGATTTGTTTTATTGGTGATCCTGCAGATTTTATTTGCAGGATTTTTTTTTCTGTAATCAAACACTTAGTTTGTCATTCCTGAGAAATCTAGAAACAGCAGATAATTCACTGTGTTAATTCATTTAGCTTAGATTCCTCCAGAATGACAAAGATGTTTTTTAAAACATAAAAAAGCCCTCAATCACTTGAGAGCTTTACTTTATATATTTCTAAGAAAAATCTAGCCTACTATTTCAGCATTGCTGATAGAAGATTTGCCAGTTACTTTATCTTCTTTCTTCTTTCCTTTTAGGAAGTCATAAGCCGTAGCCGATGCAATGAAGATGGATGAATAAGTACCAAACCCAATACCAATCAATAGACAGAACATAAATCCTCTCAAGTTATCTCCACCAAAGATGAAAATCGCAAGGATTACCAAAATCGTAGTGAAAGACGTATTGAATGTTCTACCAATTGTACTAGAAATTGAATCATCAAATAATCCAGCCAATGTCAACGCTTTCTTCTCTTTCAGGTATTCTCTAATTCTATCGAAGATGATTACGGTATCGTTAATCGAGTAACCAATCACCGTCAAAATCGCCGCAATGAAATCCTGGTTGATCTCCATATTGAACGGCATTACTTTATAGAATAATGAGTAAACCCCTAAAATTACTACAGTATCGTGGAATAGGCCAGCAACTGCACCTAGAGAGAACTGCCACTTGTCAAATCTTACCAAGATATAGATGAAGATACCAAGCAATGATGCAGCTACTGCCAACATACCGTGTGTTTTGATATCATCTGCTACCGTAGGTCCAACTTTAGTTGAAGAAACAATACCTGCGTGACCTTTATCTGCAGACTTAAATTCTGCTAAAGTCATACCTGCAGGCAAGTCAGATTTAAGACCTTCGTATATTTTTTGTTCTACAGTTTGGTCAGCCGTTAATGACTCATCATCAATTAAGAAATCGGTAGTGATTTTCAACTGAGAAGAGTTTCCAAATGTTTTAGCTTCTACGATGTTGTTTTGACCATCTGCAGTTACCATCAATTTACCAATACTAGCTTCAATTTTTTCAGCATCAACCGGTTTTTCAAATCTCACTACAAAGTTACGTCCACCTGTGAAATCAATTCCATATTTGAATCCGTTGATTGCGATAGATGCAATTGCAATTACCATTAAGATACCTGATACGATGTAAGAATATTTTCTTTTCCCGATGAAATCTAACCAAGTATTTCTGAAAAGATTTTTAGTAGGTGCTGTCCAAACAGAAAGAGATTTCCCTTTTTCCAGTCTGCTGAAGATCATTACTCTTGATAATAATACAGAAGTAAACAATGTCATTACCAATCCAATCATCAACGTTACCGCAAAACCTTTTATAGGTCCTGTTCCAAAAACAAAAAGAATCAAAGCAGTAATGAAAGTCGTTGCGTGACCATCGATAATCGCAGAAATAGCGTGCTTGAAACCATCTTTATAAGCTTCCATAATTCCTTTTCCAAGGAACAATTCTTCTTTGGTTCTTTCGTAAATAATTACGTTCGCGTCCACAGCCATCGCCATAGACAATACGATACCAGCAATACCAGGAAGCGTCAACGTAGCATCCACAGAATCCATAATCCCGAAGATGTAGAATAAGTTAATCGTCATTGCAATAACTGCATAAACCCCTGCTCCACCATAATAGAAAATGATGTAAACAATGATAATTGCAAATGCAATAAGGAAAGACATAATACCGTCATTGATAGACTCTGCTCCAAGAGATGGTCCTACAACGTCTGCTTGTACAATTTTTGCACCTGCAGGCAATTTACCAGCTCCAAGAACATCTACAAGATCTTTAGCCTCTTCTTGAGTAAAGTTTCCAGAAATCTGAGTTCTTCCGTCAGGAATCACACTATTTACAGACGGTGCAGTGTAAACTCTATTATCAAGCGTTACAGCAACCACTTTACCATTATTTTTCTCAGTCATTACTTTCCAGTCGCGAGCTCCTTGAGAATCCATTTGCATATCTACCACGATACGACCCAATTGGTCATAATTGATATTTGCAGATTCTACAGCGCCGTCAACAGGTGCTTTCTGGGTGATATTTCCACGGATAGCATATAATACAAGACTGTTAGCATTATTATTCTCAGGCTTGTAACCCCACATGAACTGGGTATATTTTAAGTTAATAGGTCTTGCATTGATAGCAGCATCACTATTAAGTAATTTATTTACAACAGCTGTATCAGCTAATTTTACGTTTGCAACAGCATTTCCTGGTGTAGAGTTCAATTGAATCAAGTTCATCAAATTGGTAGTTTTTGCAACCCCAATAGAATCTCCTTTGGTTTTAACTAATTGGTCTAGCTGAGAAAAATAAGGAACAACTTCCTGCATCAATTGTACTTCCCAAAACTGAAGTTTAGCAGAAGTCGCCAACATCTTTTTAACTCTGTCGATATCTTTGATACCAGGCATTTCCACCAAGATTCTTCCAGTTCCAGGAACTCTTTGAACGTTTGGCTGCGTAACACCCATTTTGTCGATACGTGTTCTAAGAACTTCATAAGCTGTTCCTACAGACGCTTCAATTTTTTTTCTTACAATATTTTTAACCTGCTCATCTGGTGTATTGAATTTGATCTCAGAAAGATTAGTATTTCCGAAAATTTCAGGATCCGCAAGTTTCAGGTTCGTACCCTTTTCTTTGTTAACAGCTTCGAACTGTGTGAAGAAATCCTCGATGTATTGCTTACTTGAGTTTTTCTGTGCTTTGTCTGTTCTGTTAAGTGCTTCTACTAAAGTAGCATTTGTAGAGTAATTACTAAGATCATTGACCAAGTCTCTCTGGTTGATCTCCAATAGTACGTTGATACCACCTTTAAGATCCAATCCGAGTTTCATTTCTTTCTGTTTAGCAGACGTATAATCCAGTTTTGTAAAACCTAGATTAAGAGTGTCTTTAGAAAGTCTTGCAATCTCAGCATTGTACTTCACTGGATTTTCTCCTGCAATTGCTTTTGCTTCTTTTTCTATTTTGTTGGCATAGAAAGAAGGCAGAAGCTCATTAAGGCAAATTAATCCAAGAACGATGGCAACTAATGTAACGAGTCCTTTTCCTTGCATTTTCTTACGATATATATAAATTAAGTCGGCAAATATAATGATTTATAGCGGAAATAAGAATTTGAAAATGAGAAAAGTGTATTATACTTTTTATATTAATTTCATTTCTTATTTTTTGTAGAAAAATTGAGTTAAAATTTGAGATTGTTAGGAATTAAATAATTGTACATTTATTAGATTATTTCTTATAAATTGAAATACAGTTACACTTAAAACCTTTATAAAAATAGTCAAAAACACTTTAGAATTCTCCTACAACACTGACATTAATGGAAACAAAAAAGCCTTTCAGAATTAATTCCCGAAAGGCTTTTTTTATATTAATTTGGATTAATTTTTTATTTCGTCCAAGTAATTCTGGTAGTTTTCACGTCGTGAGAATTGGTTCCAATCATCACATCGAAATCTCCTGCTTCCCAATCAAATTTCAATTGACTGTTATAGAATTTCAAATCTTCTGGCGTGATTTTGAAGCTTACTTTTTTGCTTTCTCCAGCTTTCAGATAAACTTTTTGGAAACCTTTCAGCTCTTTAACAGGTCTTGTAATACTTCCTACCAAATCTCTGATATAAAGCTGAACAACTTCTGCGCCGTCATATTTACTGTTATTTGTCAAAGTTACCGAAGCTTCAATTGATGTGTCTCCAGCAGGTTTTGCATTGCTCACAGAAAGGTCAGAATAATTGAATTGAGAATAACTCAACCCATATCCAAACGGATAAAGCGGCGTGTTACACTCATCCAGATAATTGGAACGGAATTTCTCAAAAGTACATTTATCTGTATTTTCTACACTTAATGGGCGACCTGTATTCTTAGCATTATAATAAATCGGAACTTGACCTACGCTTCTTGGGAAAGTCATTGGCAATTTTGCAGATGGATTCACTTTTCCGTAAAGAACGTCGGAAATAGCATATCCAGCCATACTTCCTGGGAACCAAACATTCAGGATTCCGTCTGCTAATTCAGATTCTTCCGTTAAAACTAATGGACGACCAGCGAAAAGAACGATCACAATTGGTTTTCCGGTTTTCTTAAGCTCTCTCAACAATTCTTTTTGAGTTTCCGGAATGCCGATATCTGTTCTTGAGCTAGATTCTCCACTCATCTCTGCACTTTCTCCGATGGCTAAAAGAATGACATCTGCTTTACTTGCGATTTCAACGGCTTCTTTTCTGATTTGGTCTGCGGGACGGCTATCTCGACCCGTTGTTTTCCCGAACATGGCCGCTTTTTGTTCCATTGCTTCAGATTCGTAAACGTTACTACCTTTGGCGTAAACAAAATTTACATCTTTACCTACAGTTTCTTTAAGACCTCTCAACAATGAGATAGAATTAGCGTGCTTAGCTGCAACGCTCCAAGTTCCGGGCATATTCATCGCATTGTCTGCCAATGGACCAATCACAGCAACTGTTCCAGATTTTTTAAGCGGAAGAACTTGTTTATCATTTTTCATCAGAACCATAGAGTTTGCAGAAATAGTTCTTGCTGCCTCCAAATGTTTCGGGCTGAAAACTTCCTTCTGAGCTCTCCTAGAATCTGTATATTTGTAAGGATCATCAAACAGTCCAAGATCATATTTAGCTTCCAAGATTCTTCTTGCAGCCTCTGTAATTGTTTTTTCAGAAACTTTTCCTTCGGACACAGATTTTTTCAAGGTTTTAAGAAAACCTTCGCCAACCATATCCATATCAACACCTGCGTTCATTGCCAAAGCCGAAACTTGCTGCAAGTCTCCCATTCCGTGGTCAACCATTTCATTGATTCCAGTATAATCTGTCACCACAAAACCTTTGAATTTCCATTGGTCTCTAAGAACATCTGTCATCAACCATTTGTTTCCTGTTGCTGGAACACCATCCACTTCGTTGAAAGAAGCCATTACAGAACCAACTCCAGCATCAATAGCCGCTTTGTAAGGTGGAAAATAATTGTTAAACATCGATACGTGGCTCATATCAACCGTGTTGTAATCTCGTCCACCTTCCGGAGCGCCGTAAAGCGCGAAGTGTTTTAGACAAGCCAACATTGTATTATTTTTTGAAAGGTCAGTTCCTTGATAACCAAAGACCATTGCTTTTGCAATCTCACTTCCTAGATATGGATCTTCACCGGAACCTTCGGAAACCCTACCCCATCTTGGTTCTCTGGAAACGTCTGTCATTGGTGAAAAAGTCCAGTTGATCCCGTCTGCTGTAGATTCCTGAGCGGCAATCTGAGCGGATCTTTGGATTAAATTCATATCCCAAGAAGAAGCCAAACCTAATGGAATTGGAAAAGAAGTCTCGTAACCGTGAATCACATCCATCCCGAAAATCATTGGGATTCTCAAACGGCTTTTTTCTACCGCCACTTTCTGAACATCACGGATTTTATCAACGCCTTTGATGTTGAATAAACCTCCAACTAAACCTTGCTCAATCTTTTTACCAATATCAGAACTTTGAGCTGTTCCAGTCGTAAAATCTCCAGAAGAAGGTAAATTCAGCTGACCGATTTTCTCGTCCAAAGTCATTTTGGAAATAAGGTCGTCTATGAAAGCTTTTTTCTTAGACTGATATTTTTCAGTTTGATAAGACTGAACAGGTTTGGTCACCAATTCCTGTGCAAGAAAGTATGGCGAAAGTGCCAATGCAGCAAGGATTACAAACTTTTTCATATGTAGTATTTATTTTTTTTAATTGTCATATGGAATCGCCTATCATTTATACTTGATTGTTTTTCAAAATTTCTAAAGGCGAGTTCATTATATATTATTTAAATTTTTTTTTATTTTACTAATTGTACAACTTATGATAATAATCGGAGAAAATTTAACACAAAGTGCACAAAGATTTTTTTATCTTTTTGAAAATATTTTTAGGTTCACAAAGGCGCTATCGCTTATAAAAGCTAATTGTGATTTTCAATTTTTACTAATTATTGATATTTTTTTTTTTTGAAAGATAACATCCATTCGTACAACTTAGGGTCAGAATAGGTAGAATCCCAAGAGTTGTGATTGTCATTAGGGAAAATAGTGAGTTCAGCTTTAGGATTTATCGGATGAAGTTTTTGATAAAAATTAAAAGCATTCTCTGGCAGAACAACATCATCCATTCCTCCGTGGAAGATTTTGAGGTTCATATCCTTGTAGTTATGAATATTGGCGTACATCACTCGGTCCGTTGGCGCACAAACTGATACAACAGAAGCAAACATCTCGGGATGTTCACCAGCTAATTTCAAAGTTCCCCAGCCTCCCATTGATAAGCCTGTGAGATAGATTCTGTCTTTATCGATTTTATATTTTTCTGAAATTTCTTTGATGAGGAAATAAATCGCATCTGTATCCCACCAAGTATTTGCAGGACATTGAGGTGCTAAAATAGCAACGGGTTCTTTGATTAAATCTTTGTGTTGAAGAACGCCGTTAAGCTTTACTTTTTCCAAATCATTTCCTCTTTCACCGGAACCGTGAAGAAAAACAATCAAAGGCAATTTCGTTTTTGGGTTTTGTGGAATATCCAAAAGGTAAGATAGCTTTTTCTGAATTTTCACTTCTTTATTAAACTCGGATTTGATTTCCTGCGCGTTGGAAAATGTTGAAAATCCTAAAAGTAAAAGTGGAAGATATTTTAATTTTAAGGTCATAATAAGTAGATAAAAGAAAATAGAATAAAGATATAAGACTTACAATTGATCTGTTTTTTTTATTAAAAACAAATACATTAATCAATTTTTATTATTACTCGTTTTGTTACACATACTTTGTTATCGAAGATACAAAATGTTATTTCGTATGCCTAAGTTTATAATTATGCTGAAACCCATAGCCCCGATAGTAACGGCATCCTTTTTTGTTATTGCGCTGATTAGTTCCTAAAGATTGCTTCACGTTGTTCGCAATGACAAAAAAGATATAGTGGATAGCGGGATTAAGCTCCTAAAAAACATTTATTGAATCAAAATGAGACAATAAATATCCTGCCCTAAAGATAATACTTTTTACTAATCTATCTTGTGCTTTTCTGATTTGAATCCGATTTTTTTCAAACCGGCTCTGATATCAGGCGCATTCATAAACAAATCCCACAACAATCCTGAACGATAGTTCTCTATCATAGGAGCAATTGTTCCTTGGTCAATCGCCAAATATCGAGGCGTGAACCAGTCGTTGTAATTGATGGAAGTAGCGTCGTAAGGTCCGGCTTGTCCAATGAAATTTGGTTTCTCTTCGTATAAAAATCTAAGGAAAGCCATAGATTCTTTCGGTGTATAAGGCATCGAACTAAGAGCTGCGGTTGGGGTAATCACACCGTGATCATTTTGCGGAAAGTGGGCATTGTAACCAACTCCTCCATCTTTGTTGCGCGTGTAACTAGCTGTTAGCCCCCAATAGTTTTCACCGTAGCCTTTCCAACCTTTTGGATTCTCGACACAATATTTGTAATCTATAAGAACCTGATTTCTATTTAAATCAAAATAATTCTTGATATATTGGTCTGATAAATTTCTAGGATCCAAACCTAAGTAAGAATATTGCGTCCAAAATAATGGGCCTCCATATTCTTCGGCACCATTATGTTTTACATACATTGGAAGTCCATATTTTTCTTTGTCCGAAAGATAGGTTCCGTTGCGTGTCCAACCTTTGTTATAAGTATCATAATCTATAGAATAATTTGGAGAAGCAGCTGCCATTACATAGGTGATAAGACACTCGTTATAACCTTCCAAAGGGAAGTTCATTTCCCAACCGTAAGTTGGTGACCAATGCCAATAAAGCACTTTTTGACCGCCTTTTGTGTACCAGTTCCATTCTACTTCTTTCCAAAGTTTGTCCATCTTTGCAGCCAAAGCTTTTTCTTCTTCGTTCCCGTTTTTGAAATATTCGCGAACACAAATCATTCCTTGAACCAAGAAAGCGGTTTCAACCAAATCTCCACCGTTATCTTTTTTTCCAAATGGAACAACTTTACCCGTTTCGCCATTGATCCAATGCGGCCAAGCACCGTGAAAACGGTCTGCTTTTTCCAGAAAATCTGCAATATGTGTCAATCTCTTAACCGCTTCCTGGCGAGGAATAAATTTTCTATCGACGCCAACCAAAATAGTCATCAATCCAAATCCCGAACCTCCCGTTGTAATGACATGTTTATCATTGTCAGGATAGATATTGTCCTCATGATAACGTTCTCTTCCCAGGAATGAATTAGGTTCTGCAAAGTCCCAGAAATATTTGAGAGCATCGCTTTGAACTTTGTCCATTAATTGGTTGTCTGTCAATTCTGATTTTGGTTTTTCAGAAGTTTTATTTTCGGTCAATTGTTTGCTTTTGCAAGATGTGAGTAATGCGAAGGAAACAATTGAGAGTGATATTATCTTTTTCATAAGCCTCTCTGTCATTTAAAATTATAAAAAAGAGGAGAAACAAGTCTCCTCTTTATATCAAGATTTACAAAATTATTAATTGTATCCTGGGTTTTGAGTCAAAACACCTTTACTATCTGTAATTGCTTGTAAAGGAATTGGGAACAATTCGTTTTTACCAGTTTGGAATCCTTTTGGTCCTAAAAACTGTTCAGCTTGTCCAGTTCTAACAAGATCAGTAAATCTATCCATCTCCATAGCCAGTTCCACTCTTCTCTCTTGCCAAATAGCCAATCTCAAAGCAGACTGAGTTGATGCTGGTGTATCTCCTAAATCTGCTCTATGTCTTACTTTATTGATATTTATAATTGCTACACTTGTATTACCTAATTCATTAGCTGCTTCTGCATTAATCAATAGAATATCTGCAAATCTAAGAATTCTGATATTTTGGATTGATCCATAACCGCAAGTATTATTGTTTAATGATGTTGGAACATATACTTTTTGATTCCATGTATTACCAGCTTGAGGATCACCTTTTTTAATCAAATCACCTTCTAATGTAGTCTCTCCTTCTCTAAGAATAGTAAATTCTTTTCTGATATCTCCTGGCTCAAATGCATCTTCTAAAGCTTGAGTAGGTGTAAAAAAGCCCCAACCGAATTGATTTCGCACACCTTGTACTTCTGCATATTGGCTACCACCAAATTCTGCTGAACAACCACAATTAACTTCGAAAACAGATTCTGTTCCAAATTCTCCAGCTGGTCTAAACAAATGATTAAAATCTGGATCTAAGCTATATCCCATAGCAATAACCTGATTGGAAGTATCATAAGCTTTTTGATAATCTTTCATATAAAGATAAACTTTAGATAAAAGTCCAAGTGCTCCACCTTTTGTTACTCTTCCAAGGTCAGAAGCAGGATATGTTTGTGGTAAAATTTCTGCTGCTTCTGTCAAATCTTTAACGATAAAAGCATATACCTCTTCCGCTGTGTTTCTTGGTTGTATATAATTAGCTTGAAGTCCATCAAAAATTGGCACTCCTCCATAAACTCTAACTAAATTGAAATAAAAATAAGCTCTTAGCATTTTAGCTTCAGCAACCAATCTATTTCTAAGCGCCTCATTCATCTCAATTTTTGGCACGTTGGTAATTACCTGATTGGTTCTTTGGACTGCTTGCCATTGACCAGTCCAGTAACCATGAATTCCATCCGTACCAATTGTAAAGGAAAAATTATCATAATCGTTGATAAAAGACGCATCACTTGGATTAGAACCTTTCTCAACATCGTCGCCAGTTACACCTAATATAAATTGCGCTGGAAATCCAGAATTTTCCCAACTTCTTAAAAAGCTATAAATAGCATTAGTTGCACGCATTGCATCATCTTCTGTTTTGAAGAAATCGTCCGCAATAACTACACCTTCTGGTTTAATATCTACGAAATCATCGCTACAGCCTGCTAGTACGGAAAATATCGATAGTGTTAAAAATATTTTTTTCATGTTTTCTAATTAAAATGTTAAATTCATACCCATTGTATAAATTGCAGAAATTGGATAGATATTATTATCGATTCCCATCTGCACTCTATCCGTGTTCATAATCTCTGGAGAGAATCCATTATATTTGAAGCTTGTCCAAGGATTTTGAGCACTTAAATAAATTCTTAATTTCTTTACTGATAAAGATTCTGCAATTGCTTTTGACAAGCTATATCCTATTTGAATATTTCTAATTCTGAAATAACTTCCATCCTCTACATAAAAACTATTTGGTAAAATAACGGATTGGTTAGAGGTAATCATCGCATTGGTATTTGACGTTCCAGCACCTCTCCATCTATTATTATACATGTCAAGATCCCAGCTCTCATTTCCATAACGCTGTTCTCTATTGTAATTATAGATTTTATTTCCAAATACACCTTGAAAATCAACACCTATATCAATAGAATGGATATTCAAATTAAATCCAAAACCATAAGTCCCTTTTGGAATTGGACTTCCCAAGAAGGTTTTATCTCTAGAGTCAATAACACCATTTCCGTCCATATCAGTAAATTTAAACCATCCTGCTCTAGCATTACCACCATTTTGTCCAGAAGCAATTGCTTCTGCATCGGTTTGGAAAACACCTGCAACCTGATATCCATAGTATGAACCAACCGCCTGTCCTTCTTGTAGTCTTACAATAGAATTCCCAAACAAACTAGCTCCAGTTTCTAAGAATGACCCTCCATAAACATCGGTAATTTTATTATTAAGTGATGTGAAATTTCCATAAACACCAAGTTTTACATTCTCACTAATATCTGTATTATAATTAGCTGAAACTTCAAATCCTTTATTTCTGAAAGAGTATGCATTAGTCACAAAATCCCTTGGATTACTTGCCCCTGAAATCGTGCCTTGGAAAATACTGTACACAATATCTTTAGATTCTTTGTCATAATAAGTTCCTTCTACTTTCAATTTGTTATTAAGGAAAGCCATCTCTAACCCAACATCAGAACCAGTTGTTGTTTCCCAACCTATATTAGGATCAATTACTCTGTCAATTGTCCCCGCAGGATAACCAGTGCTTCCATAATATGCCCCACCATTTATAATACTCACTGTTTGTGTAAAGTCTCTACGAACATTAGGATTTCCAAGTTTTCCCCAGCTAGCTCTCAATTTCAATAAATTGAAAACATTTTGCTCGCTCATAAATCCTTCTTTTGAAATAACCCAACCTACACTAACTGCAGGAAATGTTTTATATCTATCCTGCGAAATTTGTGAAGTTGCATCTCTACGGATAGAAGCATTCAATAGGTACTTTCCTGCATAATCATAATTAATTCTTCCGAAGAAAGATTCTATTCTACGCTGATCTTGAGTTACATCTGGACCCGTTCTTGTATTTTGAAAATTAAGAATATTTGTACCATTCGAAATATCCAAAGAAGCATTAGTTCCATCATATACAACATTATTAGCTGACCAATAATCTTCTGATCTTGAATCTCTGACTCTCGTGAAACCAGCTAGTAGATCTAAATTATGATCACCAAAACTCTTTTTCCAATTTAATGTATTATCCCAAACATAATTTCTGTAACGATTAGTTCTTGTAACTAAAGTAGAAGCCTTTTGATCAGCTATAGGAACATAGGTGAAAGTTGGTGTATATTCATACTTTACAGGTGTATAATTATCCGAAGAGTAACTACTTCTGAAAGTAAAATCCTTTAAAAACTTAACCTCTGCCCAAACATTATTCAAAAGACGTTCTTGACGTGTCTGAGAACGATAAAGATCTAATTGAGCTCTTGGGTTTGCAACATTCACAAGTGTGATATATTGATAATCACCAGTTGCTGGGTTATTCACATTAAATACTGGGGGAGCATTTCTGGCATTTAACAATGGATTAGCAGAATCATCAGTACGCATTTTGGAAAATGCAAAATTATTCCCAATTGTAATATTGTCTGTTACTTTGTAGCTTAAGTTCAACTTTGTATTAAATCTGTTAAAACCACTTCCAGAATTGATTCCTTGTCCTGCAGCTAGATTACCTTCATCTTGAAGATAGCCTACACTACCGTAATAATTTAACTTACCTAAAGTTCCTGACGCAGAAAAATCGTTAGAGTTGATAACACTTGTTCTTAAAATTTCTTTAAACCAGTCAGTATTTCCTGGATATTGAGTTTTTGTTATAAATTGCGGATCTGCAATTCTATCATTAAGAAGCATTTCGTTATACAATTCAATATACTGATCGCCATTCACCATTTTGGGAACATTGGTAACAGTTTTAATTCCTAAATAAGAACTAAGAGTGAAAACAGGCTTCCCTTTTCCAGATTTTGTTTTGATAATTACAGCTCCATTTGCAGCTTTTGCACCAAAGATTGCTAAACTTGAAGGATCCTTCAAAACACTCATCGATTCTATATCTTGAGGATTAAGGAAAGAAATATCTTCCGTAATCATTCCATCAACGATGAAAACTGTATTTCCTGACAATGAACCAATACCTCTAATATCAACTCTTGGAGAGCCTCCAGGTGTACCAGAAGTTACCACATTAACCCCAGCAAGTTTTCCTTGTACAGAGTTCAGCGGATTCGCATTCGGTTTATCTGCAAGATCTTTTGCTGAGACAATACCAATACTTCCCGTAACATTCTCTTTTTTCTGAGAACCATATCCAATCACAACAACCTCCTCAATCTTATTTTCTTTAGTTGTAGTATCCTGTGTGGATTGGGCATGCAAATTGCCACCAAAATACAAAGCAGCAATCAACAATGGTAATTTCACATAATTTTTTCTCATAATATTCTTATGTATTATTTTCTTATTCTTCGAATATAAATATTTTCATTAACACAATGTTAATATTTAACATTATATTTTAAAAAGCTAAAAATCAACAAAATAACACCAAACCACTGCCATTTAGTGGTTAATTCTAACATAAATTGTTAAAATAAAATCACCATTTTTAAGCGCAATATTTACGATATTCATAAATTCTAAAAACTATTAACTCAAAATGAGTCATTATATTCATTCATTTTAAGACAATAATAAGTTGAAAACGTTAAATAAAATCAATATTGAACGCTGTCATTCTTTCAAACAGAAACAATCAATAACAAGAAAATAAATATCACTAACTTTGGCTTCCGTTTTTACGGATATTTTTTAATTTATACCAAAATAAGATGGCAGATATCATAGAAAACAAACATACCAATCCAGAAGATTTTTACAGATCACTTAAGGAAAAACTAGAAGAACAACATAACTTCCCTGAGGAATATCTTTTCAAATTCATCGTAACAAGTGATTCTGAAAAAATAACAGAAATACTGAGAGTTTTTGATAATTTGAAATACACCTTATCCAACAAAGAAAGTTCAACAGGAAAATATACTTCTGTTTCTATTGATTGTTTTGTGTTGGATGCAAACCAAGTTATTAGCATTTACAAAAAAGTAGCAGAAATAGAAGGCGTGATGATGCTCTAATTTTTTGGTTTGAAACTTGTATTTTAAAATCAAATTTAAGGTTATGAAAAAAGCATTTTTCAAAATACTGAACAAAATCAACGTTGCAGTTTTACCCAAGTATAGCAAAAGAGATTTCACCAAACTTAACAAATTTCAAAAAGCTATTTTTGGCTACAGATATATCGTCTTAATTAATTCTTTAGATTAATTATCAAATACTTAAAAATAAAAAAAAGCGTTCAAATCATTTTTGAACGCTTTTATATTATATATAAACTCAATTAAGAATTTTCTAAAACATAAGAGAACATCAATGGTGCACAGATTGTCGCATCACTTTCAACGATAAATTTCGGTGTTGTGATGTCCAATTTCCCCCAAGTGATTTTCTCATTCGGAACAGCTCCGGAATATGAACCGTAAGATGTTGTAGAATCAGAAATCTGGCAGAAATAAGACCAGAAAGGGATATCGTGCATTTCCATATCTTGATACAACATCGGAACAACACAGATTGGGAAATCTCCAGCAATTCCTCCACCAATCTGGAAGAAACCAACGCCTTTTCCACCTGAATTTTTCGTGTACCAATCAGCCAAATAAGCCATATATTCGATTCCTGATTTCATTGTAGAGAATTTCAATTCTCCTTTGATACAATATGAAGCAAAAATATTACCCATTGTAGAATCTTCCCATCCTGGAACAACGATTGGCAGGTTCTTTTCAGCCGCCGCAATCATCCAAGAATTTTCTCTTGGAATCTCGTAATACTGTTCAAGAACTCCAGACAAAATCATTTTGTACATATATTCGTGCGGGAAATATCTTTCACCTTTATCATCAGCATCTTTCCAAAGTTCGTAGATGTGTTTCTGTAATCTTCTGAAAGCCTCTTCTTCCGGAATACAAGTATCAGTAACTCTGTTCAATCCTCTTTCCAAAAGCGCCCATTCTTCTTGAGGCGTAAGGTCTCTGTAATGCGGAACTCTTTCGTAGTGAGAGTGTGCAACAAGATTCATTAGGTCTTCTTCAAGGTTCGCTCCGGTACAAGAGATGAAATCTACTTTATCCTGACGAATCATCTCAGCAAAGATTTTCCCAAGTTCAGCAGTTGACATAGCTCCAGCCAATGTTACCATCATTTTGCCGCCATCTTTCAGGTGTGCAACATAACCTTTGGAAGCATCTACCAACGCAGCCGCATTGAAGTGCAAATAATACTTTTCTATAAATTCCGAAATCGGCTTACTCATTTTATAAACATTTTTGCAAAGATAAGTTTTTGCTTCTTTAATGACAATAATTAACATTTCTTTGTCAAATTGAGGCTCTCAAAATCTTACATTAATATTTATTTGGGCAGCTTTATCCGCCTTCCGCTCCCAATCTTTTCACTCCACTGCGTTGCGTAAAAAGGATTTCCGCTCAAGTCGGGCTGCGAGAAACGTAGTATTTCAAAAGATGTTTAATCTTAATTCTCAGAGTCTTGCCTCTTTATTCTTTTCTCTTGATTCATCTTCAATTAAACCCTACTTTTGCAAATTGAAATTTAAACATAGACAATAATGATATCGGCACAAGGATTAGGATTACATCACGCAGGAAATTATCTTTTCCGAGACGTCAATTTTACCATCAAGAAAGATGATAAAATCGGCTTGGTTGGTAAGAATGGAGCAGGAAAATCTACGCTTCTAAAAATCCTTTCCAAAGAAATCAACTTTTACGAAGGCACCGTTGTATCAGAGGGCGCAATCACGATTGGTTTTCTAAAGCAGGACTTAGATTTTGTAAAAGGAAGAACTGTTTGGGATGAAACGATGCAGGCTTATGAGCAAATTAATGCGATGAAAAATGAGCTTGAGGAAGTTAATCATCAATTAGCTACCAGAACCGATTACGAAAGTGATGCTTATTCCGATTTAATTGTCAGAATGACGGAACTGAATGACCTTTTGATGAACCACGATGCTTACAATTTGGAAGGTGATGTAGAGAAAGTATTGTTTGGTTTAGGTTTCAAAGCCGATGATTTTCAAAAGATAACCGATGAGTTTTCCGGAGGTTGGAGAATGAGAATCGAGTTAGCAAAACTGCTTCTTCAGAAAAACGATTTGATGCTTCTGGATGAGCCGACCAACCACTTGGATATGGAATCTATCATTTGGCTGGAAGATTTCTTGAAAGATTATCCCGGTTCAATCGTTTTGGTAAGTCACGACAAGCAGTTTATGACTTCTATCTGCAACAGAACTTTTGATGTTAACAATAAAAAAATTGAGGATTACAAAGCCAACTATTCCAAATATCTGGAACTGAGAAAAGAACGTCGCGAAAAACTAGCTCAAGCTAAGAAAAATCAAGATGCGGAAATCAAACAGATGGAAGACAACATCAACAAGTTCCGTGCAAGTGCGACTAAAGCTTCTTTTGCACAGTCACTAATCAAAAAACTGGAGAAAATCGAGAGAATCGAAATCGATAATGAAGATGTATCCAAATTCAATATTCGTTTTCAACCGTCTGTGACGCCTGGAAAAGTAATTTTCGAAGCTAAAAACTTAGGTAAAGCTTATGGCAACAAACAGATTTTCGACAACGTAGATTTCATTGTGGAAAGAGGTGCTAGAATCTCGCTTTTAGGACAAAACGGACAAGGCAAAACCACTTTAGCAAAAATTCTTGCAGGTGATATCAAAGATTATTCAGGAGAATGGAATCTTGGTCATAACGTGAGCATCGGTTATTTTGCTCAGAATCAGGAAGAAGTTTTGACGCCTGATAAAACCGTTCTTCAGGAAGCGGAAGATTCAGCAACAGAAGAAACCAGACCGAGAGTTCGTGACCTTTTAGGTTCTTTCCTGTTCCAAGGTGAAGATGTGACAAAGAAGACAAAAGTTCTTTCCGGAGGTGAGAGAAACCGTCTGGCACTTTGTAAATTGTTGCTTCGTCCGTTCAACACGTTGATTATGGATGAGCCTACGAACCACTTGGATATTCAGTCTAAGGAGATTATCAAGTTAGCACTTCAGAAATATGAAGGAACATTAATCGTCATTTCTCACGACCGTGAATTCCTGCAAGGTTTGTCAGACAAAATCTTCGAATTCCGTGATGGAAAGATGAAAGAATTTCTTGGAAACATTGATGAATACCTAGAATACAGACAAAAAGAAAGCATCCGAGAAATCTCCGCAGAAAGGTCAAAACTTCATAAAGAAGAAGCCGAAGCTCCAAAAGCTCAAGAATCAAAACCTGCAACTGAGAATCAATCAAACATAATTGTCAGCAAAGAGCAGAAAAACATCCAAAACAAACTGAAAAAAGTTGAGGAAAAAATCTCCGAATTAGAATTAAAAATCGAAGAATTTGAAGCTTCTTTTGCTAAAGAAAATCCTTCTGAACAAGTTTTGGAAACTTATAATAAAACAAAAGAAGAACTAGATTTGACTTTGCAAGAATGGGAATATCTTGGAAGTCAGTTGGAAGGTTAAGATTTCAACTTTAAAATAAAACATCAACTGCATTGGATATTCTGATGCAGTTTTTTGTTTGCTGACAATTGAGTTTGTTTTTGTATTTTCACTTGACTTAAAAATTAATAAAACTAAATGTTATCCAGAATCCTAATTTTAATGTTAATCCTATTTGTCTCAAGAGTTAATTGCCAAAATTCTGAGTACAAAATTGAGTTAAAATTAAATGACATTCAAAATAAAAAATTGAGTTTAGATGAGGAAAATCTTTATTTGTATAATTTAAAATCATTGAATCAATCTACTGATTCTATTTATTTTAGAATAATTACCAATAAACAGATTATTGATTTAAGCAAAACAAATAACGGAGAATTTTCAGGTTTTATACTAAACAGAATTACTCAATATAATTATCAAAAAAAAGATAAAAATGAACTTAAAAATAAAGTTGAGTTCTTCCAATCTATTCCAATAGAATCCTCAAAAGTAAAAGAGCTTATCAATAAATTATTAGCTTCAAAGCAAAAAGATTTTCCTACAGATTCATTAATTCAAAATTGGAACAATAATTTTCTACATTGCAATACGATAATCTTTCAAACAAAAGTAAATAACAAAATTAATAGGCAAAAATATGATTGCATTTGGGGACAAGATACAGTAAACCCTATTGTTTCGATTATAATTCAAAATGATAAATCTATTACAGATGAGTTAAATTTAAATCTTTTGTATTCTTCATTTACAGATAATCTTCCAAAAGGAAATTCGTATTCTAATGACGGATATAGAATGATGTACTTATTTACTAAGAAAGAGAATGATGCTTGGTCGAAATCAAAACCTATCAGAGATTATCTTTCATCTAAGAAAGACACAATCGATAATCGTTTGAAATTAAAATTGAATCAAATTAATATTAAAAACGAAAAATTTACTTGTTTCCAAAATTACAATTTAGAATTCTCAAAAAAAGGGAAATTGAAAAAATTAAAAGTTGCAAAATTCGATAAACCAACCTTAGTAAATTTTTCAGATTTAAAAGAGTATTTTGAGGAAAAGAAAGAAATCAGAAAATGTAAAAAAGTAATAAGAAAAATTTTCAGAAATAATGATTGGACTTTTCTTAATCTCAAATACTCGATAAACAGATCTTTGGATTTTGACTTAAATGGAAATCCAAAAATATATGATAATACAATCTATTGAAAAAATGGCGCTTAATAATTTTTCGTAATTTCACATTAGAAAAATTTAAAATTCAAAAATGATAAACGATATAAAGAAATTTCTGAACGAAGACCAAGACCCAAAAGCAGTAGAAAAAATCAGTGAAAAAGTCAACGATTTATTAACCAACGGAGAAACTGTCGAGTATATCGCCGTACAAAACAAACCAGCCATCAATATTTCCCCAGACTCTATTGTTCTTACGAATAAAAGAATCCTGTTTTTCCGCTCGAAGTCCTTTGGATTGGTGACGGATTTCAATGACTATCTTTGGAAAGATGTTGCTGAGAGTCATATCAGTGAGGCTATTTTGGGTTCCACTTTTACAATGACTGCTATCACCGGTTTCATAGAAACAATAGATTACATTCCTAAATCTCAAGCCAGAAAGCTTTACCAATACGCTCAAGGCAAAGAGGAAGAAATGATTGAATACCGCCGACAAAAAGAGCTGGAAGAGAAAAGAGCCACAGCTGGAGGAATTACTGTCAATACACAAAATGAAAAACCTGAAGAACCACAAAAACCACAAGAGGTAAAACCAGAAGTACCAGCCGAAGACCCAATGGAAACGCTGATGAAACTAAAAGCTTTTCTGGACAATGATTTAATTTCTTTAGAAGATTACGAAACCAAGAAGAAAGAAATATTACAAAGGATGTAAAACCTTACTATAAACACAAAGCAAAATGTCAATCGGTGTTTTGCTTTTTTGTTTAAATTAACTGTATTAAAATCAATTATTAATTGACATTTTCATCCCAGATTTTAATCGCAAAGTTTTTAAAAACATCTGGAGCAGAATTAAAACTTTTATCAAATTTATATTCGCCACCGAGATAATCATCAGCTCCAACCTGTACTTTGTTTTCGCCTCGCATAGCGTATTTTTTATTGCCTTCGTACATTATCAGTTTAAGAGTTACCGGACTTACATCGCCGTGACAACCGGTTTTGTACATTATCCAAACTTCCGGAACATCATTTTTATTCAGGTCAGTCACTTTCGGAAATTGATTATAAAATTCTGCTTCGATATCAACCGGACAATCTTTTACAAAGTCATAAAGTTTCCAGACTTGCAACAGTTTTCCTTTATTCAAATTAAAATGACAAGCGAACAATTCGGAATCTGCACTGTCATCAAACTCGTGTTTATCGGCATTTCTAAAAATTCCTGTTGCTGATAATATGACAAAGTTTTCGCCTGATTCATCATTCCAGCTGACAGCATTTTTAAAGTTCCCTTTATACTCAATAGATTTTGGAATCTTAGCCGAATCAATCTGAACTGCAACCAACGAATCTTTTGAATTGACTTCCTTCTTATCAATCACTTCATTAGTCTGATTTTCTTCTTTGGAGTTGCAATTGAAAATCAAATTCAGTAAGAGGAAGCTTAATAAAAGGTTGAGGTTTTTCATTAGTTTTTAAATTATTCGCAAAACTAAGTTAATTAAATTTTTAATTTGAAATTGGTGGAGGTGGTGGCGGAATAGAATAAAATTTACTTTTAAATTCAAGAACTTTGTTAGTTTTCTTGAGTTTTAAATTTCTTTTCACATCCACAATCCAATTTGCTAAAGAATCCAATTCTTGTGGAGAATGATGGCTCCGAACAAAAATAGTTTTTTCAAAATCATTCTTTTTAAAATAAAGTTTATATTGTCCTCCATCTTCATAACGTTCAAAATAAACTGTATCGAGTTTCTTAAAATCAATCTTACTTAAAAATGCATTTAATTCCTCTTTTTGTTTTCTTGTCAGAATTGCAATGTAATTAGTTTTGCTTTTAGGATAAGGAATATCATTATTACTATCATTAGGAGACCAATTTTCACGAAGATAAATAGAATCATTTTGGGTAAATTTTATAGAAAAATCCGTTTCAAACGTATTTCCATAAGAAAACTCAAATTCATCGTAATTATTTTTATTACAACTTATAACAAATGTAAAAGCCAATATAATTAATGAAATCTTCGATTTTACTTTCATCTTATTTAATTCTCAAAAATTAAAATTAATCAAAAAAATATTTCAAAGTCAAAAACAAAAAAACGCTTCCAAATTAGGAAACGTTTCTTATCATTTTTATTTAAATCTTATTTGATGAAACCTCTGCTTCTGAGAAGTGGTTTGATATCAGCTTTGTGACCTGTAAATTCTTCAAAAGCTTTGTTCAAATCTACACTGTTACCAACTGATAAGATATATTTTCTAAATCTGTCGCCATTTTCTCTCTTGATTCCGCCATTCGCTTTTATCCATTCCCAAGCATCGGAATCCAAAGTCTCGGACCAAAGATAAGCGTAATAACCTGCAGAATATCCACCGCCCCAAATGTGCGCAAAATAAGGCGTATGATATCTTGGTGGAACTTGAGGAACTAATAATCCGTATTTAGACAAAGCCTGTTCTTCAAAATCCAAAACAGGAATCAATTGGCTGTCAGAAGTTACTGTATGCCAATTCATATCCAAAGTCGCTGCTGCTACCAATTCTGTTGTCGCGTAACCTTGGTTAAAGTTTGACGCCTTTTTGATTTTATCAATCAAAGTTTGTGGCATTGGTTGCTTAGTCTGATAATGTAATGCATAATTTTTCAGAATCTCTGGCTCCAATGCAAAATGCTCATTGATTTGAGATGGGAATTCCACAAAGTCTCTCGGTGTGTTAGCTCCAGAAATTGATGCATATTTTTGATTAGCAAATAAACCGTGCAAAGTATGACCAAACTCGTGAAACATTGTTTCTACATCATCATAAGAAACCAAAGAAGGTTTTCCTGCAGCCGGTTTTTGGAAATTATACACATTCACAATAACCGGTTTTTGACCTAATAAGTGAGATTGAGGAACAAAATTATTCATCCAAGCACCACCACTTTTATTGCTTCTTGTATAGAAATCAAGGTAATATAATGCTAAAGATTTTCCGTCTCTATCGAAAACTTCGTAAGCGACAACATCCGGATGATAGACAGGAAGGTCTTTTCTTTCTTTGAAAGTGATTCCGTAAAATTGCTCAGCTGCGTAGAAAACACCTTTTTCCAGAACAGTGGTTACTTCGAAATAAGGTTTGATTTCGTTTTCATCAAGGTCATATTTTGCTTTTCTAACCTGCTCTGAATAGAAATTCCAGTCCCAAGGTTCTACTTGGAAACCGCCTTTTTGCGAATCAATCAACTCCTGAATTTCTTTTGCTTCACGATTTGCTGTTTCAACAGCAGGTTTTGCTAATTGCGCCAAAAGCCCCATTGCAGCTTCCGGTGTTTTTGCCATTTGGTCTTGCAAGCTCCATTCGGCAAAGTTTTTCTTCCCGAACAACTGCGCTTTTTGTAATCTTAGTTTTGCTAATTTCTCAACCGTTTCGCGGGTATCATTTTCGTCTCCTTTTTCAGCTCTTGTCCAAGAAGCCTTGAAGAGTTTTTCTCTCGTTGCTCTGTTTTTAAGATTCTGTAAAAGCGGTTGTTGCGTAGTGTTCTGCAATACCAAAAGATATTTCCCTTTTTGCCCCGCTTGTTCCGCATCGGTTGCAGCAGCAGCAATTTCGTCTGCAGAAAGACCATCTAATTCTTTGACATCAGAAATCAGAACTGCGCCTTTTTTTCTTGCTTCCAACAACTTGTTGCTAAACCGTGTACCCAAAGTTGCCAATTGCTGATTGATTTCCTTCAGCTTTTCTTTGTTTTCAGCTGAAAGATTAGCGCCTGCCAATTCGAAATTGGTAATATAAAACTCTGTTAATCTTTTGCTTTCCGCATCTAACTTGTCTGTTTTAACCGCTTTCAATCTTTTGTAAAGCTTGTCATTCAAATTGATTTTATCTGAATGAGAAGCAAAGATTGGCGCGTATTCTTCTTCTAATTTCTGAAGATTATCATTGGTATTAGAACTTGTCAAGTTGTAGAAAAGAATAGTTGCTCTACCTAATGTTTCGCCACTGTTTTCCAAAGCTAAAACGGTGTTCTCAAACGTAGGAGACGCTTTATCATTAATAATTTTATTAATGTTGGCTAATTGTTCTTTCAAACCAAACTCGAAAGCAGGTTTGAAGTGCTCGTCTTTTATTTTATCGAATTCCGGAGCTTGATATTGCAACGGACTTTTTTTAAGAAATGGATTGTCTTTCATAGCTTTTTCTGTGGCAACAGAAGCTTTTTTCTGCTGCGCATTGATCATCAAATTTCCTGCGTTAAATGCAATGAATGTTACTAATAAACTAGTTCTTATTTTCTTCATAGAATAGAAATTATTTCGGGGAATAAATGTAATGAAAACTAGGAAAATATACGTTCTTTATTTCCAGAATTTTGAAACTCTTCGAGAGCCTAAGAGTGACAAGGTGGTGACTCTTCGAGAACCTCAGAGTGACAAACTAAGAAAACTTAAGCAAGCATTATTTGTCATCGTCGTCTTCCCCACTCCAATGGTTTTCTTCGAAGGAAATGCTGTCGAGCGCCAATAATTCTGCTTCGCGTTCCAGAGACTCGCGAAGTGTAAAGGTAAACATCTCTTTGTCTTTTTCCTTAGCTAAACGTCTGGTCATAGCTTTATCAATCAACATAAAACGTTTTCCCATTCGGCGGGCAGTATATTTCCGCATTCCGCTTTCATGTAGGATATCTACTGCCATATCCACAGCTGTGCCAAGAGTTTCTCGGTAGATGTTGCTGACGTTTTTGTTGAGGAAATCGTAAGCATCTAAACGGTTCTTGGCTCTTACAAAAATCTTGACATCGGGGTAGTTTTCTTTGACATAATCTACGAGAAACTTATTTTTCTCTGGGTCATCCAAACAAAGCACTAAAAGTTCTGCATCTTCTATCCCTGCAGACCTCAACAGCGCTGGTTTGGTTGCATCTCCGTAATAAACATTGAAGCCGTTTGACCTCAGCAATGCTACTCTATCCGGATCATTATCCAAAACCGTTGAGTGGATCCCGTTGGCTTTCAAAAGACGCCCCACGGTACTACCAAAGAATCCGAAACCTACAATAAGAACTTTACGCTGTTTTATGATTCCCAGTTCTATGTTTTCTTCGGTTTTCTGCTTGATGAACCGTTGATCGAGAACTTTCTCCTTGAAAATCAAAAGTAATGGCGAAATACACATTGTAATGGCTACAATAGCCATAAGCTCTGAGTTGGCCTGATAATCTATCAAATATAAACTTGCAGCAAAATTAACCAAAACGAAAGCAAACTCACCAACCTGGGAGAGGGCAAAAGCTAAAAAGAAGCTCTGCTCGTTATTCATTTTATAGTATTTACCGATAAGGAACAGAACGACTGCCTTAATGAACAACACAATGAAGGCTGCAGAAAATATAAACAGAGGTTTAGAAGCAATGATGTCAAAGTTAATAGTGGCGCCCACGCTTACAAAAAAGACTGCTAAAAGAAGCCCTTTGAAAGGGTCTATATCACTTTCCAGCTCGTGCCGAAACTCGCTATTGGCCAACATTACACCAGCTATGAACGCTCCCAGAGCGGGACTAAGGCCTACAGAAATCATCAGTTCTGAGACGCCAATCACCAGGAATAATGAGGCGGCTGTGAGCAATTCATTAAGGCCAGATTTAGACACAAACCTGAGGAATGGGATGAAGAGATAACGCCCCAAAAGGATGAGCACCAGAACGCCTAATATCACGGTGAAGGGCTGGAGCCAATCCGGGAGGTACTGGAGCAGAATTTTCTCGTGGCCTGCTTGTTCCAAGGCTCTTTTGGACTTGGATAAAAAAGGTAATAAGGCCAAAATAGGAATAACGGCGATATCCTGAAAGAGTAAAATAGAAAAGGAAGATTCTCCGCTGACTGTCCGGAAAAGATTTTTCTCCTTAAGAGTCTGCAAAACAATTGCCGTGGATGACATTGCAAAACAAAGGGAAATGATAAATGACTTTTTGAAGCCAAATCCGGCAATATAAAACACGATAAAAATCCCAATAATACTGAGCAACATCTGGCTGACCCCAAGCCCTAAGATTCTTTTTCTGATTTGCCATAGCTTATGAGGCTCCAGCTCTAACCCTACTAAAAAGAGCATCATAACTACTCCTAATTCTGAAGCATGCATAATGTCTTCTACTTCTCTACCTGTGAGCTGTAAACAAAAAGGGCCAATCAAAATGCCACCAAGGATGTAACCTATTACCGAACTAAGACCCAGTTTTTTTCCTAACGGAACCATAATAATGGCCGCACCAAGGAAGATCAGGATTGTCATTGCAATGGATCCTTGCATCTATTTTATTTTTAAGGTTTCTGTCAATTCTTGGGAAAGCAGATTGAGTTCTGTTTCATTAAGGTTATCGGCATTGTAAATGATGTGTATTTTTTTGAGATTGATATTGTTGACATGCAAAGACACTTTGAGCCCAGAAAGCAGTTCTTCTACTCCTGTTCCGTATTTTCCTTCTTGTGTATAGTTACTTTCTCGTCCGCCAACGCTTGTGATTATGAGTGCATCTTTTCCGGAAAGAATGTTGATACCGCTCTCTGAAATCCAACGCATATCAAAGACCTCATCTATCCATAACTTGAGCAGGGGCGGCAAGCCAAACCAAATGATTGGGAAATGGAAAATAATCCTGTCGTACTCTACTATCCGCTTTCTCTCGCGGAATGGCTGAATATGGAAATCTGGGTAATCCTGATACAAATCGCGAAATGTAATGTTATCTAAATCATCATAACACTCTAGCAATCTAACATTGGTGGTAGAGTGCTCGAAGTATGGATGGGCAAATAGAACGAGTGTATTTTTCAAATGGTTTGTAAAGGATTTTTGTAAAGTTACGATTTTTTTTGGAGGTAGATGTATAGATTCTAGATAGGTTTAGGACATCCGGTGGACGGACGGTGGACGGAGAGTGGACGATGAACGGACGGTGCACAGACGGTGAATGGACGGTGAAAGTAGCATTCTGGACGGTGAAAATGATATTTGGACGATGAATGGACGGTGAAAATGATGTTTTGGACGGTGAATGGGCGAATAGATGATCGGGTGATTGGGGAGGTTTTTGAGGGGTTAGTTTTTGAGGTTGTGTGCTTTTTTGGGGAAAAGACTGGAAAAGACTGGAAAAAGTTGGAAAATAATGGAAAGAACGAAAAATGGTTTAAAAAAGTATAGATCTTTACGATATGTTTAACCAAAAAAACCTCAAATTATGGGAAAAGTAACAGACTCTGTATTAGGTGGTACCAAAGGGCGTACCGGAAGAATTGTAATTGCCAACGTGAATGGTACAGAAATCAGTAAAACGCGACCGCGACTTACTGATAAGCCATCTACAAGTAAGCAAACGCTTGTAAAAAGCAGGATGACTATTGCATCAGAATTTGTGTCTGGTTATAAGAGTTTTGCTCTAAAACACTTTGGACAACGCACAGGACTGAGCTCTAGGTACAACAAAGCCACAAGCAATGTGATGAAGGCTTATAAGCTGAATTATGCAGCCAACAGCTTAGATCGTGAAAATTCGGAGATTTTGTTTTCTAAAGGTGATTTGGAAGGTCTTTATCTGAACGATTTGACAGCGCCAGCTGCGTTGAGCTTTGAGCTGACTTGGGATGATAATACGGATGATGAAGATGCGTTTGGCACGGATCAAGTTTATGTGCTGTACTGCGCAGAGGATGAACACCGCCCAAGGCTGGTACGGAATATTGCTACGCGTGCGGATGGCTCTGCCAACGTAAGCGTGATGCGCCGCTACCGAGGGAAAACACTGGATGTATGGGTGTGCGCTTTGGATGCTAATAAGGAGCGGGTGTCTTTGTCTGAGTATGCCGGGACGGTAACGGTATCTTAGTTTTTGCTAGATACAAGTTTTGATGGTTAGTAATGCAATGTCTTTCGGGATGTTGCATTTTTTTTGAGGTTTGTAAGTATAAAAAATCTTTTACCCCGACCCTAAAGGGGAAGATTTTTTTTGAAGCTTGTTGGTTTTATACACAAGGGCACGAAAGGTTTTGTGGGATTCTATTGTTTTAAGGCACTAAGTGATTGACTTTGTCTGATTTTATCTTGGGTGGTAATGATGGAAAAAATCTTTTGCCCCGACCCTAAAGGAGGAGATTTTTTTTGAAGTTTGTTGGTTTTATACAGAAGGGCACGAAAGGTTTTGTGGGATTCTATTGTTTTAAGGCACTAAGTGATTGAC
>NZ_DAMBRK010000001.1:281183-336163 GCF_032055105.1 Epilithonimonas sp.
TTTGTCTAATTTTATCTTGGGTGGTAATGATGGAAAAAATCTTTTACCCCTGCCCCTGAAGGGTGAGATTTTTTTAGGATTTTATCATGTGTATAACCGGGGTTGAGTGATTATCTTAAATTATGTAAAACCATATAGGCACCTAGGACATTATAGTCCTAGGTGTGTATAAAGAAGGTATAGTAATATATTACCGAAAAAAAAATAAATGAATTACTACTTTTGATTTTGGCTGCAGTATAAATTCATGAGGTCTACATGGAGAATGAGCTCATAGGTAAGCCAAATGCTGCCTAGATAAAATCCTGTGATGATACCTTTCTGAATGTAATGTTTGACTGTTCTTTCGCAGACTCCAAGATAACTGGCAACCTGCTTGCAATTGAGTAGTTTGCCTCGATTTTGTATTGAAATATCTTGTGGTTGAGACACCTTGATGAGAATGGTAGAGACTATCTGATCTATCATAGTCTGAGTAATGATTAATCTTGGTTTCATGGTAATTGGTTTTTTGTAGGACTAAGTTACGTTTTTTTACAATATATTGGTTTATAAATGGTTATTTTGTAATAGAGGTATTTTCTGGACTTTTTTGAGCCGTAATAAAATTAATTGAAAGGAAAATAAACATGACTGTAGAATTATGAATGTAATTTGTTTTTTGTAAAAATTACTGTAAAAGTTGCGTATAAACAATCACAACAAACAATAACAGCTTAACAATAAATACCTTAAATAAGACGCAAAAAGAATTGGTGTAACTGTATATATTTTATATTGGCGCAATGCGTATATTTGAGTGTTGTGCGACATTTTAGAATAAAGATCGAATCAAATACCTAAATAGAAAACAAAGTCTAAATAATGGAAAACTTAAAAGCTCTTTTTGATTTAACAAAATTACCTGCGAAATTTTTCTTTTTGTTTTCGGTTTTATCCGGATTTATTTTGTTTGCAGATGACAATCTTTTGAAAAAAATTCATTTAGAAAAATTGAATGAATCTTATGGGTGGATAATTGGATTGGTATTTATCTCAACTTCAGGGTTAGTTCTATTAAACTTTGTTATTTGGGCGTTCAAAAAAATTTCTTATGAAATTAAATTTATTAAAGTAAAAAAAGAATACAAAGAAAGATTAAAAACACTTGATTTTCACGAGAAATCTGTGCTTAGAGAATTTATTATTAACCAAAAATCTTCAATTGATGTTCCAATAGATAATCCAACAATATCAGGGTTAATTAGAAAAAATATAATTTCAATTAATAAGCAGTTTGGAAATAGCTTTATAATGTCAGGAATGAATACATCAGTATCAATGAATAAATTTGTTGAAAAACACTTAACGGCAAAAGATATCGACCTTCCAGAAACCCAAAATCCAACTGAAGAAGAAATTGATTTTATAAAATCGAACCGACCTGATTGGGTTGAAAGTAGATGTAGATATTAAAAAAACGTCGCACAACAAAGGTTTGGCGCAATGGCGGGTTAAGGCTAAAATTAAAGTTTTGTCTTTCTATTCCGCAAAAAGCCAATTGCATTGACTTTTTTTCTTAAATTTAATCAATTAATTGGCTTTTGCTTACCGTGTCGCTAAATTGAAACTTTTCGCTTCAATTTCCGCCACTGACGCCAAGCCCCGAAACGTTAGTCGTAATTGCTTCGCAACATACACGTAGACAACTCAACCATGAAAATATTAAATTTCTCTGTTACTAATTACAGAAGTATAACACAAGCTCATAAAATCCCATTAACCGATTTAACAGTATTAATTGGTAAAAATAATGAAGGAAAATCAAATTTATTAAAAGCTTTGAATGTGTCAATGAACATTCTTGAATATCATTCAAAAAATGTTAGAATAAGATATGGTGGAATGTATAGTTCTAGAAATAGTGATAATTTCTATAACTGGGAGAGAGATTTTCCTATAGGCAATAGAAGCTCACGAAACAAAAGCACTACTTTCAGAATAGAATTTGAGTTAGAAACAGATGAGATTGAAGAATTTAGAAAAACCATAAAAAGTAACCTAAACGGAACATTACCTATTGAAATAAGTATAAACTCTGAACATACTCCCAAAGTAAAAGTTATAAAGAAAGGTCGTGGAGCAAAGACTTTGAACAGTAAGTCTAAAGCAATTTCAGAATATATTGGCAAAAAAATTTACTTCAATTACATTCCTGCAATTAGAACAGACAAAGAATCAATGAAAGTAATTGATAACATGCTTTCAAAAGAATTAGAAACAATTGAAAGTAAGCAAGAATATATTGATGCGGTTAATACTATTTATGAATTACAAAAACCAATACTAGAGAAACTTCAAATTAATATAAAAGATTCACTTAGAGAGTTTCTTCCTCATATAACAGCTGTGAGTATCGAGCAATTAGAAGAAAAAAGAAGAATAGCTTTCAGAAATCAATTTGAAGTATTTGTTGATGATGGTAACAAAACAAGTTTAGAATATAAAGGTGATGGTGTTAAAAGTTTAGCAGCACTTGGTTTACTGAAAAATATTACAAGTCAAGATAGAAACATATTCTCATTAATTGCGATTGAAGAACCAGAATGTCATTTACATCCTGGTGCAATTCATCTTTTGAAAGATGCTATTTACAATCTAAAAAGAAGTAATCAAGTAATTGTTACAAGTCATAATCCACTTTTTGTAAATCGTGATAATATAAAAAACAATATTATTATTGATAATGGTAAGGTTCGAGTTACAAAAACAATAAAAGAATTAAGAGAATTACTAGGAATTAAGGCTTCTGATAATTTAGTTAATGCAAGTTTTGTATTAGTTGTTGAAGGTGAAGAAGATGTCATTGCCTTAAAATCACTTTTACCATACTATAGTGAGAAATTAGGTAAAGCAATTAGAAACAATTTATTAATTATCGATAAATTAGGTGGAGCAACAAATTTATCATACAAATTATCTCAATTATCACATTCATTGTGTACATATCATGTTTTATTAGATAATGATGATGAAGGAAAAAAAGCTTACCAAAAAGCTGAACAAGATAACAATTTAAAAATTAAAGATTTAACTTTAACAATATGTAATGGTTTTAACGAAAGTGAGTTTGAAGACATACTAAATCCCGCAATTTATAAGCAAAATTTAATGGACAAATTTGGAGTAAACATTGATGTTAGTGAGTTTCGAGGAAATCAAAAGTGGTCCAATAGAATGCGAAATGTTTTTCTTTCCCAAAGTAAACCTTGGACAGACAAGCAAAAAGAAATAATAAAATCAGAAGTTGCAGATTGTGTATCAATGAATTTGCAAACAGCAATAAAACCCAACAATGAAAATGTAATTTTGAAATTAGTTGAAAATTTAGAAAATTTAATATCAAAAGTGTAAATTGCAATTACGGCTAACAATGTATTGGAAAATGCGGGAGGAAGTGCTGAATTGAAAATCCATCGCTTTTATGCCGCCGCTATTTTTCCATTCCACAATTTTTTTTGTAGTTTAAAATATCGGCTACGCTTGGTCGAAAATTGAACTAAAATTCATTTTTAGCCCGCACTTCGCCAATACGTAATTCCGTTACAGGCAATGTTAAACCGACCACACATCCGGACACTTTTTACCAAATGGTAAATCATAGCTCAGGACATTTACTAACTTTGCAACAATGGAAAAATTGATTGAATATATTTTACAGTTCGGCAATCTAAATAAACAACAAATAGAATTTATTATAAGTAAAGTAACCGAAATTGAACTTGGCAAAGACAAGTATTTTTCGGAAGCGGGTAAAATTCCCCGACAAGTCGGTTTCGTTGTGGACGGTGTTGTTCGTGGTTGCTATTACAACAACAAAGGCGAAGAAATTACACGTTGTTTTATCCCCGAAAATAATTTGGTGGTAGATTATCCCAATTTTGAAGCAAATTCAACTTCTTCCGAATACTTGCAAGCCAGTACAGACTGTAAACTCATCGTGTTTTCAAAACAAGACTGGGAAGAGTTATCTCATACAATCGTTGGTTGGGACAATATTAAAAATAAAATGGTGCAAAAGTGCCTTTATCAAAAATCCAGAAAAACCCCTGTCATTTCACAAGACGCAACCACACGCTATTTGGAATTTTTAGAAAACTATCCAACACTTGCTAATCGTGTCGCACTTTCTCATATTGCTTCGTATTTAGGCTTTACGCAACAATCATTGAGCAGAATCAGAAAAAACATACGCTAAAATCATTTTTTACCAAATGGTAAATGACTTCATTTTTTATCGGGCAATCTTTGCACCATAAATTTTAAATCAAAGAAAAATGAAGTCAGTATTTATCACAGGAGCGAACAAGGGTATAGGCTTTGAAACAGCAAAGCAACTATTGCAAAAAGGATTTTACGTTTACATCGGAAGTAGAAATTTAGAAAATGGTTTACAAGCCATAGAAAAACTGAAAGCTGAAAACTTGACAAACGTTGAAGCCATTCAGATTGATGTAACCGATGATAATTCAGTAAAAAATGCCCAAATTGAAATCGGTAAGAAAACGGGAATTTTAGACGTTTTGATTAACAACGCAGGTGTAAATGGCGGTGCACCTTACACAGCATTGGAAGCAAATTCGGAACAATTTTTATCAGCATTTAATACCAATGTGTTTGGCGTGGCAAGAGTTACACAAGCATTTATTGATTTATTACGCAAATCATCAGAACCAAGAATTGTGAATGTAAGCACAAGTGTTGGTTCAATTACACTTCAAAGCGACCCGAATTGGTTTGGCTACAACTTTGCAAAATATGCGGTCTATGGTTCGTCAAAAGCAGCTTTGAATATGCTTACCGTACATTTGGCTTACGAACTTCGGGATACACCATTCAAAGTAAATGCCGTTTGTCCTGGTTACACAAAAACCGATTTTACAGGTTACAACGGTGGCGAAGTTGAAGAAGCAGGAAAACGTATTGTAAAATATGCTTTGCTTGACAAAAACGGAGTAACAGGAAAATTTATCAGCGAAGAAACCAATCCCGAAACAGGCGAAATTCCTTGGTAAAAAATGGAGTGATAAAAAAACACTGCCTGTACTAACTAAGTTTTCGTCTTGTCCGAAGGACACGAGATGAAAACCCTGTTGAGCGGAACCTTCGGGAGCTTTTTGCTGGGCTTTTCAGATATTATGGGGTTATCGATGAAAGATTTTTTAGAGATAAAAGAGGCTTCGAGAAGAGTCTCTTTTTTTGTGGCGATTTTGGTGGTTTTTTCTTGGTTTTATTGTGTTTTTCTTCACTTTTGGGCATAAACCCCTTACCCAAAATGCTAGATTTTAGGCGTTTGTAAATTTTGGCTCATCTCCAAAAACCAACTTGGCGGACCTCGAAGATCGAACGTGGCAATCGTCACAAGATTTCCAACTTTACAACACGTACATTTCGGCCGAAAAGCTTTTGGCGGAAGCTTTTCTTTGGGTTGAATGCCTAAATTTTGTTGCAGATTTTTAAGTTTGATACGCTTCCTAGTTCATTTTAGGCGTTAAACAATTTTAATTTTTTAATCAACGTTTTTTTTAGTTTTTTTCTCGCACTTGCTTTTCTTATTTTTGGTAATTCCACTAATAATCAAAATGGCTCAGAATAAAAACGCACAGATCCGATACAAAGCATTGGATAAATGCTTTTCAAATCAGTTCAAAAGATACCAAGATCTGATTGATTATTGTTCTAGTGTGCTTTCAAACCATTACGGAACGGAAAGTTCAGTTTCTCGCAGACAGATTATTGATGATATGAATTTCATGAAAAGTGAAGCTGGTTATGATGCACCGATTGAAAGTTATAAAGATGGAAGAAAAGTCTACTACCGCTATTCTGATCCTGAGTTTTCAATTCTGAAAAACACCTCTTAATCCTGCTGAATTGACTTAATGAAGCAATAGAAACTTTGTCTAAGATGAATAATTTGCCCGGATTCGATTGGGTTAATTCCATTCAGGCAAAACTTAATTTCGCATTAAGAATTTCTGATAACCACCGTCAAATTATTAGTTTTGAGGATAACAAATTCTAAAAGGAATTGAGTTTTTAAATCCTTTATATCAAAGTATTCTTAATGAACAGTGCTTAGAAATGTACGTCTTCAAACCTAAAAAGATATTTTATATTTCTAAGCTTTTATTAATAACAAAAGCGATTAATTCAAAAAAAAGTAAAAAATAAAACCCAGACAAAAATCTGAGTTTTATTATATAATTATTTGTCAATTTACCATCCGCCAGAGGCACCGCCTCCGCCAAAGCTGCCGCCTCCGCCGAACCCACCGAAGCCTCCACCTCCACTGCTTCCACCACCAAACCCACCTCCGCCGAAGCTTCCTGGAAATGGAAAGAATCCGCCTCTGTATCTTCGGTTTCCTCTTCTAGAGAGTGTGTAGTCATCGTCGTCATAGTTTCCTCCACCGTTATTACCATTAGTTAAACTTATCAAAATAATAATGACAATTATAATTAGGATAATAGCGCTAATACTGATTCCGCCTTCGTTTTTTTGCTTCTTTACAATCGGTTTGAATTTCCCTTGAACTGCTTCCATAATAGCAGAAGTTCCACGATCAATCCCGTTATAGAATTCTCCTTTTTTGAAAGCAGGTGTTACAAGATAATCCAAAATCTGTCCTGCAACAGAAGCCGTTAAATATTGTTCAACAGCACGACCTTGCTGAATTGACATTGTTCTATCTTCCGTCGCAATCAGGAAAACCACACCATTATCAACACCTTTTTGTCCGATTCCCCATTTTTCTCCGTACATCGTTGCGAGATAATTGACATCTTCGCCACTGGTTGTCGGGACAATTACGACTAAAATCTCTGTAGAAGTAGAATCGGAGAACTTGATGAGTTTTTGATTCAGCGCGTCTTTTTCACTTTCCGACAGCAAATTAGCTTTATCATAAACAGGATAAAGAACCGCTGGTTTTTCTGGCACCAACTGAGCTTTGGAAAATAATCCAAAAATCAGAAATAATGCAAAAATATATCGTTTAAGAGAAGCTGATATCATTGGGTAATTCATTGATATTTTCCCCAACTACAGGGAAATATTTTTTCAGTTCAAGTCCTGTTTTCAAAATGGCATCTTTCAGACCTTTGTAGTAATTTTCGTTTACAAATTCGGAAGTAATCTCATCGTGAAGATTATCCCAAAATGTTTGTTTTACTTTTTTATGAATGCCTTCATCACCGATAATCGTGAGATAATGTTGTTCAAAATTGACGTAAAACAAAACGCCATTTCTTTCCTTAGTCAAATGCATTTCTAAAGATTGAAAAATTGCAAACGCTTTTTTTGCAAAATCATCTTCAGCTGTGGAATCGATATGCACACGAATCTCGCCCGAAGAGTGGTCTTCAGCTATTTTGATGGCTTCCACTAGGGAAGCCATCTCTGTATCTGTAAGGAAATGATTCATTATTCTGAAAATACGCTTGGTGCTTTTTCTGCGCCAGCCTCAGCTTTGAAATATGGTTTTTCTTTGAAGTTGGAGAAGTTCGCTATTACGTTATTTGGGAACGTTTTGATTCTCGTATTGTATTCTCTCGCCGCATCGTTATAATAAACGGTTTCTGAACGGATACTGTTTTCAATCGCTGTGTATTCTCTCTGGAAGTTGATGTATTGCTGGTCAGCTTTCAGGTTTGGATAAC
This sequence comes from Epilithonimonas sp., assembly GCF_032055105.1. GTDB lineage: Bacteria > Bacteroidota > Bacteroidia > Flavobacteriales > Weeksellaceae > Epilithonimonas. Next base: position 288,884 of record NZ_DAMBRK010000001.1, read on the forward strand.
TTTCTACAACTGCCATCAATCTGCTCAATGTTCCGCTTAATTCACCTTGTGCTGCTTGGAATTTTGCCATATCAGCCTCAGTCATATTAGTTGGGTCGATGTTGATTGAAGTTGCTTTTGACCTTGCTTCAACTACTTTTGTCAATGTTTCTGTCTCGAATTTAGCATAAGATTTCACCGTTCTTTCCAAGTTTGGAATCAGGTTCGCTCTTTTCTGATAAACGGTTTCTACGTTGGACCATTTTGCGTTGACAGTCTGTTCCTGTCCTACAAAACTGTTTCTAACTCCAACTGCCCAAAATCCGACAATTGCAATTAATGCAACGATTACAATTAATACAATACAACCTTTACCTTTCATAGTTTGATGTGTTTTAAATTTTAATTAAATCAAATATACAAATTATATGCAATGATGGAATTTATTTTTAATTAAAGTAATTTGCTTAAAAATATGGCTTCGAGAGCCTCAGCCTGACAAGAAATTTATTTCTCAAAAACCTTAGCTTCTTCCCAAAGTTCATCCATTTCTACAAGATTAAGGTCAGCTAGACTAAGGCTTTTAGACAAAGCCAACTCTTCCATTTTTTGAAACCTTGAAATAAATTTTGAATTGGTTTTTTCCAAAGCTGTATCAGCATTCAGTCCCGAGATTCTTGCGTAATTAATCAAAGAAAAGAAAACATCGCCTAATTCAGCTTCTTTTTTATCCTTCTCAGTTTCTTGATGAAATTCCTGCAATTCTTCTCTCACTTTCTCCCAAGCATCGTTTGCAGAATCGAATTCAAACCCAATACCTTTTACTTTATCCTGGATTCTGTAAGCTTTTATGATTGGAGGTAAACCTTTCGGCACACCAGACAAAATGGATTTGTTTCCTTCTTTCAGTTTCAGTTTTTCCCAGTTCTGTTTTACCGCTTCTTCATCTTCCGCAACTGTGTCGCCATAAATATGAGGATGACGGAAAATTAACTTTTCGTTCAAAGAATTGATGACATCAGCGATATCAAAACTTTCCTTTTCTGAACCGATTTTCGCATAGAAAACCAAATGCAACAACACATCGCCCAATTCCTTTTTGATTTCTAATAAATCTTCATTCAGAAGCGCGTCGGACAATTCATAAGTTTCTTCTAAAGTGAGATGACGAAGTGTTTCAAAAGTCTGCTTTTGATCCCATGGACATTTTTCCCGAAGGTCATCCATTATATCGAGAAGCCTTCCGAATGCTTCCATTTTTTCTTGTCGTGTATTCATTATTATTTTTATTTAAACACAAAGGCACAAAGGATTCAACAAAAGAACACAAATTTTAGTGAGCCTTGTGTAAACTTTGAGTTTTTGTGGTTAGAAAGATTTATTTTGAAGCATCGGAACAAATTTATAAACGCCGAATTCCTCTTTCTCAAATTGAGTTTCCGATATTTTCGTAAATCTATAAAGAATCTGTTCATCTGTTTTTCCTAAAGGAATTACCATTTTTCCGCCAACTTTTAATTGTTTTAAAAGTTCGGTTGGAAGAATCTCCGCGCCACAAGTCACCAATACTTTGTCAAATGGCGCAAACGTTGGCAAACCAGCAAATCCGTCTCCGAAGCTTTGAAATTTTGGTCTAAGATTCAATTCTCGCAGAATCTTAGTAGAAAAATTGTACAAGTCCTTTTGACGTTCAATCGTGTAAACCAAAGCTTTCATTTGGATCAAAACGGCAGTCTGATAACCACAACCCGTTCCAATTTCTAAAATTTTTTCACCTTCATTGACTTCTAGCAATTCAGTTTGCTCCGCAACCGTTGAAGGATGAGAAATTGTTTGCTTGGCAGCAATTGGAAAAGCGCGGTCTTCATAGGCATAATCTTCGAAAACACTTTCTATGAAAAGGTGTCTTGGCACTTCGTTCATTGCATTAAGAACAAAAGAATCGGTAATCCCGATTTTCTGATGAAGATAATCTATTAATTGTTTTCTTTTGCCTTTGTGAACGTAAGTATCTCTCATTATTCTAATTAGAAGTTTTTAAATCTAGTCTGCAATTTCGGAAGGAAAAATTTAAAATCCAAACAAGAATCATTATTTTAAAAATTTATTAAAAATCAAAACCTTAATTAGATTAAACTTTATAAATTTGATTGTTTTTTTATTAAAAACTTAAATATTATTTCAATTAATTGAATGAACGAATGAATGTTATGCAGAAATTAAGAGCTTACATCAAAGGAACAGGATCTTATGTTCCTCCAAAAATTTTAAAAAATGATTTTTTCGAAAAAGTAGGTTCTTCCGACGAGTGGATTTTTAAAAACCTGGGAATCAAAGAACGCCGAATTGCCGATGGTGAAGTCACCAGCGATTTGGCTTATAAAGCAGGTTTGAGAGCTCTGGAAAATACAGACGTCACGCCAAAAGATATCGACCTGATTATTGTTGCTACTTCTACCCCAGATAGACAAGCGCCTTCAACAGCGTGTTTTGTTCAGGAAAAAATGGAAGCCCCTCAAGCTGTGGCATTTGATATTTCTGCAGTTTGTTCTGGTGGACTTTATGGGATTGCAATTGGTTGTCAGTTCATTGAAACAGGAATGTATAAAAATGTGCTTGTGATTGGCGCTGATACTTTTTCAACGATTACCGACTGGGAAAGAAAAGATTCGGTTTTCTTTGGCGATGGCGCTGGAGCTATTTTGCTATCCGCTACGACTGAAGATAAAGGTTTTATAGATTTCAAACTTCACGCAGATGGAACAGGGAAATATCATTTCAATATTCCAGCAGGTGGTTCAGAAATGCCAGCTTCGGAAGAAACTTTGAAGCAAAAACTCCATTATTTTCAAATGAACGGTAAAGCAGTTTTTGAAACTGCAACCAGAGTTTTGCCAGAAACAATTAAAGAGATATTAGACGCCAACAAGCTGACTTCTGATAATGTAGATTGGGTGATTCCGCATCAGCCAAGTATTAGAATTTTACAAGAAACCGCTAGAAAAACCAATATCCCATTCGAAAAAGTAATGACTAATATGGATAAATACGCCAACACATCCGGCGGAACAATCCCAATTGTTCTGGATGAGACTTATAAAAGCGGCCGTATAAAACCTGGTAATCTTTTGCTTTTTGCCGCGGTTGGTTCCGGATGGACTTGGGGGACAGCACTTTATAAAGCGTAAGATAATTCATTAATTTTTAATTATTAATTGTTAATTAGCAATATGTTAGATAATCAAACTTTCCTTATTACCGGAATTGCAGATGAAAACTCTCTTGCAATGACAACCGCAGAAAAAATCCTTGCCAACAATGGAAAAGTGATTTGTACAGGATTAGGCGTTACTCCTTTTCACAAAAACCTTTCCGAAAAAGCAGAATCTTTCCTCAATAAAAATTATGAAGACTTCGAAAATGCCTGTAAAAAAGTTTTAGGTGATGATGTTTACACTGCTCCACTTGATGTGACTTTACCAGAAAGTTTAAACTATTTTGCTGATGACTTGAAAACGAAAGATATTAAGCTAAATGGTTTTCTTCACGCGATTGCAATGGACAAAACCATTAGAAACAAAGCTGTAAAACCAATGCTGGAAGTAACAGCGGAAGAATTCAATGACACGATGAATGTTTCTGCGTTTTCTCTAGTTACACTTTGTCACGCTTTACTTGCGAATGAAGTTTTGCAAAATGGCGCTTCAATTGTTTCATTAAGCTACATTGCCGCGGAGAAAGTTTCGTTTTTTCCTTATATCAATATGAGTATTGCAAAAGCGGCGCTTGAAAGACTAACGATTGAAATGGCTTACGAGCTCGGAAAAAAATATGGAATCCGTGCCAATGCAATCAGATTTTCACCTTTTATGGGAAGTAAAGCCGGTAATGCTACTTTGAAAGTTGAAGATGTTGAAAGAGCCAATAGAATCAGTCCGCTTGGAAATGCACTTCCTGAAGATTTGGCTCACGAGATTGTTCATCTTTTCCGAAAAGAAACCAGAATTACGGGAGAAATTCGTCACGTGGATGGTGGCTTTCATATTATGGGATAGATTGGGTTAGAGAGTTGGGGTGTTGGAGAGTTTATAGGAAGTCTTCGACTCCGCTCAGACTGACAAATCTAATAGTTTATTTTCAGTAATGTCAGGCTGAGGCTCTCGAAGCCTTTCATAGATTTAAATTCATTAAAAAATATTTCGATAAAGATTCAAGTTGCAATTTTGTAGCTTGAATTTTTATTTAGTTAAATTGCATTATCAAAATTATTTTAAACATTTATGAGACAGATAAAAACTGCTTTGTTAGCTTACGGTGGTTCGGGGAAATTGTTCCACGCTCCATTTCTTGAAGTAAACAATGGTTTCAAATTAATAGGCGCTTACGAACGAAGCAAAAAAAATATACAAACCGACTATCCGAATGTTAAAAGTTTTGATTCTTTGGGAGAAGTTTTGGAAAGTGATGCGGAATTAATTGTGGTTAATACACCGATTGACACGCATTTCGAATTCACTAAAAAAGTTTTGGAAGCTGGAAAACATGCTTTGGTAGAAAAGGCTTTCACAACAACTTCCGAGGAAGCAGAAGAATTACACCAACTCGCCAAAGAAAAAAATCTAAAGCTTTGCGTGTATCAAAACCGAAGATACGACAGCGATTTCCGAACTGTGAAAAAAGTGTTGGAAGAAGAATATCTTGGCGAAATCGTAGAAGCAGAAATTCGATTCGAAAGATATAATCCAGAGTTGAGTCCGAAAGCGTGGAAAGAAAACGGAAATCCAGGAGCCAGTATCTTGATGGATCTTGGTTCTCACGTGATTGACCAAGCTTTGACATTATTCGGAAATCCGGAAAAGGTCTTTGCTGATATCCGAAAAACAAGAGACAACACCCAGATTGATGATTATTTTGACATTCTGCTTTATTATCCTGACAAACGTGTGAGATTAAAAGCCAGTTTTTTTGTTAAAGAAATGACGCCTTCTTACGTTTTCCACGGCAAGAAAGGAAGTTTCTTAAAACACAGAGCAGACATCCAAGAAGATGAATTAAAACTTGGAAAAGTTCCGAATCGTGACAATTGGGGAACAGAACCTGAAGACAAAACTGGACTTTTGGTTTACAATGACAGAGTTGTCAACTTCCCAACTTTTCAAGGCAATTATCTTGATTTCTACGATGACCTTTACAATGCAATCGTGAACGATAAAAAAGTTCCCGTAACTGCAAAACAAGCTTATCATACGATGAAAGTGATAGAAGCAGCGAAAGAGAGTTCGGAGAAAGAAGAAGTAGTTCAATTATAAATGGTGAATGATAAATTATAAATGATATTAAAAATGACAAGACTCAGAATCGTAAAAAATTCTGAGTCTTTTTTTATGTCGAGTTGCTTTAATTCTTAAATTTACGACTTTAAGAAAATTAAGCTATGAAATCGCCGTAATTCGGAAATGCAAATACCGATAAAATTTTAGCGATTGCATATGATCATAACAATAATCTAAATCAACATATGATAAAAGCAGGACTTGTAGGAGCGGGACATTTGGGGAAAATCCATTTGAGATTACTGAATCAATCTGAGAAATACGAACTCGTTGGTTTCCATGATAAAGATGCAGAAAATGGACGAAAACTAGCAGCAGAATTTGGATACAAATTTTTTGAAAGCTTCGAAGATTTGTTAGAAGCAATCGATATGCTGGATATTGTAACTCCCACTGTTTATCACTACGATTATGCAATGAAAGCGATTGAAAAAGGCATTCATTTTTTCATCGAAAAACCTGTGACGCAAACTCTGGAACAAGCGGAGGAAATTCTTTCGAGATGTAGAGAATTCGGAATCAAAGCTCAAGTGGGTCACGTTGAGAGATATAATCCAGCGTTCATTGGAGCGAAAGATTATATTAAAAATCCAATGTTTATCGAGATTCACAGATTAGCGGAATTCAATCCGAGAGGAACGGATGTTTCTGTGGTTTTGGATCTGATGATTCACGATCTGGATATTTTGTTGAGTCTAGTTAAATCCAAAGTAAAAGAAATCCACGCCAGCGGTGTTTCTGTTGTGAGCAAAACGCCGGACATTTGCAATGCGAGAATTGAGTTTGAAAATGGTTGTGTAGCGAACTTAACAACTTCCAGAATCTCGATGAAAGCGATGAGAAAATCTAGATTTTTCCAACAAGATGCTTACGTTTCTGTGGATTTCTTGGAGAAAAAAGCAGAAGTTATCCGCATGAAACCGGCACCAGAAAATCCGTCTGACTTTGATATGATTATCGAAAATGCGGAAGGCGAAAAAAACCAAATCCTTTTTGAATATCCGAACATCCAACCCAACAATGCTATTCTTGATGAACTAGAAAGTTTCGCCAACGCAATTGAATATGATGTTCCTGTCCAAGTTTCTTTGGAAGATGGGACTGAGGCGTTGAAAGTGGCACTGGAGATTGTGAGGTTGATTACAAAGTAATTGTTTGAAAAATTGCGTCCTAATATTTTTGCTTCTAATTCTTTTTTCTTGTCAAAAAGAGGATAAAAAAACTATTGAAGGCAAATGGATTTTTGTTTCAGAATATAATATTCCAAGTTATAGTATTGATGGATCAGAAGAGCCTCCTTTACCTCCACGAAAAGATTTAGGATTTGATTTTTATTCAAAAGATAGCTGCAAGGCAAACTATGAATTTTTTGATTTAAATACTTTAGATGTAAATTACTTTCAAAAATCGTTTGGAAGAAAAACTAAATTTAAAATTGATAATAATTCATTGAAAATTTTCAACAGGTCATTGAACAAATGGACAAATTATAAGATAATGAGGCTAGATGAAAATAATTTAGTTTTAAATTATAATGATATTCAAATAAAGAATTATGTTAGAAAATTAAGAAAATAAGGTTTTCTTTTTTTGACATATCTAATCATATCTGTTATTTTAAAACTTCAATCCAAGTTTAAAGAATTATGATATATTTACAATCAACAAAATTTAAAATATCAGAATGAAAAACATTGTTGTAATAGGCGCAGGAACTATGGGAAATGGAATTGCTCATACTTTTGCTCAAAGCGGATTCCAAGTAAGTTTGGTAGACGTGAAACAAGAAAATCTTGATAAAGCACTAAAAACCATCACAACTAATCTTGACAGAATCATTGCCAAAGGAAATCTTACAGAAGAAGAAAAATCAAGTACGCTTGCCAACATTACAACATTTACAGACTTAAAAGATGCTGCTCCAAATGCCAATCTTATCGTAGAAGCTGCGACAGAAAATCTGGAATTAAAGCTGAAAATATTTGCTCAAATTGATGAGTTAGCTCCTGAGAATTGTATTTTAGCAACCAATACCTCATCCATTTCTATCACACAAATTGCAGCAGCAACCAAACGTCCGGAAAAAGTTATTGGAATGCACTTTATGAATCCTGTTCCTATTATGAAATTGGTAGAAATCATCAAAGGTTACTCAACCTCAAAAGAGACTTTTGATGCTATTTTCGAGATGTCAAAAAATCTTGGAAAAGTTCCGGTTGAAGTGAACGACTATCCTGGATTTGTTGCCAACAGAATCCTGATGCCAATGATTAACGAAGCTATTGAAACTCTTTACAATGGCGTTGCAGGTGTAGAAGAAATTGATACAGTCATGAAACTAGGAATGGCACATCCAATGGGACCTTTGCAACTCGCAGATTTTATAGGTCTTGATGTTTGCCTAGCCATTCTAAACGTGATGTACGACGGTTTCAAAAACCCTAAATATGCACCAAATCCATTACTTGTGAATATGGTAATGGCTGGTAAAAAAGGCGTGAAATCCGGCGAAGGTTTCTACGATTATTCTGAAAATAAAAAGGCAGAAAAGGTTTCGAAAATGTTTTCAAAATAAACTAAGATGTTTTCAAAAAAACTTCTAATTTTCTTGATTTCACCTTCATTTTTCTTAGCTCAGGAAAAAATACTTTCTGCTGATTTTGATGGTGATCATATTAAGGATAAAGTATATCTGGATTCTAATAATGGAGCGGTTGTGTATCAACTTTCTTCTCAGAAATTCAAGAAAATATCGTCTAATCAATTTGAAGATTCTGGAGAGATTTTTTTTGATCAATCTAAAAATGGTTTCAAAGTAAAACTCAACCAGATGCGAGCTGGCTATGGATATCAGTTTCGTTATGAAAAAGAAACCGGAAAAATGCGATTGATTGGGATGGAACGCTATGAGTTTGGACCAGCCAATAATGATGGCAGCGGAGAATCCAGCGTTAATTTACTTACCAATACTTATATCGGAGAATGGAATTATTTTGACAACAAAAAAACAAAGTTGATTAAAATCCCAACCATCAAGAAGAAAATGGTTTTACCAAAAGCTTATTTCGACAATCTCGGGAATGCTTTCTCTACTTACATTGATAAAGACACAAGCTATTATCTCGCAGAGAAAAAAAGGCTTTATAAAGAATAAATTTGAAATTAGTAATTTCAGATTACGATTAATAACTTTGTCAGAATCAGGTTTGATTCTGACATTTTTATTTTTTAAAACTATGATTTCCTTAAAACTTAATTCAAAAAACGAGAAAATCCTTCAGTTACTCTTAATTATTATTACTTATGGGATGATTATTTTCAGATTTTTATCGAACGAAAAAGGCCGTGTAAGTCCAGATTCTATACGATATATGAGACAATCTGCGATATTCCCAATCATAGATAACACGACAGCTCCATTGGGTTATCCGCTTTTCATCAAGTTTTTTACCTTTTTTGGGATAGATGATTTCTGGAGTAGCAAAGTTGTGGGACTTTTGGCTTATACTTTTATTTTAATTTTTACTTACAAGAAGCAGTTTTTCTTCAAAGAACTAATGATTACGTCTGCATTGTTCAGTTTTGTGAGTATTTTTTCTTTTACAATGGCCGAAGCTTTGGCACTTCCTTTCGTCATATTATTACTCTTCACAGCTCATCAAATTATTGAAAACAAAATCAGTCCAAGACAGAGTATTTTTTATCTTACATTATTATTGATTCTTCTGATTAATATGCGTTACAGCGCATTATTTTTCTGCGTCGGATGCATTGTTTTTGGATTGATGAGCATAGGAAAACATTATTGGAAATCGTTTGTTATTTCAGGAGTTTTAGGAATTGGTTTTTATGGACTTTATAAAATAACATTCATCGATTATTTTAACAAAGATTACATCAATTCGTTTTTGGAAATTGGCTTAAAACCTACCTCTCAATTATTATTAGAATTACTCCAAGGGTTGGCAACAACTTTTAATCCCTTCATTCATATTGCAGACCCAAATGGTGGAATTATCAATTACGCAATTTATGGGATCGGTTTATTAACCATCATTCTAATGGTCTTTCTTTTTATTAAAATCAAACTTTCCGAGACCGAAAAATTCATTTTGATGGTTTCATTGGTCACCATTATTTTATCTTACTTTATTCAATATGTTTATTCTGTAAACCCTATTGATTATAGATTGCTAGCGCCATTTTCTATTGGAGTTTGGATGGTTTTCTTCAAAAAATTATTTTTAACATTAAGTGATACTACTTATGGTATTGCTTTTATGAGCTTAATGACAGGTTTTGTTTTTAGTTGGTTATCCAAAGGAGATTATCTTGAGAATAGAAAATCGATAACTCAATTTTTAAAAAATGAAAACATGATGGATGAAGAGCTCAAGTTCTTTGTAAAAGATCAAATGGATAATGACGGACAAACTGCTGAATTAATCAGCACAGTGAATCCTAAAATACAGATCACCTTCAAACCATCTGACACACTGAAAAATAATACATTAACGAGGTATAAAGTAGAAAAGAAAATCAATATCAAAAAAAACAATTATCAATAATAGTTTTCGGGAATTTTTCTATCTTTGAACCATAGAGTGATAGTCACAAATACTCTGATTTATTTTAAAATTTTATATTATGAAATTACCTAAGTTTTTATTAGCCGACAATTCTGATTTTCCAGAAGATCTTTTTGTAGTACACACAGAGTACCCACGTTTCATCCTTAACGTAGAAGAAGAGGATGTAGAATGGTTGGATGACTTGGAAGGAGATGATGAAGAAACTGTAGCTAACGAGGCTACGAAAGTTGTAGAAGAAGCCTTCAAATGGTGTGATGAAGAACTTGCTAAGTACGACGACGAGGAAGACGAAGAATAATAAAAAAGGAACTCAAAATTGAGTTCCTTTTTTTTTGGGTTTATTTTTAAATTATTATTGTTTGTTAAACTTCAACAATAGTAGATTGTCTTTGTAAAGTTCCAATGTTGTTTCTGTAACAACGTACTTGTTCACTTCTGGCAAAACGCTGAGATAGCTAGTTTCTGCGGTCATATTGTTACACATTTTTCTTGTAGAACCAATATTTTTTGTAGAAAAATTACCTGCAGATGTATCTATTGTAACTTCGGAAAAATAGTTGTTGCAACCTGCATTTCCAGAAATTTTGTTCTGCTCAATCAATAATGTTGGTTTGTTGGCAACATCATCTGCTAAAACCCATTGCGTTCCCGTAACCGAAGCCTGATGTTTTCCAATTTTGGATGTATTTCCTAATCTGCTTGTACAAGAAGCAACTGTGAGAGCCACTATGGTTGTTAAAAAAAGCTTTTTCATTTTTTTTAATAATTACTTTTTCAAAGATAAGATTTTATTCCTTAACATAATATTCATACAGATTAGACTTAAAAAAGTAATTATAAAGAGTTAATACTAATTTTGCATTAATGAAAAACAAAATTCATCAATTAATAAATTAATAATGAACAACTTAGCATTTTTAATTTTTAATAACTTACTTTTGCGCCCGATAAAGAATTAGATTATGAAAAAAATAGGAGAATTCCGCAAGCTTCTTGGTATTGATAAAACTGCAACTTTGAAGGATTTGAAAACCATTTATAGAAATACAATGAAGGACACGCATCCTGATAAATTTGTAAATAACGAAGCCGGAAAACTGGAAGCCGAAGAAAAAAGCAAATCTGTAATAGAAGCTTATCATTTTCTAGTAAGCATCCACGAGGAAACTCAGGAAAAATATAAAGAAGAATATACAGAAACTATTACCAATTCTATTATTCAGGATTTTTATCTGGAGAAATCGATTTTGACTGTTCAACATTTGAATGGACAAATGTTCGAATATATTGGTGTTCCAAGAAATACATACATCAAAATGGTAAATTCTGATTCACCAAGTCGTTTTGCAAGAAGACACATCTATGGCAATTTTGTCTATAGAAAGTCTGGCGAAGCAATGGCGGATTAATTTTTCTAGTTTAAAATATATTGAGACTCTTAGATTTTTCTGAGAGTCTTTTTTTATTATTTAAAGAAAACAAAAAAAGCGCACCAAATAATTGATGCGCTTCTCGGTTAACTTAATTAATTATATATTAATCTACGTGTTTCGGAGTGTATCCGTCTTCACTTAGTTCTCTATGGTCATAATCAGCTTTCATTTCAGCATCATAATCTACAGTTTCGTGTTTACCCATTCTTCTCAAAATTGAATCAAATAAAGAGTAAACTACTGGTACAATAATCAAAGTCAGGAATAATGATGATGTCAATCCACCGATGATTACCCAAGCCAATCCGTTGTTCATCTCAGCTCCCGCTCCTTTTGCAATCGCAATCGGGATCATACCGAAAATCATCGCAATCGTTGTCATCAAAATCGGACGAAGACGTGCGTGGTTGGCCTGAATCAAAGCGTCGTGCGTATTAGCACCTGCTGCTTTTCTCATATTCGCAAAGTCGACAATCATAATTGCGTTTTTCGCTACCAAACCAATCAACATAATCATACCGAGCATTGTAAAGATATTCAATGAATTTCCTGTAATTGCCAGAATTACCATTACTCCAATCAATGCCAACGGAATCGAGAACAATACCACAAACGGATAAACAAACGAGTCATACAAGGAAACCATTACCAAATAAACTAATACAATAGCCGCCAATAAAGCAATTCCCAAAGTACCGAAACCTTCCGTCTGGTTTTCCATATCTCCACTCCAGATGTAAGTTACACCTGCAGGTTTTGTTTTTTCGTTATCCATAAACTGAGCTGCCCATTCGTTCGCAACGTCCCCAACTGGGCGACCTACAACTTTAGATTTTACTTTTACAGAAGGTGCTTTATCTCTACGCTCAAGCAAGCTCGGTCCAGAACCCATTTTCACATCTGCAAATTGACTTAGTCGGATTTGTTCTCCTTTCGGATTGGTGAACATCAAGTTTCTTACGTCATCAATAGATTGTCTGTTAGCATCACCAAATCTAATGTTAATATCATATTCATATTCTCCGGCTCTGAATTTCCCGTCTGTGTTTCCACTAAATGCAGTCTGCATCGTTTGTCCTACACTAGAAAGATTCAATCCTAAAGAAGACATTTTATCTCTGTCGATATTCACCTGAACTTCTGGATTTCCAGAGTCAGTTGACAATTCCGCATCTACGGAACCAGGCACTTTTTTAAGTAATTCAAGGATTCTGTTTGCTTCTTTGTTTGCAGTTTCGTTATCCTGAGCTGTTACAACCATTTCGATTGGCGCGTTATCCGCTCCCATTAATCCGATTGGTGCTGTTTTAAATTCAACTCCGGTGAATTTCTCTTCTAAAGCTCTCTTGATTTTTGCCGATTTAATGTCTGTACTTTCGTTACGTTCAGATTTATCAACTAAAATTACCTGAATCTCTGATTGATACAAAGTTGCCTGAGCTCCACCAAAACCTGATGATTGCTGACCAACTGTTGTAATCATATCAACTACATCTTTGTCTTCTCTCAGATATTTTTCAACCGCTAATGTTACTTGGTTTGTTTTTTCTACAGAAGCATCTTTTGGCAATTCCATCTGAACAAGGAACTGTCCTCTGTCCATTTTCGGGAAGAATTCCCCTCCAATGAATCCAAATGCTACCAACATAAAGGAAGAAATTAATATAATAAATGTTATAATAACAGTCATTATTCTTCTTAATGTTGTTTTCAAACACCACTCTAAGATTCCACTAATCCAGTGTGTGAATTTCTCCAATTGTTTTTCGAACCAAAGGATGAATTTTTCAAAAGGATTTTTTCCTGTCAAATGCACCAACTTACCAAATCTTGATGATAACCAAGGAATAATGGTAAATGAAGCCAACAATGATAACATCGTCGCAATAACTACGGTCACACAGAACTGCGCCAAGATATCAGAAACCAAACCTGAGCTCATCGCAATCGGTAAGAATACCACCACGATTACCAAGGTAATTGCTGTTACGGTAAATCCAATCTCCGAAGCTCCATCATACGCTGCACGGATTCTGCTTTTTCCCATCTCCATATGACGGTAAACGTTCTCCAAAACTACAATCGCATCATCCACGAGAATACCTACAACGAGTGAAAGTCCCAATAAACTCATTAAGTTTAAGGTATATCCCATCAGATACATTCCGATTACTGTTGCAATCAAAGACATCGGGATAGAAACCATTACAATGAATGCATTTCTGATGTTATGAAGGAACAATAACATTACCACAGCCACTAAAATAATCGCTAAGAACAAATCAAAGATTACGTGGTCTGCCGCTTCCAAAGTAAAGTCCGTTGTATCATCTACGATATTGACTTTAACACCTTGAGTTTTATAATTGTCCTGAACCTGAGCAATTGTCTTCTGAACCAATTCCGAAACCGCTACTGCATTGGCATCGGATTGTTTTTTAATCTGCATCAAGATTGTAGACTTCTGATTGTATCTTGCTACTTTCTCAACATCTTTCTGAGTATCGAAAACCGTTGCTATATCAGATAATCTAACCTGAGCACCATCTTTGTTAGAAACTACAAGATTGTTCATTTCTGCAACATCTTTATATTTTCCGGAAAGTCTGATGGTAGAACGAGAAGTTCTGGTTTTCAAAGCTCCCGTTGGGAAATCTAAGTTCGAAGAAAGAATCGCTTGTTGTACATCTGCAATCGCAAGACCATAACCTTGCATCTTCTTTTCGTCTAAACTTACTTGGATCTCTCTTTCCTGTCCACCAACAAGATCAACCTGAGCAACACCGTTGACACGGGAAAAGATAGGTTCAATTTTTTTATCTAGAAGGTCATAAAGATCCTTGTTATTCAACTTATCACTAGAGATACTCAATGTCATAATCGGTAGATCATCCAAAGAGAATTTCTGTAACGATGGTGGATCTGCATCATCCGGAAGATCTGCTAAAATAGCATTTACCTTTCTTTGTGCATCATTCAAGGCATAGTTTACATCGGCACCAGTATTCAGCTGAACCATAATTACCGATAAACTCTCGTAAGACGAAGATTCTACTTTCTTCACGTTTTCCAAAGAACCAACTGCATCTTCGATTTTTCTGGTTACCGAAGTTTCCACCTCATTCGGCGAAGCACCTGGATAAACCGTAGAAATCGTCACCATATTGGTTTCAAACTTCGGAATCAATTCGTACCCCATCATAGAGTAACTCAATAAACCACCCAATGTCAGAATCGTAAATAATACGATAACGAGCGATGGTCTTTTAATGGATATTTCTGCTAACTTCATCTTCTCTTACTTTACGATATTGATTTTTGAACCGTTGTCTAGGTTGATTTGTCCACTGGTAATTACTTGCTCACCACCATTAAGTCCGCTTAGGATTTGAACTTTATCACCGTAAACTTTTCCGGTTTGAACTTTAATTAATTTTGCAGTTCCGTTGCTCACAACAAATAATTGTCCTGAACTAACGCCGTTTACGAAAGCTTCCGCAGGAACAGTTAGCATATTTTGAGTTTCAGCACCGTGATTGGTTTTGAAAACTGCAGTTGCGTACATACCTGCTTTCAAGTTTCCTTTGTTTGGAACTTCGATTTCTACTGGGAAATTCAAAGAAGCATCACTTTTTGGCGCAATGAAAGTAATTCTACCAGAGAAAGATTCTTCCGGTAAAACATTAACATTAATCTTAACTTCCTGTCCTAACTGAATTCTTCCAACTTGACTTTCATCCACCAAAACAGACAATTTCAAAGTATTGATATTAACAATTTCGAACAAAGCTGTTCCCGGTGCAACCACCATTCCTGGCTCCACCATTTTTTTGTTGATTGTTCCGCTGATACCTGCTCTTACACTTGTGTCATTTACTCTCACACTTTGAGCTCTTACAGCAGTTTGTGCATTTTTCAATTGAAGTCTAGAGTTGTCCAATTGTTGTTTTGTAACACCGCCTGTTTTGAAAGCATTTTCGTAACGCTGGTTATCAATAATTGCATTTTGCAAAGTATTTTGAGCCTGAGTTACATCCACCTCAATAGCATCTCTTTTAATCGTTGCCAAAACCTGTCCTGCTCCTACTCTAGAACCCTCTCTTACTAAAACATTCACAATACGTCCGGAAATTTCTGAAGATTGCTGCGTCTCTTGTTTTGGAATAAATGTTCCGTTTGCAGAATAATCTGTATCGATATTTTCACGAGAAGCGGTAATCACGTTAACATTAATTTTGTCAACCTGCTTTGCTACTTCTTTTACTTCAGTTTCCTGTTTTTTCTTGTTATCAGTAATTTTCCAAGCAGCCAAACCAATTAGAACAGCCGCAACGATGATATATATTAAAGTTTTTTTCATTTGATATAATTTATTTTTTGTCAATTGAGATATTATGGATTTTGTAAAGTATTAAGTTCACCTTTCGCTTTTATCAACTTGATTTCAGCTTGTTTGTAATCTAATAATGCTGTGGTATAATTCTGTTTGGCATCTGTAAGTGCATTTTCAGAATCAAGAACTTCTGTTAAAGTTGCCAATCCATATTGATAATTAGCTTGTGTATCTTTTTGTACTTTTTCAGCCAAAGACACATTATTCTTCATACTTTCTATATTGATAATAGAATTTTCAATATTAGCAATCGAATTTTTGTAATCTAAACTCAAGCTCAACTGTGTACTTTGAATATCCTGTTCAAGATCTAAAATATCAATTTCTGCCTGCTGAATCTTTGATTTGGTAGCGCCACCAGTAAAAATCGGAATATTGATATTCAAACCAACCGCTGAATAGTCACTCCAAAGAACGCCATTATTCAATCCATTTGTTAAAGGAAATTTCTTACCCATTCCTGCCCATCCATAGTTTGCAGTCAATCCAACCGTTGGATAGAGATAAGCTTCTGTAGCTTTTAGATTATACTGAAGAAGTTCTTTGTTTTTATTAAGGACTTTAATTTCTGTACGATCATCCAAATTCACATTACCAGCAATCAATTCTGGTCTTGGTTCGATAGATTTTTCTTCCAACTCGATAGGTTTATCAATCGGAATACCCATATAAAACTTCAAAGAATTTTTAGAGAGTTCAACAGCATTCACCAATTGCTGTCTGCTTGCACTGATATTAGTTAATTGTACATTGGTTCTATCCAGATCAATTCCTTTTGCCAAACCGTTATCTACTAAGCTTTTGATAACATCTCTAACTTTTTCTGTGTTAGCATAACTTACATTCAAAGTTTTAAGATTCTCTTCCTGAACAAAAACCTGATAATAAGCAGTTGCTACATTTTCAATAATCTGCTCATTGGAAAGTTGTGCATTGAGAACATAAAACTCTCTTGTAGATTTTGCAGCTTTAAGACCTGTAAAAACTCTTTGATCAAAAATAGCTTGGTTCAATGTTACCACAGCCTGAGAGGACCAAGGTTGACCCAATTGTGCTCTAATTCTTTCACCTCCAAATTCCAAAAGTGATTCTTGGATGATTGGATTATATGTCAAGCCTGCAGTAGCACTTATCTGTGGCAAAGCACCAGCTCTCGCTTCGGCAATTTTATATTCAGCTTTTTTAACTTGTAAATCAGCTTTTTTGGCTTCAGCTTTATTTTGCAAAGCCTGTTTAATTGCTTCTTGCAAAGAAACCTGCTGCTGCGCAAATGCAGAAGAAGAGCCGAAAATCATAAATGCTGCAGCTATCCCAAACTTGAGGCGGTTTGCAGTTTTAAGTTTTCTATTCATAATTTATTACTTCGTTTATTTTTAATTTTTCTTTTATAACTCTTTACTCCTAAAGGACGATTCATTTTTTAAAATACTTTAGGATTTTTTTTAATTTTTGAAAAGGATATTGAGAATAATATCTTTTCTATCAGAAATTAACCTATCAAATTCTTTATCATCAATCATCATATTTTCCATAAAAAGAGGCCTTACAGCACTCGGAAAAACAAGCAGAGAAATCATATTGAAAATAAACTGAATTGGTTCCATCTTCTCAATATTCCCTTTATCCATTTCAACTTGGATATCTTTAAGAATCTGCTCTTTATGTTTTTCATCAATATCTTTTCTGTGAAAACAGCCATTATTGATTTGAGAAACAATATAAGTTTCGAGGTAAGGATATTGAAGGCTCGTTTGTAAGCTATTCTCAATAAAATGAGTAATCTTTTCTTTAAATGGCAAATCAGATTCCTGAATAATATCCGATTTTTCTTTTTCTACTCTCTGAGCTTCATCAAAAACAATCTGAATAAGATTATCTCTAGATCGAAAATAATAATTGATTAATGTTCTATTGACACCTGCCTCGTCTGCAATCTCCTGCGTTGTAGCGCCAAATCTCCCTTGAACGAAGAAAAGATTCTTAGTCGTTTCCTTTATTAACTCTTGTGTTTGATCTTTTTTTTCTTGTTTTGACATTTTTGTTAAACAATTTTGTGCAAATTTATATGAATTTTATTTTTTGACAAAATTGTTAAACAAAAAAATTAAACAGATTTGAAAATTTAAAATAAAATTAACATTATAGATTTTAATAACACTTTTCCTAAGACAAGAAATTCCTGAATGATAGTCCTAGATATTATATATTTCGCAGGCGTTTTAATTTTTAGTAAATTTGCAAACTTGATATTTCAATAATTCTTATGGAACTAATTCACCGCAATCTTTTAATTGGGATTCACGATTCTCTTCAGGAAACTTTTTTTGAAGACAGAAAATATGCAGACAAAGTCATAGAAAGACTTTTAAAATCTCATAAAAAATGGGGAAGCGAAGACCGAAAAGTGGTTTCCGAGATCTTTTACAACATCATTCGATGGAAAAAACGCCTCGAATATTATATGGGTGAAGGCGTAAAACCTACGAATGTTTACAAAATGATTCTTGCTTACTTACTTTGGAGCAAAACACATTATAAAAAATTCGAAGAATTTGACGGAATCAAAGTGGCAGACATCCTTACCAAGTTAAAAAAGGGAACAGTTCCTACAAAAGCAATAGAATACTCTATCCCAGATTGGTTAGCAGAAACGCTTGAAAAAGAACTAGGAAAAAACTGGGAAAGAGAAATGTTAGCACTTAACGAGCAAGCACCAACAGTTTTACGTACCAACTCTCTTAAAACTACACCAAGAGAATTAATCGCTGATTTGAATGACGAAAATGTAGAAGCTTTCACAATCAAGAATTATCCAGATGCTGTTCAGTTAGCTGAAAAGAAAAATGTTTTCTTGACCTCAGCTTTCAAAGATGGGTTGTTTGAAGTGCAAGATGCAAGTTCTCAAAAAATTGGGCAATTGCTAGATGTAAAAGAAGGTATGCGTGTTGTGGATGCTTGTGCAGGCGCAGGTGGAAAAACATTACATTTGGCAGCTTTGATGAAAAACAAAGGTCAAATCATTGCGCTAGACATCTATGAATGGAAATTAGCTGAACTAAAAAGACGTGCAAAAAGAGCAGGCGCACACAATATAGAAACAAGAACTATTACCGATAACAAAGTCATCAAAAGATTGCACGAGAAAGCAGATAGATTACTAATAGATGCTCCTTGTTCTGGTCTTGGTGTTTTGAAAAGAAACCCAGACTCCAAATGGAAAATAGACCAAGCGTTCATTGATAGAATCAAAGGAGAGCAACAGCAGATTCTGCAAGATTATTCAAAGATTTTGAAAAAAGGTGGACAAATGATCTATGCAACTTGTTCTATTCTACCATCAGAAAATAACGAACAGGTAAAAACTTTCTTAAGCAATAATCCAGATTTTACTTTGATTAAAGATGAGAAAATAATGCCTAGCGAAGGATACGACGGATTCTATATGGCGTTAATAAAACGAAATGGATAGAAAAAAATAATCCTTGAGGAAAATGAATATCCTCAAGGATTAAAAAAACACAAATGATGAAAGCACAAATCTAAAACTTATTTTTATAAGACACATCATTATTTGTATTTTTAAAAAAAAATTATATTTTTTTAACATAATAAAAGAGATTCAATTGAGTCTCTTTTTTTGTTAGACATATATTATAAAACGCTTTAATAATACTTCTTTATAAATTTAATGATATATCTAATCAATATCATATTTTAGACTCATTCTAAAGTCAGATTTAATGATTAAATTTGTATTTCCAAAATTCTTATAAATGTTTGAAACAGATATCATTATAATAGGTGCTGGTCCAACAGGACTTTTCACCGTTTTTGAAGCCGGATTATTGAAATTAAGATGTCACTTGATTGACGCACTTCCTCAACCTGGCGGACAATTAACAGAACTCTATCCAAAGAAACCAATCTTCGACATTCCCGGATTTCCAAGTGTAGACGCTGGTGTTTTGGTAGACAATCTGATGGAACAGATCAAACAATTTGAACCTCAATTCTCATTAGCTCAAAAAGCAGTGAGTTATGAAAAAAACGAAGAGGGAGATTTCATCGTTACGACAAGCCGTGGTGTAAAAGTTAAAGGAAAAGCGATTGCAATTGCCGGTGGTTTGGGAAGTTTTGACCCAAGAAAACCGGAGTTGGAAAACATTGATAAATTTGAAGAAAATGGTGTAGAATATTTCGTGAGAGAGCCAGAAATGTTCCGCGACAAGAAGATTGTGATTGCCGGAGGTGGAGATTCTGCGCTAGATTGGTCCGTTTTCTTGGCAGATGTTGCTTCTGATGTAACGCTTATCCATAGAAGAAATGAGTTCCGTGGTGCATTAGATTCAGTAGAAAAAGTAACTGAACTTAAACGTCAAGGAAAAATCAACCTGATTACACCTGCTGAAGTTACAGGACTAATTGGTGATGATAAATTAACTGCAATCGAAATTGAAAAAGATGGTGAAAAATCAATCTTGGAAACAGATTACCTTATTCCATTATTTGGATTGACTCCTAAGTTAGGTCCATTGTCAGATTGGGGATTGGAAATCGAAAAAAATGCGATCAAAGTAAACAACGCATTAGATTACCAAACCAATGTTGATGGAATCTACGCCATTGGTGATATTAATACTTATCCTGGAAAATTAAAATTGATTCTTTGTGGTTTCCACGAAGCTACATTGATGGTTCAAAGTGTTTACAACAGATTGAATCCAGGTAAGAAATTCGTTTTGAAATATACAACAGTAAGTGGTGTTGACGGTTTCGATGGAACTAGAAAAGAAGCTGAAAAAGCGGTTGTAAAATCTATTGATTAGAATTTTTCACTTCATACATAAATTAAAAGAGGGTTTTCGTAATCCTCTTTTTTTATACTTTAGTTTGAAACTATCAATCAAAATCTAACATCCGACATCTTTTTCTAAAATCTATCTCTTATCTTTGCAAAATGTCAGACGTTAATATTACAATCATAGATAGAGAAGGCGTTTCTCACACAATTCCTGCACCAACAGATATGGCAATGAGCATAATGGAAGTTGTCCGTGCCTACGAATTGGCAGAAGAAGGAACCATCGGAATCTGCGGAGGAATGGCCATGTGCGCTTCTTGCCAATGTTATGTGCTAAGTGAAAATGTCCCACTTCCGGAGATGTTGCCAGATGAAGAGGCTATGCTGGCAGAAGCTTTTAATGTGAAGCCTAACAGTAGATTAGGTTGTCAAATTCCTGTAACACCAGAATTGGAAGGACTTGTTATAGAATTAGCTCCGGAATATTAGAAGTTATATAATTAAATAAGAGAGAGAGAGAGAAAAAGCTGTTGTTTTTTTTCTCTCTTTCATTTAATAGACTTTTTATTGGAATCATTTTTGAATTGAGTTTTAAATAAATATAATTATGAAAAAATCTTTTCTAAAAATAGCAATTCCAGTTTCTGTTGGAATTTTGGGAATCTTAATTTTTAAATCCTGTTCTGTTGGTATTCCTGAAAACGCAACAGCTATTCAGGATTTTGATTCCGAGCAATATTTGGGAAAATGGTACGAGATTGCAAGATTTGATTTTAAGTTTGAGAAAAATCTAAATCAAGTCACAGCAACTTATTCCAAAAATCCTGATGGAACAATCAAAGTTGATAACAAAGGCTATGATTATATCAAAAAAGAATGGAAACAAAGCATTGGTGAAGCAAAATTTGTAAACTCCGAAAATGAAGCAAGATTGAAAGTTTCTTTCTTCAAACCCTTTTGGTCAGGTTATAATGTGATAGATTTAGTAGATTACAAATACGCTTTGATTGCCGGAAAAAATCTGGATTATCTATGGATTCTGTCTCGAGAGAAAACACTTCCCGACAATATCAAAACTAGATTTCTAGAGAAAGCAAAATCAATTGGCTATAATATTACTGAATTGGTTTGGGTGGAACAGAAATAAAAAGAAAAAACCATTAATCATCAATGTAAACTAAACAATTCATCCAAATTATCATTATTACAAATATCACAATCAGCATGATTAAATTAGTTTAACAATTAAAGTTTCAAGAATGAAACAGTTATTATTATTATTGATTACATTGATTATAACTCAATTTTCGTATTCACAAAGCTGTTCCAACATTACTGCAACTGATATTTTTGGCAACACCTCTGTACAGTTGAGTTGTGGAACCGGTGGATGCGTAGAGCTAACAACCAATGTTCCGAAGACTTATCTTACGACTTCTTACCAAGTCGCAAGCTCAACTTATACCCCCGTTATCCCGTTTGATCAAGGCACTCCATTAAATGCTAAAACTGATGATACTTTTTCAGACATCATTCCTCTACCTTTCAATTTTTATTTTTATGGTTCCAAATATAATAAGATAGTCATAAGCACCAACGGCTTTATTACTTTTGATACCACACAAGCAGGCCTATCTAGTAATCCCAATATCTTAGCCAGCAATCCTAGTTCATTATTACCTCAAAATTCAATTTTTGGGATTCTGCAGGATTTGATTTTTTCAGAAACTACTGATTCTGAAATTTATTACGCAGTTACGGGAAGCTATCCATGCAGAAAGTTTGTCATTAATTTTTACAAAGCCAGACTTACAGGTTGTGCAGAAACCTCTACTTTCCAAATTGTCTTATCCGAGTTTTCTAATGAAATTGATGTCATAGTAGAAAACAAGCCCCTTCCTTGTACAACAGCACGTTTCAAAGAATCTTTGATTGGAGTCATGAACGCATCAGGAGACGAAGGATTATCACCGACAGGAAGAAACAGAGGAATTTGGGAATCCGGTAATGAGAGTTGGAAATTCAGCCCAAATGGCTCTCAGATACAGCCAAGCATTGTTTGGAAAAATTCTGCTAATCAAGTTGTTGGTTCTACTGCCAATATTAATGTTTGTCCTTCAAAAACAGATATTTATACTGTAACTCTTGACTATTCCAACTTTAAGTTAAGTGATGATATAGATATTATTTATGATCAAAATGGAAATACCACAGTTATAAATTCCCCAGTTAATTTCAGCTATACCCTTTGTGATAATAATGCAGATAACACAGAAGCCTTTGATTGGAATACATTAGTTAAACCACTCATAACAACAGATCCTACGATGAATGTAAGATTTTATCAATCTTTAACTGCGGCAGAATCAGGAGGCGGTAGCGGAATAGCTAATATTAATGGTGGATCCTACACCGTTTATGCAAGAGTAACAAATCCTAATGGATGCTATTCTATAGGAATTGTTAATATGAACATTACTTTTTTGGACAAAATAAAAGCTACAGATATCAAAAAACTCTATTGTTTCGATGGTAAAGAAGATGTTACGATTGATCTCAGCACTATATATCCAGAAATGTTAACAACACCTATTTCCGAAATTACTGATGTTACGTTTTATACCAATGAGAATGATGCTACAGTACCAAATACAACAGAATCTATACCAGCAATTCAAACTATTACCGATGATGCTGATCTCATTACTTATGTTTATTATGTACGTTTTGAAAATGCTGACGGTTGTTACACCGTTAAGAAAATAACCATAGAACTTCGTAATCCTATTGCTAATCAAGATCAAAATATTTGTGACTTTAAAAATGACGGCGTAGAAAATATTCTTCTAAGCAATTTAAACAATTTAATAGGAAGTGGACAACCAGTCATTGTTAGCTATTTCCAAAATACTTTGGATGCTAATAATAACGATAATAGTATTACAAGATATCAACTTACAAATACCAATTCACCGGCGATCATTTTCGTACGCTTGGACATGAAAGCTGATAATGGAGATTGCTACAGAGTATATCCAATTACCCTTAAACTCATCGCAAGTCCTATTCTAACAAAAGAATCTATAACAGTAAACTTAGGACAAATTTGTGATAATAATAATGATGATGTAGAAAATTATGACCTTACACAACATGAAAAAGAAATTTACTCGGGAGCAGAATCATTGCGCTTTAATTACTATTTAAGTTATAATGCTTCAAACAACACATTTGGGAACATCATCTCCAATCCAAAAGAATTTTCTATCTCAAAAAATACCGAAGTGTATATCAGTGTATCAAAAGGCGCTTGTCTTGCTGTTGCGAAAATTACAATCAATTTTGATTTTCTACCAACAGTAGTTATAAAACCTGGTATCATTTCAAAATGTGACAAAGGTTATGATTATGGAGAAACATACGACCTAAATGATGCCAAAGCTGATATGTTTATAACATCCCAGAACACGGATTTGCTTGCAGATATGGATATATCATATTATGAAAATCAAGAGGATGCTAATCTAGGCACTTCTACAATTAGCAATTTTCAAACAACAAACTATAACACAGTTACGTTCTGGGCAAGATTCCAATCGAAAAATACCCATTGCTACTCGGTTGCACCTATTGTTTTGAAAACTTATTTCCCTCCCAAAGCCATTCCTTCCAGCATCCGAGTTTGTGATAGTAATTTGGATGGAACTCCTGAAGTCAATTTATTATTAAAAGATTACACAGACCGGATGGTGAGTGAGCCAGATCCAGAAAATCATTTTATGTTCTACTTGACTCAGGCAGATGTATTGAGTAATAATCCGATTATAGATCCTGAAAATTTTTCTCCAAATCCTTTTCCAAAAAGAATTTGGGTACTAGTAGAAAACCTTTCTGGTTGTTATACCTTACCATCCACAATTGATTTTATTGTAGATCCACCTGTACCTGTACTGAAAGATACTTTTACACTCGAACAATGTGATGAAGCGAATGATGGAAAAGAAATTCTGAATCTAAATCAATTCGAAAATCAAATCTACAACAGTAAGACTGCAAATTTTTCTTATTATCCAACTTTGGCAGATTTAAACAATAATGTCAACGAGATTGTTTCGCCTACTTCCTATCAATATGACAACACTGTTCATCCTCCAGTAATTTTTGTAAAAGTAGAAGAAGCAAGTTATTGTCCTGCATTGGTAAAGATTAATATAACTTTAAAAAACACACCTATTTTTGAATTACCAGCCTACTATTTCTGTCCTGGTGTTGGTATAAGAATAGAACCAGATTTATCGTATCTACTTCCAAAATCTTACACTTGGAAAAACCCTGCAGGAGAAATCATTTCAAAAGACAGTTATATCGATAACATCAAAACAGAAGGTAAGTACTCTCTCACCATCACTATAGATAATGGATGCGAATATACTGAGTACTTTGACATCATCGCTTATGAAGTTCCTGTGATTACTCAATTATTAGGTACCGGAGCCAATTCTTATCAGATAATCGCGAATGGAAGCAAGAAAATTCTTTACTCAATGGATGGCATCAATTGGCAAGCTTCTAATATCTTTGAGAATATACCACCTGGTCCTGTTACATTTTATGTAAGATTCGAAGATTCTAAATGTTTGGGCATCCCTAAAAAAGGCTTATCTGTGAAGATAAATAATGTAATAACACCTAATAATGATGGCTATAATGACCTATGGAGTTTCCATAATCTTGATGTATTTCAAGATCAACCTTCCAATCTTAAAATCTATGACAGAAATGGGATATTGATTCACGAACAATCTAGTACCACTAGATTTATTTGGAATGGACAATATAATGGAAGAGTTTTACCTACATCTAGCTATTGGTATATTATGACATTTCCAGATAAAGTGCTAAGCGGATGGATTCTTCTAAAAAATCGAAACTAATTTCTGAAATTAAATTATACGCGTTTCAAATTCAATAATATAAAATGAGAAAGCAAATTAGAACGTGCAGTAAAATTGTATAAAATTACTCTTAAAAATCAACATTTACAATTTGCCTTTTGACAAACAATTCCCTAACTTAGAACAACCAAATCACGATAAAAACCAATTGGTAATATGGCGTTTATAGATTATTATAAAATTCTCGGAATTGAGAAAAATGCTACTGCTGACGACATCAAAAAAGCTTACAGAAAACTAGCTAGGAAATATCATCCAGATATGAATCCGAACGATAAAGAAGCAGAGAAAAAATTCAAAGAAATCAATGAAGCAAATGAAGTACTAAGTAATCCGGAAAATCGTGCAAAGTATGATAAATATGGCGAACATTGGAAACACTGCGAAGAGTATGAACGTGCACAGCAACAACAGAGACAACAACAGCAATATTCTGGAAACTTTGGCAGTGGATTTTCAGGAGCAGATTTTGGAGAAGGCGAAGATTTTTCAGATTTCTTCCAATCGATGTTTGGTGGTGCTGGCGGAGGTTTTGGAAGAAATTCTAGAGGAAGTGCAAACGGAAAATTCAAAGGTCAGGACGTTTCTGCAGAACTAGATCTCAATCTAAGAGACGCTGCGAAAACACATCAGCAAACTTTTGATATCAATGGAAAAAAAGTAAGAATTACAATTCCTGCAGGTGTTTATGACGGGCAACAAATCAAACTGAAAGGTTATGGAAACCCTGGCATAAATGGAGGCCCAAACGGTGATCTTTACATTACTTTCAACATTTCCGAAGACAAAGATTTCCAACGCGAAGGAGACAACTTAAGAACTTCCGTTGACATTGATGTTTATACCGCTATTTTAGGAGGTGATGTCAATATCCAAACACTTGAAAATTCTGTAAATCTAAAAGTGAAACCTGAGACTCAGAACGGAACAACCGTAAGACTTAAAGGCAAAGGCTTTCCTGTGTACAAAAAAGAGGGAGAATTTGGTGATTTATATGTAACATACAATGTAAAAATCCCAACCAATCTTACTGATAAACAAAAAGAACTATTTCAACAACTTAAAAATTCTTAATGATGAACGAAAGAATCTCCGTAGAAGAAATCATCCGATTATATAAAATAGATTATACTTTTCTCGACCAGTTAATTGATTCGGAATTATTGCATCCTGAAACAGAAAACAGTATCCGATATATTGTCTACGAAGAATTGCCTCATCTTGAGCGTTTTGCAAATTGGCATTACGATTTGGATGTCAACCTCCCGGGAATCGAAATCATTCATAAGCTTCTGAATCAACTGGAAGAGCTGAAAAATGAAAATCGAAAATTACTGCAGAATGTTTCTAAGTTCGAAAACTGGGAAGACGTAGATTTTTAGCCAATTTTCTTTGTAAATTTGTGAGATGGAATTATACGATGTTCTTATTGTTGGCGGTGGTCCAATTGGGTTAGCTTGTGCTTTGGAAGCTAAAAAAAACAACTTGAAATATATCGTGATTGAAAAAGGAACGATAGTCAACAGCCTTTACAATTATCCGTTGTATATGACATTTTTTTCGACAGCCGACCGATTGGAAATTGATGAAATTCCCTTCATCACAACCAAACCCAAACCGGGGCGACAAGATGCTCTGGAGTATTACCAAGGAATCGCCCGCGCAAAAGAAATCAATATCAAATCTTACGAAAAGGTGATTAATATTCAGAAATCTACTTTTTTCCAAGTTGAAACCAGCAAGCAGATTTATTCTGCTAAAAATGTAGTGATTGCAACAGGTTTTTATGACATTCCAAATCTGATGAATATCAAAGGTGAAGAATTACCAAAAGTAAAACATTATTATACAGAACCTTATCCCTATGCTTTTCAGAATATCGTGGTTGTAGGTGCCAGCAATTCCTCAGTTGACGCCGCTTTGGAAATCTACAGAAAAGGTGGAAATGTAACAATGATTATCCGAAATAACGAAATTTCCAAAAGTGTAAAGTATTGGGTAAAACCGGACATTGAGAACCGAATCAAAGAAGGAAGCATCAAAGCTTTTTTCGGAGCAGAACTTCTGGAAGTAAAAGAGCACTCAGTAATATTCAAAACTGAAAAAGGAGAAATTCAGGAAATAGAAAATGATTTTGTACTTGCAATGACAGGTTATCTTCCCGATTTCGAATTCCTAAAAAATATCGGAATAGATTTGAAAGGCGAATGTCAAAACCCAAATTACAATCCCGAAACGATGGAAACCAACATAGACGGAATCTATCTTGCAGGCGTTGTCTGCGGTGGAAAAGACACCCATCTTTGGTTTATAGAAAACTCAAGAATCCACGCCAAGCAAATCATCAAAGACATTATTAATAAAAATTTATAATTCATCATTTATAATTTTTAATTATCACTTGGTATTCTTTTTGTAACTTATAGACACAGAAAGAAAAACTATGAACATCAAATTAATTAAAAACACATTTCCTTTATTCATCGCAGTTTCGTTATTTCTGATTCAATGTAAAAAGGATGAATCAGTTCCTTCCTCAGATAAAAATGACAATCCTATTACGGATATTTTGACGCCTGATGATAAAAAAGAAGAAGACTCAGTAAAAGAAGAAAAACCAAAAGTTCCCGATGTTGTCATTCCTAGAAAAGACTTTGGATTTTTCCCTTGGGTTTACAAAAACACCGACTCGGTTTCACAAAAAAATAAAAAAGAATTTACAGGAAAAGCGCTTTACACAATTCTTGCGCTCAATCGACTTGACAGAGCCAACATTGGCGCTGCTGACACATTGGTTGTTCCTGCAAAAATCGAGGACGATTTCCTTATATATTCGCCGTTTCCGGGACACGTTACGAGTCTTGAAAATGTGAAAAAATTCGTTTTCTTTTCTTATCCTATTCAGGCTTTTGGCGTTTATGAAAACGGAAATCTCATCAAATGGGGACCAACAAGTATGGGTAAAAAAGCAACGCCAACCAAAAAAGGTTTGATGTTTGCCAATTGGAAAAAAGAAGTCGCAATCTCAACCGTCAGCGACGAGTGGAAACTGCGATGGAATGTCAACGTAGCCAATTTTGACGGCATTGGCTGGCATCAATACGCAATGCCCGGTTATCCGGCTTCGCACTCTTGCCTCAGAATGTTAGAAGAAGACGCCAAATGGATGTACACTTGGGTGGACACTTGGGTTCTCAATAAAGGCGGAGCAACTACCAGAGCCAAAGGAACGCCGCTCATTGTTTACGGCGATTATCCTTGGGGAAAAAGACGACCTTGGAAAAAATTGTTGGATTCTCCGGAAGCTAACAATATGTCCGAAGACGAAATGAACAAAATCATCGAACCTCACCTCGCAGAGATTATTAAAGAACAGGAAAATCGAGACATCGTTCTTCAACAAGTTGAACAGGAGAAAAAAGCCAAAGCAGATTCTTTAGCTAATGTTAAAAATCAACTTTCAGCCAATTTGAATTAATTTTTTCAGGAGCTTAATCCCGCTATCCACTATATTTTTTTTATTTTCAAAACGTTTCTCCATTAAAAGAAAATGAGTAGAAGAAAACAAAAAAGGATGCCGTTCCTATCGGGGCTATGGGATTGTTCTTCCAAACAAGCTTTATCAATAAAATACAAGAAACCCTTTCAGAGTTTTAAACTCTGAAAGGGTTTTATATTAGTAAAAAATTCTCAAGAAAACTTCACAATTCAATTAATTGAATCTTTGGAAACTTAATTCTTAATCAATTCTTTGCGTAAATTTTCAAATATTCCCAACAACAGTTTTTATCTGCGTAAATTCTTTAATCGCCAATAAGGACAACTCCACACCATAACCGGAAGATTTTGCTCCACCAAAAGGAAGTCTTGCATCAGAACTCGTGGATTTATTAATAGAAACAGTTCCTGATTCAAGATTATCAATGAAAAACTGAGCGCGTTTTTTATCTTTCGTCCAAACTGCATTTCCTAACCCAAACGGAATATCATTTGCTAATTTTAGGATTTCATCATCGTCTTTTCCAACCATCAGAATTGCCAATGGTCCAAATAATTCTTCCTGCAAAATCGGATTTCCTTCTTTTACTCTGATAATTCCCGGACGAAATTCATTCTCAGAAATACGTTCCAAAGCAAGAACCACTTCTGCTCCATTTTTCAAAGCTTTTTTATATTGACTTTCCAATTCGTCTGCCAAATCCGGTCTTGCCATTTTTCCCAATTTGGTTTCCTTTTTAAAAGGATCAGCTGGTTGGTAAGAATTGTACTCTTCTATGAATTTTGGAACAAACTTTTCCTCAATATCCTGATGAACAATAAAACGTTTCGCTGCATTACAAACCTGTCCTGTATTTTGAAGTTTTCCAGCTGGTCCGTCAACTGCGGCTTTTTCATAATCAGAATCTTCTAAAACGATGAAAGCATCACTTCCTCCTAATTCCAAAACCGATTTTTTGATGTTTTTTCCGGCCAAAGCAGCAACAGTTCCGCCGGCTTTTTCACTTCCTGTTAGACTTACACCTCTTACCAAAGGATTTTCAAGAATCTCTTGGATTTCGTTGTGTCCAATTCTTAGATTTTGAAAAATATATTTTGGAAAGCCTGCTTCTGCAAAAGCTTTTTCAATTTCATCTCCACTTCCGAAGCAGATGGATGCGTGTTTCAGTAAAATAACATTTCCTGCAAGAATTGCCGGAACTGCAAATCTCAAAACCTGCCAAAATGGAAAATTCCAAGGCATTACACCCAAAATAATTCCCATTGCATCGTAATGAACTTCACTGACATTGAATTCTGTTTTGATTTCTGCGGGTTTTAATACATTTTCTGCATTGGCATAAAAACGAATCATTCCTGCACTTTTTTCTATCTCTGCCATTGATTGAGAAATCGGTTTGTGCATTTCTGTAGTTATGATTTTCGCATAAGCTTCTTTGTTTTTATCCACAACATCTGCCAGTTTCAAAAGTAGCTTTTGTCTTTCTTCAAAAGGTGTTTTTCTCCAATCCTGAAATGTTTGATGCGCTGAATTAATATGTTTTGATAAGTCCATTTTTCTTTGATTTTATTGAATATTAAATTGCATTAATTGTACCAATTTTTGCGAGCCTAAATGTACAAAGTTGAGAACAAACCCAACATTTATTTTTATATTTTTTATAAATTTTTGTGGTAAATTTTATAAATAATAAAATGTAATTTTTGAAAGTATTTTAAAAACAGAGAATCACTCGCGCCCCGACCTGAGTGGAGCTCTTTTTCTTTTTTTGGAAAAAAAGAAAAAAGCGGGAACGGAGGGCGGATAAAGGCGCCCAAAATATGACATTAATTCTTCTTGCTACTTCGGAAAAGTAAAACGGTGTTGAGAAAAATAAGCAGCAAATCCAATGTAACCCAAATACTGAGTTTGATGTTATCGTATTTAAGTTCTTCGATTTTTTCGGTCGCTATTGCAGAAAGTTTGAGACTGTTGTTGATATAATTTTTGACCTCGATGATTTTGTCCTCATTTTTGTTGGGAACTGCAACCTGCGAGAAATAAACCAATTTATTCTTTCCAATATATCCGGCAACCCAAAACTCGTTGGATTTCTGCATATTGAGATATTCTATTCGGAAATACTCCGGGCGGATTTGACCAACGTGTTTGGAAAGATATTTGGTTTCTTTTTCTCCGTCCTGAATCCTGATGATGTAAAAGTCAATCGGTTGTGGCAAATAATTGATAACCTGCACAGCCAAAGAGTTTTCTAAAAACTGAGACACACTTCTCTCCACAAACCAAAACGTGAAATAAGCGGCCGCAGAAATGGTAATAATCGTCCGAACGGCTTTGTTCCACAGATTCCATTTTCCTGACCGAAAACCGGACAGAAAGAGAGCAATGATGAGAAAAATGAGAATTAGAATGATTATCATTGAAACAAAGATAATAGTTTCTCGTCAATTAGAACGTGACATTCCACTCTTTGTAGAATTCATCGAGGAATTGAAGCATAAATTGATGTCTGTGTTCCGCAATTTCCTTAGCTGTTTTCGTATTAAGTAAATCTTTGAGAAGCAACAGTTTTTCATAGAAATGATTAATCGTAGTTCCGTCGGATTTTTTGTATTCTTCCTTTGTTTGATTCAGTTTTGGTTTGATGTCAGGATGATACATCAAGTTGTTTTTGTAACCACCAAAATTGAAAGTTCTGGCAATTCCAATCGCACCAATGGCATCTAATCTATCAGCATCCTGAACGATTTTCAGTTCCAAAGGTAGATTTTCTGGCGCATCATTTCGGTTTTTGAAAGACATATTTTCGATGATGAAAATGACTTTTTGAATCGTTTCCGAATCAACATTTTGTTCTGTAAGAAAGTTGTTAACAATTTTTGAAGCCAAAGTTTCGTCACCTTTATGGAATTTTGGGTCAGCAATGTCGTGTAGTAAAGCAGATAATTCGATAATTAATTTATCGCCTCCTTCTTTTTCTTGAATTTTAAGACTCAGTTTCCAAACACGCTCGATATGAAACCAATCGTGACCAGATTCTGTTCCTTCTAATTTTTGTTTTACTAATTCTATTGTTTTGTTAATTAATTCCATATTTTTTGAACGCAAAGAGCGCAAAGATTTTTTATAATTATTGAAAATATTTTGAGTTCGCAAAGGTACTTCGACAAGCTCAGTATAAACTTCAAACTTAAGAAAGCTCACAAATATTTAAGTTCAAATAATTCATTTAAAATAATATTCCAGAGCTTTTTGTTGTAGCTTCTGAAAAAATTAATATGTCCTATTTCATTTTTTTCTGACTCCGATGTTTTGATTAATCGGTAAATCGGTTTCAGATTTGGATAAGTGTCTTGTAAAAGCGATTTCACCCCTTTTTCGGTTAACCAAGCATCATCTTGCGCTCTTACTACAAAAACTTTTTGAGTCAGGTTTTTAGAAAAATCCTCTGACTTTTCCAAAAGTTTGTTTGTTGATTTTCTATTGAGAATCAAAGTTCGCCAATCAAATGCACTTCCCGAAGGCAAACTTTCGCCTAAACCAAACCAATCTGCGGGAAAATAGCCTAATAATTTGGTCGACAAAGGCTGTGCAATTCCGAAGCCAAGATAAGCTCCAATCTTTGTTTTGAATTTTAAATTTCCTACAAAAGCATTCTGAGTTCCAACAAATATAAATTCCTCAAAAATCTCAGAATCCTCATTCATTCCTAAAATCAAAGCACCGACTGAATGTCCCAAACAAAATTTCTGATAATCCGAAAAATTGGTTTTAATATAATTAGTTACAGCTTTGTAATCCTTAGTTCCCCAAATCCTCATTGAGGCTTCGAAACCTTTCATTTTATCAGGTTTTGAAAGTCCAATTCCACGATAATCGTAAGCCATCACCGTAAAACCCTGCTCAGAAAAAAACTGCGCAAATGAGAAATAAATCTGCTGCTTGACACCAGTCGCAGAGTTTATCAATAAAATTTTTCTGTTAGGATTTTGAGGTTCAAAAATATGAACAGACAAACTGTAATTATCCTCGGTTGTTATATTAATATTTTGCATTAAAATGATTTTAATGGAATCATTCTATAAAAATAAAAAATCAATCTGTTGAAAATGATATTTCGATATGTTGGAAATATTAATTCTGAAAATCCTTGAGATATGGCAAACCTTTCTGAGAACCTCTATAATCCGCCGCTTTAAGCGCCACTTCATTTCCAAATTTCACACAATCCTCAATAGAATTCCCGTGAAGCAAAGCAATAGAAAAACCTGATGTGAAAGCATCACCTAATCCCATATTGTGCGCTTGGGAAGTTGGGTCTTTTCGAAAATATTTCATCTCGGAGCCATCAAAATAACTGGTACTATTAGCGCCGTCTCTCACAAATAATTTATTCGGAAGATGTTTAATGATTTCGTCGTGATTTCCTTCTCCGAAAAGCGTTTCCAAATCTGTGCTTTTTGCAACTATGAAACTCGCATAATCTATTATTTCGTCTGACAATCGGCTTGCAGGCGCAGCATAAATTCCGATTTTCTTTCCAAGACTTTTTGCTTTTTTGAAAAGATATTCAACAGTTTTTATAGGAATCTCTAACTGAGTCAAAATCAAATCTGCTGTTAAAAGATATTTTTCAGCTTCATTGATGTCATTTGGTGATAAATTATAATTTGCAGCGGGAACTACTGTGATGGCATTTCCCTCGTCAGAAGCGTTCACATAAGCAGTTCCTGTATCTTCGTCATTGTCTTCCACAACGTAAGCTACATTCACATCTTCATCGTCCAGATTTCTGAGAACCTGCTGTCCATAAGGGTCCATACCTACCCGACTTATCAAAGCAGTACGAGCACCCAAACGCGACGTTGCAATTGCTTGATTGGCACCTTTTCCTCCAAGAAAACTTTTCAGTCCGTTAGCTAGAACCGTGTTGTTGGCTGTTGGGATTTTAGAAGTATTAAGAATCAAATCAATAGAAGAGCTTCCTACAACTACAATCTGGGGGATTATATTACTTAGTCTCATTTGTAATATTAATTGTTTAAAAGTCAAACGAAATAATGGTTTATCATTTCATTTCTGCTAATGTAACAATTTAATCCATTCCGATTTCTATAAACTCAGAAATTAATTTAACTACTTGATTATCTTTAGAATAACCAATATAAGAAGCATAAAATCCTTCGCCATATCCAGTTTCGAAAGCAATGATGTTTTCCTTTTTATTGTCGTAAGGTTTCAGAACTGCAAACTGGTCAATGGCGCCTTTTTCATCAAAAAAATGAGAATGGAAAAACTCTTCATAGATTCCCATAAAATCAGCACCTTTTTTATGGAAAAGTTCTTGTTCCAGATTATTCAATGCGTCTTGAGCATCTTTATCCATAAAACTTCCCATCCCAGATTCTACGGGATAACCGAAGATTTCTCCTTCTTTTAAATCTTTTAGATTTTGGTCATCGCATAAAGCCAAAGCCCAATTTTCAGCCAATTGATTTTTATCGAAAACAATTTCAGCATAAGCCACACAATTGGAATTTCTTTCTTTGTGAATCAAAACTGTAAAATCTCCTTTCGGAAATTCTTGATTGAAGGCGGATTTATCAGGCGTAATCAAAGCGTCACTTGCTACAATTTTACCCGATGAAATATGAATCTCCCCGACTTCGTAGGTTTCCAATAAAGGATTTTCTACGAAGTCTCGGGAGAATAATTTTTTAATATTTTCTATGTGAGTCATCACTTAGTTGATAGTTGTCTGTTGATTGTTTTTGGCTAAAGCGTTTTTAATTTTTCTTCTAGCAAAGCAATTTTATCCTGTGCGTCTTTTTGTTTTTTACGCTCCACATCTACGATTTCTGGTTTTGCGTTAGCTACAAATTTTTCGTTTGATAATTTTTTATCTACAGAAATCAAGAAACCTTTTAAATATTTTAATTCTTCTTCGGTTTTCGCTTTTTCTTCGGCTAAATCTAAATTTTCACTCAAAGGAATTGAAACTTCTGTTGCTCCAACTAAGAATGTAAAACTAGGCTTATCCGTTTTTGTTCCAAAATGAATTTCAGAAACATTCGCCAATTTTCTTACAACAGCTTCATTCGGAAATTCTGTA
The DNA here is from genome assembly GCF_032055105.1 of Epilithonimonas sp. Taxonomy (GTDB): domain Bacteria; phylum Bacteroidota; class Bacteroidia; order Flavobacteriales; family Weeksellaceae; genus Epilithonimonas. Next base: position 323,981 of record NZ_DAMBRK010000001.1, read on the forward strand.
GCATTAGTAAAAATCTCAACCGCTTCTCTTGGCGAAATTCCTTTTGTCTGACGGTAATTTCTAACGCCTGAAATCAATTCTTCAGAAGTTACGAAGTTCTTGATAATATCTTCGCTGAAAGAATCTGCTTTTTTCTGCTGAGCAATTACCAAAGCTTCTTCCGTACTTCTTTCAGAAATTGCTTGCCATAATTCCTCCGTCAAGAAAGGCATAAATGGATGTAATAATTTCATTAATTCTTCAAAGAACTCAATCGTTTTATTGTAAACTTCTTTCGAAATTCCTTCTCCGAAATTTGGTTTAATCGCTTCCAAATACCATCCGCAGAAATCATCCCAAATTAATTTATAAATCAAATGCAAAGCATCAGAAATCCTGAATTTTTCGAATTGGTCATTAATCTCAACAATCGTTTTATTCAATTTGTTTTCAAACCATTCGATAGATTGCTTGTCAGAATCGTGCAAAGGTTTTTCTTCGTGATTCCACATATTGATTAATCGGAAAGCATTCCAGATTTTGGTCGCAAAGTTTCTTCCTTGCAACATCAAATCCTCATCAAACAACAAATCGTTTCCTGCAGGCGCACTCAACAAACTTCCTACACGCACGCCATCAGCTCCGTATTTTTCAATTAAATCTATTGGATCTGGAGAGTTCCCTAATTGTTTAGACATCTTTCTTCTCTGCTTATCTCTCACAATTCCTGTGAAATAAACATTTTGGAACGGAACTTTCCCTCTAAATTCCAATCCAGCCATAATCATTCTAGCAACCCAAAAGAAGATAATATCTGGACCAGTTACCAAATCTGAAGTTGGATAATAGTAATTGATGTCTTCATTTTCCGGATTATTCACTCCATCAAAAACAGACATTGGCCACAACCAAGATGAGAACCAAGTGTCTAGAGCGTCTTGGTCTTGTTTTAGGTCAGAAGCCTGAAGTTGGAAGTTAGAAGTTTTTTCTTGTGCTAATTTTATTGCATCTTCAATATTCTCAGCAACTACAAAATCATCTTCACCTTCACCATAATAATAGGCAGGAATCTGTTGACCCCACCAAAGCTGACGCGAAATATTCCAATCACGGATGTTTTCCATCCAGTGTTTGTAGGTATTTTTGAATTTTTCTGGATAGAACTTAACCTCATCATCCATTACAACATCCAAAGCTGGTTTTGCAATTTCTGACATTTTCAGGAACCATTGAACAGAAACTTTTGGCTCGATAACCGCACCTGTTCTTTCTGAAGTTCCTACTTTATTGACGTAGTCTTCCGCTTTAAGTAAAAGATTATTTTCTTCTAATTCTTTAGCGATTTGCTTTCTTACATCAAATCTATTTTTTCCCACGTAATGTAATCCGTGCTCGTTAAGATTTCCGTCATCATCAAGAGAATCGATGATTGGTAATTGATGTTTTTGTCCGATTTCGTAGTCATTAACATCGTGAGCAGGCGTAATTTTCAAAGCTCCAGTTCCGAACTCGATATCAACATAATCATCTTCAATAATTGGAATAATTCTGTTTACAATCGGAACGATTACATTTTTACCTTTCAAATGAGCATATCTCTCGTCGTTAGGATTGATGCAAACCGCAGTATCTCCAAAAATAGTTTCAGGACGTGTTGTAGCAACTGAAAGGAATTCTTCAGTTCCCTCTATTTTATATTTAAGGAAATATAATTTTCCGTTTTGTTCTTTAAAGATTACTTCTTCGTCAGAAATATTAGTTTTCGCTTCAGGATCCCAGTTTACGATTCTTGAGCCTTTGTAGATAAGACCTTTATTATACAAATCAACAAAAGACTTGATAACCTGCTGAGACATTGAATCTTCCAAAGTGAATCTTGTTCTGTCCCAATCGCAAGAGCAACCTAGTTTTTTCAATTGTTCTAGAATGGTTCCACCGTATTTATCGGTCCAATCCCAAGCGTGTTTTAGAAATTCTTCGCGTGTGATATCAGATTTGTTAATTCCTTCGGATTTAAGTTTAGCAACAACTTTTGCCTCAGTTGCAATAGAAGCGTGATCTGTTCCAGGAACCCAACAAGCATTGAAGCCCTGCATTCTTGCTCTTCTGACCAATACATCCTGAATTGTATTATTCAACATATGTCCCATATGAAGAATTCCCGTTACGTTAGGCGGCGGAATTACAATTGTGTAAGGAGGTCTGTTATCTGGTGTGGAATGGAAATATTTGTTTTCTAACCAGAAGTCATACCATTTTTGTTCAGTTTCCTGTGGATTGTATTTGTCTGCAATCTGCATTTTAAAATTATTTTTGGCTTGTAATTTGCAAAAATAAGACAATGTGAAAAAATTAACATCACATATTCAAATAATTTATAACTTTGTTATTCAAAAATTTAATTATTTAAAGAAAAAAAATATGAAAAAGATTCTTGCAGGATTATTTATGACAGGCGCTATTGCATTTGCATCTGCTCAGACCATCTCATTTGACAAAACAACTTTCGACTACGGAAATGTAAAAGCTGGTTCTGATGGACACAGATTTTTTACAGTAAAAAATACGGGTAACAAACCTCTTATCATTAGCGAAGTAAAACCATCTTGCGGATGTACAACGCCAGAATGGAGCAAAGATCCAATTTTACCAGGAAAAACAGCTCAAATTAAAGTAGGTTATAACACAGGAATTAAAGGAGCTTTCAACAAATTGATTGAAGTTTATTCTAATGATCCAGCTAACAACAGATCTGTGTTATATATCAAAGGAAATGTTGAAGATTTACAAGGGGTTAATCAAGAAGCAAAACTAGTTGCTGCTCCTGCTGAAAGTTTTTCCGCTAAAGCCGCTCCAGCTTCATCAAAGGCTACAAAAAAAATCATTAATAGAGCTGAAGCTGCTAAATAATAAAAATTTACATTTTTTATAAAAACCGTTCTTTTTTAAGGAGCGGTTTTTTTATTTTTACATGAAATCAATTTTATTATGGGATACAATTTTTCTGATGATTTTTTGATAAAAGAAAATTCGAAATTCGAAATCAAAAAACATAATACAAACTATAAAGGGAAAATCAATAAAGATGAAGCCAAGCAACTTTTGGAGGTAGAAAAGGAAAAGTTACGTGTTCTGCAAGAGAAACTTTATGCTGACGGAAGTCAATCTTTATTAATTATTCTTCAAGCAATGGATGCTGCCGGAAAAGACAGTTTGATAGAACACGTTTTCGGAGGTGTGAATCCGCAAGGTTGTGAAGTCACGAGCTTTAAAGGTCCAAGTACAAAAGAATATTCTCACGATTTTATATGGAGACATTATTTAGCACTTCCAGCTAAAGGAAAAATCGGAATTTTCAATCGTTCTCATTACGAAAGTGTTTTGGTTTGTAAAGTTCATCCAGAATATAACCTCAGCGAGAAAGTCTGGAAAGATGTAAAACAATTTGATCAAAAATTCTGGGAAAACAGATACGAAAGCATCCGAAATTTTGAAAAACATTTAGCAAACAACGGAACAAAAATCATTAAGATTTTCCTGAATGTTTCCAAAGAACAACAAAAGCAACGTTTTCTAGACAGAATCAATGAGGACGATAAAAATTGGAAATTTTCTTCCGCCGATATTACAGAAAGAGGATTCTGGGATGATTATCAAAAAGCTTATGAAGAAGCAATTAATCAAACTTCTACAGAGTCTGCACCTTGGTTTGTGATTCCTGCTGACCAAAAATGGTTTTCCAGAGTTGCTGCGATTCAAATTATCATTGACAAACTTGAAGAAATGAATCTGCAATATCCAAAACTCTCCGAAAAAGAGAAAAACGGATTAGCAGAATCTAAAGCTAAATTGGAAAACGAAAAATAATTTCCCAATTACGGAAAACCTCAATTTTATAAACAAAAGTCGTTTTAAAATTGTAAAAGCTAATATAGATTAAATGGAAATTATTTATGCAATTGTTGGATTAATCGTTGGAGGAATTGTGGTTTTTCTTCTGATGAAATCTTTGTATGTGAGCAAAAAAAACATTGAGATCATTAATGAAAAATTAATTCGTTCTCAGGAAAACGAAAATCATTCTCAACAGAAAATTGATGAATTGAAACTTTCAAATAATAATCTGACCAACGAAATTTCATTAATCCAAAGAAGCAAAGAAGAACTGCTTTTCACGAATGCTGAACTGAATGCTCATTACAAAAATCTGCAGGAGAATCTCGAAAACCAAAAAGAGGATTTTTTGAAACTTCAGGAAACGACTCGTTTACAATTTGAGAAAACTGCAAATCAAATTTTGGAAGAGAAGTCTGAGAAATTCACGCAAATCAATCAAAATCAACTCAAAACTATTCTTGAGCCTTTTCAGGAAAAAATCAATGAGTTGAAAAATACGGTTAACGAAACTTACGACAAAGAAGCTAGAGAACGTTTTTCTCTTGGCGAAAAAGTCAGAGAGCTTAAAGACCTTAACCAGCAGATTTCCGAAGACGCCAAACAGTTAACCAGAGCTTTGAAAGGCGAAAGTAAAACTCAGGGAAATTGGGGAGAAATGATTTTGGAAAGTATTCTGGAAAAATCTGGATTGAGAAAAAACCAGGAATATTTTCTGGAACACGAATTAAAAGACGAAAACAACAAAGCTATTTTCTCCGAATTTTCCGGTAAAAAAATGCGTCCTGATGCGGTTGTAAAATATCCTGACAACAGAAATGTCATTATCGACAGTAAAGTTTCTTTGACTGCTTTTGTTGAAATGACTGATGAAACGAATCCTGAACTTTTCTCCCAGAAACAAAGTTTACATCTTCAATCGGTGAAGAATCATATCAATCAGCTAAGCCAAAAAGCTTATGATGATTTTGATAAATCTCTGGATTTTGTAATGATGTTTATTCCAAGCGAAGCGGCTTATATTGCAGCTTTGCAAGCTGAGCCTAATCTTTGGAATTTTGCTTATGATAAAAGGATTCTTTTACTAAGTCCTACTAATCTGATTACTTCTCTTAAACTCATCCAAGACCTTTGGAAACGCGAACACCAAAACCGAAATGCAATGGTAATTGCGGATAGAGGAGCGAAACTTTATGATAAATTTGTTGGTTTTGTTGAGAATCTAGAACGTCTTGGAAAGAATATCGACCAAGCTAAGAATTCTTACAATGATGCTTTCAAACAATTGAGCTCAGGAAATGATAATCTGATTGTCCAAACTCAGAAACTGAAAAATCTTGGCATTAAGAACAAAAAAAATCTTCCTCAGAATTTGGGTGAGGAAGATTTGTAAGTTTTATATTTTACTTATTCAAAAGTTTAGCAACTTCCGGAGCCGCGTATGTGAAAATCATATTTGCACCTGCACGCTTAATACTAGTTAAACTTTCGATTAAAACTTTTTCATTGTCTAACCAACCGTTTTGTGCAGCAGCTTTCAACATTGCATATTCTCCGCTTACTTGATAAACCGCAATCGGTTGTGTAATCAACTCTCGGATTTTTGAAACGATGTCCAGATAAGGCATTCCGGGTTTTATCATAATGATGTCAGCGCCTTCTTCTACATCTCTTAGAGCTTCATCGATGGCTTCTCTGGAATTATGAAAATCCATCTGATAAGTTTTTTTGTCAGCTGGAATTTCTTGATTATCAACAGGTGCACTATCCAAAGCACTTCTAAATGGTCCATAAAAAGCACTCGCATATTTGGCTGCGTAGGATAAAATCCCCACATCTGTGAATCCATTGTCTTCCAAACCTTCTCTCATAGCCAAAACACGACCATCCATCATATCACTTGGCGCCAAAATGTCAGCCCCTGCTTCTGCCAAAGAAATACCCATTTTTACAAGAGCTTCTACCGTGGAATCGTTATCAATTTTTCCGTTTTTGATTATCCCGTCGTGGCCATAAATCGAATATGGATCAAGCGCAACATCGGGCATTACTACAACTCCCGGAACAGCATCTTTGATAGCTTTTATGGTGTTTTGCATCAATCCATTTGGATTCCAAGCTTCTTTCCCTGTATTGTCTTTTAGGTTGTCGGACACCTTCATATAAAGATTGACTGCTTTGATTCCCAAATCATAATTTTCTTTAACAGTTTGCACCGTTAAATCTAAACTTTGCCTAAAAACACCTGGCATTGAGGAAATGGCTTCTTTTTTGTTATTACCTTCCATAACAAACATTGGCAACACCAGATCGTTTGTTGTAAGGGTAGTTTCACGAACTAGACTTCTTATAGAATCGTGGGTTCTTAGTCTTCTGTTTCTTGAAATCATCTTGATAAAATTTATTGATGCAAATTTACTTATACTTTTACGGATAGGCTATTGCATAATAGATTAATTTAAAATATATTTGTAGGTAATTGTTTAAGTACAGACTAAAGCGAATGAAAAAATTTCTATTCTTTATTATATTTACGGTAATTACGGTTGGATTTTCAGTAGAAATGAAAGCACAAACTGCGCGTACAGTTTCTTCTCAAAAGACCGACGATGGTGTTTTGGTAGCTTACCCTAATCCAACTAAGGATGTTTTGCTCCTTAGATCCAAAGACATTGCTATTAAAATCAAAACAGTAACATTCTTCTCTATTTTGGGTGCTCAAGTTGCTGAATATAATATCAATAGTAACAATACAGAATTGAGATTGGACAAACTTCGTCCGGGAAAATATCTGATGAGATACACATTGGATGACAATACCCAAAAGATTACTCAGATTATCAAACAGTAAATTATGTTTTTAAAATACATGCCGGTTTTTAGCCGGCATTTTTTATTTAACAACTCAGTTCCTTAAATTTGCAGTAACCTAGAAAACTTAACCTAATGAGAAAATATTATTTTCTTCTCGCGATTCTTTTAGTTCAATTTTTCAATTCTCAATTTCGAAATTCTTTGTACGATCATAATCAATTCAATATCTCTTTACGTGGTGGATTGGATTTTCCGTCTTATGATAATCAAACAAAATATATCGATTACAAACCCAATCTGAATCTCGGGATTTCTGCAGATTATTATTTCAATTGGATAGGCTTTGGAATTGATGCAGATTACCTTTCAAACAAACCCAAAAGTTCTTATCCTACAGAGAGTCTGCACAACGGAACTACTCCACTTTCTAATCTTGGATTGAATGAAAATAAAGTTGAAAGATTATTTCTAGGAATAGGTCCTAATTTCCGATATGTCATTAATGATAATCTAAGTTTTGCCTTCAAATTAAAAGGTGGTATTTCTAATATCAAAGGTGGAGAAACATCATTGACTGCAAACAATTACAACCTCAATTATCATAATGGGTACAACGAGAAAAATCTACGAACCGGAAAAGGACAAATTGAACTAAATTGGTTTTTCTCCGAATATGTAGGACTGAATGTCGGTGGATATTACATACAACATTTCAAAGCGAATGATCAAGTAAATAATAATTCTGTATCAGCTTATATCACTTTTACAGAAGCTAACAATCAATATAATATTAATATTGCTAATCAAAATATCCGAAATGCTAGTCTTGAACACGAGGTTCATTCGGCGGGCGTTTTTGCAGGATTGACTTTCAGAATTCCAACAAGAGATTCGAATCCTAACTATGGAGTATCTGTCACTGCAAGAGACAAAGAAACAGGATTAATTCTTCCCGATACTTTTGTAGAGCTCTATAAAAAAGGAAAACGAACCCATTTTGCAAAGACGAATTCTCAAGGTGTTGCTTTCTTCAAGAATATTAAACCTGAAAATTACGAAATCAAAGGAAGTCTTTACAATATTGATTTGATTTCCAGTAAAACAGACAAAGATGAATTTGTAAAAAATTCAATCATCAAAAAAGAAATATCTACAGAACCTGAAATTTTCTTTGTAAAAGGACAAGTTAACATTTGTAATTCTAAAGATCCGCTGAGATACACAACAGTCGTTATTAAAAATAATGAAACCGAAGTCTTTCACGAAATAAAAACAAATGTCGATGGGAAATTCTACTTCAAAGCAGACAAAAACACATCTTACAATATCTATGGTAAAAAAGGTAATTACTTTTCTCAAACAGAAACCGTGACTTCTAAAAATGTAGACAGGCGTCATACTCTTTTCCTTAATCTACAAGTTTGTATGGAAGAAACGACTTGCGGAAAACCAATCAATCTGAAAAATATCCATTACGACTTAGATAAGTATTTTATCAGAGAGGATGCAAAAGCAGAACTCAATAAAATGGTTCAGTTTATGAAAGATAATCCGAATGTAAAAGTAGAATTAGCTTCGCATACAGATTCTCGAGCTTCTGATGATTACAACAAAACACTTTCCCAAAACCGCGCAAATGCAGCTGCAGATTATCTGGTCTCAAAAGGTATTGATAAAGCCAGATTAAAGCCAATTGGCTACGGAGAAACTCAACTTCTGAATAAGTGTAGTAATGACGTAAATTGTAATGAACAGCAACACCAAATCAATAGAAGAACAGAAATGAAAGTTATTTGTCCTTGATAAAAAAGAACTTTTTGTAAATAAAAAAACCAATAATAGCTCCCAAAGTATTTAGGATTACATCATCAATATCAGCAAATCCTCTTTTAAAATAATATTGTGAAAACTCAATAATATTAATCGTGATAAAAAATGCTAGAAACAACCATCTGAATTGATTTAGTTTTCGATAAAGAATACCCAAGAATCCATATGGAATAAATAAAACAATATTCCCTACAATGTTTTCGAAAGCCTCTAGTTTATTGAAAGTGATTACCTTTGTAGAATATTCGTTTATTGTCTCAAATGGTGTAGTTTTTATTTCAAAAAGTAGCGTTGGAGAATACCGAAAAGACGCAAAAAATAGAAGATATAAAATCCAAATCGTGTAAACATTAATAAAAACAGGGTAATACCTATTGACACACAACTTCATTAAAATAAATTTTAACGTAAAAATATTTAAAAAAAATGGAAACAAGAAAAATAAAAGCTTTTGGCACACAAGCTGCCGAAAATGACTTGGAACTACTAACCATTGAAAGAAGAGAAATCCAACCAAAAGACATAGAAATTGATATCTATTATTGTGGAGTTTGTCATTCTGATCTGCATACCGCAAGAAATGATTGGGGTGGAACAGTTTACCCAGCAGTTCCTGGACACGAGATTGTAGGAATTGTAAAAAGTGTAGGAAATGAAGTTACCAAATTCAAAATCGGAGATTCTGTTGCAGTTGGTTGTATGGTAGATTCTTGCAGAACTTGTCACAGCTGTGAGCAAGACTTGGAACAATTCTGTGAAAATGGCTTCATAGGAACCTACAATGGAAAAGATAAATACTTTGAGAGCACAAGGACTTTCGGAGGTTATGCAGAATCTGTTGTTGTAGACGAACATTTCGTTTTGAGTCTTCCAGAGAATCTGGATATGGCTGCCGCTGCTCCACTTCTATGTGCCGGAATCACAACTTGGTCACCTCTCAGACATTGGAACATAACAGAGAAATCCAAAGTTGCTGTTGTAGGTCTTGGTGGATTAGGTCATATGGCGATAAAATTGGCAAAAGGTTTGGGCGCAGAAGTTACATTATTCTCTAGAACTCTTGGAAAAACAGACGATGCAAAAGCCCTTGGAACGGACCACGTCATTATCTCAACTGATGAGGAGCAAATGAAATCTGTTTTTAACAAATTCGATTTGATTATTGACACTGTTCCTTACGAGCACGATATCAATCCTTATATGAATACATTGACTGTAAACGGAACCTTGGTTCTTGTTGGTTTCATAGGAGAATTCGAAAATGAAGTTGTAAGTACTAGACCTATGATTTATAAAAGACGTTCAGTAGCCGGTTCTTTGATTGGCGGAATCAAAGAAACTCAAGAAATGCTAGATTTCTGCGGAGAAAAAAACATTGTTTCGGACATCGAAATCATCAATATCCAAGACATCAACAATGCTTACGAAAGAATGCTAAAAAGTGATGTAAAGTACAGATTTGTAATTGATATGAAAAGTTTGAAGAATTAATTTTAGTTTAAAAAAATTAATTAACAAAAATGAAAGGCTTAGTTTTCGCTAAGCCTTTTTATATATTTTGAAATCGATATTATTTCTGAGTGTGATTGATATCGTTTCTATGTTCCATTATTTCAAGATTTGCATCTACAAAATAAGCACTTCCGAATCCGTTCACGTAAGCACCTTTTACTGGATGAAGAGCAATTAGGATAAAATCTGTCATATCATTCAGAACATCTACGATTTTCCCGTGTCTTTCTTTTAGTTTTCCAACGATGTTGTTCCAATCATCAGTATCTCTTTCTATTTGAGAAGTTGAAACCTCAACGGTTAATCTTTCTCTTGCGTAAACTTGTTTTGTAGCAGACTCATCCTCGATGAACATTGCAGAAACTTTTCTTCCTTCAGCCAAGTTCTTTGTATGTCTCGCCATAAAAGAAACCAAAACGTAAAATTTGTTATCAATTTCTACAAATGGCGCATAACTAGCATTCGGCGTTCCTTCTGCATCTACTGTTGCCAAAGTCACACTTAACGTTTTAGCAATTAATTCTTTTACTTTAGGCGCAACTGGTTTTGCTTGTCTCTTTGCTTCATCTGTATGTTCGCTCATAATATTACTGTTTTTTTAAGATGTTACAAAAATAGTTATTTAGATTTAAACTAAATAAAATGTTGTTATGTAAATTGTCATAATGAAGTTTAATCTGAGTTTTTTGTATCTAAATTATTAATCGTAATTTTGCATTTTAAAATTGGAATCAAAATTCATTCATCCGATATGAGTACAACAACACAATACGTTCCTTATAAAGTTAAGGACATTTCCCTAGCAGAATGGGGAAGAAAAGAAATTACTTTGGCTGAAGCAGAAATGCCTGGTTTGATGGCTATCCGTGAAGAATACGGACCATCTCAACCTTTGAAAGGCGCAAGAATCGCAGGATGTCTACATATGACAATCCAAACTGCAGTTCTTATCGAGACTTTGGTTGCTTTAGGAGCTGAAGTAACTTGGTCTTCTTGTAATATTTTCTCAACTCAGGATCACGCTGCTGCTGCGATTGCTGCTGCTGGAATTCCTGTTTATGCTTGGAAGGGTCTTAATGAAGAGGAATTCGACTGGTGTATTGAGCAGACTCTTTTCTTTGGCGAAGACAGAAAACCATTGAATATGATTCTTGATGACGGTGGAGATTTAACCAATATGGTTTTTGACAGATACCCAGAATTCACTAAAGATATCAAAGGACTTTCTGAAGAAACTACAACTGGTGTTCACAGATTGTACGAAAGAATGAAGAACGGAACTTTGGTAATGCCTGCAATCAACGTCAATGATTCTGTTACTAAGTCTAAATTCGATAACAAATACGGCTGTAAGGAATCTGCAGTAGATGCTGTAAGAAGAGCGACTGACGTAATGCTGGCCGGGAAAAGAGTGGTAGTTTGTGGATACGGAGACGTTGGAAAAGGTACTGCTGCATCTTTCAGAGGCGCAGGTTCTATCGTTACTGTAACCGAAATTGACCCAATTTGTGCGCTTCAAGCTGCAATGGATGGTTACGAAGTGAAAAGATTAGATACTGTGGTTGATAATGCAGATATCATCATCACTACAACAGGTAACTTTAATATTGTAAGAGGAGAGCATTTCCTTAAAATGAAAGATAAAGCTATCGTTTGTAACATCGGGCACTTCGATAACGAAATCGATATGGCTTGGTTGAACAAAAACTACGGTCATACAAAATCTGAAGTTAAACCTCAAGTTGACATCTACACCATCGAAGGTAAAGAAGTAATCATCCTTGCTGAAGGTAGATTGGTAAACCTTGGTTGCGCTACTGGTCACCCATCTTTCGTAATGTCTAACTCGTTCTCAAATCAGACTTTGGCTCAAATCGAACTTTGGACCAACTCTGCAGCTTACGGAAACGAGGTTTATATGTTACCAAAACACCTAGATGAAAAAGTAGCTGAATTACACCTTAAGAAATTAAGCGTTGAGCTAGAAGTTCTTTCTCCAGAACAAGCCGATTATATAGGTGTTGACGTGAAAGGACCTTTCAAACCAGAGTATTACAGATACTAATATTTTTGATCTTAAACATTATAGAAACTCTCCAATTTAGACTGCACCCAAAAGTTTAGACAAAATTAAATAATATTTTGATAGGAAAG
>NZ_DAMBRK010000002.1:0-113279 GCF_032055105.1 Epilithonimonas sp.
TACTTTTCCATCACAAACATCCCTTATATCTAAATTAATGAAAAAGCAAAAATAGAGTTCGAAATAAAATAATTGATGTAAGATTTATCTTTTATTGAAAAGATTTTTGTTACGCAGAAGTCAAAATTGAACAAACGGGAAAAATCATTAATAATATATGATTCAGATTATTCAACTACATATAATAATAGAGTTATGAATAAGAATAATATTCTAAAGTTACTTAATTGTTGGATTACTGAAGTAATTTTCTAAAATTGTCCTCTGCTCTGTCGTCAAATTAGCTTTGGGATGATAACCGATGTAAGAAGGCAAAGGCATTTGCAAATCGCGTACTGTAGAAATTGTTTTTTCAATGGCATTTTGTTTGAGGTCCTTGTTGTAAGAACCCCATTCTGAAAAATTGAGATACTCGCGCCCTTCATTAATATGATCTTTAACCGCCCAAGAAATCGGAGCGATATAAGAATAATTAGGATATTTGGTTTCGTTGGAATGGCAATCGTAGCAAGCATTCTTTAAAATTGATTTGACATTTTCTGGTGTATTGTTAATATCCACAAAATTATTATTCTTATCAATAGCTTTATTGTCTCTATTAATAGGAATCAACTGAATTGCCAGAAAAACAACAGCTATCCAAAAAATTATCTTTTTCAATTGATTGGTTGTTCTTCTAAGGTTAAATCCCAGTTTTCATTGATTTCCCACATCTGACGGACATTAATCTTGCTCAATACTTCTTTATCTCCAGATTTTTTGAACAGATAAGCATCTTCTGCCATAGTTTCATTAGCAAAATCTGAACTATCCCAAATTCCATTCTCATTATTATCTACCAAGATTCTTAATTTATAAGTTCCAGGTTTTAGATTGACGAATTTGACATCTGCCTGATTGGTATATTGCTGGTAAGCCGGTTCATTTTTATCATTAAGAAGCTGAATCCAAAATTTTTGAGCTGGCAGATTCTTAAGATGTGCCGCAAAACTACCAAAGTCTTCCGCTTTTGCAACTTCGAAATCGAAACGTACACTTTCACTGGATCTATTATAGAAAGAGCTCAAGGTGTTTTTCGGAACCGTTAGCTGATATTTTTTCCCAATTATGAAATTTGATTTGACAATAACTTGGGTTGAATCCAATTCTGAAATCTTGGCAGCGAAGTCCTGAGCAATACTATCCGACTCCAATTTCCAGTTTTCCGGTTGGATTTTATTAATGATATAATTAGATGAAAATCTGAAATCTGTCTCTGGCGCTAAATTATTAGAAAAAGGATTCGCAATTGTCATTTCATCCTTTGCTGGTTTTTTATAAAAAATAGAAACCGTGTCTTGCTTAGAACCTATATCATAAGAAAACTTAAGATTTTCGCTGACTGTCGCTCCAATATTTTCTTTTGTCGCATCGAACCAAATTTTTACCGAATCAGATTTTGATTTGTGAGTAATCTTATAATCCGCAGGTTTTTCACCAACCTTTTTCACCACGACTTTTTCAGGATTACCTTCAAATGTCATCAAAACTCCACCTGTAGAAATAGACATTTCTTTATACTTTGCAGTTTTTTTGGAGGGAAAAGTTTTTAATTTCAAACCAGAAATACTTTTTTCCAGATTGATTTCTTCTTTTTGAAATGCAACACCTTCTTTTCCAATATCGTAGATTGAATTGGAGTTTTCATCGTCAAAACCAACAACCTTGTATTTTCCAGGCGTAAGATAATTCAGCTCAAAATAACCATCAGGATCTGCTTTACTAATATAGTAAGGCTTTTGACGATAGTTCATCGTATCCTTTACTTGATAAAGTCCAACAACAAGATTTTTATCTTTTCCTTCTGAGTTTTTTTCATTTCCAAGAGCGTCAGTAATTGTTCCACTGATGTACAGATCATCCAACTTCTCCCCCGTTGAAAATGCAAAATTGAAATAAGGCAAAACATTACTTTCATTAAGATCCACAATAGAGTTTCCAAAATTGAAGTTATAAGTTGTGTTGGCTTGCAGGGTATCTTTCCATTGGATTTCCAAATATTTGTTTCCCAAAGAGGAAGGAATAATTTTGGTGTATTGAATTGGTGGAGAAATGATCAGATTCTTACTAATATCCTTCAAAGTAATATATTCATCAAAATCTATCCTGAGTTCTTTTGTATTTCTAGAAACACCCACTCTTGCTGAATCAATATTAGAACCTATCATTTTTGGAGCGATAGAATCTTTTGCTCCACCAACGGGAGAACCAACTCTGGCACAACTTACCAAAATCAACGACGCAAAAAGCCAAAGAAAAAACTGCTTCATTATTATATATAGATGTTAGATTTCAGATATTAGACTAAAATCTATTTTACTTGACCGCAAAAATAAGCAAACTTTGAGATAAAACGCTTTCAACAATTGTAAAGTAAGTTAAAATAGAAACAAAAAAATGAGTTTTAAAACTAAAACTCATTATAGATATGTTTCAAAATATCTTTATCCATTTCTGTCAATAGAATTTTTCTACGTTCCATCGCTTTTTCGGCAACTTCATAAGATTTTTCCAGTTTGAATTTTTCATCACCTTTCATTCCGCCCCAAGAAAAGCTCTCTACAAGATTAGGAGGAAAACCAGACTTGAAAACATTAGCAGCAACACCAACTACAGTTCCCGTGTTCAGTTGTGTGTTGATTGCAGTCTTGGAATGATCTCCCATAACCAAACCGCAAAATTGCAAACCTGTGTCTAGAAATCTTTTCTTTTTGTAATTCCAAAGTTTTACGGATGCGTAATTATTTTTAAGATTCGAAGAATTGGTATCTGCGCCCAGATTACACCATTCTCCAATCACCGAATTTCCTACAAAACCGTCGTGCCCTTTATTTGTATAACCAAAAATCACAATATTATTGACTTCTCCCCCAACTTTGGAATGAGGCCCAATCGTTGTTCCCCCATACAATTTGGTTCCAAGATTAATTTTAGAATCTTCGCAAAGCGCCAGAGAACCACGGATATTAGAACCCTCCATAATCTCTGCATTTTTTCCAATGTAGATTTTTCCCGTTTTGCAATTGAGAGTAGAAAATTCAACTGTTGCGCCTTCTTCTATGAAAAGATTTTCTTTTTCGCCGATAAATCCATTAGTTGAAGACAATTCCTGAGACGTTCTCCCTTCAGTCATCAATTTGAAATCGAAATCAATCGCAAAATCATTATTCGAAAAAATATCGGTTGGTTTTTCTATGAATAATAATTTCTCGTGAATATCCGTCATCTTATTGATTTGATTCAGAGAAAAATTGTCCATATTGATATTCGCTACCAAAACTTCGTTATCATAAACCAAAGCTTCGCCAGGCTGAAGTTCTTTGATTTGTTTCAAAACCTCATCTGATGGAAAGAAATTGGAAACAATGAAAAGACTTTGTTTTGGCTCTGGTTTCCTGAATTTATTCTGAAGAAAATCCTCGGTAATGTAAAAAACCTCATCTATTTCTAAGAGTTTTTTCCATCTTTCTGCAAAAGTCAGGATGCCCATTCGCATTTCTGCAACGGGTCTTGTAAAAGTGAGTGGAAGAAAATCTTCCCAATATTGTGCGTCGGAAAATACTAATTGCATTCTTTATAGATATTAGATGTGAGATATTAGATGTTAGACAGAAGTGCAAAAAAATCTAATTTCTAACTTCTAAAGTCTAATTTCTATCTCCAGCAAAAATAACAAAAAAACCTCTCGGAAAATCCGAAAGGTTTTGATATTTTTAAAAACAGACTAAGATTACTTAGCGAATTTTTTGTATTTGTTCATAAACTTATCAACTCTACCTGCAGTATCAACCAATTTAGTTTTTCCTGTGTAGAAAGGGTGAGAAGTAGAAGAGATTTCCATTTTGATCAAAGGATATTCAGTTCCTTCGAACTCGATAGTATCTTTTGTATCAGCTGTAGATTTGCAAAGGAACATCTCGTCGTTGCTCATATCTTTGAAAACTACTAATCTATAATTTTCTGGGTGTATGCCTTGTTTCATTTTCAGAAGTTTTAAAATTTGTTATAATATGAGCGTGGACTAATGGATCCGACAACTCTGGTTTTGAGGATGCAAAAATAGGAATTATTTTTTATTCTGCAAATATTATTTATCTAAAATTAAAAAATATCGAATCTACTTAGCTTGTTAAAATAACAAACAATTAAAACCACATAGTCACATAGAAAATCACAATATTTAAGTGCAAAAAAGAAAAAAACAGGAAACAATGTTGGCTATTATTCGTTTTGTTTTCACTAAACTTATGTGTCTATATGGTCATAAAACAATTTTATCAGTTTTACATTAATAAACAGTTATCAGTATTGCTATTACAAATTAGTTTCTTTATTTTTATCCCAAACTAAAAATTGAAAATTAATGTCAATACTTACTTACGAGAATTACACAACTGCCGTAAAAAATTGGGCAGCAATCAAATCCAATTATTCTGAAATCCAAAAAATCATATCTCCAGAACAAGTTTTCATCTTGTCTCGTGAACAAATCGAATGGTTTGATAAAGAGAACGAAGCAGAAACTTATTTCCGTGCAGACATCGGTGTTTGGGAAAATCAATTAGTTTTGATTCTTACACCTAGAACCAGCGCTGGCGATGTCAAAACTTTAGAAAATTATGAGTTCGCTACACTACAATTTCTTGAAAGTGATTTGACTCTAAAGCAGACCAAAACTTATACTGTAACCAGTACTTATACTTTGACAAAAGACCTGAGTAAAGGCAAAGAAGATTCTGACTTGGATTTCCCTGTTATGAACGAGCCGATTACAGGACAACTAAAAGCTATCGACGAAATAGAATCTTGGAAAGAAAATGCAATGGATTATTTGCAACGCGAATCTCTGGAGTTCAAAGGGCAAAGACTTTTCCAAAGTTTCTACATCCCAAAAGCAGATCTTTTGCACGATAAGCAAAACACACGAGATATCGTTTGCGTTTTTGGTTTCAAATATTCTGCAGTTTATGAAAGACTGTTAGCTACTTTGATTTTCATCAGTAATACAACAGGAGATAAAGTTGGAGCTCCAGGCGCAGTTTACGCAGTACAGCCTGATCCTTCTAATACATATGATTGGTCTAGACCTATTCCCCCATATAGTGCTTCAACTGGAGGTTAATTGAACTGTGGAACAATTTTACAATATTTCTGGAATAATCTCTGTTATTTTATTAGCAATTGCGCTAATAATTGGGATATCAAAATATAACTTACTATCAAAAAATGAAAAATGGTATATCTATTATATCATTTTCATTTCTTTGATAGAATTTTTATCATACACAATAACCTTCTTTGAAATAATTGGATTAAAATCTAGATTGTACCCTATATATATTACAGGAGAATTTTTTGTAGTTACTGGCATATTTATAAAAAAATTAAATCTTAGCAAATACTCTTATATAATCACAGGGTTAGTAAGTTTATTTTTTTTGACTGCAGATAGAGTATTTATCAAATATGGATATAATAATGATTATTCTAAAGCTATTTCCAACCTTATAATCATTAGTCTAATTGGATATTCTTTAATTCAAGACATAAAAAATGTAGAAAGTAAAAGTTCTTTTCAATTGATTGACAAGACGTTATTTTTATATTTTACTGTGAGTATTTTTATATTTATGCTTCAACATCAACTCATCAAATTTCCACTTGAATATTTTTCAGCTATTTGGGTTATAAATAATTTGATGTTGTGGGTTCTTTACAGTTTATTCATTAAAACATTCTTACAATTAAAGAAATAAAACTCAATATCATCTTTCTAATTGTGCTGATTCTCGTGTTGATAATCATCATCTCTTTTATGCTTTTAGCTTATAGAACTTTTATCCAAAGAATCGTTCAGGAAAAAGACCTACAATTCCAAGCTGAGATGGATCATCAGAAAGAATTATCGATCGAAAACATCAAAGGACAAGAAGACGAACGAAAGAGAATCGCCATTTCTGTACACGACGACATTGGAAACCGACTCAATATTCTTTCGCTTTGGCTCAATAATCTGGAACCAGAAAATCAAGAAGCTTCCAAAAAAGTGATTACAACACAGATTACAGAATTGATAGATTCTACAAGAAACATTTCGCATTCTCTTTATCCTGTGAATTTGGAAAAGTTGGGATTGGTTTTATATCTACAAGAATTGGTGACGAATCTTTCCCAAAATATAGAATTGATTCTTGACATCGATCCTAGATATCAGAAAAAAGACATTTTCACAGAAGTTCAAATTTACAGAGTGATTCAAGAGTTCACGACTAATGTGATTAAACATTCGACAGCAAATGAAGTGGTGGTTTATATCAGAAATCATCAGCAATATCTGACAATGATTATCACAGACAACGGAGAAAGTTTTGATTACGAAAAAGCAAAAAAAGGAATGGGTCTCAAAAATATAGAATCCCGAATTGTCTCTATGAAAGGCTTCTATAAATGGAAAAACCAAATTGGAAAACAAAGCCGACTAATCATTAATATCCCGCATTAACTATGAAGAATGAAACCATCAAACTCGTTTTGGTAGATGATGAACAACTCATTTTGGAAGGTATCAAAATGTTGCTTTCTGCCCAAACCAATATATCGGTGGATTATTCTACAACATCTGGCAACCAAATTCTGGAACACTTGGAAAACTTAGAAGCTGATAATTCCCCCGATATCCTAATGACAGATGTACAAATGGAGCCAATGGATGGTTTTCAACTAGTCGAGATTCTAAAAAAGAAATATCCAGAACTTAAGTTGATTATTCTTTCTTCTCATTATAAAAGTAGTGTTCTTGGTTATATGGTAAAACTGGGTGTTTCAGCATTTCTCCCGAAAAACTCCAGCAAAGCCACTTTTATAGAAGCCATAGAAGCAGTTCACAAAAACGGAATGTTTTTCACCAAAGAAGACCACGAGATGCTGCTGACTTATATGAACACGCCTTCTCGTAAAAAGTCTCTTTTCGATAACGAAGAAACATTGTCCAATCGGGAAATAGATGTGGTAAAACTCATCTGTGAAGAGAAAACCAATCAGGAAATTGCGGACATTCTTTTTCTAAGTCCAAGAACTGTGGAAAGTCACAGACAAAAAATTCTAGATAAAATTGGTGCCAAAAATACAGTCGGAATTGTGATTTATGCTGTTATTAATAACATCCACACGGTTCCAATCAAACTCTAAATTTTAAAAAAATTACGTATTTCTACGCTATCGCAATTCTGAAGATTGTTATTACTTTGAAAAAAAAACTAATAACCATTTTTTCAGAATGCCAAATTCATTAGAAATAAAAAACTCCACTAATTACATCATATCGGGCGAGGTTTCCTATATGACGATATTTTGCTCTAGCCATTATTTCTTTGTGAAACCTAACTCTATTTGGAAATCTAACAAACGAGGAATCTGCCCCATCGTAACAGTCTCTGCAATTGTCAAAACACCAAGAGGAACTTTCTCGGCAAAACCATACCTTACGTCAGGAACAACTCAGGGTAATTTTGAAGTTGTAGAACTGAAAGAAAATGTTTTTAAAGTCATAAAAATGAAGAGTGAAATCAATGAAAAAAATAGCATTCTTGACATCCACGAAAATAAGCATATAGAAAAACCATAAAAACTAAACCAACTTCATATTTCTAGAGTCTCATCAATTATTTGATGGGGCTTTTTTATTGATCAAAAGAAACAATCCGTATAAATACCTAATTGTAAAATTCATTATTTCTACTCTACTGTGCTTAAGCTACTCTTTACATCTTTGTCACAGTATAAAAATCGACAAAATGAAAAAGACATTCATTGCTTTATCGACATTTTTAATAAACACACTCTGTTTTGGACAAGTTGGCATCAACACGCAAACGCCTATGGCAACACTAGATATTGTTGCCAGCCCATCGGACGTAACAAAAATAGACGGCATCATTGCTCCCAGAATTACAGGCGATCAACTTAAAGCAAAAGATGCATTATATACAAAAACAACCTCTACCAATAGTGGACAGACAGGAGTTATTATATATGTTACAGATGCCGTTACAGGATCTCCATCAGGAAAAACTATCAATATTACAGAAGCAGGATATTATTACTTCAATGGAACTGTATGGAAAAAGTTAAGCGACTCCGGTTCTTCCGGAAGCAGTTATTCAAACAGCAGTCCTGGCGCAGTAAAAATCCGGGTGAACCAAACTGGATTCCTTACGCTTTCTGGGACTCAGTCTTTTGGATTATTAGCGCAAAATCAAGGCGTAAATATTAATCCAGAATATGTGACTGGTGTATACCCCGGCGGTGTAACCACAGGATCCCCAAAAGATATTATAACCACCACCAAAGGTTCCAACGGTTATGCTCTTCTAGAAGCTCCAATCAATGGAAATGGAAACACTTATCGTTTGAACATGGAATATGTAATGGGAAATAATCCTCCTTCTGAGTCCAAATATTTCAATGTAAGAGTTGAGTCTATTGGATCTGGCGCTATGATCTACGAAAACTCTATTGTGGTACCAGGACGTCTTGATACGGGTCATGTTGCACCATTTCAAGTGATGTTTACCACTATTGCAGATAGTGCATCAATTGGTGTTGGTTATAGGATTATTTTTCGAGTGGATACTGCCGCATCTACTGGTTTGCAAAGTAATATTGGTGTAAGAATTGTAGATATTGCCAGAATTAATCAATAAAACAAGCAATACTTCCTCCCTTGACAAGGAGCAATAAGTAGAAATACGTAATCATAAAATTAGTAATTAATACCCTACCTAAAAGCTATCAACAATAGTATTTTTGTAAAAGAAACAGACACAAATTCATATATAAAATGTACTAGATTCTAGAACTCATAATGATGAAAGCATTTAAATAAATTAAGATGAGTAGGACCAGCTTAATCACTTAAATGAAGAAATCCCTTTTAAAATTGAAAGGGATTTTACTTTTACTCTTATTTATTTTTAAAACTATTAATAGCATTCACCGTAAAATCCGAAAGAACCAGATTTCCACTAATTCCTGCTCTTTCTGCTAATAAGTCATCCCAATGATCTGTTCCTTTCCAGAAAATTTCTTTCAGTTGAGCCATTGCATCAGGATTTGATTTGGCTAATTTTTCAGCTAAAAAATTAATTTCCGCATCCATTTCTTCAGGTGTTTCATAAACATCTTGGTACATACTTTTTTCTTGCGCCCATTCTGCGGAATAAAATTCAGTCGCATTAATCGCTAATTGTGCGAAAGACGAAGTTCCAATTTTCTTTTCCACAACCGGCCCGATGACAAAAGGTCCAATTCCAACAGCTAATTCACTTAATTTGACAGAAGCGTTTTCTGTTGCAAATGTATAATCTGCAGCGCAGGCAATTCCAACACCTCCACCAACAGCTTTTCCGTGGATTCTTGCGATAATCAGTTTTGGAGATTTTCTCATTGCATTAATGACATTCGCAAAACCGGAAAAGAATGTTTTTCCAGTCTCGAAATCTTTGATTGAAATCAATTCGTCAAAAGACGCGCCTGCACAAAATACTTTTTCTCCTCCACTTTTCAGAATAATAACTTTAACTTCATCATTTTTACTAAGATTATTAATCTCTTCAACAAGATTTCTAAGTTGAGAACTCGGCATCGAATTACTTTGAGGATGAAAAAACTCGATGGTTCCGATTCCATTTTTTATGTTTGATTTTACGTAAGCTTCCATTAATTAATATTAAATAATTGAATTGTTAAAAGATTTAAAATATTGAATCGCAATCTTTTATCTTTATTCTTTCCTCTTGTTTCTTAAGTTTATTCTTGATTAAGTTTTTTAACCATTGTAAGAATTGTAGCAATCGCAACTGTTTCTCCGGTTTCGTCATAAACGTCAACCAACCAACGAACAATTCCTTTTGCAATATCTTCTTCGTCGCGTTTTTCCTGATTGATTTTTTCTTTGCAAGTAAACTTCACACCAATCGTCATTCCGGGATAAACAGGTTTCACAAAACGACATTCGTCCAAACCATAATTCAGTAAAACAGGACCTTTTCTTGCATCAACAAACAATCCTGCAGCTTTACTTAAGATGAAATATCCGTGAGCAACTCTGCCTTCGAAGATTGTTCCTTCCAAAGATGTTGCGTCCATATGCGCATAGAAATTGTCGCCAGAAACATTCGCAAAGTTAGTAATATCTGACTCTGTAACCGTATGTTTTGCCGTGATGTAAGTTTCGCCGATTTTCAATTCTTCAAAATGCTTTCTGAATGGATGAATGTTATCTTCCCATTGTTTTCCGCCGTATTGATATTGCTGAGTAATGTGTGTCAATGTCGTTGGCGAACCTTGAATCGCCGTGCGTTGCATATAATGAAGAACGCCGCGTTTTCCGCCCATTTCTTCTCCACCACCAGCTCTTCCGGGACCTCCGTGAATCAGCATTGGCAATGGCGAACCGTGACCTGTACTTTCTTTCGCACAATCGGAATTGAGAATCAAAATCCTTCCGTGCATTGATGCGGCTCCAATAACAAAATCTCTTGCAAAATCGTCATTAGCAGTCACAACCGAACAACAAAGCGAACCTTTCCCCATTCTTGCAAGTTCAATTGCTTCGTCCAAATTATTATATGGAATAATTGTACTAACAGGTCCAAAAGCTTCGATGTTATGACAATCTGTATATTTAAACGGATCTGAATTAAAGAATAAAATCGGAGAAATGAATGCGCCTTTGTTTTTGTCCGCACCTTTCACTTCAAAATTATCGAGATTCCCGAAAACGATTTCCTGAGTTTTGGATAATTCCTGAACTTTCTCAGAAACTTCTTTTACTTGATCTTTATTCGCCAAAGCTCCCATTCTCACACCTTCGACATTCGGGTCGCCAATGATAACTCCGGAAAGTCTTTGTCCAAGAGCAATCTGAACATCTTCCACCAAATTTGCAGGAACCAGCAATCGTCTGACTGCCGTACATTTTTGTCCAGCTTTGGTCGTCATTTCGCGTATTGCTTCTTTGATGAACAAATCAAATTCCGCAGTTCCTTGTTTTGCATCTTCGCCTAAAACCATTGCATTCAAAGAATCTGCTTCCAGATTAAATGGCACTGATTCTTCAACAATTTTTGGATGAGCTTTCAACATTTTTCCTGTAGAAGCTGAGCCTGTGAATGTCACAACATCTTCCATTGTCACATTATCCAAAATTCCGTTGGCTGAACCACAAATCAATTGCAGACTTCCTTCCGGTAAAATTTGTGAAGCGATGATTTCTTTAACAACAACTTCCGTCAAAAAACTTGTTGCTGTTGCTGGTTTTACAATCGCCGGAACACCGGCCAAAAGATTAACTGCAATTTTCTCCAACATCCCCCAAACCGGAAAATTAAAGGCATTGATATGAATTGCAACACCACGTTTCGGTGTACAAATATGATGACCTATGAATGTTCCTTCTTTCGAAAGTTTGACTGAATCTCCATCTATATAATAAGGTAAGTCAGGAAATTGTCTTCGAAGAGATGCATTAGAAAACAGATTTCCGATTCCGCCTTCGATGTCCACCCAAGAATCTGCTTTGGTTGCACCCGTTGCCCAACTGACTTTATAGAAAATATCTTTCTTTTCCATCAGATGAAAAGCGAGTTTCTTCAACATCAAACCTCTTTCTTGGAAAGTCAATTTTCTCAGAACCGGACCACCGACCTTTCTGGCGTAATCCATCATTTCCGCAAAATTCAAACCTTTGGAAGTCGCCGTTGCTACCAATTCCCCATTGATAGAATTATATAAAGCATGCCCTTCTCCCTCACCTTTTATCCATCTGCCGAGCGCGTAATTTTCTAGTTGCATATTCTTTTAGATTTATAGATAATAGACGGATAGATGAGAGACTTTTAATTACAGAACCAATTTTCTATTATCTATTAGTCTATCATCTATCTGTCTGTTTTAAACTTTCTCAATAATCACCGCAAAACCTTGCCCTAAACCGACACACATTGTTGCCAGCGCATATTTTTTATTTTGGTTTTGAAGTTCATACATTGCAGAATTCAAAATTCTTGCGCCGCTCATTCCGAGTGGATGTCCAAGCGCAATCGCACCGCCATTCGGATTGATTCTGGAATCATTATCGCCTAATCCCCAAGCTCTGATGCAAGCCAAACTTTGAGCTGCAAAAGCTTCATTCAGTTCAATAACGTCAATATCATTAAATCTCAATCCAGCTTTTTGCAATGCCAATTCAGATGCTTTGACCGGACCAATTCCCATAAATCTAGGTTCAACACCAACAACAGCGTTTGAAACAATTCTTGCTTTCGGTATTAATCCAAATTCTTTAATAGCATTTTCTGAAGCTAATAAATTAACCGCAGCGCCATCATTCAATCCGGAAGCATTTCCTGCAGTGACTGTTCCATCTTTTTTGAATGCTATTCTTAATTTTGACAATCCTTCCAAAGTTGTATCGTTCTTAGGAAATTCATCTTTGTCAAAAATTAAATCTTCTCCTTTTCTCTGCGGAATATTAATGCCAACAATTTCCTGAGATAATCTTCCGTTTTCCTGTGCAGCCTTAGCTTTTTGCTGAGAATTGAATGCAAATTTATCTTGGTCTTCCCGAGTAATATTATCTCTTTCAGCAAGATTTTCCGCCGTTTCGCCCATTGCATCCACGCCGTACATTTCTTTCATTTTCGGATTGATGAATCGCCAGCCGAAAGTCGTATCATAGATTTTTGCATCGCCACCAAAAGGACTTTCTGATTTTGAAATGACTAATGGTCCACGCGTCATATTTTCAACACCGCCAGAAATCATCAAATCCGCATCGCCAACTTGGATTGCTCTTGAAGCATTAATCGCCGCCGACAAACCTGAAGCACAAAGTCGGTTGATCGTTTCGCCCGGAACGTGATAATCCAAACCTGACAGTAGAGCTGACATTCTTGCGATATTTCGGTTGTCCTCTCCTGCTTGATTGGCACATCCTAAAACCACATCGTAGATTTTACTCTGGTCGATATTCGGGTTTCTTTCCAATAGTTTTTTGATAACAAAAGCCGCCATATCATCGGGACGAACGGAAGATAAACTTCCTTTTAGTTTTCCAATTGGCGTTCGGATGCCGTCTATTATATATGTTTGATTCATAGTTTTAACGCAAAGGCGCAATTATTTTTAATTTTAAACTGTTATAAGTCGCAAAGGCGGTTATTATTCTTACAAATACTATGTTTTTAAGTCGCAAACTTGATGTTGCTGATCATAAATTATTAACAACTCTTTTCACACTATCTTTATAAAAGTCAGTTCTGAAATTCATTAGCAAACCGAGTTTACATCCTATTATTTTCAAATATGTCAAAATCTGAGCTTTATGAACATCATTAAGAACATCAACTGTTTTGATTTCTATTATTAATTTATTCTCTATCAACAAATCTACTTTGTAAGCATTTTCTATTTTCAAATCGTCATAGATAATTGGTAAATATTTTTGTCTTTCAACTTGTAATCCTGCTTTCTTAATATCGTGAAATAAGCATTCCTCATAAACATTTTCAAATAATCCTGCTCCAAGTTTTTTATAAATATTAAATCCTAAATCAACAACAATTTTTGCTAACTCATTTTCATTCATTTGTGTGGTGTTTTTACATTAATTTGAAAATTTGCGACTTAAAGCAACGCTGTTTTTACTTATCTTTACGCCTTTGCGTTTAAATTTCGTAAAGTTTTTTTATTTTGTTTTACTAAGTTTCTAATAATTGGACTGCATCGGTAACGATCTTCGTGATAGAAATTATAAAGTTGATCCAATTCTTTTTCGAGATTATCCAAACCAAATTCGTCTGCCCACTGCAATAGTCCTTTTGGATAATTGACGCCTTTTGTCATTGCCAAATCGATGTCTTCTGCTGAAGCTATTCCTAGAAAATTAGCATCTGTGGCTTCATTCATCAGCATTACCAGTATTCTTTTAAAAATCGATTCTAATAATTCCGGATTCTCATTTGGTTTTGGTTGTTCAGAATTTGGAGAATAATCATAAAATCCTCTTCCTGATTTCTTTCCAAAAAATCCAGCTTCGAATAATCTTTTTTGTGTGAAAGATGGTTTGAATTTCGGATCATAAAAGAATTCTTTGAAAACACTTTCCGTCACTCTATAATTGACATCGTGACCAATAAAATCCATTAATTGAAATGGTCCCATTTTGAATCCTCCCAAACTTGTCATTGCAAAATCAATGGTGGCACAGTCAGCTATTCCTTCTTCTAAAATCCTAATTGCTTCTCCATAAAAAGGTCTTGCTACGCGATTGACGATAAAACCAGGTGTATCTTTTGCAATAACTGGTAATTTCTTCCAACTTTCTACTAAGGTTTTCGTCTTTGAAATTAAATATTTATCCGTCTGAACCGCAGGAATAATCTCCACCAAAGCCATCAAAGGTGCCGGATTGAAAAAATGAATTCCAATCACACGATTCGGTTTTTGACAAGCGAATGCAATGGATGCAATCGATAAAGATGAAGTATTGGTCGCCAAAATACAATCTTCCGAAACCAAGCTTTCTAATTTTTGGAACAATTCTTTTTTGATTTCCAAATCTTCAACAATCGCTTCGATGATTAATTCGGAAGTTTTTAATTCCGATAATTTATCGCTCAATCGAATATTATCGAAATAAGTTTCCGCTTTTTCATAAGTCAGCTTTCCTTTTTCTGCTAATTTCTGAAACTGAGCTTCAAGATTTTGTCCTGCTTTTTCTACAGCAATCGGATTGCTGTCATACAACAAAACCTGATTTCCTGCTGTTGCCAAAACCTGCGCAATTCCGCTTCCCATTGCTCCGCTACCGACTATTCCTATTTTCATTTCTTTTTGTAAATCTATTTTTTGAACGCAAAGTGCGCAAAGTTTTTTAAACTACTAAATGTTTTTAAGTTCTCAAAGGCGTAAAACTTAGCCAAGAACTCAAAGACTTATTATTAAATCTAACAACTATAAACCATCAACTAACAACTATTTAATGGCATTTAAAATAATCAAAAGGTTCTTTGCAATCATCACATTGATATAACGCTTTGCAGGCTGTGGAACCAAACTGACTTACCAAATGTGTATGTTTTGAGCCACAAAGCGGACATTCGATCTCATCTATTTTTGAAAATAATTCATCATTATTCTTTGAATAAACAGGTGGTGCGATGCCGTAAGCTTTCAGTTTTTGTTTTCCTTCTTCAGTCATCCAATCAGTGGTCCAAGCCGGACTTAATCGATTGGTCAATTTAATATTATTGAAACCCTTTTCAATAAGTTTCATTCTGATAGCAATATTAATCATCGATGTTGCAGGACAACCGGAATAAGTTGGCGTTACCACAATTTCGATTTCGTCTTCATTGAGATTCACATCTCGGATAATTCCCAAATCCAAAAGATTGAGAATAGGAACTTCCGGGTCGGGAACTTCTCCTAATATTTGCCAGATATGTTCTTCTGTAACTACCATTCCATATTAGGATAAGTGCGTTGCATCATTTGCATTTCTGCTAAGATGTAACCCATTTTCTCGGAGTGTTTTCCATCTTTTCCGCCAGTTAATTGTCTCGATTTTGAGAAATCGACAGACAAAGTTGCTTCATTCAGTATTTCCAGAACTTTGGTTTCCCATTTAGTTCGGAAAGTTCTGATATCAGGAATCATATTTTGTTCAATTAATTCTAATTCCCAGTTGGTTGGAATGAACATTTCGTCTGTGAAATCAATGATACTTTCAACTGATTTTTGAATTTTGTTATGACTTTCTTCTGTTCCATCGCCTAAACGAATCATCCATTCACTACTCCATTTTAAATGATAAGTCACTTCTTTCAAAGATTTTTCAGCAATGGAAGCTAATTTCAAATCAGAATGACTTTTAAGTTCAGTCAATAACAGATGATGATAAGCATCGAAGAAAAACTGTCTCACAATCGTATCTCCGAAATGTCCGTTTTCTCTTTCCACTAACAGTAGATTTTTGAATTCACGTTCGTTTCTCAGGAAAGCTAAATCGTCTTCTGTTTTCCCTTCATTCTGAATTTCTGCTGCATATTGATAATAGTTGGAAGATTCTCCCAACAAATCCAAAGCAATATTGGACATTGCAATATCCTGCTCCAAGACTGGTCCTTTTCCGCACCATTCGCAAAGACGCTGACCGAGAATCAAGCTTGTATCTGCGAGATGCAGAATATAATTGAGCCAGTTGTTTTTATTGTTTTCAATTGTCATTTAGTTCTTTACTTTTTTTAAAAATTTTGTAATAAATGATTACAACAGCTATGTAAACTACAATGTTAAGAAGTAGATTCAAAGAATTGTTTCCGTTGAGTTTTTCACAATTACCAACATAAAATTCAAAATAAAATCTTGGTAATCCTATTGAAAAAGCATTATTAAAAGGTTCCTCTCCAAAGAATTTTTGATAAAAAATACTAATCAATAAATAAGTACAAAAACCAAAAAATAATTTTAACACCCTCATCATATTACATATTTTTAACTTCTTCCGGAACGTGGTAAAACGTTGGATGACGGTAAACTTTGTCTTCCGAAGGTTCATAAAACGCCTCGGAATCATCGGGATTGGTGGCGTGGATATGCTTGGATTCTACTACCCAAATGCTGACACCTTCCATCCTTCTCGTGTAAACGTCGCGTGCATTTTGGATTGCCATTTCTGCATCAGCGGCGTGCAGACTGCCCACGTGTTTGTGGTCCAAGCCTTGTCTGCTTCTAATGAAAACCTCCCAAAGTGGCCATTCTGTATTTTGCATAATTTTTCAGATTAGAGACAGATAGATGAGAGATAATAGACTTTCATCTATCTACTTTTGATTACTTTCTCGCAAAGGCGCAAGATTTTTTTTTTCATTGTGTTTTAAGTCGCAAAACACTTCAACAAGCTCAGTGTGACATCTCTAATACTAACCATTCCAATTAGAACGTGTCAGTCTGAGCTTGTCGAAGACTTTACAAATTACACTGTTTTTCTATTTTGTTCTTCTCTTAATTTTCTTTTCTCGTGATAAGCGGTTGCTGCTTCTCTTACCCAAGCACCATCATCGAAGGCTCTTTTGCGGGTTTCGATTCTTTCTTTGTTGCAAAGTCCGTTGCCTTTGACCACTTTCCAGAACTCATCCCAATCGATTTCTCCGAATTCATAATGTCCAGTTTCTTCATTGAATTTCAAATCCGGATCCGGAATTGTCAAGCCCAGATATTCAGCCTGTGGCACGGAAACATCTACGAAACGCTGTCTCAGCTCGTCATTAGTGAAACGTTTGATGCGCCATTTCATTGACAATTCTGTATTTCCGGAGTCTGCATCTTTTGGTCCGAACATCATTAGAGTCGGCCACCACCAGCGGTTGAATGCATCCTGAGCCATCGCTTTTTGTTCCGGCGAACCTTGGCAAAGCTTCATCATCAGCTCGTAACCTTGTCTCTGGTGGAAACTTTCTTCTTTACAAATCCTAACCATCGCTCTGGCATAAGGTCCGTAAGATGCTCTGCAAAGTGGCACTTGATTCAGAATTGCAGCACCGTCAACCAGCCAGCCGATTGCACCCATATCTGCCCAAGTCAAAGTTGGATAGTTGAAAATGCTGGAATATTTGGCTTTTCCAGAATGTAAATCGTTGATGGTTTCATCTCTCGTAACGCCCAAAGTTTCAGCAGCACAATAGAGATAAAGTCCGTGTCCGGCTTCATCCTGAACTTTTGCCAACAAGATTTTCTTACGATTCAAAGTTGGTGCGCGCGTAATCCAGTTGGCTTCCGGCAACATCCCGACAATCTCGGAATGGGCGTGCTGGGAAATCTGACGAATCAGGGTTTTTCTGTACGCATCCGGCATCCAGTCTTTGGGTTCGATGCGGATTTCGCTGTCTATTTTATTCTGAAAATGTTCTTCTAAATTGATTTCTGTTGTTTCCATAATGTTTTGGTTTAATGGAATTTATTTCTTTTCATTCAAATACAAATAGTTTCCTTTAATCAATGATTTTGAAAACCCTTCCATTCTAACATTCAAAATTGACGGCATTGGAACTAACTTAGATTTTCTTTTTGGTTCCATTTTGCTGAATGTATCTATTAAAATTTGTAATTCTTCTTTTGTATAATTGCTAAATGAATTATAAATAGCATCATCCATTTCTTCAAGATGAATGCTTTTTATAATTTCCTTTTTTTTATTCTCATCCCATTTCTCTAATCTCCCGGCCAAATCAATTCTATCGATACAATAATTAAGGATGTAACCTTTAAAACCAACTGTTTCTACTAACTTATCAATCAAAACTTTATTTTGCTGAGTTGGATATGCTGGTGGTGGAGGCGCAACTTGAGCAAAAGCTTTTAAACTAATGAACAGTAATAATATATAAAATGTCTTTTTCATTATTTATTTTAAATGTTTGTTTTATACCGAATCCGCAGCCCGACTTGAGCGGAAATCCTTTTTATTTTTTTGCTAAAAAATAAAAAGATTGGGAGCGGAAGGCGGATTAAGCTGCCATAATTATTATTCTATTTAATATCAAAATTAACAACCACTTCCTCCGACCTCGGATGTGCCTGGCAAGACAAGATAAATCCTGCTGCAATCTCATCCGGTTCAAGAGAATAATTGATGTCCATTTCTACTTCGCCTTTTTCTAATTTGCATTTACACGTCGCACAAACTCCGCCTTTACAAGCGTAAGGTAAATCCGCTCCGTTTTGTAAAGCTGCATCCAAAATCGTTGGTCCGTGATAAGCCAAATCCAATTTCAAAGCGGTTGCATCTAATTTTACTGTGACTTTACTGAAATCATCATCAGATTTGTTAACTGCCTGCTCGTGTTCTTTTTTCTTCTCAGCAGACGCAGCACTGAAAAATAATTCGAAATGAATTTTCTTAGCTTCAACACCCGATTGGATGAGAGTATCTCTCACACTCAGAATCATTTCTTCTGGTCCGCAAAGGAAAACCTCATCGATTATTTCTGCTGGAATGATATTCTTAATAAAAGATTCTGCTTTTTCAGAATTGATTCTTCCGCTCAGTAAATCGGCATCTGCAACCTCACGACTGAGAATATGATAAATACTCAATCGTTCCATAAAACGGTTTTTCAAAGCTTCGATTTCTTCTTTGAAAATAATCGTTCCCTTATTTTTGTTTCCGTAAATCAGAATGAACTGACTTTGCGGTTCATTTTTCAAAACTGATTTAATAATCGAAATAATCGGTGTTATTCCGCTTCCTGCAGCAAAAGCTACATAAGTTTTTTTGTTTTCGGGATTGAGTTCTGTGTAGAATTTTCCCATTGGAGGCATCACTTCCAGAACATCGCCTTCTTTCAGGTTTTCATTCATAAAAGAAGAGAACAGACCTTCAGGAACTTTTTTCACAGCGACTTTCAATTCGTTTTCGCACGGACTTGCACAAATCGAATAGGAACGTCGCAATTCCTGCTCGCCATTCATTTGTCGGAATGTCAAATATTGTCCTTGCGTGAATTTGAATTGTTCCGATAATTCTGCAGGAATTTCAAAACTCACAGAAACACAATCCTGGGTTTCTTTCTTGACTTTTTTTACTTTTAAAGGATGAAAAACTACTGACATTTATTTTTAAACGCAAAGTGCGCAAAGTTTTTTTTGATTAACTATATGTTTTTAAGTCCGCAAAGCCGCTTACGCTTAGCTAAGATTTGAATTTAATTATTCAAACCATTCATTAATAATGTTTTCAAATCTTCTTCCAATTCCTGTGGTGTGATTTCACGGCTTGGTTTGTACCATAATTCTATCCATCGGATTGAAGATAACATCGTGAAAAGTGCCACAGAGACATTCATTTTTTTGAATTCTCCGCTTTCCATTCCTTGTTCTATGATATTTGCAAAGCTTTTTTCATAGGACTTTCTGATTTGTTTGTATTGATTTTTTTTCTCTTCGGAAAGATACTTCCAATCGTTATTCGCTACAGAAACCGACGCAGCATCTTCGATAATCAACTGAACGTGAAGCCCGATAATTGCTCTCAGTTTTTCCTGAAAACTTTGATTCGTATTTTCAATTTCCTGCAACTGAGAAATATATTGATTGGCAATTTTGAAACAAATCAATTCCAGAATTTCGTCTTTAGATTTGATATGATTATACATACTTGCGGCTTCCATTCCTACTTTTTCTGCCAAGTCGCGCATACTGGTTCCGCCAAAACCTTTTTCTTTGAAAAGCTTTGCTGCTTCTTCTAAAATCAATTCTTTTTTATTGATTTTAATTTTCGGTGTAAGAACATTTTCTTCCATCATATTTATTTAGAATCTTAATTAAACCACATAGTCACATAGTTTTTCATCAATATTATTTTTTAAGCTCAAATAGTTAAAAATAATATTATCTCTATGTTTTCCTCATTATCAATATAAATTTCATTTACATTCTATTGTGTCTATGTGGTTAGTTTTAATACTTCAACAATTGTTCTATTTCTTTAATTAATTTTTCTGTGTTTGGCAGCATTTCTTTCTCCAATTCAGAATTGATAGGAATTGCAGGAAGATTTTTTGCTCCAACAACTTTTACCGGCGCATCCAGATATCTGAAGCAATGCTCATTGATACTCGCTGCCAGACTTTGTGCAAAACTATTATTGACAGACTCTTCTGTCAAAACGATGCATCGGTTATGTTTTTTCACACTTTCGAAAACCTTGTTTTCATCCAAAGGTGCGAGTGTCCTTAAATCTATAATTTCGATTTGATTATTAAATTCTTTCGCTGCATTCGAAGCCCAATAAACGCCCATTCCATAAGTAATAATAGTCAAAGTTGGTTTATCTTTTAGATTATCACAAAGCAAAACTTCTCTGGCTTTTCCAAACGGAATGATATAATCCTCGTCTGGTTCTATAGTTTTTGCAGCTTCGGTTCCTTCAATTTTTGACCAATAAAGACCTTTATGTTCCAGCATCACAACCGGATTTGGGTCATAGAAAGCAGCTTTCATCAAACCTTTCAAATCTGCACCTGTCGAAGGATAAGCGATTTTGATTCCTTTGATATTACATAAAACACTTTCGACTGAACTTGAATGATAAGGTCCACCACTTCCGTAAGCGCCAATTGGAACACGTAGAATCATCGAAACCGGCCATTTTCCATTAGACAAATAATAACTTCTGGAAACTTCGGTAAATAACTGATTTAACCCTGGCCAAATGTAATCCGCGAATTGAACTTCGACAATCGGTTTCAGTCCAACGGCGCTCATCCCCACTGTTGAACCGACAATAAATGCTTCCTGAATCGGTGTATTAAAAACTCGTTTCTCTCCGAATTGAGCTGCCAAAGTAATCGCTTCACGGAAAACACCGCCTAATCTCAACCCAACATCTTGTCCATACAATAAGGCTTCCGGATGTTTCTGCATCAATTCTCTAATCGCAAACAAAGCACAATCTACCATTACTGTTGGAATTTTTCCGCTTGGAGAGCGTTCTCCTTTTTCTTCGGTAACAGTTGTTGGTGCAAAATCGTGTTTATAAGTATCTTCCGGTTTTGGATCTTCGGCAAGAATTGCATTTTCAAAATCAGTTCTTACCAAATTTTGAACTTCTTTTTCAATCGATTCAACTTCTGAATCTTCTATACTAAATTCTGAAAGTTTATTTCTAAGTTTTATTAATGGGTCATTCTTCGCACATTCTTCCAAATCATCGCGATACCATTCTTTTCTAACACCTGAAGTGTGATGATTGAGCAATGGAACTTTCGCGTGAATGAGCATTGGTCGGCGTTCTTCACGAATGATTTTGATACATTCTTTTACGGTTTCGTAAGACTTGATAAAATCGGTTCCGTCAATAGTTCTGGTTTCGATACCGTTGAAACCTCTCATATATTCTGTAATATCCTGTGCACGGATTTCTTTGGCGTTGGCAGAAATATCCCATTCGTTGTCTTGAACGAGATAAAGAATCGGCAACTGTTTAAGCGCTGCCATTTGGAAAGCTTCAGAAACTTCGCCTTCTGTACAGCTTGCATCGCCGAGTGAACAAACTGCGATTGGCTTTTCATCAAGATTATCATCAATTCCGATTTCTTCCTTATACTTCATTCCCATTGCAATTCCGGTTGTTGGAATCGCTTGCATTCCTGTTCCGGAACTTTGGTGAATCATTTTTGGGAAATCGTCTCTTCGCAAACTTGGATGAGAATAATAAGTTCTTCCACCAGAAAATGGGTCGTCTTTTTTCGCTAAAAGTTGAAGCATCAATTCGTAAGGTGTAATTCCAACGCCCAACAAAATTGAGTCGTCTCTATAATAAGGACTCACGAAATCTTGTGGCAACAACTGCATTCCCAAAGCCAATTGAATTGCTTCGTGTCCGCGGGAAGTGGCGTGAACATATTTTGAAGTGATTTTTTTTTCCTTCTCAAACAAATCGGACATTGTTTTTGCCGTAAACATCAGACGATAAGCTGATTTGAGTAAATCAGTCAGGCTAGTTTCTTTGTTTAAAAAATGTTTTTCAGTGATTTGCATATTTAAACATTTGACATTCAGTCCATTATTCTCGGTTTGGATAATTGAATGTGATTTATTCAAAAATACACTTTTTTATTAAACTAACAAATGTTAGTTAGTTTTTGTCATTATTAAAAATATCTAAGAAAATTTAAGCTTTTACAAAATAAAAATTTAAATTTTGTAGTTTTGAAAATTAAACAAGATAAATGAAACTAAAAATATTCCTTGGCATCGCATTTTGGTCACTTTTGCTTCTAGCAGGCTGTAATCGTGATGATATTTCTTTTGAATCGCCAACTCAACTTTTGAGATTTTCTACCGACACGGTTTTTTGTGACACCGTTTACAACCAAATGCGTTCAGAAACTTATGCTGTAAAGGTTTATAATAATGAAAATAAAGATGTTCTGATTCCAAGAATTGCTTTAGAAGGCGGAAGTGGTTCGCTTTACAGAATCAATGTAGATGGAAAAGTTGGGACAAGTTTTGAAAATGTAGCGCTGAGAAAAAAAGATAGTCTCTATGTTTTTGTAGAAATTGCACCTGTTGCCAATGCTCCGGAAGCGATTGCTGAAGACAAAGTAGTTTTCAATACTCCAGCCGGCGAACAAAAAGTAACACTTTTCTCTGTAGTTCAAAATGCAGAATATTTTATCCAAACCGGAGAGAATCCTGTAACAATCAATGACAATACAACTTGGACTAAAGATAAAGTGAAAGTAATTTTCGGTAACCTAAACGTTGCTGAAGGTAAAACTTTGACAATGGAAAAAGGAACCAAAGTCTATTTCCGAAAAAACAGCGGAATGAATTTTGAGAAAAATTCCATTCTTGATGTAAAAGGAGCCCTTGGCGAAGAAGTGATTTTCCGAGGCGATAGAAGCGATACAAAATACGATACACTTCCTGCCAACTGGAACGGAATTAAAATGGAAGAAGGTTCTCTTCTTAATATGAATTACGCTCGAGTTTTTGGTGGAAATGTTGGACTTCAATTGAAAAAAAATATAGTTGAAATCAACAATACAATTATCCATACATTTCAAAATGTAGGAATCTATGGGATCCATTCCAATCTTACAATGAATAATGTTGTGATGAACAACTGCGGTGAAGCAGACCTTGCGATTGCTGCAGGTGGAAATTATACACTTAATTATTGTACACTTGCTAATTACTGGAATTTGAATCCTTCGATGTCCGCTTTCGGAATCTATGCAAGTGATATGTGGGAAAATGAAGATGGAGAACCGGAAATTGGAGATTTCAAATTAAATGTAAATAATTCAATTGTCTATGGAGATACTCCAGATATGATTTCAATTAATAAATCTAATGGAAATATCTTAGCTTTTGAATATGAGTTCAGAAATTCATTATTGAAATTTACTTCTAATTCAGGTTTAACCATTGGTAATACTAATACTGCTAATGAAGACCCAAAATTCCAGAATTATTTTACTCAAAAGATGAATCTGAGAGTAAAAGCTGATTCGCCAGCAAGAGGAAAAGGAGTTGGTACAAACAATGTTACAGTGAGAGATATCGTTGGAACTCTTCGAACAAGTCCTATAACTATTGGGGCTTATCAATATCAATAATGGAAATCACAACGCTACAGAATCAGGTTGACGTATGGATAAAAACCATTGGTGTCCGCTATTTCAACGAGTTGACAAATATGGCAATGTTAACGGAAGAAGTGGGCGAAGTGGCCAGAATCATTGCCAGAAGATACGGCGAACAATCTGAAAAAGAATCCGATAAATCCAAAGATTTAGGCGAAGAATTGGCTGATGTTCTTTTTGTAACGCTTTGCTTAGCCAATCAAACCGGAACAGATTTGCAATCGGCGTTCGATAAAAAAATGAAAATCAAAACTGATAGAGACAAAGACCGACATCAGAATAACGTAAAATTAAAAAAATAGTGGATGTTGGATGTCCGAAGTTGGAAGTTTTATTAATTCTGACGTCTGACATCTGACATCTGACATCTGACAAATTATGATTATAAAAAAGTCTGAACTTATAGACGGAAAAAATATTCAAATTACCGGTTCGAAAAGTATTTCGAACCGTCTTTTGATTTTAGGGAAATTGTTTGGAAACATTGATATGCTCAATCTTTCTAATTCTCAGGACACAACGTTACTCAAAAAAGCTTTGGAATCCGATTCCGAAACAATTGATATTCATCACGCCGGAACTGCGATGCGATTTTTGACTTCTTATTATTCGATTTTTGAAGGCAGAAAAACCATTTTGACTGGTTCTGACAGAATGAAAAATCGTCCAATCAAACCTTTGGTGGATGCACTTCAATCTCTTGGAGCAGATATTACTTATCTTGAGAAAGAAGGTTATCCGCCACTGCAAATCATTGGAAAGAAATTGGAGAAAAATTCGGTTAAAATTTCAGCGAATGTTTCCAGCCAGTTTTTGACTTCATTAATATTAATTGGAGGAAAATTAGAAAAAGGGTTGACATTGGAATTGGAAGGAGAAATCACGTCTCGTCCTTATCTGGAAATGACTTTGAAGATCCTTAATGAAATCGGAATTAAATCTCATTTTGCAGAAAACACCATCGAAATTGTTTCTCATTCTGATAATTACAGAACCGAACATTACGAAGTAGAAAGCGACTGGTCTTCAGCCTCTTATTTCTATTCTTTGGCTGCGATTGGAAGAAAATCAATTACATTAAAAAGTTATCATACACTTTCTCTTCAAGGAGATAGCGTGATTAAAGAAATCTATTGGAAATATTTCGGAATCAACACAGTTTCTGATTATGCAGAAAATTCGATTACGCTTTTACCGGAACCGGCTTTCGAATATTCTGAATTAATTTTTCTCGATATGAATGATTGTCCGGATATTGCACAAACACTTTGTGTAACGGCAACTGCATTGAAAATTCCGTTTGTGATTACCGGACTTCATACTTTGAAGGTAAAAGAAACCGACCGATTGGTTGCGCTTCAAAATGAGTTGTTAAAATTGGGAGCGAAAACACATATAACTGTTGAGAAAATCGAATCTTCAGAATTTACTGAACCAGAAGAAAACATTTCTATCGCGACTTACAATGATCACAGAATGGCAATGGCTTTTGCGCCTTTCGCTTTAGTCAAAGAACTTAATATCGAAAATGAAGATGTTGTGGAAAAATCCTATCCTGAGTTTTGGGAGGATTTTGCTGAAGTGACAACTAATTAAATTGAATGAAGAAAACATTAATTTCTATTTTTCTTGTCGTTTTGTTATTAATCTTATTAGGATATATATTTTTAGAAAAACACTATCAAGTTATTAAAGCAGAATATAATATTGGAAATATTAATGTTTATCCGCCAGATTGCTATATCAAATTCGAAAACAAAAAATTTATAACAACTAATCGTTTGATTTATAGATGGAATATTTTGAATAAACGAATAGTTCCAGCAGGCGAAAGCATTCTTGTTTACAAATTTGATATTTTTGAAAATCACTATTCTGTTGATGAAAAAGGATTTAGATTCTTACAATTAAAGAAAAAAAATGATTCGGTAGAATATAATAACAAATTATATAAAATTGACAGCAGAAATGGAGATTCATTATTCTCAAAAATAAATGACAATGAGATCATCATTTTTATTAGTTCAAAAAATTTAGATTAAAAATAATGTCAAAAACAATCATCATTACAGGTGCTTCATCCGGAATTGGATTTGCCTTGGCAGAATATTTCGGAAAGAGAGGAAACAAAGTTTACGGATTGAGCAGAAAAGTCATCAACTCAGATTATTTCGTTTCGATTCCAACAGACATTACTGAAAAAGACCAAATCGATAATGCCATTTCTGAAATCCTGAAAAAGGAAACCAGAATTGATGTTCTGATTAATAATGCAGGAATGGGAATGGTTGGCGCAGTTGAAGATTCTACGAAAGAAGATATTTCGAAGTTATTCAATCTTAATTTAATTGGTTCTGTCCAAATGATGACTGCCGTTCTTCCAAAAATGAGAGAACAGAAATCCGGAAAAATCATCAATGTTTCCAGTATCGGTTCAGAAATGGGATTGCCTTTCCGAGGATTTTATTCTGCTTCCAAATCTGCATTGGACAAAGTAACAGAAGCAATGCGTTACGAGGTTTATCCTTGGAATATCCACGTTTGTTCGCTTCATTTGGGCGATATCAAAACCAATATTGCTGAAAATCGTGTAAAAACAAAAGTTTCCGAAGCGTATAAAAATGTCTTTGATAAAGTTTATGCTTTGATGAATTCTCACGTTGGCGACGGAACAGAACCTTTGGATGTTGCAGTTTATGTTGATCAGCTTCTAGGGAAGTCAAAATGGAAAGCGCATTACTATTTTGGGAAATTCGGGCAGAAAATTGGCGTTCCTCTTAAATGGATTCTTCCTCAGAATACTTATGAAAATCTGATGAAGAAATATAATAAAATGGATTAATTTTCTGTTTTAAATGCAAATAAAGTATAAACTCTTCGACTCCGCTCAGACTGACATCTCTTAAAATGAACATTTAGTATTAGATTTGTCACGCTGAGCGGAGTCGAAGCGCTTTCACAATGAATCGATATTATGTTTACATATTAAAATGTTCGGATAACTCTTATTACACAGGAGTTACAAGCGATTTGGAATCTCGTTTTATTAAACATCAATCAGGACATTATCCCGAAAGTTATACTCATAATAGAAGACCAGTTCAATTGGTTTTTTATTATGAATTTAATGAAATTGAACACGCAATTTCTTTTGAGAAACAAGTAAAAGGTTGGAGTAGAAAGAAAAAAGAAGCCATCATTAATGATAATTGGGAGAAATTGAAAGAACTTTCTATTTGTAAGAACGAAACCAATTCCGAAAATATTAGTAAAGGCTTCGACTCCGCTCAGCCTGACAATGTTAACACTTCAACTTAAATAAGACTGGAAAATTTCTATTGACTCGTTTTTTTTACATAATTGTTATTTTCATTTCTGCTTTTTCAACGGCGCAGAAAAAAGAATATTGGCTCATCGATAAAGAAACCAACTTCAAAAAAATCGTTTCTGATTCGGCGAAAGCAGTGAAATTTTTGGATTCACTAACCGAGAATTCTTACTTCTTCACAGAACTGAAAGACGTAAAAAAAATAGAAAACAGAACAGAAATTTATTACGACAAAGGACCCAATTTCAACAAAGCAAATGTCAAATTTTCGGATTCTTTAGTTAATGATCTTAAGTTTAAGAAGAGTGAAATTTACACCAAAAATTTAGACTCCCTTAAGAAAAATATCAATCAAAAATATCGGGATAAAGGTTTCGCTTTCAATCGTGTGAAAACCAAATTCCAGAAAATGGAAAACGGAATTCCTTCGGTTAAAATCTCAGTTATCACCGCTTCTCAGAGAAAAATTGACGGCATTGTTTTCAAAGGTTACACCCGTTTACCGAAACAATTCGTTAAAAACCTCAACAAACAATATTTGGGTAAAAAGTATGATGATAAGAACTTGGTTTCTATGAATCAATCTTTGCAGAATCATCAGTTTGTGTCGTTGGAAAAACCGCCTCAGACACTATTTACCAAAGATTCAACACAGGTTTTTCTTTTCACTCAAAAACGAAAAACCAATACTTTTGATGGAATGATTGGCTTCGGAAATAATGATTCTGAGAAATTTACAGTCAATGGAACCCTGAATGTCGTTCTCAAAAACATGTTCAACAGCTTCGAAAGTATCGGTGTTTATTGGCAGAGAAATCCTGATAAAGGCCAAACTTTCGATATGCAAACCGATATTCCGTACACTTTTGGGAGCAATGTTGGTTTGAATGTTAATATCAATATTTTCCGTCAGGATTCTACTTTTGCGAATGTCAAATTTTTGCCAGCCATTTATTATCATCTTTCGCCTAAGCAAAAACTAGGTATCAAAGGAACTTTCGAGTCATCTGCAATTCTGGATTCGCTTTACACGAGCGGTCGGGATTACAGCAAAAAAGGGATTGGACTTTATTATCAATACATCGCTGGAAGCGACATTCCGTTGTTCATTAATAAAAGTAACATCCGTGTAGAAGCTGATTTTCTGAAGACAACTTACGACGACACGCAGGAAAAATTTGATCAAATCCGATATTTCCTTTTTGCGGAACACAACTTCAATTTGTCAGGAAATCACTTTCTCAACATCAAAGGAGAATCTGCTTTGCTCAGTTCAAAAAACGAATTATCGACAAACGAACTCTTTCGGTTTGGAGGCTGGAACTCGATGCGAGGTTTCAATGAACAGAGTCTCATCAGTGATTTTTACGCATTTGCCGGCGCCGAATATCGTTATCTCGTCAACGACCAAGCTTTCTTCGATTTGTTTGCGCAATATGGGCAGATGTCCAACAAAGCGCTGGGAATAACGCCAAAACTTTACAGTGTAGGTTTAGGTTTCAACTTTTTTCTGCCCGTCGGTTTGATGAGTTTTCAAATTTCCAACGGAAACGAAATTGGTAATCCATTCAAATTCAACGAAGTGAAAATCCATTGGGGAATTCTCAGCAGATTTTAATAATTGATAATAGATAAATGATAGTTGATTAATTAATAATCGGCTTAGAAATCATTTATCAGCTATCACTTATCAATAATTTTAATTTTTCATCATTTCTCTGAATATTAATTATTTATCAAATAAATTATGATATTTTCAAATTCCATAAAAATAGCTTAATTTTGCAAAGAAAGTAAAGATGTCTATTCATAACAAAATTGTAGAGACAGCCATCACTTTCGATGACGTGCTTCTAGTCCCTTCTTATTCAGAAGTTTTACCTAATCAGGTTTCCCTAAAATCAAGACTTACAGACAAAATTTCGCTTAATGTTCCAATTGTTTCCGCTGCAATGGATACGGTTACAGAAGCTGATTTGGCGATTGCATTGGCAAGAGTCGGCGGTCTTGGATTCATTCATAAAAATATGCCGATTGCAGAACAGGCTGCGCAGGTCAACCGTGTAAAACGTTCAGAAAACGGAATGATTTCTGACCCAGTTACATTGTCTAAAGACCACACTTTAGCAGAAGCTAAAGAACTAATGTCAA
Source organism: Epilithonimonas sp. (assembly GCF_032055105.1). Lineage (GTDB taxonomy): Bacteria > Bacteroidota > Bacteroidia > Flavobacteriales > Weeksellaceae > Epilithonimonas. The sequence continues at coordinate 29,734 of NZ_DAMBRK010000002.1, forward strand.
AATATAAAATCTCAGGATTACCTGTTGTTGACAAAAATGACACTCTGATTGGAATTATCACAAACCGTGATGTAAAATATCAGGAAAATCTTTCTGTAAAAGTGGAAGAAATAATGACGAAAGACAACCTTATTACTTCCGATAAAAATACCAATCTGGAAAAAGCTAAAGAGATTCTTCTTAAAAATAGAGTGGAAAAACTTCCAATTGTTGACAAGAAAAACAAATTGGTTGGATTGATTACAATTAAAGATATCGACAATCAATTAGAATATCCAAATGCTAACAAAGACCAAAATGGAAGACTAATTGTCGGCGCAGGTGTTGGTGTTGGTGAAGATACGATTGAAAGAATCACAGCATTAGTAAAAGCTGGTGTTGATATTGTTGCTATCGATTCAGCGCACGGACATTCAAAAGGAGTTTTGGATAAAATCTCTGAAATCAGAAAAACATTTCCAGACTTAGATATTGTTGGTGGAAATATTGTAACAGCAGATGCTGCAAAAGATTTGATAAAAGCAGGCGCTAATGTTCTTAAAGTTGGTGTTGGTCCAGGTTCTATCTGTACAACGAGAGTTGTTGCCGGAGTTGGAGTTCCTCAATTGTCTGCAATTTATAACGTTTACGAATTTGCTAAAAAGAAAAATGTAACCGTTATTGCTGATGGAGGAATCAAATTATCTGGTGATATTGTAAAAGCTATTGCAAGCGGTGCTGGAGCAGTAATGCTAGGTTCACTTTTAGCTGGAACTGATGAAGCGCCGGGAGAAGAAATTATTTTCCAAGGAAGAAAATTCAAATCCTATCAAGGAATGGGTTCTCTTTCTGCGATGAAACGTGGTGGAAAAGAAAGATATTTCCAAAGTGAAGCTAAGAAATTTGTTCCAGAAGGAATCGAAGGAAGAGTGCCTCACAAAGGAAAATTAGAAGATGTGATTTTCCAGTTAACCGGAGGACTACGTGCTGGAATGGGTTATTGTGGCGCAAAAGATATTGAAGCATTACAAAAAGATTCAAAACTGGTTATGATTACCGGAAGTGGATTGAAAGAATCTCATCCACACGATGTGATTATTACACAGGAAGCACCAAATTATTCTTTGTAATAAAAGATTTAAAATATTTTCAAGAAAACCTTTCATTAATTGTGAAAGGTTTTTTAATTTTGCAACTTAGTTTTATAAAATGAAGAAGAGAGCTTTATTCTCAGGATTATTTTTATTTATTTTTGCTTTGGGATTGATGTCTTTCGCTCCGAATAAGAAAGTCATAGCCGTTGTTTTTAACAAAGAAATGACCAAACAAGACCTAATGAGTTTGCAAAAAAATCTCAAAGAAAAGAACATTATTCTTGTTTATAATAAGATTCAGTTTACAAAAAATAGATTGAGTTATATCGACTTTAGTATCGATTTTGGGGATGGATTTTCAGGAACTTCTAAATCCATTATTTCAAAATCAAAAGAAATTGGCTTCATCCGAGATTATAACGACAACGCCGAACAACCTTTTGTTGTAGGTGATTTAAAATAAACAAAGCTTCCAGATTTGGAAGCTTTTCTTGTATACTCTCATCTTCAATTTCAATAGCAAGCCTGAGTTCCAGCAATAAAGAAAGTTGAAATTTCTTAGATATATTGCAGTAAAAAAAGCATTTTTTTCATTAATTTTAGGATTTTAAAACAATGAATGGCTTTTGAAGAACTACAGAAAAACTTAGAAATTTTATTCTCCGAGTATAGCTTGGAAGATTTTGATCTCCATAACGAAGCTTTCAAAGAGTCTTTTTTTTCTGAGCTCAATTGTAATCCTTATTATGTTACACTCCACGATCTTCAGAAGCTAAAACCTCTTTACATCAATGATAAGCTAAAAGAATTCTACGGTTTTCAAAACAATATCTTCAGTGACATTGATTACTTTTATTATTTCTTAACCAACCACCCACCAGCTACGGCGTGTTATTAGATTCTGTGATCCATTTTAAAAATGGCGGAGAAAGCTATCTGAACTTGGAATACAGGCTCAAAAACTCAGATAATAAATACGAAAAATTCTTAGGCACAACAAAATCAATTTTTATTAATAAAAAAACAGAGTATGCTGTTACTCTACTGATGAAAGTGGAAACTTTTTCTAAAAACATCAACCATAAATCAGTTAATATCAGCAAAAGGGAAAGAGAAATAATCAAGCTATACTGTGAAGGAAATGAAGTTAAAGAAATTGCTTCACTCCTCAATATTTCAGAATTTACAATCAAATCCCATCTTAAAAATATTTACAAAAAGTTAGGCGTTCGCAATGCTAGAGAGTTATCAAGTTATTTTGAAAATTTTTCATAAAAAAAATCATTCTAGCCTATATAATTTCAATGAGACAACGCCAGTAAAATGCCAATTTCTCAATTATTTTTTTTCTTAAAAAACAGTTCCAATAAAATATTTTAACTTAAATACAAAATCAATAAAAACCCTTCAACGAATCAGACTTTTAACAATAATTCATCTTGTTCTACAAATATTTAAAAACATCCTAAAAATACCCCTTTTGTGGTATTGACTGAATAGCAGCATGTAATTTAATTTTGAGGAAAAATTCAACATCATGAGAAACATTTTACTTTCAGTCTTGTTGCTTACAGTAGCTTCTGTAGGAACAAATGCACAATCTCTAGATAATTCCTTTGGTACAAATGGCACCGTGACCCATATTGGGTTGGGGAATTATTTCGAAGCGACAGAGCTTCCCGATGGCAACGTAATCCTTTGCGGCGACTACGAAACAGAAACAGAGTCCAAAGCTTGCATTACCAAGCTAAAGCCAAATGGTAGCATAGACACTTCTTTTGGGACAAATGGCAAATATATTATCGATCAATATCCTAGCTACGATTACTATGAAACCTTTTCTAAAGCAATCGCATTGCCCGACGGAAAGCTAATTGTTTTATATGGTTCGGAATATGATAATGGTATTGACCCAGAAAGCGTAGATATAAGAATAATGCGATTAAATGCTAATGGCACTGTAGACAACAGCTTTTCCGGATATAGTGCACAAAACATATCTGAAGATGATTATCCTTATGGTCTTGTAAGGCTACCATCTGGCAAGCTCCTGATGTATGGCTCTAATTATATGATGAGATTCAACGACAACGGCATGCTAGATACCAGCTATGCCAACAATGGCACCAGAACAATTTCATTAAATATTGAAGAACTAAACTTGATTGGGGATGCTGTCTACCTTTACAATTATAGCGACAAAATGCTTGTAAGGCTGGATAACGAAAGCTCGAGCAACACTAAAACCTATAACCTGCCGGAGAATTCTTCATTTTATTTTTTCGGAAACAATATCTATATTCATGATATAAGTAGCTACAGTGTCATTAAAAAACTAGACTCAAATTTTAACCTTGTAAATAATTTCGCCAACGGAGGAACGGCAACTTTTGATGAGTATATTGGTTACAATTTTATATTTCAGCCACAAGGAAGCATTATAGCAAAAGAATACAGTTACGTATACGATAACGACTGGAATCATATCAGTACAGATGTGAAATACAGGAGAGTAAACCCAGATGGTTCTTTGGACCTAACTTTCGGGACAGGTGGTGTATACAAAATTAATATTCCTGAAACTGCTCCTTACTATTACTACAGTGACGATTATATTCATTCCAATGGAAAATTATATCACTTATTTTATGATAATAATTGGGTTGCCAACAACATTTACATAAAGAGAAGCAACCTTTCAAATGAAGTTCTTGCTGTGAGCGATAATACTCTTGCAAAAGATGTTAGGATTATGCAAAACCCAGTTTATGAAACCTTAAAATTAAGCAGCCAACTTTTTAAGGCAAAAATATATGATATGAGTGGGAAGGACACAGGCATTCTATTCGAAGGCAAGCAAGCATCTGTGCAAAACTTAAAACCTGGCGTTTACCTCATTAACGCAGTTTCGGAATCTGGTAGTAAAATCAGCTTGAAATTTATAAAAAAATAAGACTAATAAACACTAAAAAAAACTAATAACCATTTTACAAAAATGCTGTTCTTATAGGGAACAGCATTTTATTTTTATAATAAATCCGATTTTCTTTCCTTCCTGCTTTTAAGATCATCTTCAAAATCGTCAATTCGATAATCTGTCAATGAATTTCCTTTTCTGATTTTCTCTTTAGAATAAAGTTTAAACTCATTTTCAGTTTTCTCCAAAAGATAATCGTAAGGTCCAACCGAAGAAATTAGTTTAATCAAAACCGGCGAAATCTCTAGACAGACAAACAATCCCATAATAAAACTCGCTGCCAGAGCAATTATTGCAGAATTTTTCCCCAATTCATCTAAAGCCTGTAATCTCGCTGCAAATCCATTGAATCTATCCTCGATTCCTTCTGTCGATTTTCTTTCGGTTTCTAGGTTGGAATAGACTTTTGAGATTTCTTTATCCAGATATTGCAAACGTTCTTGCTGTTGTTTTTGATAATTCTCGAGGTCGGCTCGTTTCTGCTCTTTGAGTTCTGCTTTTCTTTTGGCATTAGTTCCATAGCCAACTTTTCCACTAGTTAAACCAGATTGTTTTCCAAGAATTTCTTTTTCCAATTCAACCGAAGCTGAATCATAAGCCAATTGATAAGTTTTGATTTGATTCTGAATTTGTTTCTTTTCCAAATCAAATGGTCCAGATTGTTGCAGAATTCTTCCGCTCATCTCAGCCTGTAATTGTTTCTTATTCCTTTGAATAATGGTATTCAATTGTTTATTGACTTCCTTCTCAAAGATTTTAAGTTCCAAAGGTTTTGAAATAATAATCCCAAGAAAAGTCGCTAAAATCAGACGCGGAATTGTCATTAGAATTTGATTCCACCAAGTTCCAGTTTTCTTGATTGAGGAAACAATATATCTATCCAAATTGAAAATCATTAATCCCCAAAGAAGTCCAAATCCAGCAGAAGCCCAAATATCATCAAAGATTGTGAACATCGCATAACCTGCAGATAATGTTGCGAAAACCGCAGTAAACAAAACGATTCCTCCTATTCCAGCAAACTTGTTCCATTCGGAAGGTGACTTTTTCAGCAAATGAATATTCCCGCCGGAACATATCATTAGAAAATGCTGAAACCAATTCATTTTATGAGTGTTAGTATTTTTCATTTTTAGTAATTCATCATAATTTGTCATTTAAAACGTTAAATTGTTACAAATAGTATTAGGTTTTACCTAATAACTAAATCTATACCAATTTATTTTTATCAATTTTAAATTTCTAGGTATTATATTTGATGGTAGATTCAAAAAAATTTTATGAAAAACTTATTGTACTTAGCCATTATCGCGACGATATCACTCTCTTGCAAATCAACCATTAATCCAGATACGCTTCCTAAACCTCTTCCACAAAGACCAACAGAAAATCCTGAGAACGGAAATCTAACACAACAAGAAGCCGAAGAAATGCAGAATCTGAAATCAGAAATCCTTGCATTATCTCAAAGTGAAAATTGCTCCAATGCGACTGATTGGAAGTCTGTAGGATTAGGCGTAAAAGCGTGTGGCGGACCTGTAGAATATATTGCTTATTCCAATAAAATTGATGAAGCTAAGTTCTTGGAAAAAGTCAATCTTTACAATCAGAAATCTACGGAATATAATAAGAAATATAATTTGGTTTCAGATTGTATGTTGGTAATGCAACCCGAAAATATCGTTTGTGAAAATGGAAAACCTGTTTTCAAATAGGCTATAAATTCTCTGACGGAATTGGATTTTTCTCTAATTCAGCATCTCTATAAAGTTTCTCTTTGCTCCACTTGGCGTGTCTAGACGGTGTAATCTCATGTCCCATTTTGTTGGCATAAACCTTGGTAAACTCGGCTCCAAAAAACACAAGCTGGCAAGAATAATTAATCCACATCATCAGCAAAATCACAGTTCCCGCTGCTCCGAAAATAGAAGTCGGTTTTGAAACATCAAAGTAGAAACTCATCAGCATTTTCCCAATATTGAAAAGCACAGCGGTTACAACGGCACCAATCCAAACAGATTTCCATTTGATTTCAACATCCGGTAAAACCTTGAACATCAATGCAAATAGAACTGTAACAATCGCCAACCCAAGAAGAAAATTAGTAACCTGAACAATCACATAAGTTTCCAATCCAAAATATCTCGTAATCCATTGATTAGCCAATCCAATAACCGAAGAAAGTAACATACTTGTCAAAAGAAGAAACGCGATAATCAAAATCATCCCAAGAGAATTTGCTCTGTCAAGAATGAACTTTTGCCAAGCTTTTTTCGGCGCTGCTTCAACATCCCAAAGATTATTAAGTGTACTTTGCATTTGAAAAAACAAACTGGTTGCACCAAAAACCAAAGTTCCAACTCCAAGCGTTTTCATCCAAAAATTCTGCTTGTCAATCATTGCACTGGCAATGATGTCTTGGATACTTTTCGCTCCGTCATACCCCATTATTCCTTGAAGTTGACGTCGGATTTCACCATTCACAGCTTCTTCACCGAAAAAATGCCCAGCAACCCAAATGATGATGATAAGCAAACCCGGCAGGGAAAATATTGCGTTGTAAGCCATACTTGCACTTTCTTTGGAAGCCGAGGACGACATCCACTCGTTGAAAGTGTCTTTTAAAATTCTCCAAAAAGATTTAAGCTTATTCATAGTCTAAATTTCTTTGGGAAATTCAATCTTTATACCAACTTAGTCTTCTTTGTACCAGCTGGAGTATTTAACATAATTATCAGCAATTCTATTAATTTCGCCTTCGATAAGATTTTGAGACACATCTTTCACTTTTTTCGCCGGAACACCAGCCCAAACTTCGCCTTCACGAATATGGGAATTCGCTGTCACAACTGCTCCCGCAGCAACAATTGCATTACTTTCCACCAAACAGTCGTCCATTACAATGGCACCCATTCCAATCAGAACATTATCTTTTATCGTGCAACCGTGAACAATCGCATTATGACCAATCGAAACGTTACTTCCAATCGTCGTTGGACTTTTTTGGTAAGTACAATGTATCATTACATTGTCCTGAACATTCACTTTGTCGCCCATTTTTATGAAATGAACATCGCCTCTCAAAACCGCATTATACCAAATACTACAATCCTTACCCATCGTTACATCACCGATGATCACAGCAGTTTCTGCCACAAAAGTATTTTCTCCAAGTTGAGGCGTTTTGCCTAAAAGTTCTCTAATAATTGCCATATTTTTTATAATTAATAATTAATAAATGATAAATGATTTGATGAAAAAATCAGTAAAATCAAACCCATAGAAAAAATCGAAAATCCGCAAAGCTTCTCATAATCAAAACTTAACACAAGATTGGGATTTGACGGCTTTTTTCTTCCACCAATTTACGATAATTTTGCAGTTCAAATTACTTAAAATGAAACATTCAGCGATAACATTTATCAGTTTCTGAAAATCTGAATGTTGCATCTTACAATTAAAATAAATAGAAACAAATGAAAGAAGTCATAATAGAACCTACGGAAAATAAAAAAGTAATGAAGTTCGTTACGGACTACACTTTGATTCCGGGTTCATTAGAATTAGATAGAGATTCTGACATTTCCGAGATTCCATTGGCGCAGGAACTGTTCAATTATCCTTTCGTTAATAGGATTTTCATCACTGCCAACTTCATTGCGGTAGCGAAAGAAGACACTGTAGAATGGGAGCACGTTGCAGAAAGTCTAAAGAATATCATCGAAGACGAATTGTTGGCAAATCCAAGAATCTATCTTCAGAAAAGAAAAGAAATGTATCAAATCTATTCTGAGATGACACCAAATCCTGCGGTTATGAAATTCATTTCCAGCAAGATGTTGATGGACGGATTTATTGAAGTGAAGTCAAAAGAAGAATCAGAAGGTGTTCCTTTGGCGCAAGAATTATACGAAGCTTTTGATTTTGTGAAAGAAATCTATGTAAGTGATAATTTCGTGGCTGTGACAAGAGATTCTCAGTTTGAATGGCACGAAATTATGAATCAGGTTCGTTCTTTCATTGCTGAATTTTTGCAAGCTGGAAAAGCAATTGCAACTATCGAACCTCATCAGCACGAGAATCCTGTTTTGAAAATTATCAACAGAGAATATACGAATGACGAGCAGAAAATCAGTGATATCCTGAATGAATATGTTGCGCCTGCTGTAGAAAACGACGGTGGAAAAATCTCTCTGATTGAATATGACGGAGAAAACAAAACCGCAAGAATGCTTCTTCAAGGTGCTTGTAGCGGTTGTCCATCTTCCACAGCAACTTTGAAAAACGGAATCCAAAGCATTCTGAAACAATTCGTTCCGGAATTGGTGGAAAACGTAGAAGCTGTTAATGGATAATTATTTGTTAATGAGCTTCGAGAACCTCAGCCTGACAATGCTTAAAAAGAATATTTAATCCTAAATTTGTAATTCCATAGAAATCAACAAATTTTTCTACGGAATGACAAATTTGCGTTTATCTCCAAAAACATATTATTTTGAATCAACCAATTCATAACAAAAAAGGAATCTTACTTGTAAACCTCGGTTCACCCAATTCGACAAGCGTTGAAGATGTAAAAAACTACCTTGACGAATTCTTGATGGATGAAAAAGTCATCGATTATCGTTGGATTTTCCGAGCATTATTGGTTCAGGGAATTATTCTAAAAACCAGACCTAAGAAATCGGCAGAAGCTTACAAAACTGTTTGGACAGACGAAGGTTCTCCTTTGATTGTAATTTCCAAAAAACTTCAGGAAAAGCTTCAGGAACTGGTGGATGTTCCGGTTGGTCTGGGAATGCGTTATGGCGAACCGTCTATAAAAAACGGAATCCAAGAGTTGGTAGACCAAGGCATCACTAATATTACTTTGTTTCCACTCTATCCGCAATATGCGATGAGCACAACGGAAACGGTGATTGACAAAGCTGAAGAAGTCCGAAAAAAATTCTTTCCGGACATTAACATTAATTACGTAGAACCGTTTTATAACCGCGAGATTTACATCAATTCTCTGGCGGAAAGTATCAAAGAAAAACTACCTGTAGATTTTGATTTGTTACAGTTTTCTTATCACGGTGTTCCGGAACGTCATATTTATAAAACCGACCCTACAAAGACTTGCAATTTGAATAATTGCTGTTCAAAAGAGGACAATCCTTCACATCAATTCTGTTACAGACATCAATGCTATAAAGTGACGGAATTGGTTTGCCAAAAATTAGGAATCCCGAAAGAGAAAGCATTGGTGACTTTCCAGTCCAGATTGGGAAAAGACAAATGGATGGAACCTTATACCGATGTGACTTTGGAAGGTCTTGGCAAAAAAGGCATTAAAAAACTGGCGATAGTTTGTCCTGCTTTTGTATCCGATTGTCTGGAAACTTTGGAAGAGATTTCGGAGGAAGGAAAAGAGATTTTCTTGCACGGAGGCGGAGAAAGATTCGATTATATCCCGTGTTTGAATGAGGAACAAAGTTGGGTAAATGTAGTTAAAACGCTTTGTGAAGAAAAGCTAAATGATTTTTACTTTCATTAATTTCTAAATCCAACGGTTTTCCGATACGCACGACATACTCAGAATCTGGAGAAGCTGATTGGTTTTTATACCAAAGTTTTGGATTTTAAAGTTCTTGGAGATTTCAAGCAGCATAATGGTTATGGCGGTGTTTTTTTTGGAAAAGAGAATGAAAATTGGCATTTGGAATTCACTCAGGACAATAACATTCTAGAATCTAAATCAGATGACGATGACATCTTGGTTTTCTATCCGGAATCGTTGGAAGAGTTTCAGAAGATTGTGGCTAATCTTGAACTTTATAAAGTCCCCATCCTCGAACCTAAAAATCCTTATTGGAAAGAAAACGGAATCTGTTTTGAGGATTGTGACCATTACAAGATTATTGTTTCTGACCTCAGAATTACAAAATAAAAAACCGTCTCATTCCTGAAGCGGTTTTCTTTTGGTGTAGAAAATAATTATTTCTATTTCTTATTAAAATCTCCTGCAAATACAGAAGTCAACTTGTCTTCGCTGATGTATTTTCTTAGAACATCGTTCACTTGGCTTACTTTAAGCGCAGAAACTTTTGCTTCCAAAGCATCGTATTCGTCCAAAGACTGACCATACTGAAGTTGAGAATTGACTAATCCCATCAAAGTATTATCGTTTCCAAGCCCTGTCTTTCTGGAGTTCAACCAAGAAGTCAAATTAGATTTGAATTCCTCTTCTGTGAAACCATCTTTTACTGCTTTGTTAACTTCTTCTTTCAAAGCTTTATCAACGGCATCTTTTTTAGTCGGGTTAAAGAATGCATACCAAGACCAAGATGCCACATTGTTGTCAATTGGAACATTAACAAAAGACCCTGCACCGTAGCTGATTCCTTCTTTTTCACGAAGTCTGGTTGGGATTCTTGCAGTCAAGAAACCACCGCTACCTAACATTTCGTTAGCGATAACGAAAGCTGGATAATCCGGAGATTTTCTGTCCATAGAGAAACTGATTTTTCCAACCGCAGCACCGTTTTCTTTATCCGGGGTCAGATATTCTTTGTCTTGTTTTTTGGTTACGAACAATTCCGGTTTGATGTACTCGTAAGTTGATTTAGAATTCCATTTTCCAAAAGTTGACTCTAATAATCCGGCAACTGTCTTGCTGTCAACATCTCCGATAACAGAACCAACACCGTTGTTTCCGCCTAAGATTTTGTTGTAGAAATCTACCAGTTGCTCTCTCTTCACTTTCTTGTTGTTATCAATCTGTTCTTGAATAGAAGCGGTGTAATAGATGCTTTCTTTAGGATAATTCTCAGTAATCTTTTCGATTTCTGTGAATGCGATTGACTGAGGGTCGTTCAATGAACTTTCAAGATAAGTGTTGTACTCGTTGATTGTTTTTGTCAATTCAGCTTCCGGGAAAGTTGATTCCGTAAGGATTTCTTTGATAAGAGCAGTTACTTTTGGCAAGCTATCTTTGTAAGTACTGAAATTAACGAACAACGTCTGACCACTGAATCCGAAATTGATGTTAGATTTCCATTGGTCCAGCATATCTTGGATTTGTTCTTTGGTGTGGGTTTTAGTTCCTGTTTTAAGAACCTGAGCCATTAGAGAACCAACGTCAGATTTTCCATTCAAATCCTTAGCATTACTTACCGGGAATTTGAAGCTACCCAATACTTTTCCACCTTTGATATCCTTTTTGATTAAGCCGTATTTGATTCCGTTGCTTAGTTTGCCTTCTGTTAAATTAGCTTTCAGATTTTTGATACTCGCTTCGAAAGGTGCAGCTTCTTTTTCCAGAGCTCTCCCTTTGTAATTATCTGTAAGTGATGCGATTTGCTCATTAGTATATTCGATATTCTTAACTCTTACCTCATCTTTTGCAGGGATAAAAACCCCAACCGTTCTGTTATTAGTTCTGAAATACTTCTCAGCCACTCTTTGAACATCAGCAACAGTCAATTTTTCAACAGCATCTCTGTAAAGGAAATTCAGTTTATAACTTCCCGCACCGACAATCTCTGTTAAGTTGATAGCGTAACCAATCGTGTTATTTTTAACATTTTCGATTTGCTTTAGTAACTTAGCTTTAGCTCTTGCAACATCCTGCTCTGTATATTTTGTAGTTCCTACTTTATCTAAAACAGCACGGAAATCATTCTCAGTTGCTTTGATATCTTTGTCCGCCGGCACATCCAATCCGAAATACATAAAACTCGCATCTCTAACCGTTGGCTGATAAGCATAGATAGAAGCCGCTTTGTGAGAATCAATCATCGCTTTGTAAAGATAACCTGATGGATCAGCCGTCAAAATCTCCTGCAATGCGTCCAAAGCTGCATAATCTTTGTCTGCAAAAGGAGCAGTGTGATAAAGTGCACCCACAACTTTGCTATCTCCAGAACGTTTCAATTCTACAAAACGCTCCCCGTCCTGAGCCGGTTCAACCGTGTAAGGCGTTTCAAGAACTCTCGCCGGTTTTGCAATGGTCGAGAAATATTGAGCGATATAATCCAAAGCTTTTTTCTCATCAAACTTCCCCGCAACAATCAAGGTTGCATTATCTGGTTGATAATATTTTTCATAGAATTTTCTAAGCGTTACCGCTTTTACTCTTTCTACATCTTCCTTACTTCCAATGGTACTGTTTCCGTAGTTATGCCAAAGAAAAGCCGTTGACATAATTCTTTCCATCAAAACACCGCTTGGACTGTTTTCTCCAATCTCGAACTCATTTCTAACAACAGAAAATTCTTTATCTAGGTCAGATTGTAAAATAGTTGCATTTACCATTCTGTCAGCTTCCATTTCCAAGAACCATTTCAAGTTATCATCATTAGAAGGGAAAACTTCGTAATAATTGGTTCTGTCATAATAAGTTGTTCCGTTGGCATTTCCTCCTTTGTCAGACAACATCTTTTTGATATCGCCCAATTTTTTTGTGCTCTTGAACAACATATGCTCCAGCAAATGCGCCATTCCCTTTTCGCCATAACCTTCGTGTTTTGAACCAACATTATAAACGATGTTGATGACAGCATTACTTTGAGAAGCATCAGAAATCAAAAGTACTTTCATTCCATTACTTAAGGAATATTCTTTAATCCCTTCAGTATTACTAATAAATTTTGGTGTTTCGGCTTTTTGAGAAAATACAGGTGTTGCATAACCTGCATAGAATACGACCGCCGCAGTCAGTAGAAGATTCTTCATGTTTCGATTGTTAATTTTTAGAGTTCTAAAATTAACAACTTTTCATTTAAAACAAGCTTCTCATTTAATGTTTATGAAAATCTTAACACATCATTATCAATGTAACAACAAAAAGCAATCCATCTAAAAAACACCTATTACCCCTACCATATTAGGAGAAGCACTTAAGTTCCAAGTCACTATTTTTTTCGTATTACTCAATTTATTATTATTCATAAAACGATATGTTGAGTCTACAACAAAGTAACTAATTGCCGCACTTAGAAAAACATCCGAGAAAAAATGAGCCCCATCCCACATTCTTGACACAGGCGTAATAGCTCCGACAGTATAGATTCCAGCTTTTACCCAAGGATTTTCAAACTGTTTTGCTAATGCAAACATTGTAGTTGAAACCAAAATCGTATGTCCAGATGGAAACGACCTATAAGCTGGTTGTCCGCTGAATGGCTTGAAATAGAATTTGCCTTCGCCTGCTCCAGGACGCGCTCTTCCAACTAAGGTTTTCATAAATGTTTGCAATACACCAGCTGTAGTTGCGGAAGAAATCATCAGCACACCAGTATTTCGGATTTTTTCATTTTTAGTAAATAATCCTGTCAGGTAAACTGCGCTTGTAATACCATAATTATTTTGTGGACTTCCGAAGTAGTAACCAAAACTTTTAAGAACCTCTGGCGCTTTCTCTCCTTGTTTCATAAAAAAACGACTCGTATCATTATCTACAGAATAGAGCAAAACTGTTCCAAGAGCCACGCCTCCAAAATCCAACCAATTATCTTTTTTCCAATAAATGGGTCTCGTGTAGCTATGGAAAATATTATTCACAATCTGTTTACCATCTAATACCAATTGTCGACCGATAGATACTTTGGAATCAACTTTTGAGCTATCAATTTCTATATTAACATTATCAATTTTAAGACTGTCAGAATTCTGAGAAAAGGTATTGGTAAATACAAATAGGAAAAACGGAATAAGGAAAAACTTCATAAATCTATCGATTACATTCAACGTGCAAAGATAAGTCAATAGAAAACATCTCGATAATAATTGTAATTTTGCTGATATGGTAGTGGAAAAAGTAATTTTAGGAATTGACCCAGGAACTGCAGTAATGGGATTTGGAATTATTTCTGTAAAAGGAAGTAAAATGGAGCTGATTGCCATCCACGAATTAATCCTTAAAAAATACGAAAATCACGAAACCAAACTAAAAGTCATTTTTGATAAAACTTTAGCTTTGATTGATGAATATCATCCGGATGAAACCGCTTTGGAAGCGCCATTTTTTGGAAAGAATGTTCAAAGTATGTTAAAGCTTGGGCGAGCTCAAGGTGTTGCAATGGCTGCAAGTCTCCACAGAAATATTCCCATCATAGAATATTCTCCAAAGAAAATTAAAATGGCCATCACCGGAAACGGAAATGCCAGCAAAGAACAAGTCGCAGGAATGCTTCAAAACCTTTTAAAACTGAAAGAATTTCCTACAAAATATCTTGACGCATCTGATGGTTTGGCGGTTGCTGTTTGTCATCATTTTAATTCCGGAAGTCTCTCAACAGACAAATCTTATTCTGGTTGGGATAGTTTTCTTAAACAGAATCCTGATAGGATTAAATAGATGTTAGATGTTAGATGTTAGATGTTAGATGCAAAATTAAGTTCTAACATTAAATTTAATGATTCTTTTTTCTTGTCTCTTTAAACTTGATTCTTCTCTCCTGATTCTCTATCTTTGAATCGATGAATGACTCTCTTTTTGAAATCGTAGAACACACCAATCGAAGCATTTTTCTCACAGGAAAAGCAGGAACCGGAAAGACTACATTTCTCAACGATTTTGTAAAAAAAACCAAGAAAAAACACATTGTAGTTGCGCCTACGGGAATCGCAGCTATCAATGCGGGCGGTGTTACAATCCACTCTATGTTTGGTTTACCGCTCAGAACTTTTCTCCCAACTACGGAAAGAATCGACCAAAATCTGGCGAATAATATTGCCGACTTGATGCCCCATTTCAAGTACCGAAAAGATAAACTAAAACTTCTCCGCGAAATCGAAATTATCATTATTGATGAAGCCTCGATGTTGCGTGCGGATGTTCTGGATATGATGGATTTTTCTCTTCGTCACGTTCGCAGAAATCAGCAGAAATTTGGAGGTGTTCAGATGTTGTTCATCGGCGACCTTTATCAGTTACCGCCCGTTGTGAGGGACGAACACATTTTATCAATGTATTATTCTTCGCCGTTTTTCTTTCACGCCAAAGCTTTGGAAGGTAGTAATTTCATCACATTAGAATTGACGAAAGTTTACCGACAAACCGATGAACATTTTCTAGAAATTTTAAATGCGATTAGAGACGGAATTACAGAAGACATTGACTTCGAAGCTCTGAACAAAAGATATCAACCGGACTTTGACCCGAAAGATGAAGCTTATGTTTATCTCTGTTCGCATAACAAAATGGCGGACGACATCAATCAAAAAAAGATTAAAGAACTTGGCGGAAAAGCACATTCTTACAAGGCAGATGTTGTTGGCGAATTCAAAGAGACACAATATCCGAATGATGAAGTTCTGGAACTGAAAGTCGGCGCACAAATTATGTTCATCCGAAATGATACTTCTCCTGATAAAAAATATTACAACGGAAAACTGGCTCAAATCTCTTATCTCGATGAAGATGAAATCTCCGTAATTCTTGACGGAAGCGAAGAAGAAATCACTTTGAAAGCCGAGACTTGGGAACAAAAAAAATATTCTTTGGATGATGAAAAGAACATCAAGGAGGAAGTTTTGGGGAGTTTCAAACAATTTCCGATTCGTTTGGCTTGGGCGGTTACGATTCATAAAAGTCAAGGTTTGACTTTTGACAGATTGATTATTGATGCAGGAAAAAGTTTCGCTTCAGGTCAGGTTTATGTAGCGTTGTCGCGGTGCCGAACTTTGGAAGGAATTGTCCTTAAATCTAAAATCACGCCCGAAGTTATTTTCTCTGACAAACGAGTTTCGAAGTTTCAGGATGAGACGCACGCTAATTCTAAAATTGAGGAAATCCTTAATTCTGAAAAATACGATTACAGCATTCAAAAAGTCATTAGAAGGATTGATTGTGTTTGGTTTCAGTCTGCTTTGGAAAACTGGATGGTGATTAGCAGAAGCAGTAAATTCATTGATAAAGAAAAAGCCGATTATCTGTATCATTGTTTGAAAGCTGACGTTGAAAATTACATTACTATTTTCCAAAAGTTTGAAAGAATCTTGGTTCAGAAAACTCAGAAATTCTTGCAAGGTGAGGAAGAATGGACTGAGATTGAAGTCAAAGCCAAAGGTGCTGTCAATTTCTTTTTCTCGAATGTGAATGAGAAAATATTTTCTCCGCTTAAAGATTTTTATTCCGAAACCAAAGGTGTAAAAGGTTTGAAAGCTTTCAACGAAGATTTCCGTGTCTGGTTGGACGATATCGAAGATTATCTTAAGGATTTGAAAGAGGTTTATCTTTTGGAAACGCCATTATTCGATAAAGAAAAAGATGTTGAAGTTTCTATGGCCATCAAGAAAGTTCCGACGCACGTTTTGACTTACCAACTATTCCAAAATGGAAAAACGGTTTCTGAGATTGCGAAAGAAAGAGGTTTGGTAAATTCGACTATTTTTGGGCATCTTTCAAAATATGCTGAGCAAAATCTCTTAGACAGAAACGACCTTCTGAGAATCTATCCAAAAAGTAAAGTTGAAGCTTTCGAAAAACAATTCAAAGCAGACCCAAAGGAAAATATAAACGATTGGAAATCTGTTTTGCCTTCGGATTTTGATTATGGCGAGATTCGATTGATTTGGAATTACTTTTTGAATTTGAAGAAATAGTTTTATTTTAAACGCAAAGTTCGCAAAGATTTCTTTTTCAATATTGAAAATATTTTAAGGTTCGCAAGGGCGCTTCGCTCAGCAATCTAGACTCCTACGGAATGACAAAGATTCTGGTTAAATAAAACAAAAAAAGTCGCAAAGTAAAATTTGCGACTTTCATATTAGTGTTAAAATTCAAATTAATTAATCAATTCAAATCTTGCATATTCTGCGATTTTCTTTGGCAATTTGATTCCGTCTGGTGTTTGGTTATTTTCTAACAAAGCTGCCATAATTCTTGGCAAAGCCATTGCGGAACCATTTAGCGTGTGAACCAATTGTGTTTTTCCATCGCCTTTATAACGGCATTTCAAACGTGTCGCTTGGAATGTTTCAAAATTGGAAACAGAACTTACCTCCAACCATTTTTCCTGCGCTGCACTCCAAACTTCGAAGTCATAAGTCATTGCTGATGCAAAACCTGTATCACCCCCGCACAATCTCAAGATTCTGTAAGGCAATTCCAAATCTTCCAAAATAGATTTAACGTGCTCTACCATTTCTTCCAAAACAGCATAAGAATTTTCAGGTTTCTCGATTCTTACAATCTCCACTTTTTCGAATTGATGGAGTCTGTTCAAACCTCTCACGTGCGCTCCGTAACTTCCCGCTTCTCTTCTATAACACTGAGAAAAAGCTGTATTTTTAATTGGCAAATCTTTCTCGTCAATAATCACATCTCTGTAGATATTGGTCACTGGAACTTCTGCCGTTGGAATCAGATATAAATCATCTGCGCCAACGTAGTACATTTGTCCTTCTTTATCAGGCAATTGTCCGGTTCCGTAACCAGAAGCTTCGTTCACAACGTGTGGAACGTTTACTTCCTGATAACCAGCATCTGTATTTTTGTCCAAGAAATATTGAACCAAAGCTCTCTGCAAACGTGCACCTTTCCCAAAATAAACAGGAAAACCAGCGCCAGCTACTTTAACACCTAATTCAAAATCAATCAAGTTATATTTTTTAGCCAGTTCCCAATGTGGAATTGCACCTTCCCCAAGACCTTCCACAGTTGTAGATTCATAAACAATCTCGTTATCATCTGCAGAAACTCCGGCAACTACTTTTTCGTATGGAATATTCGGGATTTGATATAAAATATTGAGAAGTATTTTCTCAGCTTCATTCAACTCATTTTGTAATTCTTTGCTGGACTCTTTGTATTGCGACGTTTGGGATTTAGCAGCTTCAGCTTCCTCTTTTTTTCCGTCTTTCATCAGAATTCCGATTTCTTTGGAGATTCTGTTCATTTCGGAAAGTTGTGAGTCTAGCTCAAACTGTAATCTTTTTCTTTCGTCGTCAGCATTAATCGCTGCATCGACCAAATCTAATTCCTTGAAGTTTCTTTTCTTCAAGCCTTCCAAAACGCGCTCTTTGTTCTCGCGCAAAAAATTAACCTGTAACATAGTTTGGTTGTTGGTTGATAGTATTTAATAATCAGAAAATCAATATTAATTCTCTGACGATTGCAAATTTAAGGATTTTATTTCACGATTTTGACAATGTTTGGTTGCCCTTTCGTTTTTGTGAATTTCAGCTCATCATTGTACCAAAGTTTTGAAATTTGGAAAAGAGAAGGTGTTGAAGTGTACTCTATCCTGATTGTATCGTAATCATCGGGCAACACCGCATCTTCTGTTGACAACTTAATCACAAATCTGGAATAATAAGTCTGCTGAGCGTCATTACTAAGGGAATCTATTTTTAATCTAACTGCACCAGCTGGATAATCCATATAGACAACCGTATCGGCATCTTTCGGAAATGTATAACCCGAAATTGTCTGCAAATCTCTTGTCCCTAAAAGATCTTGTAAAACAACTGCCGAATAGGATCCATCGATATTTGAATTCAGTAAGTCTTGTCCTGTAGTTGCACTACTCATATAAAGCTTTAAAACTTGATCTATGACCTGTATTTCTCCCTCATCTCTTTGGCAAGAGAGCAAAAGAAAAATGGTAGATAATATAATTGATATCTTGAGTTTCATTATGACAAAGATACTTTATTTCAAAGTTCGAAGATAGGTAAGAAATGAAAACATCATTAAAAATCCAATAATCGTTAAAGTAACTGCTAAGGAAATTGCCATTCCCAGCACTCCAAATTTGGGAACTAAGAAATAAGAGAAAATAGCTAAAAGAATGAGTGAAAGGATTGAATAAAATGTATTTCGTTTCATCAAACCCACTGCAGAGAGCATATTTCCATATAAATTCCTAAGTAGCATACTTGCACAAAAGGTTGCTAATAAGATTGAAAATTCTACTGAATTATCTAAATAAGATGCACCAAAAAAAAGTTTCAGTATCATCGTGTTGAAAAACCAGCCAACTATCAATATAACAATGGATATAGGAATGAAAATCTTATAATAATTCTTTATATAATTGATTAAAAAGTTTTTATCAAGGTGGTTTTTAGCCAACACTGGATAATCGCTTTGCATGAAAGATAGGGCTAAAAAAGTAATATTTGCAGGAATTAATAATGCAACTTTATAGTTAGCAACTGCGGATTCGTCCTTAAAAAAATTCAATAGTAATATATCTGCCGAAAAAAAAACGTCTGACAATAGCGCTGTTAATGAAGCATACAGAGCAAAACTCCAGATTTCTTTTTTGTTATATCTCAATAATGGTTTTGTAGGCTTCTTGGATTTCTTATACCAAAAAAGTGAAAAAAACGGAGCAATAGCATTGGCAATCAAATAACCATATAATCCCCAAAAGATTGAAAATACAACCATAAGGACTAATCCAGAAATATTAACAACGTTGTTTATCATCGCGAACTCATCATTCTTCAGATAAATACGACGCTCTGCCTGGATGTGGCTAAAAAAATAAAACCCAATCAGTCTAATTGTAAAAAAAAAGAAAATATAAAAAATGTAATAATAATGACTTACATATAAAAACGAAATCAAAAAAAACACAACACTTAGGATAACCTGATTAAGAAAACCTTTCTTCAAAAGATACTCCGCCAGCTCTTTCTTCTCCTCATCAGAATTACTCAATGAGCCAAATCTAATCAAGCTTTGAAAACTACCAAGCCCGCTAAAAGAGACAAAAACCACAAAAAAAGAAGTCACAATACTTAATAGTCCAAACTCTTTTTCAGGTAGAATCCTAATCATAAAAAGAGAGCCAGTAAATGCACAGATTTTGGTTATTAATAATGACAAAAAAACATGTTGTCCCTTATTAGCAAAGAATGCTTTGATAAAATCCTCTAAACTTTTCATTTTAGTTTGATAAATGCCTTTTAATCATTCTTTAAATCATTATCAGATTTTATAACACGCTATTGTAAACCTCACTAAAATCCTTTGCTACTGTTGCAACCGAAAAATTGTCTAAAATGTATTGATGTAGTTGTTCAGGAGAATCTACATTAAGATTTCTAGTCAGCATATTTTTCATTGCCAAATATAATTCTTCTGTAGATCTATTAATCAGAATCCCTTGGTTTTCGTTTACAATTTCCGGAATTCCGCCTACTCGAGTTGCAATCACAGGAGTTCCGGAAGAAATGGATTCAAGCAACACACAAGGCAAATTTTCATAATCACTGAAGAGGATAAAACAATCGCTATTTCTCATCTTTTCAGCAACATCTTTATGGGAAATTTCTCCAAATGTTTTAATAAAGCTTTGAGCGTTATGCTTTTCAATGATGTTATTAAGCCTTGCTACATCACCATCTCCGCCAATATGAAACTCGAAATTTTCATATTCTTTTCTAAGTCGTATAGCCGCCTCAATCATCAAATCCGGGTTTTTAAGCGGGATAAGATTCGATATGTGAAGAAATGTAAAAATATTCCTCTGAGAGACTGCGGGATAAAAAACCTTCGTGTCTACTACATTCCCAACAACTTTAAAATTTTTTCCTAGTTCTAGTTTTTCTAAATCTTCTTTCAGATCTCTACTTACAGGCAATAAACAAGATGCCTTTCTGGCAATAATCCGCGCAATAAACAAACTTGTAAAAGAAAGTTTGCTTCTATTAATTTTCAGAAAACCAGACCAATGCTCAGACACTACATAAGGAATCTTATATTTCCGTTTAATATAGATTGCAAAAAGCATATTATTGTGAAGCACATTGGCGTGTACAATATCTGGAGTTCTCATTTTTTCAAATCCCATTTTGTAAGCCTTCATCCTTCTAATAAAATTCTGAATTGGATTCTTTGAATTCTTGTAATAGATAATCAATGTTCTAATTCCATTAATAATCTTATCATCAAAAACAAAAATTTCCTTTTGATTAAAATCTCCGATTGCATGCAGGACTTCCACATCATGCAAAGTAGAAACCGCTTCTGCATGGCGTTGTACAAAATTGCCATTCGTAGTTTCTAATCTATTGGGAAACCAAGAAGAAATGAAAAGTACTTTCAAAATTACATTTTTGAAATTA
This sequence comes from Epilithonimonas sp., assembly GCF_032055105.1. Classification (GTDB taxonomy): domain Bacteria; phylum Bacteroidota; class Bacteroidia; order Flavobacteriales; family Weeksellaceae; genus Epilithonimonas. Next base: position 50,851 of record NZ_DAMBRK010000002.1, read on the forward strand.
TAAGAATCTTGAATTAATCAAGACTAAGATATTGAAGAAGCCCAACTTCTTGCAAAAGGTTGTAAGAAATGACTCAAGAAATCGAGATAAGTATTTTTTGAAAAATCAAAAACCTCGATATCTTTAGACAATTCTCCACTTCTAATTTTAGCTTTGAAGTCTGATAATTTTAAAGTTTTCACTTCTCCATTTTCAACAAAGCTGGCTTTCATTCTGTCAAATAATCCAAGGTCAAACTCTGCATCCAGTTCTCTCATTATTTTTCCAAGTGCATCGATACTGCAACCAGAAGCGACTTCTTTTTCCTCATCTACACAGATGATGATAAACTGATTTTTTTCAATCTTAAAAGAAGACGACAATTCTTTTCCGTGAGCAGCCCAACCACCTAAAAAATCATACAATTTTTCTGCAATTGTTTTGCTTTCTTTAGCTGTGAAAGGTCTTGAAGCGGGATATATAATGACACGATAATCGTTCGTTTCTACAATACTTGATTCTTCGATTTTCATAAGAAGATATTTATTGATTTTTACTTGTCTTAAGGAATCGCTGTTGACGATTTCTTTTTGAAATTTAAAGATATAAAATTACGGATTTTTTATCTAAATCTGTAAAATGAAAAGCCCCAGAAATTCTGAGGCTTTAATTTTTTTTGTAAAGATGATTTAAAGATCTTCTGCTTCTGCCAAAAGTTCCACAATATCTTTTACTTCTACTTCTGTATTTTTGTTGAAGTGTTTTACACCATCTGTCATCATAGTATTACAAAATGGACAACCGGTCGCAATCACTTTTGGCTCGAATGAAAGTGCTTCCTCTGTTCTTTCTATATTGATGTCTTTATTACCTTTTTCCGGTTCTTTGAACATCTGTGCGCCACCAGCTCCACAACATAAGCCGTTGGTTTTGCAACGTTTCATTTCTACTAATTCTGCATCTAGTTTTTCCAAAAGCATTCTTGGCGCTTCGTATTCGTCATTCGCTCTTCCTAGATAACAAGGATCGTGGAAAGTAATCTTTTTCCCTTTGAAACTTCCACCTTCGATTTTCAATCTGCCTTCATTCATCAAGTTTTTAAGAAACTGCGTATGATGTAAAACTTCGTAATTTCCGCCAAGACAAGGATATTCATTCTTCAAAGTATTGAAACAATGCGGGCAAGCTGTAACGATTTTTTTGACTTCGTACGCATTCAAAACTTCGATATTCGTCAAAGCCATCATTTGGAAAACAAATTCGTTTCCGGCACGTTTTGCAGGATCACCAGTACAAGATTCTTCCTGTCCCAGAACAGCAAATTCTACATTGATTTTATTAAGGATTTTGCAGAATGCACGCGTGATTTTTTTCGCACGATCGTCGAAACTTCCGGCACAACCAACCCAAAAGAGAACCTCGGGAGATTTGCCTTCCATTGCATATTCTGCCATTGTTTTTATAGTGAAATCCATATTAGTTTCAATTTACCAATATAACAGTGGAACAATTTACCAATCTTTGTTACATTGTTACATTTTTTACATTGTTAGATTAATTATCATTAGCCCAATTCAGTCTGTCAGCTTGATTATATTGCCAAGGTGCAGCATTATTTTCAACGTTTGTCATCATCAAGTTTAATTCTGTAGGCGCTGCAGATTGTTCCATTACCAAGAATCTCCTCATTTCAAAAATAATTGACAAAGGATCAATCAGAACCGGACAAGCCTCTACACAAGCATTACAAGTTGTGCAAGCCCAAAGTTCTTCTTTGGTAATGTAATCGTTTAATAATTTTTTGCCATCATCAACAAACTTACCACCGTTCTTGTTGATATTTCTTCCAACTTCTTCCAGACGATCTCTGGTTTTCATCATAATCAATCTCGGAGACAATTTCTTTCCTGTAATATTTGCCGGGCAAGATGATGTACATCTTCCACACTCTGTACAAGAATACGCACTCATCAATTGATGCTGATTGAGATCAAAAATATCTTCCGCACCGAATTTTGAAGGAACTTCTGCCTCACCTTCTGCTGGAGCTGCGTAAGGATCAGCATTAGGATCCATCATCAATTTGATTTCCTTCGTTACAGAATCCAAATTATTGAATTTTCCTTTTTTCTCAAGATTAGCAAACCATGTATTTGCAAAAGCTAAAATAATATGCAAATGCTTAGAATAATAAAGGTAATTCATAAAGAACAAAATCCCAACAAAGTGAAACCACCAAGCTGATTTTTCTATAATATGAAGTGTTTCTAAACTGAAATTTCCAAAGAAAGGAAATAGATGTTTTGAGATTGGAAAATTAGAATCAAAGCGATTGGCATCAGCATAATAATCCGCTCCATTCATTGTGAAGAAAGCGACCATTAAAGCAAATTCTATAATCAGAATCCAGTTGGCATCTTGTTTTGGCCAGCCAAACAATTCTTTCATTGTCAATCTTTTGACACCGTAGAAATTTCTTCTGATGAAAAACACAACTACAGCGAAAACTACCAAAGCCGCTAGAACTTCTAAAATCGATGTGAAAAATGCATAGAAAGAACTCCCTAAAATGCTTTGTAAAAACCGATGTGTCCCGAAGATTCCATCGATAATAATTTCTAATAACTCAATATTGATAATTACAAAACCAACATAAACAAAAATATGCAAAACTCCGGCAATAGGACGTTTTACCATTTTGCTTTGTCCGAGAGCGACTCTGGTCATAATTGCCCAGCGTTCCGATTTTCTATCGGTTCTGTTGATTTCTTTTCCTAATTTGATATTGCGATAGATCTCTTTCAGACTTTTAAAAAACAGCCCGAAACCAGCAATTAAAAGAATTAGAAAAACAGCATTATCAATATATTGCATAGTTTATTTTTTATCTGAGTTCTTACCAAAAACCGAGAAGTTGATGTAACGTTTCGGATTAGCTTTTAAATCTAAAATCAATTCATTCAGATTTTTGGATGTTTGTTCTAGATTGTTGTAAAGTTGTTCATCTTTCATCACTTTACCAAGTGTTCCCTCGCCTTTTTGTATGCTGGAAATAACGGTATTCAAGCTAGAAACTGTAGCATCAAGATTAGCGATAGTTTCATTCAGTTTTTTAGTATCAATGCTTTGTGCAAGGTTACCATATTTATCAACTGCAGAGTTTGCAGAGATCATAGTCTGGTTAGCATTGTCCAATACTTTTTGCAAACGAGGATCGTTATTAGACAAAAGCGAATTGATTCCTTGAGAAGTACGATCATAAGAAGCAATCGTATGGTTTAGGCTTTTCAGTAACATTGCAATCTCAGCACGATTACGATCATCAAACATTTTATTGGCATTGTTTGTCAAAGAATCCACTCTTTTCAAAACGCTTTGTAATTGATCTTTCACTGGGCCTACCTGAGAAGAAAGATTATTGAGCATAGATAATTGATAATTACCTTTCAAAGTATCTCCATCTTTTGCAGTTTCTCCACCATAAAAAAGATTAATTTTCATTTCTTTTCCAGACATCAATCCTGGTTCAAAAATCTCGACTGTAGAGTTTTTAGAAAATTCGTATTTATCATCTACTGTCAATTTTACGACAAAATGTAATTTCCCTCCATTGGTGATTGGTTTTATTTCATCTACTTGACCTACTTTCAGTCCGTTGATAGAAACTGGATTAGAAACCGAAAGTCCTTCTACATTATCATATTTTATATAGAACACATTATCTGTTGTAAAAAGGTTTTTACCTTTCATAAATTGATATAGAACAACAAAACTGACAATCGCAAAAATAGCTATCAGCCCTGTTTTTAATTCTTTACTTAACTTCACGTTTTTTTGTTTTAACTAATTAGCAAATATATGAATATTGGATTTATAATTGATATAAATAAAAACAACAAAAGCGACAATTATGCCGCTTTTGCTTATTCTGATATTTAATTAAGAATTATTGTTGAGGATTTCTGTCCCAAACTTCAATTCTGAAATCTTTGATTTTTGCATTATCCTGAAGACTCTTCAAAAACGCTCCTGTAAACTGCTGAGAAGCTTGTTGAGTAATAGATTCTGTAATCTGCTTGATATCTCCTGGCAATTTGTTTGTCGTCACAGATTTCTTAACTATAAGATAAACTCCTGTCATACCTTCAACTGGTTGAGACAGTTTGTTAACTCCGTTTCCGAATGCAGCTCCAGCAACTTTTGGTTCCATTGCGCCATTTACACTCGGATTGAATAGATTAACTGTTGCACTAGCCTTAGTTACGCCAAGACCTTTTGCAGCTTGATCTAGAGAAGTATATTTTCCAGCATTGATTTTCTCAATGATTTTCTTAGCAAGAACTTTATTTTTAACAATTGGCTCGATTTGATCTCTTACAGTTTCTGGATCTGCAAGACCTTCATCTTGTTTTCCTACAACATAAGCTACGATTCTATCACCAGTTCCTTCTACTGTAAAGATATCTGTATCTCCAATATTTCTCTTTTTGTCAAATGCCCAAGCAATAACATCAGCATCTTTATCCGTTCCAATTCCTGGAAGTGTTCCTTGGAAACGGCCTACAGTTTTAGGATTTTGGAATTGATATTTATTTTTCTCAGCAAGAGTTTTGAACTGATTAAAAGTTTTACCTTCTGTTTGCTGGATAAATCTTGTAGCTTGAGTCAACACTTGATTTTCTGTTTTATCAGAAGCTTTGATGTTTTTAGCTAAGTGAGCAATTTTATATTTTAAAGCTTCTGGTCTTTCGTCAACTCTAATAATGTGAAAACCAAAATTGGTTTCAGCTAAACCAATATCACCTTTTCTGTGCGAAGCTAAAAAGCTAAGATATCCTGGTGCAAAAGGAGAAGAAGGCGTCGTCCAACCCACACTTCCTTTTCTTTCAACAGCATTTGGTTCATCTGACTGCTTCAAATCTTCTTCAAATTTTGCTGGATTGGCTTTAACTTCTGCTAAAATTTTATCCGCCAAAACTTTTGCTTCTTCTTTAGTTCTTGTCGCAGATGATCTTTCTGCTCCTTTGTAAGCAATCAAAATATGACTTGAACTAACTGAATCTGAAGGCTTCATCTGCTTATCCAAAACTTTAGAAACAACATAAAGATTCTGTTCTTTATATGGTCCAAAAGCTTGACCGATAGTAGCTGTAGCAACTTTATCTTTAATTTCCGTTGGCAATTGGGAAGGTGTTACGTATTGAGGAATAAATGGCACATCAGAATTAAGCTCTACAAACATAGAATCGTTCTTTGTATTCTGGAAGTTTTCAGTTCCGCCAGAAGCGTCTGTTCCTTTAAGGTAAAGTTTGTTCAACTCGTTCAAAGTTGCTGCATCATCCTGAGCACTTGGTGTAGCTGGGAAATAAGCATATGCCAAATTCCTGCTTGCAGTCGCTTTGAATCTTGTAGGATGTAACTTGATATAATCTGCAAGATCCTGAGTAGTCACTTTTACATCATTTTTCTTAGAAAACTCTAAATAATCAACTTTCACAAAATCGATGTTTGCCATCTCATCACGGAATTTGATCATCAATTCCGCTTCTTTTTTGCTTGTAGTAATTCCAGACGTGATGTTACCAAAAAGCATTCTCGCCATCATTCTGTACTCGATTGCTTTTCTGTTTTTCAACCAGAAATTATAATTTTCAGGATTCGTAGCCTGAGATTTTTCTATCTCAGATTTAATTTCCTGAAGTTTGAAGTTTCCTTTCTCATCAAAATATTGTTGATTCTGTGCAAAAATAGGATCATATTGTAATTGGCTCCAGAAGATATCGTCTGTCAACTTAAGTCCCATTTTTTCAAATTGTTGTTTAATCAATTTTGATTGTACAAGAATCTGCCAAGCTTGCTCTTCAAGACCTTTTGTAGGTTGACCTTGTTGCTGAGCCTGTTGTTGCATTATGAAAAGCTGGTCGTTGAACTCGTCTCTGGTAATATCTTCACCATTTACCTTACCAAAAACGTTCGGATTCTTTGAAAACATCTTATCAAAAGTATCCGCATTGAAAAGAAATGATACCAATCCTAGTGCTATTACACCTAATAGTAGCCAAGACCTTTTTCTAATTTCACCTAAAATTGCCATTTTATGTTATATGTTTATAATAGTGTGCGAAAATACATATTTTTAACATAATAGGAAAATTATTTGCAGACAATTGCAAATGTGAAAGATAAAATAAAAAAAACCTCTAAAAATTAGAGGTTCGTTAATCTATTTATCGTTTTTCTTATCAAGTATTTTGTCTCGCATTTTTCCCTCATTTTGGAAAAGCTTCAAAACTTGTTGAGGTGTAAGAATTTTTAAAAATTTATCCGCATAAATCTTTCTATTATTAAGCAATTGCTGACCAACATCAAAACTCTGATTCAGTCTATTGGTTGCTTCCTCATCTGATAGTTTTTCAAAATTCTTATCAGAATGAAATTTTTCCTTTATCTGTTTCTGATTGCTCTGATACTCCGCAAAGAGACTTTTAAATTCATCTTGTTTGTCTGCTGGGATATTGAGGTCATCAATAGCTATATTCTCTTTCATTTTTTGAAGAAAAACAGAACGTTCTTTCACGGACATATTGCTAACCGCAGATCTTTTTTCATCCATATTCATCGTCCTCCATTCAGATGCTCTAGGAATAGTTGTAGTAGTTTGTCTTTGATAAGTTCCGGATGGAGATAAAGATGACGCAGAACCACTTCTTAAAGCAGAATTGGTATTACTTCGTTGAGTTGTAGCTGTATTCCCAGCTCTACGTTCTTGTCCTCTTACCGTATGTGCAGAAAATAATCCTGCAATCAGAATAGTCAATAACAATTTTTTCATCTCTCTAATATTTTGTTATTAATTATAAAGGTCAAGATAAACATCTTGTTCGCTATTTCTATCAATATCTTTTATCTGATCAGGTGTGAAAGCTGCAAGAACCTTTTCAACTTCCGATTCAGTTTTCTTTTTCGCATCTACTGCATAATCTTGTCTGTCTGTATTATCAAATCTATTATTTTTACGATTATCAGACTTTGACAAATTAGCAATAGCCGGATGCAATTTCAAATGTTCAACTTTATGTTCAACAGATTGAGATGGATTTGAAACCGTATTATTATCAGCCATTGCACTTGTAGATTTTTGTTCTGTAGAATGGATTTCGTAAACACTGTCAACAATTGGCTTTTGTTGAGCCATTTGCATTTCAGGATTATCATTAAGTCCTAAAAATGCAGTAATCCCAGCAATCATAACAACTGCTGCGGCAGCAACCCATTTAAAATTCAGAGAGAAAACTTTTGCTTCTTTCTGAACAACAGGATTTTTCTCTCCAATTGTTTTCGAAATCACATTATCCTGAAGCATCTTGAAAAACTCATCCGAAGGTTCCGGATAAGGATTTTTTCTGTTCAGTTTTTCTATATCAATTTTCATTTACTCTTATTTAATTTTTCATTTGTCAAATGCAACGTCAAAAACGTTTCATAACTATTTCTTCTCTTATTATTTTTAAAACTCTTCCGAGTAATTGTCCTTTATATATTGCTCAACTTTATCTTTGGCATAATGATAATTAGTCTTCAAAGTTCCGACTGACATATCCAGAATCTTCGAAATTTCCTCATAAGGCAAATCATCATAATACCGCATATTGAAAACCAATTTCTGCTTTTCCGGCAATGTTTGGATTGCTTTCTGTAGTAGAATCTGGATTTCTTCCGCATCCTTTCCAGCATTATCAGCGACTAGATTCTGCATATAATATTCAGCATCTTCGTCTGTTTTTTTCATCCGGTTCATTTTGTTGAGTTGTTGCAAAGATTCGTTGGTTGCAATTCTGTAGAGCCAAGTGTACAATTTGCTATCACTCTTGAACTGGTGAATATTCTGATACGCCTTGATAAATGTATCCTGTAAAACATCCTGAGCGAGGTCGTGGTCAACAATCAGTCGCCTGATATGCCAATAGAGACGGCTCTGATAAGCATCCATCATCGCACGCAAACCTTTCTCTACAGTTTGAGGTGCAGATAAAAGCTTTACAATTTCCTCATCCTTGAGCTTCATTAAGATGTTTCGTTGTTTTGATTAAAAAATAAGATCAAAGTTAAATTTTTTTTTGAATTTTCTTTGAATTTATATTAAACGTAACTATTTCAAGATTAATCAAAACTTTATCTTTGTTTTATGAAAACAGTTATCATCGGCTCTGGAAACGTCGCTTATCACCTCGCGAAAGCTTTTACTCAAAATAATATCGAAGTTCATCAGATTTTTGGGCGGAATGAAATTGAATTAAAAAAAATTTCAGAAGAATTCAACATTCCTTTTTCTGCAAAAAAATTGGAAGATGCAGACTTCTATCTGATTTCCGTTTCCGATTCTTCTGTTGAACAAGTTTCGGAATTAATTACAAAAGAAGATGCTTTGGTGGCGCATACTTCCGGTTCACTTCCGATGGAAATTTTGAAAGGTAATTATAGAAAAGCAAGTTTTTATCCTTTGCAGACTTTCTCGAAAACTAAAAATCTCAATTATTCAAAAATTCCTTTTTTCATAGAAGCAGAAAATCAGATTGATGAAAAATCTTTATTCGAATTAGCTTCTATCGTTTCAGAAAACGTTGAAACTTCCGATTACGAAAGAAGAAAATACATTCATTTAACGGCCGTTTTCGCTTGCAACTTCGTGAATCATTTATTTGCAAGAGCAAAGGAAATATCAGATTCTCAGGATTTACCTTTCAAATATTTTATTCCTTTGATTGATGAAACTGTTGAGAAAATTCATCACTTAGAACCAAAATCTGCTCAAACCGGACCTGCAGTTAGAGGTGATGAAAGAATTTTAAAACTTCACGAAGAACTTATCAAAGATGATGAACATTTAAAAATTTATCAACTGATGAATGAGTCAATTAAAAAAATGTATAATATTTAGTGTAACATTTTCGAATATCTTGCACTAATTATTTAGAAACAAGAAAATAAAAATATGAAATCTCTCAAAAAATTAGTCATTCTTCCTTTGTTATTATTAGGCTTAATGATTTCCGCACAAACATCATCCAATCGATTTTTCTACGAATTAACTTTCAAACCGAAAAAAGATTCGGCAAAAATTGAAACAGTAATGACAACTCTGGACATTACTAAAGATAAATCACTTTACAGAGATTTTACTTGGGTCGCTCAGGATTCTATCATCAAAGTTCAAGTAGAAGAAATGCAGAAAGCGGGTGTTTTCAAAGATATGTCCAAGTCTATGAAAATGCCGAAGTTTGCGTATAAAGTTGAAAAAGTCTATCCAGATATGAAAGTTATTTTTGAAGAAGGACTTCAAAACGGGATGACACCTATGAAATTGGGTTATGTTGACAATATCAAATTCAATTGGAATATCACTTCTGATAAAGAAAAAATTGGAACTTATAATACCCAGAAAGCGACTACCGAATTTGGAGGGAGAAAATGGAATGCTTGGTTTTCAACAGACCTTCCTTTTCAAGATGGGCCATATAAATTCTATGGATTGCCTGGTTTGATTGTTAAAATTGAAGATGAAGGGAAAAACTATTCTTGGGAACTGAAGGGAAATAAAAAAGTAGACAATTTTGAAGAACTTTCTTATATAGAAAAAGTATCTCCAGGTGGAAATACAAAACGTGTAGAAGTTTCCAGAGAAAAATTTGAAACAACTATTGCGGATTTCAAAAAAGATCCTTTTGCAACCATCCGCCCAATGTTGAAACCAGAAATGATGTCGCAAAAATTACCTGGAAGCGACTCTACAATTGGAGAAATGGTAAAAAAACAAGAAAAAATGCTAAAAGATTTTTATGATGCTAATGACAATCCTATAGAAATCGTACCAGTCGCAGAGAAAAAGAAAAAATAAATATAAAACCGGAAATTAGTTTCCGGTTTTTTTTATGACTTTTCTCTTATTTAGATTTATTTGAAATAAGCTATCTTTGTAGTCCAAAAATTTCAGTCTTGCAAACAAAACACATCGATAAACTCTGCTGTTTTCCGAAAAATAAAATAGGGAAAATTCTTGGCTACGACAATGACAATCTCCAAATGCCAACCAAAATCATCGAGATGGGATTGCTTCCTCAAACCACTTTCAGAGTTCTTTATCAGGCTCCTTTTAACGGTCCTCTTTATATCGAATACGGTTCGGATAAAACCAGAATCGCCTTGAGAGAAGCAGAAGCAAGATTTATCAAAGTAGAAGTTTCGGAATGATGCAGGACAAAAAGCAAAAACAAATTCTATTGGTAGGAAATCCCAATGTCGGGAAATCTACACTTTTCAATATCCTTTGTAACAGAAAACAAAAAACGGGAAATTATGCTGGTGTAACTGTTGCCAGCCATTCCGGAAATTATATTTACAAAAATGAGGAAGTCGAAGTTATCGATTTACCTGGTTCTTACAGCATTTATCCAACTTCTGAGGACGAAGCTATTTTTTCTCGTTATCTAATTCAGGAAGATTATTCTGGTGTTATTTATATTGCCGATGCGATTAATATGAGAAGAAGCTTGCTTCTTCTTCAGCAGATTATGGATTTGGGAATTCCTGTGATTTTAGTTGTCAATCAAGTGGATGAAGCCGAAAAGCGAGGAATCAAAATTGATATTTCCAAACTTTCACAGATTCTAAATATTCCTGTTTTTGAAACCAACGCAAAACAAAATATTGGAATAGAAACAGTTCGTGAAGCGGTTTTTAATAATGAATTCAAAATCTCCGAGACCAACTCTTTCGAAATTCCATTAGAACAAAAATCTTTGGTTTATAAAGTTTCATCCAATACTTCGGAAAAAAATCTTTACAAAATCTGGACTCTTTTGGCCGCAGATACTTATCTCGGAAAAATTGAAAATATCCACGAAATTATTACTCAAGAAGATTCAAAATGCAGTGTTCCAAAAAGATTACAAATCACAGAAACCGTAAGACGTTATCAGAATATTGATAAAATCACGTCCGAAATCACAGAGAAAAAACCTCAATTAAAAGAATTATTGACTGAAAAACTAGACAAAGTTTTGGTTCATAAATTCTGGGGTTATGTTGTTTTCTTATTTATTTTATTAATTATTTTCCAAGGCGTTTTCTTCCTTGCAGAATATCCAATGACTTGGATTGAAGATTTTTTCACTTGGTTATCAGAGTTTTCAGGAGAGCACCTTCCGGAAGGGCCAATCAATTCTTTGGTTTCCAGCGGAATTATTCCGGGAATTGGAGGGATTTTGGTTTTTGCACCGCAGATTGGGATTCTTCTTTATTTTCTTTATCTTTTGGAAGATTCCGGATATATGGCGAGAGTTGTTTTCCTGATGGACAGAATGCTGAGACCTTTCGGTTTGAATGGAAAAAGTATTGTTCCGTTGGTTTCCGGAACTGCTTGCGCAATTCCTGCGATTATGTCCACCAGAAACATCGAAAACGTAAAAGAAAGATTAATTACCATTCTTGTAACGCCTTTTATGACGTGTTCCGCAAGACTACCAATTTACAGTATTATTATTGGACTCATTATTCCTGATGAAAGTTTTTATGGTATCAAATACAGAGCAATTGCATTAATGATAATGTATCTGATTGGATTTTTGATGGCTTTATTTTCATCATTTATTTTGAAAAGCTTCATCAAAACCAAAATCAAAAGTTTCTTGGTAATGGATTTGCCAACTTACAAAATGCCTTTGTTTGGCTATGATTTCAAATTAGTCTTGGGTAAAGTTTGGGAGTTTATTTCTGGTGCAGGAAAAGTTATTTTCACGGTTAGTATTATTCTTTGGGCTTTGAGCTATTTTGGTCCGCCACAACATAAGGATGAATTTGTAACAACCGAATCTTCCCTTGATCATTCTTATCTTGGAAGAATCGGAAGAACGATGGAACCTGCTATTGCACCGCTTGGTTACGACTGGAAAATGGGAATCGGAATTTTGACAAGTTTCGCAGCGCGAGAAGTTTTCGTAGGAACATTATCAACTCTTTACAGTTTGGATGACGAAGCTCCGGAAGGAAAACTCATCGAAAAAATGAGACTAGACGTCCATCCAAACGGCGACAAAGTTTTCAGTTTTGCGACTGGTGTTTCAATTTTACTTTTCTATGCGTTTGCAATGCAATGTATTTCCACAATTGCAGTAGTTTACAGAGAAACCAAAAGTTTGAAATGGACAATGTTACAAACCGTTTCGATGACATTTTTGGCATACTTTTCTGCTTTGATTGTGTATCAAATTCTGAAATAGATTTTACCCCAACCCTAAAGGGAGAAACATTATGGATAATTCTTTAACAATACAATACATTATCGCTGGACTTTTGGTTCTGACATCGGTTTATGCGATTGTCAGAAAACTTACAAAAACATTTTCTAAGAAAGATAATGGGAAAAACTGTGGTCCTGACTGCGGTTGTTCTTAAATTCAATAATATACAATTTAATCGCAAAGATTTTTCAAAGAAAAAAGGAAAGAATTTATGTTGTTCTTAAAATTAAAAAGTGTTCACATCGGACACTTTTATTTTTTTAAAGAAGTGAGATTATTGTATTTTTGCTGAACCTTAAAATTAAAAAATGTCATTAATAAAATCAATCTCCGGAATCCGAGGAACAATCGGTGGCAAAGTCAACGATAATCTGACTCCGCTGGATGTGGTAAAATTTGCTTCGGCATTCGGAACTTGGCTTCAGAATAATAAAAATAAAAAAGATTTAACCTTAGTCATCGGAAGAGATGCGAGAATCTCTGGTCAAATGGTTTCTTCTTTGGTAACCGCAACCCTTCAAGGTCTTGGAATCAACGTGATTGATTTAGGACTTTCAACTACTCCAACTGTCGAAATAATGGTTCCTGAACTAAAAGCTGACGGTGGAATTATCCTAACCGCTTCTCACAATCCAAAACAATGGAACGCCCTGAAATTACTGAATGAAAAAGGCGAATTTATCACCGGAGAAAATGGTGCAGAAGTTTTGGCTTTGGCAGAAAGTGAGGATTTCAATTATGCTGAAGTAGATGATTTGGGGAAATACGAAACAAGAGATGATGCTTTTGATATTCATATTCAGCAAGTTTTGGATTTGGAAATGGTGGATGCAGAAGCTATTAAATCTAAGAATTTCAAAGTAGTTTTGGATGCTGTTAATTCAACTGGAGGAATTGCAATTCCTCAACTTCTGGAAAAATTAGGCGTTGAAGTGGTGAAATTATATTGCGAACCAACCGGACATTTCCCTCACAATCCTGAGCCTTTGAAAGAACATCTTGGAGACATTTGCGAATTGGTTAAGAAAGAAAATGCTGACCTTGGAATCGTGGTTGACCCAGATGTTGACAGATTGGCTTTGATTGATGAAAAAGGAGAAATGTTTGGCGAAGAATACACTTTGGTTGCCGTTGCAGATTATCTTTTGAAAAATAAAAATGGTGTGGCAATTTCCAATCTTTCATCAAGCCGAGCTTTGAGAGACGTTGCGAAAACTCACAATTCAGAATATTTTGCAAGTGCAGTTGGAGAAGTGAATGTTGTGAACTTAATGAAAGAAAAAAATGCTGTAATTGGTGGTGAAGGAAACGGTGGAATCATCTATCCGGATTCACATTACGGAAGAGATTCTTTGGTTGGCGTTGCTTTATTCTTAACTCATTTAGCTAAAGAAAACAAAACAGTTTCTGAACTGAGAGCAGGTTATCCGGCTTATTTTATGGGTAAAAAGAAAATCGAATTGACGCCGGAAATTGATGTTGACGCTTTGCTTGTAAAAGTTCAGGAAGAATATAAAAATGAAGAAATCTCAACTGTTGACGGTGTGAAAATCGATTTTGCTGAAAATTGGGTTCATTTGAGAAAATCTAATACAGAACCTATTATCAGAATTTACACCGAAGCATTTTCTCAGGAAGAAGCTGATCAATTGGGAGACGATATGATTGCGAAAATCAGAAGTTTGATATAAATATTTTTATTAATTTTAATAAAAATTTCGAGATGGACATTAATTTAAATATTCAAAATAAAAAACTTGAATTGATTAGATGGCTTTCTACTATCGATGATTTGACAATTATCAACAAAATAATTGATATTAAAAAAGAAAAATCGGATTGGTGGGATGAAATATCAGAAGCTGAGAAAAAATTAATAGAAGAGGGCGAAAAAGACATTGAAGCAGGACGAGTGATTTCTCACGAAGATTTCTTGAAATCTTATGGAAGATGAAAATCATTTGGACGCAACGAGCAAAAAATGAGCTTGATGATACTTGTAATTTTTGGATAAACAAAAATAAATCTAATACTTACTCTGAGAAATTATTGGATGAGACTTTGCGGAAAATCAATATCATATTAGAAAATCCAAAAATTGGCGTTGAAAGTAAAAAGCGTAAGCTAAGACGAGTTTTGGTTTTAGAAAATTTTTCTCTTACATATAAATTTTCAAAAGATAGGATTCACATTATTTCATTCTTCGACAACCGAAGAAATCCAAATTCGTTATAAAATTCAAGGAAGCATAATTTGCTTCCTTTTTTATTTATTGACAATTAAAATAATAGTGATTGTAACTAATGTAAACCGTATTCGGTTACAAACAAGCTTGTTTCAAACCTCCGTAGATTTTAATTAATACTCCATCTTTCTCAATTTCTTAGAAGTTGCTCCGATAAACAACGCCGTCAAAACTGTCATCGTTCCACCAAAAACTACAGAACGAACAACGCCCATCAATTTTGCTGTCAATCCACTTTCAAATTGCCCCAATTCGTTACTTGACATTATGAAGATCGAATTAACACTTAGAACTCTTCCTCGGATTTCTTCAGGTGTTTTCAACTGAACAATTGTTCCTCTAATCACAACGCTGATTCCATCCAACATTCCACTTAAAACTAAGAAAGCAAATGACAGCCAGTACATTTTTGACAATCCAAATCCAATAATACAAAGTCCAAATCCAGAAGCTACAAACAACAGAATCTTACCTTGATTTTTTCTTAATGGAACTAATGAAAGTGTAATAATAATCAACATCGATCCAATATCAGAAGCCGCATTCAGAAGACCAAAACCTTCAGAACCAACTTTCAAGATATCACTCGCAAAAACCGGAATCATCGCAACTGCACCTCCGAAAAGTACCGCAAACATATCCAGCATTTGCGCACCGAGAATCTCTTTAGTTCGATAGATAAAACTCAAACCTTCCTTCATACTTTCGAAGACTTTTACATTTTTTTTCGTATTCTCGGATTGTTGTTGGTTCACCGTCCAGAAAAATAAAGACGCAATTGTCATACTCGATACAATCACAACCAAAGTCCATTTAATAGAAATCAAAGCAATCAAAAACCCACCTAAAGCGTGACCTGAAACCGAGGCAATTAGAAACGTAGCTTGATTAAGAGTAACCGCATAAGGAAGATTCTCCTGCTTCACAATCCTTGGAATCATACTCGGAACAAGCGGCCCAAGAAACGAACGACAAATCCCCGTAAAGAAAATCACACCATAAATAAAATAAGTAATCTCGTGACCTGTAAAATGCATTCTGTGACCCAAAAAAGCCGGAATCAAAAGCAAACTTATCAAGACAACATAAGCGTAATTACAAATCAGCAACAGCTTTTTTTTCTCGTTCATATCTATAATATGACCAGCGTACAAAGCGCAAGAAACTGCAGGAATTACCTCTGAAAGCCCAATTAATCCGATGGAAAAAGGATCCTTTGTCAATTGATAAACCCACCATCCTAGCAAAGTTGCCAGCATTCGGAATGCGATGATAAGAAAAAAACGGCCTGTTAAAAGATGACGAAATTCTATATTTTTTAAAACTCGAAGTGGTGTAAAAGAAATCATTTTGCAAAAGTAATCGTTGTACGTCAATTACTTCTCAATTAAAACCATAAATTTTAAGAGACTTAGATTTGTTATAAAAAATCTTTCAATCTTTACAAGACTGAAACCTTCTCTATTTTGTATTATAAAATTATTAGAATTCTAGTAATAGTAATAATTATCATTCGAAGAAACTCTAAACAATGATGCAATCAATGCAGCAAAAGCAGTTACTCCGACAACTGAGCCGACTACAATCGCAGTGGTTCCGCCCGGATTATTCTTTTTAATCACTCTGATATTATCTTTTGCAATAGTTACTTCTTGACTGTTGGAAATTCCCACGATTTTTTCCTCTTCTACAACAGAAACCCTGGCTTTATATTTACGTTTGCCTATTTCATAAAACGTGTACTTCTTGCCTGCTTGGATTGCAGAGAAATCATTTTTGTTTTTATTTGTGCTATAGATTGTTGTGGTACAAGATTGCAAAAGCAGAAGAAGTGCAATCAGACAAGAAAAAGTTTTCATTATAAATTTAGTTTCGCCAAATATACCGCAATTTTTCTGTCATTTGCAAGTCTCGGAATTTTATTTTGCCCCCCTAATTTACCTTCAGATTTAGCATAATCCTGAAAAGCATTTTTCTTCAATTTTGTAATCACTAAAGGTTGCAGAATATTCCCGGAAATCAAATCATCATAGTAAGTATTACGTTGTCTGAGTTGACAATCCAATTCAGATTTGAAAGCTTCAAAATTTTCCGGTTCTTTTTCGAACTCGATAAACCATTCGTGATAAGGCAAACCTTCTGTTGGATTCACTTCTGGAGCGAGATGAAATTCTGTAATCTGAGCTGGGAATTTTTCAACGGTTGCTTTCATAGCTTGTTCCACTTCAAACGCAATCACGTGTTCACCAAAAGCAGAAGTGAAATGTTTCGTCCTTCCACTAACTAAAATTCGGTGCGGATTCTTATCAATAAACCTCACAACATCCCCAATCGAATAAGCCCAAAGTCCTGAATTAGTCGTCAAAATCATTGCATAGTCTTTATTGAGTTCGATATCTTTCAGTGTTAATCGTTCTGCGTTAGGTTTTCCATATTGTTCGAGCGGAATGAATTCGTAGAATATCCCGTGATTGGTCAGAAGCAATAATCCTTCTTTCTGATAATCATCCTGAAATGCAAAGAAACCTTCGGAAGCAGGAAAAGTCTGAACAATGTCAATCGGTTTTCCCAGCAATTCGTTCATCTTTTCTCGGTAAGGTTCATAATTAACGCCGCCTGTGATAATCAATTGAAGGTTCGGAAAAATTTCTGTGATTTTTTTGCTGTGTCTTTCAATTAATTTTTCAAAATACATAATGAGCCACGGTGGAATCCCGGAAATCAAAGTCATGTTTTCGTTCTCAGTTTCTTCCACGATTTTATCGACTTTGGTTTCCCAGTCTTCGATACAGTTGGTTTCCCAGCTTGGCAATCTGTTTTTCTGGAGATAATTCGGGATGTGATGCGCAACGATTCCTGATAATCTTCCGGTTTTTATGCCATTGATTTCTTCCAGTTCCGGAGAACCTTGGAGGAAAATCATTTTTCCACCTACAAAATCGGCATTATTTTTCTTTTCGATATAATGGAAGATCGCGCTTTGAGCAGCCGAAATCTGGAAAGGCATCGCTTCTTTGGAAATCGGGATATATTTGGAGCCTGAAGTTGTTCCTGAAGTTTTGGCGAAATATTCAGGCAAGCCTGGCCAAAGGATTTTGGATTGTCCTTTTTTAACTTTCTCGATGTAAGGTTTTAAATCTTCGTAATCAGCAATGGAAACATTTTTTTGAAAGTCTTCAATAGATTTTATGTAATCAAATTGATGTTCTCTTCCGAATAATGTTTTCTCCGCAGTTTTTACCAAATCTAAAAGCAATTCCTGCTGATTCTGAATCGCATTGATTTTAAAACTTTTGGATTTTCCGATGTGTTTTTTTGCCCAGATGAGAGCGATGTTTTTCTTGATGAAATTTAGCATTGATAAAATTTTCAATTGTCAAATTTAGAGTTTATCTTGTATATAAGTTACTTTAGGTTATAGTTTTTGAACACAAAGTTCACAAAGATTTTTTTACATCAAAATGTTTTTGGGTCACAAAGGCGCTTCGCTTAGATAAGTTTGGTTGACGAATATTGTTTTTATATTGAAAGTTTGTTTTACGTTGAATCTGCAGCCCGACTTGAGCGGAAATCCTTTTTACGCAACGTAGTGGAGTGAAAAGATTGGGAGCGGAAGGTGGATTAAGCTGCCCAAATCTTTAGATTCGATAAAGTCAAATTAATATTAATAATCACAGAACTAAATATTTACAAATAGTCTTGTGTTTTTTAAATAAAATGTTTACTTTTGCACCTCGAATAATTATAAAAATTTATAAACAATGTTTGCAATTGTAGAAATAGCAGGGCTTCAATACAAAGTTGAGCAAAACCAAAAGTTGTTTGTGAACCGTTTGAAAGGAGACAAAGGGGCGAAAGTTTCTTTTGATAAAGTTCTTCTTACTGTAAACGGTGCAGTAACTGTTGGTGCCCCGGCTGTAAACGGTATCGCCGTAGAAGTAGAAATTCTTGACCACGTTCAAGCTGACAAAGTAATCATTTTCAAAAAGAAAAGAAGAAAAGGTTATGCTAAGAAAAATGGTCACAGACAACAATTAACTCAAATCCAGATTGTTTCTATCACTGGTTTTGACGGTGCGAAAAAAGAGGCTAAAAAAGCTGCTCCTAAGAAAGCTGCTAAAGCTGAAGTAACAGAAACCAGCGAAACTGCTGAGTAATTTTTAACCCAAAAAGCTTAAAATAAAATGGCACACAAGAAAGGAGTCGGTAGTTCCAAGAACGGTAGAGAATCTCATTCTAAAAGACTAGGTGTTAAGATTTTCGGAGGACAAACTGCAATCGCAGGAAACATCATCATCAGACAAAGAGGTACGCAACACCACCCAGGTGAAAACGTAGGAATGGGTAAAGATCACACTTTGCACGCTCTTGTTGACGGTACTGTAGTTTTCAGAAAGAAAGCAAACAACAGATCTTTTGTTTCTGTTGAACCAAACGCATAATCAACAGCGTTTTTTTATAACATAAAAAATCCCAGCTTTTCAGTTGGGATTTTTTATTGTTTATATTTTTAGAAATTTAAAGTGATTCTAATTGTTCTTCTGTAAACTCCATATTATGGAAAACATTCTGAACATCATCGTCTTCTTCAAAACGCTCCAACATTTTCATATTAGCCTTGAATTGGTCTTCTGTCATTCCTTTTGTATTGTTTGGAATTCTTTGTAATTCGGCACTTTTTGCCTCGATTCCAAGTTCGTCCAACTTATGAGACAATGAACCAAAATCTTCGAACGCCGTAGTAATCATTACTTCTTCATCGTCTTTTTCAACATCTTCTGCACCACCATCAATCATCTCCATTTCGAAATCGTCCCAATCCATTTTGATCTGAGCTAAATCGATTGTGAAAATCCCTTTTCTATCAAAAATAAAAGCCAATTCACCGTTCTTACCAAGATTACCATCAAATTTATTAAAGATAGCTCTTACGTTAGCCACAGTTCTCGTAGGATTGTTTGTTGTACATTCTACAAAGAAAGCAACACCACCTTGTCCATATCCTTCGTAAGTGATTTCTTCATAGTTTTCAGCATCAGCACCGCTTGCTTTTTTGATTGCTCTTTCGACATTATCCTTTGGCATATTAGCACCTTTGGCATTTTGGATACATCTTTTAAGTGCTGGGTTGGAATCTGGATCTGGACCTCCAGCTTTTACTGCTAAGGCAATGTCTTTTCCTATTTTTGAAAATGTCTTGGCCATCTTATCCCATCTGGCCATTTTTGAGGCTTTTCTATATTCGAACGCTCTTCCCATTTTGTGATTAATTTATTTCTGCAAAAATACTGAATTATAGAAACAAAAAAAATACCTCCAATAAAATTGAAGGTATTTATATTTAGAAATAATGTTTAATTATTTTCTTCTTTTTTTAGCTGGAGCTTTTTTTACAGTTTTCTTCTCAACTACTGGAAGATCTGATTTTTGAAGCGCTTCCCAAGCAGCACCATTTACAGCTTCTACAACAACTTTTCTATCAGCTTGTCTTTCAGCATCAGACGCTTTTTCAGAAACTTTAGCATCTCTTTCTCCAACTCCAACAGATTTCAATTGGCTTGGAGATACACCTTTAGCCTCTAAAGCAGCAACTACAGAAGCAGCTCTTTGTCTAGACAATTTCAAGTTATAAGCCTCAGCACCTTTAGCATCTGTGTGACCTGTTACTAAGAACTGACCATCAGAAGATCCTTTAAGAATTGTTGCAGCTTGATCAATTTTACTAGCAGATTCTGGTCTTAGAGTCGCTTTATTAAAATCAAACAATAAGTTAGTCAAAGCACCAGTAGCTTCTTCAGAGTAAGCTGAAGCTGGTTTAGGACAACCTTGATATTGAGCAAGACCTGGAACTGTAGGACAAGCATCATCTTTGTCTAATACTCCGTCACCGTCTGTATCTGGCCAAGGACAACCTTTGTTTTCAGCTGGACCAGCAACGTCTGGACAAGCATCATCTTTGTCTAACACTCCATCACCGTCTGTATCTGGCCAAGGACAACCGTTGTTCTCTTTTGGACCTGCAACATCTGGACATTGATCGTCTTTATCTGGAACTCCATCACCGTCCGTATCAGGACATCCTTGGAATTCTGGTAAACCTGGTACATCTGGACATGCATCCTCTTTATCAGGGATACCATCTTTATCTCTATCTGTATTACCAAATCTGAACAACAATGAAGCAGAAGCTTGCCAGAAGTTAGCAACACCTGATTTATCAACTGGTGTAGTCACATAATCTCCTTGAACACCTAAACCAAAGTTTTTAGTTACCCAGAAGTTAATACCAGCACCTGTACTTACTGCAAAGTGATTAGCTTTTCCTGTTAAATCACCATCTTTGTTATAAGAAGAATAAACTTCTCCTGACTTTGTATCTGTTGCAGGGAAAGTAAGACCTGTATAATCATGTCTTAGGTAGTTAGCACCAACTCTCAAGTACGGATCGAACCAAGACTCTTCATCCCACAACAAACCTGCAGCTTTGAATTGAACTCCTAGACCTGTCATCAAGAAGAATTCCTTCTCCATAGCAAATCTCTTGTTATCAACATTCCCTACAGTTGTTTGCCAGTCCAGAACCAAACCTTTCCCAAGGCTTCTTGCAACTGTCAACTTAGAAAGTGGCGGTGTGATTGAATACTTAGAAACTCCGAATAAATTATCTCCGAAATTTTTGAATGAGAACGTATTGCTGAAATTACTTCTTTGAGCAACGTGATTCACTCCATGAGCACCTACACCAATAACCCATGGGTTAGATGTAGTCTGTGCGAAAACAGTAGAAGCAACAGTAAGTGCCAATGCTGAAATTCCTAATTTTAGATTTTTCATAGAATTAAATGATTAAATAATTGATAATGCAAAATAAATATAATTTTTCTTTATAAACAAAGTTTTTTTAGTTTTTCTTTAACAATCGCTGGATGTTTACTTTATTCTCTCTATCTTTTATTGCCTCTCTTTTATCATAGAGTTTTTTCCCTCTGGCTAAAGAAATAAGCAATTTGGCCTTTCCATTATTATTGATATACAGCTTCAAAGGGATTATAGTATTCCCAACATCTTTTAACTTTTTTTTAAGTTTTTGCAATTCGTAATTATGCAGTAGCAACTTCCGTTCCCTTTTTGTTTTATGATTGTAAAAAGTTCCTAGCTTATACTCATCAATCATCATATTAATAATGTATAATTCATCATTAATAAACTGACAAAAGCTTTCCGTAATGGATGCTTTGGAAGAACGAAGCGATTTTATTTCAGTGCCTGTTAATACAATACCAGCTTCATATTCATCCAAGATTTCGTATTCGAAGCGGGCACGTTTGTTAAGAATATTAACAGATTTTTCTATTTTAACTTTCATTAAGTCTAAATTTATATAAAATTAGGAAACTTCAGTATCCCAACTTATTTTCGTATTTTTGCACAAATTTACAAAACTATATGTTAACAGTATCTAATATATCATTACAGTTCGGCAAGAGAGTTCTCTTTGACGAAGTTAATATAAAATTTACAAAAGGGAATTGTTATGGTATTATCGGTGCGAATGGTGCCGGAAAATCTACATTTCTTAAAATATTAAGTGGAAAACAAGAACCAACTTCCGGAAATGTATCTCTAGAGAATGGAAAAAGAATGTCAGTTCTTGAGCAGGACCACTTTGCTTATGATAACTTTACGGTTTTAGAAACCATTCTTAGAGGAAACAAGAGACTTTTCGATATCAAAGAAGAGATGGATGCACTTTATGCTAAAGAAGATTTCTCTGATGAAGATGGAATCAAAGCCGGAGAATTAGGTGTCATCTATGATGAAATGGGCGGATGGAATTCCGAAGCCGATGCGCAAACTTTGTTATCCAATGTTGGTATTACAGAAGATATGCACTATCAATTGATGGGCGAATTGGAAAACAAAGACAAAGTAAGAGTTTTGCTTGCACAGGCTTTGTTTGGTAATCCTGATGTCTTGATTCTGGATGAGCCTACTAACGACCTGGATATCGCTACAATTGCATGGTTGGAGGATTTCTTGGCAGATTATGAGAATACAGTAATCGTCGTATCTCACGACCGTCACTTCTTGGATACAGTTTGTACTCATATTGGAGATTTGGATTATTCTAAACTTAACTTATATACAGGTAACTACTCTTTCTGGTATCAAGCTTCTCAATTGGCAACGAGACAGAGAGCTCAGGCTAATAAAAAAGCAGAAGATAAGAAAAAGGAATTACAGGATTTCATCGCGAGATTTAGTTCCAACGTTGCAAAAGCAAAACAGGCAACTGCTCGTAAAAAGATGATTGACAAATTGAATATCGATGACATCAAACCATCTTCTCGTCGTTATCCAGCAATTATTTTCGATATAGAAAGAGAGGTTGGAGACCAGATTCTTGATGTTAAAGGTCTTGAAAAAACAAAAGACGGCGAATTGCTATTCACAAACGTTGACCTTAATCTTAAAAAAGGCGACAAAGTAGCAGTTCTTTCTAGAAACTCTTTGGCTATCACAGAATTTTTCGAAATTCTTGCTGGAAATATAGAAGCTGACAAAGGTAATGTAGCTTGGGGTGTAACAACCAATCAATCTCATATGCCATTAGACAATACAAGTTTCTTCCAAAGCGATTATAACTTGGTAGATTGGTTGAGACAATTCACTAAGAATGATGAAGAGCGTCACGAGGAGTTTATAAGAGGTTTCTTGGGAAGAATGTTGTTCTCTGGAGACGAAGCGCTTAAATCTTGTAAAGTTCTTTCCGGAGGTGAGAAAATGCGTTGCATGTTCAGTAGAATGATGCTTCAGAAAGCTAACGTTCTTTTGCTTGATGAACCTACCAACCACTTAGATTTGGAAAGTATTACAACGTTGAATAACTCATTGAACAACTTCAAAGGTAATCTTCTATTGTCTTCTCATGACCACGAATTGCTGGGAACTGTTTGTAACAGAATCATCGAGTTGACACCAAAAGGAATCATCGATAGAGATATGACTTACGACGAGTATCTATCAGACAAAAAAATTAAAGAATTACAAGAGCAAATGTATTCTTAATCATAAAAATAAAGAAAAGAGCATTCCAAGTTTGGAGTGCTCTTTTTAGTTGAATTAAGTATTTTACTTTTACTAATATAGACTTGTTATTTATTTGACATAAGTCTTTCTTATGTTTTACAATTATAATGAAAACACCCCAACTCTTAGGAGCATTTCTGTATTTTTTAAAACCTATTTCGTCAACTTTGTAGTTGGCAAAGTTACAGTTTCAGGATCTTTCCAAAGACCAACTTTCTCAGCTCTTTTATTACTATCAGGATATGAGTTGAACATCTTTTGAAAACCAGATTGTGCAGTTCCGCCTTCAGACAATAAAGCTAATTTCTTGAAAGCACTGTAAGCACCTACAACATCGTAACCATTAGCTTTTATAAAATCGTAAGAATAAGTATCCGCTTCCGATTCTTCCGATTCTTGCTTTTTACTGTGAGAAGCATCCATAATGGCATTCGCTATTTGACCTAATTGGTTATCATTAAGTGTTGCTACAGTTTTTGAAGATGTGGAAGCTGCATCTAATGCCGCCGCTTTCAAATAAGCAGATTTGATAGCTTCTTTTGTATCTTCGTTCTTAACGTGACCAATCTCGTGACCAATCTCGTGACCAATCTCGTGACCAATGACTGCAAGAAGTTCATCATCTTTCATAATATCCATCAAAGAAGAAAATACCCTCACGCTTCCATCTGCACAAGCAAAAGTGTTGATATCTTTCACTTTAATTTTGTAATTTAGGCTCAGACCATCTTGAGATTTGTGTTTTGCGAAAAGTTTGTTGAGGAGAACTGTGTATGGATCTTTTGCACCAGCAACCGGATTGTTTTTATCAAATATAATCTACAGAATCTTTGGATAACTTGATTGCATCGGCATTGGTAAATGTTAAAGCAGAAACACCCTTCCCCGCAGCTTTTGTTACGCTTCCAAGATTAAATTGAGCATTCGTAAAACCGACCGTTCCCAAAAAGAAGAGAGAAATAATTGTTTTTTTTATAATAGTTGCTTTTAGGATTACACTTTTATTTTTTGTAAAAAGCACTATCAATTTTGAGCAAATTACCCTAAACAAATTTCTAAACAAGGCTGTTTTTATCCGCGTAATTCAGTTTAAAAAAAATGAAAGTCATCATCGAAAAAGCTAAAAGCGAGCTCCCTCCATAACTAAAAAACGGCAAGGGAATCCCCACGGTTGGGAAAAGTCCCATAACCATCCCAAGATTGATTCCGAAGTGAATTAATAAAACAGATGCGAAACAGTAGCCAAAAACTCGATTAAATGTCGATTTTTGATTTTCTGCCAAATAGTAAATTCTACCAATAAAAATAGCATAACAGAGAATCAATACGGTACTTCCCACGAAGCCCCATTCTTCTCCTACAGTACAAAAGATGTAATCTGTTTCTTGTTCTGGAACAAATTTTCCCTGTGTTACCGAACCTTGTTTATAGCCCTTACCCATCAATCCTCCGGATCCGATTGCAGTTTTCGAATAGAGTAGGTTATAACCCGAAGTATCCCGGAAAGCTTTTTCGCCTTTGTAAAGAACTTCGATTCTTTCTTTTTGGTGTTTTGGTAATTTGGAAAGTACATATTCTGAGGAATAAGACAATCCGCTTAAAACACCTACCGACAATACAATTCCGATAATCAAAATTATATTACCCTGAATTTTATAAAAATTGAAAAAAACTAAAATAGCAACGATAATCAAAATGGCAATCACAACATAAATTGGAGCAACAGCAAGCGAGACTAGAAATGTTGCGGCAAATATAAAGATAACACCAAACAACCAACCAGAAAGTCCCTCCCTATAAAGCGCCATTAAAAAAGCAAAAAATACTAAAAGCGAACCAACATCCGGAATCATTAGAACAACAATCCCTGGTATTGCTACAATTGCCAAAGCTGTATAAAGTACTTTTCTATTTTTTAAATTAAAGTCAGGATTGGAAACATAATTCGCCAACATAAGTGCTGTTCCTATCTTCGCAAACTCTACAGGTTGCATCGTAAATCCACCGAATTTGTACCAGTTTTTCTGACCCAGAATTTCCGTTCCAAAAGGGAATAATCCAACCAAAAGTAGCACTCCTCCTACATATAGAATAGCTGCCATATTTTCGAAAAACTTGGTTCTCATACAAAATATAATCACCCCGACGAAACATGAGATTCCAAAGAACATCAATTGTTTGCTTCCCAATTTCTCATCCACACTATTGATATTCACAATAGCGAAAACACAAAGCAGGATGTAAAGCCCAATTCCCAACTTATCTATACCTTCTGCCCACTTCATTTTACTTTGGATTTTACAGATTTAACTTTGGAACTGTCTTTTTTTAATTTTTTATCTTGAATGGCTTTAAGACTATCTTTAATTTTCTTTAATTGGATTGAATCTTTTGGCGGTTCTTTGTACCAGCCTTTTCGTTTCATTTCGGAGATATATTGTCGTTTATACTCTGGCATAAAGCTAGAGGTAATCATTTTCTTGTAAAGATTTTCTCTTTTAAGTTCTCCAGTGATATATTTTTCGGCAATGGTAGTACAAGCTGGTCCTGCCCAAGTTGCCCCAAATCCTGCGTGCTCCATTACAGCAGCAACTACAATCTTTGGTTTATCTGCAGGGGCAATCAATACAAAAATCGAATTATCTTTTCCTTGAGGAACCTGTGCCGTTCCAGTTTTTGCTAATTGTGTAAAATCTTTTGAAAGCAAACTTCTCCCTGTTCCTTTCAACATTACAGCTTCCATCCCTTGAAGAATAACATTATAAAAATGAGGATTTTGAACCAATGTCATATGTTTCTTCTTGAATCTCGGGTCTGGATTTGGTTTTCCATCAATCGATTTAACAACGTGTGGCGTATAATACCAACCTTTATTTGCAATCGCCGCTACAAAATTTGCCATTTGCATAGGCGTCAAAAGCACATCGCCTTGCCCCATACCATTATAAATAGCACCAGTCGGCATCTCGTCCCAGTTTTTATAATCTGTCCGTTTAGAACCACTTGCTTTATAAATGGATTTCATTCTTTTTTCATAGAACTCACCAGAAGGAATTCTACCTTTTGCACCAACCGCTAAATCATTATTAAGGAACTCTCCAACGCCAAAACTATTGATAATTTTTTTCCATTCATCAACTCCTTTTGACGGATTACCGGGATATTTTTTTATGATTGATATATAAGCATAAGTGAAGTAGCAGTTACTAGACACCTGAATCGAAGGAATCAACGGGTCTGCCCCACCGTGACCTTTGATACTTTTCCCACGATAGAAGAAACCTCTTCCGCAAGGATAAATCGTTTGGTCTGTCATCACACCCATTTCCATCGCAGCAAGGGCTGTCAACAATTTGAATGTTGAACCCGGAGGATAAGCTGCCTGAATAGAACGATCGAATGTTGGCTTGTTCTCGTAGATGGTATCGTTGGCTAATTTGTAAAGATTTCTAGACTTGTTCGGACCAGTGAAAAGATTCGGGTCGATATCCGGTCCCGTTGCCATTGTAAGGATTTCTCCATTATTTGGATCAAGAGCAACAACTGCACCATGTTTATTGACCAACATTTCTTCTGCCATTCTTTGCAAATCATAATCGATGGTCAAAGTCAAATCCTTTCCTGTAACAACCTCCTTGTCAAGCTCTCCATTCTTATATGAGCCGATACTTCTTTGGCGAATGTCTTTTTGGATATATTTCATCCCTTTTTCGCCTCGAAGATCTTTTTCGTAAGCTTTTTCTATTCCACTTTTGCCAACGATATCTCCCGGTAAATAATAAAGTGAGTCTTTCTTAATATCGTTATCATTTACCTGATTGGTATAACCCAAAAGGTTACCAGAAGTGTTGATTTCATATTGTCTTTGAGGACGCGGAACTATCGCAAACGCTGGATATTTGAAAATCAATTCCTGAACTCTCGCCATATCTTCACGACTTAGATTTTTCATAAAAGTCATCGGCGTCAACTTAGAATAATATTTTTCCTTTTCAATATTTTTCATCGTTTTGATGAAATCGGGTTTTGAAATGTTTAATAATTTACAAAAACCTATAGTATCAAAATCAGGTTTAAGAAGTGCCGCTGTATAAGAAATCTCAAATGCTGGCTGATTTCCAACCAAAATTTTTCCGTTTCTATCAAAAATCACACCTCTCGGCGGAATGACATATTCGATTTTGATTGAAGTATTCGCAGCATTCAATGCATATCTGTCTGTAAACAACTGCAAATAAGAAAGTCTTGCAACAAAAATTAATGCAATAACAGAAAGGGCGATAATGATTTTGAAATATTGTGATTTCATATGTGCATTTCTATTTTTTAGAGGACATATGTAACCTCAATGTCAAAGAAAATTTTGTTGTTGTTTTTATACACATTCTTTTGGTTTCAGACTTTTTGCTTGATTTTAAATGCTAATGTATAGGCTAATATAAAGACAAATGATATTAAACTAGTTACTATGACATTAAATAAAATTTCAAAAAATCTATCGAATTTAAAAAACTCGATGAACTGCACCAAAAATTGATGGATAAAAATACTTGTTATGATAAAAAATATGAACTGAGTCCACTGGATACCTTGGAAAGAAAAGAAATCTGTAGTTGTATCCGTTGATGTTCTAAATATGATTGTTCTAAAATAAGCAACTACAGTTGTTGCAAAAGCATTGATTCCCCAAGTTCCCAAAAATGCATCCACACACAATCCCAAAATAAAACTCAATCCAAGAAATTGAAACTGATTTCTGAAAAATGGATAAAACATTACAAATACTGGATAAAGCACAGGTATGTATTGCCCAAACAAAGCAATCCTATTCAAGATGAAAACCTGAAAAGCGGTAAGTATTGCTATTAAAAGCAAGTCTGATGCAATGTTTCTACTGACCATCTTTTTTAATTTGAGCTTTTAAAGTATCTTCAATCTTCATTACCTCAGCTTTTTTGAGATTTCTTACAACATAAACCGTGCTTAGTTTTCCTACTTTTTCGCTAAGTTCTACAGAAACATCCCAGAATCCAGTTTTGCTGTCAACTTGATAACCGGCAACTGTTCCAACTAAGATTCCTGCAGGGAAAATTGAAGATTTTCCATCTGTTAC
The DNA here is from genome assembly GCF_032055105.1 of Epilithonimonas sp. Lineage (GTDB taxonomy): Bacteria > Bacteroidota > Bacteroidia > Flavobacteriales > Weeksellaceae > Epilithonimonas. The sequence continues at coordinate 79,574 of NZ_DAMBRK010000002.1, forward strand.
AACTGTATCACCAACCTTAAGCGGAACATATTTCGGAATATCAGAAAGCGTCATCGTTCTAGAATCATCACCTTTCCAAGACAAGGTTCCAAAATAACCTGACTTTTTAAGTGAAGCACTAATTTTGATTTTATTGGTACTCAAAACCGATTGAACCAAGGAATAATTATCTGTTGTATTAATAACGATTCCGGCAATTCCTCTTGGTGCAATTACACCCATTTTGGAACTAACACCTTGTAAACGTCCTCTGTTAATTGTGAAATAATTATCTTTTCTGTTGATTGTATTGTAAACAACTTCTCCGTCAACAAAAGTATAAATCTGTCCGCCTCCGATTGTATCATAAACTTTTCGGAAAACCGGTTTATCCAGCTTTTCCTTTCCGTAAAGTTCTTTCATCAAAGCTTTGTTCTGAACAACAAGGTCTTCATTGATTTGTTTTAATTTCAAATAAGAAGTCCCTTCATCTATATAACCTGAAACCCAAGAATTAAAAGCCGCCGTTTTTGCTGCCAGATAACTTTGTTGCATTGAGTTCTTGCTGAAGATTAGCACAATTGCTACCAATTGTAAGAATATGAAGAACACAAATAACGCATTCTTGGAAAAAAATCTCAGCAAAGCACCCATCTAAACTATAGAATGATAATTGATAAATTATAAATGTTGGACTTTGACTCAAAACGTATCATCAAAAGTCCGAACATTCAAATTATATAGAAAATTGATTATTTAATTAAGAAATTGAATTTATCCATATTTTTAAGAGCAATCCCTGTTCCTCTTACAACTGCTCTCAATGGGTCTTCTGCTACGAAAACAGGAAGTCCAGTTTTTCGGTGAAGCCTGTCTGCCAAACCTCTTAGAAGAGCACCACCGCCAGCAAGGTAAATACCTGTTTTATAGATATCAGCAGCCAATTCCGGAGGAGTCAAAGAAAGAGTTTCCATTACTGCATCTTCGATTCTGATGATTGATTTATCAAGAGCCTTCGCAATTTCTTTATAATTCACCATAATCTCTTTTGGTTTACCGGTAATCAAATCACGACCTTGTACAGGGATATCATCAATTGGAACGTCTAATTCTTCAACAGCAGAACCAACTTCTAATTTGATTCTCTCAGCAGTTCTTTCTCCGATATATAAATTATGATGCGTTCTTAAGTAATAGGCAATATCATTAGTGAAAACATCACCTGCAATTTTCACAGATTTGTCACAAACAATTCCACCAAGCGCAACTACAGCAATCTCCGTTGTACCACCACCTATATCGATAATCATATTACCTTCTGGTTTTTGAACATCAATTCCAACTCCTATTGCTGCAGCCATTGGTTCATAAATCAAACGAACTTCTTTAGCATTCACTTTTTGGGCAGAATCTCTTACCGCTCTTTTTTCAACTTCGGTAATTCCGGATGGGATACAAATAACAATTCTAAGTGCGGGTTGAAAAAGCTTTCCTTTGATACCTGGAATTTGTTTGATAAATTCCTTAATCATATGTTCGGAAGCGTGGAAATCTGCGATAACGCCATCCTTTAATGGACGAACTGTTTTGATATCCTCGTGAGTCTTCCCTTGCATATGTTTTGCCTGTTCCCCAACAGCAATCGGCTTGCCAGAAGAGCGCTCTATCGCTACGATAGAAGGCTGATCTACAACGATTTTGTTGTTATGTATGATTAGCGTATTCGCCGTTCCCAAGTCAATCGCAATCTCTTGCGTAAACATATCCAATATACCCATTTCCGTTCAATAATTGTTAAGTTGACAAAGATAGGAATTTAGTCTCATTTTAATTATTGAATTAAAAATATTTTGGTTAAAATTTCCTTAAAATTTCACTTCGAATAATCATTCAAAATTCCAAAATTTCGCTTCAACTAAATCTCTCATATTAAAACTTCAAAAAGAGGAATATATTGTTGAAAATCTGTTTATAATTTTTAGAAAACTTATAGATTTTATCAATTTTTCAAAATGATATTCAGAAACAGTCTTAGTTTTAAAAATTGTAAATTTGCAAACTGAAAAATGAGTCCAAAAAATAAATTTCATCAAACTTCTGATTTTGCCGTTCTAAGCATCAGTTACGAAAAAGCTGATGCAGAAACTCGTGGCAAATTTGCATTTTTTGATGAACACGTTAAATCTTTCGTCAACCAAATCCATGAACAGGATTTTGGTGATGCTTTTGTGGTTTCCACTTGCAACAGAACAGAGATTTATTCCACAACCAAAAACTACCTTCATATCGCGGAACTCTACTGTAATACAGTTGGTGTTCAGCTTTCTGAGTTTTTGAAATATGTGAATGTTATACAAAGAGAAGATGCGCTTTTTCACCTTTTCCGTGTTGCAGCAGGTTTGGAAAGCCAGATTATTGGTGATTTTGAGATTGTTTCTCAAATCAAGAATGCTTATCATCGATTCAAAAAATACAAGGACTTTTCTAATCCATACTTGGAAAGAGCGATTAATTCATCAATTCAGATTTCGAAGAGAATTAAAAACGAAACAGGAATCAGTACTGGTTCTGCTTCGGTTTCTTACGCCGCAGTTCATTATATATTGAACAACACGAGACACCTTCATGAGAAAAATATTTTGCTTCTTGGTGTGGGAGAAATTGGTCAAAACACGATTGAGAATCTTGTTAAACATATCTATCAACCGAAAATCAAAATCGCCAACCGTTCTTTTGAAAAAGCGGAGAAAATTGCTGATAAATACAATATTCCTCAAATCGATTTTAATGAATTTCCAGAGGAACTGAAACAAACTGATGTTCTGATTGTTGCGACGGGAGCTCAGAAATATATTATTGACGAATCCAATTTTCCTAAAGATAAAGAAATGCTTGTCATCGATTTATCGATTCCTAATAACGTTCAGAAAGAAATCGGGAGTTGGGAAAATGTCACTTTGATTGATGTTGACCAACTTTCGCAAACCATTCAGGAAACAATGGAACAGCGAAAAAAAGAAATTCCGAAAGCCGAAGGAATCATCAAAGAAATGGCGAAGGAATTTGTAGATTGGGAAAAGAAAAGAAAATTGGCACCTCAAATCAACCAATTCAAAAATTCTTTGAAACAGATTGAGAAAAACGAGATGCACAACATTCATAAGAAATTCAATTACGCCAAAATTGAAGATATGGAGCTTTCTAATAAACTGGTTCAAAAACTAACCAATCGATTTGCAAAGTACATTCTCGAAAACCCTTCCCGTGCAGACGAAATCACGAAAATGATGGAGGACATCTTAGATATCCATAAACAAGAATCCGATGAACAAAATAAGAATAGGAACACGAAATAGTCCGCTTGCACTTTGGCAGGCTCACGAAGTTGAATCAAAATTGCAAAACCTTGGTTTCGAAACCGAGATTGTTCCTATTGTAAGTTCAGGAGACAAAAATCTTGACCAACCACTTTACGCATTGGGAATCACAGGTGTGTTTACGAAAGATTTGGACATTGCTCTATTAAATAAAGAAATCGATATTGCTATTCATTCTTTGAAAGATGTTCCGACTCAGTTACCTAATAATATTCAGATTTCTGCAGTTTTGGAAAGAGATTTTCCTGAAGATGTTTTGGTTAGAAATAATGATGCTCAACCTTTGGATTTAAACGTTTTGAAAATCGCAACCAGCAGTTTGAGAAGACGTGCGTTTTGGTTGAAAGAATTTCCTGAAACTGAATTCACTGACATCCGAGGAAACGTTCAAACACGTTTGAAAAAGCTGGACGACGGAATCGCTGATGCTACCGTTTTTTCTTTGGCAGGAATCAAAAGAATGAATCTGGATATTAATTATGAACAAATTCCGTTCTTATTACAAGCGCCTTCGCAAGGTGTTGTTGCCATTGCAAGTTTGTCTGATAATGAAGAATTGAATGATTCTTTAAAATCGATTTCTCATAAAGAAACCGAGATTTGCGTAACAATAGAAAGAGAATTTCTTAAAACGCTTGAAGGCGGTTGTACTGCTCCAATTGGCGCAAAAGCGGAAATGGTTAACGGACAAATCAGATTCTTGGGGAGGCTTTGTTCTCTTGATGGAAAAGACTGCATTGATACTGATGAGATTTTTGACTGGAACGATTCTGAAAATTTTGGAGAAAAAATTGCTTTGGAAGTCCTAAAAAATGGAGGCAAGGAATTGATGGATGAAATCAGAAAAAGCTTATAAGAATTAAATATCGCAAAGGCGCAATATTTTTACCTTTACAATGTTAAAAGTCGCCAAGTTTGACCTTTGCGACTTTTTTATAAAATTAAATTTACAAAACTTCGCGACTTTGCGTTAAAATCAAATGAAAATCCTTTTTACAAAATCATTGGACAAAGAAAAAGTTTCTGAGAAATTAGGAACAGATTTTTCGGTTGATTTTGTTGAAGTTATTAATACAGAATTTATAAAAACTAAAGCTTTTGATTTAAAAAATAATTCATTGATTTTCACAAGCGTGAATGGCGTAAAAGCTTTTTTCGAAAATGGATTTTCTCCGAATGAAAATTTTACTAAACCAAAAAACTACAACAAAATCTACGTTGTTGGTTCACAAACCAAAAAAGAATTAAGACAACATAATTTCGGAACTTTTAAACTTTGCAAGAATGCTAATGAACTTTCAAATTTCATAACAGAAAATTCTGTGAACGAATGTTTTTTGCATTTTTGTGGTAATATTGCGCTAGATATTCTAGATGAGAAATTGCCTTTGCAAAATATTTCTTACAAAAAAATCCCTGTTTATAAGACCGCACTACTCTACCCCAAAATCGATGAGAAATATCAGGCGATAGTTTTCTTCAGTCCGAGTGGAGTTCGTAGTTTTGCAAAGTTCAATAATTTGGATGGTATAAAGATTTTTTCGATTGGAAAAACCACAACTTCCGAATTGGAAAAACTAACTGATAATAAAATAATTACAAGCTCAAAAAATACTTTAGCTGATATTTTAAATTTGATTTTAAAAGATACTTCGACAGGCTCAGTATGACAATGTTGATATAATTTGAAAGGCTAAAGTTGTATTTTGCGAAGCGCGCCCCGACTTGAGCGGACTCTTCGAGAGCCTCAGAGTGACAATTGGGAGCGGAAGGCGGATAAAGGCGCCCAAAATAATATATAAAATGATTAAAAACGACCTATATTTAAAGGCACTTCGCGGAGAAACCGTGGAAAGACCGCCAGTTTGGATGATGAGACAAGCGGGAAGATACCTGCCGGAATTCATCGCTTTGCGCGACAAATACGATTTTTTCACAAGATGTCAAACGCCTGAATTGGCATCGGAAATCACGGTGCAGCCGATTAGACGATTTCCTTTGGACGCAGCGATTTTGTTCTCCGATATTTTGGTAGTTCCGCAAGCAATGGGAATCGATTTCAAAATGAAAGAATCGGTGGGGCCTTGGCTGGATGAACCTATCAGAACTGCTGAACAAGTTGATAACGTTATCGTTCCTGATGTAAATGATACTTTGGGTTACGTTTTCGATGCGATAGAAATGACTTTGGAAAAACTGGACAATGAGATTCCTTTGATTGGTTTTGCAGGTTCGCCTTGGACGATTTTCTGTTATTGCATTGAAGGTAGAGGTTCTAAGGATTTCAATATCGCAAAATCGTTTTGTTTTCTACAACCGGAAGCAGCGCACAAATTATTGCAAAAAATCACTGATACGACAATTGCCTACCTGAAAAGGAAAGTGGAAAAAGGCGTTTCTGCAGTTCAGGTTTTCGATTCTTGGGGCGGAATGCTTTCGCCAGCGGATTATCAAGAATTTTCTTGGCAATATATCAATCAGATTGTCGAAGCGCTTGCTCCGTTGACTCACATTGTGGTTTTTGGGAAAGGCTGTTGGTTTGCTTTGGACGAAATGACGAAATCTAAAGCGTCTGCAGTCGGTGTGGATTGGACAATCACGCCTGAATTAGCTAGACAATTCACGAATAATGCTGTGACTTTGCAAGGAAATTTTGACCCGTCAAGATTACATTCGAAGCCGGAAACTATTAGGAAAATGGTTCACGAAATGATTAACCGTTTTGGAAAAGATAAATACATCGTCAACCTCGGACACGGGATTTTACCAAATATTCCTGTTGAAAATGCCGAAGCTTTTATAAAAGCGGTGGTTGAATGGAAACCATAAATGAAAAGGAGCAAATTAATTTGCTCCTTTTTTTATTCTAATTGTCCTGGTGCGGGTTCTTGAGGTTTTAAAGACTCGTTATTCAATCCATCTTTTGGCGACTGCATTCTTTTTCTGGTTTTATCATCCTCTATTTTCTGTCTTTGTTCAAGATTGAATGTATCTTTCTTATTCATTTCCATAGTCTGAGAAGATGTATCCATTTTCATTTCAGTAGATTTCAGATTTTTTTCTGCTTTCGACCTCATATTATCTTTTTTAGGAGTCGTTTGTGCATTTATCAATAATGTTCCAAACATTAGAAATGCTCCCGTTATCATTAACTTTTTCATAACAATTTATTTAGTGTATATAATTAGTTTCAAACACCAAACCATATTATGTTAAATTTAAGAAGTTATAAGATTTTTAAGAGAACTTTAGGATAAATTACTTTTCCAAAACTTTTCTTAGTTTTTCTACAAAAACATAAGTTGCTGGACAAATCAAAGTATTTTTGATCGTAAGATTATTGATTTGATAAATTTTCTTTCGGTCTGTGTGAGGATATTCTCTACAAGCTTTCGGACGAATATCATAGATTGAACAAGTGTTGTCATCATTTAAGAAAAAGCAAGGTAAGTTTTGAAGAACTTTATCATTGTCCTCATCAATTCTCAAAAACTTAGACTCGAAATCTGCTTGTTTCATTCGGAGATGTTTCGAGATTCTTTCGATATCCTTCTCTGTGTAAAGCGGACCAGTGGTTTTACAGCAATTCGCACAGCTGAGACAATCAATTTCCTCAAAGGTTTCTTCGTGTTTTTCTACAACCAAATAATCAAGATTCTTCGGCGGTTTCTTTTTGAGTCCGTCCAAGAATTTTTTGTGGTCTTTCTGTTTTTGCTGTGCTTGTTTTTTATAGAAATCAAGATCCATTTTACAAAATTAGTGGTTTTCCAAATAAAAACTGACATTAATCTTATTTCAAGCTGATTCAAAAAGCGATAACTTTGATAGAACAAAATATCAAATTATGAAAGATATTACAAGCAGAGAAGATGTGGAATTTCTTGTAAAAGAATTCTATGACCAAGTGATAAAAGACGACCTCATCGGATTTTTCTTTACAGATGTTGCGAAGATTGACCTTAGTAAACATCTTCCGAAAATGTATAATTTCTGGGAAAGCATTCTTTTAGGAAATCCTGTTTATGAAGGTCATCCAATGGCAAAACATTTCCCAATTAATGAAGTTTCGGCTTTGGAAGAGAAGCATTTTAATCGTTGGTTGCAGATTTGGGAGAAAACAGTTCACGAGAACTTTGACGGAGAAAATGCCGAAAACGCTATCAACCGAGCTTTGAATATCGCCAGAATTATGAATCACAAAATGGCGAATGCGAGGAATAATTAGATTTTTTTAAAATCCAAGATGATGCAATTGGCAATCTATCCAATCTGTCAGCATATGAAACAGTAATCCAACGCTGATAATCCTTGGAATTCCTTTAAAAAATAAGAGCAGAAAATAAACGCCAATTGCCCAATAGGTGTGCAGCGGATGAAAATTAATACTGCATCTGTCCGGAGCAAAAATCGGTGTACTGAGTAAATGGTCTGCATCAACCAACATTGTCGCCAACATTATGAAATAAGCTTTTTTCCAATCTTTTCTGAAGAACAAAAAAGCCAACACAACCGGAAAACCAAAGTGTAAAAAATAATGGATTATTGTTCTTAATGTGATAAAATCGGGAACGTTCATTTTCTAGCGTAATATGATTGGTAATTTTTCTTTTTTGAATTTCAGCTTAATGTAATAGTAATCTGCTTTATTGCCGTAAAAAACATAATCCAAATCAGAAATTGCTTTCGTTCTAGATTTTGAAATTGTTCCTAACAGATTTTCAAACAGTTGACTATTTTTTAGAAAGAAATAATTCCCAGAAAGATTTTGATTGGACTTAATTGGTTTCCTTAGAGATTTTATGATAATTTCGTTTACTTTTTGTTCTATTAGATTCGGTTGAAATGGAATTAGTGTGAATTGATTTTGAGCATTAATCCACTTTTTATTTTGAAAATAAGCCCCAATTTTTTCTGAATCGGAACTTTGAAAATTAATCAGATAATTCGGTTGAATCAAATTCTGATAACTTACTTTTTCTATTTCATTGAAATCATCATCATAACCATAACTCACGATTGTATCATTCACAGTTTCCAGCTCAGCAAAAGCATTGATTGAATCAATATTAATAGAATCCGATATTTCTTTATTAAATAATTGAGTCGCAATTTTTGTATTCTTTGAATCTAATTTTAAATTCAAAAACTGAGTTTGTTTTTCTAAATCTGAAATGGTTGATGAAAAAATATCCTGTAAAGTTTTAGTTTTAATTTCCAGATTATCATCATTGAGATAAACTGCAAAATTGTGAATCTTAGATTTTGCAAGATAAGACACACTTGCAATCGAGTTATTGATGAATTGGTCAGCGTTTAACACTTTATTTTTAGAATTAAGAATCTGCTGAACTTTAGTCTCAAAATTCGAATTCGAAAATCCAATAACACATTTGGAAGCTTCAATTTTTATTGAAAAACTTTCTTTTGTATAAATATTATTTTTTGAAATTTTGAAGCCTTTTTTTATCAAAAATTCAATCAAACTATTTTTATCCTTAATCTCAAAAACACTGTACCATTCAGCAAAACTGGAATCTTTCAAATGGAAAATCTGGATATAATCCGGAATGATTAATCCATTATTTTTATGCTGAGAACTTGATTTCCCAACCCATTGAGAAGGATGTTTTATCCAAGTCAAAAAATATTGTTTTGAAATTTCTTTAACATCAATCAAAACAACAGCATCTGCATTTTTCGGAATAGATTTCAGTTCTTTATCCTTATGAAACCACAGAAAAAAAACGATAATTCCGACAATTAAAATCAGTAAAAAAAAGATAAGTCTTTTCTTCATTTAAAATGAGGTTGGTTTCGCCGGCTCCATTATTTTAATCAAATCATTGCAAAGGTCAAAGAAATACATCAAGCTGTTTTCCGAGGAATTCGGCGTTGTATAATTGAATTCTGTTTTAATACTTTCGCCTTTCACATTGGTTTTAAAATCAAAGTCGCCTGCATTTTTTCTGAAAAGATTCAACGCTTTTTGTTCAGGCAAAGTTTTGAATTCTTTCTCCAATCCATTCATCAACCTCTGCATATTGAAACTTCCTGACTGAGAATTTTTAGAAGCTTCTTTTGCCCATTTTTCAGAAATCCCAGACTGTTTTTTTGGAGCGAGATTAGCGAGAGATGTTGTCAGATAAACGATTCCGTCTTTTACCGTGAAGAACATTTGATCCACATAACTGCTGTTTTTCGGGTCTTTTTTCAGGTAATAGATGTCTCCATTTTTTCCAAATTTCTGCGCCAATTCTTTGTTAGAAGTCAACACATCGAAAATACGTTTCCAATAATCATCGTTATCCGTCGCAAAAGCAAAAGTGAAATCCGGAACCGCAACATCTTTGGTTTTTCTGATTTCCTTGCTGTTGAAGTTCTCATCAAACTCATAATCCGTGTACTCTACTTTTTTAGTATTAAGTTCATTCAACACAAAAATCCCATTTCCTGGAGCGATTTTAGAAATGGCTTTTTCATCCAGAACGATTTTTACCGTTTCGATAATCAATCCGATTTCTTTCTGATATTTCTCGTTGTCATTGCTACTTTCGAACAAACTGTACAACATATCAAAGTATTTGTATCCATCAAAATTAATCGCATAATATCCAATGCTTTTATCCGGAATCAAAGACATTAATTTTTTATTCTTTTTGCCTTGATAAACCGCCGAAATATTCTTCTGAGCTTCTTTATTTCTATGTTGATAATTGTTGACAAATCTTAATTTATTCTTCTCAAAATAAACATTATAAGTCGAATTGGAATTGTAAAGATTATCCAAAAGACTTCCGTAACTGTAAAGGCTCAATAACTTTTTATAAGGTCCATTTTTGAAGACTTCTCCGTAATTTGTATAGATGAAAATGTCTGATTTTGGGTCTTGAAACGCAACCATTTCCTTTGGAACTTCTATCTCAAAATTGGCATCGAAATATTTATCAAATTCCCTTTCAGCAAAAGCTTTTATAATCTTAAAATCTTCCGCTTTTATAGAATCCATTTCTTTTTTGTAAGCCAAATCCTCCGCTTCTTCATCATATTCTTCCGTTGGTTTTGCAGAAGCAACTTCTTCGCTTTCAACAGCTTCTTCCGTTTTTGGTTTTGGAGGATATTGGTGATGTTTTTCGAGATATTTGATGTCTTTTTGGAGACGCACAATTTCCGCGTTATGTTCCTTGATATCTTCTTTTTGATATTTGATTTCTTCTTTTAGGTATTTGATTTCTTCTTTGTAATCAAAAGGTTTTTCAACTTCCGCATAAGCCGAGTCTAGTTCAACAGCAGTCGAATCAACGTTCATAGCAATTGAGTCGATGACAGAAACAGCACTATCAGCAATTTTATCATAATCAAATTTTGGGTAAGATTTGGTATAACTTACGCCTGTAATAACCGCACGTTTGTCATTCCAAGCGACAAATGTTTCGTCATTGAGATTGACGTAAGAATACTTATCTTTCTTCGTCACTTCCAGTTCTTTTTTAGCCGAAACATTGATGAATTCTAGAAATTTCTTAGAATCTTGGAGAATAAAATGCGCCGTGTAAGCTTTCACAGAATCATTGAAACTCGAAAAATAGTGGTATTGTTTCGCATCATTTTGGATTCCTATGTTGGAGAAATCTTTCCAAGTTGGCTTTTCCTGATTGTTCTTGTTCAAGTCTTGCAAAATTGGATTCAGTTTATTCCAATTTACTTTTTCATTGAGCTGTTTGGAATTGGTTTCCATATAGAAAAATGCATTCTTGGGAATTTCCGTTGTGTTTTGAGAACTGGCAAAAAAGAAACCTATAAAAAGGAAATATAGAATCTGGAATTGATGTAAAACTGTTTTCATATGTAGTTTTTATTGTAATGAAATGGTATTCTGAACCTGCTTTTTTTCAAGTACAAAATCCAAAATATTACTATTAATTTTTAAAGCTTTTTTATTCGGAGAAATGGCGTAAGTGTTATTAGTCTGAGACTTAATCATATTTTCAAATTGCAAAATAGACGTGTAAGTCGCATTATTGAAAACCTCTTTATCCGCACTGCTGAGTTTGTTGTAATCGTTTTTGAAAGAATTAATCTTGTTTCTTATAAATGTTTTCTCAGCAACATTATTCTTGTATAATTGAGTTGGAATGGTTTTTCCAATGATATTTTTGGCTTTCAGTTTTTCTAAACCAGCATTGATATTTTCAATCTTTTTGAAATTACAGCTGAGCTTAATAATATAGTTCTCAGCATCAAAAGACGTTTTTACTTGACTGATTCCCGGAACAGTTTTAAATATTTCCGAAGCTTCTTTCAGCTTACTTTCTATCTCTGATTTTTTAGGAACTTTTTTGCCATTAATCGTTTCCATTTTTGAGATAGATTGCAATCGGGTTTTACTTTTGCTTGCATTCAAAATGATGGAATATTCTCCGCTTCCATCAGCTTTCAGACTCATTTTATCAATGATATCAAAACAACTTGTCAGACTAATAAAAGTGATGAACAGAGTGAGATATTTAATCAGATTTTTCACAGGAATTGAAGTTGGTTATTAACAAAGATAATTTTATAATTTTAAATCCTTCCTTTTAAATAATCTTGTCGAAGTTCCTCGTCCAGTTTTTCTATCGCATATCGGAGGCAAGTTCTTGGCATTTCTTTGTAATGAAGATTAAGGAAATCCAATAATTCTTTTTCGTTCATTTTTCCCATTTCGCGGAGAAGCCAACCGTTAGCTTTATGCATCAAATCGTGTGGATGTTTCAGATTTTTGAGAGCGAAGGTTTTTGTTAATTCAAATTGTCTTTTTTTGATGTGATACATTGTTCCGACAATCGCCATTCGCATTTCCCACATATTTTTGGAATCAGACAATTTTTCTAAGATTTTAGAATCTTGATTTCCAAAACAATATCGACCTAAAATCTTGTAACACGATGTATCAACCAAATCCCAATTATTGATATGTTTTGTATGCTTCAGATAAAAATCAATGATTTCTTTTTGTTCGATTTTATCTTTTGTTTTTTCGAATTTATAAACCAAAATCAGCAAAGCCGTCAAACGATGTTCGTGAATTTTTGAAGACAACAATTCGCTAAGTTCTTCGAGAGAAATCTTATTGTAAAATTCTTTCGCAACGCTTCGTTGGTCTGGAACAGTTACACCAATAAAAACATCGCCTTCGCCATATTCTCCTTTTCCTGTTTTGAAAAATTTTTGGAGAATTTTTACATTTTCAGGAATAGATAAATCTGATAAAGATTGTTTAATATCTTTCAATAAATCAATCATTTTTGAATCTGTCTTTATGATGTACCGTTTTTACAAAAAAGAGGTCGAGCCCATTTCTGAAAATATTTAGCCACGAACCATCCGGTAAAACTTTACTCTTAAAATCTGTTCCGTATTTGAATACCGTTGAAAAATCCTCCAAAGCTATTCTTTCGTCACTAAAATTTGTAACTACAATGGGAAATTCTTCTAATTTTCCCGTTCCGCTTTTTTGAATAGTTTCTCTCAGCAATTTATATTGCAATGCGTGAAAATCACTTTTTGTATTATCTCCTAAAGTTTTATAAATATTGATAAGGTCATAAATCAATTCCTTGTTGATAGGATTTTGCTGATAAAGAGACAATGCATCTTCTAAAACCTTATTTGCTAATTTTTTAGAAAGTTTCTTACTACAAAAATTTGTGACCTTATTTAGCTGATTATTAAATTCTATTCTTTTGTAGCCGTAATCAACATAATTATTCCCATAATAAATATAATTAAGTTGCTCTTGGGTTAGCTTCTCTGGAGTTGTTTTATAAATCTCAAGATTATCGTAATAATATTTTTGTGGATTTTCAGAAACGTTCTTTTTTATCTCATCTATATTAATTTGACAAAATACAAGATTAAAAATCAACAAATTAAAAAGACAAAACAGATTTCTCATCATTTATAAATTTACTTCAAATTAAGCTGATTCTGAAATTCTTCAAGATACTTCGCCAAATGAAAACCATCCATCAAACCGTGATATCCTTCTACAGAAACAGGCAACATTTTTCGACCGTTTTTCTCAGAAAATTTCCCAAAGACAATTTTTGGAATCGATTCTTTCGGGTCAAAATCTGTGGGATGAAGCAAACCTGTAAAATGCGTCCAAGGCATTGTAGAATGTCGGATATGATTGGGCGGTAATTCTTCGTTTCTGATTCTCAAACCAATTGAATTTTGAACTTCATCAATTTCTTTTTGCAAATTCTTGTTAAAGATTTGAAAATCATCAGAATATTCAAAATAAGAAAAACCAAATGTTCCGTCATTTCTAGCAATTGTAGAACCTACGTGAACAATATCAAACGCTACAACTTCATCATTTACAATCCTATAACCAAATTCCTCAACCGAATTAATGGCTTTCATTGATTTATGAAGATAATGTGCGAAAAAAGATTCGTTGTTTTCCTTAGCTAATCTGTAAGTTTCTGTACAATCAACTTCGGTTACAATCCCAAAATAAGGACTTTTCATTCGGGAAAAAAAATCGAAATGTTCCTTTCTTTTCCAGTTTTTTATATCGATAACTTTCATTTTTTAATTTTTAACTTCTACGGATAAATTGGAAAATTTAACACAAAGCTCACAAAGATTTTTTCAAGTACTAACTGTTTTTAAGTTCACAAAGGCGCTTTTGCTTATAAAAGATTTTTTGATTTTTCAAATTAATGAGTCTCTTCAAGTGTTTGTTCGATGATTTTTTCTTCGGTAGCAATTTTCTTTGGATTGGCAACTTTCGCAATCGTCAATCCTTGAACTATAATTGAAAATACAACAACACAATAAGTAATACTAATGATAATCTGACTGTATTCATTCACCGGAATTGACAAAGCCAAAGCAATAGAAACGCCCCCTCTGATTCCTCCCCAAACCAGAACTTTCACCGTCTGCGGACTGAATCGATATTTGAAAGCCATAAACTTAGTCGGAACAAAAATCGCAACCCAACGCGCTAATAAAACAATCAAAATACAAATTCCGCCAGCAACTAGATATTCATTTAAATCTTTGATTAACAGCAATTCGAAACCAATAAATAAGAAAAGAACGGCGTTCATAATTTCGTCAATCAGCTCCCAAAATTTAATCAGATAATCTTGCGTCTCGGATTTCATTTTGAAACTCTCACTGAAATTCCCCATAAATAATCCTGCCGCAACCATCGCCAAAGGTGCTGAAATATGCATCTCGTGAGCAATCAAATAACCGCCCATAACCACTGACAACGTGATTAATACGGAAATAATATAATCATCCACAACTCTCATTGCTCTTGATGCGGACAATCCTAAAAGAACTCCTAAAAGCAATCCTCCACCAGCTTCTCTTAATAATAAAAGTCCAATATTTTCGACATTCAAATCGATTTCTTTTCCGATGGCTAATTGTAAAACAACCGTGAAAACCACAACCGCCATCCCATCATTAAACAAAGATTCTCCGGCAACTTTGGTTTCCAAAGATTTTGAAACATTCGCTTGCTTCAAAACACTGAGAACTGCCACTGGGTCGGTGGGAGAAATCAGTGCGCCAAAAACTAAGCAATAGATGAATGGCATCTGAATACCGACTAATGGCAATAGATAATAAGCTCCAAAAGCCACCGCAAAAGTTGAAATAATGACGCCAACTGTAGAAAATATCACAACCGGACCAAATTGCTCTTTTAAATCTTTGATATTAACGTGAATTCCTCCAGCAAATAATAAGAAATTCAACATTGCGCCCATCAGAACTTCGGTGAAGTCTAAGCTGTGAACAAGCTCTGTTAAATGAGTTGTCGTTTTCGGCAAGAAATTTTCGCCTGAAGCAACCAAAGTGACCGAAACAATGATTGCGATTACCATAATCCCGATTGTACTTGGTAATTTGAGAACTCTATAATTGATATATGCGAATAAAGACGCGAGAACGATTAAGACTGAGAATGAGTAATATAACTCCATTTTTATTTTTGATACTGTGTTTGTTGACAGTTGTAAATTCTACAACATAATCAACTTATTTAATTAAACTTACATTTTATTTTTCCTCTTCATCATCGAAATATTCAAACAACAAATCGTTGTAAGGGAAACGAGAAATATGAATCCTAAGAACCTCATCATAAATCAGTTTCTTCATTTCTGGAAAGTTTTCTTTAGTCAAAGCTGAGATGAAAACGGTTGGAAATTTAGACTTCGCCATCCACGTTTTTTTCCATTCATCCAGAGAGATATTTTTGTTAGATGAAGGCGTCAAATCATCGTCGTCTTTTTTCTCATAACTAAAATCATCAATCTTGTTGAAAACCATAATCATTGGTTTACGATGCGCATCGATTTCTTGGAGAATTTCATTAACTGAATTGATATGGTCTTCGAAACTTTCGTGAGAAATATCAACAACGTGAATCAACAAATCTGCTTCTCGAACCTCATCCAAAGTGGATTTGAAAGATTCTACTAATTGAGTGGGCAATTTTCTGATGAATCCAACCGTATCCGTTAAAAGGAAAGGAAGATTACCAATCACAACTTTTCTTACAGTTGTATCAAGTGTTGCAAACAATTTATTTTCAGCGAAAACTTCAGATTTTGACAAAGCGTTCATCAACGTAGATTTTCCAACATTGGTATAACCAACCAAAGCCGTTCGTACGGTTTTACCACGGTTTTGTCTTTGAGTTCCCATTTGCTTATCGATAATCTTCAGCTTTTCTTTTAATAAAGTGATTCGGTCACGGATAATCCTTCTATCGGTTTCGATTTCTGTTTCTCCAGGACCACGCATCCCGATTCCCCCTTTTTGACGTTCAAGGTGAGTCCACATTCTTGTTAATCGAGGAAGAAGATATTGATATTGAGCTAATTCAACCTGAGTTCTTGCATAAGAAGTCTGTGCTCTTTGTGCGAAAATATCGAGAATCAGATTGGTTCTGTCAAGGATTTTGACTTCCATTTCACGTTCCAAATTCTTCAATTGTGAAGGCGATAATTCATCATCGAAAATGACTGTTCCGATATTATGTTCTTTTGCGTAATCTCGGATTTCCTCCATTTTTCCTTTTCCAACAAAAGTTTTGGAATCCGGTTGAGTCAATCTTTGGGTAAAACGTTTGGCAACTGTTGCTCCTGCAGTGAAGGCTAGAAACTCCAATTCATCCATATATTCTATCAGTTTATCTTCGCTTTGATTTTGGGTAATTAATCCTACCAAAACAGCTTCTTCGTACTGATGTTCTTTTTTTTCTAACATTTAAAATTTATAATATTTCTGATTCTGACAAGTTACTATTTTTTATCAAAAGAACAAAATTCAAAGACTGAACCAAAGGCAATCTCAACATCATTTTTCATTAATAAAAACAAAAAAAAAGACCGCTCAAAAAGAACGGCCTAACATAATTTAAAATTGAATAAATAATTACTTCTTGATGATTTTGAAAGTTTTCATTTCTCCCTGAACTTTAGCATTCACGATGTAAGTTCCTGATGATAATCTCGACAAATCAATTTCTGATTCTTTACGATTCAATTCCTTAGAATAAACTCGTTTTCCTGACATATCATACACATCCAAACTCTTGATTTCTTTAGTGTAAGAAATTTTCAAGAAGTCTTTTACAGGATTTGGATAGAAAGAAATTTGGTTTTTAGTCACTTCTGCAGTAGCAAGAATTCCAGTCACATTAACATTGAAAACGCAAGTATCAATCACAACACCATTGTAAACCAAATTGTGAACAACGATTGTATTTCCAACAGGGAAATCTGCACCAGATTCCAAACCTTGAACCAAAACAACCTCCGGCGTTGCAGTTTCACAAACATAACTTACTTTGAAAACGCCATCATAACCATCTTTTGCAGTCCAATCATTTCCATTTTGAGTAAAAGCTGTTGTTCCGTTTGACAAAGCAGACTTAGTCTCCCAAGAAACAAGTGGTCCTTGCGCATTGATTGCAACCCAATATTTTCCAGCCGTAAGCTCTAACAATTCTGGTAATTTGATAACAGTTTCGTAAGCAGAACCGTCGTTTGTAGAACCAATTACGGTTTGAGATTCAATTATTGGCGTTGCATAATTAACAATCAATTCGCCTGGTTTTCCGTTGTTGTCTTTGTAGAAAGTCAAAGATGCACCATAAGAAAATCTCACAAGATGAGGAATGATTTTATCAATTTTCAAAGTCTTTCCTTCAGGAATCACAAAGTCATTAGCTACTGTATTAAAGCCTGAAGTTGGCATCCAGTTTTGGAAATTATTTCCTGGATAATCTATTCCACAAGACGTATTACCATAAGGTGTACAGTTGAAAGCCAAGTTATAATCTACTTTTGCAGTTGTCGCTCCAGGAACTGTATCAGCATTAATGTCAGTTGGACAAGTAAAACTGCATCCTGGGTCAGTAACTCCACCAGAAATATTCAACGTGTAATCTTCAACCTGTCCTGTGCTGTAATAATAGCCACAAGCTCCAGTTGGCCAGAACATAGAGTAAGTTGTTGCAGATTCTATCTTCAAAATTCTAAGACGCGTATTTCCATTCAATACATTTTGAGGAACTGTAAATTGGAATTCCGTGAATTTTCCATCTTCTCCAGTTGAACCGTACATATAACCTTCTTGAACAATTTCATTATCATCATCCAGAATTCCGTTTTGATTCCAATCCATAAACAAAGTGTAAGTATCTGGAGCGTAACCTGAACCGTTTTTACCTTTTAATTTCACAGTGTAAGCTTGTCCTGCAGTAAGGTCAAATATTTTATTCGTAAAATCTTCGTAATAATCTGTCGATGCAACGGATGATGTATTAGAATTAACGCCTACAATCTCAAAAGATGTAATTGGTGTTGGTTCAAAAAACTCTGTTTGTTGTTGAACTGTACAGTAATTTGTCGGAGAAGGATTATCCGGTAAAATTCTGAAATAAGCATAACCTTTGTGACCATTAGCTCCAAAATCCTGAACATTGATTCTCCATCTTCCTGGCGTATCCGGCATAGCTTCTCCCCAAGGGTAAGATTGTGTAAACTGATTAATTGTCATTTCGAATTCTCCGTTCGCATCAGCAAATTTTTCTTCAGCAGGTGTAATTTCTGAACCAGATTCAAAAGGCGAGAAGATATGAACTTTAACTTGTACAAAAGGTTCAAGGTTTTTAATCTTCAATTTGAATCCTTGAGTTTCAAACTGACTATTCGTTAAAATATTGCTTGACAAAGAAGCTTGCAAAACATCATCAGGATTGGCAATAACATTCAAAGTTGCAGTAGCTGTTTTTCCTTGAGAATCTGTAGCTTTTACAATATGCGCTCCTTTTACAGAGGTCAACATTTTAGCACTTATTTGTACAGAAAATTTTCCTTGCGCATCCACAGTTCCTACAAAATCCCTCCATCTTTTTCCATTTGGGTCAGTATCATAAACTACAACTGTAGAATTAGGAGTAAACCCAGTTCCAACGACAGGAAATCCGCCTGACCAATACCAGAATTCTTCAATCGTATTAGGTTCATCGGAAACCAAAGAAGTGTCCAATATAATCTGCTGTGCGTTAGTTATGCCAAACATAAATAGAAACAGCCACTTAAATAGTAATTTCACATCCATTTTAAAAATATTTTATAATTATTGAGACAATATTAGAACATCATCAAAGATTTTGAATATTTGTTGAGATAACAATATGACTACTATTGAAAAACAAGAGGTAACATTATATATACAATTTGTTTAAATGTTTCAAAATCAATTAATTAAAAAAGTAATTTTTTTTGAAATTTATTCTTCCTATCTTCGGGTAATATTTCTGAAAATGCGTTGGGCTTTTTGTGTTTTTTTAGCTTTTAATTTGATATTTATTTCTGGTCAAACGAGTCTTTCCAAAGACCCAGACAAATACGCATCTACTCTTCTGAAACAGACCGTAGATTATATGCAATCCAACAGAACAAAGGCGATGAGCTATTTGCAAGAAGCTCTAAAGTTGGAAAATAAATTGGCTGACAGCACAAAAATCAGTCTTTATGTTACTGCAGGAAACACTTACAAAGACCAAGAATCCTATTATCAAGCACTTAATTATTATTACAAAGGACTAGAAATCAATAACAAAACAGATTCGCGAGATTCCTATTCTATTTTAAATAATATTGGAGGTTGTTATTACCTAATGGGAAATTTCAAGAAGGCTAGACAGTTTTGGGAACAATCTCTTAAAAAATTTGAAAGCAGTCAACCTAATGAAAAATCTGTTGAAGGCTCTATCATTTATAATAACCTTGCTGTTTTGGAAAAAGAACAAGGAAATTATGCTCGAGCTTTGGAAATGTTGAAGGAATTCAAGAATCGGAATACGGCTTCAAAAGATACAGTCAATATCATTATGGCTTATGAGAATATCGCCAACGTTAATCTAAAATTAAAAGAAACCGAAACCGCTGTAGATAATCTGAGACAAGGAATTTCTCTAGCAAAAAAAATCAAATCGCCTTATGACATTGCAAGTCTTTACAATATTCTGGGAAAAATTTACCTCACCAATATTATCAACCGAGATTCAGCTTTATACTATTTGAAAAGCTCATACAACATCTCGGAAAAAAGCAGCTTTTCTGATTTAAAATTGTATTCATCAGAAAGTTTGGTTAAACTATTCGAAAAAGAGAAGGATTACAAAAATGCTCTACAATATCTGCACACTGCAAAATCCCTATCTGAAACTTCTATTAATCAGGAAAATGAAAAGAAAGTTAATCGATTGGAAATTGAATTCAATGAAAAAATGACTCAAAACGAGCTTTTAGCTTCTCAAACCAAAAGAGAACGCTTTTTTATTTTCGGAATTATCTTGCTTTTATCATTCTCGGTTATCATCTTTTTGCTCTTCAAATTACAGAAAAACAAAACCGCCAAAAGAGTTGCTGAAAACGAATTATTGACAAAAAAATTAGAAGAGAAAAACAAAGAATTGACGAATAGCGCCATCCAAATGTTGCAAACGTCCGAAGTTCTCCAAACAACTCAAAAAGAATTGAGCGAACTGAATTCCGGAACAGAAACTTCCGACAACAAGATTTCGAATATCTTAGCAGACCTTAGAAAAAGTTCCAAAAGTTTTGGGAAGGCAGAATTTGAAAAGATTTTTATGGAAACCGAGGAAGGTTTTTACAAAAAATTACTCAGTGAGTTTCCTGATTTGACAAAGAATGAACTTCGTCTTTGTGCTTTTTTAAAGCTTAATTTATCTTCCAAAGAAATTTCCGATATCACACATCAAAGTCCACATAGTATTGTAGTGGCGAGGTCAAGACTTAGAAAAAAATTAAGACTTTCCAATTCGGAAAGCCTCAATAATTTTTTGATTAAGTATTAAATTGTCTAGCTAACTAAAGTCGCCGTCAAAGTCTTCTCAAAACTGAAAGCCTGACTTACTGGACAGTTTTCTTTAGCATCTTTGGCAATTTTTTGGAATTCTTCTTCCGAGATTCCTGGAATTTTTGCAGTTAAAGTCAATTCAGACAAAGTAATTTTTCCGTCAACCAAACTGATTTTACAATCCGTTTCCAAAGTTTCAGGAATATAACCAGCTTCTGTAAGCAATGCCGAGGTTTTCATTGTAAAACAACCTGCGTGAGCTGCTGCCAATAATTCCTCCGGATTAGTTCCAACACCTTCCTCGAATCTGCTTTTGAATGAATATTGTGTTTCATTAAGCGTTGTACTTTGAGTTGTTAAAACGCCGTTTCCGTCTTTTACTGTGCCTTTCCAGACTGCTTTTGCACTTCTTTTCATAAGTCTAATTTTTTTGATTTTAAATTAAAAATGTTTCTTGAGATTTAAAAACTAATTTCATACCATTAAGAATTAAATAATCATTAATTTAGCCGGCAAAATAATATTCTCAATGAAAAAAATATTTTTAGCATTAACCCTTATTTTGGGTTATGCCCAAATGAGAGCAGACGAAGGAATGTGGCTTCTGATGCTTGTAAAAAGACTGAACGGGGTCGATATGCAAAAAGAAGGTCTGCACTTGACGCCGGAAGAAATCTATTCTGTAAATAATTCCAGTTTGAAAGACGCTATCGTAAGTTTCGGTGGTTTCTGTACTGGTGAAATGGTTTCTGACCAAGGTTTGATTTTTACTAATCACCACTGTGGCTACGATGCAGTTGCTGCGGCTTCTACTCCAGAAAAAGATTATCTTAAGAACGGATTCTGGGCAATGAAACCGAATGAAGAATTCAATGCTAAAGGTCTTTATGTAAGATTTCTTGTAAGAATGGATGACGTTTCTGCAAGAATCAACGCAAAATTGAATAACAATATGTCTGCAGCAGACAGAAAAGCTGTTATCGATGCGGAATACAAAGCTATCCAAGCAGAAAATTCTGAAAACGGAAAATACACTGTTGTAGTACGAGATTTCTTTAATGGAAATGAGTTCTATTATTTTGTTTATCAAGATTACAAAGACATCCGTTTAGTTGGAGCTCCGCCTTCATCATTAGGGAAATTTGGCGGTGACACAGACAACTGGGAATGGCCAAGACACACTGCAGATTTCACAGTTTTTCGTGCTTATGCAGATGCTAATGGAAACCCAGCAGAATATTCTGAAACCAACGTTCCATTGAAACCAAAACATCATTTACCAGTTTCTCTTAAAGGTTACAAGCCTGGAGATTTCACAATGATTCTTGGTTATCCTGGAAGAACCAACCGTTACTTGACTTCTTACGGAATTGAGCAAATGGTTGACAAAGATTATCCAGCTTGGGTAGAAGCTTCTAAAGTGGCGATGGATGTGATGAAGAAGTATATGGATAAAGACAAAGCTACTCAGTTGGATTATGCTTCTCAGTATGCAAGTGTTGCTAACTACTGGAAAAACAGACAAGGAACTATTGATGCTGTTAAGAAAAACGGAACAGTTGGTGAGAAACAAAAACTTGAAGAAAAGTATGATCAATGGGCTGCTCAATCTCCAAACGAGCAAACTTACTACTCTGTTTTACCAGAAATTAAAGCTTATTACAATCAAGTTTCCGGAAGAAATGTAGAAAGAAATTACGCTTCTATTTTGCAAAGAAATGCACACTACATCTCTACAGCTTATCAATTAGGAAGTCTTTTCAAAACTTATGCTGATCAAGACGAAGCTGGAAAAGCTTCTATGAAACCCAAAGTTCTTGAGGCAATCGAAAAAGCTTATGATGGTTTTCACGATAATGTAGAAGGAGAAATACTTGTTGCTCTTACCTCTCTTTACAAAGCAAAAGTTGCTAAAGAATTTGCTTCCCCAACTATTTTGGAAGCTGATGTAGCAAACCTATCTAACTTGGCTTATGCTTCAGTTTTCGCTAATAAAAAAGCTGCTTTGACTTTCGTAGAAAATCCTGACAGATTGAAAATCGATGCTGATAAATTGAGACAATTCGCCAACGGAATTGTTGAAGACCAAAAATTAGGTATCGAGAAATATTCTAAAGTTGACGAAAACTTCGCTAAAAACACCAGATTATTCTTAGATGGACTTAGAAAAGCTCAGCCAGACAAAAAATTCTATCCAGATGCTAACTCTACAATGAGATTGACTTACGGAACAATCGAAACACTTCCAGTAAGAGAGGACAGAAACTACAAAGGAATCAAAGAAAACTATTATACCGATATCAATGGTATGGTTGCCAAATACAAAAAAGGCGACGAAGAATTTGATCTTCCTAAAAAAGTTCTAGACCTTGCGAAGAAAAAAGATTACGGTCAATATGCCGACAAAGATGGATTTATGCCAATCAATTTCTTGTCTAATAATGACATCACTGGTGGAAACTCAGGCTCTCCAATCATCGATGGACACGGAAATCTTATCGGTCTTGCTTTTGATGGAAACAGTGAAGCTTTGAGTGGCGATATCGTTTTCGAACCTAACTTACAGAGAACAATTAACGTTGACGTTCGTTATGTTCTTTGGATTATCGACAAATATGCTGGAGCAACAAGAATCATCAGCGAATTGACTTTGGTAAAATAATTTATCATTAATATATTGAAAGCCACCAAGTTTTGGTGGCTTTTTTGCTATCCAAATCTCTGTAAACCGTTTTCCATATTTTTTTTGTAAATTAGAGAAATCATTTTCTATGAATTTAAAGTCACTATTTCACTGGTCCTATATTTTCCCGATTTTATCAGTTGTTTACTATTCACTTGGAGTTACTGACCACAGTCCCTTACTTGCAATATTGGGAGGTGTTTTATTAATTTCATCTGTTTTAGGTGCAGTTCATCACGCCGAAGTTGTAGCACATAAAGTAGGCGAACCTTTCGGAACTATTATTTTAGCGATTGCCATTACGGTTTTGGAAGTTGGATTGATTGTTTCATTAATGGTTGCAGGCGGAAAAGAAACCGACAAACTAGCCAGAGACACAGTTTTCGCAGCAGTAATGTTGATTTTAAATGGAATTCTCGGCGCTTGTCTTCTTCTCGGCGGAATCAAATTCAAAGAACAGTTTTTTGCCCGAACATCTGGAAATATGGCTTTGATAAGTCTCGTTGCGATTGTTGTAATGACATTAATTTTGCCTAATTATACCACAACCGAACTTTCCGCAACCTTTAGCAAGGCTCAATTAATATTCTTCTCAATTGCTTCTTTAATCATCTACAGCACATTTTTGATGGTTCAAACGGTGAGACACAGGAATTATTTCCTTCCCGAAAATGATGATGAACAACACGCCGAACCACCAACGAACTTCGAAAGTACAATGAGTTTGATATTTCTAATCATTTGTTTGGGTGTCGTAGTTTTTCTTGCAAAAGCACTGTCTCCACAGATAGAAAATATGGTTCATAGCTTTGGTGCACCACAAGCTTTAGTTGGTGTCATAATTGCCGCAGTTGTATTGTTACCTGAAGGAATGGCCGCTTTGAAAGCCGCTAGAAGAAACCAATTCCAAACCAGTTTGAATTTAGCGCTTGGCTCAGCGATTGCAAGTATTGGACTCACGATTCCTTGTGTAGCTGTAGTTTCAATTATTTACGAAATGCCTTTGTTACTAGGGCTTGATATCAAATCAATGGTTTTGCTGGCGCTATCACTTTATACTGTGATGCTTTCCTTGAATCGAGGGAAAACCAATATTCTTTACGGCGTTGTTCTTTTGGTCAATCTTTTCGCTTATATTTTTACTGTGATTGTTCCTTAAAATTTTATCTTTAATTCTCTATAGGAATTAATAAAAACGGCACAGACACATAGAAAAAATATAGACATTAAGCTTTAAAAAGGTAAAATAGAATTCATTCAAATCTATTTCATCTTAAATCAAAAACTTGTGTGTCTATGTGGTTAATGATTTAAAACAAACTGTTACTTAATGAAAACCTTCGAAACCGAAAGACTGATTTTAAAACCTGCAGACATACAAGATGCAGATTTTTTTCTAGAATTATACAATATGCCATCCTTCATCCAATACATCGGCGACCGAAATCTTCGCACCAAAGAAGATGCAGAAAACTATATCTTGAACAGATTCCTTCCGCAGTTTCAGAAATTGGGATTCGGAAATTATGTTGTGATACTAAAAGAAGACAACACAAAAATCGGTGCTGTCGGGATTTTTGAAAGAGAAGGCTTGGCTGTTCTTGATATTGGATTTTCCTTTCTCGGAAAATACGAAGGCAGAGGTTATGCTTACGAAGCTGCTAATAGATTGAAAGAAGCTGCAGCTCAAGATTTTGGTGTTAATAAAATCTCTGCGATTACAACAAAAGACAATTTTTCTTCTCAAAAATTAATAGAAAAACTCGGCTTGAAATTCCAAAAAATGTTAAGGATTCCGAATGATGATGCAGAATTGATGTATTATGAAAATTAATTATTCCAAAATCTGCGAAGCGTGGTCTTTGGTTTTGACTTTTTCAATCACTTGAATGCAAATTCCGTTTTCGTTAAAAACAAAAGTTGTTCTCACAATTCCCATAAACTCTCTTCCCATAAATTTCTTCAACTGCCAAACTCCGAATTTATCAATCACATCGTGGTTTTCGTCCGCAATGACATCGAATGGCAATTCATTTTTATCACTGAAATTCTTTTGACGCTTCACAGAATCTGCGCTCACACCAAGTAATTGATAACCTTTCTTTTTCAAAACCGAATAATTATCTCTCAAGTTACAAGCTTCCGCCGTACAACCCGGCGTGCTCGCTTTCGGATAAAAGAAAACAACGAGTTTTTTGCCTTTCAGTTTTTGAGAATCGATTTGTTCTCCGTTTTGATTTGTCCCGATAAATTCCGGTAAAGAATCGCCAACCTTCAACATAATTTCTATTTTTGTACGACAAAGTTAGCATCAAAATGACGAAAAAGCAAAGAGCGCAGATTGTTCAGGAAGAATTAGAAAAATTATATCCCGAAGTTCCTATTCCGTTGGAGCACAAAGACGCTTATACTCTGATGGTTGCAGTGGCACTTTCCGCACAAACGACTGACAAAAAAGTGAACCAGATTACACCAAAACTTTTTGCTGTAGCTGACACGCCGGAAAAAATGGCAAAGTTGAGCTTTGAAGAAATCCGAGAATTGATTAAAGAAATAGGATTAACCAATTCTAAAGCGAAAAATCTAAAAAAAATGGCTGAAGTTCTGGTCGAAAAATACAATTCAGTTGTTCCTCAAACTTATGAAGAATTGGAAGGTTTGGCCGGCGTTGGTCATAAAACCGCTTCTGTTGTGATGAGTCAGGGATTTGGTTTTCCGGCTTTTCCGGTTGACACTCACATTCACAGATTGATGACACAGTGGAAATTGACATCAGGCAAAAATGTTGTCGAAACCGAACGTGATGCAAAAAGTATTTGGGATGAAAGTGTCTGGAACAAATTACATCTTCAAATCATCTTTTACGGACGAGAATATTCGCCGGCGAGAGGAAATCAAGAGAAGGATTTTCTGACTAAAATGTTGTTCGAGAAATAATTAAATATCCAATAATCTTCTGTGATAATTGATTTGTCCCAAATGATAATTGAGATGAGAAAGTAAATGGATTAGAAAATATCCGGTTGTCATTTTGTAACCTAAAGCTTCTGTTGGATAATCTTTTTCTAAATCTCTTTGCGATAATCTATCCAATGCAGAATCAAACATTTTTATCGATTTTCCAAATTGACTCTTCACTTTTATAAGATTCGATTTCAAATTTCAATTTGTTCAAGTCTCTATCATAAAGTGATTTTAGACTTTCTATTATCATAATTTAATCTTTATTTTTCATCATTCTCCTCATATGAACATATTTGGATTGACGAATTTGGTGCGGATATTTTCGACCTTTTGGAATATTATTGAAAATCAAGGCTACAATTAATAAAATCAATGCACCACTCAAAACCGGCGACAAAGCATACCAATATCCCAATTCCTGAATTTTATCTGAAGGAAGAATCGCAATCAAAGCTGTCGCCCCACCTGGCGGATGCATTGTTTTTGTGATTTGCATTACAACAATTGAAGAAGCGACTGCAACAGAAGCATTCAGCCAAAGAATTTCCGGTAAAAATTTAAAAACCGTAACACCAACCAAAGCTGACAAAACGTGTCCACCAATCAGATTGCGTGGTTGAGCTAAAGGACTGTTTACAGCGCCATAAATCAAAACACTTGATGCGCCAAATGAACCAATTAGAAAAACATTTTCAATCTCAGAGAAATGTTGAGACTGCAAAAAAGCAATCAATCCAATCCCGAAAAAAGCACCAAGAAACGACCAAAAATGGTCTTTGAAATCAACAAGAGTTTCCTGATAAAAAATATATTTGGTGTGTCTTAGTCTTCTTTTGATATGCTTTTTCATTATTTCATGCCTTTCGCCCAAAGATTCATTTTTCTTTCCAAAACCTCCAATGGAAGACAACCTTGGCTCAAAACCTCATCGTGGAAAGAAGCCAGATTGAATTTCTTACCTAGCTCATTTTGATATTTGTTTCTTAATTCTCGGATTTTCATCGCTCCGGTTTTGTAACTCAATGCTTGTCCTGGCAAAGCCATATAACGTTCCACTTCCGCAGTTGCTCCAGCTTCGTCATAAGCCACATTGCTCAAGAAATATTTAATTGCTTCTTCGCGAGACATTTGTCCTGTGTGAATTCCTGTATCGATAACCAAACGAACTGCGCGTAACATCTCATCACTCAAAGAACCCATTTTTTGATATGGGTCTGTGTAAAGTCCAAACTCTTGACCGAGCGATTCACAATATAAAGCCCAACCTTCGCCATAAGCACCAATCCAACCAAATCTCATAAACTTTGGCAAATTCAAATTCTCCTGCTGAAGAGAAATCTGATAATGATGACCAGGAATCGCTTCGTGAAGGAAAAGAGATTCCATACCAGAAGTCACATTGAATTTTTTCGGGTCTGGAATTGGTGTGTAAAAAATCCCAGGACGTTTTCCATCCGGACTTCCTTGTATATATTCTGCACTTGCGCTAGCTTCACGATATTTTTCGGTTTGACGAATTTCGAAAGGGGTTTTTGGTGTTACATTGAACATCGTTTTCAACTTCGGAGTGATTTTATCCAAAATTGATTGAAATGCTCCCAGAACTTCCTGCGAAGTTTTGAAAGGCATTGCTTTTGGGTCGGTTTTTACATAATTTAGAAACTCTTCCAAAGAACCTTTGAAGCCAATTTGAACTTTCACCTTCTCCATTTCTGAACGTATTCTTTCAACTTCTACAAGTCCTGTTTTATGAATTTCGTCCGGGGTTTTATCCGTTGTCGTCCAGCTTTTCACGTAATAAGCATAGATATTATTTCCATTTGGCAAAGCGCCGTAACCATCAGTCGCTCTGGATTTTGGAAGATATTCTTTCTCAAGAAAATCAGCCATTTTGAGATAAGCCGGAATCAATTTGTTTTTGATGGCGTCCTGATAAAGCTTAGCATATTTGTTAGCTGTTACCGGTTTGAAATCTTTTGGAAGATTCTTGATTGGCCCGTAGAAAATATTTTTTTCGATTTCGAAAGTTGTAATTTCTTCGGCCTTCATTTGAGGAATCATTTTTATGACTAATGATTTAGGAAGAACCACATTATTTTTAATTCCTAATCGGAAGTTTTCAATTGCAGAATCCATCCAGATTGGAAATTCATCAATTCTTTTCAACCAATTATCATAATCTTTTTCGGTTTTAAAAGGCTGAATTCCACTTCCGCTTCCCAACATTGGGAAAGTCAATGGTAAACCATCAAACTGCGTGAAAGGGATATATTCTGGATGATAAGCATAACGCTCTTGTTTGTCAATCAATGTATATTCCAGAACATCAAAAATCACTTTGTGAGAATCATCAAGACTATTGTAATCTACAGATTTCAATTGATTCTGAACAGAATTATAGAATGCAATTTCTTTTTTAATAAAATCAGAACTTAGATTATTTGGTAAAAGATCATTGTACCTTTCGTCTCCTTGTGAAGTAGCTTCTAGAGGATAAAACTTAAGATATTCTTCGTAATAATTTGACGCAATAGAATCCAGATCCGAAGATGTAGAACCTACGGAAGTCTTCATCATCGGAGAATCTCCTTTTTTGCAGGCAGTAACAGTAATAATCAATCCAAAAACCAATAATATTTTGTACAAAGAAGTCATCTTAATCAATTTTATAGTGTAAAGATAATATTTTCAAGATTACCAAAACAGCCCTGATTTTTAAGGGGTTCAGAACTTAAGGTTAACACAACATCAAGAATCATATCAATCTTTATGATTATTATCAAAAATAATCGACAAAAATTTTTCACATTCATCCAATTTTTTATCTTTGTTAGACACAATTAAAAAAATTATTTCATAATCTATTATCCTTATAATGAAAGGAATATTGAAGATATACCACCCAGAGGAGACTCTGAAGTATTTTATTGACAGCACCTATTGCAAATCTGTCTACAGCAACAAGCAGAATTTTTTGGAAGTTGAAGTTATTACAAATGACTCTTTGGACCACGTTGAGGACGACTCTCTGCAATACAATTTCCCTCAGATCTCCCTTAATATTTTTGATTTTCCAATCACCACTTCGGAATTGGAAGGACAGACTTTCTCTGTAGAAGATACGGATGATGATTCCTATACAGAAGTTGACCTTTTTGATGATGAAGAAGCATTCTTATTGGAGAACAAATTGGAATTTGGCAAAAACGAGAATGATGATCTTCAGCTTTTATGGACAGGGAAAATCACAGATTTTTACACAGGTTCTGAAAATCCTATTGAATTCAAATTAAAATGCAACTTCCGTCCGGACGAGATAGAAGTTGACGACTAATCTTTTCAGAAAATAATATTTATATTTACGATTCGTTATAGATAATAAGTTATAACGCAAATAAGTTATTCCCTATGTATCAGGATTTAGATGATATTATTTTCGAAGACAAACATAAAGCTTACGGTGCCTATGAGCACAGAAAGCATTATGATTTTACATTAACCAAGGCTTTGGTTATAGGAATTTTCATTTTTTCCATTTTATTCTGTCTTCCAGCTACTTTTATTAATTCAAAAAAAATAACGGCTGTTAATAGCGAAAATATCATTCCTGTTGAACTGACAGAAATGCGTATCAATTACGGTGATAACAGAAATGGAAAGGATATAGAAGAACCAAAGGAAGAAGAAGGAAGTCCTGCTCCAATAGTTGAGAAAAAGGAAGAAAAAGAAATCGTAACCGAAGTTGCAAAAGTCTCCAAAGAAAAGTCAGAAAAAGACATTCCGGAAAATGTAGTTCCCACTCCTACCAGAACAAAAAATCCGCCCGTTGCAAGCAAAAAATCGAATGAGAAAACAAACTCTCCGGCTGTTGCAAATTCCACAAAAAACACAAATGGGAAAAGCAATGGAAAAGGTGATATCAAAAAAGAAAATGCAACCGGAGACGGAAAAGGAAACGCAGCAATTGGAAATCTACTGAAAGGAAGAGGAACAAAATCCGGCTCACAAGGAAACGGAACAGGACCTGGAAATTACGGAGATCCACTTGGCGGAGATGGCGATGGAACAAGTCTTATTGGTGTTGATAGAAAATTAATTGGGTTCATCCCTGGAACGATGGGAAGAGGTGGAGCACAACCAAACCACGATTGCCAAGCCAGCGGAAGCATCACCATTTCTTACACCGTTGATAAATCTGGAAAAGTAACTTCTGCAAGGCGATTAAGTGGCGTTTCTGACCCTTGTGTATCAAGCACAGCAATCAATTGGGTGAAACAATATGTGAAAGCAGAAGCATCCAGCACAGCATCTAAAGGAACTTATAAAATTGTTTTTTAGCATTCCTATTAATAATCATATTTCGTAAAGTTTTCTTTAATCTACTTCGATTAATTCTGTGGTAATTCATAAATTTGAAACTGTAACAAACAATTATAAACTATGGCAAAACAATCGTCAATATCAATTTGGGAATTTCTTTTTGGAGGAGGTCTGCTAAGTGTTTCCCTTATCATTATCCTCATATTTTTAGGAATTGCAGCCTTAGTTTTTTTTGGACAGAAGTTATACTCACTTAACAAAGAAAATCAGGTTGATCCTTATTTATTAAAAAACGTGAATGATCTTCTAAACGACGGAAGAATCCAGTCTGCCATTGATTTCTGTAGAAGAGACAATTCTCCGGAATCAAGAAGTGTTGAAAAAGGACTTAACAGATTAGGTCGCCCCATAAGCGAAATTGCCAACGCGATGGAAACTCACGCTCAGATAGAACTTAATAAAGCAGAAAAAAACATCAATTTTCTAGCAACACTTTCTGGTGCTGCGCCGATGTTAGGACTTCTTGGCGGTATTCTTATTCTAGCATCCACATTCGGAACAATATCTAAATCCGAAACTGTAGTTGCTCAAAATCTTTTAGCTGCTGATTTTTACAAAGCGCTTGCTCCTTCTGCAATTGGGCTTTTGGTAGGATTTCTATCATATGTTTTTCATAATATCTTGGTTTCAAAGGTTGATTATCTCTTGATGAAAATCCAGTATCATACGAACGAATTTTTGGATATCATCAACAAACCTGCATAAGGAATGGAATTCAGTAGAAAAACAAAAAAATTATCCGGACTTCCGATTGCATTTTATGTGGTTGCGTTGTTATTTTTTGTGCTTTTATTTTCCTTTAATTCTCTTTACTACATAGCTTCTGAACAACCAAAATCAGTCAAAACTGAAGTTGAAAAACCCATTATTGAAGAACAAAAACAAGATTCTGTTGTAAAACCAGAAATCTATGTCCCGGATGTTGAAGTTCTGCCTCCTGACACTGTTTCTATTGCTAAAGTTCCTCCAAAAGAGGAAAAGAAAGAACCGGTTAAAGAAGAGAAAAAAGCAACAGAAAAATCGGTGAAAGACGATAAAAAACTCGCTAAAAAAGAAGAAACAAAGGATTCTAAAACGACGGACTCCAAAGAAGACAAAATCACCAAAATTGGGAAAGATAGAATTCTTACCGCTTTCATTCCCGGAACGATGGGAAAAGCTGGAAAATTACCTTCTCACAATTGTAAAACCAAAGGGCAACTCGTGATGTTCATTACAGTCGACAAAGCTGGAAATGTAACCAATGCCGGACGAAGCAGCGGAATAAAAGACGCTTGTAATATTACCGCAGCGGTGATTTGGACAAAGCAATATGTGAAAGCTAAAAAGTCTCAGAATATTTCGCAGGGAACTTATACAATTAATTTCTAATTTTTAGAATTTTCATTTCAATTAATTGATTTTAAATTTTCTTCATTTATACATTTTGGATTCATCTTATTTTTAAATTTGTATTTCATTTTGAAATATGACTTCACAAGAATATCAGGAAGCCGTTGACTGGCTTTTTGTTCAAGCTCCAAATTACCAAATCGACGGTCAAAAGGCATACAAACCTGGACTCGATAACATCAAAAAACTTTGTGATTTTTTCGGAAATCCACAAGATAAAATCAAAACAATTCATATCGGAGGGACTAATGGAAAAGGTTCCACAAGCAATATGCTAGCTTCGGTTCTTCAGGAATCCGGGTTTAAAATCGGACTTTATAACTCTCCGCATTTGATTGATTTTTCTGAAAGAATCAAAGTCAATGGAAAAAATTGCGATAAGGAATTTGTTTACCAATTCATTCAAAAACTGAAGCAATTACCGGAAGATATTCGACCTTCTTTCTTCGAATTCACAACAATAATGTCTTTCGAATATTTTTATCAGCAACAGGTTGATTTTGCTATTATCGAAGTTGGCTTAGGCGGAAGATTGGACTCAACTAACATCATCAAGCCTTTGGTTTCAGCCATTACAAATGTTCAGCTAGACCATCAGAATATTCTTGGTGATACGATTGAAGAAATCGCAAGAGAAAAGGCTGGAATTGTTAAAGAAAATACAACCATCATTTCTGGTGATGAAAATCTTTCTGTTAAAGAAATCATCATTAATAAAGCTAAAGAATCCAATTCTTCTTTTGTAGATGCAACAAAAATCGAAGCAGCTTTAGAATCAGATTTAAAAGGTAATTATCAGAAAAAGAATATCAGAGTCGTTTTGGCTTTAATTGAAGAATTAAGAAAGCAAGGAATTAATATTAATGATGAAAATGTAAAATCCGGACTTCTGAATGTTCATCAAAACACTAACTTCATAGGTCGTTGGTTTGAATTTTCAAAAGAACCTTTGACGATTTGTGATACAGGTCATAATCAAGCTGGTTTGGCAGAAGTTTTCAACCAATTGAAAGGTTATTCTGAACATAAACATATTGTTTTAGGCTTTGTTAATGATAAAAAAATCGATGATGTGATTCCAATGTTGCCTTCGGAAGCCGAGTTTTATTTTGTAAAACCAAGCATTTCCAGAGGAAGGCATCCCGAAGATTATGAATATTTGCTAAAAAAGTCAGAATTAAATTATAAAATTTTCGACACCGTCCAAGATGGCTATCTATCTGCAAAACAGAACTGTAAAAAACAAGAAATGATTTTTATAGGCGGAAGTAACTTTGTAGTTGGAGATTTTTTAGAAAAAAATTTGCAAACAAAGGAATAAGTTGTATATTTGCACCACTCAAAACGGTAACACGTTAAGGGCTCTTAGCTCAGTTGGTTCAGAGCATCTGGTTTACACCCAGAGGGTCGGGGGTTCGAATCCCTCAGGGCCCACAAAAAGGATACTGAAGCCTTTCAAAAAATTTCAGGGCTCTTAGCTCAGTTGGTTCAGAGCATCTGGTTTACACCCAGAGGGTCGGGG
>NZ_DAMBRK010000002.1:113379-210083 GCF_032055105.1 Epilithonimonas sp.
GTTCGAATCCCTCAGGGCCCACAAAATCTCTCAGTTTTCTGAGAGATTTTTTTTGTTTCCATAGTGTATAACTACATCTCCCTAAGTTTAACATAATGTTAAATTTGACTTATAAAGTCAATCATTTGTTTAAATTTCTGACTTTGGAAAGATTTTTGATACTGTGTACCAGATAAAATTGTTTCGCCCTATTATTTGGCATAGACTCTTTTAATTACTAATCCCCGCAAAAGGAAACCTATGAAAAGATATTATGCAGTGTTAATTCCCTTTTACACTATTTTTCTATTATATATGATGTTTTATGGATGTGGACGCCATCCTGAATTTGGATTCCTACAACTTAATCCGCTTCAAAGCATCACTTACTTTTTAAGATACAATAACTTCTTCTCAGAAAAGTTTATGATAAATATCGTAGGAAATATTTTGGTCTTCATCCCATTTGGTGGACTTGGTCTATTAGTTAGAAAACTGAACAACCTACCTCTACTGTTTTTTTTATTTGTTTGTGGGATTTCTACTATAGAACTTTTACAATATTGGACAGCCAGAGGAACTGCTGATATAGACGATGTTTTCTTGAATACCTTCGGAATGTTGATTGGATACTTTGCTCTTCAAGTAGCAAAATGGTTGGATATTTCAGACATCAGGCTAGAACTTAATTATGAAAAGCCTTTTACTTCTTATTCATATAATAAATAAGCTGACCTAATTTATAAAAATCAAGAGCTTTTAGAGAGATATTTCCTTCTAAAAGCTTTTTTTGTACGTACGACTTCGACAATGTGTAAATCAACCTATAAAGAAAAATACCGCCTGTTTTTTTCAATTGTGAGTAAGCTTGGGCTAGTTTGATTTTAGAGACTCTTTCGACATCTTTATCACTTTTTATTAGCTGAGAAAGGCTTTTTGCAGATTGGTCAGCTTTCGAAAGAAAAACTTCATTAGTCTCCACATCATTATTAAAAATAGGATTGTCGATATGGTCTATAAATATCTTATTCTTGAATAAATCTTTTGCGAAAATCAAATCTTCATAACCGTATTGCGTAATAGTCTCATTAAAAGGATTTTCCTTCAGAATATTCTTTTTGACAATAAAGTTATTGGTTTGAAAATCCAAATACGGAGATTTCAAGCGTTGTTTTAATGGTAAATTCTCTCTTTCTACAGCAAATTTCCATCTAAGACCAAATTCCGACGAAGGTTTTACATCACTCACTTTTCTACCACCAAAAACGACGTCTGGATTTTTAGTAATAATAAAATCTATATAATTTTTAAGAAAATCAGGACTGATTATTTTCCCATCGCAGTCCAGAAAAAGCAAGTATTCTGACTGAGAATAATGTAGAAACAAGTTTCGAATTTTAGAACGTCCAATGTTTTTATCAAGGAAAACAAATTGGCTTACAGTTTTCTCTAAATTCTTATTTATATTAATGAATTCAGTTTTAGAATGGTCATCAATTAAGATAATTTCAGCATCCAATTCATTTGAAACAATCTGATTCTGAAGGTCTTTTACCAAATCATTGACATCAAAATTATAAATAGGAATACAAATACTTAGCTTCATATTCTATCAATAATTTTCTGAATGTTCAATTCCTCCAGACAAGCATAATCGCCACGGAAACACTCTTTATCTCCAAAAACAGAACAAGGTCTACAAGATAAATCCTTAACGTGGACAATATCATCTTCGCTTTGTCCATAACCCAAAAACCCCGCAAAATGATGCGTTGAACCCCAAACCGAAATACATCTGGTTCCCATCAGACTTGCCAAATGCATATTCGCTGAGTCCATAGAAATCATCACTTCCAGTTCAGAGATTTTTTTCAGTTCTTCTTTCAAAGATAATTTTCCGGACAAACTATGTGTATTGGGAATTTGTTTTTCCCATTTTGTAAGGATTTCATTTTCTTCATTTCCACCTCCAAAAAAATAGACTTTATGCGTTTTTGCTAAGATTCTAGCCAACTCAAAAGACTTTTCTTCGGGCATCATTTTCCCTTTGTGCTGAGCAAAAGGCGCAAAGCCGATATCTTTCTTCGTTATATTTCCTGGTCTTAATTGATTAGATAAGTTAAGAGAAAAACCCATATCTCTGAAAACATCCGCATAACGTTCTGTTGTTCTTTTCAATTGAACTTTATCCAGATTCCAGACATTAGTCAGTTTTTCCTTTTCATCTTTACCTTTATCAATTTGGTAAACTTTAAATCCGTGTCTTAAGAAAATAGCATTAAGCATTTTTGTTCTGATGACATCGTGAAGGTCGGCAACAAAGTCTGGTTTAAATTCTTTAATTAATTGCCTTGTCAATTTTCTGATGCCGAAAATCCCCTTATAGTCATCAAAACTGATTCCGTGGAATTTGAGTCTTGGATGTTTGTCAAAAAGGTCTTTAAAGTTTTCTCTACTCACAAAAACAATTTCCGTATCGGGATTCTGTTCTAGAAACTCAACACAAACGGGAACTGTCATTGCTACATCTCCGAATGCAGAAAAACGATATGCCAGAATTCTTTTCACCTATTTCTTTAGTTGAAATGCAACTGCGTAAAATTTGATTTGCTTGGTCATTGCCATTAAACCGTTTGCTCTTGATGGCGACAAGAACTCCTGCAATCCTATTTCCGAAATAAAATCAAAATCAGAATCAAGAATCTCCTGAGTCATATGACCACTATAAATTCTTACCAAAAGTGAAACTATTCCTTTTGGTAAAATCCCATCAGAATCTGCATTGAAAAACAATTTTCCGTCAGTAAATTCTGCATCAATCCAAACTTTGGATTGACAACCTCTGATTAAGTTTTCGTCCGTTTTTTTATCTTCAGGAAGTCCTTTCAGCTCTTTTCCAAGGTCTATGATATATTCGTATTTCTGCTCCCAATCGTCTAGAAAGGCGAATTCTTCTATAAGTTCTTGTTGTTTTTCTTTGATTGTCATTCAAAAGAATATTTGAATTAAAATTAAATTATTTTACCGATTGAGCAATATTAGCAATTACTTTTACAGCTGCAATCATACTTTCCAAAGGTACAAATTCGTACGGTCCGTGGAAATTGTGTCCGCCTGCAAAGATATTAGGGCAAGGTAATCCCATATAAGATAACTGTGCTCCATCTGTTCCTCCTCTAATCGCTTTGATTTTCGGTTCAATTCCGGAATCTTTCATTGCCTGTTCCGCAATATCCACGATGTGCATTTTACCTTCGAATTGTTTTTTCATATTGAGATATTGCTGCTTGATTTCTATCTCAGCAGTCTTCTCGCCATACTTTTTATTGATTTCCTCAACCTTTTCAGCAATCAGTTTTTTTCTATCTTCGAATTTCTGGTCATCGTGGTCACGAATGATGTATTGAAGTTTAGCTTCAGAAACATCACCTTCAAAATCTGTCAAATGGAAAAAGCCTTCGAAACCTTTTGTAGTAGCAGGCGTTTCATTTGCCGGAAGTGAATTAATAAATTCTGAAGCTACTAATCCAGCATTCAGCATTTTACCAAAAGAATAACCTGGGTGGACGGACAATCCGTGGATTTTTATCACAGCTCCAGCCGCATTGAAGTTTTCATATTCCAACTCTCCGATTTCTCCGCCGTCCATTGTGTAAGCCCATTCTGCTCCAAATTTCTCAACATCAAAATGATGTGCGCCTCTTCCAATTTCTTCATCTGGATTGAATCCGATAGAAATACGTCCGTGTTTGATTTGTGGATTGGCTAACAGAAATTCTGCTGCCGTTACAATCTCTGCAACACCGGCTTTATCATCAGCACTCAATAAAGTTGTTCCGTCTGTTGTGATGATGGTTTGCCCGATATATTTCTTTAAAGCTTCAAACTTGGTTGAAGACAAAGTGAATCCGGTTTTTTTGTTCAATAACAAATCTTCGCCGTCATATTTTTCCCAAATCTGAGGATTTACATTTTCTCCATTGAAATCCGGTGACGAATCATAATGTGCAATGAACCCAACTTGTGGAACTTTCTCCTCTTTATTAGAAGGAATAAATCCAAAAACGTAACCTTTTTCATCTATGCTCACATCTTCCAATCCTAAATCCTGCAATTCTTTGTACAGATAATTAGCGATATTCCACTGCCTTTCTGTAGAAGGAGTCGTCTCACTTTCTGCGTCGCTGGTTGAAAATATCTTGATGTAAGTAATGAATCTATTAAGGAGTTTTCCTCTCCAAATACCGTCTAATTGGATGTTTTCCATATAATTTGCTATATCTCCGCAAAGTTATATATTTATGCAGTGAACGACAAATAATATGTGGTCAGAGTTAAGTCTTGATTATAACAGATAAACGATGATTGATTACTAAAAAGTTCTTACACGCTGTAATTGCAGCCCGACTTGAGTGGAGCTCTTTTTCTTTTTTATCAAAAAAAGAAAAAAGCGGGAACGGAAGGCGGATTAAGCTGCCCAAATATTTAAAATTAAAAGACCAATGTTCTTAACAGAATGTCCACGTGACGCGATGCAAGGCTGGGGAGAAATGATTCCCACGCAACAGAAAATAGATTATATCAACCGACTGATGGAGGTTGGCTTTGATGTTTTGGATTGCGGAAGTTTTGTGAATCCTAAAACAATGCCTCAGATGGCCGACTCCGGAATTGTGGTGGACGAGATTGACAAATCAATTTCCAATTCCAAACTTTCTGTGATTGTTGCCAATCTAAAAGGTGCAGAAAAAGCTTTGAGCCACGAGCAAATCGATATTCTAGGGTTTCCTTTTTCCATTTCTGAAACTTTTCAACATAGAAACACCAACAAAAGTCGTGAAGAAGCTTTTACAGAAGTTGTGAATATATTGGAATTGACAAAATCTGAAGGCAGACAACTGAATCTCTATTTTTCTATGGCTTTCGGAAATCCTTATGGTGAAAGTTGGAAATGGGAAGACGTAGATTTTTGGGCGAAACGCTTTGAAGAAATCGGAATCAAAAATATTCTACTTTCTGATACAATCGGTGTTGGTGATGTTGAGAAAATATCACTTTTGTTCAATAAAATTCCTGCGAAATACCCTGACATTAATTTCGGAGCGCATTTTCATAACAGATATGAAGAATCTTATGTAAAACTAAAAGCAGCATATGACGAAGGCTGCAGAAGATTTGATAGCGCTATAAAAGGAATTGGCGGTTGCCCGATGGCGAAGGATGACTTGGTGGGAAATATGCCGACTGAGAAAGTTTTTACCTTTATGCAGTCAGAGAAGCTGGATGTTCACCAGAATCTTCTACATTTTGAAAGTGCTTATAATATGGCGAAGGATATTTTTCATTTCTGAATTATCTGATTAGACCTAAATTATATCATATTTTAATAATTATTCATATTCAGGATTCTAAATTTCAAAAAATTAATGTAACTTTATTATAGAAAAAACAATTAAGATAATCAGGTTATGACTTCAAAAACAACTTACTTAGGCGAATCTAAAATTGAATCTATACACGAGGCCTCGGGTGAAGTTTTCTCAACATATGTTCCCTCCAACGATTTTGCTGTGAGATATCATTTTTCTCCTACAGACATTTTCGCAACTACATTGGCTGAGAGTGTATTTGCTTCCCTTGTTGTTTTAGGTAAAGATAGAAACATCGACATCACAGGAGCAACTTGTGAATTGAAAAAAACAATGTACTTTGAACCAAGAAGAATTGGTGAGATTTTCTGCGTATTCAAATTTCCTCATTCTTATTCTCCAGAAGAGAAAGAGTTTATCGAGAATACAGCTAAAACAAGTCCGGTTTATCTTAGTTTACACACAGAAATTAAAAAAATATTCCTTTTCGAATATCAAAATTAAAATAGAAAATCCTGCTAATTACAGGATTTATTTCTATAACATACCAAGTTCAAACTTGGCTTCTTCGCTCATCATTTCTTTGGTCCAAGTCGGTTCAAAAGTGAGTTCGATTTTCGCCGATTTTACACCTTCTACGCCTCTAACTTTATCTTCCACTTCTACTGGGAGAGTTTCCGCAACTGGGCAATTCGGAGATGTAAGCGTCATTATTACTAGAACTTCGCCTTCATCCGAAATCTGAACATCGTAAACCAATCCTAATTCATATATATCAACCGGTATTTCTGGGTCAAAAACGGTTTTAAGCTCCTTGATTATTTCTTCGCCAATATCTGCAATTTGGTCGTCTGTATATTTCATTTTAATCTAATCTTTTTAATAAATCTTCCTGACGCATCCGCCTGAAAACATTTGCCAAAGTTAAGACATCTTTTTCACAATAATGAATGATTCTATCTATATCACCGTCTTTATAGTATATATCGGCAACCATACTTCCATCGATATCGTCTTTTGGAGAGGGAATTCCGAAGATGTAAGCCAGCAATTCCAAAGAAACATAACTTTTCCAATCTCCGAATTTCCAGAGTTCCATTGTATCGATATGAGGAATTTCCCAAGGTTTTTTCCCAAACATCTGAAACGGAACTGGTGGTTGAATTCCATTAATTAAAAGCCTTCTGGCGATGTAAGGAAAATCAAATTCTTTTCCGTTGTGAGCACATAGGATAACATTATTTAGACGGGGACTATTGAACAGTTCGCAAAAGGAAAGTAACAAATCTTTTTCCTCACCAGCATAAGTTTTGATTTTAAGTCTTCCGGTATTGTTATCAATCATTCCAATAGAGATACAGATAATCATCCCGAACTCTGCCATTATTCCTGCTCGTTGTTCATAGAATTCTGAAGCTTCGATTTCATCTTTTCTCTGAGACTTGGTTTTCTTATCCCAAAGATATTGTGTTGTAGAATCTACATTATTCCAATTGTCAATTTGAGGAACAGTTTCGATATCAAGGAAAAGGATATTTTCGATTGGAAGATTTTGAATCATTTGTCTTTTGTTTCTTTAAAATTAATAAAAAAACCCAACATTTCTGCTGGGTTTTATATTTTCTATTCTAAAATTAATTAGAAAGGATATTCGTAAATCTCTGATTCGTGGAAGAATGGGTTTCCTGTAGGCATCAACTTTAATTTTGATAAAGCTGTCATTACAGTGAAAACAAATAATCCAACTACAAAAACAAATGAACCTAATACCAAGAATGCGTTTGAAGCATTGTTCCAATAAGGACCAACTGTTCCTGGCATTACCATATTGAAGTAATCTACGGCGTGTCCAAAAATTACCAAAACAGCCATAAAGGTTACTACTTTATAATTTCTCTTGATGCTACTGCTTACTAAAACCAATAAAGGAGCTAAAAAGTTTACCACAAGCATTGGCAAGAAGGTAGGTCCATAATATTCAAATCTTCCAAAGAAATAGTTAACCTCTTCTGGTACGTTAGCATACCAATAAAGCATAAACTGACAGAACCAAAGGTAGGACCACAACAAACTAGTAGCAAATAAGAATTTACCAAGATCGTGAAGGTGGTTGTTATTAAACTGAGGATAAACTCCTTTCTTTTTTAGATAAACACTGATGATAATCATTACAGCAATAGATGTTGATAAACAACTAACCATTGAATACCAAATATAAAGTGTAGAATACCAGTGAGGGTCAATTGACATTAACCAATCCCAAGCCCAAGCTGCAGAAGCAAATCCGAAGAACGCGATGTAACCAACATTCCAGCTATACAAACTAGCGTAGATTTTTCTATCACCTTTGTTCTCATCAACTTTCTTAGAAACACTTTTCAATTTCCAAACAAAGAACGATGCTCCGATTACGTAAATGAAAGTTCTAACTGCGTAGAAAGGAATATTAAGGAATTTTTTCTTTTCGAATAAAATAACATCAAAGTTAGGGTCTCCAGGAGTAGTAAGACTCTCGTCCATCCAATGGAAAAGGTGACCTTGATGTGTAATATTCAGTAACATAATAATTACTAAAAGTGCTCCTCCGTATGGGATAAAAGAAGCAATCGCTTCCATTACTCTTGTTACAATGATTGACCAACCTGCGTGAGCCGCGTGCTGAATACTGTAAAAGAATAATGCACAACAGCTAATTCCAAAAGCAAAAACTGCAAATGTATGAATTGCTGCCAATGGTTGATTATGAATCTGAAGTTTAGCGTGCTCCAAGTGTGAATCGTGGTCTTGAGGACCAACCAATTCGCTGGAATGAGAAGGTGCTTCGTGTCCTTTTGAATGAACTGATTCCATCCAATGAGAGA
Source organism: Epilithonimonas sp. (assembly GCF_032055105.1). GTDB lineage: Bacteria > Bacteroidota > Bacteroidia > Flavobacteriales > Weeksellaceae > Epilithonimonas. The sequence goes on from NZ_DAMBRK010000002.1 coordinate 121,589, forward strand.
TTGCAGTATCATCCAATCCGTGGTTAAGTGCATAACCAATACCGAATAAAGCAACTCCTACAACAATGAGTATAATTGAATATAATCTTAATTTAGGTGAAAAACTATACATTTTCTATTTTTTTATTTAGCATTGGTTTTATCTTCAGTTGCTGCTGGTGCAGCCTCAGCCGGAGCAGCGGTAGCAGTTGGCGCTTTGAATGTATTATAAACATACAACGCTACTCTCCATCTATCTCCAACATTCAATTGTCCTGCATAAGAACCCATTGCGTTTCTACCATTAGTCAAAACATAGTGGATAGAACCGATTGTGATATCTCTATCTGCATAATTAGGAACTCCAGAATAAGCACCGCTTTTTACAATTGGTCCTTGTCCATCTCCTCCTGTACCGTGACAAGCAGAACAAGTATGGTCGAATAATACTTTTCCTCTAGCTAAATCTTTTTCAAGATTTTTAGGATTCAAAGGAGAAGCAGTAACCAATCTTGAAGCATCATAACCTGCGTTATATTCGTCAACATTTTTAGGTAAAGTTTCCTCACTTACGATTCCGTCTTTGTTTTGGGGAACAGTTCCTTCTACAGGAGAAAGTCCAGTTGCTCCGTTACGAGCTACAAAAGCAGGGATTTCATTTTCGTGGTCAGAATATGCATCCTTAGCTTTCATCAATGGATCATAAGCCACAGGAAAATACATATCAGGAAAATAGACCAAAGGTGGGTTATCTTTTGGACCGCAAGAATTTAGTAAAACAGTAGTTAAACCAAAGATTGCTGTAATTTTTAATATACTATTCTTCATCTTAGGCATCTTTTACGGTTATTTCTTCAACACCTGTATCAATTAACAGTTGTTTAATAGTTTCAACATCATCAGAAACAAACTCCATCATAAATTTGTCATCTGTAGTTCTAGGATCCGGATTCTGAGGTTTAGCACCTGGATACATTTTGTTTCTCACAAGAAATGTTAATGACATTAAGTGAGCAGAACAGAATACCATAAGCTCGAACATGGGATCAATAAAAGCTGGGAAGTTATTAATCCAGGTAAAAGAAGGTTTACCACCAATATTCTGGGGCCAGTCGTGGTTCATAATATAAGCAGTCAAAGTAATCCCGATTGTAACTCCATAACAAGCATAGATAAATGCAGCGTCAGAAATTCTGGTTTTCTTTAAACCAAGAGCTTTGTCTAGTCCGTGAACAGGGAACGGTGTATAAACTTCATTTATACTAATTCCTTTATCTGTAAAGGCTTTAACGCCGTGCATCAAATCATCGTCGTCGCCGTAAAGTCCATATATAATCTTAGTGGTGCTCATCTCCTTCTTTTGCTTTATAAGTTTCACCGGAAATTTTCAAAATACTCTTCAATTCTGCCTGTGCAATTACAGGGAATGTTCTCGCATACAAAAGGAATAATACAGAGAAAAATCCTATTGTTCCAAGATATACACCAACATCAATAATGGTTGGTTTAAACATTGTCCAAGATGATGGTAAATAATCTCTAGACAAATTGATTACGATAATATCAAAACGCTCAAACCACATACCGATATTGATAATCAATGCAATGATGAATGTCCAGAAGATATTAGTTCTAACTTTTTTGAACCAGAACGCTGCAGGTACAACCAAGTTACAGATAATCAATGCCCAGAATGCCCACCAATAAGGTCCAACCGCTGCTCCAGGAGAAAGATAAGTAAAATCTTCGAATCTTGACCCAGAATACCATCCGATGAAATATTCAGTTGCGTAAGCTACAGTTACCATACCACCTGTTACAACGATTACTATGTTCATAATCTCGATGTGGTACATTGTGATATAGTCTTCTAAGTGACAAACTTTTCTTGCTACCAACAATAGTGTTTGTACCATCGCGAATCCTGAGAAAATCGCACCAGCAACGAAGTAAGGAGGATAGATAGTTGAGTGCCATCCTTTAATTACCGACGTAGCAAAGTCAAATGATACCGTTGTGTGTACCGAGAATACAAGTGGCGTTGCCAAACCTGCAAGAACCAAAGATAGTTCTTCGAATCTTTGCCAGTGTTTTGCTTTTCCACCCCATCCGAATGCAAGAAGTGTATAAATCTTTTTATTAAATGGAGTCTTAGCTCTATCTCTAATCATTGCAAAGTCAGGAATCAATCCCATAAACCAGAATACAACTGATACAGAGAAATAAGTTGAGATTGCAAATACGTCCCAAAGTAACGGCGAGTTAAAGTTGGTCCAAAGTGTACCAAACTGGTTTGGCAATGGGAAAACCCAATATCCAACCCAAACTCTACCCATATGTATTACCGGGAAGATAGCTGCCTGACAAACTGCGAAAATCGTCATCGCTTCTGCAGAACGGTTAACGGACATTCTCCATCTTTGTCTAAATAATAATAGTACCGCTGAGATTAGTGTTCCTGCGTGACCAATACCTACCCACCATACGAAATTGGTAATATCCCAACCCCAGTTGATAGTTCTGTTAAGTCCCCACGCACCGATACCGGTTCCGACTGTGTAAGCGATACAACCAAATCCATAAACGAACAAGATTAAAGCCGCATACAAAGATGCCCACCATAATTTACCTGCACGTTCTTCGATAGGTCTTGCGATATCCTCTGTGATATCGTGATAAGTCTTATGACCAATAATTAAAGGTTCCCTTATCGGAGCTTCGTAATGTCCTGACATTTTTTACCTATTTATTATTTAAACGTTTTTCTCTTCTTTTCTGTTTCTGATTTTTGCGTGATAGAATACGTTTGGTTTTGTACCAATCTCTTCAAGCAAAGTATATTTTCTATTTCCGTTGAACAAGCTTCTAACTTCAGATTCTACGTCATTCATATCACCGAATTTCATAGCGCCTGTAGAACAAGCAGATGCACAAGCAACAGCACCTTGGAATTCTGCATCCGTCACTCTTCTTCCCTCCTTCTTAGCATTCAGGATTGTAAGCTGAGTTTCTTGGATACAAAGAGAACATTTCTCCATTACCCCTCTTGTTCTTGTTACAACATCTGGGTTAAGAACCATTCTTCCCAAATCATTGTTCATATTGAAATCGAACTTATCATTCAACGCATAGTTGAACCAGTTGAATCTTCTTACTTTGTAAGGACAGTTGTTTGCACAATATCTGGTACCGATACATCTGTTGTAAGCCATTTGGTTTTGACCTTGCTTACCGTGAGATGTTGCAGCAACCGGACAAACTGTTTCACAAGGTGCGTGGTTACAGTGCTGACACATTACTGGCTGGAAGATTACGTCCGGATTATCAGCCGCATTTTCCAAAGCTCCTTCAATACCTAGAAGGCTACTTCCGTAAAGTTCTGGCACTGCCATTCCTTCTTTAAGACCTTCGTAAACTTCAACTTTTTCTTCAGAAGAGTAGTAACGGTCAATCCTTAACCAGTACATATCTCTAGACATTCTAATCTCTTCTTTTCCAACAACAGGAACGTTGTTTTCTGCCTGACAAGCTATAACACAAGCGCCACAACCGGTACAAGAGTTAAGGTCAACTGATAAGTTAAAGTGAGGACCGTCTGTATCATCATAAGAATCCCAAAGATCAACCTTTCCAATTGGAAGTTCACCTCCAATCGTGTGCATTTTTAAAGGTGCATTCCACTCATCAACAGGTTTATTAATAAAATCTTCCAAAGAAACTTCTTTAGCAATTTCGTAACGACCCATTAATGTATTTTGAAGCTGCATTCCTGCAAATTCGTGAGTTTCTCCAGTTTTTTCAATTTTAACATTAGAAATAACTGTATTGTAACCGTCGAATAATGGATATGCATTGATTCCTGTTTCAGCAACTTTACCAGAATCTTTTTTACCATAACCAAGCGCCAATCCTAATGAACCTTCTGCTTGACCTGGCTGAATAAATACTGGAACATCTTTCAATGTTACACCATTTACAGTAAGATTAACTTTGTCACCATCCAACTGCATTCTTGCATTAAGGCTATTCTCAATATCAAGAGTTTTAGCATCTTTTGGAGAAATGGTTAAGTAGTTATCCCAAGACAATCTAGAGATTGGGTCAGGAAGCTCCATCAACCAAGGGTTGTTAGACTGTGTTCCGTCACCGATACCTGATTTAGTATAAAGTTGTAATTCGAATTCAACATTTTTGAATGCTGATAATTCTGCAACTGCTTGAGCTGCGTTTCCTCCAGCATAACTTAATCCCATTGAAAGACCTCCGTTCGTGAAACCGTTATAAAGGTTTTTGTTGAAAGAAAGACCGCCGTTAAGAACTAGAGCGTTTGCTTTAAGATAATTATAATAATTATTAGCAGGACTATTTTTTCCATTAATCCAAACTAATAAAGATTCTTCAACTTGTCTAGAAGTATAAATCTTCTGAATTGTAGGCTGCATCAAAGAGTATGCACCTGTTTCTGGAGTGATATCACCCCAAGATTCTAACCAGTGAGTATAAGGAATCACTGCTTTAGAAGCTTTGTACATATCATTCTTTTTGTCTACAATCGCCACAGAATAAGGAACTTTTTTGAATGCTTCAAATAAAGTCTGTCCTTTAGCGTGAGAGTAAACTGGATTCACATTGTTAGTAATCAAAACACCAACTTGTCCTCCATTTAACCAAGAAACAAACTCGTTGAATCTTGCGTTATCGTATTCTTTAAGGAAATTAGCTTTACGTGTAAAAGCTTTAGAACCTAATTTTTGATTGATTAAATGTGCTAAAACATAAGCTGCTTTTGAACCGTCAGCAAAAACAACAGCTTTGTCGCCTTTAGCTTGAAGTTCTTTAACAATTGCAGAAGCTGTTTTATCAGAAGTTCCACCGTTAAGACCATTATAAACTTCTACCAAAGTTTTGAAAACTGCACTTGGTTTCAATTTATATCTTGAATCTGAGTTAGCTCCCGTTAAGCTCATGTTAGATTCAACCTGAATATGTCTTAGCATATTTTCTCCAGGTTTTCTAGCAGCAGCGTAAGAAACTTCTAAACTTCCTCCGTTGTAATCTCCTAGGAAATCTGCGTTGAAAGAAACCACCAATTGACTTGAACTCAAATCATAAACTGGCAATGCTCTTTGTCCGAAAACTTCTTGTGCAGCATCCAAAGCCGCAGCGTGAGGATATGCATCGTAAGTGATTAATTCAGCGGAAGGATATTTTGTTTTGAAATCAGCAAATAACTTTTTGAAAGTTGGACTTGGGAAAGAGTGAGATAATACTACAATCTTTTTACCGCTAGCCTGAGATTCTGTTAATCCTTTAAGGATAAAATCATCAACTTTATTGAAATCCTCTTGCTCCTCACCATTCAAAGCTGGTTTTTTCACTTTATCATTATCATAAAGAGAAAGAACACTAGCCTGAGCTCTGGCATTAGTTGTACCTAATGAACCAGCAGCTGGATTAGGGTCAATTCTGATAGGACGACCTTCCCTTGTTTTTACCAAAACACTTGAGAAATCGAAACCGTCAAAATATGAAGATGCGTAAAAATTCGGAATACCAGGAATGATATCGTGAGGTTTTACAACATAAGGAATCGTTTTAAGAACCGGTGCTTCACAAGCTGCTAATGTAACAGCTGCAGTAGAAAACCCTAATATCTTAAGGAAATCTCTACGAGAAGTCCCTGAACTATTAGAATCATCTAAGAATTCTTCAACCGGAATTTCATTCTGGAACTCTTTTGCCGCTAACTTTCCAGTCAAAGTCGGGTCTTTTAGTTCGTGAATACTTCTGAATTGTATTTTATTTGAAGCCATTTATACTTCTAATTTTTGTTATTAATAATGACATTTACCACACTCAAGACCTCCAATTGCATCTACAGTAATCTTACTACCTTCACCATACTGTTTTTTCAACTTATCGTGTAGATTTTTGAAGTATTCTTTATTATAACCGTTGTTCATATCTACTTCTGTAGTTCTGTGACATTCGATACACCATCCCATTGTGAAGTTGTTAGCCATTTGAACTACGTTCATTGTATCAATTTTACCGTGACAAGCTTTACAAACAACATCAATTTTGTTAGCAGCATCTTTTTGCTTAGCATTGAAACTATTGATGATTGCTTGCTCACCAGCAACAACGTGTTGAGAGTGATTGAAATATACGAAATCTGGCATATTGTGAATTCTTGTCCACTCAACTGGTTCAGTTTTACCCGTATAAGCTTGCTTATCTTCATCCCATCCTACGTGCTGATAAATCTTTTTGATTTCTCCTGTGTAGAATTCTCTATCTTTTCCTGGCTCGATATATTTCCCTTTGTATTCAGAAATAGAACGGTGACAGTTCATACAAACGTTAAGAGAAGGGATCTCAGAAACTTTACCATACTTAGCACCTGAGTGACAAAGCTGACAGTCAATTTTGTTTTCACCAGCGTGAATCTTGTGAGAGAAATAGATTGGCTGCTCCGGAGCGTATCCTTTGTAAACACCAACCCACATCAACCAGTTCCAAACACCATAAACAGCGAATAATGCTAGCAAACCTACAAGTCCTTTTCCTACATAACTGTATTTTTCATACAATGCAGAATAAGAAACCACTCTTGTAGAGTTAAGATCTGATAATTCTGGAGTTTGTTGTAATTTAACTAATTGACGAATCTTAACCAACAACCAGAATAACAAACCAGCAATTGCAATCAATGCTGCAATTACGATTTTAGAATTCAATTGTTGTGCTTTTTGAGCTTCGATTGCAGCAGTACTATTTACATCAGCACCTTCTGTTGCTGTTGCATCAGCTGCAGGCTCTTCTTTTGGAGGATTCGTTGTATACTCCAAGATATCATCGATATCCTGATCAGAAAGTTTTCCTTCGAAAACCTGCATCGCAACCTTTCCATTTTCTTCATAGATTTTGTTTGCGTATGCGTCACCTGAAGCTCTAAGCTTTTCGTTGTTGCTGATCCATTTGTGAAGCCAATCAACATCCTGACCGTCTTTTTTAACTTTTTCAACAACACCGCCAAGTGCTGGTCCTACAACTTTTTTATCCAGTGCGTGACACGCAGTACAGTTAGCCTTGAACAGCTCCTGACCTTTCTTCGGATCGCCTTGTGCATAAACGGAAGCGCCGGTTGATAACAATAGACCAATTGCTATCAGACCCTTTTTGTAATGCTTTCTCCAACTAATCATTTATATAATCTTGGGTTAGTAAATTTTATTCAGTTTACATTCAATCCGGCAAAAATAACACTTTAACAAAAATTAAGAAGACCTTATCGCATCCTTTTTTTTCATTTGTAATTAATTTGTAAGCATTCTAAATAACGGAGTTTGCGTTTCAATCAATTTATTTTAAATTTGCTAAAAATATTTTAAATGAACAACCTGCTTAAGCTTTTTATAATCTCAACATTATTTTGTTTTTACCAAATTGATGCTCAATATGTTGTAAAAAAAGATACTTTATCCGGAACTGAGCTTTCTTTTGCACTAGATGAGCGTGTGAATGATGCTCTGGAAAAAATTGAAGACAACTGTAACAGAAATTCTGGTGCTCCTGTAAAAACTCCAACTAAAGTTTTGGTTGCAAACAGAGAGCTTACAAATGCCGAAATCTGCAGAAAGAATCCCAAAATTATGGGTTTCAAAATTCAAGTTGTGATTGTAAAAAGTAATGATGAAGCTAGAAAGATAGCAACAGAATTCAGAAATGATTTTAGAAACTTGAAGGTTGAGACCGATGCGTCATTAAGACCTAACTATAAAATATTAGCCGGAAGTTATTTCTCAAAACAAAGTGCGTCTGAAGATTTGAAAAACATAAAAAAAGTTTATCCTTCTGCACGTGTTATTCCTTATGCGGTTTTTTGTGTAGAAGCCAAATAAATAAAATCTAAAAAATAGAAAAGACCTCCGGAACTCCGAAGGTCTTTTTTATTTGTAATAAGTTTCTAAAAATTGATAGAACTCTGTTAATCGATAATAATTATTCAATCCGAGGTAGACGGTCATTATCAAAAGTAACCCGTAAAGTAAACTGATTGAAGTTCTCTTTTCTCGATAACTGAAGAACAACCAACCCAACAATAAGGGATAAACAAACACAAAATGTCCGCCGTAAATGTAAGATGTATGAAGTCCAAACTTCAGAACGCAATGGACTAATACATCAAACAAAAATGTGATTACAAGAATCCAAACCAATTTGTTTTTGCAATTTTTGAAAACGCTCCAAATCATCATTAATAAAACAATCCCAATAAAAAGATAAGGAACAAATGATGTGTAAACATCCATAAAAAGTGCTTTGTAATAGAACGTTTTGTCTTTGTTATGATAATCTCTGATTTCGTAATTTGAAAACAGAATATTCCCACCAAAAAACCAAGAATAAATCATATCCCAAAGTGGCGTTGCTTTCGGCTTAGAAAATTTATCATATTGCTCTTCGGTTTTGTTAAGGAAATTCTGGAAATTAAAATCTAATCTCAGCAAAAACAGAAAAACAAATACAATAACCGAAGTCCCGATTTTCGCAACAGCCATCCCGATTTTCTTCCAATTCCAAAAGATTTTTTTCTCAAACAAAAACGGAATGTAAACTTTGACAATATTCGTAATCGTCAATCCACCAATGAAAACAGAACCAAAAATGGTTGCTGCAAAAGAAACAGATTTTTCTTCTTTGATTTTCTTTGCCGAATAATAATTAAAAATCGAAAGAAACAACAATGTGTAAGTATAAGTTTCAGGCGTGAAAGACAAGAGAATATTAGTCACAAACAATCCGTAGAAAGCCAGAATCAAAAGACTGATTTTCAGTGGAAGTTGGATAATATTATTCAGATATTTGAATATTTGAACATTCGCCAACGAAATCACAACTGTCGAAAACAAAGCTAAAACCAATCTGAAAACCGAATCGTATCTATTTCCCGAAATCCATAAAGCGAAATCTCGGATTTGGTCAAAGAAATAATTGGACAAAGGATGTCTTTCAAAACCTCCACCGGTTTGAATAATCGCTCTATTATCAAAACTGAAATAACCATCCCAAGGGATTCTGTCATCATAGATAATTCTGAAATTTTCTGCGATAAAAGAAGCATTTGCACCATAAAGAATGACGAAGAATAAGAAAATCAATAATTCTATTTTGGTTGACGGAAAAACTGATTTCAGAAAGGATAAAATTTTGTTCAATAGTTTCAAACTTGAGATATTTTTTGCAAAAATAGAAAATGATTTTTGTTTAGAATGATGAAACTTTAAAGATGTTGAACAATCTCGGAATGACTGTTAGTAATAAAAGTGACAAGGTAACGGTTCTCTATATTTTCAAAGAAAACATACCAAGTTGTCGTTTGATTGGCTTTGTAAAAAATATATTTCGAGCCCAACTCAATTAAATTTTCGGGTGTTTTTCTGAATGGGAAAATTGGAAGATTATATTCTATGAAATCGTAAATTTTCTGGACATAATCTTGTGCATCACTTTCAAAACCAAAATATTCATTTTTATATAAAATGAACACAAGGTCTTCTAAATAATCCGTAACATTTTTACGAATTATGACATTTACTTTTTCCAATTCAAAGACTTTATAAACTCAGAAGTTTTCTTTCTTGCTTCGGAAACAGTGATTCCTTCACGCCATTCTTTCTCAAAATCAAAAGATTTTCTATTTCTGATTTTATTAATTTCTTCAATGACAGCAGGATTTTCCAAAGAATGAATCCATTTGATGATTTCACTTTTTTCAGATGCTAAATTCATTGTTTTTATAGATTGATTATAACAAAGATAGAAAATTATTAGTTTTGATTTTTAAGAAAAAAAATTAAGAACTACAAGACAATTGACTACAACCAGTCTGATTATCATATTTTAAAGGCCGTTTTTGATTGAACTCTGGAAAGCGATTTTCATAAGGATTTTGTAAAGCTTCTTTCAGTTTGAAAAACAATTCATAATCTCCATTTTCAGCATCTTGAATCGCCTCGAACAAGAGATAATTTCTTAGAATGAATTTCGGATTTGTTTTGGACATTAATTCTAAAGACTCAGTTTCTGAGATTTTATTTTTAAGTTGTCTTGCTTGGTATTTTTCGATGAAATTTGATAGTCTTTTCAATTCACTTTCATTCAGAACTCGGTAAAAAGAATTGGAAAAATCATTAATATTAATTTCTGAAACTGGTTTCTCAAGACTTTGGAAAAATAAAGTATAATCAAGATTAAAATCCTGCATCAACTGTTGCCATTCGGTAAAAAACCGTTCATCTTCTGGCAAAACTTCATCGAAACCAAATTTACCTGCTAACATTTTGTCGTGCTCTATCCAAAATCGTTTTCCGTAATCATCCAAGATTTTTTCTAAAGTTTCTGAGTCATTAATCAAAGGAAAAATAGCGTTGGCTAAAGCTGCCAAATTCCAATGAGAAATTTGTCCTTGTTTTCCAAAAGCATAACGTTTTCCCGGCAAATCCGTTGTGTTTGGCGTGAATTCCAAATCATAGCCATCCATCATAGAAAACGGTCCATAATCAATTGTGAGTCCAAGAATTGACATATTATCGGTATTCATCACGCCGTGAACAAAACCTACACGATACCAATCGATTATCATTTTCAAAGTTCTGTCACAAATAGTTTGAAACCAATCAATGTATTTGTTAGGATTATTTTTGGAATTGACTTCTGGATAAAAATTTTCAATTGTATAATCTGCTAATTGTTTCAGCAGATCAGTTTGATTTCTAGCAGACAACAATTCGAAATGTCCGAAACGAAGAAAAGATTCAGCTGTTCTTACTACAACTGCACCTTGTTCTTTCTGTGGATTTCCGGAATATTGAATATCTCTAATAACATCTTCACCAGTTTTTGAAATGCTCAACGCTCTTGTTGTTGGAACACCGAGATGAAACATTGCCTCGCTCATCACATATTCCCGAATCGAGGAGCGTAAAACGGCTCTTCCATCTGCGTGTCTAGAATAAGGTGTTGCGCCAGCTCCTTTCCATTGGATTTCGGTTTGATAATTTCCATTGATAATTTCTCCTGCATAGATTGCTCGTCCGTCTCCTAATTGCCCCGCCCAATTTCCAAATTGATGACCTGCATAAGCGGTTGCGTAAGTTTCGACATTTTCAGGAAGATTTTGAGCGACAAGGAAATCTTTATTGTTGTCTAATTTACCTAAACCTATTTCGATTGATAACTCTTCATTAAAATCAATTAATTCTGTTTTATCAAAATCTGCAGGTTCCACTGTTGAAAACAAAACATCAGGAGTTTGTCTCTGCATCAGATTTCCCGAAAAATCTCCAGGAAATCGTTTTGTGAATTGATGAGTAATATTTTTTAAATTCATTATCAAAAAACCCGTCTCGCTTGATGCGGACGGGATTTAATTTTATTTGTTAAAGTCTATATCATCCGAGGAATTAATAGCTTCATTAGAATTATCTTCTTTTTTCACTGGTTTGTCTGGAATAACCTGAGTCGGATTTTTGAGTTCCTCAATAGATTGTAATCCACCATCATCACCATATCCATTTCTGAGATTATTGAGATCAGAACAACTTCCTGTCCAGTTTGCCGGCTTAATGAATTTATCTTCTGGAAGAATATTCAAAGCTTTGTCTGCAAAAACTTTTTTCATATAAATTGCCCAAATCGGAAGTCCCATTTTTGCTCCTTGTCCTTCACCTGTGCTCCAGAAGTGCGTTGCTCTATCTTCCCAACCAACCCAAACATCAGTCGCTAGTTTTGGAACAATTCCTACAAACCAACCATCTGAGTTTTTCTGAGTTGTCCCGGTTTTACCAGCGATTTCTACACTTGCAGGAATTCCTCTTCTTCTTAATTCTCCAGAAGCTGTCCCGAATTCTGCAACACCTTTCATCAAATCAATCATTGTGTAAGCGTACATCTCGTTCATTACTTCTTTTACAACAGGTTTCACTTCTTTTATGACACGTCCGTTCGCATCCTCAATCCTCCAAATCATTTCCGGTTTTGTATAATTTCCGAAATTGGCAAACGTACTGAAAGCTCCCAACATCTCATAAATGGTAATATCGGAAGTACCCAAAGCCATTGGCAAATGTTTATCAATTGGACTTGTAACGCCTAAATCTCTTGCTAATTGAATAACGTTTTCCGTTCCCGCCATTTCTGCTAGTCGAATTGCAACTGGGTTCAAGGATTTTGCAATCCCTTCTTTCAGTGTAACACTACCTCCTCCTCCTTTTACATACCAGCTTCCTTTTTGATAAGGCGCATTAGAAACAGCAGAACAAGGCGTCATACCTAGATGCATAATAGCCGTTGCATATACAAATGGTTTGAAAGTTGAACCAACCTGTCTTTTTCCTTGTTTCACATGGTCATACTGGAAATGTTGCCAATTGATCCCTCCAACCCAAGCCTTGATATCTCCAGTTGCAGGCTCCATAGACATCAGACCAGCTTGCGCAATCTGCTTATGATAACGGATAGAATCCCAAGGAGACATCTCAACCTCCTCTTCACCTTGCCAAGTAAATCTAGTCATTTTCGTAGGCTGGTGGAACTCGATCATAATAGAGTCTTCTGACATCCCTTCCGCTTTCAACTGCTTGTAACGACCTGTTCTCTTAACTGCAGACATCATCAAGTCATTGATTTGAGTTTTGGAAAGATTATAATAAGGACGATTGGGGTTACGCCTCATCTCATTATCAAAGTTTCTTTGAAGATCAGTCAAATGCTCCTTAATCGCCTCTTCAGCATATTTCTGCATTCTAGAGTCTAAAGTCACATAGATTTTGAGTCCGTTTTTATAAAGATTGAGTTCTTTTCCTGTTTCTTTTTCGTAAGAATCTAAATACTGCTGAATTTCTTTTCTGAGGTAATATTTATAATAAGAAGAAAAACCTTCCTCAACGGTTTTGATTTCGTGGAAATCTACAACTATTGGCGTTGCAATCGCTTTATCATAAGTAGAATTATCAATGTAACCAGTTTCCAACATTTGTTTAAGAACAACATCTCTTCTGGTTTTTGCTTTTTCTGGATTTCTGTAAGGATTATTTCTTCTTGGCGCTTCCAACATTGCTACAAAAGTTGCTGCCTCTGGTAATGTCAACTGACTCACAGATTTATTAAAATAAACTCTGGAAGCCATTTCGATTCCTTTTGCATTGAAAAGGAAATCCATCTTATTGAAGTATAAAGCAACAATTTCTTCCTTCGTGTAACGCTTTTCAAGGCTTACTGCAACGCACCATTCTTTCAGTTTCTGGAAAGCTCTTTCAAATCTATTTTGGGAAGCATTTCCTGTGAATAATAATTTCGCTAACTGTTGTGTAATCGTAGAACCTCCACCTCTTCTTCCACCAAAATAAATTGCTCTAGCAACCGACTGCATATCAATTCCAGAATGTTCTTTAAAGCGCTCGTCTTCTTTCGCTTGTAATGCATAAACCAAATATGGCGGAAGTTGCTTGTAAGTTACCGGTTTGGTTTTTTCTTTTTCAAATTTCCCTAGTAGAACATTATCCGAAGAATAAATCTCGGATGCAACATAAATGTCAGGATTCTCCAACTCCTTCACATCCGGCATATCTCCTACAAAACCTTGGGAAACAGCAAAAAACAAACCTGAAATACCTAGTACAACTGCAAAGAATCCTATCCAAATGATTTTGATCCATTTTCTGATTCCGGATTTCGCTTTTTTCTTGTCTGGCAGAGGAAATTTTTTATGTTCAGTTTTCTTATTTTCCATTAATAAATTATGGCTTTAAGTTTTGAATTTTAATTCCTATATCTTCTATTCCTGGCAATACATTTCTTCTCATTGCCTGAACAACTTTGACAGAATAATTACCATTTTGTGGAAATTTATAGTTGAGTTTATATTGAAAAATAATCTCTTTCGTATCACCAAAACCTGTTCCAATCCATTCTCCATTTGGCTTTGCTAGAACAAAATTAAGAGTATCTGTTGAGATCTTTTTTTTATCATGTTCGATGCTTGCAATCAATCTTAGATTACTGTATGGATAATCGTTATTATTCCGAACAACAAACATCAAATTTTTCTGATTTTGAGCATCGTTGACCTCAAAATCAAATGATTGAGGAACATTCTTTTTCCATTGATTCCCAACATCATTTACCAAAATTTTTTCATTACTATTTTGGCAGGAACTCAAAGATAAAAATAGGACAAAAACAACTATTGATCTATGCATTACCTTCATTTTTCGGCGGAAATTTCTTTTTCGGTTTCTTGAACGGTTTTTTCTGAGTTTTATTTTCCGTTGTTTGATTATTATCTGTAGTTTGAGCTTTCGGAGTTTCAGTTTTATTTTCCGTAGGCTTTTGATTGTTCTGACGATTTTTACGATCAGCGTTTCGCGGATTTTTATGACCTTGTCCTTGATTTCCTTTTGTCTGAACTTTTGGTTCACCAGCTTTGCTTTCTAAAGATTTTTGCTCATTAGAACTATTCCTGTTATCCGCTTGTCTTGGAGTTTTATTATCAGCCTGCTTCTTGGACGATCTGTTATCTGATTGTCTCGGATTATTTCTCTCTCTATTATTATTGTTTGGTCTTGGTTTTCTGTTCTTTTTCTCGAAACGATCCACACTATTTTCTTGAATCAAATCAGATGTCACCATCTTATTTTCAATCACTTTCAGATCTTCCAAAGCCGGAGATTTTTCTCCCCTTTTGTTCATTACAATCATCTTCTGAACTTCGTAGATATCAAGATCATACCAAGCCATAGAATTCTCTACGTACGCAAACCACATTTTCTTTTTGAAAACATCGATTTTTATGCAAAATGCTCTTCCTTTTTCTGTATTCAGAACGGTGCTAGATGAAGGAAAATCTCTTAAAACATCAAGATAACTATCCAATTCATAGTTCAGACAACATTTCAATTTTCCGCATTGTCCTGCTAATTTTTGAGGATTGATACTCAATTGTTGATATCTCGCAGCATTGGTATTCACAGAGCGAAAATCCGTTAACCAAGTTGAACAGCATAATTCTCTTCCACAAGAACCAATTCCTCCTACTTTTGCAGATTCTTGACGGAAACCAATTTGTTTCATATCAATCTTTGTGCGGAAAGTAGAAGCGTATTCTTTTATCAGCTGGCGAAAATCGATACGATTGTCTGCTGTATAATAAAAAGTAACTTTTGAGCCATCTCCTTGATATTCAACGTCTGTAATTTTCATCTCAAGATTAAGACCGTAAGCAATTTTACGAGCTTGTACCTTGATATCGTTTTCTTTTTTTCTTAGATCCTGCCAAGTTTCTACATCTTTTTGATTGGCAAGACGATAAACTTTTTGTATCCCATCCTCGTGTACGTTTTTCTTTTTCATTTGGATTTTCACCAATTCTCCAGAAAGACTTACTACACCTATATCGTGACCCGGACTAGATTCTACAGCAATGATACTTCCTATATGTAAAGGCAGGTTGTTGACGTTTCTATAATATAATTTACGTTCATTTTTAAAACGAACTTCCACATATTCTGAACTTTTCGACGATGATGGATTAACATCTGAAAGCCAGTCAAAAACACTTAATTTATAACTATTGCCACAAGTATCTACACTACTGCACCCACTGGCACTCTTCGTACCGCAAGAGTGGGAAGAATCGCCGGATGTTTTACATCCACAACTCATATTTTATTTTTTATGTCTGATTGCAAAGTTAATATAAATTTTATTAGAGCTTGACGATTATATCTTTTAAAAAATTTTTTTTGTTAATTATTAGTTAATACATAATTAATATTGATAAATAATTAACAGAAACGCATATTTATTAACATTAAAACAATTAGATAGGTAACATTTTAATATGGTTTGCATTGCATTGTTTAAAATTAAACTAATAAAAAAAACATTTAAATAAAAATCACAAAACAAACATTATCAATACATTAAATAGTAAATCAAATCAAACAACTATTCTACAAATAGCATTGTTTAACTTTTTTTAATAATTTTTATAATTGTTATTAAAATAATTATAAATTTGGAACATTAATAATAATTATATGAAACGAATTTTAATATCAATGGCATTAGCGGCCGGAGTTATGACATATGCAGGAGGTTTCCGAGTATCTCTACAAGGTGTTAAACAGCTGGCGATGGCTCATACAAGTGCTCACGCAGAAGATGCAAGTGTTGCATTCTTCAACCCAGCAGGAATTTCTTTCATTCCTTCGAAACTGAGTGTTGCAGCCGGCGGTTTTGGAATATCTAATCAGATTACGTATCAAAACACTAGCACCCTACAACAGACAGAAACAGATAATCCTTTAGGAACGCCTGTTTATGCAGCTATAGCATACAAAGTTTTGGACAATCTTTCTGTCGGCTTCAGCTTCTCAACACCATTTGGAAGTACTATTGAATGGCCTAATGATTGGGAAGGTAAAGAAATGGTACAAAAAATGGAACTTAAAAGTTATATGTTCCAACCAATGGTTTCTTTAAAATTAGCTCCATGGGCTTCTTTTGGAGCCAGTTATATCTATGCAAAAGGAAAAGTAGACTGGACAAAAGCTTTAACAGCATATAATGGTCAACTCAATCTTTTGGATGATAACGCGACCGGTCATGGTTTCGGATTTGGTTTCTATTTTCAGCCAGATGATAAATGGGATGTGAGTGTTGCATACCGTTCTCCTGTAGACATGAAAGCTAAGAAAGGAAAAGCAACATTTATGGTACCTACTTCGCTATACCCAAATCTAAACTTAGTTAGCACCGGTGGCGTTGACAACTTCAAAGCTACGCTACCTTTGGTGGACGAGTACACTCTAGGTTTAACCTATAAGATTACACCAAAATGGTTAGTTTCTGCAGATTACAACTATCACGGTTGGGAAAGATACAGCAAGTTAACTTTAACATTTGAAAATGCACCAGCAGCCGCTGCAACTAATCCATCAAATCCTAAAGTTTCAACTACGCCTAAAAACTTTAAAAATACCTCTAGTGTACGTGTTGGTACTCAATACGCTTTCAATGATTTAATTGTTGGTAGATTAGGTTGGTATTATGATGAGACGCCTTATGCCGATAAAGACTTCATCCCTGAAACACCTTCTTTTGATAATTATGTAATCACAGGAGGTATTGGTTTGAAATTCAATAAATTGGGAGTTGACATTTCCGGAGCTTATGCAATGCCAAAAAGCAGAACTTTCAACAATGCATATTACAATTTTGCTGGACAGGCAAAAGCTGATGTATTTTACTTTGGTTTAGGATTATCTTACAACGCATTTTAAAAATTGAATCTATTATGAAAAAATTATATATATCAACCTTGGCCGCAACACTTCTATTGACAGCGAGTTGTGAAACAGATTTTGATAACAGCACAGAAGATGTGGTTGTAACTACTGGCGAAGCAGATTTTTCAAAATATGTCTCTCTAGGAAACTCCTTAACTTCTGGATATAGAGATGGTGCATTATACTCCAGTGGACAGAGTCAATCTTACCCAAGTATGCTTGCTGCTCAAATGAAACTTGCAGACGGTGGGGAATTTTCCCAGCCAATGATGCCAAATGATATTGGAGGATTTATCGGACTTCCTGGTTTTGGTGGAAGATACAACCTTCAGTTGGTAGACGTTAAAGACTACACAGGCGCCGTTACAGGCAAGACTCTTTCTCCTGTACAATCTACTGCTGCCGCTGCTTTAGATGCTATTGGAGGAGCAGGAAAATACTTCAACAACATGGGAGTTCCTGGTGCAAAATCTTTCCACCTTGTAACACCAGGATATGGAAGCCTTGTTAACTTACAAGTTGGCGCTGCTAACCCTTATTTTGTAAGATTTGCAACTTCTGCTACCACTACTGTTTTAGCAGATGCAATGGCTCAAAAACCAACTTTCTTCTCTCTTTGGATCGGAGCAAATGACATACTATCTTATTCCACCAACGGAGGAACAAACTCGCAAACCGTAGGAGGAGTTACAACATACAGTCAAGCAACTGATCAAAATGGAAACACAAATCCTGCTACGTA
The DNA here is from genome assembly GCF_032055105.1 of Epilithonimonas sp. Classification (GTDB taxonomy): domain Bacteria; phylum Bacteroidota; class Bacteroidia; order Flavobacteriales; family Weeksellaceae; genus Epilithonimonas. The sequence goes on from NZ_DAMBRK010000002.1 coordinate 139,664, forward strand.
TAAATCAAATGATATCTCTGATCCTAACGTATTAGCAGCCTCTATAAAAGCAGTTTTGGATGGACTAAAAAGCGTGGGATCTACAAAAGGTGTTATAGCAAATATCCCATACGTAACATCCATACCTTACTTTACAACAGTCCCTTACAATCCAGTTCCGCTGAATGCAACTTCAGCCGCTACACTTAATGGAAATTTCAGCGTCCTAAATGGTGCACTTGCAAATGCTGGTCTCCCTGCAAGATTTGTAACACTTACAGCTTCTGCAAAAAATCCAGTACTGATTGTTGACAAAAGTTTAATAGACATATCCGCCTTCCTACCTCCTCAATATGCAATGTATGGACAGGCAAGACATGCAACTGCAGAAGACCTCATCTTGTTACCAGCATCGTCTTTGATAGGAAAAGATCCTGCAACGGGATTACCACCAAGCCCTACATCACAGACAATCACAGGAGTTACAATTCCTTTAGCTGATCAATTGGCTTTAACAAAAACAGAAGCAGCAAAAGTAAAAACAGCCACAGACACTTATAATGCGTCTATCAAAAGCTTAGCAGATGCTTATGGATTAGCTTTTGTTGATGCTAGTGCAAAGATGGTTGAACTCAATTCGACCTCAGGCCTTCAATACGATGGTGTAAAATATACCGCAACTTTTGTAACAGGAGGAACTTTTTCTCTAGATGGTGTACACCCAACAGGAAGAGGTTATGCTATTATTGCTAATGAATTCTTAAAAGCAATTAATACCAAATACAAATCGAATCTACCAATGGTAAGTCCAAATTCTTATTCCGGAGTTACCTTCCCATAATTAAATTAAAATATTAACACAAAACCGTTTCTTTTTTAGGAGCGGTTTTTGTTTGAATATTAATAATAATTTTCAAAATATAAAATTTTGATTATTTTTACACTCGCAAGATTAAACAATGCTTTCAAAAAGAGTCAAATACGCTATCAAAACTTTGCTGTTTCTTAACCGCAAAGACAACGCTTCTTTATTTTCTGCAAAAAAAATTTCGGAGAGCGAACGTATTCCTCTTAAATTCTTGGAACAAATCCTAAGAGAACTCAAGCAAAACAAAATCCTTAAAAGCGAAAGAGGCGCTGAAGGTGGTTACACTTTTATGAAAGATCCTGCCGATATCAAAGTTCTTGACGTCATCAGAATTGTGGACGGTCCAGTTGCAATGTTACCTTGCGCTTCTCTCAATTTTTATGAAAAATGCGCCGATTGCACTGATGAAGCTACTTGCAGCATTAGAAAATTATTAATCTGTGTTCGTGATAATATGCTGCCGCTTTTGGACACAAGCATTGCTGATATGACCAAGTCTGATAAATCTCCAATCTAAATGTTCACAGACGAATATTTTATGAAAATGGCTTTGCAAGAGGCCGAAAAAGCATTAGAAAAAGACGAAGTTCCTGTTGGATGCATCATTGTTTCAAATGACAGAGTCATTGCAAAATCTCACAATCTTACCGAAACCCTAAATGATGTGACCGCTCACGCAGAAATGCAAGCTATAACCTCAGCTGCTAATTTTTTGGGTGGGAAATATCTTCAAAATTGTACTTTGTATGTGACATTAGAACCTTGCGTGATGTGTTCCGGAGCTTTAGCTTGGTCACAAATTTCTAAAGTTGTAATTGGCGCTAGAGATGCACAGAGAGGTTTCATTAATAAAAACTTATCTCTTCATCCGAAAACTGAAGTCGTAACCGGAATTTTGGAGAACGAATGTTCCGAAATTGTTAAAACTTTTTTCAAAAATAAAAGATAGTTTACAAGTCCTTACCGAGAAAATACAATCCTTTCAAAGTATGTAATCTGTCACCAATGTTGATTTTATCAGTCAAAGGTTTATAAACGTGACTCACACCGCCTGTTGCAATTACAAAACAATCGTCATTAACCTCATCATTAATTCTATCAATAAAACCTTCTACCATCCCCAGATAACCATAAACCATTCCGCTTTGCATACAAGTAATCGTATCCAGTCCCAAAACTGATTTTGGTTTCACCAATTCGATTTCTGGTAGTTGAGCAGTTCCTTTTATCAAACTGTTAAGAGACGTGATAATTCCAGGCGCAATAATTACACCAAGTGATTCTCCATTTTCAGCTAAACAACTTGCGGTAAGAGCCGTTCCGAAATCCAAAATAATTTTCTTCTGACTTGGGTAAAGATGATGCGCCGCAACAAGATTGGCGTAGATATCCGTTCCTACTTGTTTAGATTTGGGAGTTACTGCAGAAGGTGTATTTCTATCAACAATGATTGGTACTTTTTGATGAATTTTCTTAACAGCACTGCTCACCACTTTTGTTAATTGAGGAACAACAGAGCCAATGATAATTTTATCAATTTTATCAACTTCAATTTTGTAAGTCTGATAAAGCATCAGAATCTGAACAAAAAGTTCATCCGTCGTCTTGTAAGGTTTTGTATTGATGACCCAAGAGATATCACAATTGTCACCATCGAACAATCCGAAACGGATATTGGTATTACCTATATTAATTACGATGCTGTTCATTATTTTCTTAATTTCAGATTTAATTTCAAAAACCAGGTTTTGCCACGTTCCATAGGTTTCACCTACGGCTACTGATATTGAATCCTTCGGATTCTCCTCGACTTGCTTCTTTTAACTTTATTATTGTCTCTTGAATTTACTTCACTTCCAAATAATTATCCTCAGTATTCACGTCTGCTAATCTTTGGCTGAAATCAATTCCCATTGCTGACAACTGAGATTTGGTATAAGGAATCGTAAAGCTATATTCCTGCTGAGTCCAAGCCCAAAATGGCAAAGTCTGAATGTTACCATAAATATCTTTGGTTTTCCAAACTCTGGTCAGATTCAATGGGATGTTATAATTGATAACTTTTTTGTCTTTTGTCAAAATACTGAAGTCAATCGGCATTGGAACACCTCCTTTATTCACCAAAGTAATTGTGGTAGATTGTGGATCATATTTCACATTCTTGATACCGTAATCAATAGTTTTGGTTGTATTAATCCAATAATGCTGAAACCATTTCAAATCCATTCCTGAAATCAATTGCGCAATATGAATGAAATCTCTTTCTGTTGGATGTTTCATTGCCCACTCGTCATAATATTTCAGCATAATTTTGCTCAGATTTTCTTCTCCAACAATGTAACCTAATTCCACCAAAAACGTCTCTCCTTTGATGTAACTTGCATAAGTATAAGCCGTTCCATTATCGTGATGGTCACCCAACCAAACTGCAGGTTCTTCTTTGCCCGATTTTGCGAAATTAGCATACGCTTTCAAAGCACCAACAAATGGATTCGGTTGTGATTCTCTTGGCGGGAATAATCTGTAAGAAACAAAATCTTCTGCATACTGCGTAAAGCCTTCATCCATCCAAGGTCTCACACTTTCGTTGGTTGCCAACATCTGCTGAAACCAAGAATGCGCACCTTCGTGGAACATCAATCCGGAAAGTCCTTCTACTGAATTTGCTTCGCCTAAAATCATCGTACACATTCCATATTCCATTCCGCCATCACCACCTTGTATGAATGAATAACTAGGCCATTTGTAACGTCCAAAAGTCGCATTCATCAATTGGTAATACTTGGTGATGTATGGTTTCATTTCCGACCAATATTTTGTTTTTTCAGATTTTTGGTAAACCAAGTAAACTTTTGGCCCATCCAAAATCGGGAAACTCTCTACCGAATAATCTCTGTCAGCTGCCCAAGCAAAATCCAAAATGTTTTTCGCTGTCCATTTCCAAGTCACTTTATTAGAAATATCTTGTTTTATCGTTGCACTGCTATCATAACCTTTTACTTCTGTCGGATTTTCGAGATTTCCACCAGCTCCAATGACATAATCTTTATCAATTTTGATATTCACTTCGTAATCAGAAAATGGAGCGTGAAATTCTCTTCCAACATAATCAAACGCTGCCCAGCCGTCATAATCATATTCAGCGATTTTCGGGTACCATTGCGTCATTGTCATATCGACACCTTCACGGTTGTTTTTTCCAGCTCTTCGGATTTGCATTGGGATATTCGCATCCCATTCCATTGTAAAAGTGGTGGAAGAATTTGGTTTAATTGCTTCTGCCAAGAAAACCTTCATCACAGTTCCCTGAATCTCGAATTTCAAATCTTTTCCGTTCTGCTTTATCCAACGGATATTTTGTGCGCCTTCTTCATTTTTAGGAATCTCTGACAATCTGGAAACCACTGTATTCCCCACTCTTTTTGCCAATCTTCCGTCCGCATTCACACCTTGAGACTGCACACGCTGGTCCATCATAGAACCTGCTTTGAAAGCGTTCCAATACAAATGAAAATAAGCCACTTTCAACTCGTCTGGCGAATTGTTTTTATAATCCAGAGTCTGTTTTCCTTGATATGTGAAATTGGCAGCATCTACATCAATATCCATTTTGTATTTAGCATACTGCTGGTAATAAGGATTTTGCTGAGCCGATAAGATGAGAGAAAAAAGAATTGAGAATAAAGAGAATTTCAGTTTTTTCATAGATTTATGATTAAACCTAAAAGGTTTGTTATAATAATTTTACCAAAAATACTAAGTTTTTGTTGAATGGCAAGTTTCATACAAAATCAAAATTTAATTCTTACGTATTAATTTTTTATATTTGTACGTAAAATTGTTTTTATGGATTCCAAACTCACTTTAAAATTAAATGAAAACGTTATCGAACGAGCTAAAACTTATGCATCTAAAAAGAAGGTTAGCTTATCGAGGCTTATTGAAAATTATCTTGATTCAATTACTCGTGAACAAAATGATGATTTTGAGATTTCACCGTTTGTGAAAAGCATCTCCAGTGGAAAAAGTGTGCCTGCAAATTTGGATTGGAAAAACCTAAGAGATGAATATGCAGACAATTTGGATAAAAAATATCAGTAGATGAAAAAGGTATTTTTGGACACCAATATTATCATAGATTTTCTTGGAGAAAGAGAAGGTTTTTATGAATCATCCGCAAAAATTATGACTTTAGCGGATAAGAAGAAAATCCAAGTTTACACTTCACCAAGTTCTATTTCTAATGTTTTTTATGTCTTGGCAAAATATGAAAATTCCAAAATTGCATTAGAGAAAATTAGGAAATTCAAGCTTTTATGTTCGATGTCAGTGATGGATGACGAAGTGGTGGAGAAAGCTATTCATTCTGATTTCAAAGATTTTGAAGATGCAATGCAATATTTCAGTGCGCTGGCTTCTAATTGTAATGTCATCATCACCAGAAACGAAAAGGATTTTAAAAATGCTCTAATTCCTGTGATGAATGCTGAGGAATTTTTACAGACATTAAAAAAGTAATTAGTATTAAACAAAAATCTTAAGACCCAAATAAAAGTTATTACTTAACATAAAATTCAACGATTAATACTTCTTTAAATTCAACTTTACTCAATCTCAACTTAAAAATCATATCGTCTATTCATAATAACTTTTGGGAAAACTAAAACTTGAAATTAATCAACCAAAAAAAACTCAACAAACTGATATTAAGCACCATCAACCATTCAAAGCATTGAAATAAATGTCAATTTTACGTTTATTTTATTTTTCTATATTTAGATAAATCAATATTCGAGTTTATGAGACAATGCCTTATCATATTTAGTGTTTTAATTTATTCCGTTAGTTTTTCTCAGAATGTGAAGTTCAAAGATGCTTATTCCAAAGCGTTCAAAATCGGAACTGCTGTGAACCACGACATCGTGAGCGGAAAAGATAAAAAACAACAGGCTATTGTTCTGAAACACTTCAACACCATCACGCCAGAAAACTGTATGAAAGCTGAAGTTGTGAATCCACTTCCCGGGAAATTCGATTTTTCGCAGGCGGATGCTTTTGTGGAATTTGGTTTGAAAAATAAGATGTTTATCTTAGGGCATACTTTGGTTTGGAAAAATCAAACGCCGGACTGGTTCTTTAAAAATGAAGATGGAACTCAAAAAACCAAAGAGCAAACCAAAGAGCGTCTGCACGACCATATCAAACTAGTAGCAAGCCGATATGCCGGAAAAGTTCAAGCTTGGGATGTTGTGAACGAAGTGATTGATGATGATGGTAGCTATCGAAACGAAGGATGGGTAAAAGGTATTGGCGACGGCGATGAGCTGATGAGATTGTCTTTCCAATATGCTGCTAAATATTCTCCAAATACAGAACTATATTACAACGATTTCAACGCGTGGCGACCAGAGAAAGTGAAAGGTATTGTACGAATGGTAAAAATGTTACAAGCTGCCGGAATCCGAATTGATGGCATCGGAATCCAAGGTCATTGGGGATTGAATTATCCAAAAAATCAATATATCGAAGATGCTATCGATGCTTACGCGGCTTGTGGAATCAAAGTGATGATTACGGAAATCGATGTGGATGTTTTGCCTGTGACAAAGGAAGGACAAATCATTGGTCAGGCATTTTTGCACAAGCAGTTTCAGAATGAGGAATTCAAAACTTATCTTGACCCTTACACCAATGGATTGCCAAAAGATATGGACGAACAACTAGCCAATCGATATGCGGAATTGTTCCAAATTTTCTACAAAAAAAGAGATAAACTGGACCGCGTTACAACGTGGGGAATCAAGGATGAAATGTCCTGGAAAAACGATTATCCAATTCCTGGAAGAACCAATTACCCATTACTTTGGAACAGAAATGGAAATCCGAAAAAAGCTTTGTTGAAAGTGCTTGAAGTTCCTAAGAAATAGATTTGTATCTCGCTGATTTGGCAGATTAAGCAGATTTTTAACGATATTAATCTGCAAAATCAGCTTAATCTGCCAGAGAATAGTCTTATTTTAAATTTAATTAATCCTAAAAACCGGATAAAGACGATGCGTCTTTTCGTAATATCTGGAATGCTTGTAAACCCAATCCAGTTGCGCCTCGCCGTCTTCGGCAAATTTCGGATTAATCGATTTTTCCATTTCGAAAGCGGTTTTCAAAGCTTTATTGTCTTTCAGAAGCTGGCTCCCTGTATCTTCGAAAACGTAAGGCGAATAATATTCTTTCTGACCCAACATCGCATCAAAGAAATTCCAGTTGAAATAGGAATCAACGGCTTCTGGTTCCAAAGTTTCTAACAGAAATTTCACACCTTCTTGATTTAACGGAACGAAAAAATCGCCAGCTCGAAACTTTACTTTACCAGAATCTTTGGTCACAAATGTGTCGTAATGCAGATAATGACCTTCGTAAGGACTCGGAAGAGTTTTGAAATCTTTGATTCGGTATTGCTCCACCACAATCGTCGAATCCTGTTTGATTGGAATCATTTTGACTTGGTTGAGTTTCAGCAAATCGATGATTTTCCATTCGGATTGTGGAATGACATAATAATTTGGAATCGTGATTTCTTTTGCCGGAACATAAGTATTATAAAATTTGACAGACTTTGAAAACTTGGAATTTCTGTCGTACCAAAGTCTGGTTTTTCCGGAAATATCGCTTGGTTTATATTTGGCTTCAAAACCTTTGAAATCTAGATTTTCATATTTTGTAGAATCGAGTTTCCAAGCTAAAGCATATCGGTTTCCGACTTTGTATTGTTTCAGATTTTCGGCTCGTTTTTGCTGAATGGTTTTGTAATTTTCATCAATGTAATTCAGATTATCAACCATATAATCGTAAGTGACTTTCACACGGTCTTTGTAAGGTTTCAGCATATGCGTTTCCACAACCGTTCCGATGGAATTGAACAAAGTCGTGTAACCCGTCGCATATCTCGGCGAATCTACAAAAGCAGGAAAACCGCCATCCGGAACATCGCCGTGAATATTGACATAAGGAACAGAAATCACATCTTTTTTCTCCATATTTTTTAGAAGCGTTCTCTGCATTTCGTCATTGAAATAATTGCCCAAAACATTTCCCAATCGTTCTTTGTTGGTCGAAATATATGTGAAGGTATATTGATAATCTGCACCATTACTAACGTGATTATCAATAAAAACATCAGGTTTCAGCCATTGAAAAATCTGCTGAAAACTTCTGGAATTTTTAGAATCCGTTTTGATGAAATCTCGGTTTAAATCATAATTTCGAGCATTTCCACGGAAACCATATTCTTCAGGACCATTTTGATTAGCTCTGGAAAAACTTCCTCGGTTCATCATTCCGCTGATGTTATAACTTGCAATTGCTGTGAAAATAACGTTCTTCGGCGCTTTGATTCTTCCAGTTGCTAAATCTCTCATTAACATCATTGTTGCATCAATTCCGTCTGGTTCTCCTGGATGAATCCCGTTATTGACAAACAAAACCGATTTTCCTTTTCTGGCTTCTTCGAAACTTTGTTTGGTTGGATTGAAAATCACAACATCGATTGGTGCGCCGTTGTCATCTTCGCCTTTAGTTTCGTAACTGATTGACGGATATTGTTTTGATAATTCCTGATAGAACTTTCGCATTTCATCAAAAGTCGTAGTTTGATTACCGTTGCCTTTTTCGTAAGGTGTTTGGATTTGAGAATAGCCGAAAACCGAAATTAGGATGAATAGGATGGAGAGATTTTTCATAGTACAAATGTAAAGAATCGGATGATAAATTTTTATAAATTTGAGAAAAGCTATTATGGCAAAGACTTTTTATTTTTTATTGATTTCATTTTTATTAATGAGTTGCTCAAAAGAAAAAACTTTTGCAGATGATATTGTGTTGACTTTTCCGAAAGAAACCAAAATGAAAACTCAGGAATTCAATGAAGACAGTAATGAAGAAGGAGAAAATTTGATTTATATCGGGAAAATCAAATCTAATATTGATGTTAAATATTACCGGAATCTTTTAGAACCTCCGCCTCCGCCTCCATATTTTAGTGAGTCTGAGAAAGACTATCTTCTTAGAATGCAAAAATTGGAAGATTCCATTCAAAAAGATAAAAATCCTTTCTTTAGAAACGAGAAATTTCCATTTTTATATTCTAAAAATGATAATTCTTTGGACTCATTATCAAATAAAAATCTTCAATTCATTGTTAAAGAAAATGATACTATTCCACTTTACAAGGAAGATTACGATACAAAAGTCATTAAGAAATATTATGCTTTTCCTGTTTTTATTAAAAATATTTGTGATAAAATCTTAAGAATTCCGACCGAATCGAAAAGTACAGCTTTATATATTTATGATGATAATTTAGAAAAGTTTTATTTTACAAGAAACAGCAATTATATGATTTGTGGGATTGGAAGCGATTCTTATTCTTATTTTGAATTAAAACCAAATGAGATTTTAATTTACGCTTATCCTTATTTTAAATCAGGAACAAAACGAAAAGCAAAAATGAAATTTTACAATGCCTCTTCTAAAGAATTTGAAATTTCTATTGATGAGAACATTATAAAAAATCAAAGAGATAAACGTTATGAATAAAAAAATCCACAGAAAAATTCCTGTGGATTATATCTATTAAAGATTGAATTAGTTCTAATCGTTAAGTTTCAAAACAGCCATAAATGCTGATTGAGGAACTTCTACACGACCAATTTGTTTCATCTTTTTCTTACCTTCTTTCTGCTTTTCGAGAAGTTTACGCTTTCTGGAAATATCACCTCCGTAACATTTTGCAGTCACATCTTTTCTTAAAGCTTTAATAGTTTCTCTAGCGATAACTTTCGTCCCAAGAGCTGCTTGAACAGCAATATCAAACTGTTGTCTCGGAATCAATTCACGAAGTTTTTCACACATTTTTTTACCAATGTGATAAGCGTTGGAATCGTGAATCAATGAAGATAATGCATCTACCATGTCTCCGTTGATCAAGATGTCCATTTTCACCAACTTAGAAGCTCGGAAACCAATCGGATGATAATCAAAAGACGCATAACCTTTGGAAATTGATTTCAATCTATCATAGAAATCGAAAACAACTTCTGCCAAAGGCATATTGAAAACTAACTCTACTCTTTCAGAAGTTAAATAACTTTGGTTTACTATTTCGCCACGCTTCTCGATACAAAGTGTCATAACTGGACCAACAAAATCGGATTTTGTAATGATAGATGCTTTGATGAAAGGTTCTTCTACACGATCCATTGTTGTAGGATCCATCATTTCAGACGGATTATTAATCAAGATTGCCGTTTCTGGTTCTTTTTTGGAATATCCGTGATAAGAAACGTTGGGAACTGTTGTAATAACGTTCATATTGAACTCTCTATCCAAACGCTCCTGGACGATTTCCATATGCAACATTCCTAAGAATCCACAACGGAAACCAAAACCAAGCGCCGCAGAACTTTCCGGTTCGAAAACTAGAGAAGCATCATTCAATCTTAATTTTTCTAAAGAGAATCTCAACTCTTCAAAATCCTCAGACTCGATAGGATAAATCCCTGCAAAAACCATTGGCTTTACTTCTTCAAAACCTTCTATAGGAGCTGCCGCTGGCTTATCAAAAGAAGTAATTGTGTCACCAACTTTTACTTCACGAGCATCTTTGATTCCAGAAATAATATAACCTACATCACCACATTCTATGGTTTTCTTCGGAACTTGTTTCAGTTTCAAAGTCCCAACTTCATCAGCGCCATATTCTTTGCCTGTTGCAAAGAATTTAATTTTTTCGTTTTTAGAAATACTTCCGTTGACCACTTTGAAATAAGCTTCAATTCCTCTGAAAGGATTGTAAACCGAATCAAAAATCAAAGCTTGAAGTGGAGCTTCTGGATCTCCAACTGGTGCAGGAATTCTTTCCACAATTTGTTCTAACAAATTATGAACACCTTCTCCCGTTTTTCCAGACACTCTCAAAACATCTTCATATTCGCATCCGATAAGATTCATAATCTCATCTGTCACTTCTTCTGGGTTTGCAGAAGGTAAATCGATTTTATTAAGAATAGGAATAATCGTTAAATCATTCTCTAAAGCTAAATATAGATTGGAAATAGTCTGTGCCTGGATACTTTGTGCCGCATCTACTATCAAAAGAGCTCCTTCGCAAGCCGCAATGGAACGAGAAACTTCGTAAGAAAAATCTACGTGCCCCGGTGTATCGATAAGATTAAGGACAAATTTTTCTCCTTTATATTCATAATCCATTTGAATCGCGTGAGACTTGATCGTAATTCCACGTTCTTTTTCCAAATCCATGTCATCCAGAGTCTGCGACTGCAATTCTCTTTGGGTAACAGTGTTGGTATATTCTAAAAGACGATCTGCCAATGTACTCTTACCGTGATCGATATGTGCAATGATGCAGAAATTCCTGATATTTTTCATTTAAAATCCTTGTAATTTGCAAAAATACATTTTTTATTGAGATGTTAGATGATAGAAGGTAGATGTTGGGAGAAAAACGTTAATATTTCATAAAATAAATAGATTGATGAAAAAAGTTTTATTTTTGCAACTTAATAATATTCAATATATCAGAATATTCTGACGATTACACATGAAGAAATATATTAGTTTGATGTTGATGTCTGTCATTCTATTGTCTTGTAAGACAGAAATGGACAGAGCGATGAAGAGTGCGGACAAAGATTTTATCTTGAAAGTTGCTAACGAAAAATTTGCAAAGAAAAAATGGTCAGATGCCTTGGCATTATACGACAGATTGCCAAACCTTGTAGCTGGAACAGACGATGCACCTAACGTTGTCTTCAATTCAGCTTATGCTAATTACTATGATAAAAACTATAGATTGGCAGCCAACCAATTCAAGAACTTTGTTATCAGTTTCCCTCAGGATTCTAGAAAAGAAGAAGCAGCTTATTTGTCAGCTCTTTGTTATTACGAAGGATCTTTGCAATATAATCTGGATCAAAGTAATACCGAATCAGCAATCACAGAACTACAAAACTTTTTGAATGATTATCCAGATTCTGAACGTTCCAAAAACATCACTCAGCTTGTAGATGAGCTAACTTACAAATTGGAGTTCAAAGCTTTTGAAAATGCTAAGCAATACTTCAAAATGGCAGAGTACAAAGCTGCAGCTGTAACTTTCGAAAATGTTTTGGAAGACTTTCCAGCAACCAAGCTAAGACCGAAAATCTACGATATCATTTTGAAATCGAAATACGAACTGGCAATCAATTCTATTTATGATCTTAAAAAAGAAAGATTAGATAACGCAATTGCCTACGCAAAAAGAGTTTCTACAGAACTTCCAAATACTGAATATTCTAAAACAGCGGATGATTTATCTGCAAAACTAGAAGCTGAAAAAGTTAAATTCGCAGCTTTGCAAGTAGAAGTAGAAAAAAGAAAAGCAGAATACGAAGAGAAAGTTAAAAATGCTGAAGCTAAGGAAAACGAGAAAAAAGAATTAGCTCAGGAAAAACATCAAGCTAAGATGGAAAACTCTGCAGATCAAGCAAGAAGAGACAGTGCAAAGGTGAATTCGCCAGAACCACAAGCTACTTTCAAGTTTAAAAGATAATTAGTATATTTGCAACCCTAAACAATTCGTCCAATGAGCCTTAAAGATACAAAAGCAGAAGTAAGTACAATAACTTACGACAAAGATAAAATCGAAGAAAAAGTAGGTAGCATCTATGAGGCTATCGTAATCATGGGTAAAAGAGCAGAGCAAATCAATGCTGAGATCCGTTCTGAACTTCATGGAAAATTGGATGAGTTTGCTGTTCACAACTCTACTTTGGAAGAAGTTTTTGAAAACAGAGAGCAAATCGAAATCTCTAAGCATTATGAAAAAATGCCCAAACCCACATCTATCGCTATCAGAGAATGGCTAGATGATGAGATCTATTACAGAAAAACGGAAGAAAAAAACTAATTTTTTTCCATTAAAAAATATAAAACCGTCTTATTGAATTAATGTTCAATAAGACGGTTTTTTTGTTATTAAAATTATTAATACTTTCGTTAATAAAAATCAAAACAAAATGAGTTTACAAGGTAAAAAAATCATCCTTGGAATTACAGGTGGAATTGCTGCATACAAAATGAATTATCTGGTTCGGGATCTTATAAAATCTGGAGCCGAAGTGAAAATTATTTTGACAAAATCAGCAGAACAGTTTGTCTCTGCGCTCACACTTTCTACACTAAGTAAAAATAAAGTTTACACCGATTTTTATGACGAAAACAAAACCTGGAATAACCATGTAGAATTGGCACTTTGGGCGGACTTACTACTCATAGCCCCTTGTACCGCTAACTCTTTATCAAAGATTACGACTGGAGTTTGTGACAATCTATTAATGGCTGTTTATATGTCAGCAAAATGCCCCGTGGTTATAGCACCAGCAATGGATTTGGATATGTACGCTCACCCAACAGTCACCAAAAATTTGCAAACGGCTGAAAGTTTCGGACATCTAATCATTCCTGCAGAATTTGGAGAACTAGCAAGCGGATTAGTTGGACAAGGTAGATTAGCAGAGCCGGAAACGATTTTTTCTTTTATTAAAAACCAGTTTGATGAAGCTAAAGAAACATTTGTCGGTAAAAAATTCTTGATTACGGCTGGCCCAACTTATGAAAATATAGATCCAGTAAGATTCATCGGAAATCATTCTTCCGGTAAAATGGGATTTGATTTAGCAAAAGAAGCGGCAAAGAGAGGCGCAAAAGTGATTCTAATTTCTGGACCTTCTTCTCAAAAAATAGATAGTAAAAATATTACACTTCACAAAGTAACCTCAGCGCAAGAAATGTTTGATGAAGTTTTCAAATATTATGAAAATATAGATGTTGCTATTATGAGTGCCGCCGTTGCAGATTATACTCCGAAAGTAAAAGCAACAGAAAAAATCAAGAAAAACGAGAACGAATTAACGATAGAATTGGTTAAAAACAAAGACATTCTCAGAACAATGGGTGAACAAAAAAAAAATCAATTTTTGGTTGGTTTTGCTTTAGAAACTCAGAATGAAGAAGAAAATGCTAAAGTAAAATTGGTGAAGAAGAATCTGGATTTAATCGTTCTTAATTCTCTTCGAGATGAAGGCGCAGGTTTTGCAAATCCGACAAACAAAGTCAAATTTTTCACACCAACCGAGGAACAATCTTTTTCTTTGAAATCAAAAGAAGAAGTTGCAAAAGACATCTTGAATTTTATTGAAGAAAAATTGTAACAAAAACAATAGTTTTCCGTTATTATTTTGTCCTAGTTGGGATTATTTTTTTGACTAAGAATCCTTATTTTTACAAACATTTTTATTTGAATGAAAAAACTACTTTATATAATTTGCGCTTTACTTTTCTCACAAACAGCTTTTTCGCAAGAGCTTTTGGCGAATGTGCAGATTAATAATCAACAGATAGCAGGAAGTAATACACAGGTTTTCCGAACATTGGAAAAAGGACTGCGAGATTTCATCAACAATACCAGTTGGACCGGCAAAAAACTTCAGAATTTTGAAAAGATCAAATGCAATTTTGCCATTGTCATTTCGGATCGTCCGTCCAATAACAGCTTCAAAGGTTCGCTTGTAGTCCAAGCAACCAGGCCGGTTTTCAATTCTCAATACGAAACGCCTTTGATGAATATCAACGACACTAGTTTTTCTTTTGAATACAACGAAAACGAGAATTTGATCTTCAACGAGAGACAGTTCTCTGGCAAAAACCTCATCGATGTCATCAGTTTTTATATCTACACCATATTAGGTTATGATGGCGACAGCTTTCAGTTAAAAGGAGGACAACCTTGGTTTGACAAAGCTTTCAAAATTGCTCAAAACTCTCAGAATCAAAACTATGAAGGTTGGAACCAGATAGAAAGTCAAAGAAATAGAGGTTCTTTGATCTCTGGCTTACAAAACGAAAACACATCTACCTTGCGAACTGTTTATTACAGCTATCATCGTTCGGGTCTAGATAATTTGGCAAAACCAGATCAGGGGCCAGCTAAGAAAACGATTGCAGAATCTCTGATGCAGCTTAAGTTCTATGAGAATAATTTTCAGATGAATTATGCTTTCGGTGTTTTCATGGAAAGTAAAAGTACAGAGATATTCAACATTTTTGATACGGGGAACAATGCATCTGTCAACATCAGCGAACTCAAAACTTTGATGTCTACATTAGCTCCAAAAGATATTGATAGCAAATGGAATAAGTGGAAATAACAATTTTTAATTGCTAATTGTTAATTTTATTATGCTTTCTAGAATTTTCATTCAAAATTTTGCGTTAATCGATCAATTAGACATCGATTTAAAAAACGGACTACAAGTTATTACCGGAGAAACTGGCGCGGGAAAATCTATCATTCTTGGCGCTCTCCGTTTGATAATGGGCGAAAGAGCCGATGTTAAATCCTTTGCTAAATCTGACGCCAAAAGTATCGTAGAAACCGAATTCCAAATCAATAAGAATTTCAAAGAATTCTTCGATGATCATGATCTCGATTTTGAAGAGCAAAGCATCATTAGAAGAGAAATTTTACCCAGCGGAAAATCTAGAGCTTTCATCAATGATGTTCCTGTAACACTGGATATTTTGAAGGAATTGTCTTCTAGATTGATTGACATCCATTCTCAGTTTGAAACCTCTAATCTTTTTACAGAAGAATTTCAGTTTGGAATTCTGGACGGATTGGCAAAAAACAAATCATTGTTGTCCGATTACCAAAATTATTACTCTAGTTATCAGAATACCAAAAGAGAAATTGAGCAGCTGAAATCTGCTCTTGCCGAAAATAATAAAGAATCTGATTACAAAAACTTCCTCCTTTCCGAATTGGAAGAAATGCAATTGGTTGATCTTGATTTTGAAGAGATTCAGAATCAACTCAATATTCAAGAAAATGCAGGACAAATCAGTGAAAATCTTTCTGAAATATTATCAAAACTGAATCAGGATGATTTTGGCGTTTTATCTAATATTTTTGAAGCTAAAAACAAGTTGAATAAGCTTTCCGAATTATCTTCTGAATATCAAGACCTCAGCCAAAGGTTGGAAACCGCTTATCTGGAACTGAAAGACATTAATACGGAAATCGAAAACAAAGCTGAAAATCTGGAGATCGACCCGAATCTTTTGCAAGCTTTGCTAATGACAGTCAACCGGCTGAATTCACTTTTTCTAAAACATCAAGTGAATGACATCACTGGGCTTTTGGAAATAAGAGAAGAGCTATCCTCTAGCCAAAACTCTCTTGAAACGATTGAAAGTCAAATCGAAGAAAAAGAGAAAAACCTTAAACTGATTGAAAAAGAGCTCCAATCTCTAAGTCAAAAATTATCAGAAAACAGAAAGAAATTTTCTTCGGATCTTGAAAATCAAGCGAAAGAAATTTTCGCAAAACTAGGTCTAGAAAAAGCTATCCTGAAAATAGAATTAACAGATTCTTCTGCTTATAATCTTCACGGAAAAAATAATATTCAAATTTTGTTTCAGGCCAATTCAGGATTCCCTTTGAAACCTATCCAAGGTGCAGTTTCGGGTGGAGAACGTTCTAGGGTAATGCTCGCCATCAAAAAAATAATGGCACAGAATAATGCCCTTCCTACATTGATTCTTGATGAAATTGACACCGGAGTTTCCGGAAGAATTGCTGAAGAAATGGGAAAACTAATGCAGGAAATGGCTCAGGATCTTCAATTGATTGTTATCACGCACTTGGCGCAAGTTGCTGCCAAAGGAAACCAGAATTACAAAGTGGTGAAATTTGATGAAAATGCTATTACAAAAACCACTATTGTAAAATTATCAGAAAATGAAAAACTGAACGAAATTGCTCAGTTGATTTCCGGTTCTAAGATTACAGATGCTGCTATTTCTCAAGCTAAAGAACTTATAAAATAAAAAACCAAAACAGACTGTTTTGGTTTTTTATTGATACTATTTAATACTATTCAGTAGTTTTTCTGTGTCTTCATAATTCTCACCCGATTTTTTGGCAAGCTCTATTGATTTTTGCGCCCAGACTTTAGCATCTTTTTTATTTCCTGTTTTGTTATACAGATTCGCTAACGTATCGGTGTTTGCATAGTTTTCATCTTTTTTAACAGACTCTTGCGCCCAAAGTAAAGCGGTCTGTAAAGATGACTGTGTAGAGACATTTTCGAAGAAATTCCAAGCAGCACTATTGAGAGCCATAGAAGAAGCTGTTGTGTAATCTTTATAGAGTTCTAACATCAGTTTTTCGTAAGTAGGAATATCTTTATTTCTAAATGCTGTACCTGCTTTTTGAGATAAAATATATTTGGTTGCCTCTTCTTTTCCCACTACTTTTTCTGCTTCTTTCAAGAACAATTCATCATTATAAGATTTTGTTTCCTTGTTATAAGCCTTCGTCGAGATTGATTTAAGTTTCAGATTATTATTAATTTTATTATAAGTAGCCTCAGAAACTACAGCCACGATGTCCGCTTTTTTAGACTCAAAAAGTTGATACAATGGAGATTCTGTATTACTTATAGCATTTAGTAAAAGTTGAACATCTTCTTTGTCCAGGTTATTTTTGGTTGAGAAATAACGATCTAACACTTTAGCCGTAAAATCTGGTTCTGTATAAATTGTAAGTTCTGCAAGGTTTTTAAGAAAACCAGGCTCTTTTTCACCATCTTCAAATTGTTTTTTCAAAGCTCCGATTCTTCTTTTAGGATCTTGAGCATCTTTAGCAAATTGAAGGAAATCTTTTTCTTCCACATATCCCAAAGTCCTATGCACCACTTCTCCATTACCATCTATAAAAAGATAAGTAGGATATGCCGTCACTTTGAATTTCTTCGCCAACTCTATACCTTCGCCTTTTTCCATATCTATTTTGGCATTTATAAAATTGCTATTATAATAATCTCCCACAGATTGTAGCGTAAAAATGTTTTTAGCCATCAGTTTACATGGTCCACACCAAGTTGTGTAAGAATCTAAGAAGATGATCTTATTTTCTTTTTTAGCCTTAGCTACTATAGATTTGAAATCAGAGTTTTCAAAAACGATTCCTTGAGAAAAATATAATAATGATGATATGAATGTTAAAAGAAGGAAGAGTTTTTTCATTGTTTTAATAGTCAGTTTTTAGTTATTATTTAGTTTTAGTAATGGTTCGATATATTCGCGATCGTTGCTTAGTCTTGGAACTTTGTTTTGTCCACCTAGCTTGCCACGACTTGCCATCCACTCATAGAATAGATTTGATTTTGCAGAATGAACGATTGGCTTTCTTAATGTAATATCGTTATATCTTTTTGCTTCGTAATCAGAGTTCAAGGATTTCAGGGTTTTGTCGAAGATCTCTGTAAATTCATCGATACAATTAGGTTTCTTGGTAAATTCGAAAATCCACTCGTGACATCCTTTGTTATTATTAGTCATAAAAACCGGAGCGCCAGTATAATCTGATATACTGACATCCAACTGTTCGCAAACCATTTTGAGTGCCGTTTCTACATTATCAATCATCAGTTCTTCTCCAAAAGCATTGATATAATGTTTTGTTCTACCCGATATTTTGATTCTATAAGGAGCGATGGAAGTAAACTTAACAGTATCACCTATCAGATAACGCCAAAGACCGCCATTGGTAGTAATGACAACAGCATAATTCTTGTTCAATTCCACTTCCGAAATAGGAATTGCCTCACGAACTCCAGCATAATATTGATCCATTGGGATGAACTCATAGAAAATTCCGTAGTCCAACATCAGCAGCATCTCATCACTGTCTTTTTGATCCTGAATTGCAAAAAAACCTTCGGATGCATTATAAATCTCGTAATAGCGAATTTTTTTTCCTATGATATCTTTGTACTGATTTTTATACGGTTTGAAGCTAATTCCACCATGAAAAAACACTTCCAAATTTGGCCAAAGTTCTCCAATACTTTCTTTTCCCGTTTCGTGTAATGTTCTTTGAAGCAAAACCATCATCCAGCTAGGAACACCAGTGAGGCTACCGACATCTTCGTACTTAACTTCACCAATGATAGCCTTCATCTTACTTTCCCATTCGGACATTAGGGAGGTCTTTTTGCTTGGGGTATTGATAATCTCTACCCAAAAAGGCAAATTATCAATCAAGATTGCTGACAAATCTCCAAACTTGGTATTGAAATCCTGATACATCTCTGCACTTCCACCAAGTCTTAGATTCTTATGTTGAAATAACTCGCTTTCTGGATGGTTGTTGACATAGATGGCAACCATATCTTTACCTGCTTTGTAATGGCAGTCTTCTAAGCTTTCATCCGTAATAGGAATATATTTGCTCTTAGCATTCGTAGTTCCAGAAGATTTTGCAAATTGTCTAATAACTCCTGGCCAAAAAACATCTTTCTGGCCTTGTCTTGCTTTTTCTATATAAGGTTCAAAGTCTTCGTAGCAGACAATAGGCACTTTTTTCTGAAAATCCTTATAATTGGCAATCGTACTGAAACCATACTTCTGTCCATACTCAGTCTCTTCTGCATGGAAGAGCTGCGAGAACAAAAGCCCCTCCTGAGTTTCTGTAGGATATTTTTTAAAATGTTCTATCTGATCTATCCTCTGAAGAATAAACCAATTGACGACCGAGTTAAAAAGTGCTTTCGTTGCCATTCTTCACAAATATAATAAATTTTGGGAATGGTAATAAAAAAGCCGTAGAGATTTTCTACGGCTTATATAATTTATAATAATTATCTAATTATTATTCTGCTGAAGTTGCTTCAGTTGTAGCCTCAGCAGCTCCTTCTGTTACTTCTTCTTCATCGTCATCATCTTGTCCTGCAGCAGCATTTTTGCTAGCATTTCTAGACATCTTAACAGCAACTACTACTGCATTGTCTGGGTGCATGAAAGAATATTTATCATTTTTAAGACTTTCTACATAGAACTTGTTTCCAATCTTAAGCGCTGTAATATCTACAACGATTTCGTCTGGCAAGTTAGCTGGGATAGCTTTTACTTTTAGTTTTCTGTAAGTTTGTCTAAGAACACCACCTGCAACAACACCTTTAGAACGACCTGTAATTCTTACAGGAACTTCCATAATAACTGGTTTGTCCTCGCTCAACTGATAAAAATCAGCGTGAATGATCTTGTCTGTAATCGGGTGGAACTGGATGTCCTGAAGAACAGCTGGGATTGTTTGTCCGTCAACCTCAATAGATACCGTGTGTGCTTCAGGAGTATAAACCAAACCTTTGAAAGCTTTCTCTTCTGCAGAGAAGTTCAAAGGAGTTTCACCTCCGTAAACAACACAAGGAACTAATTCAGCATCACGTAAAGCTTTAGTAGACTTTTTGCCCACGCTTTCTCTTTTTGTACCTTGAATTGTAATAGATTTCATTTTGTATAAAATTATTTTAAGGGTGCAAAGATATTATTTTTTTTTAAATAATAAACTTCCCACTTATAGATTTATGTTCGTGTACCATTTTCATCACGTCAGAGAAGAGGTCAGCACAAGACAAAACTTTTATTTTTGACGATTGACCTTCTTTTACTGGGATAGAATCTGTTACAATAACTTCCAATAACTTTGAGTTTTCTATATTTTCATAAGCTTTTCCAGAAAGTACACCGTGTGTCGCCATTGCTCTTACAGATCTTGCTCCTTTTTCCATTAGGATATCTGCTGCTTTGCAAAGTGTTCCTGCGGTATCAATCATATCATCAATCAATATCACATTTTTGTCTGTAACATCTCCAATTAGGAACATTTCTTCAACAACATTAGCTTTTTTTCTTTCTTTGTAAGCGATAACAACATCTGCTCCAAGATGACCAGCATAATTCTTTGCTCTTTTTGCACCTCCCATATCCGGAGAAGCAATGGTCAAATTTTCCAAATTAAGAGATCTGATATAATCTATGAAAATTGTAGAAGCATAAAGATGATCCACAGGAATCTCGAAGAAACCTTGGATTTGATCTGCGTGAAGATCCATTGTCATAATTCTTGTAGCTCCGGCTGCAGTTAAAAGATTGGCTACCAATTTTGCTCCGATTGGTGCTCTCGGTTTGTCTTTTCTGTCTTGTCTTGCTAATCCATAATAAGGAATTACAACCGTGATATTTTTTGCTGAAGCTCTTTTCGCAGCATCAATCATTAATAATAGCTCCAAAAGATTGTCTGCTGGTGGAAATGTTGAAGCAATCAGGAAAACCCTTGCGCCTCTTACAGATTGTTCCAAAACTGGCTCAAATTCTCCGTCGCTAAAATATTGAAAATTAATAACTCCTAATGGTTGCCCATAGCTCTGAGCAATTTTTTCTGCCAACACGTGGCTGGTTCTGGTAGAAAACAAATAACTTGCTTGATCTGACATTTTTACTTTTTTGCAAATTTAAAAAATAATGAAAAATCTGAAAATCGATTTTAAAGAATTAATAAAAAAAAGACCAAAACATTTCTATTTTGGTCTTTTTTGTTCTTAGCAATATTCTTCGAAAGCGGCCTGAAGATTCGCAGCAATAGCGCCTGCAGGGTTACCTTCGATGTGGTGTCTTTCTAACATATGCACCAACTCTCCGTCTTTGAAAAGTGCAACAGCTGGCGAACTTGGTGGGAATGGCGCTAGTAATTTTCTAGCTTCTGCAACCGCCTCTGTATCAAATCCTGCGAATGCTGTTACCAAATGATCTGGTTTCTTTTCACCTGTCAAAGAGTAAACAACACCTGGTCTTGCCGCTCCAGCCGCACATCCGCAAACTGAATTGATTACCAATAATGTTGTTCCTGACTGCTTAAGAGCTGCATCAACTTGTGCTGGTGTTGTAAGGTCTTCAAAACCTTTATCTGTAAGTTCTGCCTTCATTGGCAATACTAAATCTGCTGGATACATATTAAAATATATTTTAGGTTAATTCTTGAATTGCAAATTTAATCAATTATTATTTTGATTATTACATTAATGATTCTATTAAAATTATACCAAAAATCTATTGAGCCAATTTGTCCAGATTTTCAAAAACAAAAACCCAAAATCCGAAGACTTTGGGTTTAATCAAATCGATATGCAAATTTAAGTATATCCAGTTTTTATAATTGATAAAATATAAATGATTATCAATTATCCTTTATCAACTATCATTTATAATTAGGAGAGTAACTTCTTAACCATTTCGGAAATACTCTTTCCGTCTGATTTTCCGGCTAATGCTTTGGAAGCAACGCCCATTACTTTTCCTAAATCTTTTAGAGATTCTGCTCCGGTTTCAGAAATAATTTTTTTGATTTCTGATTCCAGTTCCTCAGCAGACAATTGTTTCGGAAGAAATTTCTCAATCACTTTGGATTGTGCTTCTTCTACTTCAGCAAGGTCAGTTCTTCCCTGAGCTGTAAATTGGTCATAGGAATCCTTTCTCTGCTTTATCATTCTTTGCAAAATAGCAATCTCTTGTTCTGCTGTAACTTCAGCGCCTCTTGCTTCGGTTTGCAACAACAGAATCTGCGCTTTCACTGCACGAAGAGAATCCAAAGCTACTCTGTCTTTCTCGCGCATTGCGGTTTTTATCGCGTCGCTTATTGTTTGTTCTAAACTCATAATATTTCAATTTAACAATCTAAAAATTTAACAGTGTAACAATTATATAAACTGCTACATTGTTATATTAATTCTTATTTAGACTTGTACTTAATATTTTGTAAATTATTTTTCCGATTTCAATTATTTGCTGTGCGAGCTTCTCATCAAAAGGATAGCTTTTGGAATGTTTACACAAGTACAGCCAATATTTTGTTTCTTCAAGTTCCTTTGAGGCAATTTTTATTTTATGAATAAAATCACTTTTACTTTGTGGATTTTGCGCTTCAAAAGAATTTGAACCAATGCTTGTTCCAGAACGTAATAACTGTTTTGCAATAACAAATTTCTTTTTTTCTTCCAATAATTCGCAGAACTTAATAATATCTAAAGAGAAGTTGACTGTTTTTTGAATTAACGGATTATTTTCAAAATTTATCATTGTTGTATTAATTGTTACACTGTTAAATTTCTACATTACTACATTAAACTAATCTACATCTTTGTTAAGGAAACGGTTTTCTCTCAGTTGCATACTTCCGTTGTTATCAGACAAATACGTGTTGATATTCTGGTCAGATGCATTAGAACCATCAATGTTGATGTTCTTTCTCTTGAAAGCCGGAACTGTTTCAAAAACATTATCATTATCAAATTGTTGATATCTTGAATTGAATTCTTTCAACTTGTTTCTTCTTTCCAAAGCTTTTGAAGCATCAGGTGTTTTATTGAAGAAAGTGAATCCGCTTTCAGTTTCCTGAACAGGCTCAGCCTTTTTCTCTTCTACAATTTCTTCCTTAGTTTCCACAGCGAAAGAAAATTGAGTTGGTTCTTCAACTTTTTCTTCGATAATTTCGTTAACGATTTCTTCTTTAACTTCAGAAATAATCTGCTTTTCGATTACAGGAAAATCTTCTTCAACAGCTGGCTCGTTGATTGTGAAAGTTACTTCAACCGGCTTTTCTATTTTCTCTTCTTTGAAAGATGCTTTTGGCTTATCCTCCACTTCGAAAGAAAAAGATTGCGCTTCCAAATCTACTTCTTCATAAGCATCTTCTTCGAAAGTGAAAAGGTTGTATTCTCGTTTATCGTAGTTAGAATTATAATCGTTTGAGAAATCTTGGATTTCCTCGTTTTCGATGATTTGAGTTTCGGTTTTAACTTCTTCTACAAGACTTTCTACAACTGAATTAGTTGGAAAGTTTGAAGTTCCAAAATCGTCCTCATCTTCTAATCGAAAAAAATTCTTTCCCGATTGTACTTCTGGTTTTGCCTCTTGTTGAGCTCTGCTTTTGAAAGGTGATTCTCTGTGAGATGACGGACTTGGTCTATCTTCCAAAGTATATTTGATGGTTTCTGTAACTCCAGAATGTTTTTTATCTTCATTAGAAAAACCTGTAGCAATCACCAAAACGCTAACTGCATCTCCTAATTCTTCGTCTGTTCCAACTCCGAAAATGATGTCTGCCGTATTTCCAGCTTCTTTCTGGATATAATCCATAATCACACCGATTTCGTCCATCGTCACTTCGGAAACACCACTTCTAATCAATAGTAGAACGTTTTTCGCTCCAGTGATTTTGTTGTCATTCAATAAAGGAGAATCCAATGCTTTTTTAACAGCTTCTTCCGCTTTTTTCTCACCAGTCGCAACACCAGTTGACATCAATGCTGTTCCGGAATTAGCCAAAACAGATTTAGCATCACGGAAGTCAATATTCACATCGAAATAACCTGTAATAACTTCTGCCATTCCTTTTGCAGCATTAGTCAAAACTTCATCGGCTTTGGAGAATCCTTGTTTGAAACCTAGATTTCCGAATTGTTGTCTCAATTTATCATTATTAATGACAATCAAAGAATCAACATTATTTCTCAATTTTTCCAAACCTAAATTAGCTTGGTCCAATCTTCTTTTTCCTTCAAAACTAAAAGGTACGGTTACGATTCCTACTGTCAGAATACCCATTTCCTTTGCCACTTTTGCAATCACAGGCGCCGCACCGGTTCCAGTTCCACCGCCCATTCCGGCAGTGATGAAAACCATCTTGGTATTTTGTCCCATTGCTGCTTTGATATCGTCGATACTTTCAATCGCCGCTTTTTCTCCAACTTCTGGGTCTGCTCCTGCACCTAGACCTTCCGTCATCGTTACTCCTAACTGAACTTTATTAGAAACCGGATTGTTATCCAAAGTCTGTGCATCTGTATTACAAATCACGAAATCTACGCCGTAAATCCCCTTCTCGTACATATGTTTCAAAGCGTTGTTTCCACCGCCCCCAACACCAATTACTTTGATGATGGCAGAATTCCCTTTTGGAAGGTCAAATGAAAATCCCTGTGTATTAGTTATATTGTCCATTTTATATTTTTTATAATTGATATTTGATGGATGATAATCGATGAAAACCGTTCATCATTTATCATTAATCATTCGTTTTTTACTCTTCTACTTCTTCAAAGAATTTTTTCACTTTATCCATTAGAGACTGTCCGAAAGTTGGTTTGCTTCTTCTGACTTCTTCTTTTGGTTTCGACACTTCTTCGATATGCTGAACCGGTTGAGGTCTTTCAACTTCCGCAGTTGGAGTTGGCTGAGAAACGGGCTCTGCTTTTGCCACAACTTCTTCAATAATTTTTTCCTCTGTTGGAAGAATTCTTTTATCTCGGATTTTGAGGCTTTCCATCAATAAACCAATTGACGTAGCAAATTCTGGTCCTTTCAAATATTGGTTTTTATCGTTCGCCACATATTCGTTAGCGAAACCAATTCTGCTGTCGAATCCGGTTGTGTAATTCGCTAATTGACGAAGGTTTCTCAAGTTGGAACCACCGCCTGTCAAAACGATTCCTGCAATCAGTTTTTTCTTTTGTTCGAATGCGCCGTAAGCTTTCAATTCTGTATTTACCATTTCAAGAATTTCTTCAACTCTTGCATTGATAATCTGAGCCAAAACCTTCAACGAAATCTCTTTGTCCGGACGACCGTGCAATCCTGGGATTGTTACATATGTGCTGTCTTTTTCCAATTCCGGAACAGACGAACCGAACTTTACTTTCAGTTGTTCTGCGTGTTTTTCGATGATTGAACATCCTTCCTTAATATCATCAGTGATAATTCCACCTCCGTAAGGAATCACGCAAGTATGACGAATGATGTTGTCCTTAAAAATAGCGATATCCGTAGTTCCACCACCAATATCAACAATCGCAACGCCTGCTTCTTTTTCTTCTTTTGTAAGAACCGCTTCAGACGATGCCAAAGGTTCCAATGTCAATGCTTCCATCTCCAAACCAGCTTCACGAACGCATCTTGCAATGTTTCTGATAGAACCCATCTGTCCCACAACAACGTGGAAGTTAGCTTCTAATCTTTTGCCGTGCATCCCGATTGGTTCTTGGATTTCGCCTTCAGAATCTACTTTGTATTCCTGAGGCAAAACGTGGATGATTTCTTCGCCTGGTAACATTACCAATTTCTTTACCTGGTCTTTTAGTTTTTCGATATCATCTTCTGTGATGTATCTATCCGGGTGCTCTCTCATTATATAATCCGAATGTTGGAGAGAACGGATATGTTTTCCTGCAATTCCTACAGTTACCTTATGGATAGGAACACCGGCGCTGGATTGCGCTTCTGCAACTGCAGTTTTGATGGAATTGATGGTTTGGGAAATGTTGTTCACAATTCCTTTGTGAACGCCAAGACTTTTAGCCTTCCCAACGCCCAGGATTTCGATTTTCCCGTGAGCGTTACGTCTTCCGACAATGGCGACAATCTTAGTTGTCCCAATGTCCAGACCTACTGAATACTCTTGATTTTCCATTATATGCTCGATTTGATTTTTTTATTCTACTACTACTTTTGCTTTTTTCTTTTTGTCAGAAGACGATTTGGAAGATGTTTCCTTTTTCTTTTCCGAAGTTTTTTTCGGTTCAGATTTCTTCTCTACTTTTATCGGTTTCGAAGTTTCTTTCTTGGGTTCCGATTTTTTCTCTTCCGTCTTATGACTTTCTACTTCTGACTTTATTTCAATTTTTGGTGCATTTCTCAGAATACTATCGTTTTCTTTGAAATAAGGATTCAGTGTGGTTACAATCTGATTATTGTATTTAACCGAAATCTTTTTGTACTTATTCGGATTCTGATAAACCAGATATTTTTCTACAAAAGTTTTAAATCCTTTAACCTTAAAATCAATATTATCTAAATCTCCAATCTCAACTTTGTAATTTCCGTCGCTTGTCAAAAGATTGTAACCGCCTTTTTCTTTTTTGATTCCGATGAAATATTTTTTACTGAAATCATCTTTATCAATCTTTTCCACCAATTGTCCCAATTCCTTATATTCCGAAGCATCAACATCGCCCATTACCAGCATACACGGATAAGAAAAGTTTCTCGAAATCGGGAATTCAACACCTTTTTCGTCCACATAAAAATCTTTTCCATTTTTACTTAATCTGAAAACCGGAACACGTTGTTTGATATCAACATTCAGATTCCCGTTCAGATTCATATAAACATTCGCACTATCAACAAATGGGTTTTCATTAATTTTTTTCTCCAGTTCCGGAATCTTCATATCTCCGATTTTTCTTGTCGGATTGTATTGCTTTACCAAATCTTTGATGTCCTTCTCATCAATGAAATAGACCGGCGTTTTGCTTTGGTTCATATTGATAGATACATTCTCCATCTTGGCGTTGTTGAAACGCTTCAACGAGAAACTGAGCAGAAATCCAAAAAGGATAACTGTCACGAGTATCTTCAATATTCTCCACTTATTTTTCATTCTATCTTGTATAAAGTACAATGTATGATGTACAAAGTATTTTCTTAATTTTTAATTATTAATTTTTAATTCTAATGTTGGAAGCCATTCCATAATCGCGTCGTAAAGTGTATCAATGTTTCCCGCTCCGACTGTCAATAAAATATCAAAGTCTTTTTCTTTTATTTTTTCAAAAGTCTCCTGCAATGTGCAGACTTCTTTGTTTTCTGTTTCAATTTTTTCTGCTAACCAGCTCGAAGTAATTCCTTCAAAATTCTCCTGAAGTTCTCTCGCTGGATAAATATCTAACAATAACAAGTCATCTCCTTTTTCCAGACTTTTAGCGAAATCCTCAGCAAAATCTCTCGTTCTGCTGAAAAGATGAGGTTGAAAAACCACCAGCAATTTCTTAGTTGGATAAAAGGTTTTTATTGAACCAATAACTGCATTCAGTTCTGTTGGATGATGTGCATAATCGTCGATATAGATTTTTCCGTTATCGAAAATATGTTTAGTATATCTTCTCTTGATGCCTTTAAAATTGGCGATTGCTTTTTTCAAAGTATCGAAATCAACACCCAAATTGCTTAAAATTGCCAACGCAACCGTCGCATTTTCAACATTATGAATCCCCGGAATTTCCCAAACAAAATCTTCAATCTCCTGCGTTGGAGTATGAAAATCGAAATAGATTTTATCGTGGTCCATTCTCAGATTATCAGAATAAAAATCTGCTTCTTCATTAACAGCATAAGTCTGATGTTCTCTTCCAATCGCAATTCCTTTTCTGACAAACAGTTGATTGTCATTCGGAACCAAACCTGCAAACTGACGGAAACCATCTTCAATCTGAACTCTGTCTCCATAAATATCCAAATGGTCTGCATCAATCGATGTTACAACCGCCCAATCCGGAGAAAGGTTTAGGAAACTTCTGTCGTATTCATCCGCTTCAACCACAGAAAACTGATTGCCGTTGTAATCAAAATTCGATTTGAAATTCTCAGAAATTCCACCTAAAAATGCAGATGACGGAAGATTAGCTTCTTTGCACAAATGCGCAATTAAAGTAGAAGTTGTTGTCTTTCCGTGAGTTCCTGCAACGGCGATACAATCTGTATTCTCGGTAATCAATCCCAACACTTTCGCACGTTTCAGAATCTCGAAGCTTTCACTTGCGAAATAATCTAGAATTCCGAGTTTCTTAATTGCTGGCGTATAAATAACTAATGTTGATTCTTTATCCAACGCCACAATTTTCTCATCAATCACATCTTCAAACGTAATATCAATACCTTCAAAACCGATTTGAGCAGTCAGTTTTGTTGGCGTTTTATCATAACCCAAAACATTTTTGCCGTTAGCGTGAAAATATCTCGCCAGTGCACTCATCCCAATTCCACCGATTCCGATGAAATAGAAGTTTTGATATTTATTTAAGATGCTCATTTTCTTTATTGTATTAATGTAAAAAGTATGATGTACAATGTACTTTCTACAATTTACTTTGTACAGTTTTAATTATCTCATCCACAATCCCTTCTGCTGCTTTTGGTTTTGCAAAAAATTCCAAATTATTTGACATTTCTTTTCTAAGATTTTCGTTCTCACAGATTTCTGAAAGTGTGTTCCAGAATTTATCTTTCATTTCAGAATCTTTTACCATTCTAGCTGCATTTTTCTCAACCAGAGTCAAAGCATTTTTGGTTTGATGATCTTCCGCTGCAAATGGAAACGGAACCAATAAAACCGGTTTTTTCGCAACAGCCAATTCTGAAATCGCAATCGCACCAGCTCTGGAAACAATCAAATCCGCCGCTGAATAAGCCAAAGCCATATCAGAAATGAATTCTCTAATCTGGATTTGGTTGTTGGTTGTCAGTTGCTTGTTGTCAGAAATCTCTTTAAAATCCGTTTTCCCAGTCTGCCAGATTAACTGATAATCTTTTTCTTTCAGTTTATCAAAATTATCTTTCCAGCCGTTGTTCAGAGTTCTGGAACCAAGAGAACCACCAACTGAAAGAATCGTTAATTTATTTTTATCTAAGCCTAATTTTTCTTTAGCTAAATCTTTATCAATCAAATCCGTAATGATATTCTGACGAATTGGATTTCCTAAGAAATAAGTTTTCGTTCCGTGAAAAAATTTTTCCATATCCGGATAAGCTGTGAAAACTGCTTTCGCTTTTTTCGCATTGAAAACATTCGTTTTTCCGGGCAAAGAATTCTGCTCCTGAATAAAAGTCGGAATTCCCATTTTCGCAGCAATATATAAAGCCGGGCCGCTCGCAAAACCACCAGTTCCAACCGCAAAATCTGGTTTGAAATTTTTGATGATTTTCTTAGCTTTCATTAAACTGGAAATGATTTTGAAAGGAAGCCCAATATTCTTCAGAAGACTACCTCTGTCGAATCCGGCGATATTCAATCCCTCGATTTTGAATCCGGATTGAGGAACCTTTTCCATTTCCATTTTTCCATTTGCACCAATGAACAAAAACTCTGCATCGGGAAATCTTTTTTTGATTTCCTGAGCAATCGCAACCGCAGGAAAGATGTGTCCACCAGTTCCTCCGCCACTCATTAATATTTTCAGTTTTTTGCTCATCTATGCGATATCATTTATTTCTTCGATACTTTGTCTTTTGCCTAAACCTTCTTCATCAAAAACCTGAATTCTGGAGCTTACATTTAAAATAATTCCTAACTGAATATAAGTTACCAACATCGATGTTCCTCCATAACTTATCAGTGGTAAAGGCTGTCCTGTAACCGGAATCAGATTCACGGCAACGGCAATATTTACCGATAATTGAATAAATATCATTAATCCAATTGCAAGCACGAGCAGAGACCCAAAAAATGCGGGCATTTTACTAGCAATCATCACAATCCTGATAATCATTATCATATAAAGGCTAATCAAAACAAACGCTCCAATCCAGCCATATTCTTCTACAATAATTGCGAAAATAAAATCCGAAACCGATTGTGGTAATGTCTGTTTCAAAGCACTTTTTCCAGGTCCAATTCCGTTGAATCCGCCGTGAACAATAGCGGCTTTCGCTTGCATTACCTGATAGTTTTTCGCCTTCAAACTTTCGTCTTCAACATCTGCCGTTTTTTTCGAGTTTGAGAAGGTTTCTATACGGCTCATCCAGGTGTGAACACGGTTTCCACCAAGTAGATTTGTATTGAGTGCAATCACTAAAAACATTACAATGAAAACCACTGAAAGCGAGATAAATCCCGCTACATATTGCCAAGCCAATTGACCAATAATCAAGATGATAATTGAAACCATCATAATCATCAAAGCAGTTGAACCATTGTCTTTTGCAACCAATCCGAAAACAATCAGAATTGGTCCGAATATGTAAATGATATTCTCCAGAGGAAGTCTTTCTCTTTTGATTTTCTTAGTTAAATATCTGCACAGATAAATAATCAACATCAAATAAGCGAATGACGACGGCTGAAAAGAAATCGGTGTTCCTGGAATTTTCAACCAACGCGAAGCACTTGCGCCTTCAATTTTTTGACCTGTGAATGTTGTAATCAACAATAATCCAATGGTGAACAAAAGCAAAATGGAACTCAGTTTCCCGATGTATTCGTATTTAATAGTTCCTACAAAACGCATAATTCCCAACCCTAAAAAAACGAAGAAAATATGCTTGATAACGTGACCGGTTGTAGTCCCATTATTCACGATATATTCCAGATTCGAGCTTGCAGAATAAACCGGAAACACTGAAAGGAAGGATATCAAAATGATAACCGACCAAAGAACCTTGTCTCCTTTCAGCAATTCGAATTTGTTTTCTGTAGTTTGGTTTTCCATTTATTTTTAAATGAATTAATTTTCTTAATTCTTAATTGTCAATTCTTCTAAAACTTCTTTTTTGAATTGATTACCACGGTCTTCATAACCATTGAATAAATCAAAACTTGCACAACAAGGTGACAACAAAACAACGTCTCCTTTTTCTGCAATCGATTTAGAAACTTCTACTGCTTTTTGCATACTGGAAGTGTCATAAATCTCTGTTTTTTTATCTTTAAAAAAGTCAATAATCTTATGATTATCAACTCCTAAGCAAACAATTGCTTTTACTTTTTTCTTGACTAATTCTTCGATTTCTGTATAATCGTTCCCTTTATCTTTTCCGCCAACAATCCAGACAACCGGCTGTTTCATACTTTCCAAAGCGAAGTAAGTTGCGTTTACGTTTGTAGCTTTGCTGTCATTGATGAATTTTACTCCTCTGATTTCAGCAACAGGTTCCAATCTGTGTTCAACCGCTTGAAATGTCATTAATGAATGTCTGATACTTTCATTACTGATTTCCAACAACTTTCCTGCAATACTCGCCGCTAAGCTGTTCGCCACATTATGTTTTCCAACCAATGATAATTCGTCGATATTCATTGTGAAACCTTCATTGATATTCACAACAAAATTCTCATCAATCGAGAAAGCACCTTTTTCCAATTTTTCATCTAATGAGAATGGAACTTTGGTCACTTTCAAATCTAATTTTTCAAGAATCGACTTGCTCATTTCGTCATCTTTGTTGTAGATGAAAAAATTGTTAGCTTCCTGATTTTCAGCAATTCTGAACTTAGCCAAAGCATATTCTTCATAATTGTAATTGTACTGGTCAAGATGGTCTTTTGACAAATTCAACAACAATGAAATGTATGGTCTAAAATTTTGAATATCATCTAACTGGAAACTACTCACTTCCAATACATAATAATCAAAATTCTCTTCTGCTACCTGTTTTGCAAAGCTCTTTCCGATGTTTCCGCCCAATCCGACATTGAATCCATCTTCTTTCAAGATGTAATAAATCAAAGACGTTGTCGTCGTTTTTCCATTACTTCCTGTAATCGCAATAATTTTTGCGTTTGTAAATTCCGAAGCAAATTCAATCTCAGAAGACAATCTGATTCCTTTTTCTTGAATCTTTTGAATCATTTCTGCTTTCTTCGGAATCCCCGGACTTTTTATGACCCAATCAGCATTCAGAATTTTTTCTTCGGAATGTGTTCCGTCTTCATAATCAATCCCAAGCTCATCCAATTCTTTTTTGTAGTTCTCACGGATAATTCCCATATCCGAAAGAAAGACATCAAAGCCTTTGGCTTTTGCCAGATACGCAGCACCAACGCCGCTTTCGCCTCCTCCAAGTATCACTACTCTCATCTGTGGTTATTAGTCTTTTTATCTAGTTTTTAAAGTGATTAAGCAAATAATTGCCAGCATTACACCAATAATTATCATTCGGTTCACGATTTTGCTCTCGTGAAATCCTTCTTTCTGATAATGATGATGCAGTGGAGACATTTTGAATAATCTATTATTTTGAGCATATTCTAGCCCGTGTTTTCTTTTTCTATATTTGAAGACCATTACCTGCAAAATCACTGAAAGATTTTCGATAAGGAATACGCCACATAAAACAGGAATCAATAATTCTTTTCTAAGGATAATTGCCAAAACTGCAATCACACCGCCCAACATCAGACTTCCCGTGTCACCCATAAAAATCTGCGCTGGATAAGTATTATACCAGAAAAATCCGATAACTGCTCCAACCAAAGCGAGCGCAAAAATCGTGGTTTCGCCCATATGAGGAAGGAACATAATATTCAGATAATCAGCGAAAATCATATTTCCTGAAACGTAGGCGAAAAATGCTAAAGTCAACAAAATCACCGTACTTGTTCCTGCTGCTAATCCGTCAATTCCGTCCGTGATATTGGCTCCATTGGAAACTGCTGTTACAATGAAAATCACAATCGGAATGAAAACAATCCAAGCCCATTCGTGCGCTTTTGCATCATCCATCCAAAATAAAATTCCACTATAATCGAACTCATTATTTTTAGTAAAAGGAACGGTAGAAACCGGAATTTTCTCGTCCGGCATAAAGTTCTGCTCTACATTATTTCTATTGATAACCGTTGCATCGGCATATTTTCTCTTAACCTCAACCTCAGGGTGAAAGTACATTGTAACTCCGACAATTAAACCTAAACCAACTTGCCCGATTACTTTGAATTTTCCGCTCAATCCGTCTTTATTTTTCTTAACTTTTTTAAGATAATCGTCCAAGAAACCAATCGCTCCCATCCACAAAACCGAAATGATTAAAAGAACGATATAAACATTTGTAATTCTGGTAAACAACAAAACCGGAATGATTGTTGCCAAAATGATAATCAAACCTCCCATTGTCGGCGTTCCTTCTTTCTGTTTTTGTCCTTCCAGACCAAGGTCACGCACCAATTCTCCCATTTGTCTTCTTCTCAGGAAATTGATGATTCTTTTTCCGTAAGCCATCGCAATAATCAGCGAAAACAAAACTGCCATCGCTGCGCGGAACGAAATGTATTTGAACAAGTTCATTCCCGGAACGTGGATTCCGTGAGCGTTTAAATATTCATATAGATAATATAGCATATTTGTCTATTTTCCCATTAATTGTAATAATTCCCTAATCGTTTCTTTGTCATCAAAATGATGTTTCACACCATTGATTTCCTGATACGTTTCGTGACCTTTTCCGGCTACTAAAACAATATCTTTCGGCTCAGCAAATTTGATTGCCATTTTTATCGCTTCTCTTCTGTCTGGAATCGAAGTGTATTTGCTGAAATTCTGAGGTTGAACTCCTGCTTCTATTTCTTTAATAATCTGATTTGGTTCTTCAGTTCTTGGATTGTCAGAAGTGATAATCGCCAAAGTCGATTTTTTGGTAGCGATGTCGCCCATTTCAGGACGTTTGGTTTTATCTCTGTCACCTCCGCAACCGAAAACACAAATCAGTCTTTCATTTTTGGTTCTGATTTCGTTGATGCTGTCCAGAACATTTTCTAATGCATCAGGCGTGTGCGAATAATCAACTACGAAGAAAATTCCACTGTCGGATTTTATCGTTTCGAATCTTCCATTCACTCTATGAAGAATAGAAATCGCCTGAAGAACTTCCGTTTCGTCCATTCCTAATTCCAGAGCAATTCCATAAGCCAAAAGCAAATTATAAGCATTGAATTTCCCTGTCAATGTTGTCCAGAATTCTTTGTTATTGAAGTTCAGTAACATTCCGTTGAAATCTACTTCCAAAACTTTTCCGTGGAAATCTGCCATTGTTTTCAAAGCAAAAGTTTTCTTTTTCGCTTTGGTATTCTGCAACATTACCAGACCGTTTTTGTCATCAGCATTTGTAATTGCAACCGCTGAATCTTCCAACTCGTCAAAGAATCTCTTCTTAGCGTAGATATAATTTTGGAAAGTCTTATGATAATCCAAATGGTCGTGCGTGATATTCGTAAAACCTGCGATTTTGAAATGTAATCCTTCTATTCTGTCTTGAGAAATTCCGTGTGAACTTACTTCCATAAAAGCATATTCACATCCAATTTCAACAGCTTTCGCCAACATTTGATTTAAACGAATCACGTCTGGCGTTGTGTGTGTTGAAGGAATAACCTCGTCTCCGATTCTGTATTCAACAGTTGAAATCAAAGCGGATTGATATCCCAGATTTTTGAAAATATCAAATAATAAAGTTGTTACCGAAGTTTTCCCGTTGGTTCCTGTAACACCAATTAAATTCAATTTCTGAGAAGGATTTCCGTAAAAATTAGAAGCCAAATGTCCTAAAGTTTTGGAAGAATCTTCAACTTTCAAATAAGTTACTTCATCATTAATTTCTGAAGGTAATTCTTCACAAACAATTACTTTTGCACCTTTTTCGATACTTTGATTGATGTAAGAATGTCCGTCTGAAACAGTTCCTTTCAATGCAACATACAAAGAATTTTCAACAACTTTTCTGCTGTCGAAAACCAATTCCGAAACTTCTCTTTCAAGAGTTCCGATGGTTTCCAAAACTTGGATTCTTTGTGATAAGTCTTTTAAAATCATATATCTAAGCTTTCGCTTTCATTTTTAGTTTTGAAGATTCAAATAAATCTTTTGGTTTTTTCCAATGTTTGCGCCTTCCGCCGGAAATTGTCCTGTGATTTTCCCAACACCTTTGTAATCTACTCTGTAACCTAAATTTTCAAGTTGAGGAATCACATTCTTTCCAATCATTCCCACCAAATTCGGCATTGAATCTCTTGTCACATTCACCTTTACATTTGGCGCAGTCATTTTATTAAGATTAACCTTATGTTCAACCAAAAGGTCTTTCTCAACATTCAAAGGTGTTTTCAAGAAAGTCTTTCCAGCAATCTCTTTAAAAACTGGCGCAGAAACTGTTCCTCCATAAAATCCTTTTGATACATCTGGCTGATTGACAACTACGATACACGTATATTTCGGATTATCGGCCGGATAAAAACCTGCAAATGAAGCCTGATATTTCATCGGTCCCGCTTTCCAATATTCGAATCTTGCTGTTCCTGTTTTGCCGGCAATTTTAAGATTCGGAGTATAGATACTTCTTGCCGTTCCTTTCTCAACGGCTTTTGTCAAAGCATTGGTCATCATTGTAATCGCTTTATCAGAAGCCATTTTCTTAACCATTATTTCAGGTTTCGCTTCATAAAGCACTTTACCGTCTTTTGCAATTTTATCGATGAAAAGAGGTTTTACCATTTTTCCTTTGTTGGCAATCCCGTTATAGAAAGCAACCAATTGTAATAATGGAAAACGAGAAGAATATCCATAACCCAATGATGCCAAAGTCGCCTTATTCCATCGTTTGCTTTGAGGTGTTTGAATCGAAGGCTTTGCAATTCCCGGAAGCTCAATCTGCATTTTATCAAACATCTTCCAACGTTTTAAATGGTCAATGAAAACTTGAGGTTTATCTGCGTAATGTGTTGTAATTAATTTTGCTGCACCAACGTTACTTGACTTAGCTAAAACATCACTTACATCATAAGTTCCACCTCCGTGACCGTCAGTAATTCTTTGTCCTGCGTAGGTCCAAATTCCATTTCCGATGTTAACTTTCGTATTTTCATCAATGAAACCATCGTCCATCGCTGCCAAAAGTGAAACCGTTTTGAATGTAGAACCCGGTTCCTGAGCATCTTTCACAGTATAATTGTAAGCATCAACATATATTCCCGGTTCGGTTCTTCTAAGATTGACCATTGCACGAATTTTTCCCGTCTCAACCTCCATTACAACAACACTTCCGTGATTTGCATCGAATTTGATTAATTGATTTTCCAATGCCGAATGTGCAATATCCTGAATTCTCAAATCCAGAGTTGTGTAAACATCCTGCCCATCAACAGGCTCCTGAACCTTCCAGTAATCAATTGGCTTCCATTGAGAAGAAGTAATTTTCTGTTCTAAACGCTTTCCATCAATTCCTGTCAAATATTTACTGAAAGCGCCTTCCAGCCCAGACTTTGATTCACCATTATCAGCTCCAATTGTTCCTGCTCCGATTTGAGTTGTTGCCAATTCTCTTCGGAAATTTCTTTCCACAATGAAACCTCCTTTATTTTTCCCTTTTTTGAAAATCGGAAAATTTCTGATTCTGTCATATTCATCAAAATCAAGCCCTCTTGCTAAAAGATAATATTGGTTATTCTTCTGATTCTGAGCATCTAATTTCGCTCTGAAGTAGCTTCGCGGTTTATCAAACATCTTGCTGAGAGAATCTGTCAATGCTCCAATATTGTTGGAATAGATTGTATCTCTCATTGATTTGAAATCCAGATAGATATCGTACCGCATCACTGTCGTAGCCAAAATAGAACCGTCTGAAGCGAAAAGATTTCCACGAGCAGCCTTTAAAGTGGCTTCGCGGTAATTTTTGCTGATATAATTATTTTCAAATTCTTCAACATTCGTATTCTGAAGAATTAAAATCCTTGTTAAAAAAATGACAAACAAAATGAAAGCTCCCAACACAAAAAGGTAGCCCCACTTCAATGCATTGGAACGCTTTTTATCGTAATTGTTATTTGGTTGCTTTATCATTTGTGCTATCAACTTTTATCAATAATTTCATTGGGTGACTATCCAAACTCACCAGAGAATCCTGAACCATTTCTTTTCCCAGTTCGGATTCCATTCTTATCTTTATCAATCGACTCTGCGCATAAGCATTTCTCGATTTGTACTCTTCTGTCTCTTCTTTTAGCTTATTGACACGCTCAATTTTCTGATTCACCAAGTGATTACTATAAATCATCACCATCAACAATCCGAAAATGAACAGAAAATATTTGTAATGCGCCTTTACCTCATCACGGTTAAGAAAATTCCCTTTTATTATATCCATAAAAGTGAGTTTCTTTTTCTGCTTATTGTAGGTTGTCTGCTTTGCCATTTTTGGTTGTTTGTTGTCGGTTGACAGCTGATAGATTTAAAAACATCTTCAAACAACTATCAACTAAAAACCATCAACTATAATTTTGTTCCTATTCTCATTTTTGCGCTTCTTGCACGAGAATTTTCTTCTATTTCTTTATCGTCCGGAATGATTGCTTTTGTCTTTAACAATTCAAAAGCTTTTGCATAATTTCCGTAAATATCACGCTGAGGTTCACCTTCAAACATTCCGTTTTTCAGAAAACGTTTTACCAATCTATCTTCTAAAGAATGGTAAGAAATCACGACTAGTCTTCCTTCAACTTTTAAAATTTTGTAAGACTGAACGAGCATTTCTTTCAGAACTTCCAGCTCTTGATTAACCTCAATTCGGATTGCCTGAAAAACTTGAGCAAAAAATTTGTTCTGCTTAAAAGCCGGAATATAACTGAAGAGATTTTTCAAATCCTCAGTCGTATTGATTTTTTTAGTTTTTCTATGATGAACAATTTCTCTTGCCAATTTTCGAGACTCTCTCAATTCTCCATATTGATAAAAGATATTCGCAAGGTCTTCTTCTTCGTAATCGTTGATGATTTTTTTTGCGTCCAAACCTTGCATTACATTCATTCTCATATCAAGAGGCGCATTGCTTCTGGTAGAAAATCCACGTTCTGCTTCATCAAACTGATGAGAAGAAACACCTAAATCCGCCAAAATCCCATCCACGTGAGAAATCCCATAAGCCAACATCGAATTTTCCAAGAACCTAAAATTCTGATTGACCAAAGTAAATCTCGGGTCATCAATTGCATTTTTCAACGCATCCAAATCTTGATCAAAAGAAAACAACCTTCCTTTTTCGGAAAGCCTGCTTAAAATTTCCCTTGAGTGACCACCACCACCAAAAGTACAATCTACGTAAATCCCGTCCGGATTGGTTACCAGAGCATCTACGCTTTCTTTTAATAAAACTGGATTATGATACATTGTCTTTATAATTGATGAATGATGATTGATAAATGATTTAATAATCGGTTTCAGAACCTATTAATTATTCTTTCTTAATTATTAATTTGACTCCTCGGAATCAAGGTTTCCCATTACATCCTCTGCAAGATTGGCGAAATCAGATTCGCTGACAGAAATGACTTGTTCGTAAGAATCTTTGTCCCAAATCTCGAACAATTCACCCGCGCTAGTAATCACAATTTCTTTGCTGAGGTTAGCATACTGAGTCAAATCTTTGCTGATTTGCAGACGACCGACATTATCCATCTCCACTGTTTTGACTCCCGCCGTAAACATCCTGATGAAATCTGCATTTTTCTTGATAAATCGGTTGAGACCGTTTATTTTTGCCATCAGTTTTTCCCAAGGTTTCATTGGATAAACCTCAAGACACTTCTGAAACACCGAACGCTTGATTACAAATGGCTCATCTGCAAAATGTTCCATCTGCTTCGTAAGCGAAGCAGGCAGTTTGATGCGCCCTTTGTCATCTATTTTGCACTCGTATGTTCCAATGAAGTTTTTCATTTGGAGCAAATTTATATAAAAATCTACCACATTTTACCACTTTCGCCCACTTTTATACTTAATGTTTATAACTTTTTGGTTTCAAAGCTTTCTTGGCTAATGATTTGATTTAAAATCGATTAAAATGAATTATTGCGAAAACCCTTATTATAAAGCCTTTGCAATGAATGATTTAAAAAATTCAGTTAGAAATGTTTCATTATTTAAAATGATTCTAACTAAAATTTCAAATTACCTATATTTGTTATATGAACTATTTAGAAGCACTTAACTGGCGATATTCTGTGAAAAAATTTGACGGAAGGAAGATTTCTTCTGAAAAACTGAACAACATCCTGGAAGCAGGACGACTGTCTGTCAGCTCATTAGGACTACAACCTTATCATCTCTTGATTGTGGAAAATCACGAGACAATTCAGAAATTGATTCCGGCTTTTTATAATCCATCACAAATATCGACTTGTTCGCACTTGATTGCTCTGGTCACAAAAACTCATATTAATAAGGAGTATGTTGACAATTACTTCAGTCATATTATTAATGAACGTGGTGTGACTTTGGAGCAATTGTCGGCTTTTAGAAATAACATCAATCTTTTCTTAGAAAATTATACTCAGAAAGAACTGGAAAGTTGGTCCGAAAAACAGAGCTATATTGTTTTAGGTTCATTGATAATAGCATCCGCCGAAGAAGAAATCGACACTTGCCCAATGGAAGGTTTCAAATCTGAAATCATAGAAGACGTATTGAAAATCGATAAAGAACACGAAAAAATTGCAGTTGTTCTTGCGCTTGGTTACAGAGCAGAAGATGATATTTTTCAGAATTTCAAAAAAGTAAGAAAACCTGCGGATAAGTTTATTAAATTTCTGTAAATTTATTTTTTTAATTCAATTAAAATGAATGCAATCAGACAAATCGTTGAGGTTAAAAACCATAAGTTAAGCATCGAACTTCCAGAAAACTTCGATGCAGAATATGCTGAGGTTATCATTTTTCCGAAAGAAGAAGAATTTGATTTTGAAATTTCTGAAGATGAGAAAGCATTGATGAGAAAGCGTGTTGCAGAAGCTAAAGAAGAAGATTTTGAAGATTGGGACGCTATTAAACATAACTTTTTATAATGTTCAAAGTTTCAATTCTAAAAAGTGCGAAATCTGACCTTAGAGATGCAAGTGATTATTATGGAGCAATTTCTAAAGAACTTAAGGCTAGATTTCTCACCAATTTCAATGATACATTAAACCAACTTAAAGAAATCCCCTATTTCCAAATAAGATTTGATGAGTTTCGTTTGAGGCAAGTCAAAAACTTTCCCATTATGATTCATTATATTATTAATGAAGAGGAAAAAATAGTCAAGGTTTACGGCATTCGTTTTGCCAAATCCAATCCTGACAGTTATCCAAAGATTTAATATCTTTAATAATCCTACAATTTCAAAATTAAAATGATAAAAACAGACGTTCTTGTAATCGGTTCCGGAATCTCGGGCTTATCTTATGCCATCAAAATTGCCGAACAATTACCTGAAACTAAAATAACAATCGTTACAAAATCCAACGAGGACGAAAGCAATACCAAATATGCACAAGGCGGATTGGCAGTCGTAACGGATTTTTCCAAAGATAATTTTCAAAAACATATTGACGACACTTTACGAGCCGGAGATTACATCAATGACCCCGAAATTGTAAAAATAGTTGTTGAAGAAGCACCTCATCGTTTTAATGAAATTGTAGAATGGGGCGCAAAATTTGACCAAGAAAAAGGTAAGTATTCATTAGGAAGAGAAGGCGGACACACAGAGAATAGAATTGTTCATCACAAGGACATTACAGGATTCGAAATTGAAAGAGCTCTTCTTGAAACTATTAGAAACTCTCCAAATATCGAAATGCTTCCTCATCATTATGTTATCGATTTGATAACTCAACACCACGTTCCTGGGAAAGAATTGGACAAGGGAAATATCAATGCTTACGGAGCTTATATCCTTGATGAACAGAATAAGAAAATCAAAAAAATCACTTCGAAAATTACTTTAGTTGCAACAGGAGGAGCAGGTCACGTTTACAAAAATACAACCAATCCAATTATTGCAACAGGAGACGGAATCGCTTTTGTTCACAGAGCTCAAGGAAAAGTTTCGAATATGCAGTATTATCAGTTTCATCCAACGGCAATGTATTCTAAAAGAGACGGAATGTTATTCCTGATTTCGGAAGCTGTTCGTGGAGACGGCGCAAAACTTCGTACCAAAAATGGAAAACCGTTTATGCAAAAATATGATGAGCGCGAAGAATTGGCGTCTCGCGACATCGTTGCAAGAGGAATCGATAATGAATTGAAAATAAGCGGAGATGATTATGTAGGTTTGGATTGTCGTGAAATGGACAGAGAAAAATTCATCAATCACTTCCCCAATATCTATCAAAAATGTTTGGATGAAGGCATCGACCCTTTTAAAGAATTGATTCCTGTGGTTCCGGCTTGCCATTATCTGATGGGCGGAATCGATACTGACCAATACGGGCAATCTTCTATCAAAAATCTTTTCGCGGTTGGAGAATGTACCAATTCTGGACTTCACGGTGCGAATAGATTAGCTTCGAACTCTTTATTAGAAGGTTTGGTTTTTGGTCACAATGCAGCGATGAAAACGGTTGAATTGTTGAAAGAAAATGATTTTAATTTCGATGATTTAAAAGCTGTTCCGGAATGGAATGAAGAAGGAATGAAAATGATGGACGAAATGGTTCTGGTAACTTATCTCAGAAAACAACTTCAGGAAATGATGAGCGACTTGGTTGCCATCGTACGAAGTAATGCGAGATTGGAATTAGCTAAGAAAAAACAACGAGAAATCTATGAAGCCGTAACAGAACTTTATAATTATTCCATACTTTCGCCTCAGCTTTCGGAACTTAGAAATCTCGTGAATGTTTCTTATCTGATTATCAAGCACTCTCTTGAAATGAAAGAAAATAAAGGAGCATTTTACAATAAGGATTTGGCTACGAAACCACTTTTGATTAATGAATAAAATCTGTAAAACGTATTAATGTAAAATGTATTAAAGATTTAAAAGAACTAAAAATCTTTAATACATAAATACTTTTTACATTAGTACAAAAATAAACCCCAATGAAAAGACCATCTTACGCCAGCGATAAAGTTTTAAAAGAATTCATCAGAACTGCTTTAGAAGAAGACATCCAAAACGGCGACCATTCAACATTGTCAACAATTCCCAAAGATTTGGAACAGAAAGCTCAGCTTTTGGTTAAAGAGAACTGCATTTTGGCTGGTGTTGAATTGGCGGAAATTATTTTCAAATCGTTTGATAAAAATCTTAACGTTGAAGTTTTTATTAAAGATGGAGAATCTGCAAAAAAAGGAGATGTTGCTTTTGTTGTAACAGGAAAAGCTAGGTCAATTTTATCAACAGAACGTTTGGTTCTGAATTGTATGCAAAGAATGAGCGGAATCGCAACAATGACACACGATTGGGATTCTAGATTAGTTGGAACAAAAACGAAACTTCTCGACACCAGAAAAACCACACCAAATTTCCGAGTTTGCGAAAAATGGGCCGTTGCCATTGGTGGAGGAACCAATCATAGATACGGACTTTATGATATGATAATGCTGAAAGACAATCACATTGATTATAATGGAAGTATTACCAACGCGGTGAAAATGGCGAAAGATTACGTCAAAAAAAATAAACTCAAACTTAAAATAGAAGTTGAAACCCGCAATCTTGACGAGGTGGAGGAAGCAGTCAAATCCGGTGCTGACAGAATTATGTTTGACAATATGGATGTCGAGACAATGACCAAAGCCGTAAAGATTGTAAACGGAAGATCTGAAACCGAAGCAAGCGGCGGAATTACTCGTGAGGTGTTAAATTCGGTGGCGAAAACTGGCGTAAATTTTATCTCAGCAGGCGCTTTAACCCACTCTTCGAGCAATATCGACCTGAGTCTCAAGGCTTTAAAAAATTAACAATCCATTAACATCTCTTATCTTTTTTTTTAAGACTTTTGCGACATAAATCTTAAATAAATGAAAATGTTATCGAAAAGCCCAGCATTAGCCCTTATGCTGACAATGAGTACAGCAAGTTTTTACTTTGCACAATCTACTCAAGATACACTTACAAAAGAGAACGAAATTGAACAAGTTGTTCTAACAGGAGTTGCTGATATCGCTAAAGATAGAAAGACTCCAGTTGCAGTTTCTACAATAAAAGAAGCTCAAATAATAGAAAAACTTGGAAATCAGGAATTTCCTGAAATCTTAAACACTACACCTTCTGTTTACGCTACAAAATCTGGAGGTGGTTTTGGTGATAGTAAAATTGGTATCCGTGGTTTTGACCAAATCAACATTGCGGTAATGGTAAATGGTATGCCTGTTAATGACATGGAAAGTGGTGCCGTTTATTGGTCAAACTGGGCTGGACTTTCTGACGTAACATCTGCTTTACAAGTTCAAAGAGGTTTGGGTTCATCTAAATTAGCAATTGCATCTGTTGGAGGTACAATCAATGTACTTACAAGAGCAGCAGACAAAAAACAAGGTGGAATTCTTACTGCAGGAATTGGTAATGATGGTTATTACAAAAATTCTTTTGCTTACAATACTGGAAAGTCTGAAAAAGGATGGTCTTCATCTTTCTTAATGTCAAGAACAGCTGGAAATACTTATGCGGATGGAACCAAATTTGAGGGTTACAATTATTACTTTGCTCTAGGTTTCCAACCCAATGCAAAACATGATTTCCAATTCACATTAACTGGTGCTCCACAATGGCATAATCAAAGATCTTATCAAATAAAACTTTCCGACCTACTAAAATATGGTAGCGACGGCAAGCCAAATAGAAGATATAATGCAGACTGGGGTTATCTAAATGGTCAAGAATTTGCTAACAGAGCAAACTATTACCACAAACCTGTAATGTCTCTTAACTGGGATTATAAAATGAGCGAAGCTTCAAAATTAAGCACAGTTCTTTATGCATCTTTTGGTAGAGGTGGTGGAACTGGAGATCTAGGATCTGTTGGCGGAAAAAGACTAAGTGCTTTCCGTGACGCAACAACAGGCCTTTATGATTTTGATGCAGTAGTAGCAGCCAATCAAGCTTCAAATCCAGATGCAGGTCAATTAATCAGAAGATCTTCTATCAATTCTCATAACTGGTTTGGTTTGATTTCTAGCTTCAACCATAAAATCAACGAT
Organism: Epilithonimonas sp.; assembly: GCF_032055105.1. GTDB lineage: Bacteria > Bacteroidota > Bacteroidia > Flavobacteriales > Weeksellaceae > Epilithonimonas. The sequence goes on from NZ_DAMBRK010000002.1 coordinate 183,965, forward strand.
AATTTTAGCTTTAGTGCAGGTATCGACACAAGATACTACAAAGGTTACCACTATCAGGTTGTAAGTGACTTGTTAGGAGCTTCTGCTTACAAAGACACCGCTAATAAGAACATTCCGGCAAACTATGTATCTGCTGTATATGCTCCAAAACCAGACTGGAATCCTTTTGGTGGAAAAATTGAACCAATGAGCGAAAGAATTGGTTACAGTAATGATGGAGAAGTTTTATGGTATGGAGGTTTTGGACAATTAGAATATTCTAATGACAATCTATCTGTTTTTGTACAAGGAGCTGTTTCTAACCAAGCGTTCCAAAGAATTGATAGCTTTATCAAAGATGGAACAGTCTTAACAAACGGAACTTTAAATACAAAAACTGGTTTCAAAGATATCGTAGGTTACAACGCAAAAGCAGGAGCAAACTATAACATCAACGAGAATCATAATGTATTTGTAAATGTTGGATACTACTCAAAACAGCCTTTCTTCAACTCTGTATATCCTAACAACCAAAACCTTATCAATCCATATTTAACCAATGAGAAAATCTTTGGTGCTGAAGCTGGATACGGATTCCGTTCTTCATTCTTTAATGCTAATGTTAACCTTTACAGAACTTCTTGGAAAGATAGATTCCAAAGAAGAAGTGAGACTGTTAACGGTGTAAGAGGTTACTCAAACATCACGGGGATTACAGAAATCCACCAAGGTGTTGAAGTTGACTTAAATGCAAAAATCAATAACTTTATTGCTATAACAGGTATGTTCTCTTTGGGAGACTGGTTCTATGAAGGTAATGCGCAAGGTAACTTGTTCAATGATAACAACGAACCTATGGACAGCCAAGGAAATACTGTAGGAACTTCCGCTACTTCTACATTATATTTGGACAAGGTTAAAGTTGGAAATTACGCTCAAACAACTGCCGCTCTTGGAGTTGATTTAACACCTTTCAAGAACTTTAAGTTTAATGCTCAATACAGATATAATTCAAACTTGTATGCAAACCTTAATGTTTTAAGTTTCTCAACACCTGCTGCAGGAGAACAAGGAGCTTTAAAATTACCTAGCTTTGGTTTAGTAGATTTAGGAGCATCTTACAACATCCCTTTGAATGCTAAACAATCTTTTACACTTAGAGGTAATGTTTATAACTTGTTTGATAAATTCTACATCCAAGAATCCTATACAAACATTCATCAAGATGCAACAAGCACAATGTATGACGGTATAGATGTAAGAAACGAAGTATTCTACGGTTTTGGGACTACTTGGTCAGCTTCTGTTTCTTTCAACTTCTAAAAATTAGATTAATATTTAATTATAATTCAAATCCCGGCAATCTGTCGGGATTTTTCTATCTTTGCTTTTCAAAAATCTGGATATGGAAATTTATAACATTCTTTTACACGCACACAAAGGCTTCGCTTACCTCGAACTTTTGCTGGTTGTTGTGTTTTTAGTGCTTTTGGTTGTAACGATGTTTGGTTACAGCGGTAATATTTCAAAAGCTTTGAAAAAAGTGACATTATTTACAATGATCTTTTTTCACATTCAGTTTACAATTGGAATCATTATGCTAATCACCAACATTACAAAAGGTTTGGATATGGGTGCAGTAATGAAAAATGCTGATTTGAGATTCACTTATGTAGAACATCCTTTTTCTATGTTGATTGCAGCAGTATTAATGACCATCATCAACAAAAAATTCAAAACAATCGAAAAACTTACCATTCCTATGATGTCATTAGGATTGGTTGCAATTGCACTTTTTGTATTTGCATTCCCTTGGGCAAGAGTTTTCGGATAAATATTAACAATTTTAATTAATTTAAAACAATGAAAGTAGCTGTAGTAGGCGCAACCGGAATGGTTGGACAAGTTATGCTGAAAGTTTTGGAAGAGAGAAATCTTCCAATCACCGAATTAATTCCTGTAGCATCAGAGAGATCTGTTGGTAAGAAGATTAAGTTTAAGGACAAGGAATTCACTATCGTTAGCATGGACGACGCTATTGCAGTCAAACCCGAGATCGCTATTTTTTCAGCCGGCGGTGGAACTTCTTTGGAAGTTGCTCCGAAATTTGCCGAAGTTGGAACAGTAGTGATCGATAACTCATCGGCTTGGAGAATGGATCCAACTAAAAAATTGGTTGTTCCGGAAATCAATGCTAATGTTCTGACAAAAGAAGATAAAATCATTGCTAACCCAAATTGTTCTACAATCCAATTGGTAATGGTTCTTCACCCTTTGAATCAAAAATACGATATCAAAAGAGTTGTAGTTTCTACTTATCAATCTGTAACCGGAACTGGTAAAGCAGCTGTTGACCAGTTAAACGCGGAAATCAAAGGAGAAAGTCTTGAGAAAGTTTATCCTTATCAAATCTTCAAAAATGCATTGCCTCATTGTGATGTTTTCGCTGATGACGATTACACGAAAGAAGAAATCAAATTAATGAAAGAGCCTAAGAAAATCCTAGGCGACGATACTTTCAATTTGACAGCAACTGCGGTAAGAGTACCTGTACAAGGCGGACATTCTGAAAGTGTTAATATCGAATTCGAAAATGAATTTGATCTTGATGAAGTTAGAAGAATTCTTTCCGAAACGCCTGGCGTTACACTTCAAGACGATGTAAAAAACAATCATTATCCAATGCCTATATATTCTGAAGGAAAAGACGATGTTTTTGTAGGAAGAATCCGTCGAGATCTCTCTCAGCCGAAAACGCTTAACCTCTGGATTGTAGCAGACAATCTCCGAAAGGGCGCTGCTACCAACGCAGTTCAGATTGCAGAATACTTAGTAGCAAACAACTTAGTTTAAACTAACAAAATCTAAAGAATCTTCGAAAATTTCGAAGATTCTTTTTTTAGCAATGAAAAAGAATAAAGAACATAAAAACAACATCATTTTCCAGAGATGGATTGCGGCAATAGGAATCATTCTCTTTATTGGAAAACTCGTTGCATGGAAACTGACAAATTCTGATGCCGTATTTTCTGATGCAATGGAAAGCATCGTGAACGTAATCAGTGCTTTTCTTGGGCTTTATTCCTTATATCTTGCTGCAAAACCAAAAGATGAAAATCATCCTTACGGACACGGGAAAGTCGAATTCGTAACATCCGCTATCGAAGGTTCTTTGATTAGTATTGCTGGTGTAATGATTATCTACGAAGGAACCAACAGCTTGATTTCTGGCAAAGTTCTTAGTAAGTTGGATTTAGGAATTTGGATTATTGCGGCAACAGCTATTATCAATTACATCATTGGTTATATCTCGATTCAAAAAGGAAAAAAAGATAATTCAATCGTTCTGGTTTCTTCTGGAAAACATCTTCAATCCGATACCATTACAACTTTGGGTGTTGTTTTAAGCTTAGTCTTAGTGTATTTCACAAAATTGATTTGGTTAGATTCTGTTGTAGCGTTAATTTTTGGTTTTTACATTATTATTATAGGCTACAAAATCATCAGAAAATCTCTAAGTGGAATTATGGATGAAGCTGATCCAGAGATGCTTGAAAGACTAGCAACTTTCCTTAATGAAAATCGAAAACCCGAATGGATTGACGTTCATAATATGAAAATCCAACAGTTTGGGAGCCGACTTCATATTGATGCGCATATTACTTTACCTTGGTATTTCGAACTAAGAACAGCTCACAACGAGATGGAAGAAGTCATCAAGCTTATTGCAAAAAATACAGATAGGAAAGTTGAATTTAATTTCCACATGGATGATTGTAAACCGACTTCCTGCGCAATATGCCAAGTTGAGAACTGCCCAGTTCGCCAACATATTTTCACAAAAAAAATAGATTGGAATGGTGAGAATATTTCTCAGCCAGATAAGCATACAATTGAAAATTAACTCTGCAAAACCTTTTTTCTGTAATAAAAAATAGGAATTAGTAGAATAACTGTCAAAGGTTGAATCACAAAACGTCTTACATAAAATGAAAACATGTATCCAATTTGAAATTTGTCATAAACACAGAATAGATAAATTGGAAATACAATCACGAAAACCAATAGTATCAATACAAAAGCCTGCTTCGTCCATTCTTTATCTTTAAAAAGAAAATGAAAAATCACCAATGAAAAAAAGACATTTAGCCCAAATCTAAACAATTGACTTACAACTAGTTTCCCCCAACTGAAATTTGGAAAAGTAGCAGAATGATTGGCGGTCTTGAAAAAAACAAGAAATGGATCATAAAAGAAATGATCTTCTATGCCACGGATTGCTATCAAACCGAGAACTCCCAATAAAACACAAAAACACCTAAGCATCTTTGTAATGTTTTAGAGATATCAATATAGAAACGTAAGCGAACATTTATAAAAAACTTAAATTGGTAAAGAAATAACAGTATGGATTTTTCAATCTATATTGATTAAAAAATAACATAAATACCCGATAAACTTAAGAAAGTAAATTTTCTATAAATCGAAGTGTAAAATATTCGAATCGGTTTGATTCAATAAGGAAATATCAGAAAGCTGAACTTCGGTAATAAATTTATTTTTCATTGTTTCTCATGTGTTAGAAAACAAAATTACAAAAATAAATATTCTTATTGCTAATAATTGAAATCCCGAACTGGAAATCAAGATTTATCCGTCTTCTTCAATGCAAAAAACTGAATCCAGATGAGCCAAAGAACAACCACTCCACCGTAGACAATTGCAGGAAAAATGTAGTCATGACCAACTCTTTCGTATTGAGGATATTTTATAAAAATGATATTTAGCATCACAATTCTTAAGACATTTAGGATATGAAGAATAACAAGACCAGCAAGAACATATAAAAATGTCTTTGCCCCTTTGTAAAACGCAAAAACAAATGCAGAGAAAAGAATAACTACAGAAATCACGTTGCAGCCTTCTACCATTCTAGTCGTGAATTTTCCAGAAGTCTGGAACAAAACACTGTGAAGTTGCATACTATCTACCAAAACTGTTGGAAATCCAAAAATACTTTGTAAAAAAGCGACTTGTTGTGCGACCCATCTTGTAAACGGATCCACCACATCGTTCTCATATTCGTTAAGATAGAATTGATACAATAATACCAAAACTATGTATACTATAACAAACCTTAATAGAATCTTCAGAACCGGCAGAAAATCTTTCATAGTTGTAAAATTACGATTTTATTCTATTATTAATTAACTTTGCCTTATGCAGCAACATCAGGATTTTTTTGAAGACTACTTAGGAAAAAAATCGATTTTTTTTAAAGCTTTACCTCAAAGCGGTTCTTCTAGAATCAATTATATTGGTAAATCCGACAATGAGAACTTTGTCATTACTTACAACGAAAACAATCGTGAGAATGAGGCTTTTTTCTATTTCACAGAACTATTTCAAAGTCTAAATCTCAACACACCGAAGATTTTCAAAATCAATTCTGAAAGAAATCTCTACGTTCAGGAATTCCTTGGAAACAAAACTCTTTCGGAGATTATCTCTGAAGAAGGATTGACCAATCGTGTAAAAAATCTGGTTACAAAAAGTCTTGAAAAACTTTTTGAACTTCAAACAAAAACTTTAGGCAAAGTAGATTTCAGAAACAGTTTCGAATACGAGAGTTATGATGATCTTCCAATCACTCACGATTTATATTATTTCAAAAACTTTTTTGTAGATATTTTGGAAATCGAATACCACAAGTCATCACTTTTAAAAGAATTTAAAGCAATCTCTGAAAAGATTCAGAAGCTTGTTCCTAAAACGTTGATGATTCGGGATTTTCAATCAAGAAATATTTTGGTCAATGATGAAAATGATGTTTTCTTCATCGATTATCAATCTGCAATGGAAGGTCCTGCGACTTACGATGTGATTTCGTTTCTCTATCAGGCTAAAGCTAATTTCCCCAATGATTTCAAAGAAGAGATGCTGGATTATTACTTATCATTTTGGAAGGATGAGACTGATAAAAACAATTTGAAAGAATCATTTAACTGGATGAAACTGATGCGTTTTCTGCAGGTTTTAGGCGCTTATGGATTGAGAGGATTGATTCAGAGAAAATTTCACTTTTTAGCAAGCATTGAGCAAGGCATTGAAAATATATCTAAATTAAATCAAAACTGGCAAGAAATAGCAGTTGAGTTCCCAGAATTGTACTTTTTGATTTTGAGATTGACAACTCCAGAGATTAAACAGAAAATTGAAGATTTAATTATTAAATAAAAAACCTCAGAATGACTTCTGAGGTTTTTCTGAATATTTTCAGTCTCTCTAATTATTTAAAACACTTAATGTATTTTCTTTTACGATTCGTTTTGCGAATTGAAATTTAGGTCCCCAATAGTTATCATCCAATGATGAAACCATTACACCTTTTGAAGTCGCTGCGTGGATAAATTTAATCTCACCTTCTGGAGTTACTTCTTCTACAATCCCAACGTGAGATATTCTACCTCTTCTATGTGAAAAGAAAACTAAATCTCCTTTTTGTAATTCTGTTCTTTCTACCGCCACACCTTCTTGAGATTGGTCTGCTGCCACTCTAGGAAGATCCATTCCTGCAGCTACTCCAAAAACAGATAAAACAAATGCTGAACAATCTATTCCGCTTCTGGAAGTCCCTCCGTATCTATAAGGAGTTCCTAGGTAACTTTCAGCTTCGGATAAGATATTATCAATCGTATTACTGTGCATGATTGCATTCTCAATAGCAGATCTTTTGATTGCATCATTGGTATTAGACATAGAAGCTAATACATGCTGTCCTTTGTTATTTGAGTTGTTGGATACCGCTTTTATATTTACAGAAGCAAATTTGGCATCAGTTTTGTATGTTTGATTGTTAGAAACCACATAGTTAGAAACACAAGACTGAAGTGTGAAAAACGTGGTCACAAATAAGATATAAACTAGAACTCTTTTCTTCATATATATTTAATTATTCGTGTTAGACTTAGGTTGGTTTTTGTGATTGCATAGCAAATTTAGCCATTACCGTTAAAAGGGTCTGTCTAATCAAATTGACAGCTCTTGAGTTTAACACATTTTAACAGTCTTTTTAAGAATGTTAAAAAAAAACAAACCGCAAAGCCTTTATTTAGACTTTGCGGTTTTATTTTTTATTAAGATTCTTTAACTTTTTAGAAATTGTCTATCTAGTAAATAACAATTCTCTATATTTTGTCATTGGCCAAAGTTCATCATCAACCATCATTTCCAAAGCATCAGAAGCCTCTCTAATGTTCTCAAATAACGGGATTACTTTGTTGCAATATTCTTCAGCTTGTTTCTGACTTCCTGCTGTATTTTTAGCCTTTTCTTTAGCAGTTAATAATGAGTCAACACCCACTTTGATTTGAGAAACATTTCCAGAGATATTAGTAATCAAATCTAATTGTTCTTTTGCCAAAGTTTTGAATTCTTTATCTCCAAAGATTTCTTTCAAACCTTTCACGTTCTCAATCAATCTGTTTTGATAATTAAGCGCTGCAGGAATGATGTGGTTTCTTGCAATGTCAGCTAAAACTCTAGCTTCGATATCAATTACAGTAGAATATTTTTCCAACTTAATTTCATTTCTAGCCTCAAACTCTCTGTGGGAATAGATTCCTAGTTCTTCATAAAGCTCAACGAATTTTTGGTCTAATTCTTTTTTAAGCGCTTCTGGAGTTGTCTTCAAGTTATTAAGACCTCTTTTCTTAGCTTCTTTCGCCCAATCGTCAGAATATCCGTCACCTTCAAACATAATGTTTTTAGACTGCTTGATATATTCTCTAAGGATATTGAAAATTGCTTCGTCTTTCTTAAGTCCTTTTTCAATTAAAGCATCTACTTCAACTTTGAAAGTTCTTAATTGTTTTGCAGCAATTACATTCATTACAGTCATTACTTCCGCACAGTTTGCAGAAGAACCAACCGCTCTGATTTCGAATTTGTTACCTGTAAATGCAAATGGAGAAGTTCTATTTCTATCGGTGTTATCTAAAAGAATTTCAGGGATTTTCCCAACTACATTCAGTTTCAATTCTGTTTTTTCTTCAGGAGATAATTTTCCGTCCGTTACTTTTTCTAATTCTTCCAAAACTCCGAACAACTGACTTCCAATGAATGCAGAAATAATCGCCGGTGGCGCTTCATTAGCTCCCAATCTGTGATCATTGCTTGCAGATGCAATTGATGCTCTTAACAAATCAGCATAATCGTGAACTGCTTTCAAAGTATTAACAAAGAAAGTCAAGAATTGTAGATTTTTCTTTGGATTTTTTCCTGGGCTCAAAAGGTTTTCACCTGTATCGGTTCCCAAAGACCAGTTGTTATGTTTCCCACTCCCATTAACACCAGCAAATGGTTTCTCGTGGAACAAAATGCTAAAGTGGTGCTTGTGCGCAATTCTCGCCATTATATCCATTAATAACGAGTTATGGTCAACTGCAACGTTAGCTTCTTCAAACATTGGAGCAAGCTCAAATTGATTTGGAGCAACCTCATTGTGACGAGTCGTTACAGGAATTCCTAACTTCATACATTCGATCTCCAATTCCTTCATGTAGTTCATTACTCTTGTAGGAATCGAACCAAAATAATGATCATCTAACTGTTGTCCTTTTGCTGGTGAGTGTCCTAACAAAGTTTTTCCAGTCATCACCAAATCTGGTCTTGACTGATACAAAGCTGTATCTACCAAGAAATATTCTTGTTCCCAACCTAATGTTGGAGAAACTTTGGTTACATTTTTATCGAAGTAAGACTTCATTACATCTGTAGCCGCTTCGTCAACAGCATTCAACGCTCTTAACAAAGGGGTTTTATTATCTAATGCTTCTCCTGTATAAGAAATAAAAATGGAAGGAATACAAAGCGTAGTCCCCATAATGAAAGCGGGAGAAGTTGGATCCCAAGCGGTATAACCTCTAGCTTCGAAAGTATTTCTGATTCCACCATTCGGGAAAGAAGAAGCATCTGGCTCTTGCTGAATCAACATTCCACCACTGAATCTCTCAATCGCTCTTCCACCTTCGATTGGCGTGAAGAAAGAATCGTGTTTTTCTGCAGTTGCACCTGTCAACGGCTGAAACCAGTGCGTGTAATGTGTCACACCTTTTGACAAAGCCCAATCTTTCATAGCTACTGCCACCTGGTCTGCAATATGTCTTTGGATTTTTGTTCCTTTTTTAATCGCATCCAAAATAGAAGTGAATGCTTCTTTTGTTAAATATTCTCTCATTGTCTCTTCTGAGAATACATTCTGACAAAACAATTCGGATAGTTTTGCAGGAACTTCTATGAAATTATCTCTTCTATAATTTCTAAAAGGAAGCTCGGCTAAGGCTTTAAATCTTAATGTTGACATAAAAGTGTGTTATTTTAAACAGGGCAAATCTACAAAAAATACAATTCAAATAATATGACCCCCCTTAAAAATTAACGCTATTTACACCTAATATTAACGCATTAATTAACACAACCCCAATTTTCAACGCATTATAGAATTTATCTAATAAAATTTCATATTTAATAAATGTTATCAAAATATGAAGAAAATTTATTTTCACTTTTATTTTAGGATATAAGTAGGAAAGTTTAATTTTAAAAACTAATACTAATCAACAATCCGAAACCCAGTAAAAGAAAACAAACCCCTGAAATTCAATCAATTAATCATTCATTTTGATTTAAAATAAAATTCATACCTTTGTAGACTTTTACAAAAATTTTAATATATGGCAAATTCAAGAGCAAGAGAAACCACAGAAGCTATCGAAAGATTATATGTCTCTATGAGACACTTATTTTACAGAGGATTTTTCAAACCTTCAGGAGTTTCCGGTGAGTCATTGAGAAAACTCTTAATGGTTATCAATCCGGAAATCTACGGAAGTATGAGCATTCCTAATAAGATAGAGCTGGATGGTTTGCTTTATGTTCTTGACCGTCTTCCGGAAGGTATTGAGGAATGTTCTTTTATTCATTTAACTTCTGACGAAGGTTTTGACAAAGGAAGTTTCGAGCCAATCGTTCCAAAGAAAAGACGTAGAAACTGCTACAGAATCGATGAACACCAGATGAACATCGAGGTTCTTTTGGGTCGTTCTGAGATTTATGATATTTTGACCCACTTAACTTTCCTTTATCTGGAAGCGGACAAAATCAGAAATATCGGTTTTGACTTGACTGATGGAGGAAGACCTAGACGTACTTGGAAAATCATCGAAGAAGTTGCAAAAGGAGAAAAAAAATACAGTAGAAAAGAAAAAGAAGTCGCATTGATTCATCTTTCATCTTTCTTAGGAAGAACTTTTGATGAAACGCTTAATGCTTACAACAATTTCGGTGACGATAAAAACCCGGATCGTTTGTTCAAAATCATCTATTGGATGGGACAAATAAGTTTCGAAGATTGGAAAGAAGTGAGAGAAAGAGAAATCCATTTCTCAGCAATTCTTCAAGAGAGAGTTGGACATCACCTTTTTGGAGAAAGATGGGCAAACAAAATCAAAAAAGTTCTTGTTGAAAATGACCTTCATATGCGACCGCTTCACATCATCAGCGCGAATATGCACTCGGTGAAAAATATGGTTTTCGCTAATGACGCTCTTAATAAAAAAGGAACCAAAGAAGTTGATTACAAATTATTCGCTGACATCAGTAACCAGAAAGACCTTCAGGAGAAAGTTCTTGACCACGCTTTGAAAGAAGGAATGATTTACATCGATGATAACAGCGGAAGTAATATTGATGTTCAAATCATCGACCTTGCTAAAACCGAACTTAAAAATACTGTTTTTGCTGATCAAAAGTATAAAGGAGACGATGTAATTTTGGTTTTCGATTATGCTTTCGGAGAACAAGCTTTCGAAGTAATGGACGAATTACTAAGACCTTATGAAGTGAACGGCGAAGTTTATATGATGAAAGTGAAATCGGTTTCGATAATGGGTAAAGCCGGAATCTTAACTGGAGGGAAAGGAGATATTATGATTCCAACGTCTCATATTTTCGAAGGAACTGCCGACAACTACGTTTTCGAAAACGCTTTGAAAGCTACAGATTTTGTAGATGATGAGGTTAAATCTTTTGAAGGACCAATGGTTACGGTTTTAGGAACATCACTTCAGAATAAAGATATCCTTTCTTACTTTATGACGACATCTTGGAAAGCAATCGGACTAGAAATGGAAGGCGCACATTACCAAAAAGCGATTCAGGTGGCAAGCAAAATCCGTCATCACATTTCTCCGGATTTGTTTGTGATGTACGCTTATTACGCTTCGGATAATCCATTGGAAACGGGAAGTACATTATCTTCCGGCGGACTTGGACTTACAGGTGTAAAACCTACTTATATGATTACTCATAAAATCATCGAGAAAATTCTTGAGAAGAAATAAAAATTTGAAGCCTCCGATTTGGAGGCTTTTTTGTTTTTAAATCTCGCAGATTGTTCTGATTTTGCAGATTCATTTTTATTGAAATCAGCGCCATCTGTAAAATCAGCGAGAAAATTAAATTCTATATAAAATTAGCAATCGTATAAATAAGCAAACCAACCAATCCACCAACAATAGTTCCGTTGATTCGGATGAATTGTAAATCTTTTCCGACTTCTAATTCTAATTTTCGGCTAAGTTCTTTCCCTTCCCAATTTCCGACTGTTGTACTGATTAATTCTCCAAAATTCTTCGTGTTTTTCAGAATGTATTTATAAGCCGTCACTCTTACCCAATGGTCGATTCGGTTTTGGAATTGTTCATCGTTTTGAAGATTGAAAACAAACTCATTGATATTTTTTCGGACGTAAGATTTCAGTTTAGAATCTTCTTCGGATAATTCTTTGATTAAAGACGATTTCAGAGATTGCCAAATGTCGGATGAATACTGCTTTAGTTTGTCGCTATGTAGAAAATCGGATTTGATGGATTCAAATTCTGTTTCCCATTTTGGTTCTTCTTTAAGCTCTTGAGAAAAATCCAAAATCTTATTAGTGATCTCTGCTCGTAATGGATGATTAAGATTTTCTTCAACTTCGAGAAAATAATCACTTAAGCCTTTAGTAATTTTCTCTGCAATTTTATTATCTACAGATTTTGGAATCAGAAAAAAACTCTCCTTTGCTACTCTTTCGGAAACCATTTCCTGATTTTCCAGAATATAATTTTTGATTTGAGAACTTAGATTGGTAATGATTTTCTGATGGTCGTTTTTATTAAGAAGATATTCGATTCCGTTTCCGATGACTGAATTTAATTTGATAGAATCCGTCATTTCCTCAGCTTTATTTGAAATGAAATTCACAACCGATTCATCATCAAGTTTATTAATAATATCTTTAATGATTGAAGACAATTCATTAATCAAAACATCTTGATTCCTTTCCTTAGAAAGCCAATCGCCAACATAAACCGAAATTTTTAGTTTCTGAATATACGGACGAATATTCTGAGGCGAAAGAAAGTTCTCAACCACGAAATTCCCGAGATTGTCACCAATTTTTTCTTTAGAATTTTCAATCAGATTGGTATGTGGGATTTTAAGTCCTAAAGGATAATTGAAAAGTGCAGTCACAGCAAACCAATCCGCCAAAGCTCCAACCATTGCTGCTTCCGAAAACGCTCGGATATAACCAATCCAATGCGAAGAATTTTCTTTTTGCAAAATTGTCATCGATATGAAAGTAACCGCCATCAGAATAAACAATCCTGTTGCCAACGTTTTATACCGCTTGAGTTGCTGTTTTTTCAATTCATCATTCATAAATCAGGAAAATCGAAAATCATTCCAAACAAAATTATTGATATTTGGGGAAAATAAATTTATTTTTACAAGAAAGTATTTCCCAATGTTGAAAAGAGTTCTGAATATTTTCCTTTTGATAATCGCATCCGTTATCGTCCTTATTTATATCACTGGGTACAATTATCTTTTCCGTGGAATCAAATCAACCTATCTGCGAGGCGAATCCAGCTCAACTATAGATGACGGAAAACTTTTTCCTTCAAAAACAATCTCCAAAGGCATTCCAAAACCTTGGCCAATTGATATCAATTATAATAAACAAAAAATCTCTTCCGAGCTTGAGAAACAATTGATAGAAACAGAGTCGGTTTCATTTTTGGTCATTCAGAAAGGGAAAATTCTGCAAGAACATTATTGGGATAGTTATAATAAAACAACGCCAAGCAATTCCTTCTCTATGGCAAAAGCTATTACCGTATTATTGTTAGGAAAAGCTATTGATGATGGAAGAATCCAGGGACTTAATCAACATTTTTCAGACTTTTATCCAGATTTTTCAAATAATGATTTTGGAAAAAAACTCACTTTAGGCAATCTGGCGTCTATGGAAGCTGGGCTGGATTGGGACGAAGATGGTAGTAATCCTTTTGGTTCCAATGCAAAAGCTTATTATGGTTTTTCTTTATCAGATGTTGTTTTCAATAAGAAACTAAAACAGAATCCTGGAGAAAAATTTGAATATCAAAGTGGCGTAACCCAACTATTAGGATTTGCTGTTGGAAAATCTATAGGAACAAGCCTCTCCGAATATGCATCTGCAAAATTTTGGAAACCTCTGGGCATGGAACAGAATGCAGAATGGTCAACCGATGACTTGGGCGTAGAAAAATCGTTTTGCTGTATCCAATCCAACGCAAGAGATTTTGCAAAAATTGGCTCTTTACTTTTAAATCGAGGAAAATTCAATGATATTCCTTTGATTAATGAAAATTTTGTAGGCCAAATGACAACACCATCGGAATATTCTAAAGGTGCTTACGGAATGGGATTATGGACAAATTACGATTCTAATATTCATCACTATTATATGTGGGGGCTCCACGGTCAATTTGTGATTATGGTTCCACAATACGATATGATAATTGTAAGATTAGGAGAAAAAGAAAATCCTCTAAAAGACTCTAAAAACCGTCCAAAAGTTGTAGAGTTTTATATTAATGAAGCTTTTAAATTGGCTAATAAAAACTAATCTGCGTCATAGTCCAATAAGGCAAAAACACTTAGAAGAGTACTATTTTTAAGCTTTTGTTCGGCCTCTTTTACATATTGTGCTTCGTTGCTTGCAGGAACATAGATTTCGTAAAAATTTTTATTTCTTATAACAAACAAAGTCGAACCGATAATCATCGTTAGAATATCTTCGGATTTTGGTGCATTATGAAAAACCCCGGAAACAATCCCTCTTTTCACAATCTCATCAATTCTCGCAACACAAGTCTGATAAAACTCTAGAAGGTCATCTTTTACATTATCCAAAGTCCGCATCTCCTGCGTTACAAAACCATGGAAATAATTGTATTTGAAAAGCAAAGAAATCACATAGTTCACAATTTCCTTCATCTGCATCTCGGGCTTACCTTCTTTGATTGTTTGAGCAAACTCAGAAAAACTCTCTTTTGTACGCTGAACACGATATTGATAAAGATAGGACATCATCTTTTCTTTCGAACCAAAATAGTACGAAATCATCGCCACATTGATATTGGCTTTTGTACAAATATCACGCACAGAAGTTCCATCAAAGCCTTTTTTGGCAATTAATTCTTCTGCAACATCTAGAATAATGATTTGTTTATCCGTAAATTTTTTTCTCATTCTCAAAGAAAGATTTAATGTAAAATTAAACTTATTTTTCATTAATTACAATAGGCACTATTTTTCTATCTTTGATAATGGATTTTCTAGATTTTCATCATCACAAGCCCAATCAAATTGGAATTTACAACCTCAATCTTGAAGAAGAAATTCCTGCTGGAAAATTCTCGATTGGACTTCATCCAAAAGACATTACAGAACATTGGAAATCTGATTTCGAAAAAATTAAAGAAATCTCGACTTCAGAAAATTGTCTTGCAATTGGGGAATGTGGTTTGGATGGTTTGATTTCTATTGATGAAAAACTTCAATCTGAAATTTTTCAAGCTCATATTTCCTGGGCAGAAGAAATTAAAAAACCGATTATCATCCATTGTGTTCGTAGGTTTTCGCAGATTTTACACTTCAAAAAAGCAAAAGTCCCCTTGGTAATTCATGGTTTCAATAAGAAAGAAAATATCGGAAAAGAACTTTTGAAAGCTGGCTTTTATCTGAGTTTTGGAAAAGCAGCTTTAGATAACTTATCTTTGCAAAAATTGATTGAAGATTTTCCTATTCAAAGATTATTTTTAGAAACCGACAATGCTGATTTTGAGATTTTAAATTTGTATGAGAAGGTCGCAGAAATCAAATCTATTTCTTTGGAAAACCTGAAAACTCAGATGTGGGAAAATCTCGAAAATGTGATTAATTATGGATAAATTTTGGTTAGAACGCACCGAATTACTGATAAAAGAAGAAGGAATTGAAAAGCTACAAAATGCTAAAGTTTTGGTAGTAGGTTTAGGTGGTGTAGGTTCTTTTGCTGCAGAATTTTTGGCAAGAGCAGGAATCGGGAAAATGGTCATCGTGGATGGGGATGTTGTAGATATCACCAATATCAACAGACAATTGCCAGCACTTCATTCAACAATTGGTCAGCATAAAGTGGAGTTGGTTGGAGAGCGATTGATGGACATTAATCCGAAACTTAATCTTACCAAAATCAATGAGTTTCTGGAACCAGAAAGAATGGAAGAATTAATAAAATCAGAAAAATTCGATTACGTTTTGGACTGTATTGATTCTTTGACTCCGAAAATAGCATTAATGATAACTTGCCGAAGAAATAAGGTAAAATTAGTATCATCTATGGGTGCTGGAGGAAAGACTGATCCTAGCAAAGTAATGGTTCGAGACCTTCACAAAACCAGAGATTGTCTATTGGCAAGACAAGTAAGAAAACGTCTTAAAAAAGAAAAAATCAACAAAGGTTTCCGTTGTGTTTTCTCAACAGAGGTACAGGATGAGAATAGCTTGAAAATGACTGACGGAACTAATTTTAAGCGATCCTTTTATGGAACAATCAGTTTCATTCCGGCTCTTTTTGGATTGTATGCAGCAGCGGAAGTCATTAATTATTTAACTGGAAGACAACAATATATTGAAGACTAATAGCTATCCTTCCCACGAAAAACTGAAAAAGAAATATGAAATAGATCTCCTTTTTGGCAAAGGGAAGTGGCTTTCTGTGGATAATGTTAGAATCATTCATTTGAAATCTTCGGAAAAACTTAGTATTGATTCTCATAAAATTGGTGTTTCTGTTTCTAAAAAATTTTTCAAAAGAGCAGTTGACAGAAATCGAATAAAACGCTTATTAAGAGAGTCTTACCGACTTAATAAATCAGTTTATACAGAAGCATTTGGTGAGAAATCAATCGCAATGCTATTTTGGGCTTCGAAAGATTTGCCGGAGCATTTTTCTGATGTTGAAAAACAATTTTTGAATCTTTGTAAAAAGAAATTAGGCTGACGTTTTCATTTAATTTGTAATTTTATTCTCAAACAAATTACAAATGAGCGATATTTTACCTTTCATTCTCAGTGCTTTTATCGGAATAGGATTGGCCGCAGCGTCTGGCTTCAGAGTCTTTTTACCAATGTTTGCTGTGAGCCTCGCCTCTTATCTTGGTTGGATTCCTATGTCGGATAATTTCGAATGGTTATCCGGATTACCTACGCTTATCACGACTGGTGTTGCAACCATTATAGAAATTATAGCTTACTATATTCCTATTGTTGACAATTTTTTGGACACGATTACAATTCCTTTGGCTACAATTGCTGGTTCTATATTATTTGCAAGTCAGTTTATGGAGTTGGGGACATTTCCTCAATGGGCTTTAGCACTGATTGCAGGAGGCGGAACCGCTGCGACAATTGCTTCAGGATTTGCCGGAACACGAGCCGCTTCTACTGCAACAACAGCAGGAATTGGCAATAATGTAGTTGCTACCACAGAAACCGCAGGAGCTGGACTGATGTCTATTCTTTCTATCTTCTTACCTGTTTTGGCTTTTATTTTTGCGATTGTTCTTTTGGTTTTAGTTCTGTTTTTTGGACGAAAACTTTGGAGAAAAATGAAGACACAAAATTCTGGGATATTTTAAAAACAAAAGACCGCAAATTGCGGTCTTTTGTATTATTAATGAAAATAAGTTTTATTATTGAACTTTGATGTCATCAATTTGGATTGTTGTTGTAACACCAGTTCCTGCTCCCTCATATTTGAAAAGGATAAATCCGTTTCCAGTTAAACCTGCAGGAATAGTATATGTTCCAGCATTTGCAAGAGTACCATAAGTATTGGTTGGTGTCTTAGGAATTGTAAAGCTAGATGTAATGTCTGTTAAAGTAGCTGTAGAAATATCAGAACCCGGAGTATAATCATTGGTTGTATAAACTTTAAGCGCATCACCATTATAGTAACCAACATTGACTCTAAAAGTAAAACTATTAGCTGCTGTAAAATCTACAGGCACAACAAAATAATTTTGGAATGATCCACTTCCAGCATTTGCAGACATTTGGATATACTTGTTACTGCTAAATGTTTTTACCTGCCAATATCTATTACCTACATAAGCATAATTAAGATACTTAGGGAAATTTGCAAGATCAACGGCATAACTCTCAAAATTTTCTGTAAAAGATCCTGAATAAGCAATATCTGTTCCTCCTAATAATCCCGTTGCAAAACGAGGATTTGTAAAATTGATATCACTTACACCTCTAATAATATTTTGGTAAGGCGTAGATCCTGTTCCATATTTGCTTACAACAAAAGTGATATCTCCACTCTTATCAGGAATAACATATGAAGTTCCTTTAAAGAAACCATCTGTTCTTACGATTCCTGTATTTCCATCTTTATCAACTAAATTTCTATTAGTATCTACATAAGTTCCCGCAAGATCTTTATTCATCAAAGGCAAACCTACTTCATTAGACGCAAATTGAACATTTTTAACAATTGCTAAGGTATTTACATATTTGGCATCTTTGATTTGCGTAAGAGTCAATTCTTGAGGAACTATAGTTGCGATATCTAGACCATTACCATTGCAAACACCTGAGATAAATCTACCAATAATAGACTCTGGAATTCTACCAATAGCATAATCCGGATCTTTTACCCCTAAAGTGATAACATCATTGGATTTTCCAATCACCATTCCATTTGCTTTGATTCTGATGTGAGCTCCAACCGGAAAATCGGTATAGTTCATAGATTTGTTAACACCTACAACCAAACCAACGGTTGGGTTTTCTGGTTTATCTTGGAAAGATATCGTTTTGTAAAAATTTCCGCTTGCGTCAGAAGACACAACATATCCATCAAAAATAACTGCAGGATTGGTAGCATCTTGTGCTGGTACAGTGTAAACTCCGTTTGCTGGAGAGCTAGCTACAAACTCTGCCATTGTAATAGTTGGCGCGTCAAACTTGTTATTACAAACCATTTCTGGTGCATCCCAATTATCATCTTTGACACACGAAATCTGGGAAGCTCCTAAAACAGCTACACCAAGACTTATTTTGAAGTATTTTTTTATATTCATTTTCTTGCTTTTTTAAAATTGTTTTTTAGAATCTCACTTGTAAATTAACGAAGTACGAACGTCCTTGTGTATACCAATATTTAGGTGCGAAGTTTGGTGTACTACTATTAAAATCATTCTCAAAATCTACATTCCCCTTGGTATTTCTGATTTGTTCGAATCCACCAGTTATATAATTTGTATTATCAAAAATATTGTTAACAGATGCAGAAATCAACAAATAGTATTTCCCAAAAATCCAAGATTTTCCAACATTAGCATTAATAAAATGTGCGGATGGAAGTTTCTTTTGACTCATGTAGTAGTCTAGTTTTTCTTGAGTAAGTGTTGTAATTGGTGTGCTACTAATATTACTTGTATACCACTCATCACTTCTTGTAATAGCATTAGGATCAAGATTGTTATCATCTAGGTAATTCCAGTTAGCTCCTACCCACCAATAGTGTGGATTGTTGTAACGTAATCCAGCAGAGAAAGCTTTTTGAGGCGTACCTCCTACTTTCATTCCTTTGATGTTTGTTTTTCCGTAATCAACATATGGCGCTGCTACAACATCTGAAGCAAAATAAACTGTTGGATTGTTTCTATAAGTATAATCTCCCCAGTTTGCTACACCTTGGAAAGAAAGCGTTGGAAGGATCTTATAATCAACACCCAATTCTGCACCCATGTTTCTCTTGTTCACATTGGACATTGTCTGTACTACAAAAGCACTGGCAGTCTGGTCTCCTACTCCTGTAGTCTCATCATTAGTACTTGTAGCAAGTGTAAGTCCATCTGCAAAGAATCTCTGCACGCTAGTATCATCCTCTGTATCAACCAAATAACCCGTAACTCTCAATTTCAACTGAGGAGTAGAAACAACATAACTCAAGTCATTGGCATTAATTTTAACATTTTTAATACCTGGTGCTGAGTAGTTATTATTTCTTGGGTTGATAAAAATATCTTGTAAAAATGGTGCTTCTGTGAAATATGCGCCGTTATAAACCAAGAAATTTCTACCATTTAATCTATAAACAACTTGGCTTTTCAGACCATAATTCCAATAATTGTAGTCTTGACCTTTCCCAAGAGAATGATCCTGATAAAGATAATGCTGGAACAATCCTTCTCTGCTAGAAGTAGAGTATCCAAATAAACCGCTTACAAAAACATCAAAATTTCCTGTGGAAAACTTAACGCCTGGG
Source organism: Epilithonimonas sp. (assembly GCF_032055105.1). GTDB lineage: Bacteria > Bacteroidota > Bacteroidia > Flavobacteriales > Weeksellaceae > Epilithonimonas. The sequence continues at coordinate 203,640 of NZ_DAMBRK010000002.1, forward strand.
TTTACTTTTACCTCTTGTCTTCTTAAGATATAATTATAACCAATCTTGTCGCCAACATGTTTTGCAAGGTTGGTATCGTTCACATCATAAAGACCAGAGGAGCCTTTTCTGTTAGAATCTGCAAATGGATCAACTCCCAATACATAATCTGCACCCAACATATCTTCTACTTCTCTATAATATTCGGAACGGAAGTTCTGATAAGAAACGTTTAGTAAAAATTTGGATTTATCTGTAAAATTGTAGGTGTAGTGTGTAGCTGCATTCCAGATCTTATCATCACTTACGTCATTTACTAAGAAATATTTTGCTCTTTTTCCTGTAAGACCATATTTTGTAGACATCTCCTGCTGGTCAAAAGCATCATTACTACGGTTTACGTTATATAGATTGTTCCAATTGATCTGAGTAACTTCTTGATTATTATTCGCCCAATTTTCAATAGCCGCATCGCGACCGTTCATTAACTCAGTATATAATGCAGGATTTTGTACATTATGATATGCATTATACTCTATACTATTGGAGTAATAACTTGGTAATTTTTTGTAATAGGTTGGCGATGGATTATTTGCATTTTGCCAATCTAATCTGGATCCACTATCTTTTCCAAATTGGTAAGAAAGCGTAGTCCAAAGGCTAGATTTTTTATTGATTTTTAAGAAATCTTGCAATTGGAAAATCGGTTGAAAACCTTTTCTAACTCTTTCGTTTCTTTTTTCTCCATTTTGCCAACCCCAATATGAGTTGTAATGTACGCCTCTGTAATTATAAACCTCTTGAGTATTAGGACTAGACGTAGATCTTCTTGTAGGAGAAGCAAAAGCATTGAATGTAATCGTGTGATTATCATTAATTTTCTTCTCAATCCCAAGATAAGTTCCATAAGCATCATAGAAAGTTCCATCTTGGATTCCTTCTTCTGCCCATCTTTTAGCTCCCATCAAAGTGAATGCCCAACCTTTTTTAGACATTCCCGATGTATATCTTAAAGAAACTCTTTGTCTGTAATTTCTGTTTGTAATAGAATAAACAGCTTGGAAACCTTTTCTATACTCGCTAGCTTTGGTGTTTTTATAAATCACCCCACTCGCTCCTCCGAATGCATATTCTGAAGGTGAATGATTAGCAGAGATCTCGGGGTATCTTACAATTTCGTTAAGTCCTCCCCAATTAGAAAAATCAACATTTCCATTATCAGATTTTACCATAGACACTCCATTCAACATATTTTCAGAAGTTCTACCGTCTACACCTCTTGGTCTGAACCAATATGCACCAAGGTCAAAACTTGCTATTCTATTGAAAACATCTTGAGAAGATTGTAATAGACCTACTGTTGACGATTGCCCATTGTCTTCATCTCCCGCATTATCTAGGATTGCAAGACCTTGATCCGCGCCTGTCAATGTTGAGTAAAGGGTAATAACCCCCAAGTCTTTTCTTTTCTCCGTAGTAATATCAAATTCCAAGGTTTTTGTTTCGAAATTTGACTTAGATACCACAATCTGATAATGTCCGGTTTTTAAATCTACAAACTGGAAATATCCAATTTTGTCTGCCGAAACATCATTACCTTCTCCTTTAAGACTTACTTGTGCTTTTTCAACTGGTTTCCCTTCTGCATCTTTCAGATATGCAAAAACCGTAGTTTGTGCAAAATAAAACGACGCTGGAAGCACTGTAAATAAGGAGATTAATGATAGTTTTTTAATCATAAATCAATTAGGTTTTGTTTGCTCTTTTTTTCTAATATACAGTCCGTTACACACGGAAGGCAAATGTAAATAAATTTTTGATAATTAATACTTTTTAACATTTTTTTTATTTTAACAAATTATCAATTTTTCGAAACATAATTGTATATTATTAAAATATTGTAATTTTTATTTTACAACAGTTCAAAAAAAATTACTTTTGTAGCCTTACATTTTTTATTATGAAAAATATATTTACTATTGTTGCTATTCTTAGCATTTCCTTAGTAGCCGCTCAAAAAAGACAGGTTCGCGCCGCTACCATAGGATTTTTAAACGTTGAAAACCTTTGGGATACCATTCGTTCTGCAGACTATATCGACGGCACAAAAGACAGAAGCAACCCCGCTTTCCACAGAAGTGTGCCTTTAGACTCTATCAAATATCTTGAAGTAACAGATAAAGATTACAAAGGACCATGGAATGACGAGTCCCTTATTGGCAAAAAAGTCGTGAGAATCCAAGGTAGCTCAGAAGAGTTCACTCCCAAAAGTGGAAAAAACTACACCTATGATGTTTATAAACAAAAATTAGCCAATGAAGCAAAAGTGATTTCTGAAATGGGGAAATCTTATACCGGAACAGCTCCTGTTGTGGTTGGTCTTTTGGAAGTAGAAAACCGCCAAGTTGTAGAAGACCTTGTAAAAGAACCAGCTATTGCAAAATATGATTATGGAGTTGTTCATTATAACTCTTATGATTACAGAGGTATTGACATAGCCTTTATCTATCAAAAAAGAAGATTCACTCCTTCCAAATCCTGGACAAAAGAAATCAAAATTTTTGGTAGCGAAGGAAAAAGAGAATACACAAGAGATATTTTAGTTTTAACCGGTTTTCTTGACAACGAGAAAGTTGCATTTTTCCTAAATCACTGGCCATCAAGAAGAGGAGGCGAAGCTATTTCTCTTTCTAAGCGTAATGCTGCTGCAAAGGTCTTAAGACAACAAATGGATAGCGTAAGAGCACTAGATCCTTCTACAAAATTATTTGCAATGGGAGATTTCAATGATGACCCAGTTAGTCCAAGTTTAAAAAATGGGCTTAAAGCAGTAGGCAACCCAAAAGATTTATCGGAAGAAAACCATTATCTTAACCTTATGTATCCGTTGTATAAAAAAGGTATTGCTTCCTTAGCTTACCAAGATGCACCTAACTTGTTTGATCAAATCATTGTATCATCCAACCTACATTCACCTAATAAAGAGCTAAGAAAAGACTACACTGTTTTCAAAGCAGAAATTTTCGCTCCAGACTATCTAATTACCAAAGAGGGAAATTACAAAGGTTATCCATTTAGATCATGGTCAGGAGACAAGTTTACCGGAGGTTATTCCGATCACTTTCCTGCATTTGTGGTATTGCAAAAAGAACCTTAAGTAATAAAAAATCAACCGTTTCAAATTTTGGGACGGTTTTTTTGTAGATTTTTGCAATGTTATTTACCGATTTTTTTCTCGATTTTTTTCAATCATCTTTTCCGCATAGATTGATTCTTTTTTTTAAATTGTTTTTGTTGTTTAAGTCTGTCACAGTTTGTGCAAAAGTACTTATGGATAAAAGCAAAATAATGATTAAATGCAGCTTTTTCATTTTACAACTGATTTTTTCGTTATTAATGTGAAAATTAAGAGAAAAATTTTATTACTTCAGAAATGTAACTTTTAATTTAATCCGAAAAAAAAGAAAAGCATTCCGATATTTCGAAATGCTTTTGATAATTTATTCTTTCAATTTAAGATTCTTATTCTGTGGCGGAAGCGGAACGTAGCCATCATCATTGATTACTTTAGGAAACTCGTGGTTTTGCCATCTTGTTTTGGCATCTTCTATGATTTCTCTGGAAGTTCCAACGAAATTCCAATAAATGAATCTCTGCTCAGGAAAAGGTTCTCCTCCGAAAATATAAACTGTGGAATTGGGTTTTAAAACAAAATGACAAAGTTTGGAATCCTTAGCAATCAGAATATGCTTTGGAGAGTAAAGATTACCTTCACTTTCGATATTTCCTTCCAATATATAAAGAGAAGATTCTCCAAAAAGATAATCACCAAGAATGATTTCTCTGTCTTCCTGAAGCGTGTTTTTTACTTCTAAGAAATATAATGGCGAATAAACCGGAACTGGAGATTTGCGTCCGAGGATTTCGCCAGCAATTAGTTTATAATTAATCCCATTATCTATCCAACTTGGAATATCTTCTTTGTTAATATGGAAAAACTCTGGTTCCATTGTTTCCAATTCCTTTGGAAGCGCTACCCAAATTTGTAATCCGTGAAGGTTTTTATCGGTTGTTCTCAGATATTCCGGAGTTCTTTCGGAATGGGCAACGCCTTTTCCTGCGGTCATCCAATTGACAGCGCCTTCTTTGATTTCGATTTCTGTTCCCATAGAATCTCTATGCATAATGCCTCCCTCGAACAAAAAAGTAAGCGTAGAGAGTCCAATATGCGGATGAGGTGGGACATCCAAATTTTCATAATCTTTAAGCGCAGCTGGTCCCATATGGTCGATGAACACAAATGGTCCAACGCTTCTTTTCTGAGTAAAAGGTAACAATCTGCCAACCAGAAAGTTACCAATATCAGCCGCTCTTTCCTCGATTATCATCTGAATATTTGACATATTTTCATTTTTAATTTGGACTTAAAATTAATAATTTCTATTGAACTTTTTCTTTTTAATTAAGCTGCCCAAATTAATGCAAGGATTTTTATATGTTAAATGACTTTTTGACAAAGATTTTTCGTTGGTACAGTTTATGACTGAAATGATTACCTTTGTGAACCTATAATTTTAAAACATATTAATGGAATTAGCATTAAAGATTTTTCAGTTTGTACTGAGCATCTCTATTCTTGTAACTTTACACGAAATCGGGCACTTCTTGCCGGCGAAATGGTTTAAAACCAAAGTAGACAAATTCTTCTTATTCTTTGACCCTTATTTTTCCATCTTCGCGATGAAGAAAATCAATGGAAAATGGCAATATAAATTCCTTTCTAAAAACCAACCTACCGAAGAAGAGGTAGAAATAGACGGAAAAAAAGTTCTTCAGCCAATCGATATTTCTAAACTTCCGGAAGATGACTGGAGAAGACACGAAGGTGTGAAATACGGAATCGGATGGTTGCCTTTTGGAGGTTATGTGAAAATTGCCGGAATGGTGGACGAAAGTATGGATACTACTCAACTTTCTAAACCGGCTGAACCTTGGGAGTTCCGTGCAAAACCGGCTTGGCAACGTTTGATTATTATGCTTGGCGGAGTTACTGTGAATTTCTTTTTGGCTTGGGCAATCTATTCTTCGCTTTCTTATTTCAATGGAGAAACTTATCACGATAATGCTAAATTCGAAAATGGAATTGCAGTTTCTGAACCGGCACAACTGTTAGGATTCAAAACGGGAGATAAAATCTTGAAAATCGATGGAAAACCGGAAGAAAGATTGGAAGACAGTTTCCTTGACATTTTATTAAGTAACGAAATCACCGTTCTAAGAGATGGAAAAGAAGTTAATTTCGCTCCAAATGAAGACGGAATTGCACATATCTTAGGTGCTAATGAAGCTAAAGCTTATATCACGCCAAGATTCCCTGCTGTAGTTGACAGTCTTGCTCCAAATATGCCAGCAATACAAGCAGGATTGAAGAAAGGAGATAAAATAGTCGGAATCAATGGTCAAAAAATCGAATTCTATGACCAGATTGGTGATATTCTTAAAGCAAACAAAGGCAGAAAAATTTCTTTGGACGTTGTTAGAAATAATCAACCATTGACTATCAGCTCAGATGTGAATAAAGAAGGAAAACTAGGTTTTACACCGGATTTGAAACTCGCTCAAAGTTCTCTTAAAGAAAGTGAGGTAACAAAAAGCTACACTTTCTTACAAGCAATTCCAAGAGGTTTTGACAGAAGTATTGCTTCTTTGACAAAGCAGGTAAAGCAGTTCAAACTGATTTTCCATAAGAAGATACAAGGTTACAAAAAAGTAGGCGGTCCAATTGCGATTGTAAACAATATGCACGTTGATAAGAGTAAAGACGGAAGCTTATCTATCAATTGGGAGTTTTTCTGGAGTTTTACGGCAATGTTTTCGGTTTGGTTGGCTTTCCTTAATTTAATTCCGATTCCGGGATTAGATGGAGGTCACGTACTATTTACATTGTGGGAAATCATCACAAGAAAGCCGGTTCCACAGAAAATCTTGGAAAACGCACAAATGGTGGGTGTAATTTTCTTATTAGGACTTATGGCGTTAATATTTGGAAATGACATAGTTAAGCTAATAGTACAATTATTAAGTCAAAAAAATTAAAAAAAGTTTGTCAAAAAATTTGGTGCAAATATAAAAACATTATATATTTGCACCACTTAAAACAAAGGACATTCCTCTTTAGCTCAGTTGGTTAGAGCATCTGACTGTTAATCAGAGGGTCGCTGGTTCGAGCCCAGCAAGAGGAGCAAACCACTAGACTAGTCTAGTGGTTTTTTTATGTACTCTCCCCAAGTTTTAGGCTTGATTCAATAAGCCTATTGTGATAATTTTTCTAAAAAAGAAACACAAATTAAAAATACTCTTGGAACTAATATAAAAAATCATATATTTGCACCACCAAAAAACAAAGGAAAATTCCTCTTTAGCTCAGTTGGTTAGAGCATCTGACTGTTAATCAGAGGGTCGCTG
>NZ_DAMBRK010000002.1:210183-294157 GCF_032055105.1 Epilithonimonas sp.
GTTCGAGCCCAGCAAGAGGAGCAAACCACTAGATTAATCTAGTGGTTTTTTGTTTTTATTAGGTTGTAGCTTGAATATTTTATATTTTTAAGGATCAAAATAATCTCAGTTGTTGTGTCTTGCTTCCTGTAAAATGTTCGGTTGTGAGGATTGCTCTTTCTCTGTTATTAAAAAATTTCTTCTTCCCAATTTCAAATGTTTTATGAATCATTTCTGCGATGTTTCCTTCGCCTTGATAACGTTGGAAAAATCGTTTTTCACCGAGATTTCCGCCTCGCATTGAGCGGATGAGATTCAGGACTTTATCCTTTCTGTGTGGGAAATGCGCTTCCAACCATTGAACAAAAACAGGTTCAACAGTGTCATTTAGTCTTACCAAAGTATAACCGCAACTTCTTGCGCCAGCTTCGGAAACGGATTTCATAATGGATAAACTTTCTTCACTTGTCAAAGCCGGAATGACAGGTGCAATCATCACATTCACAGGAATATTTTTCTCAGATAAAACTCCAATGGCTTTCAATTTGTTTTTTGCGGTGGAAGTTCGTGGTTCCATTACTCTTCTCAAGTCTTCGTTAAGCGTCGGAATGCTCATCGAAACCGAAATCAAATTTTTTTCCACCATTTTTTCAAGAATATCCAAATCTCTCAAAACCAAAGCATTTTTTGTAATAATGGAAACCGGATGTCTGTAATCGAGACAAACCTGAAGGAGTTTTCTGGTGATTTCAAATTGTCTTTCAATGGGTTGATAACAGTCTGTATTTCCGGAAAGCATAATTGGTTTTGGAATGTAAGATTTCTTTTGAAATGTTTTTTCCAGAAGTTCTGGCGCATTTTTCTTGACCATCAATTTTCTTTCAAAATCAACTCCTGCGCTATAACCCCAAAATTCGTGAGTTGGTCGCGCAAAACAATAGGAACAACCGTGTTCGCAACCTTGATACGGATTCATAGAATAATCCATTGAAAGATCCGTACTTTTCAAAACATTGATAATTGTCTTTGGAAAAACTTCTGTAACCTGAGTTTTGATTTTTTCCAATTCATAGTCTTCCGGCTCGAAAGTATATCTGTCGAATCGGTTGATGACATTGCGTTGCGCGCCTTGACCTTTTGGAATTAAATCTGACATAAGTTGTTGAAAATTAACGCAAAGGCGCAAATTAAATTTATTAGTAAATCGTTTTAAGTCGCAAAGCTTTGCGACTTAAATAAGTTAATAAGGAAAAAAACTTTCCGCCTTTGACTTCGTCTAATCTTTGATTTGCGATAAAATTGATTGGAATTATTGTTTCAAAATTATAACTTGAGAAATGAAAAATATCTTAAAATTCTGGAAAGTTTTCCACAAAAAAATCCGGCTCGTGAGAACCGGAAATTTGTATAATTAAAATAGTGTGTGTTATAAGAATGCATCTAATTCTACGCCGTCATTCGGAGAAGCATAATGTCTTTTTTTAGAATTTCCGAATAATAAATGGTGGTCAGAATAGTCGCTGTTGTAGACTTTGTTTTTCAAATATTTCCTTACAAAAAAGGCACTCAGGACAGCTGTTGTCCCAAAGATTCCGGCAAATATTATTTCTAGGTTCCTGTTCATATATATTAAGTTTTGGCTTTTTGTGAAGCAAAAGATGTTCCTTTTTGACGTGCCGATATCAATCTTATCAAAAATTTAAGATTCTGAATGACACTTTTTACAGTTCAGTCGAATTTTTTAACAGTTCGGTCACATATAATTGCTTAACTTTTCTTTCTGACATAATTTTGAACCAAGAAATTAAGAAATGCAAAGAAAAAATATCATACCGCTATTCTGGGTAGGTTTTGGAGTTAACCTTTTTTTCTTCATCGTAGATACAGATGAGAAAACGGTGGAAAACTTTTTCTATGGACTTTTGGTTTGTTTGATGTATTCGTTCTTTATCGGAATCAGTAATGGATTGACAAATGAATTTCTAAACAAAAAATTCCCTTGGGCAAAACAAACCAGAACTCGAACCATTTTTGGAATCATTGCATTAGTGATTGTGAATGTTGTGGTAAGTTATTTATGTGGTTACCTGAATTTTGTTGTGATTCAGAAAACAGCGACAACAGAAACTTTCTTCTCGGGTAAATATAATTTTATCAATTGGTTCACAATTAATATCGCCTTGATGATATCGGCTTTTCTCCACGCCAAGGGTTTTATGGAGGAACTGAAAAAGAATACCAAAAAAGAAGTTGTAGAACAGAAGTTAATCGCAAAATCTGCCAACGCGCAATTTGAATCGTTAAAGAATCAATTGGACCCGCATTTTCTTTTCAATTCTTTGAACGTTTTAACCGCTTTGATTGATGAAAATCCTGAACAGGCACAGAAATTCACGACATCGATGTCAAAGATTTACCGCTATGTTTTGGAACAGAAAGATAAGGAAATGGTAAAAGTGGAAGACGAGATAGAATTTGCTAAAATATACTGCAATCTTCTGAAAACCAGATTCGAAGACAGTGTTGATTTTACTTTTGATATTAATCCTGATGATTTGCAAAAATTCGTGGTTCCGCTTTCGTTACAATTGTTGTTGGAAAATTGCATCAAACACAATTTTGCAACCTCATCAAAACCATTGAATATCAGAATCTTAACAGAAGGAAAATTTCTCTCCATCGAAAATAATCTCCAAATAAGAGAACAACTTAAAGAAAGTGCAGGAATCGGTTTGGCAAATATTGTTCAGCGTTACGCACTTCTTACAAAAGACAATGTTTTTATAGAAAAAACAGAACAGACATTTAAAGTTAAAATACCAATATTAATAGAAAAAAAATCTCAGACAATGACAGCTTACACCACACAAGAAACAGAAAGTATTGCTTACGAAAAAGCAGTAAAAAGAGTAAAAGAAATCAAAGGATTCTATGGAAATCTTATCTCATATTGCATTATCATTCCGTTTTTGGTAATCCTTAACCTTATGACCTCTCCAAGACAACTTTGGTTTTATTGGCCAATGCTAGGCTGGGGAATCGGACTATTGGCTCACGGAATGAACGTCTTTGCAATCGGAAAAAACTGGGAAGAAAAGAAAATCCGTGAAATTATGAACAATCAGAAATAATTTAAAAAACTTATCACAATGGAAAATATTAATAAAGAAAATCCACGTTACGAAATGGCTGTGGAAAGAGTGAAAAAAATCAAAAACTTCTATTCTGGATTGCTTGTTTTTGCAATCGTGTTCGGAGTGATTTACGGTGTCAAATTCTTCAAACACGGCTTTCCTCAAAATCTTGGCGAGATGCAGGTTTCTTGGATTTTCATCATCTGGGGATTGATTTTGGCAATCAAAGGCGTAAAGTTATTTTTCTTCAATTCTGATTGGGAGAATGATATGATTAATAAAGAAATTAAAAAGCAAAACAATGGAAATCATTAATAAACAAGACGATATCAAATATCTTGAAGCCAGAAGAAGAGTGAAAAAATTGAAAGGGTTTTATACACATTTGGCGATTTACATCTTTGTTAATCTGTTGATTGTGTTTATTAATATTCAGGATTTGAAACCTGGTGAAAGTTATTTTCAATATAAGAATTTCATCACATTATTCTTTTGGGGAATAGGTTTGGTGGCGCACGGACTGAGTGTTTTTGTTCCTCAGTTTGTTCTTGGAAAAGATTGGGAAGAGCGAAAAATCAGAGAATTGATGGAAAAAAATAAATAATATTTTCCTTAATTTCGATTCAATAAAAAACTATAAAAATGATAAGAACGATAATCATCGAAGACGAAAAACCTGCAGTCAGAAGACTTGAAAAATTATTAGGTTTATTTTCTGATTTAGAGTTAGTTGCAAGCCTTAATTCTGTGGAAGAAGCGGTTGATTGGTTTCAGGAAAATGAACATCCGCAATTGATTTTTTCGGATATTGTTTTAGGAGACGGATTATCGTTTGATATTTTTGATAAAGTTTCAACCAAGGCTTTTATCATTTACACAACCGCTTTTGACCAATACACATTGAAAGCTTTTAAGTTGAATAGTATCGATTATCTTTTAAAACCAATTGAAGAAGAAGATTTAGCAAAAGCTATTGAAAAATTTAAATCGTTCTTACCAGAAGACGAAACAGTTAATTCGCAGGAAATCAGACAAATTGTTCGAAAGGAAAAATCGACACTTTCCAGAATTTTGGTAAAAATCGGATATAATCTAAAAGTGGTTTCCATTAATGAAGTAAGTTGTTTCTTCAGCGAAAATAAAATTGTTTATCTGCAAACCAAAGAACGAACTTATCCAACAGATTTCACCTTGGACGAACTGGAAAATGTGTTGGAAGACACTAAGTTTTTCCGAGTGAACAGACAGTTTATCATCAGTTCAGATTACATCAAAAACATCCATACTTCCCCGAATTATAAAGTTGATTTGGAATTTCAACCTGATGAAGAAATTACGGTTAGTCGAGAACGAGTGAAGGATTTTAAAGATTGGCTAATAAAATAAATTTAATATGTCTGACTTTACTTTTGAAGACAAAAATAGCCTCGGAAACTCATTTAATAATAATGAAAAATTAGAAATGGAAGAGAACATATCTCACGTCTGGCACGAAGTGGGACATATCGTTGGAAATATTATCGCTAAAAAACTTGGATATGATTTTGGCGGATTTAAAGAAATTTCTTTTTTATCGCCGGAATCGGGACAATCATATGTTAAACAAATAGAATTAAACTATTTTATTGCTTCTGAAAGACCTAGAGGTTATTTAGATTTTTATGGACAAAAAAATGAAAGTTATTTTAATAAAGAAGATGAAGAAAAAATAAAAGAGGAAACGAAGCATTTAAAGAAATTACTGCATTATTTTATTTATCTGTTTTCAGGAGGGTATTTTAATATTTTTTACTATAAAAAAGAAGAAAATCCAAGTGAAGATGATTTTGAAAATTGTTATTATGACTCAATACGAGATTACTACGGAAATCATTTTGCAAGTAGAGCAGGAAACGATTGGTCAAAAGTTCGAGAACTTTCGGGATATCAAAAATTACATTTAGGAAAAATAATTTATTTCAGAAATGAGTTGTTCAATATTTTTAAAGAGATTGGAATATTCAAATTGTTATCTGAAAGCATAGATGAAATTGCGAAGGAGTTTAATGGAAAAAAAATGGACGAAAAAGAGTCGATGTTAATCTATGAAAAGATAAGTGTTACTTTAGAAAGTCTTGATATGGGTTCCTTGCAAGAAATTGAACAATTAATAAACTCAACTCTAAAAGATTTAACGTGAAATTTAGATATTAAAATAAAAACGCCCGATATTCTCGAGCGTTCTACTTAAAATATTATGAGTGTGAAATTGGGTTATCTTCTAGGATCATTCATTGCAAAATCTCTGTCTTTTTTCCAGTCTTTGTGCTGGTAAGCCATATAATTCTCATATTGTTGTTTGTTCAGGATTTTTCTGATTCTTGCGTTATATTCTCTTTCGCTCAATCTTTCTCTTGACAACCTATCGATTTTCTTTTGCTGAGCGGGATTCAAACGGATTCCGGCAAAATCTTTTTGATATTGATGAGTTTCAACTTTTACGTTTCTCATTCCATTGTCTCTTTTCTGTGCACTAGCAGTGAATGCGATAACTAAACTTACTGCTAAAACTAACTTTTTCATAATTTCTAAAATTTTTAATGTTAATATTGATTAGCGTTCTTGTTTAATAAGATTCAATATTGGTGCCTGAAAGTACCATTGTTAGGGAGTTGTAGAAGAATGATTGTTATTTACCGACGAGGAATTCAAATGTATAGACAAAACCGGCTTTACGAGATTTTCATAAAGCCGGTTTTAATATTTTATTCTAAAGGATTTTAAGAAATCACTCCACTTCCAATCAACTCATCATCGATGTACCAAGCAGCAAATTGTCCTTCAGCAATCGCAGACTGAGGATTTTCAAATTCCATATAAAAGCCATCTTCGAATTGATAAATCGTAGCTTTTTCCAAAGTCTGGCGATAACGGATTCTGGCCATCACTTCCATAGATTCTCCGTTTTTCAATCTCAAATCCTCACGAACCCAATGAACTTCAGAATTATCGATTTTCAAAGCTTTTCTGAATAGTCCAGGGAAACTTCTTCCTTCACCAACGAAAATGATATTATTTTCCATTTCTCTGGAAATGATGAAACAACTTTCTTTGTGTCCGCCGATTCCCAAACCTTTACTTTGTCCGATTGTGAAAAATTGTGCGCCTTGATGCTTGCCAATCACTTTTCCGTCCTCTTTTTTATAATTGATTTTTGCAGACAGATATTCCAATTCTTCCAATTTCGAATTAAAAGTTGGCGTTTCTTTATGGAATTCAGCAAAGTCATTGAAGATTTCTACAATTTCGCCTTCCTTCGGAACCAATTGTTGCTGAAGAAAAGTCGGTAAACTTACTTTTCCAATGAAGCAAAGTCCTTGAGAGTCTTTCTTATCAGCCGTTACCAAACCTTGCTCTTTCGCAATTTCACGAACTTCAGGTTTTGTTAATTCTCCAATCGGGAACAACGCTTTTGATAATTGGTCTTGACTTAGTTGACAAAGGAAATAACTTTGGTCTTTGTTGTTATCTTTTCCGGCTAAAAGATGAAAAATTTCTTTTCCATTTTCATCAATTGTTGAATGAACTCGCGCATAATGTCCTGTCGCCACTTTCTCTGCACCAAGTGATAAAGCCGTTTTCATAAACACATCGAATTTCACTTCTCTGTTACAAAGTACATCAGGATTTGGCGTTCTGCCTTTCTGATATTCATCGAACATATAATCTACAATTCTTTCTTTGTAGAGTTCACTCATATCAATTACCTGAAAAGGAATTCCTAATTTTTGTGCGACGAGAAGCGCATCATTACTGTCTTCTATCCAAGGACACTCGTCCTCCAAAGTTACCGACGCATCATTCCAATTGCGCATAAAAAGTCCGATAACCTCGTGACCCTGCTGTTGTAAAAGATAAGCGGTCACGCTAGAATCTACGCCTCCGGAAAGGCCTACTACTATTTTCATTGTTTTTCAATTTTACGAAACTCTTGACGGGAGTTCTTAGTTTGAGGTTGCAAAAATACGATAATTGATTATTAAATTCACTCCAATTTCTATAATTGAAAAAATCGATAAAAAAAAACCGATGAAAATTTTCATCGGTCTTTTATTTAATTAAATTTTTTCTGGTTTTTTCTCTTTCTGCGATTCTCCTTCTAATCCGTCTTTGGCTTCGTTTAGTTTAAGAACAACTTTTTCGCCTTCACCAAATTGTTTGTTGACAAGCATTTCTGCAAGCAAGTCTTCGATATATTTTTGGATAGCTCGTTTCAGAGGTCTTGCTCCAAAGTCTTTGTCCCAGCCTTTTTCAGCAATGAAATCTTTGGCTTCATCTGTCAATTCTACACCATAACCCAATTTTTCTAATCTGCTGTAAAGTTTTCCAAGTTCTAGGTCGATAATTCTTCTTATATCTGTCTGCTCAAGAGAGTTGAAGATAATAATATCATCAATTCTGTTCAAGAATTCTGGTGCGAAAGCTTTCTTCAAAGCACTTTCGATGGTTGACCTTGCTCTTGCATCTGTATTGGTTTTCTTCGCAGAAGTTCCAAATCCTACTCCGTCTCCGAAATCTTTCAAATCTCTGGTTCCGATATTCGAAGTTAGAATAATGATTGTATTTCTAAAATCAATTTTTCTTCCAAGAGAATCCGTTACAAAACCTTCATCCAATATTTGCAATAAGATATTGAAAACATCTGGATGCGCTTTTTCAATTTCATCTAACAAAACAACAGCATAAGGTTTTCTACGAACAGCTTCTGTCAATTGACCACCTTCTTCATAGCCAACGTATCCTGGAGGCGCACCAACCAATCTTGATACGGCAAATTTCTCCATATATTCACTCATATCTATTCTGATTAATGCTTCATCAGAATCAAATAATTCGCGAGCCATTACTTTCGCCAATTCGGTTTTACCAACACCTGTAGTTCCAAGGAAAATGAATGTTCCAATTGGACGATTCGGGTCTTTAAGACCAGCTCTGTTTCTTTGGATAGCTTTCACTACTTTTTTAACAGCGTCTTGCTGACCAATAACTTTTCCGTTCAGTTTTTCATCCATTTGAGCCAATTTATCAAGCTCATTTTTACCAACTTTTGTTACAGGAACTCCACTCATCATAGAAACAACTTCTGCTACATTTTCTTCTGTAACATCTTCTTTTTTCTCTTTGACGTCTTTGTCCCATTGTTCTTGAGCAAGATTCAATTCGATTTGAAGCCTTTCTTCCTCGTCCTTCAATTTTCTTGCTTCCAGATAATCCTGAGCTTTTACTGCCTGTTGTTTCAAGTCCTTAACTTCTTCGATACGTTTTTCGTGATCGATGATTTCCGTAGGAACTTTCATATTCTTGATATAAACTCTAGAACCAGCTTCGTCCATTGCATCAATTGCTTTGTCTGGAAGAAATCTGTCTGTAATATATCTTGAAGTTAAATTCACACAAGCATTGATGGCCTCATCACTGTAATGAACATTGTGATGGTCTTCATATTTATCTTTGATCTGGTGAAGAATTTGAATCGTTTCCTCGATAGAAGTTGGTTCAACCATTACCTTCTGGAATCTTCTTTCCAAAGCTCCATCTTTCTCTATGTATTGGCGATATTCGTCCAAAGTAGTAGCTCCGATGCATTGAATCTCTCCTCTTGCCAAAGCCGGTTTGAACATATTGGAAGCGTCCAAACTTCCTGTTGAACTTCCTGCGCCGACAATTGTATGTAACTCATCAATGAAAAGAATGACATCTCTATTTTTTTCCAATTCCGTCATTATCGCTTTCATTCTTTCTTCGAATTGTCCACGGTACTTTGTCCCAGCAACCAAACTTGCCAAATCCAAAGTAATGACACGTTTGTTGAAAAGAACTCTGGAAACTTTTTTCTGCTGAATTCTCAAAGCTAATCCCTCTGCTATTGCAGATTTACCAACTCCAGGCTCACCAATCAAAAGAGGGTTGTTCTTTTTTCTTCTTGATAAAATCTGAGAAACACGTTCGATTTCTTTCTCACGCCCAATAACAGGATCTAATTTTCCGTCTCTTGCAAGAGCTGTCAAATCACGACCAAAATTATCTAGTGTAGGTGTTTTACTTTTCTGAGCACCAAGATTACCCGTTGGCTTCTTCATTTGGCTGTAAGGTTCTTCTTTTTCATCCTCATCATCGTAAGCACTATTTTGCGGCAATTGATCTGTGTTTTTCAACATCGTTCTATATGCCTTTTGAACTGCATCATAATCTATGTCGTAAGCTTGAAGAATACTTGAACTAGGATCTTCTTGTTTATACAATATCCCTAATAAAAGATGGACAGTATTGATATCGGCAGATTGATACTGGCGACATTCCAATTCTGATCTTTTAACAGCTTGGTCTGCCATTTTTGTAAAAGAAATGCTTCCCATATTTGCGGTAAATGGATTAGAATTCACAGCACTTAGGGTTTCTATTTTTCTTTTTATCTGAGTAAGGTCCGCGCTTAAGTTTTCGAGGATTTCCTTTGCAGAATTTTCAGTTTTGATGATTCCTAGAAGGAAATGTTCTGTATTCAGAAATTCACTCTGCAAACGCCTTGCTTCATTTTTGCTTTGCTTGAACACGCGGTTCAAACCGTCTGAAAATTTATAATCCATAATTAAAAATTATACACTAAGTTATGTTTTTTATGATAAATCCTACAATTATTTATTGTAAAATTTAAATATTTGTTTGCAAATAGATTGCCATTAGAAAAAAATGGACTTTATGACCTGATTTTTTTTAAAAAATTGTTTAGGTTTGTAATCCTTAAAAAAACTATTAATGGAAAATTGGTCAGAATATGTGGGTTATTTAGCTTCTGCCTTTGTGGTTGCTAGTTTTCTGCTGAAAGATATTAAAACGATCAGAACTGTTAATTTATTGGGTTGCATCTGTTTTGTTATTTATGGAGTCTATAGTGGAATGCTTTGGCCAATCATTATTCCTAATGGGATTCTTGCTTTGATCCAAGTCTATAACATCTTTAAAAAGGATTAAAAATGAAAGTTATCGTAAGTGTTTTCAATAATTTATATACCGACCAGCGAGTGGAAAAGGTATGTAAAACACTTTATGATAATGGCTACCAACCTATTCTAATTGGCTGTAATTGGCTTGGAGCGCCGGAAATGGAGCGTCCTTACCGTTTTTTCAGGATTGAATTGAAATCGAAAACACTGCGTTTTGCATATATCGAATATCAAAGAAAACTTTATAAAGAACTCTTAAAACATACTGACAATAAGACCATTTTGTTAGCCAATGATTTAGAAACTTTAATGCCAAATTATCTCATTTCCAAAAAACTCAATATTCCAATCATCTTTGACAGCCACGAGATTTTTACGGAAATGCCGACAATCCAAGGACGTTGGGTAAAACATGTTTGGAAAAAAATAGAAAAGACATTTGTACCAAAAATCAAACGCATGATTACCGCAAGTAACTCATACGCTAATTGGTTTGTGAAAGAATATGAAATCAATAAACCGGTTGTAATCAACAATCTTCCTAGAAAGATTGAGTTTACAGGAACTAAGGAAAATTCAAAAAAAATAATTCTTTATCAAGGTTGGCTTAATTATTCCCGAGGAATTGATAAAGCGATTCTTGCAATGCAATCTATTGAAAATGCAGAGCTTTGGATTGCTGGAGGAGGTCCTTTGGAAGCTGAATTTCGGGAAGTTGCAAAAACCGCTAATGTTTTGGATAAAGTCAAATTCCTTGGAAAACTTTGTCCTTCTGACCTTCGTGAGATTACACCAAAAGCTGATGTTGGTTTGAGCATCGAGGAAAATAATGGCTTAAGTTATTACTATTCTTTGCCCAACAAAATCTCCGATTACATCCAGTCGAGAGTTCCTGTTGTGGTTTCCAATTTTCCAGAAATGACGAACATTGTCAATTCTTTCGAAGTGGGAGAAATTATTGAAAATCATTCTCCTGAGCATCTTGCGGAGAAAATAAATCTGGTTTTAAATAATGGAAAAGCCTTTTATCTTCATAACTTAAATGTCGCTTCTGATGAACTTTGTTGGGAAAATGAGGAAGATAAAATTCTGAAAATCTTCAGCGATTCTAGAAAAGAATTGGAACACAGTTATTAAGCTTTTCTTGTTTTTCATATCTAAAGCTTGTACGATTTTTGATACAATACTACTCTAAAAAATAAATAAAATGAAATCTTTTATATTGATAATAAGCTTTGCCTTGATGACTGCAAGTTGTGGTAGTCAGGTTTATCTGGATCCAGCAACATTAGGCTCCGTTGTGGAGAAAAAGGAATTTGATTTCAACGCAACTAAGGCATTTCCTACGAATTATGATGTCATTAATGTAATGAATTCGATGCCAAATTCTACAGGAACTCGAATTCTGAATCTTGATCCTGGTTATGGATTCAATTTGAAAAAAGATTTATTCAGTGTGGCTTTGCCTTATTTTGGAAGAGCGTTTACGGTTAATCCGGGCGATGCGAATAATGGTGGAATTAGATTCGAATCCAAAGAATTTTCTATAAAACAATCTACGAGCAAAAAAGGAAAAACACTTTTTGTGATTACACCAAGAGACCAGCAAGAAAATTATGTTTTCAATCTGGAGATTCTCAAAAATGGAAGTGCGTTTTTATCAATAAATTCGAATAACAGACAACCAATAAGTTTTGATGGAAACATTTCAGCGCCGAAATAATTAATTACCCAATAATTTCTTTACAAAATCTCTCGCTTCAGAACTTGGATTAGAAAACAGTTCTGAAGCATTTTTTTTATGTTCTTGGAAAGAATTTTCCAGCAAGTGGTCATTTTTTGCCTTTTCAAGAATATACTCTTTTACCCAAAATTCGAAGCGTTTTTGCGCTTGATTTTTTCTGGTTTCTAGGAAAGTTCCGTTTTTTATTTTTAACGAAGTATAATCTTCAATTTTATTAAAGACTTCATCCAATCCTGTTTTCTCCAACGCTGAACCAAGAATCACGGGAATTTTCCAATTTTTCTCTTTCGGAGTGATAAATTGCAATGCTCTTGTCAATTCGGTTTTTGTCATTTTAGCGTTAGAAAGATTCTCAGAATTGACTTTATTAATGAAAATCAAATCCGCCATTTCCATTATTCCACGCTTAATTCCTTGTAATTCGTCACCGGTTCCGATGACTTTCAGAAAAAGAAAAACATCGGTAATGTCATTCACTAATGTTTCACTTTGACCAACGCCAACAGTTTCTATTAATATGTAATCATAACCTCCAGCTTCACAAATCAAAAGACTTTCAAAAGTGGTATTCGCAATCCCTCCCAAAAATCCGGAGCTTGGACTTGGACGGATAAACGCATTTGGATCTTTAGCAAGTTCTTCCATTCTAGTTTTATCGCCGAGAATACTTCCTTTGTTGATGGATGAACTTGGATCAATTGCTAAAACAGCCACTTTTTTCCCTTGTTCAATTGCTAATTTTCCAAAGCTTTCTATAAAAGTTGATTTTCCAGCACCGGGAACGCCTGTAATTCCAATTCGCACAGATTTTCCTGTGAATGGTAAGATTTCTTTCAGTAATTGATCTGCGATTTTTCTGTGCTCAGGCTTTTTACTTTCGACAAGTGTAATCGCTTTTCCCAAAATCCTTTTGTCCGAAGATTGGATTCCATCGATATAATCCTGCAAGCTGAGTTGTTTTGTCATTGGGAATTTGGAATAATTACAAATTACGATTGGCTAGTTTTATCTGCAACCAAATTGATTACTTTTGATAAAATCAAATTCAAAAATAATGAAAAAATACCTATACAGTTTGTGTCTATTGGGCGTAATTGTCTATTCTTGTAAAACGCAACAAACAACATCTCCAACTTCTGAAACAAATTCTGCAATTGCCAATCTTTCTAATGAAGAGATTCTTAAAAAAGGAGAAGATTTGTACAGCCTACGTTGCGGGAGATGTCACGGCTTACCAACACCTTCAGAGTACACCGTTGCCGATTGGAAGCCGATTATGGCAGCAATGGCGCCAAAAGCAAAATTGACGGCAGAAGAAACCAACTGGGTTTTGGCTTACGTGAACGCTAATGCGAAGAAATAAGCTTATGAAATAATCGGCATAGATTAAAAAATCCCACCATCACTGTGATTCTCAAAATAAGAGTCAATCTCCAATTTTCCAGATTTGGTTGCAGCCACGGCTAATTGGTCACAAATTTCATTTTCTGGATGACCAGCGTGACCTTTTATCCAATGGATTTTAGGATTGTGAAGTTGATAGAGTTTATAAAATACTTGCCAAAGGTCGGGATTTTTCACATTTTTCCAACCGCGTTTTATCCAACCGTAAATCCATTTTTGATTGATGGCGTCTGCAACATATTTGCTATCAGTATAGATATGAACATCGTTATCTGAAGTTCTCAGATTTCCAAGAGCCACGATAACAGCCATCAATTCCATTCTGTTATTCGTGGTTTTCCGGAACCCTTTGGAGTAGGTTTTCTGATATTTTTTTTCGGGAACACGCATTAGAATTCCGTAACCGCCAGGTCCGGGGTTTCCACTGCAAGCGCCGTCTGTAAAGATTTCGATTCTCAAATTAGAAAAAAATTAATGATTAATTGTTGTTTTGTATTCAAATCAATTATCAACTATTATTTATCAATCATTACATTAGAAAGGCATATCATCATCGTCATCATTCATTGCAGAACCAGACAATTGATTGTTGTTAGGTAATCCAAAGGCTGCGCCTGGGTCAATGGTGATATTTATTTTATCAAATCCAGAAGGCTCGTCTTTTTGTCCAAAGTTGGAAGGCGTATATTCGTAATTCGTTCCAAGGTCGGCGAATTTACCAATGTTTTTGTGGAAAGCTAAACGAACGTCTGCCGTTGCACCATTTCTATGTTTTGCAATAATGATTTCGGCTTGGTTTTCTGTACTCGTTTCCGCGCCTTCTTCGTCATTGTCCCAAACCGCAATTTTATAATATTCTGGTCGAAAGATGAAAGATACAATATCCGCATCCTGCTCAATCGCTCCGGATTCCCTAAGGTCAGAAAGCATCGGTCTTTTGCCTGGTCTTGTTTCCACACTTCTGGAAAGCTGAGACAGGGCGATTACAGGGACATTCAATTCTTTTGCGATGGCTTTTAAGGAACGAGAAATCATAGAAATCTCCTGCTCACGGTTTCCTCCTCCTTTTCCGGAACTAGCGGTCATCAGCTGGAGATAATCGACCATAATCATTTTAACGCCGTGTTGCATTACCAATCTTCGGCACTTTGCCCTAAAATCGAATATAGAAAGTGAAGGCGTTTCATCAATATAAAGTGGCGCATTTTCCAAAGCAGAAACGTTGGTGAAGAGTCTTTGCCACTCATCATCTGACATTTGACCTTTTCTCAATTTCTCAGAAGAAATTCCAGTTTCTGAAGAAATCATCCTTGTAATCAACTGTACCGATGCCATCTCCAAAGAGAATAGTGCCATTGGAATATTGTGGTCAACACAAATGTTTCTCGCCATAGAAAGTATAAACGCCGTTTTACCCATCGCAGGTCTTGCTGCAATGATGATGAGGTCAGAGTTTTGCCAACCTCCGGTTTCTTTGTCAAGAGCTGTAAATCCAGATGGAACTCCGGATAATCCTTCTTTATCTTTAAGCGCTTTGATTTTGTCAATCGCTTCTTTTACTAATGAATTCGCGGTATCGAAACCCTTCTTAATGGTTCCATTCGTGATTTCAAAAAACGATTGTTCAGCTTTGTCCAACAATTCGAAAACGTCGGTTGATTCTTTGTAAGAACTATCGATAACATTGGCTGAAACATTAATTAAAGAACGAAGAATATATTTTTCAAGAATCACACGCACATGGTATTCGATATGCGCAGAAGAACTTACACCCATTGTCAAATCGATGATGTAATGGTCACCGCCGGCAAGATTCAGTTTTTCATTCTTTTTTAAATCCTGAATAACAGTCATCAAATCAATTGGTGAATTGCTTTCATACAGTTTTAGAATTGTAGCAAAAATCGTCTGATGTCTCGGGTCGTAGAAAACTTCGGGTGTCAATAAGTCAATAGAATGATCTAGACCCTTTCTATCGATTAGAAAAGTTCCGATGACGATTTTCTCAAAGTCTAATGCATTTGGAGGCATTTTGCCATCCGAAATAGAGAGCTCCTTTGCAAAATTACCCTGCGTAAGCGATGATAATGTGTCCTTTTGTGCCATTGTACAAAGATATAATTTTTGAAAGTTTTATCAATTTTAGTTATATGCAAACAACTAACATTTTACGTATTCAAATGTTGATAAATTAAAATAATTTGTAACATTTTCTCGAAAAATGGAACTTAATAGATAGAAATATTAGCAAATTCCGAATTTATTAAATTTAACAAAAATATTAGTCCTATGCTGCAACGATTTATCAGATTAGAATTCAAAAGTTTTTTCAGGTCCAGTTCTTTGGCAGCCAATATTATTGTTAAGATTTTCCAGCTTTTGGGAGTCTTGTACATTTTAGCTTTATTTGTTTTTCTGGCATTTGGTGTATTCTATTTTCCGAAGCAAAAATTGCATATCGACCCATTGCCTTTCATTAGCAAGTTTCTAATTTATTGGTTGATGGCAGATTTGTTTCTACGATATTTTTTCCAGCAAATGCCAACTCAGAATATCAAACCTTTTCTGACAATGAATATCAAAAAAAGTACGCTGGTCAATTATATGATTAGCAAGACTTTTCTTTCATTTTTCAGTTGGGGTGGACTTTTTGTTTACCTTCCGCTTTTAGGAATTTTACTTTACAATGGCTATTCTGTTGCAGGAAGTTTCTCTTGGATTTTTGCAATCATCATTATCACGTTTTTCAGCAATTTTGTGAACATTCTTCTGAATGGAAAAGATGCAGTTGTGTGGATTGTAGGCGGACTTTTGGTTTTTGCAGCTGGATTAGATTATTATAAAATCATTTCATTATCAAGTGTTTCCGAAATGATTTTTATGAGTTTCTATAATCATTGGTGGCTCATTATTGTCCCGATTGTAATGATGATTGTCGGTTTCGTTTTCACGAGAAAATACATCCGAGGCAATTTCTATCTCGACAAAGGTCTTGAAATGAAACAGGAAGTTGGAAATACAGAAAATATCCAATTTCTGAATAAATACGGCGTTCTTGGAACTTTTATCAACAACGATATCCGAATGATAAAACGAAGCAAAGCAGCAAAATCTATCGCTTTGGGAAGTTTTCTGTTCTTGTTTTATGGTTTGCTTTTATTCAGTTCTCCCGCTTACAAAACGGCTTATATGCAATTGTTTATGGGGCTTTTCGTAACTGGTGGGTTTCTGTTTTTGTTTGGACAGAGAGTTCCTTCATTTGATAGTTCATATTATCCATTAATGATGACGCTCAACGTTCCCTACAAAGAATATCTGAAAGCTAAATGGTGGATGATTGTGAGCGCTGTTGCTATGAGTATGGTTCTAGCAGTTGGTTATGCGTTTGTGAGTTGGGATTTGTATTTTACGTTTTTAGCTGCCGGACTTTACAATGTCGGCGTCAATTCTCAGGTCGTTTTGTTGTCGGGAGCATTTAACAAAAATCCGATTGACCTTAATGCGAGAGGAAAAACATTAGGCAAGAAAAATAATTTCAGTTTCAAAAATATCCTGCTGCTTCTGCCACAAATGGTTTTACCAATGGTGGTTTTCGGAGTTTCAAAATATTTTTTCGGAACAACTGCGGCTGTGGCAAGTTTGGGCGTTTTGGGATTGATTGGCTTTTTTCTTAGGGAAAAGTTCTTCGATTTCATTGTCAAGCTTTACAAAAAAGAAAAATATTCAACCATCAAAGCCTTCAAAGGAAATTAAACTTAAATTTTTTTCTTTGTTAAGTTTTACGCCTTTGTGAACCTTAAAATATTTTCAATAATTATCAAAAAAATCTTTGTGGACTTTGTGTTCAAAAAAACTCTCACTTCTTAAAATATTAATAAAATGATAATAATAAATAACCTCTCCAAAATTTACGAAACAAAAAAAGTCTTAGGAATAGAATCACTTGATTTCCAAAAAGGTCAAACCATTGGCTTAGTCGGAAATAACGGTGCCGGAAAAACCACCTTATTCAGTTTGATTCTGGATTTGATTGAGCCAAGTTCAGGTTTTGTTTCCATAGATGAAGAAAAAGTCAACGAATCCGAAAATTGGAAAAACAAAGTCGGAGCTTTTATTGATGAAACTTTTCTGATTGGTTATTTGACTCCTGAAGAATATTTCTATTTCTTAGGCGAACTTAGAGGTCAAAGCAAAGCTAACGTGGACCAATTCCTGAAAAACTTCACCGATTTCTTCAATGGAGAAATCCTGAATGCCAAAAAATATATCCGCGACCTTTCCAAAGGAAATATGAAAAAAGTAGGAATCATCGGTGCTTTAATTGGAACACCTGCAATTATCATCCTAGATGAACCTTTTGCTAATCTTGACCCTTCAACCCAAATCAAACTGAAAAACCTCATTAGAGATTGGTCACAAAACTCAGATTCAACATTCTTGATTTCCAGTCACGATTTGGCGCACACGACAGAAGTTTGCGAAAGAATTGTAGTCATCAACAAAGGCGAATTGGTAAAAGATATCCAAACTTCTCCGGAAACATTGAAAGATTTGGAGCAATATTTTGCAGACCAAGTTTCGGTTAGTTGAATTTAATATCTCGATGATTTTGCAGATAATGCAGATTTAACATTTCATCTGCTCGATTTGCGAAATCTGCGAGAATATTTCTCTGAAAAAAATAAATGCCTCGGAACTTCTGAGGCTTTTGTATTAATGTGAAGAAACTGCTTTCAACCCAACGATAGAAGCAACTAATGTGAAAATAAAAAACAGTCGCCAAAAGGTTGCCGGTTCTTTAAAGATAAAAATCCCAACCAAAACAGTTCCAACAGCGCCAATTCCAGTCCAGACTGCATAAGCCGTTCCTAATGGAAGTGTTTGTGTTGCTTTGATTAATAGAAGCATACTTGCAATCAAAGATATTCCAAAACCTGCGTACCAAAGGTAAGATTCTGCGCCCGATGTTTCTTTGGCTTTTCCTAAACAAGATGTGAATCCAACTTCAAACAGTCCTCCAAGAATTAAAAAAATCCAGTTCATTTATTTATCAATTTTAATGGTGCAAATTTCCGAATCAAATACTTTGAATCTTTTTACAAATGTTAAAAAATTAATCAGATTTCGCTTCGGATTCTGCTCAGACTGACTTGTGTGATTCCCAGATATGAAGCGATGTAACCCAATTGAACTCTCTGGATAATCTCGGGTTGTTTTGTCAAAAGTTCTTCATAACGCTGACTTGCTGTTCTGAACTGTCTGGAAATAAATAATTCCTCAGTTTTTACCAATTCTTTCTCAGCTAATTTTCTTCCCCAATTCGAAATATTGATATCAGTTTCAAATAGTTGCCTCAAATCATCGATTTTCAATTGATACAAAACACAATCTTCCAAAAGTTGAATATTCTCATAATTCTGATGATTATCAACATAACTTTTCATCGGCAAAACCACATCGCCTTCTTTGCCAAACCAAAACGTCAAATCTTGATTTTCCTGCGGAACAAAAGCTCTCACAATTCCTTTTTTGATGAAATAAATCGTTTTCTCAACTTTTCCAGCTTTGATAATAATGTTATCTTTCGAAAACTCGATTTCAGAAATCAAATTCTTTAAATCAGATTTCGATTCTTCTGGAAGTATAAAAATTTGGTCAAGAATTATATCAATATTCATAAGCGAAATTTAGTAAAAATAAAAACTCCGAGGCAATTCTCGGAGTTTGTCTATTATATTTTGTCTAAAAGTCTATTTTCTATTTAAGACTTCCAACCATATCTTCTGGTTTCACCCACTCGTCAAATTGTTCTGCTGTCAATAATTCAAGATTAACTGCTTCTTCTTTCAAAGTAGTTCCATTCTTGTGGGCCGTTTTAGCGATTTTCGCTGCGTTTTCGTAACCGATATGCGTGTTAAGCGCAGTTACCAACATCAGGGATTTGTCAACCAATTCTTTGATTCTCGGTTCATTTGGCTCAATTCCAACAGCACAATGGTCGTTGAAAGAAATCATTGCATCCGCCAACAATTGTGCAGACTGCAAGAAGTTCGCTGCCATTACAGGTTTGAAAACATTTAGTTCGTAATTTCCTTGCGTTCCTGCGAAAGAAATAGTAGTATCATTTCCAAGAACTTGTGCACAAACCATTGTTAAAGCTTCGTTCTGTGTAGGATTTACTTTTCCAGGCATAATAGAAGAACCTGGTTCGTTTTCCGGAATATGAATTTCACCAATTCCAGAACGTGGTCCAGAAGCTAACAATCTAACATCTTGAGCAATTTTATAAAGAGAAACCGCCAATTGCTTCAACGCGCCGTGAGTTTCCACAATCCCGTCGTGTGCCGCCAAAGCCTCGAATTTATTCGGAGCTGTTACAAAAGGAAGCCCTGTGAAATCTGCAATATATTTAGCAACTACGACATCATAACCTTTTGGCGTGTTAAGTCCTGTTCCAACCGCAGTTCCACCAAGAGCCAATTCTTTCAAATGGTCAAGCGTATTATTAATCGCCTTTTTCGCATAATCCAATTGAGCAACATAACCAGAGAATTCTTGTCCAAGAGTCAAAGGCGTTGCATCCATAAGGTGCGTTCTTCCGATTTTTACAATATTTTGGAATTTTTTCGCTTTTTCGTCAAGCGTATTTCTCAATTTTTCCAAAGCAGGAAGCGTATCTTTTACAACCTTAGTGTAAGCTGCAATATGCATTGCTGTTGGATAAGTATCATTAGAAGACTGAGATTTGTTTACATCATCATTCGGGTGAACTTCAGTTTTTTCACCTAAGTGTCCTCCTCTGTTGACGTGAGATTTGTTGGCAACAACCTCGTTCACATTCATATTAGATTGTGTTCCGGAACCGGTTTGCCAAATTACCAAAGGAAATTGGTCATACAATTCTCCTGCAAGAATCTCGTCGCAGACTTTTCCAATTGCATCTCTTTTTTCATTAGAAAGAACGCCTAATTCTGCGTTGGTAAAAGCTGCTGCTTTTTTCAGGTAAGCAAATGCATCGATGATTTCGCGAGGCATACTTCCTTCCGGACCGATTTTGAAATTATTTCTAGAGCGCTCCGTTTGCGCACCCCAAAATTTCTCTGCAGGCACTTGCACTTCGCCCATCGTGTCTTTTTCGATTCTGAAACTCATTGTATAATTTTTAAATTTATTAGAAGCTTAATCCCGCTTTCCGCTCATACTCCTCACGCCAAGGCTTTTCCCAAGGCTAGTTGCGGGGTAACCGCTACAATCGGGGCTATTGGGTTCCCATCTTTTTAGGAATTTTCACCCTTTGATTTTGTTGATTTTTACAACCTTACGAAAATACTAAAAACTAAAAATTCGGCAAAATGAAAAAAATCAATTCAGAAATTTTGTGAGATAGAATAAAAACCTCTATTTTTGCTCAAAATATATAGCATTATGATGTTATCAGCATTCTGGCCGGTTTACCAATTTCTTTGGACTGTTTATTTCTTCACCATGATGATTTGTGGATTTTGGTGTATTTTGATGTTCTTCGGATTCATCGTACCACTTTGGTTAACAGAAGGAGTAGCAGAATATTTTGGGAAAATCAACAAAAACTTTGATCCAGAAAAAATCAGATACAAAAAGCTTTATGAGCAGGAAGATGTAGAAGTAATCTACCAAAGACCAGCAGGAGAAAAACCAGTTTCTCACGGTCACCATCATTAATTTGGCAATTTTCTTTTCGTGAGAGATTGCACTCAAAGCGAAACAATATATAATAAATCCATTCTTTTGAGAGTGGATTTTCTTTTTTAACCACATAGACACATAGTTTTGTATAGATTTAAGATAAAATAGGAATGTGCTTAGTTCTATTTTATTTTTTTTAAAAGTAAATATTGCATTCTCTATGTGTCTATGTGGTTTTATTAATTTTTAAATTGTTTCTAAGATATTCGCAAAGAACATAATTAAATGTCAATTTCTAAAGATTAACCTAGTGAACCTTGCGCAAAAACTTTGTGCCTTTGTGGTAAAAAAATCAAATTATTTTTCTTGATTCTTGGCTCTTTCTTCTTGTTTCTTAATTCCGTATCTTTGCAAACTAAAATTTACCTATGTCTAAGTCATTAATTCCGAAACTGGAAGCGATAAAACAACGATATAACGAGGTGGCAGACCTTATCATCCAACCGGATGTGATTTCTGACCAAAAAAAATATTCTACACTTAACAAAGAATACAGCGATTTGGGAAAAATCGTAAAAGTATTTGATGAATATAAAAGCGCTCTTGATACCATTGCTGAGTCAGACGAAATCATTGCCGACGGTTCTGATAAAGAATTTGTGGAAATGGCAAAACAGGAAAAGTACGAAGCCCAAAATAAACTTCCTGCTTTTGAGGAAGAATTAAAATATCTTTTGATTCCAAAAGACCCAGCCGATGATAAAAATATCATTCTGGAGATGCGTTCCGGAACTGGTGGAGATGAAGCAGCAATTTTTGTGGAAGATATGTACAGAATGTACACGATGTATTTCAAAACTAAAGGCTGGAAACACGAAGTTACTGATTCTAGTGAAGCGTCCAAAGGTTACAAAGAATTGATTATGAAAGTACAAGGCGAAAGCGTGTACGGAATTATGAAATTCGAATCTGGAGTTCACCGTGTACAGCGTGTTCCGGAGACTGAATCTCAAGGTCGTGTGCATACTTCTGCAATTACGATTGCGGTTTTGCCGGAAGCTGAAGAAGTGGATGTGGAAATCAATCCTGCTGATATAGAAATGCAAACTTCACGTTCTGGCGGTGCCGGTGGACAGAACGTTAACAAAGTTGAAACAAAAGTTCAATTAACACACAAACCTTCCGGATTGGTTGTGGTTTGTCAGCAGGCTCGTTCTCAGTTGGCTAACAGAGAATTAGCTATGGAAATGTTGAGAGCGAAATTGTACGATATTAAACTTCAGGAAGTGGTTGGTGATATTGCAGCTCAGAGAAAAACAATGGTTTCAACAGGTGACCGTTCTGCAAAAATCAAAACTTACAATTATCCGCAAGGTAGAGTTACCGACCATAGAATTAATAAATCAATCTATAATCTTGATGCTTATATGAATGGCGATATCCAAGAGATGATGGACGCTGTGATTATGGCTGAAAATGCGGAGAAACTAAAAGGAGAGGAAGAAGGAATTGCGTAGAAGATGTTAGAATCTAGAAGTTAGATATTAGATTCTTAACTTAATTAATAAGAGAAAGGCTCAATGAAATTTCATTGAGCTTTTTCTTATTTTTATGTCCCGTCCTAAAATAAGTTTAATCATTAATAAGCAGGATTCTGCGGAAAATTTTTATTTTGATTAAGATCAATTACAATTTGTGGAATTGGTCTAAGAATTTTTAACTGTCCATTGTTTCCATTGAAGTTTGCTGCACTTGGAATCCTGTAGTTGTGCATCACAGCACGCTCAACCAATTTCCCTGTTCTTTTGAGGTCAAACCATCTTGTGTATTCACCCAGCATCTCTCTACCTCTTTCGTCCAAGATATAATCGATATTGAACTCGGAAGCCTTTGCTGGAGCTACACCAGCTCTCGTCCTTACTGAATTTAACCTTAGTAAACCTACTGCAGGATTTCCAGCTTTCAGATAAGCTTCTGCTGCTATCAAATAAGTCTCCCCTAATCTTGCAGTAATAATGTCTCTTGTGCTCACAGGACCTGTGCTAGATGGTGTGGTAAGCGCTGGATCATCAAATTTCTTAACCGGAATGGTCTGATAATCTAAATTTTTCGTAAGTGTATAAGCCGCATCATAAGTTCCCCAATCATGATATACAAAACCAGTTGCCAACTTTGCTTCATTTGTTGTCAACCAGGTCGTTTTATCTGCCGCAGTAAACCATTTTGGAGAATAGAAATGTTTGATCTTCAGCACATTCTTATCCGGCGCTCTATAAAAATCATAATATTTTTCATAAACCACATTCATAAATGTAGCCGTCCATCTTGAGTCTTCTTTGGTAAATAAACTCAAAGCATAATTAGTAGGACAAAGATTGTAGCTTCTAAGTGGTGCAGAACCTCCTGTTTCAGAACCTCCAAGATAAGAACTGAAATAGTAGAACTGTTTATTTCCTAATGTTGTTGGCGAAGTAGAAGTAGATTTTGGGTCGTATTGAACAGAGAATATTGTTTCTGCATTCAAGTCATTTCCCGGAGCAAACAACTGATCATAAGACAAAGACAAAGCTTGTCCAGCAATTGCGGCATCTGCATATGTAGCCGCGGTCGCAAAATCCGTCGGCTTTCCGAAGCTTTCATATCCACGTGTCAAGTGTACCTTTGCTAATAAATCATTTACAGCTTTTTTGTTCACTTTGCCTGTAGCGCTATATGCGGATGTTCCAACACTCGCCAAAGAAGCTTCTAATTCGGCTATGATAAAGTCATAAACTTCTTCTGCACTATTTCTGTCAAACTGAAGAACCGGCGAAGTAAAGTTTTCTGTCACAATAGGAACCCCACCGTAAGTTTGTACTAATAAGAAATAGGCATTCGCTCTTAAAAATCTAGCTTCCCCAACTAGAGCTGGAACATTAGCATTTTGCTCAGTAAGTGTAGAATAATAAACCGTTTTATTAACAGATTGAATCAATTGATAGCAAGTAGTATACAATTGCTCTACACCTTCAGCAGACGGGATCAACTGGGTATACTGGCTCAACCCGGCAGGTTCTGGAGATCTCCCTTCTGCATACATGTCTGTACCTGCAACGAAGAGCCAAGGATCACCACCATAGATGCCTTTTTGCCACGCATAGTTTGTATTCACAAGCAATTGGAAACCAGCTGCTGTTTTGTATGTTTCATCAGCAGAAACAAAAGATAAGTTGTCTTCCTCTATAAAATCGTTGCACGAACTAAACAACGCAACAAGGACACCTAATATGAATATTGATTTTTTCATGAGATTTAATATTTAGAATTTAGCACTTAAACCAAATTGTGTAGTAATAGATGCTGGCCTATTGATACCAAACGGAGAAGCTGCCCACTCCGGATCATAACCGTCAAACTTTGTGAATACGAAAGGATCCAATACATTCACATAGATTCTCAATCCATTGATTTTCAAATCGCGCAACAGATTAGAACTAAAGGTGTAGCCCAAAGATATATTTTTAACCTTTACAAATGAAGCATCCCTGTAAAAAGCCATTCCTGATGCCCAGAAAGCTCCTGCTCCAGTAGCTTGTGGTCCCGGCCTAGGATTTTCTGTATTAGGATTAGCTTCTATGCCAGCGCCATTGGTAGGAATAAAGTAATCCATCACAATTTTCTGTCTTCCTCTATCTGTAGTATCTGCAAAGTTTCTATGAAAAGTACTTAGTACAGTTTGTCCCTGACTTGTGATTACTGAGAAATTGAAGTCAAAATTTCCGAATGTCAATTTAGAATAAAAACTACCTTGCCATTTCGGAACAGAGCTTCCGATAACGGTTCGATCGTTGGCATCAAATTTACCGTCACCATTCAAATCCTTTGGTCTTGCCATTCCCGGCTTCTGCCCATAGACAGCCGCCTGTGCGGCTTCACTTTCTTGCCAAACTCCATCATATATGTAATTGTAATTTGGATTCAAACTACTTCCTATGATGAGATTATTTCCGATATCGTTCACTTGGTCTTGACCATAAATGGAAACCAACTCATTTACATTTTTAGAAAATGTAAAAGTAGTTTCCCAAGATATTCTTTCCTTTTGAATGTTTTTGGTTGTTAATAATACTTCGACACCTTTATTACTTACCGACCCTACATTGGAGAACGTATATCTCCATCCTGTTTCTGCAGGTAATTGCTGTTGATAAATTAGATCTTTCGATAGCCTATCATACACATCTACCGTACCAGTTATTCTATTTTTCAAAAACCCAAAATCTAAACCAAAGTTGAGCTCTCTTGTTTTTTCCCAAGTTAAATTCCTATTAGCCAAGGCCGTAGTTTGCCAGCCCGAAACCAAGTTGGCTCCATTTGCATAAAACGTTTGCTGGTTAAGAGCTGCTTGAGTCGTATAAGGTTCAACATTATCATTTCCTGTATATCCCAAACTAGCTCTTAATTTCAAGTCAGATATGATATTGCTACTTTCCAAAAAGCGCTCCTTGCTAAGCCTCCAGCCCAATGCTACAGATGGAAAATTGGTCCATTTGTTACCTTCTGATAAAACAGACGAACCGTCATATCTGGTTGACGCGGTTATTAAATATTTTCCCATGTATGCATAATTCAATCTGGCGGCAAATGAGTTCAAGGTTTTCTTGGTATATCCAGAATTGATTTGGTAACTCGTTTGTACGCCGGAGCCAATATTATAAATACCAGTATTGAAAGGCTGTCCATTTGAATAAGAGTAAGAACTTATATTTTCATTATAGTATTGACTTTGCAACAACAATAAACTAAAATCATGGTTATTACCAAAGGTATGCTTCATGTCTACCTGATTGTCCCAAGTATAGTTGAAGTTATCATTTCTTCTGATGGATGACGATATAAGACCATTTAAGGCTACACCTGCATTGGTCTCTGCTCCATAAGCACTTCCAAGTTGAGTATTTGTGAATCCAGTCGCAAAAGTTGTCTTGAAGGAGATCCATTTTTTTGGTTGGTATTGAAAATAAATATTCGCTATCCCTTGCCAGATCTTTTCCGTTTGATTAGAATTTTCAATTTCGCTTAGTGGATTTGGAGAACTTGTCTTGTTAATTGCCCAAGCACCATTAGGATAAGTTAACTTCCCTGGCAAGAAAAATTTGGTCCCTACAAGTTCGTTCCCGTTGGCATCTATTGCCCATGGTGACATTAGAGGACTAAGTCGGAAAGCTTCTTGCATTGCAAGTTCACTACCTAATTCTGTTACAATTTTTGCGACAGTAATATTGGCTCCAGTTGAAAACTTATCATTGATCTTATGTGTAATTCCAAGTTTCAAATTATATTTTTCATTAGAATCTTTATCAATGATTCCCTCATCTTTTTGTACACCAAAAGCCAAATTATACGCCAATCCATTGTCAGCTCTTCCGGATAGGTTGAGATAATGGTTTTGTGTAGAGCCTGGCCTTAGTACAGCATCATACCAATCAAAGTTATAACCATTAATAGCTCTAGTAACCATAAGTGGACTTTGATTCCCTGCTAATGTTGCCAATTGCTCTGGTGTTTGAGTCAATGGTGTAGCACTCATATAAGCTACTTGATGAAATTTCCACCATTCTTCACCAGTCATCATTTTGGGCAATCTTGCAGCATTCCTCACACCAAAAGAAGTGTCAAATTGGACAGCAAGACCTCGTCTGGCGGATGTGCCACTCTTTGTTGTAACAATCACAACTCCACTACCTCCTCTGGAACCATAGATTGCCGCTGATGACGCATCTTTCAAAACATCCATTCTTGCAATATCTCTGGGATTCAAAAAATCAATATTGTCCATTGGAACACCATCTACAACGTATAAAGGACTACTACTAATCAATGAGTTGTTACCACGGATGACCATACTAAACCCATCACCTGCTCTTCCTGTATTGGAGCTGATATTGACACCTGGTGTACTTCCTTGGATTGCTTCCAAAGGACTAGTTGTGTTTCTTTCTTCCAATATTTTAGAATCAATGGTATTTACAGACCCTGTCACATCTGTTTTTTTAACACTACCATAACCAACTATAACAACCTGCTCAATCTCTTTTGCAGGACTGCTTACAGTATCTGTCGGAATAGTTTCTTGTGCAAAAGCTACAGTAGAGGAAAATAAAAAGAAGACTGCAATTTTTTTCCGAAAATGTAAACCTGTTTTCGTGAATTTTTCTTTTGGCATAACTCTAAGTTTTTTTTCATTAAATATTGAATTCTATGCAATCGATTGCACAGTGTCAAAAATTATTTTTCCTATATTAACACTTTTTCAATAATCTGTTATTTATATGTTAACAAAAAAAACACAACTAAACATTAACTAACTGATTTACAGAGTTAAAAAAAATTAAAAATTAATAGATTTTATGTTTTAAATATAAAAAAATCATATTTTGATTCAAAAATTGAAAAGAAAAAACACTTAAAAATGAAGTAAAAACAGAAAATAACCGAAAAAACAAAAATTATGACGAAAATCATAATCCTGTAAAGTATTATCAAAATCTAGATGATTTTAGTCAAAAATACCAATCAATATCTTATTTTTTTGAAAGGTAGAATTAATTAATAAAAACACGTGTTTAATTAAAGATTGCTCATCCAAATATTAAACAAAAAAACATACGAGATTTCGGATGTTTTTACTATGATTATTTTTGTTCTTTTAGAAAGAATAAGAAACCCCAAAACTTCCATTGTTTCCAGCTTCTACGAATGCGCCCCAGTTTTCAGTAAAAAAATATCTTGCTCCAAGATAAACGCCTAAACCGAAATTTCTACCAGCAACTCCAACATTAACGCCAGGATAGATATCTATCTTAGAAGGTAATACCAAAGCCTCTTGCAAGTGAAACCCAACACGCCCGAAAACAAAAGGATTATCATCATCTTCATTAAAATAAACATTCGCTCCACCACCAACAGAGATGAGCTTAGAAAGTCCATAATCATAACTTCCAGCAATACCTGTCCCAAATCCCCAAATATTAAGACCTCCTTGAACTTTTTGGTCACCTGCCCCGTTCCAAGCTTGTGAGTAAGATAAAACTCCAGCAAACAAACCCATTGTCAATAGCAACTTTTTCATACTTCTTTATTCAATTTTAAATTGGTTTTCCATATCAAAAATAAAACCACTATCAGAGAAACGACCATTATTATGGATTTATTATTCTTTATTTTTTCCGACTTTGGTCACCAAATGAAGTTAATAGATAGAAGAGGAAAGGCAAAATAAATATACTTCCTAAAACCAAAGCCCAACCTAGAGCAGAAATTGTTTTGGGAGCTGCACTCTCATCAAACAAAGAAAGGTGACTGCCATTGGCGAAAAGAATGATATTAGGGTTGTGTTGATAAGTAGCTGCTACTAGAATCATTATAATTTGAAAACCACCTAGAAATCTAACGATTAAAAACTTCTCTCTCTTGATAGCTTCGTTTGTAAAAAGTAAACTTACCGTTGCTGCTGTAATTACAACGATTCCTAAGACTTTGGAAAATACCCATTTTAGCAAAGGAATATCCGAGTAATAAGCACTAATAAAAACCAAAATCCCAGTAATGACTACATAGACCGCAGTTTCTCTTGCTTTTTTAACCATAATTGGTAAAGCATCACTGAATCTCGCTTCGTGAAGGGAAAACAATGAAGCTAAATACGCACAAAGGGAAGCTGTAAAAAAACCTACACATATACCAAAGAGATTCAACCAACTGAAAATGTAAAGACTTAAGAAATCTTTTGCTTCGGTATCAATACTTCTCGAAATAGTTGCAGCGGCAATAATTCCCAAAAAGAAAGGCGTCAACAAACTAGAGTAGTAGAAAATCTGTGTGTAAATCTTTTGCCAACTGTCTTCCACAGCATCATAGTTTCTAAATGTAAAAGCTGTTCCGCGTGCGATGATTCCAATCAACATCAAAACCAAAGGAATATGAAGATAGGTAGAAACTGTAGTGTAAATTGTAGGAAATCCGACAAACAAAATTACAACCGCAATAATCAACCACATATGATTGGCTTCCCAAATTGGTGCGATAGATTTGGACATAATCTTTTTCGTCTTGTCACGATAAGATTTTTTCGAAAACAATTCGATGATCCCAGCTCCGAAATCTGCACCACCTGTAATAATATATAAACAGATGGAAACCCAAAGAAAGGCAATAACTACGTAAATCATTATTTCTTGTTTTTAGGATTATAATTAGGGTCGGTTGGATCGTATAATTTCGGAACCATTTTCAGCTGTCTTAATAGTAAGAAAATGATAATTAATGATAACGAAATGAAAATCAATGTGAAGAAGTAAAAAGAATATTGGATTCCCGGCATCGGAGTTACTGCATCAATGGTTTTCATAATGCCGTAAATAATCCAAGGTTGTCTGCCTACTTCTGTCACTGTCCAGCCCGCTTCCAGAGCAATATAACCGAACGGAATTGCTGCAACAAAGGTTTTAAGATACCAGCTTTTGGTGAGCCATTCTTTTTTCCAAAAAGTGGCGATGAGGTATATCACACCAATCAGCATCATTATGCTTCCAAAAAATATCATAATCTGAAACGCATAATGAACCACCGCAACCGGAGGCCAATGGTCTTTTGGAAAATCTTTCAGACCTTTCACTTCAGCATCGAAATCGCCCCAAGCAAGAAAACTCAGGACTTTTGGAACTTTGATAGCGTATTTGATTTGTTCATTTTCTTCGTCAGGAACACCGCCAATGACAAAACTTGCACCTTTTTCAGTCTCGAAATGCGCTTCCATTGCGGCTAATTTTATGGGTTGTCTCACAGCAACAGATTTTGCAGCAACATCTCCGCTGATAGGAGCGAGCAATGCCCCAATAATCGCAAAACCTGCAGAAATCCTAAAGGCTTTTGTATGGAAATTGACATTTCGTTTTTTCAAAATCATCAATGCGTGAATCCCAGCAACTGCAAATCCTGTAGCCGCAAATGCAGCAACCGTCATATGAAAAGCCTGCGGAAACCAAGCTTCGTTGAACATAGCTTTTATGGGATCGATGTTAAGGTATTCTCCATTAATATAATCAAATCCAGCAGGACTGTTCATCCAAGCATTAGCTGCTACAACCAAAATCCCAGAAGCTAATCCACTTACTCCAACTACAAAGCCGCAAAACCAATGAAACCATTTGTTGAACTTATCCCAACCATAAAGGAAAAAACCTATTGCAATTGCCTCAATAAAAAAGGCAGTTCCTTCTAGAGAAAATGGCATCCCAAAAATCGGACCTGCGTATTCCATAAACTTTGGCCACAACAAACCAAGCTCAAAAGACAACATCGTTCCAGAAACCGCACCTGTTGCGAAAAGAATGGCGACACCTTTGCTCCAAGCTTTGGTGAGTCCTTTGTAAACCTCGTCTTTGGTCGTGAGATATTTGTAATGTGAAAATGCCATCAGAAAAGGCATTACCATACCTACACAGGAAAATATGATATGAAAGCCCAAGGACATCGCCATTTGAGATCTGGCAGCTAGAAAATCATCCATAAACTACATTTTGTTTGTGTAAAGTTAGGTTTAATTTCAATGTTTCATTTATGATTGGTCAAGACAATTGTCATACTTCCCGAACTTATTTCTCTAATATTAAATTTTTAAGTGCAAAGAATCTCTTATTTCCCTTGCAAAATTGCCTTATTGATTTCATTAATCAATTCCGGACCTTCGTAAATGAATCCTGTGTAAAGCTGAACAAGACTTGCGCCTGCTTCCAGTTTTTCCAAAGCATCTTGCGCGGTATGAATTCCACCAACACCAATGATTGGAAAAGATTTTCCACTTTTTTCTGATAAAAATCTGATGACTTCCGTAGAACGTTTTGTCAATGGTTTTCCTGATAATCCGCCCATTTCAGATTTATTTTCTGAACCCAAATTATCTCTGGACAAGGTTGTATTGGTCGCAATAACACCAGCAATCTGAGTTTCATTAACGATATCAATAATATCCAAAAGTTGTTCATCTGTCAAATCCGGAGCGATTTTCAAAAGAATTGGCTTTTGTTTTGGCTTTTCAAGATTGAGGTTTTGAAGCGTTGACAATAATTCTGTCAACGGTTTTTTGTCTTGAAGTTCACGGAGATTTGGTGTATTTGGCGAACTGACATTGACCACAAAATAATCAACGAAAGGAAATAATTTCTCGAAACAGATTTTGTAATCGTTGACTGCTTCGTCGTTTGGTGTTACTTTGTTCTTTCCGATGTTTCCGCCAATCAGAACATTTTTGTTTTTTTTCAGACGTTCAATCGCTTCATCAACTCCGCCATTATTGAAACCCATTCTGTTGATAATCGCTGAATCTTCCTTCAGTCGGAATAATCGTTTTTTATCATTTCCTGATTGAGATTTTGGCGTCAAAGTTCCAATTTCTATGAATCCAAATCCAAGGTTAGATAATTCGTTAAACAATTTTGCATCCTTATCAAAACCTGCGGCTAATCCAACAGGATTTTTGAATTTCAATCCAAAAACTTCACGTTCGAGACGTTTATCTTCAAGTGGTTTTGGTAAAAATAATTTGGCAAGAAATCCAAAATTCTTCAGAATAGAAAATGTAAAATGATGAACTTCTTCTGGGTCAAATTTGAAAAGAATCGGACGAATTAGGCTTTTGTACATCGGAGAAAAGTTTTACAAATTTACGTTTTTACAATGACAACCTCTTCAATATTCATCAAATAAAATTAATTATCACTTGGTTTTTATAATTCTAAACGCAAGGTCAGACAAAGAATTTCAAACTTAGACCTTTTTAGATAAACAAAGGCTTAAAACTTAAATAAGTAAAACAATTTTGATTTACTTCAGTAAACGAAGTGGCTTTGTCTTACTTCTAAAGTAAAAGAGGAAAACTAGCTTTGTTTGACCTTGCGATAAAATTTTATTTCAAATTAATCTTACAATTTTAGAATTCAAGAAAAATAATCTAAAATCTTTATATCTTTACTTAGATTTTATCCGAAATTTTAAATGATTCCACATACTTTTCATAAAAGTTTAATTTATATATTTTTCCTTTTGTTTCTGCCTTTTCAAGCTTTTGCAATCACGCCAAAAGATTGTGAAAAAATGATTATTGAAGGCGTAGAAGCAATGAACAAAAAGGATTTTACCAAGTCTTTGCAAATCCTTACCAAAACCCGAAAAATTGCTCAGGATAACAAATGGTACCGTGAAGAATTCCTCGCAACAAACAATATCGGCGCGAATTATTATATGCGATTGGATTACGGCGAAGCACTCAATAATTATCTTGATGCATACAAAATTGCAGTCGCTCATTTGGATGAAAAATCTGAAATGACCGTTCTGAACAACATCGCCATTCTCTATTCCCGAGACAACAAAATTGACAAAGCCAAGGAATATTTTTCAAAAGCTTACGAACTCGCAGGGAAAGTTAACAACAATACTTCCAAAGGTTTATACGCGATTAATCTAACGATTGTTTACAACGAAAAAGGTGATTACAAAACGGCAAAAAAATATATTGATGAAGCTCTGAAACTGACAGTCAATTCTCCGTATTATCTGTTGGCGAAGTCTACTGATATGGAAACTTTGGTCAATCTTCAGAAATATGACGAAGCGGAAAAAATTGCGAATGAACTTTTACCAAAACTGAATGGCGT
The DNA here is from genome assembly GCF_032055105.1 of Epilithonimonas sp. Lineage (GTDB taxonomy): Bacteria > Bacteroidota > Bacteroidia > Flavobacteriales > Weeksellaceae > Epilithonimonas. Next base: position 242,786 of record NZ_DAMBRK010000002.1, read on the forward strand.
AGAATATTCTGAACACAAAACTCAGGTTTTTTACAATCTTTCTGTGATTGCTGAACATAAGAATGACTTGCAAAAGTCTTTTCATTATCTAGAATTAGCAGAGAAAAGTAATTTGAATTATGATTTTAAGGAAAATCTTTTCGAGAGATTCAGCAAACTTTACAAAAAAGCGAATAATATCGACCACGCAGTTGCTTACAAAGATTCGATAATGGCTGTGAAAGATTCGGTGAATCGGATTAAAAACGGACAGCTTTTCGAGAACAGTAAAATTAAATTTGAACTTCAGAATTCTCAGAAAGATTTAGCAGAAAGTCAAGGAAAACTGACGACTCAACGTTCTTATTTTATCAAAGGAATTTTGTTGGCGATTTTTATTATTGCGATTATTTTTTGGGCTTTGAGAAACAGCATCGTCAAAAACAAACAGCAGAAAATCATCGAACAAAACAATGCTGAAATTGCAAAACTGGAACTCGAAAAAGAGAAAAAGAATAAGGAAATCCTTGAAAATCAATTAAAAGAAAAAGAAGTTTCGGCTCTATTGGAAGAAGAAAAATATAAAAATGAAATCGAAGCCAAAAACAGAAAACTGACAACCAAAGCATTACAACTATCCACCAAAATTGAACTCATTGACGACCTCATCAATACACTTTCCAGAGAATCGGACGATTTGAATAACGTGGACATCAGTAATATCATCAAACAATTCAAAATTCTTCAGAAACAAACCCACGAGGAAGAGAGTTTTCTGGTTCATTTCGAAGAAGTCAATCAAGGTTTTCTTTCCAGATTGAAACAGCTTCATCCAGACCTTAATTCCAACGACATCAGATTCCTTTCCTATGTCTATATGAATCTTTCGGTAAAAGAGATTTCGACCATATTTAACATCACTCCAGAGGCTTGTCGCAAGAGAAAAGAGAGAATTACCAAGAAGATTGGCGACGATGAAAACCTAGACTTATACACCTATATTACAAGCATTTAACAAAAATGTCACTTTATTTCTGAAGCATCGTCCTACTATTTCCGTTAGTTTTTTTTGCATTGCTAATTTTTATCACAACATTTGGTTATAAAATTAGATATATGAAGAAAATTACTTTTTTTGCGGGATTATTATTCGCACTTTTCACTAATAAAATGAATGCCCAAGTTGAGGTTTTGGGTAAGAATGAATTCGGGAGAATCTTTCAAGTTACATACAGTACAACTGAACAAAATACAGTTTACGCCACAACCATTACCAATCACATTTTGGTTTCTCACGACAATGGTGTTTCTTGGGAAGTTTTCTATGCTTTACCATCTGAATATGGAAATATTACCAAATTGAATATCAGTAAAGATGGTTCTTTCTTATCTTTTTCAACTTTGAAAAACGGAATCGGTTTATTGCATATTTTTGATATCCAATCAAAAACTATTACCAAAACTTTTTCGATGCCAAATTTCTCAGAAGGAGCATACGTTAATGCTTATAACTTCTTTGAAAATGATAAAAATACTTTGATTGTAAGTTCTCAATTTCCTTTTGGCTGGGGAACTGCAAACAGAGTTTATACAACTAATGACGGTGGTGAAAACTGGAAAGAAATCTATTATTCTGTAGATGATAACGATAATATCATCACCAGCTATGTGGCTTTTAGTCCAACTGATAAAAATAAAATCTATATCGCTAACGGAAACGGAAATACAGACCGCGACGGTGGTTTATTAATCTCTACTGACGGCGGAGATAATTTCACAGAAAAATTGGAAGGAAGTGTTCTGAGTACATTAGCTTTCAATCCGAATAACCCGAACGAAATCTACGCTGGAACAGGAATCAGTTTTGGAATGACGCCGGAAAAACTTCATCATTCTTCGGACGGCGGTACAACTTGGGAAGATAAAAATGTTACGTTTGGAACTAACGGAATTCTAAATGATATTATTGATATCAAATTCAATCCGCACGATAACAATCACGTGATTGTTTTGGAAGAAGACGAGATTATTTCTACAAAAGATGGCGGTGCAACTTGGCAAAGTGTAGAATATCCTTATGATAATCTCGACAGTTATTATTATGGAATCAAAGCGAGTTTCAATCCTTTCAAAGCGGGAGAATTGTTCATTACTGCAAACTACAAACCTTTGTTTTCTACAGATAACGGAACAACTTTGACTCAGGTTCAGACACCATTTTATAGTTCAACTGGAAGGGTTAATTTGTTCGAAAATTCAACTGCGAAACATTTGTTCTATAGTGTTCAGAGTGGTTTTGTTCACAGAAATTTAGCGGATAATTCAGAAAATGCTTATAATATTCAGCCACTTAATATTGTAAGTATCAGTGGAGGTCCAGCTTATATTTCTGATTCTAAAACAGAAGGAAGGATTTATACTTTCAAAGGTGGATTTATGGGTTCTACATTATCTGTAAGTGATGATTTTGGAGCAACTTCCAATACTATTTTCGAAACTTTTACGAGCGGATTGACCAATATTATTCCTGACCCGCAAGTTAATAATCAAATCTATGCAACTTTTGATAATTGGGGACAAGGCGAGTTGGATAAAATCAATTTCAATGACCCGAATAATATTGTTACCACTAATATTCCTTTGCCTGCACAAGCTAGTGTTTTCAAAATTTTGCATCCGAATAATATCTCTGACGAATTCTTCATCTTAATCGGTTCCGAAGTTTATAAAACTGTAAATGGAGGAACAGATTGGACGCCAGTTTCTTTAGGAAGTTCTTTCCCTTCAGAATCAGCAGTTTATGATATTGTTCAGAATCCGAAAAATGCTAATCAATTGGCTCTTGGAACTTCTAGCGGAGTTTATGTTTCCAATGACAAAGGCGCAACTTGGACTCTAACAGGGGAATTTGTAGCGAACAAAGTTTATTATTCTGATGTTAATTCAGGCGTTCTAATTGCGGTAACTCACACTTCTCAATTCACTCAATTCAATGTTTACTATTCTGTAGATAATGGTGCGAATTGGGAAAGCATTGATAGAAAAGACCTTTTGTATTCAGAAACGAGTTCTGTATCGATAGATTTCTCTGATAAAAATGCCTATATCTATATTGCATCTGCTGATTTGGGATTATTAGGTTATAGTTTGGACTTGGATGTTCTTGCAACGGGAGAAGTTTCCGGAGAAAAAGCTAAAGTGTTAGTTTATCCAAACCCAGCTGTAGATGTTGTTCACATTGATAACAAAAATCTGAAGTCTGTTGCTCTTTACAATATGGATGGCAAAAAATTATTAGAAACTAAGAGCAATGAAATGAACGTTTCTAAGCTTCCAAAAGGCGTGTATGTTCTTAAAATCGTAACTGCTGATAACAGCATCGTAAACAAAAAAATCATCAAAAAGTAATAGTTAGTAAAAATGAATTGATGAAAACTAATTGGAAAAGCTTCTCGAATTGAGAAGCTTTTTTTGTTTTTATTTGTAACATTTTCTGTTCAACTTTCTCTAAACTCTTAAAAGGACTAATGCAGAACTTAAACTTCGAAGACATTTATCACGATTACTGGAAGAAGATATTTCGTCTTTGTATGGGTTATGTGAATGACGATGATTTGGCGAAAGACCTTTGTCAGGAAACTTTTGTTGCGGTGTTTCAGCAGTTACCAAAGTTTCGACAAGAGTCAGCAGTTGGAACTTGGATTTATAGAATTGCAACTAACATTTGTCTAAGGCAAATCAATCTCGAAAAACGAATGCCCAAAAGCGAATTACCTTATCAAATAAAAGATAATTCTGAAAAAGACAACAAGCTGGAAAAAGATAAGATGACAGATTTTCTTTATCAATGCATCTCAGAATTACCTGAACTCGAGAGAATCATTATTTCCCTTGAACTCGAAGAAATGAAACAGGCAGAAATTGCTGAAGTAGTCGGAATTTCGTCTGCTAATGTAAGAGTCAAAATCCACAGAATCAAAGAAAAGTTAACCGAAAAATTCAGAAAGTATGGAAACCAATTATAATTTTCAGGACATCTGGAAACAGAAAGAAACCACAACTCCGGACAGCCAATCTATCATTAAAAAAGCTAATTCTTACAAAAGAAAACAGCTTTTGATTGACATCAGAATGTTGGCTTGTATGTTGGCGACAGCAATCGGAATTATTGTTATTTGGAATCTGGTTGATTTCAAATTATTCACTACAAGATTTGGAATTATTCTGATTCTCATTGCAATTGGAATGTATGCTTATTTGTTTTCTCAAAACATCAACATCATCAGAAAAATTAATCCTTCTACGAGCAATCAGGAATATCTAAGCGCGATAAAAAAGCTGGAGAAACAGCAAATTTATATGCAGACGAAAGGAATCAGTATTTATTATATTTTGCTGGGATTAGGTTTTGCGTTTTATTTCTATGAATTTGCTTTACTAATGTCTTCGCTGGGTATAATTTTATCTTATGGATTAACATTTTTTTGGATGGCAATAACTTGGTTTTTCATAAGACCGAAACAAGTGAAAAAGCAGAAAGAAAAGATTTCTGCGGTTATCAACTCTTTGGAAAGTTTAGAAAAGGGTTTTGAGGAGTAATTTATAAAAAAGTGCAGATTAATGAGTCTGCACTTTCTGTTGATATGTTATAATGGTTATTAGTTTCCTTTTATAGCATTGATAATGCCTTCGAGATTTTCATTGAGGTTTATTATTTCAGCAAAGACTTTGTCGTCTTTTCCGAGTCCGCCGTGTTTGTTGTTCTTTTTGAAAATCTCTTTGATTTCCTCCCAACGTTTTGTTTCGTCATTAGAAATTAATCCTGCGATTTCTTTCAGTTTCAATAGATTACTTTCCGTATCGGCCGTCAAAGTTTGAGATTCGCTTTCGTAATGCGCCAGAATCAATTCATCGATTTCCTTATCATTCATCATCGGAACCACTTGCGTCACCAATTTGCTCATATTTCTATAAGAACCTTGCATCTTGAAAGGCGGTTCTGTTCTGTACGCATCTTGCATTGCTGCAGACAAAATATAGTTCTGATTGACTTTTACCACAACATTTCTGATTTTAAGAATATGTCTTAGAACAGCCATAAAATCATCCACTTCCTGTTTCAGATAATTACCTTCTAAGTCTGGTAATTGTTCTGCTCCAGATTCTACAAAGTCTATCAAAGCATAAAAATCTTTGAAAGACTTGCTCGCAATTTTTTCCAGATTTACATTTTCTATCGCTGCATTTTCTATCAAACTGAGTTTGAACAGATGTTCCGTATCACCAATCACATCTCCCAAATTGTACACATCGGCACGGTTTGCCAACATATCCGGGATTTGGAATTTGGAGCCACTTTCTGTGTAAGGATTTCCAGCCATTACAATACAAAAACGTTTTCCTCGCAAATCGTAAGTTTTGCTTTCTCCTTCAAAGATTCCATCGATTTTCCTTTGTCCATCGGCTAGAGAAATGAATTTTTGCAAAAACTCCGAATTCAAATGCTGAATATCATCCAGATACAACATCACATTATCCGCCATCTCAAATGATAGATTGATTTTTTTCAACTCTTCTCTTTCTCCGGACGTCTTGGCTTCAATTGGGTCAATGGATGTGATAGAATGTCCAATCGTTGGTCCGTTTACTTTTACAAAGTGTAATCCCATTGTTTTGGCAAGATATTCCATCAACGTGGTTTTCCCGTAACCAGGCGGCGAAATCAGAAGCAACATCCCCATTCTTGCCGTTCTTTTGTTGTCTCCAGCAGCACCTAATTGTTTTGCCAAATTATTTCCGATTAATGGAAAATAAACTTCATTAATTAATTTATTTCGGACAAAAGAAGTGAGAACTTTTGGTTCAAATTCATTGATTTTGAGTTCTTTTTCATAGTTTTTACTCAACTGTTCTTTCAGCTTTACGAAAGAATCGAAACTAGGAACGCTAACAGTCGCAAAAAGAGATAACTTATGAATAAAAGCATAATAATTGATTTTGAAAGTTCCGTTATTTAAAATCGTGTGATTCCCTTTGAGTTCAGAAACTTCCGCTTCATCTTTCCCGAAAATCAGTTCATATTCATCTTTTGGAAATAGTAAAGATGTTGCCGTTTCTTCGATATAATTTCTGGAATATTCCAGACTTTCGTTTTCATCAATAAAGGAATGAAGCCAATTGAGAACCAAATAATATCTGTCAACCAGAGAGAATTGCTCATTTTCCAAATCGGTCTGGAAATCCTTCAGTGACTTTTTGGATTCTAATAATCTCACGAATTCCTGTTTCAAATGGTCAGAGATTTCACTCAAAGAAAATTTTCCATATTTGGTGAATGTTTGGAATAAGTAAGTTGCAATTTCCCTCGAATCAATTTCTGTACAATCTAAAGTCGTTTTCCAGTTAGAAAACTCAATTATGATTTCATTAATAACAGATTCATAACGATTTGAGTTCGGAAAAGTCTTTAAAATCGAATGTGTAGAATGAATCAAAGCATTGATTTTATTTCTTCTTTCCTCTGACAAATGATGCCAAAACAATTGCGCCGTCGCACGAAGACTACCTTTGTATCGAAGCAAATCCAACTTCTCATCCATCGATTTTATTGCATTATAAATCTGCAATGCATCGAAGTTATGAACGCCTTTGATGTAATTTTCAGAATAATTCTGCTCAACAGTTTGCGTGATAAATTGCTCAGCATTAAAATCCTTTACATTTTTCGAAGCCAGAAAAGTCTTGTAAGCCAAATATTCTGCACGATAAACTTCTTTGTTCTCCGAAATCAATTCCTGCTCCCAAATATCCTGAAAAGTCGTAATCTCGTTGTTCTTAACCTTTTGATAAAAACTCGTTCCTGTGAGATGATAAAAAATTTCACCATTTCTATTGAGAAGTGTTAAGCTCAAAGACTGATTGTTAACAGTAAACTTGTGTTTCCCCAGTGCGATGATGTTTTGTCCATCAACGTACAATTCTGTTTTATCACGTAGAATTCTCAGTGCATCTTCCTGAGATTTTTTGATAAGATTTTCTAAGTTTTCAGCTTTGGAAACATCATTCAACGATTTCAGTTCAGAAACCAATTGGCGAATCTTATCGACCATCAAATCCGAAGCATAAAAACTCAACACATCTTCTCTGGTTGTGAAAGTTTTTGACTTATTCTCGATGTTTTTCAGGACTCGCAAACCGATTTGTTCTAATGACGAAGTCCGCTTGTTGATTTGTTCAACAATTTGTTCTCTTCTCGTACTGAAAGCTTTGATAACCTCATCGCGTTTGTCCGCAATCTTCAATGCAAAATCATCGAATTCTGAAAATTTGCTTTCCAATTCCTCCAGCTGAACCACGATTTTGGTGTAATATTCGTCCACCTTATCAGCCGAAGTAGAAAGCTCCAGATAATTGGTCACCGATTGCTCCAGTAAAGTCAATTGAGCCGAAAATTCTGCAATGGCTTCGCTGCTTTTGAGAGAATTCAGTTTTCTTGTGAGTTGTGCGCGAACTTCATTTAAAGAAGCAAAAATCAAGGAAATCTTTTCTATAATTTTTGTCGTTTGAGTCGCATCTTCAATCTTCAGACTGTTGAGAATATCAATCAGCAATTCGAGTTCAGAAGAAATTACCGAATTGGTTTCCTCAATTTCCTTGGCATCAAAAACTTTGGTGATTTGCTCAACTTTTTGCTTTTGCTCCGTAACTTTTTGCTCGTAAGGAATCAATGCTTCATCCCTCAGAAGAAAAGCAATTGTTTTCTCAGAAAGTTCAGAATTAAGAACATTCAGTTTTTCTAAAAGTTCATCAACTCTTTCAATATCGATGTACCGAATGTTTTTCAAATCGATAACTTCACCTTGCAAACGTCTTGTATCTGCCAGCTGATGTACCATCTGGTCAAGCGTTTCCACCAATGTGCTGTTGATTTGGAACATCAACTCTTCCAGCTTCTTGTCTGTTTTCTGAAGTGTTTCCTGAGCAAACTTTCTCTGTGTCTGTACTTTGACAAACTCATCAATCGCTGTGTTGGCAACTTCTTTTATCTGTTTCAAAGGTTCACCTAAATTTTTAAGTGAAGCATCATTTATCCAGAAATAAGAATCAATCAACGACCCGGATTTTCTCAAAATATCTTCATAAAGACCTTCGTAGCTGTCTTCTTTGTTGATAAGTAAAACCACTTCCTGTGCTTCTGCCATGGCTTGCACAATCTGCTTGTTTCCCACTTTGTACAACGGGTCATCCTTTTTTTCATCATTCTCGATGAGACGTTCCATATAAGGTGTTTCCCAGATCTGAACTTGATGATGTCTGGTAGCTTCCGGCTCTGTTCGGAAATAGATCATACTTCCATCATTGAAAATCGTGAATCCATTACAGATAATCGGTGTTTCTACCAATTGCTGAATGATATTATACGACATCAAAATGTAAGTATTGGTCTCTCTTTGCGTAAAAATGTAAAGAAAATCTTCGCCATTGGGAGACGCTACTTTTCTGATGAACTGGATATTTTCCAGTTGCGCGTCAAAAATCTTGTTGGTCCCGTTCTGGAGATAATATCCGTTGGAAAAAATAATCCCCTGATTGTCCGGCAACAAAATAGCTGCCTCGTTCATAGAAGAAAGATTGACCACTTCTTTTGTACGGACATTGAAAACAAAAGCACGGAAATTCTCCTGATAAGGTTTTATCCTGATTGCAATAAGATTCCCTAAATCGGCGTAATAATACTCGGCGTCATCCAATTGCTGGTCGAAATTCGCAACTTTTTCTGAGTAGATTCCTTTTCCAGTATCGGTATTGTCTTCTATCTTGAAAGTGATATCGCCACCAATAGCCTCGATAAAAACTTTGTCCAGAATAGAAACGTGCGGATGTTTCCCAAGACGACGATCTTCCAAAGATGTTTTTATCCATTCGAAATCCAATTGCGGCGGTATTTTGACTTCGTGGATACTTCTGTCGTCCTGATAGATTAGCTTTCCGTTTTTTATCAGCCATTTGAATGCTTTTAGGTCATCCGCATTTTTGCTGATCTGGAAAATCATATAGAGATAATTCTCTGTCTTTCTGAATTTTGAAAAAATAGAATCTCTGTAATATTTATATAAATTCTGATAATCTGTAATGAAGTTCGCGTCATTGATCAGATCCAAGGATTGTGGGATAAATTGTCCTCCGTCAAACTTATAGATACTGAAAACATCTTCCAACTGAATCTCTGTCCGAAGCCCGAAATGAACATTGTAACCAAAAATACACAAATCCTCTATCGCAATAATTCCTCTTGCCACACCTGTATTTTCTGTATCGATTCTTTGGTTGGCTTTCAGAACAAAACTCGTAGAGCTGAAGATTTCTTTTCGAGCTTCATTAAGGTTCTGCAAACGATGAATCAACTCGTCTTTCTGCGCCTGAAGACGTTTTTTGATGATCTCGTAAGTTCCGGAATCCAACTGATTATTTTGATTTTTTGTTTCTTCTTGCATTTAATTTTATGTATTAATGCGTTTGAAATCTATTATACAGATTGTCATCTTGCTAAAGTTCAAAATGACAATCCTGTAATAATATGAATGAAAATTATCCTAATTTTTTGTTAGAGATCCCGAGGTTTTTTGCCATCCCGAAAAGAGAATTGACAAAGTTTGCATCATCGGAATTCTCAGCAGACACAGCTGCTTGTTGTAGCTTGATCAAAGCGGCTGTAATCGTCAGGTTTTTGATGTCGTTGGATGATATTCCGTAACGGTCAGCCAAGCCTTTGATCTTTTCTGCTAAATCACCTTTTCCATCAGGTCCTAAAAGAGAGTCTTTGATATCCAAAGCGTGTTGAGAATTATTGATCAAATGATCGAATCCTTTCGCATTAGAAATTTGTTTTACAATATTCTCGAAGAACATCGTTTCTCCACCCACAATATCGATTTTAGCATTTTTAAGCGCTTCGGAAAGAACATTAGCCTGTGCAGAAGCAATATCTTTTTGGATATTGATCTGAGCCAATTCTACATCTTTCTCTTTCTGTAACTGGAGTTTGAACTCTTCGTGAGATTGTCCGGCTTCGTTGAGAATCTTCATTGCGGCAGCTTTTTCTTCGATTCCTTTCGCTTCTGCAAGTGCTTTTTCACGAACCACTTCGGCTTGAGCCAAACCTTCTTTACGAACAGCTTCGGCTTTTTTCTCAATGATTATAGCTTCTTTCGTTCCTTGGATTTCAACAGCATCCGCTTTTGCAATCATTACTTCTGCTTCTGATAGACCGATTGCCGCTTCTTCTTTTGCCTGAGCTTCTGCAATAATTTTTCTAGCTTCCGCTTCTTTTGCTGCGGCTTCTTTTTTAGCCTCTGCATCGATCAGTAATTCTTGTGCTTTACGCTCTGCAATTAGTTTCTGTGCATCTGCATCAATTACTTTTTTCTCTTTTTCCTGCTCTGCAGCAATTCTTGCGGCTTCTGCCGCTTTGACCGTTGAAACCAATTTTTCTTCCGCTTCCTGACTTGCAGCAATTACACCCGCTTGTTTCTTACGTTCAGCATCTCTGTAAGTTTCAACATCTTTGATGTTTTGTTGTTCTTCCACAACGCCTTTTTCCAACTGAACACGCTCTTTGATCACATTCTGAATCGATTTCTTCTCTGTTTCGATGGTTCTTTCTTTCTCGATCTGAGCCAAAGTAACAATTCTTTCTCTTTCGGTCTGTTCCAAAGCACGGTCTTTTTCTACTCTTTCGGTTTCCACAGCATCGGTTCTGAGTTTATTTTTCTCAGCAATGATAATCTGACGAAGCTTGTTCTCTTCTTGGATTGCCAAAGATTCTTCGGTAGAAATCCTTACTGTTTCAGCTTTAAGGCGTTCTTCTTCATTGACTTTCAAGATTTCTGCATTTTCACGAGCTTTGATATTTTCTATCTCACGTTTTTGGCGTTCTTCTTTTTCTGCCAGCTGACGTTCCAGTTCCAATATCGCCTCACGCGCTTCTACGTCTTGTTTTTTGATGGTTTTCTCTTCAGCTCTGCGAATCAGGTTGGCATTCATATTTTGTTGAGCCGTTAATTCGGTGATTTTTTTGATTCCTTCCGAATCAAGAATATTATCAGGACTTAAGAATTTCAGTTCTGTCTGTTCAAGATAATCAATCGCACAGTCATCAAGAATATAGCCATTAAGGTCGGTTCCGATGATATTCAGAATCTCATCTCTAAATTCTCTACGAGCTTCGTACAATTCTATAAAATCGAATTTTTTACCTACTGTCTTCAAAGCTTCCGAAAACTTGGCCTCGAAAATACTTTTCAAAGTTTCTGGCTCACTTGCTCTTTCTGTTCCCAGATTCTGTGCAACGCTGATCACGTCATCAACCGATTTGTTCACTCGCACGAAAAAAGCCACTTTGATATCTGCACGAATGTTGTCTTTACAGATCAATCCGTCGTTCTCCATACGGGCGATATCTATTTTTTTAACGGAAATGTCCATAATTTCCATCTTGTGAAAAATAGGCACAACATACATCCCTTTGTTAAAGGCCACTTTGGTTCCTCCAAAACCTGTTCTTACAATTGCTTTACCTTGAGGAATTTTCTTATAAAAAGAACTCAGGACCACCAAAAAGGCGAAGAATAAAAAGACAATTACTCCGATTGCAATGAAAATAACATTGACTCCACCAATCGCTAAAATAGTCATCTGTGTCATAGTTTATGATTATTTAATTTGTTAATTATTAATGATTTGTTTTTAATATTTGATTAGATATTCCGGATATTAATGTCTTTTTGTACGAAATATATTTTTTGATTTTTATCTTCATCTACCACAATAACCTCATCGTTATAAGCAATCGCCTGCCCATCAAAGCTTTTGACGTTTAGCCGGATAACATCTTTATTGATCTTGAACTCGGCAGAACCAATTTTACCTCCATCTACGGAAGATTTCATCATTCCTGTTCTTCCTAGAAAGTCGAGAGGATCTTCACCGTGATAACCTACATTTTCATAAAACTTAGCAATCGGCTTTGTTATCCAATGCATCAGAAAATAGGTAATGATGAAAATAGGAATGAGAATCAATAGAGACCAATATCCGAATTGACCTACCGAGATAAACAATGATGTTGTAATGGTAATGATCCAACCTATGAATTTGAACAAAGTAACAATGACCATTATTGGCGCTTTCCCTACATTGATAAAATCTAATGCTTTAGAAAAAAAACCAGACTGAAGGTCTCCTGTATCTGCATCTCCATCCACATCACTTATATCTCCAGCTACGTCAACATCCAGATCTCCATCTACGCCAAAGTCCAAACCGTCACCAGAAAAAAGGACAAACACCCAATACAGCAATGATACACCTGTAAGCACCGTCATAACTCCATTTGGAAGCGGATTGAATAATAGATTAAAGATTTCTGCCATATCTTAAAGATTTTTAAAGTTCTCTTTTTAGCGTATATAAAAAACCTTGCGTTGTACCAGTAGAAGTAAACGGAACCATGGTAACTACTTCCCAACCATCCATTCCAAGCTTATTAAGTTCATTTTCTAAATCACTTATTTCAATTTTTACAGACCAAATGCTTTTAGGTTTTATTTCAATGGTCTTATATTCAAATCTCTTTTTCATTATTTTTTGTTTTTAGAATTTTACATTCCTAGTTGTTTTTTGAGTTCTTCCAGATCTTTATCTACAGAATGAGTTCCCAATGCTTCATCGATTTCATCAGTTACACTTTTGCTACCCAAAGCCATTGATCCGTAAGCCTGTGAAAGCGCTTCATCTTCTTCCACTTTCTCTTTCATCCTTTCCAACATACTGATTGTGGAATTAGAATCTATTTTTGCCATTTGACGGTTTACCTCTTTTGTTGCATTGGAAACCTTCACTCTTGCTTTAAGAGTAGAAAGCTCACTTTCCCATTTGTTGATATTGAACTTTAGAACATCAATATTCTTCTGCAATTCCAAAACAGAATTCTCATGGACAACAGCTTGTTTATTAAGCTCCACAGACTCTGCGATAAGTTGCTTTTTCAACATCAAAGCTTCTTTTGCAAGCGATTCTGCTTTATCGGCTTCCAATTCATTATTTTGTAATTTTTGTAAAAGCAAAACCGCTTTGTTTGCAAACTCACTAGATTCTTCTTCCTTTTTGGTTGCATTATTTTTTGTTCGAATTGCCAAAGCTTTCACTTTTGCATAAGCTTCTAAAGATTGGTCAAGATCTTCTCTCATTTCCCTAATTCCTTGTTCGGTCATCTTGATCGGATCTTCCATTTTTTCTACAACAGAATGGATCTCAGCTTGTCCTATTCTGAAAATTCTTTTAAAAATATTCATTTTGATGTGGTTTTTAAAGTTTTGAAAATTGAATTAATTGTTCATAATATTCACTCATCAACAGACTTAATGAATTGATCGCCGCCTCAAACTCATTAAAATCAAGATTGTGAATCTGCAAAGTATATCGAAAAATCACTTTCTTCCCATCTTCGGTAATAGCAAACGCTCCGTGAATCATATCTCTATTTTTCATCAAAAGAGATTTGAACATATCTATATTGTCATTATTAATCGTAAACAGATATTGTTCAAAAATGATAACCGGAGGTGCAATACCTACAATTAGATTTCTTATTCCGTCCAAAGTATTTTCTATTACAAAAACACCAGTGTCTTCGGACTTATGCATGACCTTGTAATTAAGGTCAAGGATATATTTTTCTACTGTTTCAAAGTCCATTGTTAGTTAATTTTTTATTATTTGTTTGTATGTTTGTTACAAATATAATACATTTGCTAAAATAATTAGCAATATTTAACAAAATTTTTTGCAAAATGAGCCAAATAGGTCATAACATAAAGAAACTCAGAAAGGTAAAAGGCTTTAGCCAACAGGCTTTTGCAGAGTTATTTGAACTTTCAAGAGGAAACATATCATCCTATGAAGAGCAGAGAGCAGAGCCTAAAATAGATGTTGTGACAAAAATTGCCAATTATTTTAGCATTCCACTTGATCACTTACTTAATAATAATATCTCTGTAAACGAGATTCTGAACTTTGAAGATCACTTCGAAACCAAAGTTCCAGAAATGGTTTCCGATTTTAAAACCATTCCTTTTATAGACCGCAATCATCTTCCGCAGATCAATAGTTTCAATGAAAATCTGGATGCTTTACCAAAAATCCAATTTCCGATTTACAGCCCGAAAGATTTTTTGGCATTGGAACTGGACGAATCTGTTAATCATCACTCTGATTTTCTTTTCCGAGAGACTGATATTGCTTTTTTCAAAAAGTTGGAAGTTGACCTGCTTCATACCTTGGACCAACAATATGGCTTGTTTTTTACAGAAGAATCTTTTTTTATTGGAAAATTTAGAATTGAGGAAAAGCAGATCTTTCTTTTATTGAATGACTGGCACGAGGAGAAATTCGATGTTAGTACAATCGATAACTTTTGGAAATTTTATGGGAAATTTGAGAAAGCTATTTAACTCTAGAACCTAAATATATTCCTCAAAATCAAAACCTAATATTTTTCCTATTTGTAAAAAATCAGGATTCACATTCAAACTTGCATTGATGGAAATATTTTGTTCTGTAATAGGATGTTTAAAATTAAGTTGATGAGAATGTAAAGGCATCGCGGTGACATTAAAAGCATTCAACCATAATTTATTCTGTTTATTACAGCCATGTTTTCTGCAACCTAAAATGGGATGTAAAATATGTTTGAAATGTTTTCTTAACTGATGAAATCTACCTGTTTCGGGAATTGCTTCTACGAAAGAATAACGAGAAGTTGGATGTTTTAAAAATGGCAAATCTATCTCCGAAGTTTGCAGACGACGATAATAGGTAACTGCATTTTGAACGATTTCATTTTCATTGGTCAAATCATAATCAATCGTTTCTTCCTCTTTTGTCCAACCTCGTAGAATTGCTAGATATTTTTTCTCCACTTCGCGATTCATAAACTGATCACTAACTAGTTTAAGCGTTTCTTTATCGAAAGCGAATAGCAAAACACCCGAAGTTTTCCTATCCAGACGATGAATAAGATGAACCTTTTTCCCGATTTGATTCGTTAGTTTGTCTACAGCATATTCGTCTGCTGGACCGGCATATTTTGACTTATGAACCAAAAGCCCGCTCGGTTTGTTGATGGCAATAAGATAGTCGTCTTGATAAAGAATTTCTAACATTTTGCAAAAATAGAGATTTTCGACTGACTTTCTAGCCCTGATTGTAGTGGCATCCTTTTGTCTGTCTTGCGCAACGGAGTGGAGAAAGGCAGACAAAAGATATAGCGGAAAGCAGGTTCCCCGCTCCTAAAAAAAATCATTCAAAATCACTTAAAATCGTTATTTTTGCACTTCAATTCAACATAAATTATGGCAAAGCAAGAAGATGTTTTCAAAAAAGTGGTTTCCCACGCTAAAGAATATGGTTTTATTTTTCCTTCCAGCGAAATCTATGACGGACTTTCGGCAATCTACGATTACGGACAGAACGGTGCGGAACTGAAAAATAATATCAAACAATACTGGTGGAAAGCGATGGTTCAGCTGAACGAAAATATCGTTGGGATTGATTCTGCCATTTTTATGCACCCAACCATCTGGAAAGCTTCTGGACACGTGGATGCGTTCAACGACCCGTTGATTGACAACAAAGATTCTAAAAAACGTTTCCGTGCGGATGTTTTGGTGGAAGATTACTGCGCCAAAATCGAAGACAAGGAAAATAAAGAAATAGAAAAAGCGGCTAAGAGATTTGGTGATGCTTTTGATAAAGCAGAGTTCGTAGCAACCAATCCAAGAGTTCTGGAATACAGAGCAAAAAGAGAAGCTATCCTTTCCAGATTGGCAAAATCTCTTGAAAAAGAAGACCTTGCTGACGTAAAAGCTTTGATTGAGGAATTGGAAATCGCTGACCCAGATACTGGTTCTAAAAACTGGACGGAAGTGAGACAATTCAACCTGATGTTCGGAACTAAATTGGGTGCTTCTGCAGATTCTGCAACTGACCTTTATCTAAGACCGGAAACAGCTCAAGGTATTTTTGTTAATTATCTTAACGTTCAGAAAACTTCCCGTCATAAGTTACCTTTCGGAATTGCTCAAATTGGTAAAGCATTTAGAAATGAGATTGTTGCGAGACAGTTTATTTTCAGAATGAGAGAATTTGAACAGATGGAAATGCAATATTTCGTACCTCCTGGAACGGAGTTGGAATTCTACGAAAACTGGAAGAAGACACGTCTTAACTGGCATTTGGCGCTTGGTTTAGGTGAAGATAATTACCGTTTCCACGACCACGAAAAATTGGCGCATTATGCTAACGCGGCTGCTGATATCGAGTTTAATTTCCCATTTGGTTTCAAAGAATTGGAAGGAATCCACAGTAGAACGGACTTTGACCTTTCGGCTCACGAGAAATTCTCTGGTAGAAAAATCCAGTATTTTGACCCGGAAAGAAATGAAAACTATGTGCCTTACGTTGTAGAAACTTCGGTTGGTTTGGATAGATTGTTCTTAGCAATTTTCTCCAACTCTTTGAAGGATGAAGTTTTGGAAGACGGTTCGGAAAGAACAGTTTTGAGTTTACCGCCAGCTTTGGCTCCTGTAAAAGCAGCTATTTTACCTTTGGTGAAGAAAGATGGTTTGCCTGAATTTGCGGATAAGATTTTCAATGATTTGAAGTTTGACTTCAATGTAATTTTTGAAGAGAAAGATAGCATCGGAAAACGTTACAGAAGACAAGATGCGATTGGAACGCCTTTCTGCATCACAGTTGACCACGATTCTTTGAATGATAATACTGTAACCTTGAGATACAGAGATACAATGGAGCAGGAAAGAGTTCCGGTTTCTGAGCTGAGAAGAATTATTGATGAGAAAGTGAATTTTAGGACTTTGCTTTCTAAGATCTAAGTCTTCGAGAGCCTCAGACTGACAATTTTAATAAAATAAAAATCCCGACATTTGAGTTCGGGATTTTTTTATTTTAAACTATGACTCAACCAATCATTTTCTCAGCAGAAATCCAGCAACATCAAGATATCAACGCTGCCTTTGTAAATTTTCCATTTGATACAGTGGAATTATTTGGAAAGAAAGGACAAGTTAAAGTCAAAGTTCTGCTTGATGATAAAGTGGAATACAGAAGCAGCCTTGCCAATATGGGCGGCAATTTTCACAGGCTGGGACTGACTCAAGCGATTAGAAAAGAATTAGGAAAAACATTCGGAGATACAGTAGAAGTTAAACTTTGGGAAGACAAAGAAGAACGAATCGTTATTATTCCAGACGATGTTCAAGTATTGCTCAATCAAAAAGAAAAAGCGAAAAAGTTCTACGAAAAAATGTCCTATACACACAAGAAAGAATATATCCGTTGGATAGAAGAAGCCAAAAAAGAGGAAACGCGCGAACGTCGAAAAATCAAAATGATAGAAATGCTTTTGGAAGGTAAAAAAGGAATTTAATCAAAAAAAGGAACTCAAAATTGAGTTCCTTTTCTGTTATTTGATTTTCGAAAGTACATCTACCGTTTCTTCCAGATAGAAATCTCTTTCAAGATTTTTTCTCCAGTTTTCTGTTTTCTTAGCAAATGCTTCATCTTTTTTGATTCTTTCTGCTTCGTCCGGATGAATGGTGAATTTCAATCCGTTACTGAACTTATCCAAACCTTTAAATTTATCAATCTGAGCTTTACGAGTTTTCATCAACTCATTGAATTTAGTTTGATTCAAGGTGATTGTTTCTTCTTTGTCAAGCGCTTCTTTCCATTCAGCAGATTCCTGTAACATTTTGTAATTCTTGTTATCAGCCAATTGCTTGTCTAATTCTGCCTGCAGTTGAGGAATATTAAGTCCAGTCAATTTTTTATAAGAAGTTGTTTCGATTTTGTCCCAAGGCAAAGCGAATTGGTCAAAACGTTCTCCAACCTCTGAGTAAGAAAAGAAATCCTTCATCTTAAGGTCAGATTCCACGCCTTTTCTTTGAGTAGATTCTCCGGTGATTCTATAGAATTTCTGAATCGTTAGCTTCAAAGCTCCAAAATCATCGTTTGTATTCAAGAATCTGTTAAGTTCCACAAAAGTCTGAACTGTTCCCTTTCCGAAAGAACTTGGCGAACCAATAATCGCTGCTCTTCCATAATCTTGGAAAGCTCCTGCCAAAATCTCTGAAGCCGAGGCAGACAATTCGTTTTGCATCACTACAAGCGGACCTGTCCAGATTGGTTCGTTGGATTTGTTACTCAAAGTTTGAACTTTTCCACGGCTGTCTTTTACTTGAACATAAGGTCCAGCATTCATAAACAATCCCATAATATCGCCAACCTCTGTCAAAGAACCTCCGCCATTACTTCTAAGGTCAAGAATGATTCCTTCAACATTTTCTTTCTTAAGCTTGATTAATTCCGCTTTGATATCATCGGAAGCATTTCTGCCTTTGGGGTCTTCAAAATCTACGTTGAAACTTGGAAGATAGATAAATCCGTATTTTTTTCCGTTTTTCGCAGTCACAGCAATACTTCTTGCAAAAGTGTCTTCAATAGCTACTTCTTCACGAATCATCGTTACCTCTTTGATAGTCTTATCTTTTTTCTCAACAGTCAAAGTCACAGGTGTTCCTTTTTCGCCTCGGATTAATCTTACAGCTTCATCGGACAACATTCCAACAACGTTGACTGGTTCTTCATTTGGTTTTGATTTTACTTTAAGGATTTTATCCCCAGAAGTCAGTTGTTTTGATTTCCAAGCTGGTGCGCCGATTGTCAATTCGCCAAGATATAAGTAGCCTCTTTTTTCTTGAATCAAAGCGCCAATCCCAATGATTTTCCCTGTAAATTGGGCGTCAAATTCTTCTTTGTTTTTAGGAGAAAAATAGTTAGTATGCGGATCAAAAACTTCGCTGTACGCGTTCATATAAACCGTAAACCAGTCCATTTTCTTTCTCTTTTTGAATCTTCTGAAAGAGTCTGTAATCAAATCTTTAACTTCTGCCGTCGCTTTCTCGCGCTTCTTTTCCATAGAAAGCGGCTCATATTTGATAGTATCTTTCAGTTTATTATTGACCACAGAATCTTTCTTCTTTTTCTGAGCTTCTTCTTTGCTGGTCAATGTTTCAATTTCCTGAAGGATATTATACTTGATGTATTTTTTCCATTCTTCGCGTTGTTGTTTAGCATCAATTGGGTTCACTCTCTTCTTTGGTTCAAGAATCAATTCGTCATTTTCTTCCAAATTAATAGGCTTGGAAAGAATATCCTGAGTCATTTTATCAATCTCATCAACACGCTGATAAAGTCTGTCAATAGTCAATTTATAAAAAACTAAATTTCCTTGATTAAGATAATCATCCAGCTTTGTATAATGCTTTTTGAACTCATCCATATCAGACTGTAGAAAATATCTTTTGGACGCGTCTACGCTTTCAAAGTATTTGTCATAAACATCCTGAGAATAAGCATCATTAATAGGTTTTGGACTGTAATGAAGATAAGAGAGTGTATTTTTAACGCTTACCATAATGGTTTGCATTTTTTCATCATCATTTTGTGGGGAGTTGAAACAGAACATTAGCGTCATAAGAGGCGCAAACATCAATAGTTTCTTTAACTTGATTTTTTTGAACATATATTTTAAATCTGTACTAGGATTAGTATTTTTTTCTTTTGAAAGTTACGAGTGCATTCAAAAACAAAACCAAATTTAATACCTTATTTTAATTAAAGTATTATAAATTGGTTATTTTTGAAAGAATTATGAAAATATCGCAAAAAGCGAAAAATATTAAAAGAAAATTATGAGTAAACCTTTAATACTAGTAACCAATGATGACGGAATCACAGCACCGGGAATTAGAAAATTAATCAGCATAGTCAACCAAATAGGAGATGTAATTGTAGTAGCACCCAATTCTCCACAAAGCGGAAAAGGTCACGCAATCACAATCAACTCCACTTTAAGCTTCGAGGAACTGAATCTTGACGGACCTCAAAAGGATTTTTCCTGCTCTGGAACACCTGTAGATTGTGTGAAAATGGCTTTGGATAAAATTCTTCCAAGAAGACCAGATTTGGTGGTTTCCGGAATCAATCACGGTTCTAATTCTTCCATTAATGTGATCTATTCAGGAACAATGTCTGCAGCTGTGGAAGCTGGAGTAGAAGGTTTACAAGCAATTGGTTTTTCACTTTCAGATTTGAAATGGGAAGCAGATTTTGACCAAGCAGAAGAATTTATCAAAGAGATCATTCTAAAGACTTTGGAAAATCCGATTCCAAAAGGTGTTGTTCTCAATGTTAATATTCCAAATCTTAAAAAAGGCGACATCAGAGGAATCAAAGTTTGTAAACAAGCCAACGCAAAATGGGAAGAAAGCTTTGACGAAAGAACCAATCCACATGGAAAAAAATATTATTGGTTGACAGGTTATTTCAACAATATGGATCAATCCGAAGATGCGGATGAGACAGCTTTAGCCAATGGATATATCAGTATTGTTCCTGTAAAATTTGATTTGACAGCTTACGAATACATGAATGAGCTCAACTCTATTTATCAATAAAAAATAATGAATGGAGCTTATCAAACAATACCTTCTTTCCAAGGGCATTCCTCTGGAAGAAAAACAATGGGCAGAGTTTACCAAAAAAAATATCCGAACAGAGTATAAAAAGAAAGATATCATCTTAAAAGTAGGAGAAGTAGAGAATTATTTATCTTTTGTAGAAACTGGCATCGCTCGACTTTTTTTTGAGAAAGACAACAAAGATTTGACCATTAGATTTGTTTTTAATTATCAATATCTTACCGTCTATGATTCTTTTACACAAAGAACACCTTCTAGATGCAATGTAGAAGCTTTGACAGATATTGTAGTGTGGCGAGTTCATTACAACGATTTGCAGGAACTTTACAAATCTCACACTGTTGGAAATCTCATTGGAAGATTGACTGTGGAAAGTCTGTATGTAGAAAAACTCAATCGAGAATTTTCTTTGTTAAGTGAAACAGCCGAAGAGCGATATTTGAAAATTATGAAAGAGCAACCTAACCTTTTTCAGGTACTTCCGCTGAAGCATATTGCATCTTATATGGGAATAACACCACAGGCTCTCAGTAGAATAAGAAAACGAATTTCTTAACCGAGGTTCATTTTATATGAAAAATAATTGTTCTACTTTTGCAGAAATCAAAGGATTTGAGGATCCAAATGACGAAAAAAAAACAAAAAAGCATTCAGTTTTAGCTGAGTGCTTTTTTGTTGTTCAATTTTTAGTTAAAAGCATTATCATAAGTCATCGATGAGAAATCGATTTTTAAAATAGCTTTTGAATCAATTGGGTTCCCATTGCATTTTGCAGGAATCCAAGTTTTATTAACCTTTGTTGCTGCATCTTTCAAATCTTTCAGAAAAGGTTCGCTGTTCGCCACTTTTGGTCCGGCTTCAACTTTGGATAGAACGCCATCTTTTGTAATGTCCATTTTTACAAAGAATAATCCATTGATGGCATAAGTATTCCAGTTGACATTTTGCTGCAGTTTTTCTTTCAATGCTTTGATATAAGCATCTGTTCCACCTGGGAATCTCAGACTTTTAAAGTCAGAAGGATTACAATTGGCGTCTTTGATTTGATAAACACCTCGAACATTATAAGTCACAGAACTAGCAGTTGCATCCATCATAGGAATATCGATATTCATAGATTCTTCTATATCATTATTGGCTTGAGCAAAAGAAAAAGAACCAATTAATAAACTTAACGAAAATAATATTGATTTCATAGTATTTGATTTTGTAAAAATGATAAAAGAAAAGTTGTTAGGAATAAATCTATCTTTCATTAAAACTTACCGAAAATTTTAAAGGAAGTGATTTTTTTTGTTTTATAGCTATGCCATCAAGATAAGCAGGATTCCATTTACCACTCATTCTTTTTAGTGTTCGAAATATCTCTTTTTTAAAATCAGCGTTATTAATATCGGGAGAAAGAATAGGATTGATAATGTCTCCGTTTTCATCCACAACAAAATCCAAATAGATACTTCCGTTCACATGATAATCTTCAAAAATAGACATAAAATTATCATGTACATCTTTATTAAGTTTTTTTTCTCCTCCTTTATAAGTTGCAGGAATATAGTACTGGTGCGGATTATAAGAATCTTTATAACTTCCGAAAAGATGACTAGGGACAATGAATAATCTTACAATAGCATCGTATTTTATATCTTTTACAACAGCGGGTTTCCAGGATTTCTCATTCTTTAATTCTTTTAATAAATCTAACGTTAATTCGTAAGCACATTTATTTTTAGTAATATTGACTGTGTCGAAGTCTGTTATAAATTTCAACTTAGAATCTTTCGTTAATAATAATTTAGCCTCATAAACTTCCTTTTTGCTATCACAAGGCTTAAGATTTTTATGATGAATGATACGGTTAATTTCTTGATAGAGTTTGGAAACACCTCCTTCATAATAATCCTGATCTTGTGGAAATGATTCCAAAATTTGAGCGTTGGCAAAGTTTATAAACAAGAAGAATATGCCCAAAAAGAAAGTTTTCATTGATATAAAGTTATTAGTTTCTAAAATTAAAAAAACTTTGCTTTTCGAGCAAAGTTTTTAAAAATTACAAAACTTCTATCTGATTTTTTAACAAATCCTCGAACTCGTCTCTTTTTCTTATCAAATGTGCTTTTCCGTCAAGGAACATTACTTCCGCAGGTTTCAATCTAGAATTGAAATTAGAACTCATTTCAAAACCATAAGCTCCGGCATTTCTGAAAACAATAATATCGCCTTCTCTCACTTCATTGATTTTTCTGTCCCAAGCAAAAGTATCTGTCTCACAAATGTTTCCAACCACAGTATAGATTCTTTCTGGACCTTTTGGATTGGAAAGATTCTCGATAATATGATAAGAATCGTAGAACATCGGACGAATCAAATGATTGAATCCTGAATTAACACCAACAAAAACAGTCGCCGTTGTTTGTTTGATTACATTCGATTTTACAAGGAAATGCCCGCTTTTACTTACCAAGAATTTTCCGGGTTCAAACCAAAGTTGGAATTTTTTTCCTGTAGATTCTTCGTGTTTTTTAATCGCAGCGTTAACTTTTTTCCCAAGAGATTTCACATCCGTTTCGATGTCGCCGTCTTGATAAGGAACTTTGAAACCGCTTCCCATATCCAGATATTTCAGATTTGGAAAATGTTCTGCCAATTCGAACATAATTTCCAAACCTTGAAGGAAAACATCCGGGTCTTTAATCTCGCTTCCCGTGTGCATATGAAGACCTTCAACATTGATGTTAGTAGATTTCATAACGCGCTCGATATGACGAAGCTGATGAATAGAAATTCCGAATTTAGAATCAATATGACCTGTTGAGATTTTATAATTTCCTCCTGCAAAAATATGTGGATTGATTCTCACAAAAATAGGATAAGAACCACCGAATTTATTTCCAAATTGTTCCAAAATCGAAATATTATCGATATTGATATGAACATTCAGAGACATGGCTTCCTCGATTTCTGCAAGGTCAACACAATTTGGAGTGAAAAGAATTCTATCGTTTGAGAAACCTGCTTTCAAACCCATTTTCACTTCGTTGATAGAAACGCAGTCAAGAGAAGCTCCTAGCTTTTCGACATATTTCAGGATATTGATATTGGTTAAGGCTTTGGCTGCGTAGAAAAATCTTGTATTCTTCGAGAAAGAAGAAGTCAGTTTTTCGTACTGTTCGCGTATCGAATTAACGTCATAAACATAAACGGGTGTCCCGAATTCTTTTGCTATACTTAGCAAATCCTGATTTGTCATAAGGTAGATTTTTAAAAATAAAAAGGCAGATTCTTGTAAAAAGAGTCTGCCGCAATAGATATCTTATGCACGCAACTCTTTATACATTCCAAACCTTAGAGAACCTTACAGCTCCCTTTTTTCCGATTTTGCTTTGTTTAAAATATTGCATTGCTTTTGTTAAAATTTTTCGCAAAATTAGAGTTTATCTGTAAATCCTGCAATGTTTTGGGTTGATTTTTATTTTGGGCAGCTTTATCCGCCTGTAGTTTATCCTAAGTTTATCGAAGGGCTCCCAATCTTTTTTGCAGACGATTTTCCATTTAAATAGAATTCGAAGGTTGGCAAAAAAGGATTTCCACTCAAATCGGGCTGTGGGATTCTACATAAAACATTAGTTCCCATAAAAAATATACTTTTGTCATTCCTTAGGAATCTAGACAGTCTAGATTCCTAAGGAATGACAAAATTCACGGTAAATACTATGCTAAAATTTGAAGTCGAATTGTCGCGCCCCGACTTACCTCATCATCTTTTATATTTTTTTATTTGAATCGATGAATCTCGTTCCTCGCTTTGAGCAGACTCTTCGAGAACCTCAGAGTGACAAATAGTGAGGCCTTCGTCAAGCTCAGGATAAACTACAGACGGAAAAAGTAGCCTGAATTAATATTTCAAAAACTGACATTTGTCATTTATTTTAAATTATACTTGTTCAGTATGAATTGAGTTTTTACTTTTGCACAGGCTTTTTTTTAAAACACTATTATGTCAGGAAGAATGTTTTGTTGCTACGATTTAACTTTTCGAATATATATGAAGAAGTAATAATAGTGTTTTTATTTTGAAAACCTTTCATACTTCTATGTGAAAGGTTTTTTATTTTTTAACTAATGAATAAAAATGATTGAACTGATAAACGTTTCCAAACGTTTTACTACTAAAAATAAGGTTGTCCAAGCATTGTCAGACGTTTCCCTGACTGTTGAGAAAGGGGAAATATTCGGTGTGATTGGAACTTCGGGCGCAGGAAAAAGTACGCTCATCCGATGCGTGAATCTTCTGGAAAAACCAAACGATGGAAAAGTAATTGTTGATGGAATTGAATTGACAAAACTTTCCGATTCTCAACTGACTCTAGAACGAAGAAAGATTGCGATGATTTTCCAGCATTTCAATTTGTTATCATCAAGAACGGTTTTTGAAAATGTAGCTTTTCCGTTGGAATTAGAAGGAAAATCGAAGTCGGAAATCAAGGAGAAAGTGGACTCGCTTTTGGAATTGGTGGGACTGAAAGAAAAGGCAAAAGATTATCCCGCGAATCTTTCTGGCGGACAAAAACAGAGAGTTGCGATTGCAAGAGCTTTGGCAAATGACCCGAAAGTTTTGTTGTGTGACGAAGCGACAAGCGCGCTTGACCCAGCAACCACAAAATCGATTCTGCAACTTTTGAAATCTATCAATCAAAAACTAAATCTTACTATTCTTCTCATCACTCACGAAATGGAAGTGATTAAAAGCATTTGTGATAAAGTTGCCGTGATTGACAATGGACAATTAGCAGAACAAGGAAAAGTTGAGCAGATTTTTATTCACCCTGAAAAAGAAATCACGAAAGGCTTTATTCAATCTTCTCTGAATGTGGAATTGCCTTCGATTTATCAGAATTCTATCAGCAATATTAATAGTGAAGATAACAATCCTTTGGTCAAAATTCTCATTAGCGGAAACGAAGCTCAGAGTTCGGTTATCATTAATTTATACGAGAAATTCAATGTTAAAGCAAAGATTATCAGTGCTCAATTGGAATATGTTGGTCACTTGAACTTCGGAGTTTTGCTTTTGGAACTGAAAGAAGGAAACACCAATGAAGCTTTGGCTTACTTGGAAAATGAATATGTAAACACAGAAATTTTAGGTTATGTCGGATAGTATTATCAATTTGTTATTTCAAGGGACGATTGAAACTGTTGTAATGACCTTGGTTTCAGGATTTTTCGGATTTGTTTTAGGACTACCGACGGGAATTTTTCTTTTTCTCACAAGAAAAGGCCAATTATTGGAAAATAAGATATCACACCAAATCGTATCAATTATAGTCAATATTTTCCGTTCGATTCCTTTTATCATTCTCATTGTCTGGATGATACCTTTCACACGAACTATTGTTGGAACGTCGATTGGCGTTTCTGCGGCATTGGTTCCGTTGAGTGTAGGTTCCGCTCCATTCATTGCGAGATTGGTAGAAAACAGTCTGTTGGAAATCCCTTCAGGTTTGATAGAAGCAGCGAGAGCAATGGGCGCAAAACCGCTTCAAATCATCCGAAAAGTCCTTTTACCAGAAGCTTTGCCGTCATTAATCAATAATGTGAGTATTACATTAATTACTTTAGTTGGTTATTCTGCAATGGGAGGTGCAGTTGGAGCCGGTGGATTGGGACAAGTTGGTTATCAATACGGTTATATCGGATACGATTTTGCGGTAATGAATTCTGTCCTTATATTATTAATTGTGCTGGTTTTCATTATTCAGATTTCTGGAGACCTGCTTTCGAAAAAATTCAATCATAGATAAATAATTTGCAGCTAGCAATTAGCTTTTTGCTTTAAAATTAGAATTATAAATTATAAAAAAATGAAATCGAAAATATTTGCTTTAGCATTGGCTATTATTACTTTATCAGCCTGCAATAAAAAAGAATCAAACCCGAATGTTCTAAAAGTCGGAATCGCAACAGGACCGGAACAAAATCTTGCCGAAGCCGCAAAAAAAGTAGCGAAAGAGAAATACGGTTTGGAGGTAGAATTGGTTACATTCAACGATTATGTTGTTCCCAATGAAGCTTTGAGTCAAGGTGATGTGGACGTGAACGCTTTTCAGCATTTGCCTTATTTGAAAGAACAATCTAAACAACGTGGTTATAAATTAGCTGTTGTGGGGAAAACTTTTGTATTTCCAATTGTTGCTTATTCTAAAAAGATAAAATCAATTTCGGAATTACAACCTGGTCAAACTATTGTGATTCCAAATGATCCAACCAATGGCGGACGTTCTTTATTATTATTACAAAAACAAGGATTATTAAAGTTAAAAGACGGCGTTGGTTTGCTTCCTAAAGTGACAGACATTGTTGCTAATCCGAAAAATTTGAAAATCTTAGAATTAGAAGCACCACAAATCCCAAGAGTTTTGGAAGATAAAGAAGTGGTTTTGGCAATTATCAATAACAATTTTGCAGCTCAGGCTGGCCTTGACCCAGAAAAAGAAGGTCTTTTCACAGAAGATAAAGATTCGCCTTACGCTAATCTTATCGTTTCCAGAGAGGATAATAAAAATGATGAAAAAGTGAAAAAATTTGTACAAGCTTATCAATCTCCGGAAGTAGAATCTGCTGCTAAACAAACCTTCAAAAGAGGTGCTGTAAAAGCGTGGTAAAACTTTCACGTTATATCTAGTTTTTTTAAGTTGGTGATTCTGATTGAATCGCCAATTTTATTTATAATTCATCAAAAATTAATTATGATTTATAAATTATAATTAATTAAAAATCAAGACACGCTCTTATTATTCCATTATAATAGCGAAATAAAACTTTAGTCATAATATTTGATTATGATTTAAATCATTTTATTAGTTTTTATTTATTCTAAATAATAATTTTGCGAAAAATTTAGAAATATGATTAATAAATATCTTTGTTTAGGATTATTTGCAATTGTTGTAAACCTAAAAGCTCAAAACTGCACTCCACAAGCTGCTGGAGCAAACGTGGGAGATACAGGTTGTGTAAGTTTAACTTATCAAAATCAATCCGTTTCTTATAAGACTGTAAGAGCAGCAGACGGATACGAATGGTTACAGCAGAATCTTGGAAGTTCAAACGTTGCTACAAGCATTGCAGATGAAGGTGCTCGCGGAGATTATTTCCAATACGGACGTTGGGATGATGGTCATCAATTAAAAAATTCTGATACTACAGAAACTTATCCTACACCTAATAATCCTGTTGGTTTGGGAGCTGGAAACACTTTGTTCTATATTGGTGGAGGAACACCTTGGTCTTCCAACTATACAGGTTGGTTTGCAAATCCAGATCAGAATGATGATTGGACCGCAAAAAGCCTTTCAGAAGTTACAGAACATAACGGAATGGATCCTTGTAAAGCAATCGGAGATGAGTGGGAAATGCCATCTGAAGCAGATTGGGATCTTGTAATGACAAAAGAAAATATCTTTCCAAAACCAGACGGCGCAACTACAAATGGAATGCAAAGAGCTTTTGAAAGTAACTTAAAAATTGCTGGGGCTGGAGCTCGTAAAGATGCGTCGTGGGCTTTTGAGGGGACGCGTGCTTATCTTTGGACAAGATCTGCAAGTGCAAATCCAAACTTTTATCGTTACGTTTACCTAGGAACATATGCAGGTAGTACAACAGGCTTTGGTGGAGATGCAAAAAGCTTTGGTTATTCTGTAAGATGTGTGAACAAATCTAACAACACTTTGGCTGTAAACGATTTCAGTAAAGTTGATTTTTCTTTCGGACCTAATCCAGCTGACAAATTCATCAAAATCAATACAGAAAATGCTTTGAAATCTGTAGAAGTTCTTTCCATAACAGGACAAAAAATTATAGAAACTAAAGAGACTAATGTTGACGTTTCTCGTTTAACTTCAGGAAACTACTTCATCAAAATAACTTTGGAGATCGGAAAAACTACAACTAAGAAATTCGTAAAGAAGTAAAATTCTTTTCATTTAATTATTAAGGAAAAAGCGCTCAAATTGAGCGCTTTTTTTATTCTAAATAGATTAAGATATTTTCATCGACTTCTTCATCAATTGATTTAATCAAAACCGCTTCTTCTAATTTTTTCTGAAGTCCTTCTATGAAAAAACTACTCTCGAAAAACTGACGATGAACTCCCGGCAATAGACTCATAAAATAATCCATCCCAATTTTGTTATTATGCAAGTCCATTTTAGTTTCCAAAGGTTCATTCGGGAAAAGTTCTTCGTGCATATTTGTTAACTTTTTGCACCATTTGAGAGATTTCTCAGGTGAAGAAACTTTACAGAAATACATCATTATCATACAACACCAATAAGCGTGTCGAAACGCATTTCCTATCCCACTATTAGAATTGGTCTTCGGATATAATTCTTTTGCTATTTTGAATGCTTTAAAGCTTGCATACACATACAATATTGCAAACAATGGATGCATTATCCCAACAGTAAATACCTTGAAAAGTTTTTTCAGGGTTAAGGATTTCAGTGTTCTAAAAAATATACCTACAAATCTCATCAATAAAAAACTCTCCCAGATTTGAGAGAGTATATTTTCACATTAATAATTTGATTAATGATATTCGTGAATCAAAAGTTTAACTGCTCTAGAAACCTGTTGTTTGATTTCTGTCCTTTTCACGATAAAATCTACAAAACCTTTTTCCTGCAAGAACTCTGATGTCTGGAAACCTTCCGGCAAATCTTTACCAATCGTTTCACGGATAACTCTAGGACCAGCAAAACCAATCAATGCACTTGGCTCAGCAATAATCAAATCTGCTGTCATTGCAAAGGAAGCCGTGATTCCTCCAAAAGTCGGGTCAGTCAAATAAGCGATATAAGGCAAACCTGCATCAGAAAGTTGAACCAACTTTGCCTGAACTTTTGCTAATTGCATCAACGAGTAAGCTGCTTCCTGCATTCTAGCTCCACCAGATTGGCAGATAATCATATAAGGCAATTTATTTTTGATACAATAGTCGATAGCTCTTCTGATTTTTTCTCCCATCACAGAACCCAAAGAACCACCAATGAAAGCAAAATCCATACAAGAAACTACCATTTCCACACCGTTTACTTTTCCGGTTGCGTTACGGATAGAATCTGTCAATTTTGTTTTTGATTTAACCTCTTTCAGACGATCTGTGTACGATTTGGTATCTTTAAATTTAAGAATATCAACACTTTCCACTTCAGCATCCAACTCTTTGAATTTCTGATCATCAAAAAGCATATCGAAGTATTCTCTACTTCCAATTCTTACGTGGAAACCATCTTCCGGAGAAACAAAATTATTAGCTTTAAGTTCTTCAGCTTCTATAATTTTTCCAGTTGGAGTTTTATGCCAAAGTCCTTTTGGAACGTCTTTTTTGTCTTCTGTAGAAGTGGTGATGTTTTGTGTCTTTCTTTTAAACCAATCAAATGCCATTGATAGAATTTTAGATTTTAGATTTTAGATTATAAAAATTAAGCATCAGTGACATTTAAAATTTATAATCTAAAATTTATAATTTAATTAAAGTGTATTAATATTGTTCAGGTCTTCAAAAGCCTGAGTCAATCTTTTAATATAAGTTTCTTCTCCTTTTCTTACCCAAACTCTTGGATCATAGAATTTCTTGTTTGGTGCATCAGCTCCAGTTGGGTTTCCGATTTGATGTCTCAAATATTCGATTTGCTCAGTCATATAATCTCTGATTCCTTCTGTATATCCGAATTGTAAATCTGTATCAATGTTCATTTTTACAACACCATAACCGATAGCTTCTCTGATTTCTTCCAAAGTAGAACCAGAACCTCCGTGGAATACGAAGTTTACAGGCTTCTCTCCAGTTCCAAATTTCTCCTGAACATATTTCTGAGAATTGTCAAGAATTTTTGGAGTCAATTTTACGTTACCTGGTTTGTAAACACCGTGTACGTTACCAAAAGCAGCAGCAATTGTGAAGTTATCAGAAACAGCTTTCAACACTTCGTAAGCGTGCGCTACTTCTTCTGGCTGAGTGTATAGTTTTGAGCTATCTACATCAGAGTTGTCAACACCATCTTCTTCACCTCCAGTTACACCTAATTCGATTTCAAGAGTCATTCCCATTTTGTTCATTCTCTCGAAGTATTTTGCAGAAACCTCAAGGTTTTCTTCAATTGGTTCTTCAGAGAAATCTAACATATGAGAAGAGTAAAGAGATTTTCCATTTTGCTTGTAAAATTCTTCACTTGCATCCAAAAGACCATCTACCCAAGGTAACAATTTTTTCGCACAGTGGTCTGTGTGAAGGATAACAGTTGCTCCGTAAGCTTCTGCCAACGTGTGGATATGTTTTGCTCCAGCAACGGCTCCTAGAACCGCAGCTCTTTGATTTTCATTACTCAAACCTTTTCCAGCGTTGAAGATAGAACCTCCGTTTGAGAACTGAATAATTACAGGTGCATTAAGTTTCGCAGCAGTCTCTAATGTTGCGTTGATATTACTAGAACCAATTACATTAGCTGCAGGAAGCGCAAATTGCTTCTCTTTGGCATAATCGAATATTTCTGTTACTAAAGAACCAGTGGCAACTCCTGCCGGAAATTTTCTGCTCATTTTATTATATTTTTTTAAGATTTTTTTTGGACTGTAAACTTACGAAATTATTAATTATTCCAAATTTCGATTTATATGTCTTATGTCAAGACCAATATTTATTTGTTAATTCCTCTTATCATTCCCCCAAAGTAGTTTCTGGCGAATGGTTTCATAGAAGCTGAAATTTTTCGGTTTGATGAGAAACAATGAGAATTCTGCCTTTTCAATGATAATTTCGCTTCCCACTTCCATATGATAAAGTCGTGAGTCCAACGCTAAGGTATATTCCGGAACACGACTTTTTACGGTCAGTTTTATTTTTGCGTCGTCTTTCACAATCAATGGACGAACATTCAAATTGTGTGGCGCAATCGGCGTGATAACGAAATTATCATTTGCTGGAGAAATAATTGGCCCACCACAACTTAATGAATAGGCTGTGGAACCAGTTGGTGTGGAAACAATCAATCCATCGCCCCAGAAAACATTCAGGAATTCTTCATTGATGTAAGATTCCACAGTAATCATCGAAGTTGTTTCTTTTCTTGAAAGACTTACATCATTAAGCGCAAAAGGAAAGTCAATTTCAGAATTGCTGTCCGTCGTGATTTTAATGACGGAACGCTCACTGATATTATAATTTTTTTCAAGAATAATAGAATCCAATTCGTCGAAAATCTGGTCTTTTCTAAAATTCGCTAAGAATCCTAATCGCCCTGTATTAACACCAATAATTGGAATCTCAAGGTCTTGAATAAAAGTCAGCGCATTCAGAATTGTCCCATCGCCTCCAAAACTGAAAACGATGTTGACATTTTTATTTTTAAGTTCCTCTTTGCAGGAAAATGTATCAAATTCTTTAGAGAAATTAAGCTTTTCTGCCATTTCCGAATGAAGAACTACAGAAACTTCTCTGAGTGCCAGTTCCGAAATAAATTTATTGAGATACAAAAAAGTATCGAGGTCTTTTTTTTGAGAATAGATAGCTGCCTTCATAAATTATATTTCCAAAAATTTCTGAAAAAACCCAAATCGGTCTTTCAACAGTTCTTCTTTCTCGTCGTCGTAATGTTTATTGATGACGTTATAACCGTATCTTTCAAAAGTTTCGTCTATCGAGCTTAGATTTTCATTACTGATTTTAAGTGTAATTTCAATACTGTCTTCTTTTATCGCACTGATAAAAGTGCCGTAAATTTTCGCATTGTTACTTTCCACAATTTGAGTAATCTCTGTCATAGAGTAATGAAGTCCATTAGTCTGAATCGTAAGAATTGCTCCATTTTCAGAAAACAACGGATATTTTGAAAACTCATTGAAGATATCGTCGCAAGAGATGTAACCGAGATATTTTTCTTCTTTGGAAATCACCGGAATCACATTAGCATTGAAAGTATGAAAAAGTTTGATGCTGTCGAGAAGACTACTATCTTCCATTATTGCAAAACGCTCATAATGAATGTTAAGACTGTCTAAATTTCCTTCCGGACTGTCTTCCAAAAAAGACTGACTCAATCCGCCTTGAAAAACACCTCCTTTTATTATAAATACGTGAGAATAGCCGAACTCTTTCGCAGTCTCGCAAGCCTCTTCTATAGAGTCCCGAGAATTGAAAATCGGATAATCCTTCGATATATAATCTTTTATAAACATTATGCTAATTTACAAAAATTCCTAAGCCACAAAGGATTTTAAAATTTTTTATAAATTTTTATAAAAAGCATTGCGTTGTATTAAGCAAAAAACATATCTTTGTCGCCTTTCATTTTTACTTTTTATTAGATTTATTTCAAACTGCAGCACTTCATTGTGTTTGCAGTTTTTTTATTTTCTAATTCCAAGATGTTTCGCAAATTCCCAAATTACGATTCCGCCACAGACACTTACATTAAGAGAATGCTTGGTTCCGAGTTGGGGAATTTCAAGGAAAGTATCAATATTATTTAAAGCTTCGTCCGAGATTCCATCTACTTCATTTCCTAGGATTAAAGCGTATTTTTTTTCAGGATTAATTTCAAAATCAGAAATCAGTTGACTTGTTGAAGTTTGTTCGATTCCGATAATATTGAAATTTTCTTTCTTAAGATTATCAATGGCAGTATTGATATTCTCTTCAAAAATCCAGTCAACACTTTCAGTTGCACCAAGTGCTGCCTTATGAATTTCACGATGAGGTGGCTGAGGTGTGATTCCGCAAAGAACAATTTTCTGCACCAAAAATGCATCAGCCGTTCGGAAAATTGCACCAACATTATGCATACTTCTCACACTGTCGAGAATTACAACTAATGGAATCTTCGCAGTTTTTTTGAAGGTTTCTACATCTATTCTTCCAAGTTCTTCGAGTTTCAGTTTCTTTGTCAAAATCAAGCTTTATTTGAAATTAAATTTATACTTCTTTCTATATTTTGAGAAATCGCTTCCATAGGAATATCGTTCTCATCGTTATTGAATGGGTCTTCGATTTCTTCCGCAATCAGTTCCAAACTCATCAGAACATAATAAACAAACATCGTAATCGGAATCATAAAAAATCCTAGATTCACAACATTCGCCACAGGAAGTGCCATTACATAAAAAACGATAAACTTCTTAATGAATGATGAATATGAATAAGGAATCGGTGTATTCTTAATTCGTTCGCAACCGCCACAGACATCCAAAAATCCAGACAATTGCGTGTCAAGAAATAGCATTTCTGTATCAGAGATTTTATTTTCCTTTTTAAGTTGATACAATTTTTTAGTTAAAAGAAAAACCAATTCAGCTGGCGGATGATGCTGGAGTTCTTTTTGCAAATCAGAAAAGTCTTCATCCAAAACCAATCTTGTAGATTCTTTGGAAAGATGATTCGCCAAAAAATGTGGGAAAAATCTAAGATATTTTGCAATCTGAGCTCGATTTCTAACATCATTTTCCGGAAGAATACTATTAATTTTAATAACAAAATTCCGACTATCATTCACTAATTTTCCCCAAAGTTTTCTTCCTTCCCACCATCTATCATAAGCTGTATTAGTCCTGAAAACCAACAACAAAGACAAAACAAAACCAAGCAAGGAATGAATCATCCCAACATTAATGACTGATGATTTTGAGTTCAAATGCAAATATTCTATTTCTAAATAATAAATCCCATAACAATAAGCTCCTACAAGCAACATTGTCGGGAAAAGAATGCTCAGTGTATCACTTTTGTGAAGACTGATAAGGATTTTCAGGAAATTTTTGGTGTTGTAAGCGCGCATAGATGAGAATCTTATTTGCAAAGATAAGTGTTAGAAATTTTAATTTTCAGATAGATTTCAAGGAATTATTTTTAAATTTAAGCGTTAAAAAAAACCAATCGATGTCCAATAAAGAGAAATTTATCACCGACCTCAACTCAAAATATAATCCGAAAGGAGAACATATCATTCTGGGAAAAGGAATGCTTGACGGCGAAGTTGTTCCGGAAGTTAACGTTTCGATTCCATTGAAAACCGTTAACAGACACGGATTGATTGCAGGCGCAACAGGAACCGGAAAAACCAAAACACTTCAGGTTTTTGTAGAACAATTGTCACACTCAGGAATCCCGACTTTGGTAATGGATATCAAGGGTGACTTATCCGGAATTGCCGAAGCAGGAACTGAAAATGACAATATCAAAGACCGTTACGCCAAAACGCAATTGCCTTATTCGCCACAGAATTTTCCGGTAGAATTGATGACAATTTCCGGAGCAAAAGGAGTGAAACTTCGAGCAACCGTTTTGGAATTTGGACCGATTTTGTTGAGTAAAATTCTTGGATTGAATGAC
This sequence comes from Epilithonimonas sp., assembly GCF_032055105.1. Lineage (GTDB taxonomy): Bacteria > Bacteroidota > Bacteroidia > Flavobacteriales > Weeksellaceae > Epilithonimonas. Next base: position 277,769 of record NZ_DAMBRK010000002.1, read on the forward strand.
ACTCAGCAAAGCATTATGTCCATTGTTTTTAAATATTGTGATGACAAAGCTTTACCGCTTGTTGATTTGCAGGATTTGAAAAAAGTTCTTCAATATGTGACCGATAATCCGATTGGTAAAAAAGAATTGGCAGACAATTATGGTTCGATTGCGCCTGCATCTTTGGGAGCCATTCTCAGAAGTATTGTCGCAATGGAACAACAAGGTGCTTCTACTTTCTTTGGAGAACCGAGTTTTGATGTTGAAGATTTACTAAAAACCAGAGACGGAAAAGGCGTTGTCAACATTTTCCGAGTTGATGATATTCAGAACAAACCGAATCTTTTCTCAACATTTATGCTTTCTCTGTTTGCTGAGATTTATATGACTTTTCCTGAAGAAGGCGACAGCGGAAGACCAAAATTGGTTCTCTTCATTGATGAAGCGCATTTGATTTTCAACGAGGCTTCAAAAGCTTTGCTTTCTCAAATTGAAACAATGGTCAAATTGATTCGTTCCAAAGGAATCGGGATCTATTTCATTACTCAAATTCCGGGCGATGTTCCTGAAAATATATTGAGTCAGCTTGGTTTGAAAATCCAGCACGCTTTGAGAGGATTCACAGCGAAAGACAGAAAAGAAATTGATAAAGCTGTAGAAAATTATCCAATCACTGAGTTTTACAAAGCCAACGAATTAATCCAAAACCTTGGAATCGGAGAAGCTTTTGTAACAGCGCTCGACGAAAAAGGAATTCCGACTCCATTGGTTCAAACTTATTTGATTTCGCCTGAAAGTCGAATGGATGTTTTAACTTCATCAGAAATTGATGAATTGACGAACAGCTCTTCATTAGTAAGAAAATACGAGCAGACAATCGATAAAGAAAGTGCTTACGAAATCCTTAATAAAAGAATCGAAGAACATACCCAAACCGTGATTCCAACACCAACAAGAGGAAGAACAGCGCAACCAAAAGAAGAACAGGGAATGTTTGAACAAGTCATCGAAAGCCGAGCCGGAAAAACTTTTCTGAATACTTTAGCAAGAGAAGGTGCGAAGTTTATTTTAGGAATGTTCAGTATGAAAAAAAGAAGATAATAAAACTAATTAATGGATTATAAACTTATTGAAAAACTCCAGACTCTTTTACCATTAGGGTATTTCTATCTAATTGTATTAGGGATTCTGAAAGACGGCGTATTCTTCTATTTTTTAGGAATTAACTTCATTAAATTTTCTTCAATTACCGATGTTCTGATGAGTCCTATTTCCGACATCACAAGATTTCCCATTTTGATAGTTGCCGTTTGTTTAATAATTTGGGGATTATACGTTTTTAATAATTATCAAGTTAAAAACTCGCACAAAAAATGGGTTCGTGAATCGTTGACCCACAAGATATTTTTATCAAAAAATATAAATGCAACAGAAGAAGAATTCAAAAAGTTTATTAAAAAGCAATTTCTAAATTCCATTGTGGTTATGATTGCCTGTTTTTTCCTCGGGGGCGGTGTTGGATTTGGAATCAGCGCAAGAGACAGAATCAAAAACAATGATATGAAATTCAACTATAAAATAACTTACGATGATGGAAAAGTGAATGATATTTATCTGATAGATTCCAACAGCGAATATTATTTTTATGTTGAAAAAGGACAAAAAAATATAACCATAGCTCCTAATGGCTCTATCAAAAAAGTAGAATTGATAAAAAACCGAATGCTTGACTAAAATCTCCTTTGATTTTTTAATTTTGCACAATCCAAAAATCTAGATGTACACGGTAATAGACATAGAAAGTAACGGAGCGCCTTTTCGGAAAGAAAGCATTATAGAAATTGCCATCTATCGTTTTGACGGTCACGAGATTACAGATCAATTTATCTCACTCGTGAATCCCGAAAGTGAGATTTCTGCTTTTGTTCAAAAGTTGACAGGAATCACTTCGAAAATGGTTTTAACAGCTCCGAAATTTCACGAAATTGCAAAACGAGTGGTTGAAATCACTCAAGATTCTATCTTGGTTGGACATAATATTGATTTCGATTACAGGATGCTTCGCCAATCGTTCAAACGCCTTGGTTACGAATTTAAAATCAACACTTTAGATACAATTCCTTTAGCTAAAAAATTGATTCCTGATGAGAAAAGTTATTCGTTGAGTAAACTTTGCAAATCGATTGGAATTCCTTTGAGTGAAGCGCATCGTGCAAGTGGCGATGCTAGAGCGACTTTGGATCTGTTCAAATTATTGATGATTAAAGACCAAAATAACGAAATCATCCAATCTCAGCAAGAGGAAAATCACGCCAAAAATTATATTAATAAAATTCAGATTCTGACGGAAGACCTTCCGAACGAACGCGGAATCCTGTATTTCCAAAACAGCGAAGGAAAAATTATTTACTCCGATGTTGTGGAAGATTTGTATAAATCAGCGAAAAAAATCTTCGATTCTGATAAAGCCAAATACAAAAAACTGCAAAACGAGACTGAAAAAATCTCTTATGAATTAACGGGAACTGACCTGATCGCCAAACTGATGATGCAGAACAAAGGCATCCAGAAAAGACAGCCTTTGACATTCGGTTTGTTTTATAGGAAGAACAAATTTATTCTCGAAAAAATCAAAAAGGAACAGGAGGAAAAACCGTTGTTGAGATTCAAAAGTTTTACACAAGGTTTGAAGGCGATTAATTATATCAAATCCAAAGAAGAGCTGAAAGATTTGATTGAATTCACTCAGAAAATTAATCTTAAAAAGAGAAACGAAATCTGGTCAGCATCAGGAAGAACTTTGGGAGAAAAGTCTTTCCTCATTTTAGAAAACGGAAAATTGACCGGTTTTGGTTTTTACGAATTGTATCATCAGATTCAGTCTTTGGATAAAATTAAAAAGCTGATGTTACCTGTTTCGAGATTCTCGCAAGAGCTTCAAAACGATTTGCAATTGGCACTTTTGAGAAATGAGTTTGAGGTTTCTCCGCTTCCTGAAAAATAATTTCAATCACAAAAGACACAAAAGTTTTCTGTTTGAAATCAGTCTTTGTCATTCCGTAGGAATCTCTGCAGTTTAGATTCCTACGGGATGACAAATGTGTGTTTATAAAGCATAAACAGTTTTAAAAACCAACTTCTAAAATCTCATATCTTTTCATACATTTACTAAAAATTAATTTTCCGAATGGTTCTAAGCAGGATTTGGTCCGCCTTTATTATTATTGCGATTGCGGTTGCGTCAATCAAGTATTTCAGTTCTGATAATTACAGTCAGATTTTCAACGATATGGTTGTTGGAAAAGGCGGCGATACGATTCAGATTGCTCAAAAACCATTGGCTCAGATGTCGAGTGAGATTCAGAAATCATTATTATCAAATCCTGATTTCGAGGACAACCACATCCATTACAAAATGGATTCTCTTCAACAAGTCAAAACTTACCGAGTTGCAGAAACCGATGGCGTAATTGGAACCAGCGAAACAGCGGTCAACATCTGCCTCAAACTGATTGGAATTATGGCTTTGTTTATGGGCTTTATGAGCATTGCCGAAAAAGCAGGTGGAATTAATTTCCTCAGTCGATTGATTCAACCATTCTTCTCAAAATTGTTTCCTGAGATTCCAAAAAACCATCCGTCATTCGGACATATGATGCTGAATTTCAGCGCGAATCTTCTCGGTCTCGACAACGCTGCAACACCTTTTGGACTCAAAGCAATGGAAAGTCTCCAAACATTGAATCCAGATAAAGATAAAGCCAGCAATGCGCAAATTATGTTTCTCTGTCTGCACGCCAGCGGATTGACATTGATTCCAGTTTCCATTATTGCAATTCGTTCATCAATGGGTTCAGAAACACCGACAGACATTTTCCTGCCTTGTATGATTGCGACTTTTTGTGCAACAATGGCGGCGATGATAATTGTTTCTATCAGACAAAAAATCAATCTTTTTCAGCCGATTGTTTTAGCTTACGTTGGTGGAATTTCTGCGATTATCGCATTGCTGGTTTTGTATCTCGTTCAATTAAATAAAGAAGAATTAGACTCATTCAGCAAAGTGATGAGTAACGGAATTATACTGTTGATTTTCTTCGCAATAGTTCTCGGTGCAGTTTATAAAAAAATCAATATTTTCGATGCGTTTATAGATGGTGCAAAAGAAGGATTTACGGTTTGTGTCAAGATTATTCCGTATTTGGTTGGGATGTTGATTGCGATTTCGTTACTCAGAACAAGTGGCGTTTTTGATGTCATTATCGACGGAATGAAGTGGATTGCAAGTGCGTCACATCTCGATACAAGATTCGTGGATGGATTGCCGACAGCTTTGATTAAACCATTATCGGGTTCAGGAGCTCGCGGAATGATGGTGGATACGATGAAAACTTTTGGAGCAGACAGTTTTCCGGGGAAATTATCTGCGATTCTTCAAGGAAGTTCTGATACAACTTTCTATGTTATTGCCGTTTATTTTGGTTCAGTTGGAATTAAAAATACAAGATATACAGTTGGTTCGATGCTTTTGGCAGACTTGGTTGGCGTAATCACAGCAATTGTTTTAGCGTATTTGTTTTTCGGATAATTAATGAAAAATCAAAAGAGAAATATCTTCGAAGAAACGACAGAAATTATTGGGTGGATAGAAATTTTCTTATCTCCATTCTTAATCGGTTTGGTTTTAGCAACGATTATTTATTTCTCATTTGATTCAATTTTTGCTACAATAATTTCAATCCTGATCACCATTTTAGGAACATTAGTTGGGGTTAAAATTGCCGGAAAGATTTACAATTCAAAAGAGGGAACAATTCATTTTGTATCAAGGGTTTCTGCCAGTCCGGAGCTCGATGAAGAAGAAAATAAAATTAAAAAATGATTCAAGATAAAGATTTTACACTTAGATTAATAAGACAATTAACTCAGGCTTTAGAAAAATTGTTGCTTGGAAAACCGGAAGAAAGCTTGATGCAAAAAGAATTGGATTTCGATTCTTTGATGAAAGACATTTTTAAAATTAACTTTGATGATATTGCTTCAAAGTCAAAAGAAGAGATTATCGAAATCGTAAACGAAAGAGAACCTAAAGACCACACAGATTATTACGAGATGCTTGGGAATCTTTTTATGTTTCATTACAGAACGGAAGGAAAACTTGATTATGCTGACAAAGCCAAAACGTTCTACGAATCATATTTGCAAACCAGCGGAATTTTCGCCTTACCAATTATTAATAGAATCAACGAATTGAAAGTTGTTTTAAATTAAATTTCAAAATGTTAAATGTCGTTTTAGTAGAACCGGAAATTCCTAATAATACAGGAAACATCGGTCGTTTGTGTGTAGGAACAGAAAGCAGATTACACTTGATTCATCCATTTGGATTTGTCATTAATGATGCTAATTTGAAACGTTCCGGATTGGATTATTGGGTTCATCTGGACGTAACCGAATATCAGAATGTTGAAGAATGGATGAATGTGATTCCGGATAAATCAAGGGTTTTCTTAATGAGTTCACACGCAACAAATTCTATTTATGAAAATGAATTCCAAGATGGAGATTGGCTCGTTTTTGGAAAGGAAAGTCGTGGATTGAGTCAAGAGGTTTTGGATTTATTTGAAAATCATTTGACAATTCCAATGTCAAAGTTGATTCGAAGTTTTAATATTGCCAATTCAGTTGCGTTTGTTGTTGGTGAAGCCAAAAGGCAAATTGCATTGAAGTAAGAATCAAAACTTATCAATAAATTGACATCAGTGTTAAAATAAATTTAATTTTGACCAATTTAGTAGGATTATCATTAAAAAATAATTCTTTTATTTGTATTTTTGCGCGTTATCGAGAGAGCATTATGATTTTTAAGACTAAAAAAGACACGAAATATAGTTATGTAGAAGCGGGTGAAGGTCATCCAATGGTGCTTTTGCACGGCTTAATGGGCGGTTTGAGCAACTTCGATAAGATGATAAATTACTTTTCGGATAAAGGTTATCAGGTATTTGTTCCCCAGTTGCCGATTTATGATTTACCAATTTTAAATACCAATTTGGCATCTATTTCCAAGTTTGTTGCAAAGTTCATTACCGATGTTATTGGAAAACCAGTGACGATTGTAGGAAACTCAATGGGAGGACATATCGGATTGATTCTTGTAACATCTCGTCCAGAATTGGTAAGAAATCTTGTTCTAACAGGTAGTTCTGGCTTGTACGAGAGAACTTTTGGAGACAGTTTTCCTAGAAAAAGCGATAAGGAGTATATCAAGAAAAAAACTCAAGATGTTTTTTATGATCCAATTGTCGCTACTGATGAATTGGTAGACGAAGTTTTTGCGGTTGTGAATGACAGAATGAAAGGGATAAAAACCGTGATGCTGGCAAGAAGCGCCATCAAACACAATATGTTAAATGACCTACCGAAAATTACTTGTCCTACTTGCATCATTTGGGGAAAACAAGACAATGTAACTCCACCGGAAGTTGCTGAAGATATGCACAAATTCATTCCAAATTCTGAATTGCATTGGATTGATAAATGTGGGCATGCCGCAATGATGGAAAAGCCGGATGAGTTTAACGAAATTCTTTATGAATGGCTTAAAAGAGTAATGTAACTCTATTCAAAATAAAAATATTCAGAACCATTAGGAAATTAAGTTTTAATTAAAAATAAATTTGATTCTTAATGGTTTTTAAATTATAAAAATATGGTAATCAAAACCGCAGAATTCGTAAAAAGCAGTCAGAAATGGCAAAACTGTCCGGAACCGACTTTGCCGGAATATGCTTTTATCGGACGCTCCAACGTTGGAAAATCTTCTCTCATTAACGCCATGATGAATCATAAAGATTTGGCGAAAACATCGCAAACTCCAGGAAAAACACAGTTGATTAATCATTTTTTGGTTAATGAAAATTGGTTTTTGACCGATTTACCAGGTTATGGTTATGCAAGAGTTTCTAAAAGTCTTAGAAAAGATTTTGAAAAGCTGATTACCAATTATATCCTTAACAGACAAAACCTAGTCAATCTTTTTGTATTGATAGACGTCCGTCATACGCCACAAAAAATAGATTTGGAGTTTATGCAATGGTGCGGAGAAAGTAACATTCCGTTTTCTATTGTTTTTACTAAAGCGGATAAACTAAAAGCAGGCGGAGCTAATAGAAATGTGGAAGCCTACAAAACCGAATTGCTGAAAACCTGGGAAGACCTTCCCAATATCTATGTGACATCTGCCGAAAAGAAAACAGGAACAGATGATATTCTGAATTTCGTATCGGAAACCAATCAGTTTTTAATTAAAAATAAAATTAGATTCGATGACTAATGTAGAGTGGAAAATCAAAACATTTTCGGAACTTAACACGACTGAACTTTACGAAATCATAAAAGCGAGAGTCAATGTTTTTGTTGTAGAACAAGATTGTCCTTACCCAGATTTGGATGATTATGACCAAAAAGCAATTCATCTTTGGGCTGAGAATAATGGAGAGGTTTTAGCTTATTGCAGAGTTTTTGATAAAGGTATTAAATATCCAGAAACATCTATCGGAAGAGTTATTACAACCGAAAAAGGAAGAGGAACAGGACTTGGGAAACAATTAATCCACTACGCTGTAGAGATTATAGAAAATAGATTGGGAACTTCTGAAGTTAGGATTTCTGCTCAGGATTATTTGTTGAAATTTTATTCGGGGTTTGGATTTCAAGAAACTGATAAAAAATATCTAGAAGACAATATTCCTCATACAGAAATGTTTAGAAAATAAAAGAGTCTGAAATTCTATTTCAGACTCTTTATTGTGAAAATACTTTTTCTTGATTTGTGTCTTTATGGTTATTAATCATTTGCAAAATTAATTACAATAATTCACATTTCTTTACGGGAAAACCGTAAAATGAAAAAAAATATCGATTTTTTATTAAATTATTCCCATAGTTTTGCCGCTAGCTATTAATTCTTCCACATTTTTCACGATTAACATTAGTTTCATGGCGTTGATTCTTTTTTCCACACTGCTCAAACTGTTGGGATAAATGTTTTTTTCTTGTAACTTCTTGGGAATATTTTTTTGTAAAACGCCATCAGACAAAAGTTGAAGTATGGTGATATCGTAGTTACTAAACTCTAGAGTATTATTAGTTTTTGTGGGAAGTTTAAGGCCATGAGAGATGTAAGTCTTGTTTTCATAAACCATTTCAATCGCTTTTTTCAATTCCTCAGAATCAAGACGCGCTTTACGGACAAATGCATCTATTTTCAACTCACTGAATAACAAATCGATAACTCCTATACGATGTTCTGCCGAGAAAACAACAACTTTGAGATCCAGAGAAATTTCTCTGCAAGCTTTAATCAATTCTCTTCCGTTTTGTATCAATTGTTTTCTCTCATCTTCCTCAAAAGAAAGATCGGTAATCAACAATTCGTAAGGTTGGGAGCTCAAAGATTTTTTGATTTGAGTTACTGCATCATCGCAATAAAAACAATGATATATGTTGGGAATCTGGAGCTCTTCTGCAATTTTGCGAACAGAAAAGTTACTACTCTCATGATCTTCTGCAATTAGTATTTTACCGAACATTTTTTACAATTTTATTGATAATTTTAAACCGGATTCGCTTTCTTCGATTTCCATTTTTGCATCTATTTCTAGTAATCTGGATCTCATATTAGAAAATCCATTTTTTTCCACAAAACATCCCGCTAGACCAATCCCATTATCTATATATTTGATTTCTTTTAAGTTATTAACTTTTACGAATCTTAAAATAACCTGAGACGCATGGCTATGTTTTTTCATATTCACGAGGAGTTCTCTTATGATTTGAAAAAATTCTTCTTGTGAAGATCTATTAATATTAGTCCAAAAATCTTCGTCATTTCCTATAATGATAATCTTCGTTTTTTCATTATCAAAAGAACTGATTAATCCAAAAACTCTTTCACAGAAATCCTGTTGAAGTGCTTTGTTATCATAAGACAGATCGCGGGATTTTTCGTACATCAGTTCCAATTTATCCAGTATCTTTTCTTTTGGAAGATCATTTTGATTTTCAATAGTTGTCATTACTTCATATATCCCATTAGCAACTAAATCGTGAACTTTTTTGGAGAAATCTAATCTTTGTTCTTGCAACTGATTATTAGCTTCTGATATGAGATTTTCTCGTTTTCTTTTAATCCATAAAAACACACAAAAACCAAAAATCATTATAAATGATATAATTGAAATGATAGTGACTTTTTGTCTTTCCATTTGGTATTCGTGAGCTTCGTGTTCTTTTTGCAGTTTTAGATTTTCTGCTTTGGATTTCTCACTTTCAAAACGAATGAGAGCAAACTGATTTTTGGCTTGATTTTGGGCATTCAGCAAACTATCCTGAATTCTAGAATAATCATCAAAATATCTCTGAGCAATTTTGCCATCTGACAATTTTATGAGTATTTTCAAAGCCTCTAACTGATCTGTAGGATAACTTAATTTTTGAGCAAGATCCAACATTTTGACGGCGTATAATCTAGAAGAATCTGCATTTTTATTAAGATAATAAGCAGACAAATAGGCAAAAGCGGCATCTTTTGTCCACTCATCATCAAGGTTTTCGCTTAGTTTTTCTGCGAGAAGATAATTTTGAGTGGGATTGTAGTTTTTATCATCAAACCATTTTGACCGCGAAAAATTAAGTAATAATTTTGGATAAAATTCACTTTTTGATCCTATGCTATCTAGTAGCTTTTTATAAATAGTGATAGCTTTTCCATAGTTTTTCTCATCATGATAAACAATGCCAATGTTGTTTGCAAGCATCAGTTTATCAATCGGATCTTTTGTGAAGAGATAAGCTTTATCGTAAAAACGTCTGGCATCATCATAGTTCTTAAGATTGGTAGAGGCGACTCCCAGATTATTATAGTTGCAGTATAACGAATAGTAATGAGAGATATCTTTCTCATTTAGAAAATTTAGCGCTGTAAGACTAGTTTCTATACTTCCAAAGTTATCACCGGTATTTTCTTGGATAATCGCCATATTCACATAGCATTTTCCAACCCCAAAGCTGTCTTTTCTTTCGATGAAAACGTCTTTTCCTTTGTTAAAGTAATAAAATGCACTGTCCTGATCATTATCTATAAAAACAAACGCTTTTTCATAAAATGGATTGACTTGTTTTTTTGGAGAATCAATTGTTGGCTCTTGTTTTTGAGCACATCCAAATAAAATTAATACCAAAAAGTAAAGGAAAGATTTGTACAATTTTACAATTTATCCGAAATTTAAGGAAAATAACATCAATTAAATAATAATTAATTCTAAAATCAACATTAATCATTATTTTTGTTAACTATTCGTTTATAATTAATGTCCATCAACACTTTAGAGCAATATCTTCCGGAGAATACTCTTACTTTTCTCAAAAAATGGTTTGCAGATTATCGGATTCATATTAGAATTACAAAAGATAGAAACAGTAAGCTGGGAGATTATAGAAAAATGCCCGACAAATCTCATCAGATTACGGTCAACTCTACTCTAGATAAGCAACTTTTTTTCTTTGTTTTGACGCATGAATTGGCTCATTTACTTGCATTTGAAAATTTTAATTTTAGAATCAGTGCTCATGGTAAAGAATGGAAAGATACTTTTCGGGAGATGTTATTGGAAAGTATCAGTGTTTATACAGATGATTTGAAACCCATAATTTTCAAATACTCAAAAAATCCCAAAGCCAACTTTATGGCGAGTCCGGAACTAGTCCGATATTTTCATATCGAAAATTCTGACGATAATCTTGTATTTGTTGAGGATTTGTTAATTAATGATGAATTTCGCTATAAAGGTGATAATTATAAACTATTAGAAAAAAAGAAAAAGTTATATCTTTGTATCAACTCAAGTAATAATAACAAATATTTATTCCGAGCTTTAGCAAAGGTCGAAAAATTAATCATAAATGAAGAACAATAACTATTGTGTAATAATGGCAGGAGGTATCGGTAGCAGATTCTGGCCGATGAGTACTCAGAAATTCCCAAAACAATTTCACGATATATTAGGAACCGGAAGAACGATGATTCAGCAAACGTTTGACAGGATCAATCAGTTAATCCCTACAGAAAACATTTATGTCATTACAAATCAAGAATATGTAGATCTTACGCAACAGCAGCTCCCCGAGATTCCTTCTGAGAATATCGTGGGTGAACCAGCTATGAAAAATACCTCTGCGTGCAACCTTTATATGGCCAAAAAGATAGAAAATGTCAATCCTGAAGCCAATATTATTGTAATGCCTGCGGATCATCTTATTTTAAAAGAAAAAACTTTTCTGGATAAGTTGGAGTTAGCATTTGATCTCGCTTCCAAGAATGATTATTTGATTACTTTAGGAATCACTCCAACAAGACCAGATACTGGTTACGGTTATATTCAATTCATTCAAGAAAAAGATCAAGCTGTTTCGAAAGTAAAAACTTTTACAGAAAAACCTAACTTAGAAATTGCAAAAAACTTTATAGAATCTGGGGATTTTCTTTGGAATGCAGGGATTTTTATTTGGAATACAAAAAGTATACTTTCGGCTTTCAAAAAATATCTACCGGAGATGTTGAATCAATTTAACGAAGGTGAGTATAATTGTGATGCTGAGAAAGAATACATTGAAACCATTTATCCAACTGTAAGCAAAATTTCTATAGACAACGGAATTCTTGAAAAGGCTGATAATGTTTACGTAATTCCGGCAAATCTAGGCTGGAGCGATCTTGGAACCTGGACTTCTGTTTACACTAACGCTGACAAGAATGATGATAATAATGCAATTAGTTCCAAAAATGTTTTGACTTACAACTCAAAAGGCAACGTCATTAGAATCAAAAACCAGAATAAAGCAGCAGTAATTGATGGGCTTAAAAACTACATTATTGTAGATACAGAGAAAGCTTTGTTGATCTGCCCACGTGACAATGATCAATTGATAAAGGAATATGTTCTTGATCTTAAAAATTTGAAAAAAGGAGAAAGGTTTATGTAAATTAAATCTTTTTGCAAAATAGAATGAACTCTTTGGTTTTTATCAAAGAGTTTTTTTATTTTTATTTATTATTAAATAAAACACAAATGCTTGTCAAAATTTACGGTGCTGCCATTCATGGCGTTTCTGCACAAATTATTACCATAGAAGTCAATGTAGATCAAGGTGTAGGTTATCATCTAGTAGGATTACCAGATAATGCCATTAAAGAGAGTAGTTATAGGATATCTGCTGCTCTGAAAAACTCAGGATTTAAAATTCCAGGAAAAAAGATTACTATTAATATGGCTCCTGCGGATCTCCGGAAAGAAGGTTCTGCTTACGACTTGAGCATTGCGTTGGGGATTTTAGCTGCCTCAGATTTAATAAAAGCAGAGAATATAGGACAATATCTGATAATGGGTGAACTTTCTCTTGATGGTGGGTTACAACCTATAAAAGGTATTTTGCCCATTGCAATCAAAGCTAGGGAAGAAGGTTTCAAAGGAATCATTCTTCCAAAACAAAACGCAAGAGAAGCCGCTATTGTCAACAATTTAGACGTTTATGGTGTTGAAAATATCAAACAAGTCATTGATTTTTTTAATGAAGATCTACCATTAGAAAAATCTGAGATTGATACAAGAAAAGAATTTCAAGACAAGATAGATCATTTCCCTTTCGATTTTGATGAAGTTAAAGGGCAAGAAGCAGCAAAACGTGCAATGGAAGTAGCTGCAGCTGGAGGACACAACATTATATTAATAGGTTCACCAGGAAGTGGAAAAACAATGCTTGCCAAACGGCTTCCAAGTATACTGCCCGCACTTAGCCTCAAAGAGTCTTTAGAAACCACAAAGATCCATTCTGTTGCTGGAAAGATGGGAACGGAAACATCCTTAATAACAATCAGGCCTTTTCGCTCGCCGCACCACACAATTTCTGATGTCGCTTTGGTTGGAGGCGGAAGTTATCCTCAACCGGGAGAAATTTCCCTCGCCCATAATGGTGTTCTGTTTTTAGACGAAATGCCCGAATTCAAAAGAACAGTTCTCGAAGTCATGAGACAACCTTTGGAAGATAGAGTTGTGACAATTTCTCGAGCCAAATTTACGATTGAGTATCCTGCAAGTTTTATGCTCGTGGCAAGTATGAATCCCAGCCCTAGCGGTTATTTCCCAGATGACCCAAACAACACCTCATCAACAATGGAAATGCAACGCTATATGAACAAATTATCAGGACCTCTCCTCGACAGAATTGATATTCACATCGAAGTTTCTAAAGTAGAATATGAACAGTTAGCCGAAAAAAAGAAAGGTGAAAGTAGTGCAAGCATTAGGAAAAGAGTAAACAAAGCAAGAGATATCCAGAATGAACGATACAAGGATTCTGAGGTCAATTACAATGCGCAAATGGGACCAAAAGACATCGAAAAATATTGTGAATTGGACGAGTATTCTCAATTATTAATAAAAGCTGCAATGCTGAAACTCAATCTCTCGGCGAGAGCTTATGACAGAATTTTGAAGGTTGCAAGAACAATCGCAGATCTGGAAAATTCGGAAAATATACAAGGTGACCACATTTCTGAGGCAATACAATACAGAAGTTTGGATAGAGATTTTTGGAATGCTTAGAATTAAGAATCTTATCAACGGTTTTGATTTTAATCATTTCTTCTTTTTGGATGTAATAAAACCAAGCTAATGATTGTTTTAAATAATGAAGTAAACTTTTAAAAACTAATTAGCAATGAAGAACATTTTATTGTTTTTAATCCTCATCTCGGCAACTTTTTCTGCTCAGCAAAATCTTAAGATTAATGGAAACATCCTTAATTCTGATAAAGAAAAAAATGGAGCTCCAATTGTTATTTATCTTTTGGATAATGATAATCAATTACTTAAATCTACAGTCGCTCAAAATTCAAAGTTTGAATTTGATCAATTGAAATCTGGAAATTATCATCTTCAGTTGTCTTCTGATGAGACGATTCAGAATGAGAAGCCATTTTATCTGGAAAAGAATCTGGAGCTGTCAATTGCTTTTGAACTGAAAAGCCAAAAAATTGATGAGGTGACAATCACTGCTAAGAAAAAGACTTTCAAGGTAGAAAATGGGAATATTACGCTGGATGTAGCAAATTCTGCTTTAAATAAAGTACCAACATCTTCAGAATTATTGTCAAAATTACCTTTTGTAATGATGGATGCGAACGGCGAAGGTTTATCGTTTGTTGGAAAAGGAACACCTTTGCTTTACGTTGATAATCAAAGAGTAGATTTTGCGACCTTGTCCGCCATTTCGGTGGATGACATCAAATCGGTGGAAGTTATAAGAAATCCATCTGTCAAATATGAATCAGAAGGAAAAGCAGTTATCAAAGTTAATCTTAAAAAGAGCAAAAAAGATGGCGCACAGCTAAGCGTTTCGGAAACTGCAACTTTCCAAAAACGTTTTAGTAATTATCTTTCAGCCAATTTTCAACAAAGGAAAAATAAAACCGAGTGGAAATTAAATGCTTCCTACAACCAAATCAATCATTGGGAAAGCAACGGATTTGATTATCAAGTTCCGAGTAAAAATATTAGTTCTGATTATATTATTAAATCTGTTACAAAACGTCCGCAAACTATTTTTGGAGCAAGTTTGTATCAGGAACTGAATGACGACGGCGATTATATCACGCTGAGTTTTAATACGAATTTCAGACCCGACAAAGGCGATAACAATACCAATACTTTCTATTCAGAAAATGGTAATTCTACCTTTGTTAAAACCCTGAATCAGCAAGACAGAAACCGAGCAACAATCAATTCTATCTTTAATTATAAAAAGAAAATAACAGATTGGGATGCTGAGATTTTGACCGGATTTCAGTTCAAAAGAGAGAGCGATAATGTGGATTATAGTTTTTTCAATGATACCAATAATTCTGGTTACGAGTTTAATCAGTTTCGTCATCAGTTATACGCTGGAAATGCTTATTCCGGAAGAATTGATATTGAGAAAAAGCTGAGTGACAATTACAATCTGGAATTGGGCGGAAGCTTCACAAAAGCAGAAACTAGCACCAATAACAAAACGACTTATCAGAATAATCAAAATCCAGAATTTTTTCAATACCAATTCAAAGAATCGAATGTTGCAGGTTATACCAATCTCGCTATTAGTGCTAACAAATGGAATATCAATGCAGGTTTGAGAGCTGAAACAACCAATGCGGAAGGTTTTGATGTGATTGAGAATGCTACTAAAATTAAGAGAGATTATCTAGATTGGTTTCCCAATGCAGAAATCAGTTTCAAGCAAAATGACAATTATGATTATACTTTGAATTTCAGAAAAAGTATTTCGCGTCCTAGTTATGGAAATCTAGCTTCCGGCGGTTTATATGGAAGTCCGTACGTTGAATATCAAGGGAATCCGGATTTAGTTCCGACTTATACCAACACGATTACTTTTACCACAAATCTGAAAAAAATCTCTCTCAACGCTTCTGCTTACAACAGCAAAAATCCTTTGGGTTACACGTTGGTTTATGATGAGGAAAGAAATATTTCTAAATTTCAACCGGTTAATTTTGACAAAGAAATGGGCGTTTCTTTAGGCATCGATTCTCTTTTTCAAGGAAAAAAATGGACGTCTCAGAACAGCCTTTCCGTTAATTATGATAAAATCGAAGATTCTTTAGCCGTTCTTAAAAATTCGACGCCGTATGTTTATTTTTCAACCAACAATACCGTGAATGTTTGGAAGTATTTATCAATCCTGTTGGACGGTTCTTACATCACAAAACGTGTGGAAGGTTTGTATGAAAACAATGCAATGTGTCTGGTCAATCTTGGGATGACTTCTTCTATTTCGGATTTTGATTTTACGGTTCGCTACAATGATGTTTTCAATCAAATGAATTATATTCAGAAAATGACTTATAGCGGAATCAATTCAACTGGCACCTTTTTTGGAAATACGCCGACGATATCTTTTTCGGCAAAGTATAATTTTGGAAAATTGAAAAAATCCAATTACAAAGAAAATGCTGTCAACGAAACTTCGAACAGGTTATAATCAATGAATTATGGAATTAGTTACACTCAAGATTTTCAATACAGAAATAGAAGCAGAAATGCTCAAAATTTTCCTGGAAACCAACGATATTGAAACTTTCGTTTTTGGGAATATTTTAGCGAATACTTACAATTTATTCAATAATACAAGTGGTGGTGTTCAGCTAAAAGTCTCAGAAAATGACTTCGAAAAAGCAAATGAATTGATGACTGAATTTTATAATAAATACAATCAATAAAAACAAAACCTCGCCAAATGTAGACTGCACCCAAAAGTTTAGACAAAATTAAATAATATTTTGATAGGAAAGAG
>NZ_DAMBRK010000003.1:0-289994 GCF_032055105.1 Epilithonimonas sp.
AAAATTTTCTTTGATGGTTAATTTTCTTAATTCCTTTAAAATAAAATCGTAAATTACATCTAGGTTATTCATCATGTATTAGATTGGTAGTCAATACAATATACGAAATTTTCGTATTATGAGTAACCTTTTTTATAATGCACTACGGGTAATATATAAAATATTAAAGAAAAATTATACGCCACTAAAAGCACTAAAACCACCATCAATAGGCAGTAAAGCGCCTGTAATAAAACTTGCAGCCTCTGAACATAAAAATTGTACAGCGCCATTCAGTTCTTCTGCATCACCGAAACGTCCCATCGGCGTTTTTGCAATGACTTTTTTACTTCTGTCCGTGAGCGAACCGTCTGGATTCAAGAGAATGGCTCTATTTTGGTCACCGATGAAAAATCCCGGAGCAATCGCATTCACACGGATTTTATCGCCATATTTTAAAGCCAAATCCGAAGCCAGCCATTGTGTAAAATTGGTAATCGCTGACTTTGCCGCAGAATATCCCGCTACTCTCGTAATCGCCGAATAAGCTGCCATTGAAGAAATATTCACAATACTTCCACCGCCATTTTCCACCATCGCTTTTCCGAAAACAAAACTTGGGTAAACCGTTCCATTGATATTAAGATTGGTCACCTCATCCCAAGCTTCCATTTTCATATCCAGAAAAGACTGCTCTGGAGAAAGTGTTGCAGACGGAATATTACCTCCTGCGATATTGAGCAGAATATCAATCTTACCATATTTTTCAATGATTTTTTTTGAAGCTGACTCAAGGCTTTCGACATTCATCACGTTGGCTTCTACTGCGAAAGCTTCTCCGCCTAAATCTGTTAATTCTTTCACACGAGCATCAAGAGTTTCCTGATTTCTTCCTAAAGCCACGATTTTTGCTCCGGCTTCTATGAAGCTTTTGGCAAGACTTCCTCCTAAAACGCCGGAAGCGCCGGTGATGACTGCTACTTTATCTTTTATGCTGAAAATGTTTTTCATTTTTAATAATTAATGATTGGATGTTGAACCCTTTGGGTTCTTTATTTCTACTTGTAATTGACAGCTGCCATTACGCCCTCGATTTGACCTAGAGCAAGCATTCTTCCCAAAAACGAATAACCTGGATTGTAACCTTTATCGATATCATCTGTCAACAATCTGCCGTGGTCGACACGCATTGGTAAGCTTGGATTTTCTTTTTCGAAGATTTTAATGACTTCAATTAATTTTCCTCTACCTTCCAAATGATTCGCTTCTATGAAATCTCCATTATCAAAAACATTGGTACTTCTAAGATGGACAAACTTGGTTCGGGAAGCGTATTTTTGAGCTAATTTTGGAACATCATTTTGCAATCCTGCACTTAACGAACCTGTACAGAAAGTCAATCCGTTGTGAGGATTATCGACTGCATTTAAAAACCAATCGATGTCTTCTTCATTCGTTACGATTCTCGGTAAACCTAATAATGAAAATGGCGGATCGTCTGGATGGACACACATTTGGATTCCGTATTGTTCACAGACAGGCATTATTTTTTCGAGGAAATACTTCATATTCTCTCGAAGCTGATTTTTATCGATTCCGTCATATAATGCTAATAAAGCTTTGAACTTCCGAACCGGATTTTGATCTTCTTCGGAAATATTTCCGTTGACAAAACCCTGAGTTTTAACAATGACAGAATCTATCAAATCATTTTTATCATCTTCTGTAATTTTAGATTTAAGTTCTTCAACTTTAGCTAAAATTTCATCAGAATAGTCATTTTTAGCACCTTCTCTTTCAAGGATATAAATCTCGAAATAAGCAAACTTGGTCTTATCAAAATATAATGATGAAGAACCATCTTTCCATTGGTAATAAAGATCAGTTCTCGCCCAATCTAAAACCGGCATAAAATTGTAACAAACAGTCGTGATGCTTGCTTTGCCAAGATTTTCTAAGCTTAGAATATACTTTTCTATAAGAGAATCTCTGTCTGCGCCTCCATATTTGATAGCTTCCATTACCGGAAGACTTTCTACAACCGACCAGCGAAGACCGTGAATTTCTATATGACTTTTATATTCTGTGATTGCATCTAATGACCAAACATCTCCATTCTTGATGTCGTGTAAAGCAGAAACAATTCCTTCTACTCCTATTTGACGTAGCATACTTAAAGTAATTTTGTCTTTTTTACCGAACCAGCGCCAAGTTTTTTCCATAATTATTTTATTGATAATCATTAAACAAAGCAGATGTAAAAGCTACATCTACTTTGTTCTTGATTGATATGAATGTAAAATTTTTTAAAAATTAATATCCAGGATTTTGATAAGCTGCTAATTCGCTTGGACTTAGCTCCATCGCATCCATTTGCCCTTGAGGAATAGGTCTTAGATATAAATAGTTAGGAATTGTTCTGTTATAAACTTTTGGTGTATGATCTGTAAGAGCAGTACCTCCAATTGTGTAGGACTTAGCCAACTCTCCCCATTTCTGAGTTCTTACTAAATCAAACCATCTATAACCTTCTCCAAAATACTCTCTTGATCTTTCCGCCAAGATATAATCAATAGTAATTACCGCAGGTGTTGCAGCTTTCATAACAGCACTATTGTCTTCAACTTTAGCTATATTTCCATTGTTGTTCCATCTCCACTTACCTGCTCTAGCTCTAATTACATTAATCAAATCTCTTGCACTGCTAGCTCCAGTTGCTCCCTTCACTGCCGCCTCTGCCGCTACGAAATATAGTTCTGAAAACTTAGCAATTGGGAAAGGTCTTGGATTTCCTCCATTAGGCTGACCTAAACCAGTGTATGAAGATCTGTAATACCCAATCTTCCATAAGTTAAGATAAGCATATCTGTTGATCCCATTTGGTGAGATTACAAAATCAGCTCTTCCAGGAATTACCCCTGCTCCAACATTACTTTTGTAAAGAGAATTAGAATAATCTATAGTTGTTGCTGGTTCATCATCCAAAAAAGAAAGAATTGCACTTCCAACTTGCACCGGTAAGCCATTGGCTCCATACAATGTATTGGTTGTAATTCCTGCTTTGTTCCAATTGGATCTAAAAGTAGTTACAAAAGTTCCATCATATCTAGAGTCATTCACTTTATCTGCAAAAGTGTTTTTAACAACTTCAATTGGTGGAGCCATACATTTCCAAGGTCTTCCGTAGGCTTGTGCTGATTCTCTTTGAACAGTTCTTACTTTTGCCCCCGTCCAAGCAGCGTCTGAAGAACTTTCTAAGAACGTATAATCCCAAGTAGTCATCCACATTGCAAAGTTCCCAGGAGAAGACCCTGTATTATAAGAAGCACTTGAACCATCAAAATATTCGCTATTCTCGGTGTGATCTGCATACAACATCATTTCACTATGACGATCGTTTGAACCAACGTTTACATCATAATAAGTTGGCTGTAATGCGTAACTACCTGGACTATTAATTCCTTCCAAAGCAATATTATAAGCATTCTGGAAATACCATTGTGCATTCTGTCCGTTGGGATCAGTTCGGGATGTTTCTGGATATGTTGGTATATTGTTTGGATTTTGCAACCACCAACCGTAAGTTAAATAAGCCTTTGCTAAATATAATCTAGCCAAAGTTTTTGTAACTCCTCCAGTTACACGTGGAGCTGCTGGGAGATCTTCGATTGCTTTTATCAAATCTGGAAAAATGGCTTTTGTATAGACCTCAGAAACTGTATTACGCTTTGAAGCTCTTATTGTACTATTATTAAAAGCTAATTCTCCTGATCCAAGATCCAAAGGAACTCCACCAAAAGTCTGAACTAAATTAAAGTACATAAAACCTCTAAAAAATCTCGCTTCTGCAAGTAAGCTGTTGGAAATATTGAACTGCCCTCCTTTTTCAAGAACTCCATTAGATGTATTAATAGATTTGAATGCATTGTTCCATAAAACATCTGACCTACTGCTGGCAGGTGTTAATTGACCTACACCCGAGAGATCCATATCCTTGTAGTTTCCATCTGCTCCGTGACCGTAAGTATATTCATCAGTTCCAGTTTCTGTAGCGTTCAGCCAATAACCGTTACCATAGATATTTCTAAGGTTAGCATACATAAATGTGATCCCTCCTAAAACACCTTCCTCGGTTTCAAAATAAGCCGATGTAAAAGTACCACGAGGTGTTTCTTCCAATAAATCTTTTGCGCAGCTTGATAAAACCAATGTTGCCAAAACTGCTTTGACTGCTATATTTATTCTGAATTTTTTCATTTTGAACAATTTTTAGAATGTTAAATTAAGACCAATCATATAGTTACGTATAGATGGTGTGCTGCTACCCACTGTAAGAAATCTATTTTTGTAAACATCATTAACAGCTTGATTTTCATTACCATATGAATTTGTCTCCGGATCCATCCCAGATTCGTCGTGATAAGGTGAGAAGAATACAAATGGATTGGTAACAGTGGCATATAATCTTAATTTCGTAATTCCAGCTTTTTTGAAAATTTCTTGATCAAAATTATAACCAATAGTGATTGTTCTGATTTTAAGATAAGAAGCATCAAATAATGCTAAAGTACTTCCATACTTTGGGTTATTACTACTCTGGATACCTCCTGGTTTTGGATATCTTACGTTTGGATTTTCTTCTGTCCAGTAATCTACATCTACGTTATTTCTTCTACCACTCAGCATATTCAGATAACCAGTATTTCCATAAAGTGTACTGATTAAAACGCCTCCGCTTTTGAATGCTCCTACAATACTCAAATCCCAATTTTTATAAGCTAATCTTGTATTGAAACCTCCTGTAAAATCTGGATCAGTATTAATGATTTGCCTATCTGATGCATTTACAGCTCTTACCGGTGTTCCATCTGCATTATAATCGCCTGTGTAAAGAACTTTAATCATTCCGACATTACCACCTGGCTCCAAGATATCCAAATAAGGATCACCATTTTGCCAAAGCCCCTGATATTGGTAATCATAAATTGAATTAATAGAATGTCCTACAAACCACCAATTGGTTTCATCTCTTGTTGCACCAGAGGCTAAAGAAGTAATTTTATTCCTATTAGCAGCTAAATTAAACCCTAAATCCCAACTGAAATCTTGTCCATTAATAATACTTCCGTTAAGCGATAATTCAAAACCTCTATTTCGTGTAGATCCTACATTTGACAAGATTACATCAGCACCAGAAGTTGCTGGCAACCTTAAGTCCAAAAGTAAATCTTTGGTATTGGTTATGTAATATTCGAAAGTACCGGAAATTCTATTATTAAATAAGCCAAAGTCCAAACCATAATTTAAAGTTTCAGAATATTCCCATCCCAATTTTGGATTTGGTAATCTGTTTCCATTATAACCAATCGTGTAATACTCACCAAAATTATACGGCGTTGGTGTTAATTGTCCTAAGGTTTGGTAAGGATTTACAGCTTGATTAGCTGTTCCACCATAACCGAAGCGTAATTTTAATTGGTTAATATATTTGGAATCTCTTAAGAATGATTCATTCGCGACATTCCAACCAGCAGAAAATGCATTGTATGTATGCCATTGATATCCTGGCGATAATCTGGAAGAACCATCTCCTCTGATAGAAGCAGAAAACATATAACGTCCATCATACTCATACATCACACGACCCATCCAAGAACTCAGTCCCCAAACTTGGTAACCTTGATTACTTGGATTTATAGTTATTTCTCCCTCGGCCTGACCTAAGTTATAAAACTGAAAAGCGTCTGTTGGAATATCTCTAGCTGTGATATAAGAACTATTGAATTTTCTTTGTTCCTGTGATTGCAATGCTACTACGCTTACTTTATGTTTATCAGCAAATGTTCTGTCATAGCTCAGGATATTCTCATTAACCCAATGTGTCATCAAAGAATTTCCAATGGATGCTGTTGAAAGATTGTTAGGATCTGAACTGAAAATGCCTTGACCTGTATATGATCCAGAATTGGATGTTTTGAAGTTAAGACCAACATTAGTTCTGAATTTAAGTCCTTTTATCCAAGGGAAATTAAATTCTCCATATAAATTGTTATAAGAGCTGAATGAAATCTCTTTATCTATCCAAGCGTCACCCAATCTTTCTATGCTAGCTCTAGTAGTAACATATTGGATGTCATTTGCCATCTCTACTCTCTCTTTCAAAGTTCCGTCTGCATTATACGGATTAGCAATAGGAGTATTACTTAATGCATTACCTATTCCAAGATTAGAACCTTTGTTAACAGTATAAGCATTGTTGGATGACATTCCTACTTTAAAGTATTTGCCTAATTCCTGATCTAAACTTCCTCGGAAATTTAATCTTTCAAAACCTTGTCCTGGCAAAACAGATTTTTCGTTGTAATAGCTGAATCCGAAGTTATAAGCTCCTTTCTCAGAACCACCAGCAATACCAACATCGTGGTTTGTAGTAATTCCTTTTTTGTAAAGAAGATCTTGCCAATCTGTATTAACAGTATTATCTACCTCATCTACACCCGGTTGCGTAAAAAGACCGGCATCTGCACGAAGCTTGTTGAACTTTTCATTATTCATCATCGGATATTTTGAGAAAACCTCAGAAAGTCCTGTAAAAGTATTATATGAAAAAGTTGCTTTTTGTCTCTTTCTACCAGCTTTAGAAGTTACAATGATAACCCCATTAGCTCCTCTTGAGCCATAAATAGCTGTTGCAGAAGCATCTTTCAAGATATCCAAGCTTTGGATATCATTAGGACTAATATCAGCTAATGAACCCTGAAAAGGAATCCCGTCCAATACAATCAAAGGATCATTATTCCCAGTAAGAGAACGTGTTCCTCTAATTCTAATCTGCATAGGTGCACCTGGTTTACTAGACGTCTGAGAAATATCCACACCAGCCGCTCTACCCTGCAAAGCCTGGCTGATATTAGACGATGGAACTTCCCTCATCACATCTCCTTTTACAGAAACCACAGATCCTGTTACAGACTCTTTTCTCTGTTTACCATATCCAATAACTACAACCTCTTCTATCTTCTTTTCACTATTTGCAACAGTATCATTGGTAGTTTGAGAATAAACAAGGCCAGAAGGCAATAAAGCCATTGCAAAGAAAATTGCAGCTTTATTTTTGGCAAAATTAAATCTATTCATAATTTTTGTTTGTTTGAGTGTTAGTAAAAGCTATTGTACTAGATGTACATATTTACAATCGCTTCGAATAGCTCCTGCTTACCGCTTTTCGGTTGAGGTTCTCCTAATTCGTGCGCCAATTTTTGAAGATCTTGCAATGATAATTTTCCTTCTTCAAAAGCTTTCCCATTTCCACTATCAAATGATGAATATCGTTCTGTTCTTAATTTGTTATAATCTGATTTTTCAAGGATATCTGCTGCTACCAAAAGTCCTTTTGCAAAAACATCCATTCCAGAAATATGAGAAATAAACAAATCGTCTGCATCTATAGAGTTTCTTCTGATTTTTGCATCGAAGTTCACGCCTCCTGTTCCTAATCCTCCACCAGGAATAATTGCTAACCAAGCTTGTGCTAAGTCGTAGTAATCAATCGGGAATTGATCTGTATCCCAACCATTCTGATTATCACCACGGTTGGCATCAATACTTCCTAACATTCCAGCATCAACTGCTGCTTGAAGATCGTGCTCGAAAGTATGACCAGCTAAAGTTGCGTGATTCACTTCAAGATTCAATTTAAAATCTTTATCCAATCCGTAATGTCTCAAGAAACCAATTACTGTTTCAGCATCGTAGTCATACTGGTGCTTTGTAGGTTCCATTGGTTTTGGTTCTATCAAGAAATTACCTGTGAAACCTTGACTTCTAGCATAATCACGAGAAATTGTCAAGAATTTAGCTAAATGCTCTTTCTCACGTTTCATATCTGTGTTAAGAAGACTCATATAACCTTCTCTTCCGCCCCAGAAAACATAATTTTCTCCGCCAAGAGCGATTGTTGCATCAATAGCGTTTTTAACTTGAGTTCCTGCGCAAGCTACCACATCAAAGTTTGGATTGGTAGAAGCGCCGTTCATATATCTCTCGTGAGAAAAAACGTTGGCAGTTCCCCAAAGCAATTTGATTCCAGAAGCTGCTTGCTTTTCTTTAGCATATTCTACAATCGCTTGAAGATTAGATTCGTATTCTTTCCAGCTATTCCCTGCATCAACCAAATCTACATCGTGGAAACAGTAATATTCGAAACCGATTTTGGTCATAAACTCGAAACCTGCATCCATCTTATATTTTGCTCTGGAAACGGCATCATTTCCAATATTCCAAGGATGATGAATAGTTCGGCCACCAAATGGATCGCTACCATCTGCACATAGTGTATGCCACCAAGCCATTGCGAAACGCATCCATTCTTTCATTGGTTTTCCCATCACAACTTTATCCGCTTCATAGTAGCGGAAAGCCATTGGATTTCTGCTTTCTTTCCCTTCAAATTTGATCTGCTCAATACCTGAAAAAAACTCTTTAGTTCCTTTTAAAATGTTCATAATTTTTGATTTATATATTTAATTATTTTTTTAAAATTAGGCGTAGGAATAACATTCTCACTGATTTTTTTGACTCTCAGCGAGTAAAATAATTATTGTTAATGAATTGGATTTAAACGATTTGCCTTAGGTGATTACCCCATCTGTGATAAGCTTCTAGATATTGCTCTCTTTTCTCGTGTTCTGGTTCTATAACTGCTATTTTTTCTAATGATGAGAAAGCTTCTTTGGAATCTGCATAGAAACCGATTCCCATTCCTGCGGCTCTGGCTGCACCAACAGCTCCATCTGTATCATAAAGTTCTATTGTAACATTACTTACACTTGCCAAGGTCTGACGGAATATAGAACTCAAAAACATATTGGCATTTCCTGCTTTTACGACTTGGATATCCATTCCCATATGTCTCATAATGTCCATTCCGTACTCGTAAGAGAAAACAATTCCTTCTTGTGCAGCACGCAGAATATCACCTTTGGAATGAATGTTAAAGTTGATTCCGTGGATAGAACAATCTGTTTCTTTATTTTCCAAAACTCTCTCTGCTCCGTTACCAAACGGAATAATACTAAGACCTTTAGAACCAATCGGTGAAAGCGATGCTAAGTCATTCATATCTCCGTAAGAGGATAATGATGTTGCAAAGTTGTGTTTCAGCCAAGAATTCAGAATTCCAGTTCCGTTAATGCAAAGTAAAACGCCTAATCTTGTTTGTTCATCGGTATGATTAACGTGAGCAAAAGTGTTGACCCTTGATAATTTATCATAATCCAATTGATCCAAAACACCATAAACTACACCCGATGTACCCGCAGTTGAGGCAATTTCTCCCGGATTGAAAACATTAAGTGAAAGTGCATTGTTTGGTTGATCGCCTGCTCTGTAAGAAATTGGTGTTCCTATCTTCAAACCTAATTCCTGAGCGGCTTCTGCTGAAACTGTTGCTTGAACTCCGAAAGTCGGAACAATCTCTGGGAAAAAACTTTTTGGAATTCCATAATAATTAATAACATCTTCTGAGATACAATTGTTTTTAAAATCCCAAAAGATTCCTTCTGAAAGACCTTCTACAGTGATTCCAATTTCGCCTGATAGTTTCATAGCGATATAATCTCCGGGAAGCATTATTTTATCAATTTTCTCAAAAAGCTCAGGCTCATTCTCCTTTACCCAAGCCACTTTCGAAGCTGTGAAATTACCCGGGGAATTAAGAAGATGAGAGAGACATTTTTCTTCTCCAATAGCTTTGAACGCCTTCTCACCATAAGGAACTGCTCTACTATCGCACCAGATAATCGAAGGACGAAGAATATTTTGGTCTTTATCCACCAAGATCAATCCGTGCATCTGCCAAGTGATTCCGATAGCTTTGATATCTTCCGGATCTATTCCAGAATGAGATATTACAGATTCGTGTGCCAATTTCAGATTGGTCCACCAGTCAGAAGGATTTTGCTCTGCCCATCCTGGTTGAATTGCTGTAATCTTCATTTCTTTTTTTGGTGAAAAATCTGAAGCAATAATTTTTCCGCTGGAAGCTTCGATCAGACAAACCTTTACAGACGAACTACCTATATCATATCCTAGCAAATACATTATTATCGAAGATTTATTTAATTAATTTGTTATTATTTTTTTTATAAATTTTGGCATCGAATTTATAATACCTTGCAGCTCTGTGTGCTACATTGGTTTCAATCTCATCCAAAGGAATAATGTAATTGAAGGAGGAAATCTTTTTATGAAAATTCTTGATATCAATATTTCTCTCACTTACTGCATTATACAGCTGGTAAAGTTGTCTTATTGTAAACTTTTTCGGAAGCAATTCAAAAATGATAGAAAAATCAGATTCAATCCACTTTCTGATTTCCACCAATGACTCTCTGATAATTTGATTATGATCAAAAGGTAACGACGGAACTTTGTCTATTGGGCACCAATCAACAGTATCATACTTGCTGCTATTAATTTTGTGATCTATTTTACAAAGCGATAGATATGCTACAGTAATGATTCTATCAATATTCTCTTTGTACTCTTTATCCATCCACTGTATATCGTGCTTATTACTACTACGGTTGGGGTCTGCAAAACATTTGAATTGTTTAAGTACCATTTTCTTGATTCCCGTCAACTCGTGTAATACTCTCTCTGCAGCATCATCTACATCTTCATCGCTAAAAATTAAACTTCCAGGTAGTTTTTTCTGCTTTTCAGTTGGCATATCTTCAAGATACCTTTGCGCCAACAAAATATTGAGTCTGTTCTCGTGATCGAAACCAAAAACAACACAGTCAACAGAAACATAAGTATGAATAAAAGTTGGGCTCATTAGCGTGTTAACATTTACGTAACATCACAAATATAAAAATAGAATTGAATAAAAAAAAATATTTTCTTCATTACTTACTGCTTATCAACTATTTACATATCTATTTTTCATGATAAGATTTGAATACAAAATATGATAAGGTTATCATACTTTATACGAATACAAAATTCTTCAAACCCATTAATATCAATTTATTAGACAATAAATTAATTAAATATCAAAAAATACAAATCAATTCATATATATGATAAGAATAGAAAAAAAACATTAGTATTTTTTTTCAAAAAAAAGTGTTAAAAATGCTTTTTAACTTTATAAATTATCAAAATTATTGAATTCGTATTCACCATTTTTGTGGTTGATATAATAAATAATGTTAAAATGTGATCTAAACTTCATGAAAAATGCAGAAAAGTATATTATAAATCTTAAAGTTTTTCAACAGTATTTTATTCGATGATTTTCGGTTAAATAACTTTGTGGTTGTTGTTGTGGTTGTTGTTGTGGTTGTTATAGATAATAACGATGCTGAAAAAGCTCATGTTTTAAATATAACTAATATTGGGGATATTAAAATTCTAAGTATAGATCCTGAAAAAATATAATCTTATTTGACTTAAATCGAAAGAAGCAGTTAATAATCATTCGTTGTTCAATCAAAAGACCAAAATTCATTTATTTTCACACTTATACGTTGGTCATAACTCAAGATAGTATTAAGAATTACATTCTGAATCCGATATTTATAGCTTTTTTTACCTATGATTGAAAGTTTTGAATATTTTGATATTAAACATAAGTAAGAAGTGAGTGAGTTATACAAAATAGTAATGCAGAGCATAAAAAAACTCCTTAATATCAGTGTATTAAGGAGTTTTTACGTGGTCCCACCTGGGCTCGAACCAGGGACCACCTGATTATGAGTCAGAATTTTATACTTTCCTATATTTTCCCTTACTGTATATTTTATTGATTTACAATTGTTTAAATGAAATTATTCTAACTTAAAATTCCTTTTTTTTCCTATTTTTTATATATTTGTGTTACCTATGTGTTACCCAGAAAATATAAAATTGTATGGCAACTTTAAAAATAACATTAAAAGACAAACAGCTTTCTAATGGACTGTTTCCTATATATTTAAGAGTTACAGTTGAGCGTAAAAGGAAATTAATTTCAATCGGATATGCTTGCGAAAAATCGGATTGGAATGAAAATAAGTCAGAGTTTAGAAAATCTTATCCTGAATATATTCAGAAAAATGCAGCTTTAATAAAAATAAAGAACAGAGCGGAAGATATTTTTTCTACGGCTTTAGGTAATGGTGAAGCATTATCCATAGAAGAATTCGAAGAGATATTCTTTAAATATAAAAACGATAATAAAATTTCAGTAAATCAATTTTGGGATGATCATGTTGAAAGTCTGAACAAGGCTAGAAGAACTGGGAATGCAAAATACTATAAAGAGTGTAAAATTTCATTCTTGGGCTTTTTAGAAAATAAAGTAATATATTTTAAAAGCATTACGCCAGCACTTTTAATGGACTACGAAGTCTATTTAAGATCGAGAGGTTCTCAAGACAGCGGCATAGCTGTTAGAATGCGCGCTATCCGTTCGATTTACAATACCGCAATCATTAAGGGTGTTGCCTTTAAAGACAACTACCCTTTTAACAGCTACAAGATTTCAAAATTGAAAGCTGCAAGCAATAAACGAGCTATCTCATTCGAAAATATTCAAAAGATCCGCAGTTTAGATTTGAGTAAAGAACCAACACTGATCAATTCCAGAAATTATTTTGTATTTAGTTACTACACAAGAGGCATGAACTTTTTCGATATGATGAAACTTCAATGGAAAGATATTATTGATGATAATATCCACTATCAGCGTAGTAAAACTAAAATAAATTTTGTCATCAAAATAACTCAGCCAATCTCTGAAATATTATTGTATTATAAAAAGTTACAGAAGAGTAAAAAATATGTTTTTCCTTTAATTGTGAATGAAAAATGTACTCCACAGCAGTTAGAATACAGAAAGCATAAAACACTTCAAAAGTTCAATAATGATTTACAAAAGATTGCCAAATTATGTGAAATAGAAACTAAATTAACAAGTTATGTAGCAAGACATAGTTTTGCTACAAATCTTAAGCAAAAAGGAGTTTCAACTGATATCATATCAGAAGCTTTGGGGCACCAGAATGTGGCCATAACGCAAACTTATCTTAAAGAGCTTGAATCATCGGTAATTGAAAGTGCTGTCGAACAGTTACTTTAATAATTTGCTTGGTTCATCAAATCATAAATGCTTGTAAATATGTGGTTTGGAAAGATAGAAAAGTGTTTCTGCCGATATGAGATATGTCTACACCGATCCTACAAAAGAAGCAGCAAAAGCCCTTTAGCAGATTTTGCAGCAAAATGAGAATGTAAATATTTATATGCGATTCAATCTTGACAAACAATTGGGATGAATTAACTGTGTTTTTTGATTTCCCAATCCAAATTCGTAAAATTATATATACTGCTAATTTAATCGAAAATATGAACGGAAAAATAGGAAAATACACCAAAAATAAAATGTCTTTTCCTACCCACGATGCGGTTTTGAAGTCTGTTTATTTAGCCCTAAAAGAATCAACTAAAAAATGGACGATGCCTATTCATAATTGGGCATTGCCGGCAAGAGATTACCTGCAATTTTATTCCGAAAATTTAAATTCGCTTGAAATCTATTCCACATTCTATAGAAGGCCGACCAATAAAACCCTTTAAAAGTGCCACCAAACTACACCTGTAGATTTCAAATTCTTCATTAAAATTCCAAAAAACTTTACGCACATCATGCGTCTTCAGGATACTTCTATCGAAACGAGTGAGTTTTGCGAACATATTCATTCAGAACTTCAAGAGAAACTTGCAGGATTTTTATATCAGCTTCCGCCATCCTTTAAATATTCTGACGAAAATTTAAGCCGAATAATTCAAACGGTTGAGCAAAGATTTTTGAATGTCGTGGAATTCCGGGATCGATCTTGGTGGAATCAAGAGGTCATGGCTTTGCTAGAGAAATTCAACATTCATTTTTATGACTTTTGAAAGTATTCTTAAATATTTAATCCTAATCAGGTGAAATTTTTATAACATTTGACTACCTTTAACATATCTTAACGATACCAAGTTATCTTCAGGAAAATTTAAAAACCAAGAAACACGATAGCAATATGAAAACTTATTTAGCCATAAGAAAGTTTCTTCCTATTTATTTCTTATTGTTCTTTTCCGTTACAAAAGCTCAGATTCCGGATTCTACACAAACCATCCATAAGCCTGCGGAGTCTGTAGTTTATCCCAAACTTCAAATCAAGGGATTATTTCAGGCAAGGTATCTTGTAGGTATGAAGGATAATGTGGATGTTAATGGACTTCATCACCTAGATAATAGCGGGACTGACAATAATTTCATGATCAAATACATGAGAGTTCAGGTGCGCGCTCAAATCAGTAAACATACCGAAGTAGCTGTCCTCGCCAATCTCGCAGACTTTAAGAATGATCCTAAATCAAGAGTTCTTGAAAATGCCTACCTAAAATATACTTTCAGTCCTAAATTAGCCTTTACTGTTGGGCAGTTCCGACCATTGTTCGGACTTGAGGAAACTTATCCTGTTGATATCATTAAGTCTTTTGATTGGTCAAATCAATATACAGAGTTTGGAAAATTAGGCTGGACTAGCTTTCAGATTGGTTTATCTGCAACCGGACAACTGCAGCTTGGAGATATTCCTTTTCAGTATGCAGTCTCCGTAGTCAATGGAAATGGTAAAAATCAGATTAATGACAATGACAATGGGAAACAGTATTCCACAAGGTTGGTTTTTGGACTTTTGAAAAAATACGGTTTAAATATTGGCCTCAATGGCGGTGTGGGAGAAGTAATGAGCAAAAAGGTATATGCCGTTGGACTAGACCTAAGTTCACTTATTCATTTTAATCCCAAGTGGAGTTTTGATATGCAGCTTGAAGCAAAACAGGCAACAAATCATCCTCTTTATTTTGCTGTAGCACCTGAATTACGGCCAGTAAATCCAGATGAATATCAAATTCGGGGTGCTTATTTTTTGCCGCATCTCCGTTACGAAATCAATCACAACAATCTCAGCGCACTTGAACTATCGTGCCGTTATGAATATTTGGATACCAATTTTAGGCTTAATTCAAATCCCAGACAGACCATCACCCCTATGTTTGGATTGGAATTTTTAAAAGACTATGGTGCAAGAATTCAACTAGGTATGCAATTCGACCGTTATAAACATTCCATTGAAAACACCAGTCAATACAATAACAATCTTTTCATTGTTCAGGTTCAAAGTAGATTTTAATAAAACCAATCATTATGAAAGAAATTAACATCAAAGCTGTTGCAATTACTTTTGCAGTCGCACTTGTAATATGGTTTATACCCGCACCGCAAGGAGTGGCGGAAAATGCATGGCATCTTTTTGCAATTTTTGCAGCCACAATTCTTGGAATCATCTTAAAGGCTGCTCCAATGGGGACGATGTGCATGATGGCAATAGGTTTTACTGCTCTTACGCAAGTGGTTGCTCCGGGAGATGCAGGAAAATCAATTACCAAGGCATTAAGTGGTTTTGGAGATAAAGTAATTTGGCTGATAGGAATTTCATTCTTTATCGCAAGAGGATTTATCAAAACAGGACTTGGAAACAGAATTGCTTTCCTTTTCATCAGAATTTTCGGTAAAAGTTCATTAGGCTTGGCTTATGGTTTAGGATTAGCCGATGTCTGTTTGGCTCCGGCAATTCCGAGTAATACCGCACGAGGTGGCGGAATTATCTACCCTATTATGAAATCCATGGCGATCAGCTTTGACTCTGTTCCCGATAAACCTGAAACACACAGAAAATTGGGTTCTTATTTGACGTTGAACAGTTATTACATGAATCTTATTGCATCTTCCATGTTTTTGACCGGAACAGCAAGTAACCCTATGTGTCAGAAATTCGCTGCCAACTTGGGAATCAACATCACTTGGATGTCTTGGGCTGCAGCAGGATTTGTACCAGGATTGGTAGCGTTCTTTATAGTGCCGCTGGTCTTGTATAAATTATATCCACCTGAATTAAAGAAAACCGCAGATGCTCCTAGAATGGCTGCAGAGAAATTAAAAGAAATGGGACCTATTTCTAAAAATGAATGGCTCATGTTATTAGCATTTTTTATTCTGTTGGCCCTTTGGATTTTTGGTGGTGCATTGTCAATTGATGCCACTACTACAGCTTTTATCGGTTTAACGCTATTACTGCTCACATCAGTCTTAACGTGGGAAGACGTCAAAGCAGAAAAAGGAGCTTGGGATACCATAGTATGGTTTGCTGTGCTTGTTATGATGGCCAGCTCTCTTAATGAGCTAGGATTTATTGGATGGTTTAGCAATCTGATTAAAATGGAAATTGGTGGAATGACCTGGATCATTGCATTTCCAGTTATTATTCTCGTTTACTTTTTTAGCCATTATATTTTCGCAAGTGCTACCGCGCATGTAGCAGCAATGTATGCAGCCTTATTGAGCGTTGGAATTGCCGTAGGAATTCCTCCAATGTTATTAGCAATGATGCTTGGATTTTTGGGTTCAATTTATGGAGTTCTAACCCATTATGGTCATGGTCCTGCTCCTGTATTTTTTGGAAGCGGATATGTTGATTTAAAAGAATGGTGGCTTAGAGGTTTGGAAATAGGAATTGTTTTACTAATCATTTATATGGGCGTGGGTGGTCTGTGGATGAAGATTCTAGGGTACTATTAATCATAAACCATACAATATGCTGTCTACGTTATCACGAAAAATACTGATGTGCGTTACGGGGTTGTTCCTTAGTTTCTTTCTGTTGATTCATTTCCTTGGAAATCTTCAGCTGTTTTTACCGCAGGAGCAGGCTCATCTTCAATTTAATGCCTATTCCCATTTTTTGGCAGGAAATATAATTATAAAAATCGTTTCGTATGTTTTATATACGAGCATCATCGTGCATGCCGTGGATGGATTAATCATCACTATAAAAAATCAGAAATCAGGAGGAAAATACAGAACCGACAACAGAAAAAGAGCCAGTACATGGGCATCCAGAAATATGGGAATTTTGGGAACATTGATTTTAATCTTCCTTGTAATTCATTTTCAGAATTTTTGGTATGTCTATAAATTTGGTAATCTTCCTTTGGATGATAACGGAAATAAAGATTTGTACATTTTAGTCATAACCGTTTTTAAAGAATGGTGGTACGTGCTCATTTATGTGGTATCAATGATTGCATTGTGCTATCACCTGATTCACGGAATTCAAAGTGCAGTTAGAACTTTAGGTGTATTTCATCCGAAATTTGTAAAATGGTTTAAAAATGCTGGAATCGCTTATTCATTAATCATAAGTTGTGGCTTTGCATTAATGCCGATTTATATATTTTTCACTAACCGCTAAATTTTGACAGTATGATCTTAGATTCAAAGATACCGGAAGGACCATTAGAAAAGAAATGGGAAAACTATAAAAAAACTGCGAAGCTTGTCAATCCCGCCAACAGAAAAAAATTGGATATCATTGTTGTCGGTACTGGATTGGCAGGAAGCTCGGTTGCAGCTTCATTAGGTGAGATGGGCTATAATGTAAAATCATTCTGTTTTCAGGACAGTGCGAGGAGGGCACATTCTGTAGCGGCTCAAGGAGGAGTGAATGCCGCTAAAAATTATAAAAATGATGGCGACAGTGTGTTCCGAATGTTTGTTGATACTTTAAAAGGTGGAGATTTCAGAGCGCGTGAAGCCAATGTTTACCGAATGGCAGAATGTTCTTTAAACCTTATCGACCAAGCGGTTGCACAAGGTGTTCCTTTTGGAAGAGAATATGGAGGATATTTGAATAACCGTTCTTTTGGTGGCGTTCAGGTAAGCCGAACTTTTTATGCGAGAGGACAAACGGGACAACAATTGCTTCTCGGCGCTTATCAAGCTTTAATGCGTCAGGTCGGGAAGAAAAGCGTTCAGTTATTTACGAGACACGAAATGCTGGATTTGGTCATCATTGAAGGAAAAGCGAGAGGTATTATTGTAAGAAATTTAGATACTGGAGAAATCGAAAGGCATTCAGCCCACGCCGTTGTTTTGGCTACAGGAGGTTATGGAAAAATCTATTATTTATCTACTTTGGCGATGGGTTGCAACGGTTCTGCGATTTGGCGGGCTCACAAAAAAGGAGCTTTGATGGCTTCCCCGAGTTGGATTCAGGTACACCCTACTTCACTTCCGCAGTCTGGAGATTATCAGTCGAAGTTAACTTTGATGTCGGAATCTTTGCGAAATGACGGCAGAATATGGGTTCCTTTAAAAGAAAATGAAACCAGGCCTCCTAATGAAATCCCTGAAAATGAAAGAGATTATTATCTAGAAAGACGATATCCAGCTTTCGGAAATCTAGCGCCAAGAGACATTTCTTCGCGAGCTGCAAAAGAAAGAATAGATGCAGGTTTTGGAATCGGACCGTTAAAAAATGCAGTATATCTTGATTTTTCTAAAGCAATTAAAGAACAAGGTAAAGAAAAAATTGAGGAGAAATACGGGAATTTATTCGATATGTATCTGAAAATTACAGGATATGATGCTTATCAGGAGCCAATGATGATTTCGCCATCCGCACATTTTTCTATGGGTGGACTTTGGGTAGATTATGAATTAATGACCACCATTCCCGGATTGTTTGCTTTAGGAGAAGCTAATTTTGCCGATCACGGCGCGAATCGATTGGGAGCCAATTCCCTACTTCAGGCTTCCGTGGACGGGTATTTTATTGCACCATATACCATTGCCAATTACTTGTCTCAGGAAATCCATACCGGAAAAATCTCAACCGATGGTGTAGAATTTGAGAAAGCTGAAAATCACATTAAACAGCAAATTGAAGGTTTCATCAATATTAATGGAACAAAAACTGTTGATTATTTCCACAAAACTTTGGGCAAATTACTTTATGATTATTGTGGTTTAGCTCGGAATGAAGAAGGTTTACAATTCGCCATCAAAGAGATAAAAAAGCTAAAACAAGAATTTTATAGAGATGTAAAAGTATCAGGAAAAGCCGAAGCAATGAACGCTGAACTTGAAAAAGCCGGACGCGTTGCTGATTATTTTGAAATCGGTGAATTAATGTGCTATGATGCTCTAACCCGAAATGAATCTTGTGGTGCACATTTTCGTGAAGAATTTCAAACTCCAGATGGAGAAGCTTTGAGGAATGATGATGAATTTCAATTTATTTCAGCTTGGGCCTGGAAAGGTGAAAACAATGAACCTGAGCTCATTAAAGAGCCTCTGATTTTTGAAGAAATACAGCCAACTGTAAGAAGTTACAAATAAAACACAAAAACCTATGGATTTACATCTTAAAATATGGAGACAGAAAGATAATCAAAGTGAAGGGAAACTGGTGAATTATGATTTAAAAGACTTAAATCCTCACATGTCTTTTTTAGAAATGCTGGATACTTTGAACGAGAAATTGATCCTACAAGGTGACGAACCAGTTGAGTTTGATCATGATTGTCGGGAAGGCATTTGCGGCCAATGTGGGGTAATGATTAATGGTTTGGCTCATGGACCTTTGGAACATACTACCACCTGTCAGCTTCACTTAAGGTCTTTCAAAGATGGAGATACCATTGTTATTGAGCCTTTCCGTGCATTAGCTTTTCCTATAAAAAAAGATTTAAAAGTAGACCGTTCTGCATTTGATAGAATTATTTCTGCCGGTGGTTTTGTATCGGTAAATACTGGTCAAGCACCGGATGCCACAGCCATTGCAATTACCCATCAAACTGCTGAGGAAGCCTTTGATTCCGCAGCATGTATTGGTTGCGGAGCTTGTGTAGCAACGTGCAAAAATGCAAGTGCTGCCTTATTTACCTCCGCAAAGATTAGTCACATGGTTTTGCTTCCACAAGGAAAAGAAGAACGAAGTAATCGGGTTTTGAATATGGTAAAACAAATGGATGCTGAGCATTTTGGTCATTGTTCCAACACTGAAGCGTGCGAAATAGAATGTCCGCAAGGAATTTCTGTTTTAAATATTGCAAGAATGAATTTTGAATACGGAAGAGCTTTGTTTTTAAGAAAGTAAAACACTGAAATTTGTAATTGTTTTTTTCACTCAAAAAAGATTCTTTTTTACCAAACTTAATTGTAAAAATCCAGCATTCCATCAGCAAGTGCTTTCCACTGTATTTTCGTTAATTTTAAGAAGCCCCCGAAAGTCACTAGGAAATTTCTAATTGTATTTAAAATTCCAACATTTTTTTTATTCAGCATTTCATTTCGTCCGTAGATACCAACCTTTATATAATCAATTCCTTTTTCAATGATGAATGTTGATGTCGCACTATCAGAATAAAAGTGCTCTATAGTTTTTGGATCTCCTTTTGGAGATGCAGAAGGTCTGCATGTAATTAGATGTCTTTCTTTTTCATTATTAGTTGTCAAAGTGATTTCATCGATTCTTACCCAGTCAAAACCTTTTGAACCGATATTACCTGGACCGGGAATATCGATTCTGATAAAATCCCCAACACGAGGATGCCTGTCTATATACAATCCTAAAGAATTAAACAGTTTAAAGTCAGCAAAACCATTTCCCGAATAATCATTCCAGTGATTAATAGAGTAAAAACGATTTTTTAGAATGCTAAATTTATCATCTAATATTTCCGGTATAATAATGTTTTTTTGACTTTCTGTATCGTGAAATGAACCTTTATATTGTCTGGGAACGCCTTTTATTGATTTTGCTTTCATATGATTTGCTTTATTTTTTTACAATTAAAAAATCCATTAGAAAAAATAAGAGAGCAATTAATTGCTCTCTGCCTGATATACTTTTAATTAAAAAATCTTAATAATTTATTTTACTTAGCTTTCGTATTCAAATTTGTATCAGCAAGCTGAGTCAAAGTTTCATCACATTGTTTTTCTTCTTCTAATGTGGCAAGAAGATTTTTTAATGATACTTTTTCTTTCAACACTTTTGCAAAAGCAGCTAATGTTCCATAAGTTGCAATTTCATAGTGTTCAACTTTTTGAGAAGCAGCAATAATCCCTGCATCTCTTACTCTTCCCTGCTCTGTTTCCTTTAAAATACTATCTGCTTCATCCAACAAGCCCTGCATTGCATCACACTTTTTAGCCTGTGCTTTTTTACCCATAGATTTGAAACATTCTTCCAATCTGCTTACGTGTACTTCAGTTTCTTTTAAATGTTGGGCAATAGCATTTTTCAACTTCTCATTGGTAGCATTTTTGTGCATTTTTGGTAAGGCTTTTACCAATGCTTTCTCAGCCCAATAGATATCTTTAAGGCCATCTTCAAAAAGATCTTTCAATTCTTTCGCCGCATCTTTTTTTGCCGGAGTTTTTCGTGCAGTCGTCTTTTTTGCGGTAGTTTTTGTAGTAGTTGCCATAATTTTTATTTTTTTATATTAATATTTTGATTTTTAGCCATTTATAATTAATCCACCATTCGGATGAATTACCTGTCCCGTTATTTGCGCTGCGGCATCTGTGGCAAGAAATAAAAAACTGCCCGCAATTTCTTCTTCGGTTGCATTTCTTTCTAACGGAGGCTTATTTGGATCTTCTTCCTTTTCGTTAAAGGTTTTCTCGGTTAACGGTGTTGCGACAGGACCGGGTGCAACAGCGTTGACACGAATTCCCTTGGATTTTGATTGTAATGCGAGCGATCTTGTAAATGAAACAATGGCTCCTTTTGTTGCGCTGTAATCCAGAAGTTGTTTGTGTCCTTGATAAGCGGTAGCTGAAGTCGTATTGATAATACAATCACCCATTTTCAGATGTGGAAAAGTTGCCTTTGTAAGCAATATCATTCCGATGATATTGGCATTAAATGTTTCTCGGATATGCTCTTCCTGTAAGTCTAAAATATCATCACAGGGAAATTGAACACCTGCATTATTGATCAAAATATCCAACTTTCCAAATTCAGATATCACCTTATTGACTGCTACTTTACAGAATTGGAAATTATTGACATCCCCGGAAAAAATGATAGACTTTCTTCCTAATTTTTCAATCTCATTTTTGGTTTCTTCAGCCTCTTTGTCATTAGTGTGATAAATAATCGCAACATCTGCGCCTTCTCTAGCAAATAACAATGCAACCGCTTTCCCT
This sequence comes from Epilithonimonas sp., assembly GCF_032055105.1. GTDB lineage: Bacteria > Bacteroidota > Bacteroidia > Flavobacteriales > Weeksellaceae > Epilithonimonas. Next base: position 22,079 of record NZ_DAMBRK010000003.1, read on the forward strand.
ATTCCACTATCAGCTCCGGATATTAAAACCGATTTATTTAGTAATTGTAATTTATCCGTCATCCTAAGCTATTACTTCTAAATGATCTCTCTTCACTTCACATCTGAGACAACCGATAACATACTCCATAAAATAGTTCTGTGCATCAACCGCTTTTGTCATAGGATGAAGTTCAATCTTATCACTTCTAATGATTGTCCCCTTATAAGAAATACAGTAGTAAGCGTAGATCTCACCGTTGGATTCTTCCACAGGAGTAGCAAATCCGGTTGTGGCAATTCCCCATTCTGTATTAAAAAGCTTAGCAACATTTATAGCCATTTGCTCACTAATATTTCTTGATACGCAGTTCGCAGATATAGCCTCGTCTTTATCAATATTTAATAGGTTAACTTTTTGTTCCAAATTATATGCAGTTAAGCCTCCTTTATAAAATTGTTCCGCTTGAGGAATTTGCGAAAAAGCCATTTGCAGTGAACCCGAAGTAACACTTTCTGCTATTGAAATAGTTTCTTCTCTTTTAAGAAGATGCTGTCCAATATTATTTAATGTCAGGTTAGATGATTCCATAATAATATAATTTGAAGTGATTAAAAAAGAATAATTCAGTTCGATTCTTTAAAACAATTCTTCTGCCAAATGATATTATATTTCCGAACTAGATAAGGAAATATTATTTATGATTTGAATCACAATATATAACTCATTAAAAATCAGATTAGCTGCTTTAGAATATTATCGTAATCTTGTATAGATTCTAATCGAACACCTTAGATATAATATACACCCTTTGTTAGAAAAATTTGGACTTATATATTCAAGATGAACAATGTTGAGCATCAAAGATATTGTGTAGAGAATTATATATCTTTAGAAACTTAATTGCATTTTTTTAGGATTTAAAATTTATTGATTCTTAGATTATATTCGAGAATTAATGATCTTGGAAAGAGTTTGATCTTTCGTAATATAGGCATTCTTCCAACTAAAGAAAGTTGTTAGTTTATTTCTAAAATTAATTAAAGAATGTGATGAGCGATGACAAAAATAGCGGTATGAAAGACTTACGGAAGGTGCTTTGTAGGATCTTTTTCAAAATGATAGAAAAATACACTGAAACTATTTGCTTATAAAACCAAAGTATTTTTCTAGTGGTATGGAAACATTGTGCTGGCATAAGCTTTTAGAGGAATGAAGGAATAAGACTATATGCGTAAGGGAAAGACCGAAGGTCGACAGCCAATTAATTATAATCTCTCTGGCAATAAAAAAATTGGCTGGGGATATTGGCTATCTTTTACTATTGACAATTGACTACTCTATCTGCTTCATTTTTGTGCATCCTACAAATTGGCTGGGTGGGAATAAAACGGAGGGAAAAGGTGGGTGAAAAATGGCTATTCCGTTACAAGCAGAAGCATTTTACATAATCTCAAATTGTGGGCAATGATGCAGTTGGTTTTGCACGTAAGGGAGCCTGCGGACTGGAGGGCAACGTTTTGCGCCGGCAGATTGACCATAATTTCTATTATGTAACTTGCTGTGGCAGAGCAGTGATAGTTGCATTCTTCCAATTTTAATATCGTCCAAATTAATCAAAATTTTTAACGGACCTTAGCTGTCAATTTTTTCAAGTAATTCTGAATAGAGTTCCAACAAAATAAGATAGTCGTTCTAGCTTTTCACTTTATTAGGTAAACTTGAAATATCATCTAATATATGTCCATTTGAGAAAACTATATTATTATTTAAAATGATATGATCTAAGCCTTATTTCTCCTTAAAAGATTTCAGGAAAGATGCATCGGAATTTTCAAGTAAATTTAATCATCAAAGTTTAATTCGGTTATATCTATTCCATTTACATCCATTAATACAAGGATATGCGATTCAATATATTCAACTATTCTTATCAGTGCATTTACGTTCTCATCTTCTAGATTTCTGAAATGATTCAATTTAAAATTATATTTTTCTCCAATGTCAATTGCATCGGCGAGATGGTTCATTTCTCCAGACATAGCGATATTAACAATGTTATCAAAAATATTATTTCTACAGATAATTAAGTCCTGAATAGCAGTTACAATGGCATTCCGATTATTTTCCATTAAAACAAAGTACTAGGTTGAACGTTTTCATCAAGATTAATTGCAAGTAATTCAGATTCGTGATTTGGAAAAGCAAAGTCTTCTATATCTCTGTCTTTCAGCCATTCCTTTTCCATTGATCTGTATAAAACTATCGGCATACGGTGTTTAGTATTGTGAATTTCCGTCATTAATTCATTTGCCTGTGTGGTAACAATCGAGAAGGTGTTAAGTTCTTCGCCGGTATCCTTATCTGTCCAATTACTATAAATACCGCCTAATGAAAATATCTCCTGATTTTTAACTGTAAGAAAATGTTTGTGTTTGTCTTTACCCTTATCATCCAGCCATTTCCACTCATAAAAACCATTAACCAATACCAAACAGCGCTTATTATAATTATTTCTAAAGGAAGGTTTTTCTTTAATGGTTTCAATCTTGGCGTTAAGTGTTTGCTTTTGTATTTTCCTGTCTTTTGACCAAAATGGAATTAGTCCCCAATTTGCCGTTGTGCACACATCAGGATTTTCATCTAAAATCACCGGAACTAAGGGGTGGGCGAAACCATTCAGAAATTTGGTGGGTTTATAGTCTTGTCCCTCAAATCCCACTCCATAAACTTCTTTGATTGCTTTTTTTGTAAGACTTGTATCAACGTAATAGCACATAACATTCAGTTTAGTAATTAGTTGCTAATGTAAGAAATATACAGCAAAGGAATGAGCAATCCCAAGCGTAGTGAAACTACGTGCAGGGTTTAGAAATGACGACCTGGATATTTTCTTATTGTAAAGGAAAATTAATGGAAGTAGCCTCCGATCGTGGCTACTGCGAGTATAATTTGGATTATGTAACTTGCGGTGGTAGAGCTGTGGTTTGTTTACAATGACCTCTAAAACAGCACCCCAAAAAGAAATACGGAAGCCCTCCTTAGAAACTTCTAGATTTTCATTACTATTTCCGATAATTTCAAAAAAGGAAGAATCACTTTCTAAACTTGAAATTCCATCTTCGTTTTCAAGATAGAATCATCCTTCCTGGTAAACCACTTTTTCATTGAGTGGACTATTTAGTTGTATTTCTCCGGAATAAGAACGCAAAATATCTCCCACAAAGATTTCTTGAGCGTTTTTATCTTTTAGTTCGGTTGATTTTCTTTCCTTATTATTCATTTTGTGATTTTTCAAAATTCAATTGATAAGCACTGGAACGGCCGCCTCCTATTTTGATGAAGGCTTGGATTTCGGCAAGGTGCTGTAAATCTCTAGTTGCTGTGGCCTTGGAGGTTTTGTTGATGGAAATGTATTTTTTGGCGGTCATTCCTCCTTTGAATCCATCTTCGCCTGCTTCCATCATTTTGTTTATAGCTTTGAGTTGGCGTTCATTCAATTGGTCTTTGAAGCGATCAAAAAAATTGGTCTTTTTCAAAGTGAAAAGCACTAGATTTTTGGTATCATCCAGAGCTGACTGTAAAATATTGAAGAAATAAACCACCCAATCTGTGATTTGTAGGCTTCTTTGGGCTTTTTTAAGTTCCTCATAATATTTTGCTTTGTCTTTTTCAATCGCTTTTGAAAGACTAATAAAAATGGGCATTTCCAATTTTTCGGCTAAGGCCTTTTCGGCTAAAGCACGACCAATACGGCCGTTACCATCTTCGAAAGGGTGTAAAGTTTCAAAATACAAATGAACTAAAGCAGAAAATAGCATCGCTTCTCCTACTTTTCCTAAATCTTTTTCTGAAAAGTTTTGATACCAATTTAAAAACTGATGGGTAAATTCCGGTAAATCCTTTGATGGTGGCGCTTCATAATGAACTTTGAGATTTCCATAACTGCCAGAAACCACCTGCATCGGTTCTGCGCCAGTACGAAAAATGCCTGCATTAATTCCTTTTTCGGCATCCATCAGGATTTTATGCCAATTCTGGATTAATGCTTTATCCATAGGTTTTGCGTAGCTATTCTGCACTTCAATCATCAGTAATGCAATGGCGTTGGCTTTTTTGTTTTTAGAGGTTTTATGAAAATCTTTCACTCCTAAATTAACTTTTAGTGAGGACATTACATCTTCTCTGCTAAAATATTCACCCTCAATTTCCGAAGTTTTTAGGGCTTCAGACAACATAATTTCAGTAAAAACTTCCTGTTTATTTTCCTGTGAAAAGCTACTCAGCATTCCGTTGGCTTCGCCCAATTGTAAAGCAAAGTTTTGTATGTTAGGAAGTAATTTCTTTGTACTAAAAGAAAAATTAGGGAAGTTTTCTAATTGCCAAATAAAAGTCATGAGCCGATTATGTTTTATATTCGGCTCAAATATACTAAAAATAATGAGCCGAATAACTGGTTTATTCGGGTCATTGTGTAAGTTTTTCTACGAAAAATGAAATCTGCTAATGCTATTGTTAGATTATTTACTCAACTCCTTCGCTAACATCTCGGCTTGTTTTAACACTGTTTCCGTAGCCAACAATTGCATATCAGGCGGATAGCCATATTTACGCAATAACCGTTTTACAGCAACTTTCAGTTTTGCTCGCACACTTTCTTTTATATTCCAATCAATGCTTGCATTCTGCTGGATGGTATTGGTTAATTCGACCGCAAGTTCACGTAACTTTTCTTGCTGAAGCAATTCTTTAGCACTATCATTATTAGAAACTGCGGTATAAAAAGCATATTCATAAGATGTTAAACCAAGTTTTTTTGGTTCATCGTCCATTTCGACAATATTCTTACTCAGCTTTATAAGCTCATCAATCACCTCTGCAGCTGTTAGAATTTTATTGTGGTAGCGATTAATTGATTGCTCCAACATTTCCAGCAATTTCTTACTCTGCACTAAATTGGTTTTAGTTCTGGATTTTATTTCATCATTCAACAACTTCTTCAAAACCTCTAATGCCACATTCTTATGTTGCATATCTTTCAACTCCATCAAGAATTCATCCGAAAGAATCGAAATATCGGGTTTCTTTATACCTGCTGCATCGAATACATCAATCACTTGATCGGATACCAAAGCCTGATCAATAACTTGACGAATGGTGGTTTCAATTTCTTCATCTGTTTTGCCTGGCCCCACACTATCAAACTTTGCTAACCTTGCTTTAACTGCTTGGAAAAAAGAAATTTCATCTTTAGCATCCATAGCTTGATCGTGTGGTATCGCAATAGCAAATGCTTTTGATAGAGCAGTTACTTCATCAATATATCTTTTCTTGCCATTTTCTAATCCTAAAATATGATCTTCGGCAGCCAATATCAACGACAGTTTTTTTGATGTATCGGCATCAAAATAATCTTCATAATGGAAACCGTGATACATCGCAGAAATCACTTCAATTTTTTCTAACATTAGAGCAACTGCCTGTTCTTGTGCGACCGCCGGATCTCCTTTACCTCCAGCATCCGAATAGAAAGCCAATGCTTTTTTCAAATCGGAAGCAATGCCTAAATAATCGACGATTAAACCTCCTGGCTTATCCTTATATACACGATTTACGCGAGCTATCGCCTGCATAAGGTTATGCCCTTTCATAGGTTTATCGATATACAACGTGTGCATATTCGGAGCATCGAAACCCGTTAACCACATATCACGAACAATCACCAATTCTAATTCATCATTAGGATCTTTCATACGTTCGGCTAACATTCTACGTTGATCTTTTGTTGTATGGAATTTAGCTAATTCAGGGCCATCCGAAGATGCGGAAGTCATAATTACCTTTATCTTTCCTTTTTTCAAATCATCCGAGTGCCATTCAGGTTTTATCGCAATAATCGCATTATACAATTCTGCCGCAATTCTACGACTCATCGACACGATCATTCCCTTTCCTTGAAACACCACCTGCCGTTGCGTAAAGTGATTGACAATATCAGCAGCAATATTTTGTACACGTTGTTTACCTCCAATTAAAGCTTCTAACTGTGTCCATTTACTTTTGGCTTTTTGAGTGGATGTTAGATCTTCCTGATCCAATTCGTCATCCAACTCATCCACCAATTCTTTTCCTTCTTCAGTTAGTTTTACTTTCGCCAGTCTGCTTTCATAGAAAATACGAACCGTTGCGCCATCTTCAACCGCTTGAGCGATATCATAGATGTCTACATAATTACCGAAAACTGCTGGTGTATTGACATCCGTACTCTCGATAGGTGTTCCTGTAAAACCTAAATACGTTGCATTGGGTAAGGCATCACGCATATATTTAGCAAATCCATACACTATTTTTTTACCAATTACATTCCCGTTCTCATCCTTATCATCTACGGTTTTAGCACTAAAACCATACTGTGTACGGTGTGCTTCGTCTGCTATTACAATGATATTTTCTCTAGCAGATAACGTTTCAAAAACGTTACCTTCTTCCGGTTGAAATTTTTGTATCGTAGTAAAAATTACCCCTCCTGAATTTACCTTTAAAAGGTCTTTTAACTGTTTTCCATCAGTCGCTTGAACAGGATCTTGACGCAATAATTGTTTCGATGCCGCAAAGGTGTCAAATAACTGATCATCTAAATCATTACGATCCGTAATGACTAAAACCGTTGGATTATCTAAGGCTAATACAATTTTACCTGTATAAAACACCATAGACAAAGATTTACCCGAACCTTGTGTATGCCAAACCACACCTCCTTTACGGTCGCCTTCGGGTTGGTTTTTTACACCTGGTAAACCGTAGCTTTCAGGAGATTCTTTTACTACATAATCTGAAGTTTGCTTTGAGATAAATCCAGAAGCTCTTTTTGTAGATTCTACCGCACGATTTACGGCATAATATTGATGATAGGCTGCTAATTTCTTTACTGTTTGTACAGTAACAATTCCATCAGCGTCTTCTTTTTTAAATTTTTCGAAAACCACAAAATGTCTGACCAAATCCAACAATACGTTTGGTTGCAACATTCCTTTTATTAATGTTTCTAATTGGCTGATTTGTTTCGATGCTTCGTTGACACCATCTGTGGTTTTCCAAGCCATAAAACGGCTCAAACCTGCTGAAATAGTTCCTGCTTTTGCTTCCAATCCATCAGAAATAACCGAAAAAGCATTGAAAGTAAACAACGAAGGGATCATTGCTTTGTAGGTTTCTATCTGGCGAAATGCAGATTGAATGGTGGTTTTATCATCCGTAGCGTTCTTCAATTCTATGACAACTAAGGGTAAACCATTAACAAACAGAATAATGTCTGGTCTTTTATTGACGCCATTTTCTACAATAGTAAATTGATTGACGACTAAAAATTCGTTGTGCAATGGATTTTCAAAATCAATTAAAAACACACGATCCCCGCGTTCCTGTCCATTTACACGTTTGGTTACCGGAATACCCTCCGTTAGTAAACGGTGAAATGTTTCGTTGTTTGATAACACATCAGGCGAAGCAATACGCAAAATTTGCTTCACTGCATCTTGTTGTGCATCGAGAGGAATCATTGGATTAATACGATGAACCGCATTTTCTAAACGTTGTTTTAAAACAACCTCTTCAAATGATGTTCTTTCCCTATCTCCTGCATCAGGAGCTAATTGAACCCCATTGATATATGTATATCCCTGATGTTCTAATAATGCTATAGCAAGTTTTTCTATTTCGTTTTCGGTCATGGTGCTATATTATTTTCTGATTCTCATTGATTGTTATTTTCTCCTAACCAACGGCTAACTGTCTGTTCGTACGGTATTATTTCATCACCTAACCAATTTTCAATATATCTAGGGTTATGACTGTTAGGAGTTGGATAAACATCATCAATTCTAACTTGTATAGGTGCACGTACACAATCACCTGTAATAATTGCATGTTGCTGTGGAATAACTGGTAACTGATCTAAAATATCGGCATTTGCACTAGATACCAAACCACGAATATATTTTTGATCTTCTGGATTTTGCAGACGATGAATAATGAATGAGTTACATTGAGATAAAACTGTTTTTGATAATTCAGACGGTCTTTGACTACTCACAATTAATGAAATTCCATATTTTCTCCCTTCTCTTGCTATTCTTTCAAAAACAGTTTTAGCTACTGAATATTTATTCTCAGCTATATAACTTTGAGCTTCCTCTAAAACTATGACAATGGGATATTTTCCTCTGTCCGCAGGAACAAAATATGAAACAAACTCCAATATTATTCTTCCTAATAATGCTGTTACCGTTTCCAATACTTCAAATGGAAGTTGAGAAACATCTATAATATTTACTTGATGGGCTCTAGTTTTATCATAGGCTCCAGAAGTATCATTATATTTCTTAATAAAATGTTCTTCTGTTTCGTGCGAAAAAGCACTATTATAATCTCCTAAAAGAAAAGCTAGAAATTGGGGTAAGACATTTTTATTTATTTCTTCTGTATTCTTCAACATCAAGGGAATTGACATTCTTTTGTCGTTCAGAAAACTATTCATTCTTAAACGTAAAGTAGAAATAAACTCATTAAGTCTCGCGTTTCCAGAACCTTCATTTTTTATAGCTGCATCTAAAAATTTAGTACACAATTCTTGATAACTAAAATATATTGGTAAATCTATATTTTGAGAGCTTGTTATTTGTGTTTCTGTAGCTTCTTCCATCAATACATTTAAACGATCTTGAATATTTCCTATGATTGGCGTTTGTAATGCAGCGTTATTAAAATTTATTTCTGCTCCTAAATTTGATACAAAGTCAGCCAGTTCATTATCAAAAGGTCTTATAGCTTCTGCAATATTTAAGATTTCATTATTTACCAGCCACTTCCATCTACCAAAATCTTGATATCCTGTTCTTTTCTTTATATCTTCATTTGAAAATGTTCTTATACTTTCCAAATCGCCTGCTAAATTTAAAGGAAGAACCAATCTAGCAATACTTTCTTCACTATTTTTTGCTAAACCAATTGCACTATTTAATAATGGAGCTTGAGTGGCATCACTCGGATTTAATAAAGACTTAAAATCTGACCAATTCATTAACCAATAAGGAACCTGAACTTTATCTTCTCCCCCGTAATAATTGGCATTAATTAATTTTAATTCTTCTTGAATTTCAGTACTTAAGTTGTCAAAATTTTCTTTAATTGGTAAAAATGCATCTTTATATTCACCATTGGTATCAAAAATTACTATATGTGCAGTTTTTAAATAATTCCCATTGTAATCATATTTGAAAAGATTTCTAAGGATTGATGTTAATGTACAAGATTTACCTGAACCTGTATTGCCTAGAATTGCAGCATGTTTAACAAAAAATTGATCTGGTGATATTTTTACTCGATAATCAGAAAATGCTGGAGATGTACCCACAGGAAGATAAAAATCCTTTTCGTATTCTATTTTAACTTTGTCTATCTTATCATCAAAAATATGCTTTAAATCTTTTTCAGTAACGTACCAGACTGGATTATCTAATGTTGGAAAGTTATATACGCCTTGAATAAATTTCTCGGTATTCCCATTTTTTGAAATTGTACCCAACATCGTAGCAGAAATATATCGAGCTGATGTTGGTAAAGATATTGAAGTTGAATTCTTACCAAATTCAACCTCTTCTTTCATTGTTACACGGGTAATTAATGCAACTACTCGATCTGCGCCTACCGGTATAATTAAATAGGAATTAATACGAGCAATTTCATAGACATCTAAAACTCCACTTTTATATGTTCCTCTAAGGTCTTCCTCAATTTTAATAAAAACTCTAAAATTATCTACTGAAAGAACTCGACCTACAATTCTATTGTTACTACTCATAAAAGTCTGGTTTATAGATTAAAACGGTAAGTCATCGGTAGCTTCTACATCTTGTTTTGTATTCGAATCTGATTCTACTTTTTCATCTTGAGAAATAGTATCATTTCCTATAACATCTTGATCATTCTTTTTGGCAGGATAAATTTTTTCCATTGTTTCCGCTACATAAGTTATTTCATCCTCTTCATATAAATCAGGCATAATCTTATCTACAAAACCTACAAAAGTTGATTGATCTGCAATTGTCTGATCTAAAATAATAATTCTTCTATCCCCCAAAGCCTGTAGTTTTTCAATTTCAGATTCAGGATCAGCTTTTGGGGCAAAGTTGGCTATAATTAGAGTAAAAGAAGGAATAGATAATGCTTGCTTAATAATATCATTTATATGTTCATCATAAAAAGAATATCCTACACAAATCAACACCGATTGCGGTTGATTAATTGATTGTGAAAACTGTCTGAATAATTCCGAGTATGGTAAATCAAGTGTAAAAGATTTCTTACTAACACATGGATAAATCATAATTTCATTATTTTCATCAATAGGAAAATTATCATTCAATGGAATCTCTTTAATACCATATGTATTAGATACATTGGGTGTTGTTGAAACCCATGATAATGAGCCATGCATTTTATAGTATCTTAAAACCTTTTCTGCTCTATGTACTTTACCTATTGCACTCTGTCCAGGATAATACAAATCATAGTCATATACTTCTGGTCTAAAACATCTGTTATGAACTCCCATAAAACCATTTATGTAGTGTACTCCTAAGTTATCTAAAGCATAATCAAAGGCCATATCGTAATTAGTTGTAAACAGATTTGCTCGTTTCAAATGTACTGGTCTTTGTAAAAGTTTCTTAACTAGAACTTCATGATAATGATATCTATTTTTCTGAAGTTTTGAATCTGATGAGTATATAGAATGAATAGAGGTTTTATTAGTATCACATTGTTCAAACAACCACTTTTGCATTTTAACCATAGAAGAATTCAAAGAAGAGACATCTTCTTTTTTCATTTCTTTTAGGTAACGATCAGCTTGTAAACAATTGAATAGATCTTCATATGATGGATCTGCACCTTTCCCAAAATAATGAGCTGTTTCGTCCAAACATTGATCTTTTAATGGTTGGGGAATTGTCCTAATTACAGGGGCTCCTAAGTGAAAACTTGAACCAGCACCAAAAAGAAAACTCACATTTTCTAATTCAAGATATTTTTTTACTTTTAGTTTGATACTTTCAATTGCTTCAGCCATACTTTGTTTTTTATGGTTTATTATATCTAATTCTTCACCCGCACCTCGCCACTCATTAACTTAGGCAATAAGGTATCGCGAAGTTGGGTTAGGGTTTGGATTTGTTTTGAGTTATCTAAAATTTTTGAAAATAATGGTTCAACCTGAAATTTAAATTTTTCCATTATAATCGAATCTGGGACAAAACAAGGATACGATTTAATTTTCCCAACATTTAAATTTTGTTGTGCTGAACCTGAAGCCATTAAATTCAGTTCAACCCTTTGATTTTTTAAATATAAATAAAGAAACTCTTTACTACATATCTTATCATTTGCAACTAGTCCACAGGCAGCCTGATTAAAAGCTGAATCTTCAGTTAAAATCCCCAATCTTCCAACTGTTGGTGCAGCATAAATTGCAATAACTACAGTACCTGCTGGAAAAATCTTTGCTGATGAATTATCTAAACCTTCTTGTGTAATTTTAGAATTACTCGAAAAAAGATAATTATCATTTAATTCTTTTGTTGAGTACCAATTTATATCTCCATTATAATAAGAATCAATTTTTGTAGAAGGAGTTCCTCCAGAATTTATTTTTATGCATAAATCTTCAATAGTACAATCCTCCCAATCCTCTTTAACTTCCTCAATAAACCACTGGCGGAATAAAGTTTCTGCCAAGGTCTCTAAGGTTTGGTTTTGTTGGTGTAATAAGTCGATTTTATCATCCAAACCCGACAATACCGATGCAATGGCTTTTTGCTCGGGAAGTGGGGGAACTATTACTGGCAATGATTTTAAAACGGTCAAATTAATTAAAGGCACTGAAGAACCAGTATTTCTTTGTATAATCATATCCTTTAATAAATCACTAGCAAACCAATAATATGAATATAAAGGCAGAATCAAATTCTCATTAACTGATAATCGAATCTGTTTATTAGATATAATATATTTTTCAAATCTTTCATTACCATCTAAATATCCTACTTGTCCTATAGTTCCTACAGCTGTAAAAATTACATCTCCTTTCTTTGCCCATGTATTTAATTCATTCGCCTTATTTTCATCTATGAAAACAAAACCATCGTCCTTAAATTTAATAGATAAATCTAAAGAGAGATTATTTCCTCTTATAACAGGAATACCTGATGGTTTAAAAAATTTTGCACTTATATTAGAACCGAAAGGACCTGAAATAAGTGATCTTTTGACATCAGATTTTATGTCATCTAATGTCAAATATTCCCAATTAAAGGGAATTCTTCCGAAATCTGTCTCTTTCCAATCTCTATTCTCCATCATTCGGCAATTCAATTTTTAAAAAGTTTTCGGCAATCATTGCATTCAATTCTGCTTCTTTGGCTAATTGTTCTTCCAATGTTGCTTTTAACGAAGTAAAACGTTCTACAAAGTTAAAATCATCTTCTTCGTCAGGTAAACCTACATAACGCCCAGGTGTTAAGACATAATCCAACTCCGCTACTTTAGATACAGGAACCGAAGCACAAAAACCAGCAACATCTTCGTATTGCCCATCTACGTTACGCCAATTGTGGTAAGTAGAAGCAATTAAGTCGATATCTTCTTTGCTCAACTCACGGTTTTTACGGTTGATGAGATGTCCTAAATTACGGGCATCGATAAACAGGATTTCGTTTTCCGTATTGCGATATTTTTCATTTGGTACTTTCTTACGGCGCATAAACCATAACGCCGCTGGAATTTGGGTATTCAGGAATAACTTCGCTGGTAAGTTGACGATACAGTCGATTAATCCTTCCTCAATCAAGTTTTTACGGATTTCTCCTTCCCCCGAAGTTTTAGAAGTTAATGCTCCCTTTGCTAATACCACACCTGCTTGTCCTGTAGGTGCCAAGTGATGGATAAAATGTTGCAACCAACCAAAGTTGGCATTCCCTACTGGAGGGGTACCAAACTGCCAACGCGCATCGTTACGCAATACATCTCCCGACCAATCGCTCACGTTAAACGGAGGATTTGCAATGATAAAATCGGCTTTTAAATCTTTATGTGCATCGTTTAAGAACGAACCTTCCGAATTCCATTTAACTCCCGTAGAATCAATTCCACGAATGGCTAAGTTCATCTTCGCCAAACGCCAAGTGGTTTGGTTGGATTCTTGTCCGTAAATCGAGATATCATCTATTCTTCCCTGATGTTCTTCCACAAACTTTTCCGACTGTACAAACATACCACCCGAACCACAACACGGATCGAATACACGACCTTTGTGTGGTTCCAGCATTTCTACCAATAATTCTACAACCGAACGTGGCGTATAGAACTGTCCGCCTTTTTGTCCTTCCGCCAATGCAAACTGCCCTAAGAAATATTCAAATACGTGTCCTAACACATCGGCAGAACGCTCCTGCGTATCGCCAAAATTAATGTTACCAATCAAGTCGATCAAATCTCCTAAACTGGTAGGATCCAAGTTTTGTTTGGCATATACTTTTGGTAAAATCCCTTTTAATTGTGGGTTTTCTGCCTCAATAGCATCCATTCCATCGTCTACAATTTTACCAATAGTTGTTTGCTTTGCACTAGATTGTAAAAACGACCAACGCGCTGAAGGTGGCACAAAGAATACGTTTTCTGCCGTGTATTCTTCTCTGTCTTCCGGATCAGCTCCTTGATCGATTTGCGCTGTTAATTCTGCGTGTAATTTCTCAAATGCAATGGATATATATTTTAAGAAAATCAATCCAAGAACCACATCTTTATACTCCGCAGCATTGATGTTTTTACGCAACTTATCCGCTGCTTTCCATAAGGTTTTTTCAATCGTTTCCTGAACTTCTTCTTTTTTCTTTTTAGCCATTAGTTTTACTGAATTTTATAAAATAAATTAATCGTTAAATATACAAAGTGCATTTGAAAGAAAAAAGAGGAAAAGCAAAAGGGAGTAAGTAAGTAACTGAATTTGGTGAAAAGAAAATATTTTTTTTCTAGCTCAAAAAAAAACTATTCAATAGAAAGGGATTACAGCAAAGTAATGAAGGCTAATTCGTCTTTTGCTTTGTTTGACTTTATATCAGCATTTTTTTTCTGATGAAAAAAAATAAAAAAGTGTTTTGTAAAAAATCACTTACTCCAGTTACTCCCTAAAAAGAATGAATAAAAACGAAAATGAGTGCAGTTTTGCACTCATTTTTAATTATCAAATCTGAAAGGTATTTTTTCTTGATGTTGTGGGATTGGAATTGATTCTCCCGATTGTTTGTTTTCCATATCAACCAAATCAAAATCTTTCAAGATTACAGGAAATACATAGGCTTTATTTTTTGAAATTCTTTGAAAACCGTGTTTCTTTAATGCCATACCAATTTTTCTGACTGTTGTTTCTGTTATTGCAATTCCGCCTTTTGTAGAAAGGATATTTGCAATCTGAGTTGTATTAAAATAATATTGGGCTTTGTTTTTGTCTGCAGGTTCGAACCACGTTAACAGTAGTTCTTCTTCGGGACTTCTTAACTGATACTGTTCATTGTTGGCATTTATTTCTTTGATTTCTTCCTGGTTGAACCAGTGGCGGAAAGCTTCTTTTTTGAGTTTTAAAGCTTGTGAATAGACTTTGTTGATGTCAATTTCGTGGGTGTATGCTATATGCTCAACTTCGAAACAAAGGAAACGGCGTGAGCCGGTTGAATCGTTTAAGAATTGGGCGGTATTAACACTTCCTGCAAAACTAGCTCTTCTTGGCATATTCTCGTTGTTGTGTCCGTAGGCTTTTCGCATTCTGATATGGGTTTTGGTGATGATTTCTTTTAGGCTGCCGATTTCTGAACGGTTAAGGTTTTCTAATTCATCCAGATTGATTAACATACAATCAGCTAAATGGATTAAAGTATCTTTATTACTCGGATTGATGGTTCCTGAAAAGATGTATTTTTTAAGCTGATTGGGCATCAGTTTTTCTATCCAGGTTGTTTTTCCCAATGCCTGTTTCCCGGAAAATACGATTTCATTGTAAGAATAGATCCAACAATAGAATGATTTTTTTTAACACTTGTAAGATAATCAGATACTAACTCATCTTCCAGCCCATCTCTTTCACTGAGAACTGTCCATAAGTGTCCAGTGACTGGAATCCAACTCATTCCTAAATGATTCGAAGTCCCGAACCTTAGATTTTTTCTCCACTTTCCTAAGTATTAACCTCCAAAATGTTTGCTCTTCTGACTTCATTTTCTATTCCATTTTCACCAACATTGCTGCCAGATCCAATGAATACATAAATTTTTGTATTATCTTTTTTAGCAATCAAATTCGTTATTCAAAGGTTGTTGTAATCTCCTGCCAGAAGACGAACATTTTTTTTGGGCTTAGTAACTATAGTTTCGCCTCTTTTATATGGCTAAACCTACAAACCATCGTTCTTCGAAATATAAAACTGATTCTTGATAATTAACATTCCATAGCGTTGATTGAGGTTGTCAATAAAAATAGATGAGGATTCTACCCCACCATCTTTATTCGCATCTCGGTATAGAAGAATTATATAAACTGATTTAGCGCCTACTCCAGCATCACCTTTACCATTTAAGTCATTTTTTCTCATATCCTTAGCAGAGAGTTCGGAGTATGTTAATACCATAAAAATATCATCTTTATCTGCCTGGATCATATTTCTGGAACTTCTTATATTTTCAGTAAATCTTGTAACAATACAACCTGTTGGTGCGGTAGGTGTCTTATGTTTAGGTCATCTTATTGAACTCACAAAAAAACCGCTGTTAAAAGCCTGAAGAAAGTCATTATTAGATTAATTCAATTCTTTTTGTTGATGGTATTTAATTTTTATGATTTTAATAAATCTCTCCCTCTGGAATTCTGTCTTGTTTGAGGATGTTTTGGTGAATAAGAAACAAGCAGTCTTGAACATAAAAACATCAGTTATTTGTGTAAGATTTTCCATAATAAACCGGTAAAAAGGCAGCTAAGGTATTGTTGCCAGCCGTCGGCTTATCCCACCAAAAGACTACGGCATAAACGGTTTCCTCCCTAAAGGTACCCTCCAATTATTCCGTTTCCTTTTGGCTTTTTCTCATTGTCAACACTTCATATCTGCTTTCTTTTTTCCGGTTTTTCTTTTGAAAAATATTCAGCGAAGCCGACAAGGCTTTGTAAAAGTGGACGGAGAAGAGATTAAAAACAAATCAAATTGTACAATCTTAAAACAAACAGTTATGAACATTATCGGAAGACTGACAAGAGATGCGGAAGTGCGCACCCTGTCCAATGAAAAACAAGTAGTTAATTTCTCAATTGCTACCAACGACAATTATCGCAACAAACAAGGCGAAAAAATCGAACGAACAACCTACTTCGATTGTTCTTATTGGATTTCTCCCAAGGTGGCTGAAATTCTTACAAAAGGTGCTTTAGTAGAATTAAGCGGTAGAGCCTACACTTCTGCATGGATAGGAAAAGACGGAGAAGCCCATGCAGGATTAAATTTTCTTATCTCACAAATCAAACTACACAGCAGTAGCAAAAAGGATGGTAACACGAGCACATCTCAAAATAGAGCGACTACTGCTAAATCAAAATCGTCAGATAATGATAAAGGCGATGACTTACCATTCTAAACCAACAGCAATTAATAACATCAAAAAATATTATCATGGCACATAATTTAAATTTCAACAACAGCACAGGAAAATACTCATTTTTTACTGTAAAAGAAAAAGCTTGGCACAACTTAGGACAGCTTGTGCAGGAACATCCAACAAGCGAAGAAGCTATAAAGGTTGCAGGGCTGGACTACGATGTAGAAAAATCTCCCCTATTTACTAAAGGTTCGGGAATTATCGAGAACAGCAACGGCATTGAAATAATTGATTCTGAATTGGAAGTTCCTAACTATTTCGCAAATATTCGTACTGATAACAATACTATATTAGGTGTAGTGGGAAAAGATTACCAGATTGTCCAAAATCGTGAAGCCTTTTCTTTTTTTGATTCTATTGTAGGCGGTGGAGATGGTATTTTATACGAGACAGCGGGAGCTTTAGGAAATGGCGAAAGAATTTTTATTACGGCTAAACTTCCTGACTATATTCGTGTCGGAAATGGTGACGACATCACAGAAAAATATATCTTCCTAACAACCTCGCATGATGGAAGCGGAAGTATTACCGCCGCATTTACGCCCATCCGCATTGTTTGCCAAAATACTTTAAATGCTTCTCTAAAAAGCATGAGTAATGTAGTAAGAATTAGACATACTGCAGGTGCAAAACAACGCTTGGAGGATGCCCATAAAGTGATGGGTATAGCCACCAGACTGAGCAATGAATTAGAAAAAACTTTCAATTATTGGTCAAAGATTACAGTCGGTGATGCTGAAATGAAAAAATTAATTCAACTGGCACTCTGCCCTAACAAAGAAACCTTAAATCATTTGCACAAAGGTAATCTTGATGAACTATCAACTGTTTTTAAAAATACGGTTGAAGATGCTTTTGCCTACGCTATGATCAGTGAAAGCCAGCAAATGAATACAACCAAAGGAACTTTGTTTGGTGCTTACAATGCTGTGACAGGCTACTTTCAGAATGTCAGAAGCTATAAAAATAATGAAGCAAAACTGCAATCCATTATTTTAGGTGGTACGGCACAAATGAAATCCCAAAAGGCTTTTGAGCTTTGTGAAAAATATGCTCAGCAAGGAGCCGAGAATTTAATCCTAAACTAAAATAATGATAATAAACACGGGAAATAGGAGTCTCTGCCGTGAAAGAGCAACACCAATGAAATATAATATTGTAAACGAAATAAAATTGAGTTATTCAAGAAAAGGGAATTCAGAAAAATTAGTTAATAATTCTTTGGATGCCGTGGATATCTTCCGCCAGCATTTTAATACCGACGAAATCGATTATAGAGAATCTTTTTTTGCCCTGTATTTAAATCAGGCGCATAAGGTGTTAGGCATTAGAAAAATTTCAGAATCAGGAATTTCTTCTACCATTGTTGATGTAAGAATTATTCTGCAAGCAGCTTTGCTGAGTAATGCTTCAGCAATCATCATTGCTCATAATCATCCCTCAGGTAATCTGAAACCTTCCGCAGAAGATATCAAGGTAACCCAAAATATTAAAAAAGCTTCTGAGCTTTTTAATATTAAATTACTCGATCATTTTATTTTAACATCAACGGATTTTTTCTCTTTTACCTCCGAAGGTCATCTTTGAGTTTTGTCTGTGAATTAACCAAGCAACAAATAAATGCTGCTTGGTTTAATTTTTGGCAAAAAGACAAATCCGCCTTCGGTCGGAATAGTCTTTTTGCATGGTGATTGGACACAACCTATTTGACTAACTTCCCTATTCCAGCGCTCTCAAAAAAGTTGTGGTTTTATTTTACTGTTTTATAAAAACTTTCTATTAATACAATACTAAATTCAATTATCACGAAGCATTGTCGAATTCAAAATCAACCTTACTCTCATTTCCAAAACTATCTTTTATCCAAATACTGAATTTGTGAGATTCTGATGATTCAGAAGTGTAATACAGCCGAAACTGTTTTTGAGGTAATTCATATTCATCATTCGGGAGATAAGGTGAATCATTGTAATGCTGCAGTCTTCCGCTTCCTTCATACTGAAAATACCGAATGCTGTATTTTGTTTCATTAAAGTTAGAGGCTGTTTCCAAAGAGATTCTAATTTCGACAGTTTCATTCTCCTGTATTTTACTGGGAAGTGGCATAACAGTCACCTCAAATGGAAAGTTCTGCAATATTTCCAAATCCTTATCCTGACACGAATTGATAACAAAACTTAGGAAAAACAGGATGAATGAATACTTCCATAGATTATAAATCTTACAATTAATTAGATTGTTCATAGTATCTATTTAAAAATTAAACCTTAGTCACAACCAAACAAAGCATGTAAAGCACCTAGCTCACTGTTCTGCAAAAAACGAAGCTGTCCATTGACGATAAAAACTACATGCTCCGTCACATAGCTTTCTAATGAGAGCTTCCCTCCTGTTCCATAAACAAAGCTTTCTGTACTGGTCAGTAATGAACCATCATAAAGAATTGATTGACCTCTGTTGACCTGCTCATAACCGACAAGCCCGCTGATTCCTAAATTTAAATTGACATTCCGCATTGAGTCACCCCATAAATAAAAACTGTAACCAACATTAAATAGAAATGTGTCGATGGGAATATCATAAGCCCTATATTCATAATATTTCCTGCTGTATTCCGCCAATCCAAACAAGTAGTTCCCGTTCTTTGCATAAGAAACAAGTCCTGCTGCTAAAACATAATTCTGCTTTTCTGGAGAATTAGGAAATACGGAATAGGATAGTTCAAATCCTTTTTGCTTTGGAATCATCTGCTGTGCAAATGATTGTACATTCATTGTTAAAATGAAAAGCACTGCTACTAATAATCTGCTCATCTTAGTTGGTTTTAAAATTTAAACTATTGATCAACTTTGCATTAATCAGCTCCGTATTCTCTAACTGAACTTTTTGATGGCGTCCTCCATTTCTTTCTAAAATCTCAATTTCTAAGACCTGATCCTTTAACAATGTAAATTGCTCCAGTAGATAAACAGCAGTTATGCTCGAATTATGATTGGCATTTGTCATTGGTGAATAAACCCTGAGTGCTTCCAACAATTTATCCTGAACAACAGTTCTTTTTAAATTCTTCTTATCAAAAATTTTAAAGTTGATTAATTCAATATCATACGCTACATTACTGCTATTATCAACCTGTAAGGTAAAATAGAATTTATTGTCATTCACATGTAATGCACGAACAGAAAACTGAATCCCAAAACTTTTCGCTGCGATATGCTTAACCGTTTTTCGACTCTTCCTATGAAGATTTTCCATAATCAAATCTGTTAAAGAAGAAGAGCTTCCTTTTAAATCTTCAAAAAGTACATCCGTTGAATATTGACTTTCAATCGTTCTCTGCATCTTTACCAGGTCGTAACTGAGGGTATCAGGATAAGAACTGTAAAAAACATCGAAGCTGTAAAATTTTCCATCCTCTGTGATGACTGAAAAATTGGTTTCCTCTTCAAAATCCCTCACTGCAGATTTGACTCTGAGAACATTGCCTATAGGCTCAGCCTTATTGGCTACTAACAATTCACTCCCCAAATCAACATAGCGAATAGGAGATGGAAAAATCACATGGCTCGTTTTACTGTAAGTCACCTGCATTCTGTAAGGTTCCAATCTTGCCTCTTCGAGAGAAACATAGGTCATTACCGAATCCTGACCAAATGCTCTGCTAAAAAACAGCAGAAATAACATCCTCAGAATAAATTGGCTCTTTTGTGTATTCATTTGTAATTTTTTATGATTAATTATTTTTGGGTACAAGCAAAACCTGATGACCCGCTTTTACTGTGACTTTCAATTGTCTGACTCTCTTTTGGAAATAGCCAGACAAACCCTGCACGACTCCCCTGCTCAGATCAGCAGCAATCTGTTGTCCTGCTGATTGGGTCATCATAATATTGCTACCTGAAGTCTGGCTCATATTGGCGACGATATCATTGACCGCATTTTGCTCTGGTGAATAAGGAATATATAATCCTGACTGACCATCATTATCGTGGACGTTGATTTCCACAGGATAGACATTTCCCTTATATTGAATGGAAGATATTTTTAACTGAAGTCTTCCACCCTGAAATTTACCTGCAGCAATCAATAAACTTCCGCTGGGAATTTCCGTACGTCCCAATTGCATTCCCTCAGCAAGTCTAATGGATAGTGTACTTTCATTTATTAAAGTCTTAGTCTCATAGACCACAGCACTTATCGCATTTTTAGATGAGGCTGAATTCTTCATATCGTTTTGTGTCTCATAAAATCGATTCTGATTCAAAGCCGCAATAAAAGCACTATCTGACTGCTCTCTGTATAATGAAGAGACAATATTCGAATGGAAGGGTTTTGCCGGTATCAGCTTAATTTTCTTTTCTGTTGACTTTTCATCCTCTTCTTTTGGTGCCGGTTCTTCCTGTTTAGTAGTCGTTGGAAGATACTTGGCTGCCATCTGATATGATTTTTCCATCAGTTCTAGCTGGTCGTTCACTCCAAGTCCTGCAGGAGCAGCATTATTCTGCATCGCGTCGTTCTTTAATCTTGAAATTTCTTTCCTCAGATTATTGACTTCCTGATCATCCCGACCATAAAATGAACTCAAGGTCTGCTGTGCATTTCGATAACTGTTCACAGCATTCTGATCGGACTGCTGAAGCCCACCACTACCAACTGGACTAGATGTATTAGTTCTAGAATTTAAACCGCTTTGGTCATTCCAATAGTCCGATAAGGTGGTTACGGCATTCCTTTTTTCTTCATTTTTTTGCTCCAACAACTGCTGCTCGTAAGCCTTTTGCTTATCTGACTGTAACTGACCATCCTTTGCCTGCGGGATAGCCGCATTAAAACCAGTCTTTTCAACTAGAGCATTGTTAGCTTTTGGTTTAAAAATGAGGTAAAAACAAGATGCGCACACGGCAGCCATCAAAAAGTAGATGATAGGCTTTTTCAGTTTTTCCCATTGAGCTTTTGGATCTTCATTCACTCCGTTAGTATTTTGAGGGAGATCATTTTCTGTCAATTTAATTTTCTCTGAATCTTTCATATGCTATTTTTTAATGGGTGATTCTGTAAGATCGTTCTGTTCTGAAGCTTTTTCTATCAACTTCGTAGAAATGCCGTCAATGTGATCGATAGACATTGTATTACTCTTTTGACCCGTTGAAACAATAACATAGATCAGGACGATGACCGTCAGCAAACAATAACTGCCAAAGAAAACCTTAGTCAGTAATCTTTGTTTCGCTACAGAAAGAGTTTTCCAATGGTTCTCTGTCGTCAAAACAAAATGTTCAATTTTATCTCTTAGTTTTTTCATTACCGATATTTTTAGCGTTCAACGGTTTCAACATCTCTATTTTCAATCACATTGAATTTTTCAATCGTAAATCCCTGCGGATTACTGTCAGACCTTACTGAATTAACTAAAGAACAGTCTGTCACTAAATTCCTGATGGTAAGATTACTGGATCGGATAATAAATTGTCTGGCATAAGTCTTTACGCCATAAGGATAGCTGTTGAAATTGGCAACGACACTGTCGACCTCAATCCTCTGTTGAATATTACCTGAAATGATCCTGTTGTAATAGCCTTTCTCCTGAAGGTCTTTATAGTAATTGAAAGCTGATTGATCTGCCAGATTAAAGGCTCTTTTTACATTGCTTTCAATCGCATTCTTATCTGGTGCTATCGTGAAAAACAATTCGTGGAATCGTCTCACATGCTCTCTGGCTTCTACAGGTCTGTTAATGGACATATCCTGCGATAATGCAACCATTAAAGATTTACCATTGTCCAACACATAGATTTTCTGGCGCTGTTCTTCAGCAAACTGGTAGGATTTGAATACCACGACCCCTACGACTCCAAAACACAACACCGCAAAAACAAACGTAAATAGTCGGATCTGCTTGAAGCTGCTCTCAATATTTCTTAAAGTTTTAAATTCCATAGAACTGTATTTTTTTATTTTAATAATCTTCCCGAAATATTTCCTGTTACTGAACCAACAGCTGCTCCAGCAACATTCCCTGACTTCATAGCTGTCTGGTTTACATTGCGCATAAAATTGCCTGCTCCTCCTGCCTGAATGACCCAGCCTGTCACGGTCGGTACCGTAAAGTAGCCTATTATGCCAATCACCATATAAATGATATAAACTGTATTGGAAGTATCAGGAATAAAAGTCGGATCAGCAAGCATCTCGATATCCCGTTCTAAAATCAAAGTCTGTATTTTGGCAAGAATAGCACTAAATATATCTGCAACCGGCAACCACAGATAGACACTGATGTATCTTGTCAGCCATTGGCTCAAAGTGGTCTGAAATCCATCCCATACTGAAATAGCAAAGGCAATCGGTCCTAGTATTGAAAGTACAATCAGAAAGAAGGTTCTGATGGTATCAATCACCAAAGCTGCGGACTGAAAGAGGATTTCTAGAAATTCACGAAAACCGTCCCTAATATCTTTCTTAATGGCGAACATCTCCCTCTCAATATACATACCCGACATTGTGACTAGATCCGATGGTGACCAACCCAGCTCTTCCAGCTTTTTGTCAAATTCTTCGTTTGAAATCAAATAGGCCATCTCCGGATTTCTAAGCATGGCTTCCCGTTCCAAAAGGTCTTTTTTCTGCTGGAGATCATTCATATCAAGAACCTGATCTTCGAGGATGGAATGGCTTCCCTGAACAATGGGACTCATCACTCCATTCAAGCTTCCTAAAACCAATGTGGTAAAGAACATAATGCAGATGCCGATAGCAAATGGTCTCAACATCGGAAACAAATCTATCGGTTCCGCCCGGCTCAGCGACTGCCAGACTTTTAAAGCCACATAGAACAGGGCTCCCAAACCAGCAACGCCTTTGGCTACAGCGGCCATATCAGCGCACATCGGCATCATTTCTTCGTAAACGGAACGCAGGACTTCGTGTAAGTTGTTCGGTTCCATCTTACCAGTATTTTTGATTAGAAGTTCCGTAAAGATTCAACACTCTTTGGGTATTGTTCTGCTTTTTAGCTCTTAGATAACTAACCGAAATATTTTTATTGGTATAATATCTTACCAAATTATGATATGCTTTAACCTCCTTATACACTCGATCAACAACGTCCATCCTTTCTTTATCATTGAGAGAAAGACCGTTAGATGTGATGATCTCTTTCAGTTCTTTCAAGAGCTCTGTACTCTCGGTAAGAAGTGCAGAATAACCATTGGCAATGGAAGCTAATTCCTGAGCATTGAAGTTGGGATCATTCAGCATCTTTCCAAAATTGTTCACATACATTTCAGAAACATCGCCTACCAAAAGAACAGTCTGCTGTACTTTTCTTGCATCCTTAATAAGATTGTTGATGGCTTTCAGCTGATCATAATATTCCTTTCCCTGTTCATAGACTTTCTTAACTTCATTGAAGTTCTTTATCACATTCGATACGGTCGATGAAGTCTGCACAATTTCATTGGCAGAGTTTAATATGCCTGATGCCAGGTTGGCTGGATCGGTCACTACAAATTGTGCTTTTCCAAATGTTACGGTAGCGAAGCATGCTGCCATCATTGTTTTGATGATTAAATTTTTCATTGTTTTAAAATTTTAAATGATTTAATGGTCTTTTTTATTCGATTTGATTCTCTTGAGAGAAATCCGCTTGATGGCGTGTTCAACATTGCCGTCAAGTTCTGATGCAAGATTCATCACTTCCATCTTTTCTGTTTCTTCAGTGGTATAAGCCAGATATTCTTCGGTAGAAACTTCAGTGGCATAGACTGCAGAGTGTGTTCCACCCAATCCAATCCATACTTCTTTATACAATCTTCGTGGATCGTTGTTCATATTAATCGATAATACCTGAGATTTCTCCTTGTCGGTCAATCCCAGCATTGCCTGAATGTCATCGAACTTGTTCATGTACTTTCGCTGGTCAAGAAGAATCTTACAGTCTGAATTGTTAATGATACTTTCCTTCACAATCGGTGACTGGATGATATCATCGACTTCCTGAGTCACCACAATGGCTTCTCCGAAGAATTTTCTTACTGTTTTGAAGAGGTATTTGATGTACTCTGCCATACCTTCTTTGGCGATGGCTTTCCAGGCTTCTTCAATGAGGATCAGCTTTCTGATTCCTTTGAGCCTTCGCATTTTATTGATAAAGACTTCCATAATAATAATGGTCACAATAGGGAACAGAATCTTATGATCTTTAATGGCATCGATTTCAAAAACGATGAAACGTTTGGATAACAAGTCGAGCTGCTTTTCTGAATTGAGCAGATAGTCATATTCACCTCCTCGGTAATAAGGTTCCAGCACATTAAGAAAGTTGGCAATATCAAAGTCTTTTTCTCTGACTTTCTTCTGCTCCAATACTTTCTGATAATCATCTTTCACATAATCATAAAAACCATTAAAAGAAGGATGCTCTTCACTGGATTTAATCTTTTCAATATATCCGCTGACGGCATTGGACAATGCGACTTCCTCTGAACGGGTAGGTGGTTCATCATCTCTTTTCCAAAGTGTCAGAATTAAGGTTTTGATACTCTCCCGTTTTTCAATGTCAAAGACTCCGTCATCGGTGTAGAATGGATTGAAGGCAATGGGATTGTCTTCGGTATAGGTAAAATAAACCCCATCCTCACCTTTCGTTTTTCCTTTAATCAGCTCACACAATCCCTGATAGGAATTTCCAGTATCGACTAAAAGTACGTGAGCGCCCTGTTCATAATACTGTCGTACCATATGGTTCGTGAAGAAGGATTTGCCGCTTCCTGAAGGTCCAAGGATGAACTTATTTCTGTTCGTAATAATTCCCTGTTTCATCGGCAGATCTGAAATATCCAGATGAATCGGTTTT
The DNA here is from genome assembly GCF_032055105.1 of Epilithonimonas sp. Taxonomy (GTDB): domain Bacteria; phylum Bacteroidota; class Bacteroidia; order Flavobacteriales; family Weeksellaceae; genus Epilithonimonas. The sequence continues at coordinate 47,660 of NZ_DAMBRK010000003.1, forward strand.
CCCGTGAGACGGTCAGCCATCTTGATCCCAAATGGAGATGGTGAATCCTGATAGTTGGTTTCTTCAGTGAAAAAACATAAAGCCGGTTCTATGAAAGTGTAAAAGCTTTCTTCACTCGGAAAATCTCCTGCATTGCCCGGAATTCCTGCCCAATACAGGGTGGCTGTATCCGTCGTATTATGGCGGGGCTTACATTCCATTAAGGCTAAAGCACTACCTGTATCATTCTTTAACTGCTTCAATTCAGCAGGATTATCAGACCACGACATCACATTAAAATGAGCACGGACAGATTGAAGACCATAAGAAAGGGCTTCATTCAAATATTTCTCAATCCATTCTTTATTAATCTGATTCGCCCTGCTGTATCTCGCCAATGAATGCATATTTCTTGCAGATTTTTCAAACTGACGAAGGTTTTCATCACTGTTGTCAATGAATAGATACTGATTGTAAATATGATTGCAACTTAGTAGAAGTCCCACAGGAGAAGCAAATGACAGAAGACAGTCACTGCGGTCTGTGCTTAACTTTTCATAACGGCTATGCGATGAAACAGTACCCGGCAAATCCTCCGTATCCGACAGTGTGTGCATACTGATACGGTTGTTGCCAATACGCATTTCCTCCGACCCTAACTTGATGTCCTGCAAAGACGGATTGAATTCACGCGATAAGGTGAGATATTGTTCCAGTAATCCTGATTGTTCCGCAGTTCCAGATATTTCATCTTCGGTCATCCTTTCAAGATGTATGTATCCGCTGTCGTTCATAATCCGCTCCAGCTGATCGACAGCTTCAAGAAAACGACCGATGACTTCCTTGTCCTTAATCTCTTTTGGAATCAGCTTACCTTTGCATAGAGATGAAAAGTTACTCTGCATCCGCATTCTTTCCTTACTGGTTTTTGTAATAAACAGATAACAGTAATGATTTAGAAATGGCCGCTCATTGAAATGCCTTTCAAATGATTTGGAAAGAAAACTTTGGTCTTCTCTTGACAAATCTGGATTGTAGTTCTCTTTGATAAACCAGTCCTGCTTATGAACAACGGTAAAATCAGGGAGTGTTTTAATCGCTTTGAACCAAGCGGAATGCATGGCTTCATACTCAGCGGAAGCAACGGTAAATAGTTCAGGCAGCCTAACTTTAAAACAAACCGTAACATCGGCATCCTTTGAAATGATACAATCATTTTCAATCGCCAGCAGTGGAAACTTACTTTCCAAAGTGGCTGCTTTGGAAGAGTTTCTCATTCTTTTGTTTTTTTACGATTAGTTTTCAGATAGCGGTAGATACTCTTACGGCTGATGATATACCTAGGGTGCTTCTTGCGAGCGCCCATTTTCATCAGACCATGTTCACCATATCTTCCATTCAGTGCGAAAGTCTGCCAGATAAGCAGACCACTGCTGGCACCTCCGAGAATTAGACACAGATAGGTATTGACCCCAGCCATATACATAATCATCACGCAGATCAGCAATCCCAGCAAGCCGCCTGAAAAAATGAAAAGATATTGTGCCTTAAGTCCCTTAAATTCTACCGTCCTGCCTATTCCTTTATTGATATGATAGGTATTCATAGTCATTTTTTTATAGGAAGAATGAACGAAGGATGGTTGCCGCAACAATCAGAAAGATACACGCCCCGAACCAGCTGGCAGCGGTCTTACTGGTGTCAGGGTCACCGCTGCTAAACTTGTTGTAAACCTTTACGCCTCCTATTAATCCGACCACTGCACCAATGGCATAGATAAGCTGTGTCGCAGGTTCAAAATAAGAGGTGACCATCTGGGTTGCCTCATTGATTCCGGCACTTCCGTTACCCTGTGAAAAAGCATAAGGAGCAATCAAGATTGCCAGAAATGCACACATCAGTTTTTTTCTCTGTTTTTCCATTTTGTAAACATTTTGTTGTTAATGAGAACTGCTCTCTACAATACTCAGAAGCAAATGTGCTTTGGAAAAACAACTTGTTTTTAAGATGTCTCTTAGTGGCAGATTTTGTCTTTTAATTACTCTGAGCAGAGATAATTTTGTATTTTAGCACTACCTTCGAAAAATAGTGTAGGTGAGTAATCATAAATTTTAAAGAATGGCTAATCCTAGGCGTCCTATGTTCACCCCTCCAGTTTTAGAAAGCTTATGTAAAACAATCGGTGATACTGTTGATGGTTTAACGGGAACTGAAATTGGACAAATCTTAATAAATTCCAATATTGAAGATATAGATCCTTATGCAACAAAATGGAAGCGTTTATATGCTGCTTTTGCTAATTGGCAAAACATGAATCAATGTTCAAATCACATCTTAAGATTTATTCAGGACGCATTGCAACCTGTAAGATATGTTCGCAAAGAAGAATTATATGACTAGTCCTAAAATAGGTTTACAAGTTTTTAATTAAAATATTAATCCGGAAGATTTTGATTTTCCGGATTTTTTGTGGATTGTTTCCGGAGTTTTCATCTTCAGACTAAGATGTGGTCTTTTGTTGTTGTAAATATAAATACTTTCTTTCACCATTTGTTTTAAATCCTGAATGTTTTTGCATTTGTAAATTAAAAATTCCTGCTTCAATATTCCATTTATTCTTTCTGCTAAAGCATTTTGATAACAGTCATAGCCATCTGTCATTGAGGGTATTATTTTGTTTTCAACAAGTACTTTCTGATACACTTCGGAACAATATTGCAATCCTCTGTCTGAGTGATGAATAAGCGGAAGATGAGTCGTCCTGTTTCTCACGGCCATTTTCAGAGCTTTCACTACATTTTCAGCATTCATATTTTCACTCAGCTCGTAACCCATAATTTTTCTGCTGTAAGCATCCGTTACCAAAGATAAATAACAGACATACGTCTTGGTTTTCACATAAGTGATATCACTTACAAATACCTGTTCTTTTCTTTTGAGACAAGTCGTTTTCAAAAGATTGGGGTGTTTTCTGAGCCAATGCTTTGAAAAAGTGGTCCTTGTATATCTTTTCTTAGGATAAATAAGAAGGTTTTCTCTTCGCAAATAATTGAACAGCGCATCTCTGCCTATTTTTATGTTTTCCAGCCTGAATTTATTTTTAAGCAAATAATAAAGTTTTCTTGTTCCTATTCTGGGCTGTTCAAAACGAATCTCCTCAACGAATTGTTTAACTTTCCCCAATTCTTTTTCCCGAACACATAATCTTTGGCGCTGCTGGTAAATGGCTTGTCTGCTTATCCCAAACAATCTGCAGATTTTTGATAAACTCAATCCTTTTTCTTGGAGTTCTCTGACTGTTTGGGCGTAAACTTTTTTCGGATCTGCGTGCCGTATTGCTTGTCGGAGATATCAATCATCATATTGAGAACTTTGGTCTTCAGTTTCTCATCAGCTAATTCTTTCTCTAGTCTTTTAATCTTTTCGGCGGGTGTTTCTTTGGATTGTAACATGGTATGAATGGTGGGTTTGCTCCAATCTAAATTACCATATTTTCTAAGCCAAACCAAAACGGTGCTTCTACCTTGGATACCGTAATGTTTTTGCGCCTGTTTGTAAGTGAATTCGCCCTTTTCTACACGACTAACAATACCTAATTTAAAAGCCATTGTGTAATCTTGTTGTGTTCGCTTTTCTACTGTATTTTCTCGATTTTCCATAATAAGTCTGTTTTGTGTAAACTTATTTTAGGACGGGACAATATCATAATAGAAGGCTGGAGATCAACAAACGACTTTTGTTTATTGGCGTTGAGATTACGGATGAAGGAAGGTTTAGATTGGTTGATAAAGCAACGACTATTTCAGAGGCTGAAGGACGTGCAAACCGTTTAAAACAAAAGTTAGAAAATCGAAATACACATTTAAAAATTTATGAGTATTGTAGTGCTGAACTGCTAGTAGAAAATTATTTTCATTCTGTTTTTGAATCAACAAAAAGTATTGCTGATAGAATCAGAGATGTAACGGGATTACATAGTGATGGAAATGCTCTTGCGGACGCCGCATTTTCTACAACTAACCCACTGATAAAAATTAATGATTTTATCACTCCAACTGACCGAAGCGAACATATTGGCTTAAGTAATTTAATAAAAGGAGTTTTTGGACTAATTAGAAACTCTACAGCTCATGAACCAAAAATTAGATTTGAAATAAGCGAAGAAGAGGCACTAGATATTCTGACAACCATTTCTTATATTCATAAAAAATTAGACAAGATTGTGTAAAAAAGGGAGCTTATTTAAATAAACTCCCCAATGTCGAAACTGTCTGAAGAATTACTTCGCTTGGATGAAATAATCTCATCTTCATTCGAAATGCTCTCCTTTAATAAGCTGGCAATTCTTTTTGAAGCATCTCCTAATGAACTCTCTAGTAGATCAAAAAGCTCGGTTCCCTGAATTTTTTGAATGATATCTACTGCTTGTTGTTCTAAGTCAGGCTCCAGCGTCTCTTCCTGAAGCAGCTGACCCGCAGTACTCAATTCTTGAAAGGTAACCCCTGTAGCAACCCCGCTTTCAACATTAGAGTGCTGATACTTCCAATCTTCATCCTCCTGCCAATCTTCATTCTTGACTGAGATTTCACCGAGATTTTTAGCCGTATCAACATTTTCAAGTTCCTCTTCTGTAGTTTCTGATTCAAAATTATTTTCTTCTGTAAATGGTACATTGTTTTGTCCCTCATTGGTATCGATTGGCAATGGATGTCTTTCTCTTGGCTTAGTATCTCCCATAATCGACGGCAGATTTGTACTTTTAGTTACATTATCTTTTTCTCTAATACTAATTGAAAACTTTCTGTTTAAGAGAATCATTACGATAACAATAATTAAAACGATGATTATAATTTGTTCCATACTATTTAAGATTAAAAGATTGGACGGTATTTGTTATTGAAATCTTCAGTAATTTCCTTTTCAAACATTTCAAAATGATAAGCCAATATATTATCCAAATAAGCATATAACGGTATCTGATCATCAGCAATGATTTGAATAATTCGGGAAAGACGTTCGTGATACTCCGGACGGATATAGATACTTTTATCACCTCGCTTTGTCATTGTATGATGGGTCAGAAAATGCTCCACATAATTTAGATCTGATGATTTTCTACTTTTCAACTTATTTTTCGACGTATCTTTATCCTTTTGGATATTATTCTTTTCTTCACGAACTTCTTTTTTGGAACTTCCTGCCATTATGGACATCAGATAATGTTCATCTATATCGCTGTCCGCATTGTTATTTTTCTTTTCATTATCCATACTGCTATAATTTGACAATTCTTAAAAATTCTTCTACAAATTGATCAAGTCTGCATTGGCCTAATAACTTAGGATCTGCAGGCAGTAATGTCGAACGAAACACCATTTTTGTAATAACCTCCCCTTCTTTTCTAAATCTTTTACTATCCGTAATTGTGGTCTCCATCAACTGCAGTCCTAAATCTAAAATCACCTTACTGTAATTTTTGTATAACATTGTTCTCTCTCTTCCATCTACCTGATTCCAGAATAAATGGATACCTCGAATCTCCGTTTGATTTTCTTTCATCAAGATATTGGTTAATACATCAGTGAAACTTAAAGTACTTTCCAACACTACCCGATCGGCAGTTATGGGAGAAAAAATGTAGTTAACATTCGTTAGTGTTTTTAAAATACCAGCAGTATTAACAGTTCCAGGTAAATCTAAGAAGATGACATCAGGAGTAATCTCATTGTCATTAACATACGTTTTCATCTCTTCTAGAACCTTATCGGTTTTGCTCTGAAATATAGGATAAGCTTTTTTATTGATCGTCGTAAATTGTTTGTGAGCGATCTTTTTTAAAACCTCATTCTGCATAACTATTTTTAAATCACGCTCTCTCATCTGTAATAAACTGTATTGCGGAAAATCACAGTCAAAAACCGCAACTTGATAGCCCATCCGATAATGAAGAATACTTGCTATCAACGTTGTAAATGTACTTTTACCAACCCCTCCTTTTTGAGTGGAAAATGCAATAACTGTTGGTTGTTTCTTTGTTTTCATTTTTTTTAAATTTTAATTAAACCTTATTTTCAGAATGGTTGACTGCAAGTCTTAAGGCAGCAATGATTTCAATAAGTCTATTTTGCTATCTACATAGTTGGCAGAAATTCCTGCTAACTAGATAGCCTTACGACATTCATTACTCAATGCAGCCCTTCTTGCAATCCTGATAGATAGATTTTCTGAGTTCTATCACTCAACAATAAACTATTGACGTCTGGAAATCCTGAAGGCAGGAATACAAGATCTAAAAGAATCAAGATTTCTATCAAGTCAGCATTTGTGAAGTCCTGCTCTCAATCTGATGCAAATGAAAAACATTTGTATAGCAGTGCTTTTGTAATGGTCGGCTTTGGAATTATGTGTCATTCTTTGGCATTGTCCCCTGTACTGTTTTTCTTATCGATAGTGGCTTACTTTGCTTCAGAAGGCTGAGGAGGTTTTGAAATAGGATGGTCTAAATTGATAGGGGTTTTTAAATCTATTTTATTAAAGACATATCCTTTCACCCGAAAGGGGCAAGTTATGTTTTGAGTGCCTCATAACTTTTTTCGTGCCTCAAAACAACTTGCCCGGGCTGGGGCTTTAAAAATCACTCCGAAGTCGTGATTTTCTTAAAATTAAATTGGAGAATATGGAAACAAATAAAAACAATAAAGGAGGGCGTAAACCTAAGCTGAACCCTAGCAAAAACAGATATGTATTTAGACTTACGGATGAAGAAAACATCCATTTTTTAAAGTTATTTGATGCTTCGGGAATGGCTAACAAAGCAAAATTTATTACAACAATCTTGTTTCAGAAAGAATTAAAGATTATAAAAGTAGATGTTTCAACGATGGACTACCATACACAACTGACTAAATTATTCTACCAGTTTCAGTCCATTGGAAACAATTATAATCAAATTGTAAAAATTCTTTATCGAAATTTTACAGACAAAAAAGCGTCATTGTACCTCTTTAAACTTGAAAATCATACGAAAGAACTGGCATTAATCTGTAAACAGATTATAGAGTTGACCAAAGAATTTGAGCTAAAACATATTCAAAAAAACACTGATAAATGATTGCTAAAATCGGAAAAGGCGAGAATATGTGGGGCGCACTTACCTACAATCAGCAGAAAGTGGACAATGAAAATGGAGCGGTTCTCTTCACAAATAAAATTCCAGATTTATGGGATCGTCCCTATTCTGTCAATTTTTTTCGTAAGTATTTTGAACCCTACTTAATTGCCAATAATAAAACTGAAAAACCAGTAAGACATATCTCTCTAAATCCAGACCCAGATGATAGGGTTGATGATTCAACTTACAGAGAAATGGCTCAGCAATATATGCAGGAAATGGGGTACGCCAATCAACCCTATGTCGTTTTTAAGCACACTGATATCGACAGGTCACATATTCATATTGTAACCACCTGTGTTCAGCTTGACGGTAAGAAAATACCTGATAACTATGACCATCATCGATCGATGGATGCTTGTAGGAAAATTGAAAAGCAATATAATTTAAAAGCTGCCAATGAAATACAAAGCACCAATCAAAACTTAATTTTTAAACCGGTTGATTACGACAAAGGAAATGTCAAGACTCAGATGTCATCTGTACTCAGACATATTCCCAAGACTTATAACTTTCAAAGTATAGGTGCATACAATGCTTTACTCTCTCAATTTAATATCACTTTTGAAGAAGTCAGCGGAGAATTCCATGGAAAAATGAAAAAAGGAATTGTTTATTTTGCTATTGATGAAAACGGCAAAAAAGTAAGTCATCCTTTTAAATCATCGCTATTCGGGAAGCATGCAGGCTTGGAGAATATTCAAGCAATCATTGAGAAGTCCAGAGTTGAAATGAAAAATAACCCTTCAATATTGATTCTCAAAAGAACAATAGAAACAGCAATCACCACCAGCAACTCTGAAGATTCTTTTAAAATGCAGCTCCAGGAACAGGGAATCGCTACTGTCCTTAGAAAAAATGAGCAAGGTCGAATATACGGGATCACATTCATCGACCATCCTTCTAAATCAGTGTGGAATGGGTCACAGCTTAGTAAAGAGCTTTCCGCCAATGTCTTCAATGGGATGTGGAATCAAAGAGAAACGAAACCTGAAGTAATGTTCAACAATAATCTTCCAGAAAACTCATTTCAAGAAAACACTACCGAGCAATTTGTTGCTGAAAGCATATCGGAATTATTTGATGGACTATTTAACGGCTTGTTATCTTCAGACGCAAATAGTGATCAGGAGGAACAAATTTTTGAATCTCAAATGAACAAGAAACAACGAAAAAGAAGAAAAAAATAACCTATCATATGTGATAGGCTATTTTTAAATTAATCTAAGATTTTTTTAGTGAGGTTACGGTCTGTATAATGACAGACAGCATTACAAAAAATAAACCTACATAAAATGAAAAGTTAACCTCCCTGCCTTCATTAAAAAATAGAAATGCAATAATAATTGCATAAAGCGGTTCTAAATTTAAACTGAGATTAACCGTAAATGCAGAAAGCTTTTTTAGAATTTCAGTGAAAGTAATGTAGATAAAAACTGTGCAAAACCCAGCCAGTAAAAACAGGTAAATAGTATTCTTTAAATCCGGAAAAATACTTTTTTCCGGAAAATAATGAAGATAAATCGGTAGCATTAATCCTAAACCAGCAGTTCCTGAAATCATTTGATAATAATTGATAAGCTTGCTGTCGTAAGTTCTGACAAGCTTTTGGTTATAAATCGTGTAAAGAGAGGCAAAAGCTGGAGAAATAACACCTAATATAATTCCAATTTTAAATGAACTGTCAAAATGGAATATTAAACTGATTCCAATTATTGTCAGACCACTTAATAATAATTCGGAAACTTTGATCTTCCGACGATTAATCAAAGGATCAAAAATCGCTGTGAAAAAACTTGCCATACAATAGCAGACAACTCCTATCGATATATTGGAATATTTAATACTTGCATAAAATAGTAGCCAGGACGTCGTGATCAAAAGACCAACCATGCCAATTTTTAGCTTTTCCAACAAAGATATTTTTGTATCTAACTTGTAGATTCTAACAATAAAAAATAAAATGATTGAAGAAAATAAGACCCTGTAAAAGGTTATCAATCCTTCGTTTAATGTTACCAGTTTTCCGAAGATTCCGGAAAAGCCTAATAGTACTACAGAAAGGTGTAGTAAAATATATGATTTTTTCATAATGAACAAAGTGTCCGCTTAAAACAAAAAGCGAAGATTTAAAATTTAATAATTGGGGAAATAAGCAATAGTCCTCTGATTTCATTAACCAGTGGATCTGCTTCTCTTTTAAAGAATAATTAAATTAAGCTCTTGGCGGCGGAAGGCAACTTAATCTGTTCATAAGAATTTTTTGAAGAGACGAATATACGTAAAAGTATGCTTAATACAATTGGTGCATTTAGATATCATCATCAAAAACACCTCAATATGATCGATAATGCCAACGCAAGTAAATCAATGACGATCACAGTCAATTAGCATTTATTTCTGCATAGTCTGCTATCTATGCTATTAAAAACATATGCAGGGAGAAGACGATTTAAGAGGACTTGCCAAAATTATGGCGTTTATGAGGGCTGTAAGTATCATTCTAGTTCTAATGCATCTTTATTGGTTTTGTTATGGATTTTTTGCTGAACGTCAATGGACACTGGAACTTATCAATAAGATACTCCATAATTTTAATAAGACTGCAGGACTATTTTCTCAAAGCATCTATTCTAAGCTGTTTGCAGTTGTTCTACTGGGTTTAAGCTGCCTTGGCACTAAGGGTGTTAAGAATGAAAAGATCACTTGGAAAAATATAATTATCACTTTTGCTTTAGGTTTTTTCCTATTCTTTCTAAATTCTATTCTATTACAGCTTGCTTACAGTTTTATAGCAGTGCTTTATATGATTTCTACAGGAGCCGGATATATTCTTCTAATGCAGGCAGGAGTATGGATGAGCCGTCTACTCAAAACAAATTTAATGACCGATGTTTTTAACAGCGAGAATGAAAGCTTTCAACAGGAAACAAAATTACTTTATAACGAATATTCAATCAATCTTCAAACGAAGTTTTATTATCAAGGTCACTGGCATCATGGATGGATCAACGTCGTCAACCCTTTTCGTGCCACCATCGTTTTAGGAACACCGGGTTCTGGAAAATCCTACGCAGTCGTAAACAACTATATCCGACAGCACATAGAAAAAGGATTTTCGATGTATATCTACGATTTTAAATTTGATGATTTGTCCACCATCGCTTACAACCATCTTTTGAATCATTCAGACGCTTACAAAATAAAGCCAAAATTTTATGTCATCAATTTTGACGATCCTAGAAAAAGTCATCGTTGTAATCCTCTAAATCCTGATTTCATGACAGATATCTCTGATGCTTATGAGGCTGCATATACGATTATGCTGAATCTCAATAGAAGCTGGATACAAAAGCAGGGAGATTTCTTCGTCGAAAGTCCTATTATTCTTTTAGCCGCTATCATCTGGTTTCTAAAAATTTATGATAATGGGAAATACTGTACTTTCCCCCATGCCATTGAACTATTGAATAAAAAATATGAAGATGTCTTCACAATCCTGACGTCATATTCTGACTTAGAAAATTACCTCTCCCCTTTTATGGACGCCTGGCAAGGTGGAGCACAGGATCAGTTACAAGGTCAGATTGCATCGGCAAAAATTCCGCTATCAAGAATGATATCTCCCCAACTCTATTGGGTCATGACAGGTGACGACTTTTCTTTAGATATCAATAATCCCAATGAGCCTAAAATTTTATGTGTAGGCAATAATCCAGATCGTCAAAATATATACTCAGCTGCCTTAGGACTTTACAATTCTAGAATCGTAAAGTTAATCAATAAAAAAGGACAGCTGAAAAGCTCCGTCATTATAGATGAGCTTCCTACGATTTATTTCAGAGGCTTGGATAATCTGATTGCTACCGCTCGTAGTAATAAGGTTTCTGTATGTCTTGGATTTCAGGATTTTTCTCAGTTGACAAGGGATTATGGAGATAAAGAAAGCAAAGTGATTCAAAACACAGTCGGCAATATATTCAGCGGTCAGGTGGTGGGTGAAACTGCTAAAGCACTTTCAGAACGATTTGGAAAAGTACTTCAAAAAAGACAGAGCATTTCAATTAATAGAAACGACACTTCAACATCTATCTCTACCCAACTGGATAGCCTGATTCCAGCATCAAAAATCTCAACATTGACTCAGGGTTTTTTTGTTGGAGCGGTTTCAGACAATTTTGATGAAAGAATCGAACAGAAAATATTCCATTCAGAAATTGTAGTAGACAGTGCTAAGTTGTCATCAGAAGAAAAATCATATCAAAAGATTCCAGATATAGCTTCTTTTATCGATGACAATGGAACAGACACTATGAAACAAGACATCGAAAACAATTACCGTCAAACTAAAAAAGACATTTTAAATATTATTGAAAATGAAATGGAGCGTATTAAAAATGATCCTGAACTGCAGCATTTAATACAGGATACCAAAAATTAAAAGGTAAAAGTGCTTAGATACGCCTTGTATGTTGATTGTCATTAGTACTTTTTATTTGTGAAGTCTCGCTTTGCACTTGAGATTGCTGATTGTTTTCATCATTTTCTGTTGGTGAAATTGACAGCTGTATTTTCCTTTCAACAGAAGCAAGTTCCGTTTTGAGATCCTTTAATCGACTATCTTTGGACCAGGAAGCATTCATTAACTCCACAAGAACAGGCAGATCTTTTTGTATGTCAGCAATTTTTTCCTGCTCTTGTGTCATATAACCTGATAGCTTTTCCAAAGCCCTTAAAAAGTTCATTGATGCTGTTTCGTGATCTTTTGCCATCAAACCATTATTGAAAGTATATTTGATGTTTCCTTCGCCCTGTATCATAAAACGGTTCACCCGAATGTCTATACCCTCCTTTTCCATCATCTCAGTTTTTACGAGTAATGTAAAACCATATAAACTTCCAATTTCTTCATATTGACCTCCTGTCCGAGCCTTGTCCGAAATCTGATTCAGTTTTGCCCCAATTTGCTTAGGCGTACAATTAGGAGGTAAACCGTCTAACAGAACAGGATTCTCCATTGTTCCATCTGTATTCTTTTTTAGCCTCTGCTTTAAGTTTGAAAGATCAAGACTCATCCTGTTAAATCGAGATTGAGCGCTTTCAAGCAGCTCATTGTAATCTTGAACTTTATATTTAGCACTCGACTTAGATCGATTGAAGGATTGTTTTTCACTTTCCAATCCTGCAATCTGCTTTTCAAGTTTAGCTTTATCCAGCAAGTCTGTATTCCCAGATAAGATGGCAACGTACTCTGAAAAATTCATCCCTGATTTTTCATCCATACTCCCCTCATCTATCGTTCTTTTTCCTAAACTATTATTTTTTAACTGGTCAATAAAAAGCTGTTTATTATAAAGCAAATTGAATTTATAACTATCTAAAGATTTCTCAACCGCATAAATGATGACAGCAACTTTGTTCTCGGCAAAAAACTTAGCGATCTCGTTACCTTTTCTTATAGCTCTACCATCTCGTTGCGCAAGGTCTGAAGGCCGCCACGGTGTATCCAAATGATGGACAGCTACTGCTCTTTTCTGCGCATTCACTCCTGTTCCCAGCATACTGGTAGACCCGAATAAAACTCGGATTTTCCCCTCGTTCATCCCGTCAATTGATGCCTGTCGCTGTTTATCATTCTTTGCTTCCTGAATAAAACGGACTTCGTGGGCGGGAATGCCAAAGTCCTCCACCAGCTTTCTTTTAATCTCAGAATAAACATTCCATTCCCCTGGTTTATAAGTTCCCAAATCTGAGAAAACGAATTGCGTTCCCTTTTGCGCATTAAATTCTTTATAAAATTTAGCGATATTTGCAGCACAGTGCGAAGCTTTGTTATTAGGGTGGTCTTCATATTTTCCACTAACCATCCGCATATCAAGCGACATTTTACGTGCATAATCTGTCGCAATTAACATCTTGGCCTTCTCTTCTCTTTCGGTCAGTGGCAGCCGTCCCAGCAAAGTAGCATCTCCCGATTTAGCAAACAGCATCAGACTCTTTATAAAGTTTTCCTGATCTGGTGTCGGAGGAATATTATACAACACTTCATTCTTTTCAGGACGGTCAATTCCTATATCCTTAGCCGTTCTGTAATCGGTGATCTCTGAATAGAATTGTGCCAATTCAGGGACTTTGATAAAATACCGAAAGCGTTCTTTAGCAACAATATTGTTAGCGACAGAAAATTCATAATCGGTTGTCTTCCTTGCGTAAATAGCAGCCCAGGCATCAAATGAATGGATGCCCTGTTTTTCTAATGCCCGTGGACGTAAATACTTAAATAATAGATAGAGTTCTGTCAACGAATTGCTGATTGTAGTACCGGACAGAAAAGTGGCCCCCATATCTGCATTGGTACGATCCTGTATAGTACGGATGGCAAAAAGCAAATTCATAGCTTTTTGACTGCCATCTACATTACCGAGTCCGGCAACTCTTGTGTGTCGGGTATTGAACATTAGATTTTTGAACTGGTGACTCTCATCTACAAATAAATGATCGATACCCATCATCTTAAAATCTACAATATCATCTTTTCGATTCTCGATATCGTACTCAAGAGTTTTCAGCTTTACCTCAAGGTTTTCTTTGCGCTTGATAACACCCGCAAGAATACCTCTGGTCACTTCTTTACCCTGCGCTTGTAAAGCATCAAGATTACAATCCACACTCTCCAATTCTATTTCAAGTATTTCTTTTTGCATTTCAGGTGACTGTGGAATCATTCCAAACTGGTCATGAGTAAGAATTACGCAATCCCAATCATTGTTCTTAATATCACCAAAAATTCGAAGACGCTTACTGGGCGTAAAGTCATCAATGCCGGGATAAAGAATTTTGGCATGAGGATACGCATTTCTGTAGTCCGCTGCAATGGCGGGAATATTGGCTTTTAGTCCAATAATCATCGGCTTATGCACTAATCCCAAACGCTTCATTTCCTGTGCCGCCGTACACATTACCAATGTTTTTCCAGCACCTACTTCGTGGTCACAGATCGCACCATTGTTCAGCTTTATCATCCAGACCGTATCCTTTTGACTTGAGTATAAATCTTCGATACCGGCTCCTCTGCGGTCTAATCCCGGAAAATCCTGATGGCTGCCATCATATTTAGGGCGAACAAAACAATTAAAAGTATCATTGTACTGATCTTTAAGGCTTGTTTTAAATTCATCATTCTGTGTATGAAGCCACTCATTAAATGCTCCCCTGATTTCATCGATTTTGGTATTAGCCATCTGAATGGCTTCCATATCCCGAACTTTTACTTCGGTATCATTAACCTTGATCTTCTTAGTAATATCGGGTGTCGTATTAACTAGAGCGTGCTTCAGCAGTGCAACACCGTCAAATGTCCTGCTTTCTGCCTTTACTGCATATTTTTCCCAAATCAGCATATTCCCCTGCTTACATTTTACTGAAAAATCATCAGAGCTATCAGAATAATGTATCGTCACATCAGTATCAAACAATTGAGATGCAAACCGTTCATAGACATCGGTAGAAATCCAACGCTCTCCCAGATTAAAATCCAGCTCTTCAAATTCTATTTGCTGAGGTCTAGCCTCCTCTAAAGCCTTAAGACTTTCCTGAGCGTCCTTGTCATCTGGATTGTTATCAAGATAATTTCTGACCCAGTTAGCTTTCTCAACAACATTTCCGGAGATCCAGCGTTCTGAAATTTCATATTCCTGTTGAATTGGATTGTAAAACAAACGGTCGCCTAAAGCTTCTTTTAATGCATCTGAGGATAAACCGCTAACTTCGGACATAAAGTCCAAATCGACATTTCCATATTTGTTTAATGAAGCAGCTAATGCTTCTTCAGGATTATCTGTAGCCAGGGTTTTTGTTGAAAAACTAACTGGACGACTAAAAATATCAGCTTTGTGAATAACGCCCCCAACAACACGTTCTAAATAAGGAATTTCTTTACCCGCACTATCAGTCTTTATTAATTTGATATTGTCTGCTGCATTTATATTTCCATATTTTCTGGTAAAGGCACTGTATAGTTTATTTAATAATTCCCTTTCTTCTCGGTGTTCACTTTGCTTCTCCGTCTCCTTTTGATAAAGATCGAGATAACAGTCCCTGATTCCAATATAAGCTTCAGCTCTTGCCATCTGCAGAAAGGACAATCGTAAGGGATGAAATATTGCTTTGCCATCATTTTTATCTACATCTTTAAGATATCCTACTATCCCATTATTGAGAACCAAACAATCATTTCGGTGGAAACTTCTTAATTCTCCACTATAAAAACATGGTTCAGTAATTTTGCTCCTGAAAAGATCTGACGGTACAGACTGCCCGTCATCTTTAGTTTGGGAAAATAAGTTACCAATAACTTCATTTTTATTTTCCGACACTAAAGCAATGCTAGCACTTTCTATATATCTTTGATTATCTGGGGTTTTATCCTTTTGTGCAGGACTAAATAGATTAGCTTGATAATCACCAGTTATAGACTTTTTGTTTACATTTCGTTTTCTTTCAGAAGCAGTTTTTTTAGGAGCTGCTATGGCCTCTAAGCTTATTTCTTCATTTTCAAAAAGATCGAAGATGCTCATTTGTTTTAATTCAGGAACTCTTTCTTGACTTGGAGTCTCATCAAGATTTGGTGCTGTTTTTTGAAGAACAACTACTTCCTCTTTGATGAAAGCTGTTACTCCTTTTGTTGATAATACTTTATCATTCTGTTTACGGTTGGACAAGCTTACATTCAGATGTCTACCAAAATCTTCCGAAAGCATTCTTTTTAAATCTCCCGCAATACCATCTACTCCATCCTTATGTAAATAAACCAAAGCACGCTGTCCGTAAGGATCTGTATCTATTTTAGCACTAGTATGGATAATTCTTGTATTATCAGTAAATAAAGCATTACTTGAGATGTTATCGTGAGTTTGTATACTCTGGCAAAAGAGTTGTTCTGCTTCACTCAAACTTTTCTTTACAGTGTTCTTCTGAAGTATAATTAAATCGCTGCCAACCTCTGTACCAGCATCATTCGTAAATAAATTATTAGGCAGCCTTACTGCAGAAATTAAATCACTACTCTCCATTAAAGCTCGACGAACAGGTTCATTTTTCGCGCTGTTCAGAATCCCTTGTGAAGTAATAAAAGCCAAAACACCTCCATCTCTAATCATATCCATACCTTTTAAAAAGAAGTAATTATGAATGCTTCGAGCGGCCTGTTCTTTTACAGCATTTTTGCTCCGTGAGTAAGAAAGATCAAAGACGGATGTATTACCAAAAGGAATGTTACTGGCAACAAGATCATAGCTATTTTGTTCACTTTCCGAAATTTCCTCAAAACCGCTTACTCGAATATTGCTTTCCGGATATAGTTGTTTAAGAATTTTTCCAGTCAGCAAATCCTTTTCATATGCAGTAACAATGCTGTTGTTGTTTTGTGAGAAAGACTGAACAAACGAACCAACACCAGCAGATGGTTCCAGAAATTTGTTAATCAAAAAACCACTTTCATTTAAAGCTGAAGACAAAGCATCTATAACTTTAGGTGGTGTATAGAAAGCCGTAAGCACTGATGCTTTCATACTTTCTACAAACTTTCGATACTGTTTTTCGTCTACAGAATTATCTCTGAGCAGTTGATGAAGCTCTTGAGTGATTCTAAATAAATCTTGTTCCGTTTTTCTCCATCTGTTAATGTCAATATCATTTTCTACTGGATTTAAAACAAACTTAAGTCCTCCAAATCCACTGTACTGCTGTAAAAGCATTCTCTCACCTGCAGTAGCTCTACGATTCTCTTTTTCAAGCTTGAAAACAATCCGGAGCGAATCAATATTCTGTTGCAGGTGGAAACGCTTATTGAAGCCCATTTTCCTCAATCCATTTTGTGATGGTTCCCGTCAGTTCAGTGTATAATATATCGAACTCTAAGCTATAAGCGAAATCATCAGTTAGTAAATACCCTTTGAACAAAGGCTCGCACACAGATAGCATTTTTAAGGCAAACGCCTGAAGCTCCTCATCAGCCATAATAGTATCGAACTCATTGCAAACGACTTGGAAAACGGTAGCAAACTTTGAAAAATGCAAGTCCTCGAAAAGTATAGAATGGGCTATTTCTTCACACTGTTCAACGGAGTTACCTGAACTGAATGCTCCATCATAGGCAATGGCTGCCCAAGAAGATCTTTGATTTATAAATTTCTGATCATATAACTTTTCAGGAAAACTGCTTTTAAGGAGTTCGAGTAATCGTAATCTGAAATACGACAAGTCTCTTTTCTGTACATCCATACTTTTTTTTTAGAATTTCTTTTAAATCCTAAAATTATAAGCAGATGTAAAGTATGTCGAAGTTATTGTAGGCTTAGGCGCTTAAAAAAAGTATTTGGCGCTCCTGAAAGTGATGTCTGCAAAGTAGCACTCGTAGAAATACACAGAAAGAGATTGATGTAAATGAGAAAACCTCAAATGTCAGTAATCAACAAATGAGGTTCGATCGGTACTACTCGCCTTCTGTATTTAGAAAATGCCGATTGAGATTTTCACTTACTAAATTCAGGAATTTTGTTGGACCTTGTTTTCGGTTTCGAATTTCGAATATGGTTTTATGAAAGTTACCCAAGTCAGTATCCAATGACTTCTCCACAAATTTGATGACCTCACTCAGTTCAACATTTCCACCATTGAAGCAGCGCATGTGGTACAAGGCATATACTAATTCAATTAAACCAACTTTTGAAGCTGACCACAATAAAGGAGATACCATCTTTCCGCTGACGTTATCACTCAGATTTTCAATTTGCTTTTTTAAATACTGGTCAAAATGCTGACTGGCCATAAACCGGGCTATCAAATGATCGTGGGAAGTAGTAAAACTTGTATCAAAATTGTAAAAGCCAAAAGACAGCTTCATTTTTAAGTCATAAGAATTTCTGACGAATATTTTATGATCGAGATAGGTTGCCTCCCTGCGATAATAACTATAAAATTCAGACTGCTCAAAGTAAAACTTCTTTAGCTTTTCCTGCTCTGCTTCATAATACTTTTTCATGGCTTTACTTCCTGCATTGGGTTTATGGGACTCAACATCAAGGATTGTACAATAATAAATAAATTTTGATATGAATTGGGGTTTTAGTTTTTTAAAGAAATGAATTTCTTCGCCTTTGTTTTCAAACTTGTGTGGCGATATCATTTCTTTAACTTTCCGAATAGCTTCATCAATTAAAACCAATGATTTTTCAGCGAGCTTGACCATATCTTTATCATCATCATAAACCTCATTAATATTTAACTCTAATTCATCATGCATTTGTGTAATTTTTCTAAAAATAGTTTTTGTTACCATGTCCTTTTTTTAGAAATTTACAAAAAAAACCTTTAGCGTAAGGATGTTCAGCTTAATCCCAGTTCCTGTTTACGTTTTTTGATATAATCGGTAGGTCGGATGCCGTTGATATCGAAAAAAAGATTTGAAAAGTTCTGACGGGCTGCAATCCCACACTCTTCTGCTAAAGCTTCTATTGTGTAGTTAAGGTATTTATTTTGGGTATTTAAAAGCTTCGTGATATAGTTGATTCTCAGTTCAGCCATATATTTATTGAAATTCATCCCTTTGTTTTCATTGATGTATACTGATAAATAATGAGAATTGGTATCCAGCTTTGATGCAATGCTGTTTTGGGTTAAACCCTTCTTTGTAAAAAGAAGTTCATTCTCAAATTTCTTAAGCTTTTCACCAATCTCTCTGGTCATTTCAGGCGTGAGAGAGGTTTTTCTTGTCGCGTATTCTGCCGATTCTTCGGCTATCAAATTCTTAACATCGTACGCTCCTTCTGAGATTCTTTTCTGAAGGAGAGTATACTGTTTTTTTATTTTGAGATCTTTCACATATCTTACCAAAAGAATGATTAGGACAATAGTGCCCGCAAAAATTAAGATTTGGGCTATCAGCATTTTTCGCCTGCTGGTTTTCTCGATATCATCTCTTTGCTCAATTAAACTGTTTCGGTCATAATCTTTGTGAATCTTTAAGGAAATATAAGGAAAATCTTTAGCAATCAAACTGTCTGCTTTCAGCAGTTGGTTGGTATAATAAAGTTGTTTGCTGATATCTTTATCTTTATAATATTCTATTAAGAAATTATAACTTCTGTAAACCTCCGGCAATATAAATTCATGCTTTTCAAAAATAGAATCTATGGCACTGTAAAAATGGATGGCATCTTTCTCTTGATTTTGTGCTTCTGCAATCTTTCCTAAATAATAGTAAATGACGGAAGACCACGCAAAGTCATTTCTTTTTAGCAGGACTGGTAAAGCCTTTTCTAAATCAGCCTTGGCACCGATGTAATTTTTTTTATGAAATTCTAAAATAGCGATGCATTTTAAAAAATAGCTGTTCTCAAGGGCAAAGTCCTCCTTATCTATTGTCAGTTTATATCCTAATTGACTTAAGCTGTCGGTCTTTTTATAGTTCTTTAAATACCTGTTAATGACCGTCATCTGATGCAAGGAATTATAATAAGCTTTCATATAATTATACTTCAGATTTTCATGCATCTTGGGACTAGCTTTCGTACTGTAGAATGCAGCACAGTCTTTAAAATGTTCCAGCGCTTCTTCATAATACCCCAAATGTTCTCTGACTATTCCCAGATGATAAATCACTTTATAGTGATGATACTCATCCTTTGAACCTTTAGAATATTCATAGGCCTTAAGATATTCGTTCAAAGCGGGTTTGTATTTCTTTTGGTAGAAGTAATAGATGATTCCTTTGCTCAGGTAATCCTTACTGATATCGTCTTTGGTACCGAATTTTAAACTTGTGGTGATAGCGCTGTCTGCATATTTAATCTTATTGTTGTAATCAAACTGGCGACCATCCCTATAACCCTGTATCAGTTTTAAATGATTGCGCTCATTCTTAGCTTTTTCAATATACATCCTAACATAAGGCATCGCACTATTGTCATCGATGGTCATTTTCTGATAGTTTTCCCTGATCTCGTTAAAAGTCCTTTCTTTTGGTTGTTGTGAAAAAAATAGAGAAGATATAGAAAGTAGGACGAGAAAGTATTGTAACTTTTTCATATACTGATTTTTAGAACCTCACCTTCTCAAAATTAAGCATTTTACTTTTAAGTAAAAGCCAATTATAGCCAAACAGGCATTCTCAAATCACTATGCTTCCGAATCGTTGATAAATAAGCTATTAAGCTGATTTTGTTAATGGTTCAATTTTAAAATTGAGCCGTACTAATTTTAAAATTGCGCCTTGATAGAGTTTTTTTCTAATGACTTGCCCTGTAGCTTTGGACTCAGAATTCTATATCAATCCGACGTCGGGATAACCCATTTAAAATTATTACAATGAAAAAGTTTGTCCCATTTTTAAGTATCAGTATTATGGTATTTTCCTACAGCTGTACCCCTCGTGATGATGAAAAGATCGCAGCAGAAACACAGAAAATCGATGCTTCAGAAGCACTTGCCAGACGAGGTGATTCCTGTAACAGTACACAACCTATCGTCGACCCTGATCCACCGGTTAGGGATGGTGACAACTGGCGGTCTAGCTCCAATAGATAATTAATCCCTTATGATGACCCTATGATTCCTCATACCTCCATATCAGCAGCCACAGGCTTACCATGTCCGGAAAGCGGCATCTGGGAAAGTATGGGGAATTTTAAAACGACTGTTACCTTATTTAAGGGAGAGCTAATGCCTGTGTATTGTGGCGTAAAGATTAAATGGCGGTTAATTCTTGCCTGTTGAACTTTAAAATTAAAGTGATGAAGAATTTTCAGAACATATTGATTAAAACGGTTTCTTATTTTTTTATCCTGCTGTTTGTATACGCAAGTGTGAGTAAGATTTTGGATTTTGAAAACTTTCAGGTTCAGATTGCACAATCGCCAGTGCTCACTTCTTACGCAGGTTTTATATCCTATGGCGTGATTATATTGGAATTGCTATTGGCGTTAGGTCTATATTTTGAAAAAACCAGAAACATTGCCTTATTGGCATCAACGGTTATGATGAGCTCCTTCACAATTTACATTTATATCATTCTTAATTACAGTGAATTTGTTCCATGCTCGTGTGGCGGCATTTTAGAGAAATTAGGATGGTGGGAGCATTTAATCTTCAATATGGTTTGTGTCGTCATAGGAGCCGTCGCCTATTTTTTGGCTCGTCGTAGCGATTTGAAACCAAAGCTTCAGACTGTCATTATTCTATGCAGTGCTAATCTGGGTTTTGCAATGTTGGTTGCCTTTCTTTTTTTATCCTCTGAATATCTCATCAAAAATGAAAACAATTTTACCCGCCGATTTTTACCGCATCCCATTACTGAAGTAAAGGAAATCGATCTGCGCTCTAAGTCATTTTATTTTGCAGGAAACTCGGGAGACAGTTTATTTCTGGGAAACCGTCAGGCGCCACGAATTATGGCAACCGTTTTACCGGGTTTCACAAGATTCCAACTCGATACATTAGTTTTAAATGATTATAAGCTTCCGTTCAAAAATGTTGAACTCAATGTGAATTATCCTTTTTACAGCTTATCAGACGGAACTGTTCCTGTTTTATTTGAAGGCATATTTCCAAACAAATTGGCGATTAAATCTAAGTACCCTATTCCTTTTTATTCTAAAATAAAAATGGCTGAACCCTATCACTACATTGTGAGAACCACCTTGTCCGAAAACAGGGAATCAGTGATGGGAACTTATAACAGTAAGAATGGAAATACACAGCTAAAGCCTGAAATTCTTGAGAAGCAGGTGGACGGACTTTTTGATACGGACGGTGAAGTGGTAATTGAAGTACAAGAGAAAAAAATGATTTACACCTACTATTATCGTAATGAATATATCATCACTGACCTACATCTCCACAATAAAAAATCTGGTCATACAATAGACACCATTCGCAGAGCTCAGATACACGTCAAGAACCTCGAAAATGGATTACGCAAGATGAGCGCACCTCCATTGGAAGTGAATCAGATGCAGACCGTCTATCAAGATTTGCTTTTCAATGTAGCCAGGCTTCGGGGAAAATATGAATCTAAAAACAGATGGAAGGAAGCCAATATTATCGACGTCTACAATTATAAAAGTAAAACTTACCAGTATAGTTTTTATGTCTACCACAATGATGGAAATAAGATCAGGGATTTACGCCTGACCAAAAACTACCTCTATGTTCTTGCCGGAAATAAACTGATCCGCCATCAACGACGCCTGTAAAACCTAAAGATAAAAGGGAAAGCCGAAAACCTGTTCCAGAGTAGGCACAATAAAAACCATTTTTTAATATGAAAAAGTTAATTTTTCCTGCATTCGTGACCTTGATCGGTGCAGGAGGCGCATTGGCTAGCCAAAATGCAAAAAACAATGAAAGTACTCTTGCCGTAAGACAAGGCTACATTTTCAATGTGAGTAATAACAACTGTGACCGTTCGGTGATGTGTAGCACAGATCCTGGACCTATCTGTACTGTTAACGGTTTACCGGCAGGACAACAGGTTTTCGGAACATCCGGTAGTGATGTCGAGCATCCGCTGACTTGTTCTGTAACCTTAAGCAAAATCCAGTAATTAAAGTAAGCTCCCTGAAAAGGGAGCTTTATTATTTTACAGGTGCCATCCATTCTGCGTAAGGTTTTCCCTTTAGAAAATGTTCCATCCACTGCCATGTCCTCAAAGAAAGGTCTTCTGTGGTTTCATTTCTAAACATAAAATGACCGTCCAATGGATATTCTAACATGACTGCTTTTTTTCCAAGCCGTTTCAATCCGAAAAAAAATTCTCTGGTTTGCTGGGGTGGTACATTATTATCCATAGAACCCGTCCATAAGAGAACAGGACGATTCACATTTTTTAAATTTCTGACAGGAGACATTGATAAATAGTGATTCCAATTGTCAAAAAGACTTTCATTCATTCCAAACTGATCATTTTCTACTCGGACATAGTTGGGTTCATTTAAAATGGGTGTCTGACTTAGACTGAAGGAAATGAGATTCGATACCATTACGCCAACACTACCCGTTTTAAACAAGTCAGTGTTCGCTAATGCAAATCCAGTTTCGTAACCTCCAAATGACATGCCTACAAGGGCTATGTTGCTTTTGTCAATATGGGCTTCTTCCAAAGCTTTTTTTACACTGGCTTCCAAGGAAATCATCATTTGACCGGGTACATTCCCCACTTCATACTGAAGATCCGGTAACAATACAAAATAACCCTGATGAACATAATGCATCAAATTAAAACCGTCAGAAGACTGCAAATCAGGAACACTGTAAAACAATACATCTCTGCTTTTTTTCTCATAAATATTCACGACCATCGGATATTCTTTTTGAGGGTCATAATCCTTAGGATACAGCAATGCCATATTTGAGCTTCCAGTCTTTGTCTTGTACTGTAGCAATTTCATTTGACAATCACACAGCTGCTCTTGTTGTAGTAGTCGGCTGTCAAAGATAACTTGAGGTGGATGAAGACCGATCTTGGTAATTTTTAAAGGCTGCTGATAAGATTGGGATAGCGCAAATAGATTGTTGCCAACCTTAGTCAGATCTCTGTAATTCTCTTCACCGTAAACCAGTGTATGCAATTTGGTATTTAACAAGACAAAGCCTGAATGGTAGTTAGTTTGATTTTGAACACTTAAAAGAATGCCTTTTTTCAAACTGGCTAAGCTAGGGTTTGAATCGGCTGAATAATCGGCTCTTGGTTTCCAAATTCTATAAACCATATTCTTCTCAAATCCCTGAGTCAATCTTCTACCCTTAAGGTTTTTCAAATCCACTAAAAAAAGGTCAAAAGCCGCCGTGATAATGATTTTAGAGGGCTCTGAAGTAGGCACAATCTTTTTTACAGGCATATCTGTTAATCCATTATACCAGTCTAAAACCAAGCTCTGTTCGGAAAGCGGCATCAGCTGACCTTTTTTTCCTGTGAGAACGCTGTAATACCACCATTCCTTGTTGACGAAGAATAATAAAGTTTGAGAATCGTCATCCCAATGGTAGTTTTCCGGAGAACTTCTGCCCGACCCAATTTCAATTTTTTCACGTCCATAATTGAGTACTAATGAAATATGATAATAGGGTTTGGTTAAGTGATTCGTTTTTTCATCAGGGGAAAGGATCAGCATAGTCCCTTTCGAACCCATCATAAACTGCCTTTGCTCCTCCGTATCAATGGATGGCATCCATTGCCAAGATTCATTTTTCAAATTATATATGCCTGCCGTGGTGATATTATTAAATGGATTCTTGTCAGTTGTATAAGAAACGATGGGTTCGTATGGATGGCTTTTCGTGGCTTTATCCTGTCTTTTCCCTAGTGGTATATACACATAAGCTCCCTCTTTAAACTCGATTTCAGAAGAGCGGTCTTCCGCAAAAACATAGCCTTGCGGTATTGTGATATCGAAAGTATTAAAATGCCCTGACTCTGGTTTCCAACAGTACAATTGTAATTGCTCCTGGTCTATATTCAGCCCATTAATTTCATGGTCTCCTTCTTTAATCCATCTGATTGCTTTTTCTGTCATAGCATTTGAAGAATTTTCTGTTTGTACATTAACACAGACCAGTTTTTTGTCTTCGTAAAAGATGATGGATTTCTCATCCTTGGTCAACCTGTAGTCCTTAACGCCTTTTTTTTCCCAGATTTTCAACCCTTCTTGATTGTAACAAGCGAGTGTATTATTGGGTTTATTGAATAAGACAGCCATCTTAGTTCTTGGCAGGATTTTGCACTCAAAAACGCCTTGTATATCCATTGATTTATGATGTTTTAAATTCAAAAATCTTACGAATGTCATTGTTTTGACCAAGAGATTATCATCTCCAAGGAAATTATAATAACTGCCTTTAACGATGCTGTCAGACTGCTGGGTTAAACTGTTATATAATTTGTACTCTTCTTTTCCGTAAGCATTGGTGTTTAGTAAAACCATATGCTTTCCTGAAGGGCTTATACCTATTAAATCCGTTATAAAAAACTGGTTGTAATACTGATTGGTTGTTTTGATATCTAAGCTATCCTGAGCCAGCAGGCTGCTGAAACCGAGGATAGCTGTAAATAAAAATAATAATCTAATAACCATTATTCTGAGGTTTGAGATTGGGGTTTAACAGCAATTCCTGTTCAGGTATCGGCCACCATTCAAAAGTGGACTGCCAAGAAGATTTTACCTGAAGCATCGTCTGGTCTAAAACAGCAAAATGCTTGAGATCATTGAACCGATGACCCGACTCTGTAAATAATTCTTTACGTCTTTCTTCCCGTATCCTAACTAGAAGATCAACCTCATTCGTAGTGCTGATGGGCTGAAGATGGACTCTTAACCGAATTTTATTAAGATCAGCCAGCCCCACCGAGATTTGGCGCTGACGGATATAGGCTTCAGCTCGAATTAAGTATAACTCCTCCACTCTCAGAATCACAGAATATTCCATAGTGGCTGGCGTTACTGAAAACTGCTTGTATTTGTAGGGATAATAATAGCGCTTATTCTGCGCGTCTACGACTTCACCAATCCATTGGCTTCTTCTCAGATCTCCTGCTTCAAAACTGTTGACTAAATCTGTGGACAGTGCTGCTGTTGAAGGCGGTGCACTCCTCAGTATGTAAAAACTTCCTTCATTCGTATTATAACCACTTTCATAAGGCATCAACTGCCAGATGGCACTGCTACTGTCTTTTAGGAAGGTGTTGTCGATATTATCCTCCATCTCATAGCCTGTCGTTGAAAGAACAATTGTAGCATAATTGATTGCCTTTTCCCAGTCATTCTGATAATAAGCCAAACGGGCTAATACAGCGTAAGCAGCCATTTTACTTGGCTTCACCCGGCTGCCGTTCGGAAGTGTGGCAGGCAGACCGGCAACGGCCTGCAGAAGATCATCCTGAATGTTTTGGTAAACCACGTTTCGGGGCGTTCTGCTGACCTTGCTGTTTTCCTCGTAAGCAGTGGTTTTAATATAGGGTACATCTCCAAATGAATTGCTGAGATTTAAATAAATCAAGGCTCTGACAAACAAGGCCTCGCCTTTTAATTTAAGTTTGAATGACTCTGTCAGCTGTGTAGATTTTTCAAGTCCTTCCAGGATAGAATTGATATTGTAAATCTGACTATAACTGACCGTCCAAAGGTTATTAATGGCAGGGTTTAAAGCATTGTGGGTCAAATTATAGAATTGTGAGAAATCATTGCTATTAGGGGCATAGGATTGTACTTCATCCGTATAAGCACTCAGAAAAGCAGGTGCTCCCAGTGACGTACCTGCAAGAAAGCCAGAACCTTCCAGCGAGCGGTAAACACCTGCCATCGCTGAATTGGCGAGGCCTTCATCTTTGAATACCAAATCTCTGGTAATCTGATCCTGCGGGAGATCCAGTTCTGTAAAATCTGAACAGCCTATCGATAAAAGGATTAAGCTGAAAGTAATTAATATAGTCTTCATTATATGCTGTTTTTAAATTAATAAGTAAGGTTAATTCCGAACGATACAATCCTGAGCGGACTGACAAAGCCAGCCAAAGTAAATTCAGGATTGATTCCTTTGTAATTGGACCAAGTGAATAGATTCTGCCCTTGTACATACACCGTTGCATTCAGCCTTTTCTGCTGATTATTGGGTATGGCATAGTTCAGCGAGGCATTTTTTAACCGCATCATATAGGTATTCGATACGGTGGCATCACTTTCAAGGAATTGTGAATTGGCATTGATAGCTGCTGCATCATAACCGGCACTCGGCTTTTGAAATCGGGCATTGGGATTATCGGGTGTCCAGTAATCCAGAAAGATAACGGACTTGTTTTCCATTAAGCCCAGATAACCGTCACTGGCATATAAATTTGATTGATTTTGCCTTGAAATCTGTAAAAGGACATTTAACGACCAGTTTTTATAACGCAAAGTGTTTTGCAATCCTCCATACCAATACTGTCTGAGTTCCTTGGTAATCATACGGTCGGCACTGTTGATGACACCATCGTTGTTGAAGTCTTCAAATGTGTAAAGTCCTGTCGCCTGATCAATCCCATTGTATTGGTATAATTTTCTTAAGCTTGTGGATCGGCCAATCTCAAAAAAGTTTTTGTAAGTAGAACTTTCAAGATTGGGAAAGTCCAGTAACTTATCTTTGGGAAACGTGATGTTAAAGGAAGCTGACCACGACCAGTCGCCTTGCTGAATCAATTTGGACTGCAAGACCAACTCCAGTCCTGTGTTGAGAACGGTAGCATCCATATTCCCCAAAACAGACGGGAAACCTGTCGTGGCAGGAAGCTTAATCCCTAACAGCTGATTATCACTGATATTTCTGTAATAGGCAGCACTGAAGAATAAACGGTCTTTGAACAATGACAGTTCTAAGGCCGCCTCCAGCTTCTTGGTGACTTCCCAGCCAAAATCTTTATTGTAAAGTCTTGTTGGATTTAGTACGGTGGTGCCGTTATAGGTTTCTCCGGTGGTTGTGTAGGTATCCATATACTGGTAATCCCCTATCTGGTCATTGCCCGTGATACCGTAACTCCCTCTGATCTTTCCTAAACTAAGCCAGTTGCTGTTCTCTAAAAAGGATTCTCTTGAAAACAGCCATGCCACACCGACAGCCCCGAAATTAGCGAAACGCCGATCTGGTCCGAAACGGCTGGAACCGTCTCTCCTACCCGATAAATTGATGAAGTAGCGGTCTTTAAAGCCGTAGTTCAGTCGGGTGTAAATCGCCTGATAACGGTAGGTAAAATTGTAGGCGTTCTCAGCCATAACCAAAGCCGCAGAGGCCATGTTATAAATCAGCTCGTCGGAAGGAAAATTCATTCCCATCAGACTCAGATTGTCAGATTTCTGCTCCTGAAATGAACCTCCTAACAGCACCGACCACTGGTGATTGTCTTTTTTAACCTCATAATTTAACTGCGGTTCAAGAATCCAGCTGGTGTTGTTCATAGACGCTTTACGAAGCATCGATCGGTTGCTACCAATGTTGTAGGCAGGGTCGTAAATGGTCTTAGGAAAGATCTGCTGTTCTGCCCCCTTATTATCTGTATAGCCACTGTTGAGCTTCACACTAAATCCTGCACCCAGCTTATAATCTAGGATGAGATTGGCATTCAGATTTTCATTGCTTCCGGTATAGGTTTTTTGTGCCTCTCCCATTGGATTTCTGAATGTGCTGTTTTCCCAGTTCAAGACTCCGTTTCTGTAGAGATCGGGTGCGTTGGGCGCCAATGAGGAATAGATCTGGTTAAAGTCTCTTGGCGGAAGGACATTGTCTTGCTTAGTATAGTAGGCGGTCAAAAGGGCTTTGAATTTTTTATCTGAACTGGTATGTTCGAGATGGGCATTAAAGCTGTTTCTTTTATAGCGGTAGTCTCCAGGATACACGGTGGTTTCTTCATTGTGAGAGCCGGAAATGGAGAAACTGGTATTCTCATTACCTCCCGAAACACCCATCTGTGTATTGGAATATTCTGCACGATTGCCCACGAAATATTTTTGCCAGTCTGTCTGTTTATTGACATCCCAAGTGCCGTTAACATCATATTCACTGGCAGGATACTGTGTGATCCCGTCATTGGCAAATGCCAGACGTCTCATTGTTAAATAGTCTGCGGTAGACATCATCTTAGGAAGATTGGCATACTGTCCTATTCCATAAGAGGTATTGAATTGGACGGCGGTTTTTCCTTTGATGCCTCTCTTGGTGCTGATCAGCACCACACCATTAGCACCCCGTGATCCATAGATGGCCGTGGCATCAGCATCTTTTAGCACCTCAATACTTTCAATGTCATTAGGATTGATTGCGTTGAGGGGATTGGTGTCACCATACGGTATGACACCACTGGAAAGTCCTGACTTAAACTCATTGAGTGCCGGAACAGGAACGCCATCGATGACATAGAGCGGATTATTGCCGTTGACGCCTGTCGTCTTGTAGGTTCGTAAACTGTTCTTACCTCTGATCTGAACCTCGAAACCACCACCTGGTGTTCCGGTATTCTGAATGATATTAACGCCTGCCATTCTTCCTTGGAGTGAAGACAAAACATTATTGACGGGTTGGTTTTCGATGTCTTTTGCTGAAAATTTGGCTATACTACCAGTGCTTTCTTTGTCTTTGACTTTGTAGTAGCCTGCATTGAGAATAACTTCTTCGATTCCCTTTACGTGTTGTTCTAAGCTGATATTAACGACGGTCTGATTCGTGAGTGTCACTTTTTGATCTGAATAATCAGGGTGTCTGAACCATAAGATGGGATTTTCTGCTGTAACCTGCAATGTGTAGGTGCCGTTGGCGCTGGTTGTGGTGACCTGCTGACTGCCTTCTTGGGAGATAATCACTCCTGAAATGGGTTTGCCAGATGTAGTAACCGTACCTGAAATGTTGCGGGTTTGGGCTTTTAGATTAGTGCTGACAGTGATCAGCATAAGGCCAAAGAAAATACCTCCTATAGTGTAATAGGAATTTTTCATAGATTTGTAAAGGTTTTTAATTTTCTAAAGATTAATTACTGAACTCCGCTCTTTCCTGATGTTTTAGGCGACTTACAGGAAGGGGCTTTTTTCTTTCTTCTGAATTTAAGTTAAGTAGTTTTTTTGATTCTATTTTAGTAAAACTTTCCTGATGCCCTTTGGTATGAAAAAGGAATGGTGAGGTTCTGTAAGCAGTGACCGCCAGGCACCGGAAAGAATTTAATATGAATGAATCTGTGTCCCGTGTAAGCTTTTTAAAGCCGCAATAGGTTGTACCCTCCTATTGTATCGTGTAATCTGATACTATTTTTAGGAAGCGGGCTTAGAATTTAATGTAGAGATAAAGCGAACTGCATTGGAAAAAGACGGCGTGAGACTCTACATTATCCGACCTGAGGTACTGGTATACCGTGCAACAGATAAGAGGAAGAGACCCACGCCTAGGTCGTGAGCCGCAAACTTATCCTCTCGTTGCTTTTAAAGTACCAGTTTTCAAGTCGAGATTCTAAGCAATAGCTTCATTAATTCTTTGAAGTATCGCAAATTTACTTTAATAAGTAAACATTTCCAAATATAATAAAAAAAAGCAAATCATTCGCTTTAGCGAACAGTATTTTTTATATTATTTTATTTTTTTGATCTAGATTAAGATTTGATGCTAGATAAAGAAGTTTTAAACGATAAGAATGCACTTGTGAATAAGCACCTGTGCAATTTTATTGAAAGTAAATTTCTACGTGAGTACCATAACCAAAAAGGCGAAGTCATTTCACAAAATGAATATGCTAAACTCTGTGGAATAACGTCTTCTACAATTTCTAAACTTAAATTACCTGAAGGTTATAATATTCCCATGTCAACTATTTACAATGTACTTAGACATGAGCAATATTCCTTAGAACAGTTCTTTAAAGAATTCGAAAAGGAAAAAGGCATCAATATTCCAGATTAAAATCTAGATTTCAAATTTTATATTATTTAGTAATTTATTATAATATCTATCTGAACATTGTTTTATAACCTCTTCTATTTCTCTTAGAAATTTCTCTTTTGCTGTAAAGTAGTCTCCTTTTGCTTTAGAGAATTCTTAGACGCTTTAAGCTTTGTATTGCTTTGATAAAGCAATATAGATAATGTGATGATTGCAATTGTTACAATTGCGCTGGAGATTTTTAGTGTTTTCATATTTGTTGTTTTTATATATTGAAAGCACTAAGCAAAAAATCCACTAAAATAATAGTAGATTTTTTGTAATGAAACCAAACTGTATTTAATAAAGGTGGCTATGTAATTTTGATTAAAAAATCAAATCGTAATACATGAAAAAATCACATTCCTTATTTTGAGCATCAATATTATATTGATTAGCTGATGCATAGCATACTTGCAACTCTTCGTTTTTCAAAGCAGCCATTGCTACCCCTATAGTCGATATTTTATTGTTGAGTGGTGATACAATCAAATTAAATGCACCAAACTTTTTTATAAGTGACTCAATCGAAGCACATGTATCTGTGTAAGACATACACGAAAATTCAAATTCTTCTAATATTAAATGCTGATATTTATTTTTAATAAAAAAATACTTGCTTTTTGCTAATTCACTTAATTCACTATTTATAGAATCAGACTTAGAAGGTTTTCCTAGAATAATATGATATGGCTCAAATGCATCAATAATATTTTCTGTCCTTTCTTCTTCAAAACCAGCTAAGATTATAAGTATTGTTTTTTTTGATGGAGATAGCAATCCTGAGTAACCTACAATCGAACGTATGTCCCTTACACCCTTAGTCATCCATGCCGTCATGCTATTATTTCCATATGATTTATTGGGGGTATAAATAATTTTCACATTAAAATTGGAAAATACCGGTAGGGAAAGAACCTTAATTAATATGAGTAATATTTCACGGGTGAATGTAGAAATATCTATGACAATTTTCGGATTTATAACATTATTGCCAAAGGATATTTTTTTTAAAGTTGAATAAAAAATATCAAAAGTCTCTAAAGAAGAATTTTTTGGATAAAATATTTTATCAATATCTTGAAAATGATTCTGTACTTCACTTAAGTGACTATCGGAAATTCGATATGTATCATTAAGATGAAAAATAATACTCTTAGCCACAGATGCTTTATCTAAAGACAAAGCAACTTTTTTTGATCTACTTTCGAAACCAGATGAACATATAAATAAATCAATTTCTTTTAAATGTTCATTAAGATTATTTTCATTTATTTTCATAAATCATCAAAAAGATTTAATTGTTGACCATTAATTTGAGAATCATCAATTTGCTTATTGGCGATTTTCTCAAATTTTTTGGGATCTGTAAGACTAATCTTCAAGATCTCACTATTCATAAATTTATACCCTTTAAAACCTGTTGGATCAAGTCTAAAATAAGGTGCTAAAGTACGGCTTAAAATATAAAGTTTACACCGCCCTGTCCCTTCTTTATTTCCGATTGAACTTTTATGAATATAACCATAGTGCTCAGCTAAATCAATAATTTCAGCTAACTCTCTGTCTGGATTATCATATAATGCAACAGAAAAAACTACACGCTCTGTTTTGTCTGACACAAATATACGATGAAACATCTGTCCCAAACCACTAATCATATTAAAAAGTTTGTCAGCTTTACTAAGTATTTCATTTTCTAACTTGACTCCATGAACCTCCTTAACTGACTCAAATTCATCTTCCAGAAATTTCCTAGAATAATTTTGTATTACATCGTTTTGAATACTCACAGGTATAAGTTCAGTTTCACTTTTCGCCCCATTCTTTGAAATGTTCTCTGCAAACATAATAGATGCTGGTTCGAGAAAATGTCGAATTATACCAGACGATATATCTACTAAATTATTAAATCCTGCATAATTAAGAGTAGACCCCGAACGTTTGCTCTTCAAAAATTTCAAATATTCAGAAGAGGCAAATCTTCTGGCCGCATCCCCACCTGAATGTTTTTTTTCCGAATCTTCATATTGATTTTTTAAACTATCATAAATTTGTTTAATCTTTCTAACTTGTTCTTCATCAGAAGGGAAAAAATCTTTAGGACAAATATCGATTCCTAAATATTTTTTCAATCTTCTTGAAACAATATCTTCAATTCTATGATAATAATTATTATTCGAAGTCGTATATATAGTTGCTATGTTAACTTTTGAGTAGTCGTGAGGTGAATCTATGGTTTTATTTGTTATGGTTAAATAACTCTTGTAATCTAATTGTGTTGAAATTTTAATACTTACAAAATCTGATGTCCTGTATGAAACCCAGGTATTTAATATTTTAGTTTGAGTTTCATTTAAATATCCTGCATCATCAGCTAATAAAAATATCGGCTTACCTGCTGGCATAAATGGCATTTCTTTTAATTCAAGCAAAAGAGGGTAGAGAAAGTCTAAATAATTACACAGTGGACCATTATAATCTTCTCTATTATCTGGAATTAAATATCTTTTACAATAATTTTTACAAATAATCAACATTGAATCTAAAATCTTAACCATCTGGGTTATATATTCTATACCAGTATTAAATTCTTTTTTATAATTATCTATGTTGGCTCCAGATATTTCTACATTCCACAAAAAAACGTTATTGTAAAAATTTTCAATCTCATTTAGGCAAGAATTTATTTCTTCCTCATATTTTAAGAGGCTACTAAAGCATTTTGAAGCAACAAAAGTTGTAAGTAAGTGTTCATTTATAAAAACATTTGAATTTTGCTTGAATCTTTCTAATTCTACATAATTAATGTCAGTTAATTTAAAAGGAACATATAATGAAAAGTAATCTATTTCGTTTAAGGATGAATTTTTGCTAAGCTTTTGACAATCCGGCATCATATATCGAAACATCATACTTTTGCCGGATCCCCGCGGTCCATTTAAAAACGCATGACCTACCTTATTTACTTGATAAAAATCAGTAAATACATCAACAAATAGCTCGTGTGCATCTTCAGCAGATATTCCCTCTGGTGTTTTAACGTCAAACGGATTTTTCATTTAAATAGTTTTTTCTGAAATAACTTCTGCGATATATTCTCCATCAATATTACGACCAGTTACCGTTTTTAATGATTGTTTACACATTGTAAATATATCTTTTACGTACATTAAAGGGTAACCATTTTCTTCCATAATAAAGGAGATTGGATCAATTATATAATCATCATACTCATCAAGTAAAAAAATAACTACCGTAATTTTACTATATCTGTTATGCGGTGGGTAAAATCTGTTGCAGTAGAGTGTTTCAGTAAATGTTTTTAAACATCGATCATAAATTTCATCTAATAGAAAATGTTCTGTGATTACATTATCGCTTTTCTTTTCGAATTTCTTATTAAGATTTTTAACACTCACACAAAAAGACAATTTGATTACATTACCTTCAAGAAAAACCGAATCAATTGCTTCAGAAAATCTATGATAGATCTCACTATGTTTGTCTAATGGCTCATACTCCAGTCCAGACTCTTCTGTAAGGTCTAAAAGAAATCTTGAAGCTCTTGATTTATCTTCTGCTAATTCATCAGCTAATCGTAAAATTGCAGCTAATAATTTTGGACGAATTTTCTTTCCTGAAATATAATCATCAGATTGAAGCATACCAATAGGATCATTCTTACCGCCATGTGCTTTAGCAATATCTCCAATAATTCGTCTCTCATTTACAGATAATAAGCTGTTAGGGTTTTTATCAAACCTACTTAACAATTCTTTTGCAGCCTGCGCATGTCCACTTCTTTTAGAAATTAAATGACCACTATCATGCAGGTTTATTGCTACTAACAAGATAAAAATTTCATACTGTGATAATAAAAAGCTAGAATCGTTTAATTTGAAATTATTTATGATTTTTGATGCCCTATCAACAACCATTTTTATGTGATCAGGACCGTGGTCATTAAAATAACCTTCTTTTTCAATCTCTAATATTTTAGTTTTTATTTCGTTATGAATAGGTGCAAAATTTTGCTTTAAAATTTTGTATGTAGCTATATAGTCCTTTTCATCAGGAAAAGAGTTGTCTGGCTTTAAGTTTTCTAAAAATTCTTCTTCAAGATTCATTTTCTGAATTTAGTTTAATGATTTGTTCAAAAAGAGCCTTTGCTAGTAATGGTGGAACAGCATTACCTATTTGTTGTTGTTGATATGTTAAAGAACCTTTGAATTCAAAATTATCTGGAAAACTTTGTATTCTCGCAGCTTCTCGTACAGAAAGTCCTCTGTCTTCGAAAGGATGGATGAGCATATTCTTCCGATAGTTAGCGATTACAATTGAAGGTTCATTAGGGTTTAATCTTTTATAAATTCCGCTATGACAGTTGTTAGTATTTTTATAATTTGTCATAAGCTCTTGAGGTATTGCTTTCCAATTTTGACCGGGTTTTATATATTTATATCTTTCAATCACAAACTGCTGATTTTTAGAAACAAAATTTTGCGTAGACTTTTTTGAGCTGCCTCGCATTAGCTTCATATATGAATTTATAGGTTCAGTTTTATAGTCAAGTTCAGCATGCGTTGCACCATTCGTTAAAATCGGTAAATCTGAAATAGCATCAAAGACACTAAAATTTATTGTTTTTTTTTTTGGAAAAACAAAATCCACACCTACTCTATTACCAACCATAAAGAATCTGTTCCTATTCTGTGGAACACCATAATCCGATGCTTTTAAAATTTTCCACTCTGTTTTATAGCCTAATTTTGCAAATGTTTCTGTTAGCTTTGCGACGACTGTGCCAGATTCAAATGTGGTAATTCCTTCCACATTTTCAAAAACAAACCACTTCGGTCTCAATTCTTCAATTTGCCTTATGTACTCACGAAATAATGAATTATTAACATTGTCATTATTTCTCGTCTTAGTATTTGAAGTTGAAAATCCTTGACAAGGAGGTCCACCAAAAATAATAAATGGCTCTTTATAGCTTTTATCTAAAACTACTTTTCTAATATCTTCATTAATAACTTCAGTGTCTGGATGGTTACTTCTAAATGTCTCAACTGCATGTTTATCGTACTCAATCGCTACCTTAACCTTGATTCCAGCCATGACAGCTCCTGCACTCATGCCTCCTGCACCGCTAAAAAGATCAATTGCTATAAAGACATTTTCACTCATTCTAATTTATATAAAAGTTTTTAAGGTTTAAAATTTGTAATATAATTTATGTCAAATTTTTTAATTAATTTAAAAAATGCAAATATACTAGATTATAAAAAACATTTTTCACTTATATATGATAATATTCTTAAATATGGCCGTAAAAAATCTCCTGTATCAATTCCTGCAAGTCTCCCGTTTCCGAAATGCTGTTGAAAGCCTGGAATATTATAGAGTACGTACCCTCAATACCTGAAATGAAATCCCAGAAATCATCCTGTACCCAGCCTTCATTATAAGGTTCTAGAGGCCAACCCTTCCCTATTGTCTTAGACCAAAAATTGATTTCGCCATAAGGATTGTAGGGAAAAACGATCCTTGAAAATGCATTTCCACTCGGGTACTTAGAATAAAAGTAAGAATACCAGTTCAGAACCTGAACAAAGCATCTTGCATAACTACCTACATTTGCTTGAACCGTTTTTGTATCAAAGAAATAATCTATACCGTCTTTCTTCAGCCAAATATCTACTCCAAATCCTTTAGGTGCCGGAATAAAGTCGTTGATCGGGTTAATAAGGAAATTCTGACACGATTCCTTGATCCTATCATGGCAGTACTGGGCATTATAAGTCACGTTCTTATTGTTCCGGCCTTCAATCAGCATTTGGACTGTATTCTGAAGTATTGCAGGCATATTGGCTGGAGCTTGGAGGTTTGAATTGATGACTTCAAACCCATTGGATCTAGCAATTGCTTTAGCTAAAGGCTCCCATAACGTAGTCCCTAAAGACGTTTCCATTCCTCCCACAACAGAACGTATCTTGCGCTCCGTTGGTATTATTAAATCAAGTATCTGGAAGTTAGGAACCACGTTGCGCCTGTTCCTAATATAGTTTGATATCGAACTTACAACTGTTTCGCGAACAATTGTATATACTTCTTCCCTTGTTGGCATGTTTATCAGGTAATTTTTTGCTATAAATATAGCAAATTATACCTTGTAAAGCGCATTAAGGAATTTTATAATGGAATAGCCCACCTCAGTCCCAAGGTTTACAGGCACTGCATTCCCTATCTGCTTGTACTGCTGGGCTAACGAACCTGCAAACTCCCAGTCGTCCGGGAATGTCTGGATCCTTGCATATTCCCTCACTGTAAATGGCCGGGTTTCATCCGGATGACAACGCTCTGTCTGCTTTTGAGCAGGGCTGCAAGTCAGGGTAAGGCTCGGCTCGTCCCATCCAATCCTCCTTGCAATACCAGTCTTTCCGCCGCCCAAATAAAAGCTGCCTCCCATATATTCTTTTTGCAAGTCTAGAGGCAAATCGCGCCAATAGCCTTTTTGCGGGATAAGATCCAATATTTCAGCTTTCCTTTTTGGATATTTTGCACCTCCTGACAGCGGGACATCCGAATTGTAAAGTTCCCCTTTCTTCAAAGCATCCTTCAAGTTATAAATCTTATTATATGGAGAAGGATATTGATAATCAAGGCTAATATCCTTACGTATGCCAACCAAAATCAGCCTTTCCCTCTTTTGAGGCACCCTGAAGTTAATGGCTTTCAAGACTTCCACAGGTACAACTTTATAACCGATTTCGTCCAATACAGATATCATCCCCTGCAAGGTTTTGCCATTGTCATGATTAAGAAGACCTCGCACATTTTCACCAATACAGATAGGCGGGTTTACTTCCTTCACTACCCTAGCGAACTCGTAGAACAATGTTCCCCTAGCATCAGCAAGCCCAAGCTTCTTGCCTGCATAGCTGAATGCCTGACAAGGAAACCCTCCAGTAAC
The DNA here is from genome assembly GCF_032055105.1 of Epilithonimonas sp. Lineage (GTDB taxonomy): Bacteria > Bacteroidota > Bacteroidia > Flavobacteriales > Weeksellaceae > Epilithonimonas. The sequence goes on from NZ_DAMBRK010000003.1 coordinate 85,267, forward strand.
CACATCCACCTTGTCTTTATATTCAGTGAAATCAAAATCCTTGATATCACCTTCCATAACTCTCCAGTTCGGGCGGTTATTACGCAAGGTCTGGCATGCGAACTTGTCGATTTCGTTTAAAGCTACGCATTTAAGCCCTGCCTTCTCTAAGCCAACAGCTAAGCCCCCCGCACCTGCAAACAGCTCAAGTACTTTATAGTCATTTTCAGCTTCCACATAGTTGCCTTCGTTTAAGGACTCATGCATAAATCCTTTGAAAATTTTCTCCACGTCCGCCTTCTTGTACATCCTGTAGTTACTGATTGGTTCCCTGACTGCCACAAGCTTCCCATCACGATCCCAACGCCTAAGCGTCTCCTTGTTCTTACCCAGCAACTCTGCTGCTTCTGCCAAAGACAAATATTCATTAATAACCATAATATACAACATTAAACAATGGTTACAAATATAAACTTTTTTACTAAACCGAACAATAAAAATAAACCCTTATATTTACAAAAACTTTTAACTATGTACGAACTATTTGATATTGAGGGAAAAAAAATAGAGCACCATGACCTTCAGGACAAATCCCATTGGTGCAAGGACGGTGAAAAGATTGAAGAAGCTTTCGTAAGGCTATACGGCGAAAAACTTAATTTGTCAATAAATCCAGCAAAAGAGCATGATCCCTATGCTCCAGATTTGGTCAATACTGTAACAGGAAAGCTTGGAGACCTGAAGTTTCAAGCGACACCTTTTTTCAAGGCACAGAAATTATTTAGCATAGACCCAACTTACGCAGTAGTATTTAATGAGAAAGATAAATTAAGGTATCAGGAGAAGTATCCCGAAATAGCAATCTATTATTGGGTAAACTGGATTGCTGTAGGATACAAGACAAATTGGAGCGAGATTAAGGTACAGCCTTTAAACGGGGTTTGGAAAAGCGGGTTTCCCGAATTCAACAATTACCTATCCACTCGTCCACTCCACTCTTACCAGCAAAGGGTCGACGATACTAAAGGTAATGCCAAGGGAAGCTTTGTATGTGACATTAGAGACGATGTCTTTGAAAAACTGATATAATATCATTGAGGATGAACTTTCAATAATAGACCTAATTGGGAAAATACAAGTCCAAGAATGAAAGTTGAAAAGTAGTTCAAAATATCAAAGCTTATGTTGCAGATGAAACAGTTGATCCGATAGTGACGTCAATTGAAACATTATACTTTGTTGATGATAAACCTGTTCACGGATTATATGCTGAAAGCCTTCTTAAAAAATTGGAGAAGTAAGGTTTAATGAAGATGCTTCTGAACCCCATTTAAGCGTAACTTATTGCTGGTGACTTCTTTGGAAATTAATAGATAATGCAAAAAATATTGAAGACGACGGAAGTTTTCAAAAGTAGTTTATCCTGATTTACCCCAAGAACAGACTATGAATTGGCTAAGTATACAAAAAAAACTTATCCCGATTTGGAATTCTTTAATTAAATGTAGCAAAAATCATAAGGAGATGATGAAAGAAGATTTATAATTAATGAACTTAGAATAAATAGTTCTAAGCTCATCAATCAATGCCCCAATAAATGAGAATACTAATTTATCTTTTCAAAAATCTTAGACATCGTGTCTCTATCAAGACTTTCCATATCAATTAATTTTAAAGATTTCACCATTTTCAAAGTCGATGTTTTGTACTTCAAAAAATGGGGTGTCTGCAAATGAAACTGATACGCTTCTTTATCCGCATAGATTTCCACAATCCTTATCTGTGTTGGAATTTCCTTTTGATACATCGGAAAAATGGCAATCAGACCTTTCTCTAATTTTATAGAAGCCGAAGCTTCTTCTTTCAGAATTGAATTGTATTCATCCAAAAATTCAGGGATAATTTCAATCTCGGAAATACGAACTATCATATCGTTTTTGATAATGGGAGCGAGCGGTTTTCCGATAATTTTCCGAACGGTATTTGCCTGAGTTTTGTTAACAAATTCCTGAACCAAATCAGCCAGTTCTGCTAATTGATTTTCAGTAATTCCAGTATTTTTTCCCATATTGATATGCGATTGCAACTGCCCTTCTACGCCATCCAAAGAAGCCAAAGCCGAAATCGTTACCAATTCTCTATTCTTATAAGTCAAAACATCGCTAATAAAAATATCGGCAAATAAATGCTCTTTGAGGAAAGCATCAATTCTCGGTGAGAATTCTCCAAAACCTGGTGCCGGCTTGGCTTGTGGCGTTTTCGTTAATGTTTCTAACGTTTTTCTGCCTTGTTCGTATTTATCGGCCACATAATTTTCAACGATGATTTTCTTTCCTTCAACATCATTAACACTTTTCGCTTTTCTCTCATCTAAAACGGTTTTAAATGTATTAATAGCATTCAGACTTCTCGGGAAACCACAATACGCATACAATTGAACCAGCGCTTCTTTAATTTCATTAATCGTCAAACCAGAATCTAAGCCGGCATTCAATTGAACTTTCAAATTTTCAAGATTCCCAATAGCCGTTAGCGAAGAAATCTTTACAAGACTTTGCTCTTTAGTATTCAAATTTTGATTGGTTTTAGTTTCTTGTGCACTCATTTTGGTCATACTTAATGTGAGAACAAAAAGGATGATCCATTGTAGAAACTTGTTTTTGCTCATCATAGAAATTATTGTTTGTTGGCTTCTGCAAATTCTTCATCGGAAACTGCTTCCAGCCAAGCATTTTGATTAGTTTGTGGATTTCCATTCGTTGCTAAATGCGAAAACCAACTTTCAGCAGTTGCGCCGTGCCAATGCTCAACATTCGGAGCAATTTCTACGATATCACCAACTTTTAAACGACGGGCAGGTTTTCCTCTTTCCTGATACAAACCTTCGCCACCCACAACAATCAACAATTGTCCGCCCGTGTGACTGTGCCAATTGTTGCGACAACCCGGTTCGAATGTGAAATTCGAAAGAGGAACATTCAGTTCTTTATTGCTTGTCAAAGGCGCCAAATAAGATTTACCAATAAAATATTGTGCATAAGCCGTGTTTTCTTCACCTGTCGGAAAATCACTTATTTTAGGAATATTTGTACTCATTTTTTTAGATTTTATTTTGTTTGAACTTACTTTATTTTGTGCGATTACAGTTGGACTGATCGTTAAAAGTAGAATAATTAAATATTTCATTGTTTTGAATGGAATTTACTCAAAATCAGTTGCATTACAAAGTTCCGACAATACAATCATTTATTTTATATCGATTACGGAATTGCTTACCATTTTTTACTGATTTGAAGGGATAAACAATGATTAAAATTCACCAGCCAAAGTCGTCTGCTGAATAAATTTTCTTCTCGAATTCTGATTGTTGTTTTCTTTCATATTTTATGATTCAATTGTTTTGATGATTTTTGCAGGAATTCCTCCCACTACAACATTGTCCGGAACATCTTTGGAAACCACCGCTCCCGCTGCGACAACTGCATTTTCGCCAATCGTTACTCCCGGAAGAATGGTCGCATTGGCTCCAATCCACGCATTTCGTTTGATGAGAATAGATTTTCCAATCAAACCTTTTCTAAGTTGAGGTTCTAAAGGATGATTTTCCGTTATCAGGCTGACTTTCGGACCGATTAAAACATCATCTTCAATGATAATTCCGCCCAAAGCCAAAAAAGTACAGTCGAAGTTGATGAATACATTTTTACCGATGTTAAGATGTTTTCCATAGTTGAGGTAAATAGGCGTAAATAGTGCTACATTCTTTAGTTTTTCACCGACAATTTCACTTAATATTTTTAAAATCTCATCCGGTTCTGTTGAATTATTGAGTTTAAGCAATTGTTTCTTAACCCCATAAGAAGCTTCAAGTAATTTGTAAATTTCCGAGTCGTCGGGCATTATTGTTTCACCATTTTTTAGTCTGGCGAAAATATCTTCGTTAAGGCTCATTTTTAAATATTTAGAGAAATAGAAATGCTAAATCCACTTTTAGAAAAGCAGATTTAACGATTGTACTATTCAATTATTTTAAATTGGTTCTGAAGAAATTATCTAGTTTTTCAAAAGGAATCACATCAACATTATCATATAAATCCACGTGAACCGCATTGGGGATAATCATCAATTCTTTCGGTTCTGCAGCCATTTTATAAATGTCTTCACTCATATATTTGGAATGCGCATTTTCCCCGGCAATTAACAACATTGGTCTTGGCGAAATTTCTTTGATGTAACTCAACATTACCGAATTGGCAAAAGATAAAGAGTTGGTTTTCGTCCAGCCTTTATTGGAATTTAAAGAACGTTTGTGATATCCTCTCGGCGTTTTGTAATAATCAAAATAATCCTTTACAAATTGAGGTTCATCACCGTTTAATTTTTCAGGCAAATGAGTTGTTGGATATTCAGGTTTTCCATTTTCAGCATCAACCCAACGTTGCAGGCTCATTGTTTCGAAAGCTTTTGTACGCTCTTCGGGAGTCATTTTATCGTAATATCCTTTGGCGCTCACTCTTGAAATATCATAAGCACTCGTCGTCGCCACCGCTTTCACACGTTTGTCGACAATGGTTGCATTTAAAGCAAAAGTTGCAAAACCACAGATTCCGATAATTCCGATTTTATTTCGGTCAATATTTTTTTGAAGTCCAAGGAAATCAACTGCTGCACTGAAATCTTCGGTATTGATGTCTGGCGAAGCAATATCTCTCGGCTCGCCTCCACTTTCGCCGGTGTAAGAAGGATCGAAAGCGATAACGGCAAAACCTCTTTCCGCCATTTGATTGGCATACAAACCGGAAGATTGTTCTTTCACCGCACCAAACGGCCCACTGATTGCCAAGGCTGCCAATTTTTCGTTTCCTGTATTTTTTGGAAGGTATAAATCTCCTGAAAGGGTGATTCCGTAACGGTTTTTGAAGCTAACCGCTTTTCGGGTTACTTTATCGCTGAGTTGGAAAGTATAATGTTCGTTTTGTTCTGTTGTATTCATTGTTTTTTGATTTGATTTTTTATTTTGCGCGAATGCCTTTCCGATGAAAAGAAAGGACAAAGCCATCACTGTCGTTACTATTTTCATATCTGAATTTTGTTTAAAAAATTACTGATACAAAATTAGATACAGCGAAGTGCTAACAGTTAATAATAATCAAACCAAAAATTAAGAAAATCAAACCTCAGTCAAACGAAATGCTTTTGGATTGGTTCCGGTTTGTTTTTTAAAGAAATTATTAAAATAGGTCGGATAATCGAATCCGAGTGCGAAAGCGATTTCTGAAATATTCCAGTCAGTGTGCTGCAGCAATGCTTTTGCTTCTGTGAGAATACGTTCCGTGATATGAGCTGTCGTAGATTTTCCAGTCACTTCTTTTACAGCACGGTTGAGATAATTAACATGAACATTCAGATTTTTTGCAAAATCCTGAGCCGATTTCAGTTGCAGAGATTGGTCGGTTGTTTCAATAGGAAATTGTCTTTCCAACAATTCCAGAAAAACAGATGATAATCTTGATACCGCATTTTTGTTCTGGTTGAAATCTTCTGCAGGTTCCAACTTTAAAGATTCGTGAATGATAAGGCTGATGTAATTGCGAATCAATTCATCTTTGTAAACATAATCACTTTCTTGCTCGGTAATCATTTTTTGGAAAATGGTATTGAGAAAAAGTCTCTGTTCTTCGGTAATTTTCAGAACGGGAGTTCCGCCAATTTTAAAGAAAGAAGATTGCTGTAAGCTTTCGGAGCGTTCAGAATTTTTGAAAAATTCTTCAGAAAAAAGAATAGTATAACCTTTGTAAGTTGTAGAAATCGTTTCCCAGGAGTACGGAATATGGGGATTTCCGAAGAACAAAACAGTTCCTTCCTGCTCGAAGCTTTTATCAGAATAATGAATCTTACTTTTCCCAGTCGTCAGGCAGATTTTATAGAATTCTTTTCTGCTGTACACGCGAGTATCGCTTCCATCCTGCTCAATCTGGAATGCACGGAAACCTTTTAATTTTAATTCAGTATTAAACTCCGATACAACTCTTTGCACCTTTTCTTTCATTTTTCAAAGTTAAGAAATTCAAACCAAAAAAAATTTATCAAGGAAGTTAAATACCAATAGAATCTTCTTTTAACGTGATTATCGCATACATTTGCAGGGATTCTCAATCATATTTGAGTTTTCATGGTTATTAGTTTTTATCCTCGACGAAAGTCGGGGATTTTTTGTTTCAAGTGGATAATGAGAGTGAAACTTGATACTAGCCATAAGCTCCTTAATTTATCGGATGCTTACAAAGTTGATTTATAAAAAAACCTTCTTTTTGAAGAAGGTTAGTCAGTTACTTTCGTAGTTCAATAAAAGTAGATTAAGCTTTTGCTTTATCTCTTAAAGCTTTCATTTTATCGTGAGACGTTCTGAGAGACTCTTTCTGCTGACGAAGCAATACTTTGGTTTCCTCCATTACATCTTCATCATCAATAGCTGACTTATAAGCCTTTTGTGCTGCATCCTCGCCTGATTCACAGGCGCTAAGCACTGATGCTCTATCATTAATTGCGAATGCCGACTTAACATCCATCCATGCTCTGTATAGTTTTCCGGTAGTGGTTGTACCTTCTTCGGTGGAACCGCCATACTCGTGAATCTTGTTTTGGAGCTCTGCCCTATATTGTTGACTCTCGGTGATCATTCCGCTGAAAACTGTTTTCAGATCAAAATGCTCGTCATCCTGCAATTCATCAATTGCCTTTTTATAACCTTCTACTCGGTCGTTGTTAATTTTAATGAGGTCATTCATAGCCTCAATGCATGCATCGTGATTCATAACTTTTATTTTTTATATTAATAAATTGTTTGGGCTTTCATAGTTACAAACACTGTTCCGCATCGTAAATTTTAACATAATAAAAGTGTTAAATTACCCCACTAGTTTAGTACTTTTCAACCACCATAGACATTTCCATTTTCTAATGATATAGGGTGAGCGTCTTTAAAAATGATGACAGACTACTGTTAAAATCTTTGAAAATAACAAATGCCTTAGATTGATGCATTCAAAGGTTTTTAAGCTTTCTGAAACTCAAATGCTGTACTGTAATCAGTTTTCAATACAATAAAGGCATTGAACCTTTTACCGTTCTTACTTTTCATATTGTTGATTAAGGGTGTTTTCTTGTGATGAATCAATGCAGTAATATCATTGATTCTTAACTGTACACCACAGACCATTCTGTATAATATCCAATTGCACTGCTCGTGAGGACATTTTACTACTTGATCTGTAATGATCAGATTTTGCTGTTGGCATTGGGGACATGGTATCTCAGGAAGCTTTTCTTGTGGAATGTGGAGTGCTAAAAGCTCATTGGTTATTTCTTTTGTGTAGGTCTTAATATCATCAATGAATTGATCTTTATTGAGCTCGCCTTTCTCAATTTGACTCAGCGCTATCTCCCACTCTGCAGTCATCTGAACATTGGCTATTTTTTTGTCTTTGACCAGATTATAAACTTTCAATCCTTTGTCGGTGGGAATTAATGTTTTGTTTTTTCTGATGATGTAGTTTCTTTTCAATAATGTTTCGATAATGGATGCTCTGGTTGCCGGAGTGCCGATACCGATATTCCTCAGTGCCTGCTGCTGGTCTTTATCGTTAATTTTTCTACCTGCATTTTCCATAGCAGATAACAAATCGGCTTCGGTATAAAGCTTTGGAGCCACGCTATGTTTTTCCTTTAATGCTGCATTTGAAATTTTAAGTTCATCGCCAATTTTAAGTTCCGGAAGATCTAAAAGTGTTTCGTTGTTGATTGGATTGTTTTGAAGATCTGCATCGGAGCAGCTATCATTGGTCATAATTCCCCTGATGGCACGCCAGCCTTTCGTAATGATTTTTGTGCCTCTTACACCGAACTCGTAATGATGAACTTTGAGGCTTATATGGGTAAGTTGCTTTGAACAGTGTTCTGACAGAGACTCTAATAATCTGTAAACAATCATATCATAGACAGCTTTTTCGCTGACTGTTAAAGCGGAGGGGATTTTCGTTGTCGGTAATAGCCCGTGATGGTCTGTGACCTTGATATCATTGACGATCCGTTTGTTAAAGTTGCCAAATTTTAAGAAACTTATGGATGGTTTAAACTGATCTATAAGATTGAGAATTCTTACCAGTTCTGGAATTTCTGTCCACAGATCCTCGGGGATATATGAACTGCCGGTTCGGGGATAGCTGATGAATTGTTTTTCATATAGGCTTTGCGCTGTCTGCAAAACTTCATCTGCGGTAAGTCCTAGTTTGCGGTTGGCTTCTTTTTGAAGTTCTGTTAAATCAAATAGTAAAGGAGATTTTTCTTTGATTGTTTGAATGCTTACCTCTTTAATAGTGCCTTTGCCCTCCCGCTCAATGGATTTTAAAATTTGTTCTACCTGTTTTTGATCTTCCCAATGTAAATCTGACAGACTTGTAAAATCGAGGTAATTTTTTCTGTGCTTGAGCTGGATCTGCCAGTATTTCTTTTTTTTGAAATTGTTATTTTCCTCAAATCTTTTGCAGATTAAAGCAAGTGTAGGTGTTTGAACTCTGCCTAATGAATAAACGTCATTATGGGCAGCAATGCTCAATGCCTGAGTAGCATTGATACCGACCAACCAATCAGCTTCGCTTCTGGCCTGAGCAGCTTTGTAAAGATCGTCAAAGTCTGAACCGGGCTTCAGGTTTTTGAAGCCTTCAGTAATGGCTTTGTCAGTCAAGGAACTGATCCATAACCTTTCAAATGGTTTTTTACATTTCAGGTAATCATAAATATAGCGGAAGATCAACTCTCCTTCTCTTCCAGCATCTGTTGCAGCAATGATGCTGTCGCATGGGCTGATGACTTTTTTGATGATTTTCAACTGTTTCAATGCAGACGGATCAATTTTGTGAACATTGGACTGTTTGCTTGTTCTGGGTGTCAGGATAAATGGATTGGGAAAGATAGGTAAAGAGGCTTGATTAAAGCCTCTTATACCGTAATCTTCCGGCATTCCTAAAGCGACCAAATGTCCCAAAGCCCAAGTTACACAATATCCTTTGCCTTCAAAGAAGCCATCTCTTCTTTCAGTGGCATTTAATAGTTTTGCAATGGCTCTTGCAACACTGGGTTTTTCTGCAATAATAGCTTTCATAGGTTTCACTTTTTAGGATTTATAGTGTTGGAATCAATTCTATTCTATGACATCTTGCGGCCTCTGGATTTTGACGGTGCGGTCTGCTGGTCTTTCTGCTGCTTATTGGTTGGCCGTTGCTGCCTAGGCTGTAATTCATCTTTGATGTGTTTGGTGGCTTCATTGGTTTTACCATCACTATTAACAGCCTTCTGGGTCTTATGTTCCTCTGCTGGCTGAGCTTTTTCTTTTAGATTGGGATTCTTGAAAGAAAAATCAGTCTTAGCAGTTTCTTGATTGAAAGTGATGTAGCCTTGGTATTCTTTTCCTTTGCCATCTGTCAGTCCACTGACGTAAACCGTCTCTCCCGCTTTAAATTTTTCATACTGTTTATCATCCAGCTCTTGACCTCTGAAGACTCTTGGTGCTTCATCAATGTTACTTTGACTTTGCTTTTGATTCTGTTCTTGCTTTGGATTATTGTTGAATATAAACTCGACATAACGTTTGTCTGCATTGAACTGTACGGTAGCATCAAACGGTTCACCTTTGGTAGAGATCATTCCTTCCAGATACAATGGTCTGCCTTCAAGCAGAGTCTGCTTCTGATAATCATCCAGTCGAATACCCTTAATTTCATCAGGGATTTTCATATATTCTGTTCTGTAGGCTACCAGTTCATTGGTAAGCCGGTCACGGCTGATAACGGAAGGGATAATTTCATCTGTCTTAGGATTAGTGAGATCAACGACTCTTCCCATATTGCCGCTTTCACGGAGGTTCTTCTTATCCTCGTCACTGAATTCATGACCAAGAAATTTTAGATTGTAGTTGGGTTCTCTGCGGATGCCGTGAAGGTGAACAGAAACCTGACCTGTATCGCCTTCCTGTAAGGATAATCGGACATCCATTTTGCTCACTGCTGTTCCGAGATTAATTGTTATAGGGATTAACGTATTGGTTTTATACCCCCTGAGCAATGACTCCATAACATTCATTTTTTCCAGCTTTTCCTGATTAAGCCCGAATTTTTCCATCGTTTTCCAGTCGATCTGCTCTGGCTGAAAACGGTATTCCTGATGGTCTGTGTTGTTTTCCATTGTATTTTGATTTTTTAATTGGTTTGTCTGATATGGTAAGATTTCATAATCTTGGATTTTATTCCTGTCTTCTGAACAGGCCTGATCTACATAGTGCTGAAGATCCTTTGCTGTGTTGACGGCATCATATTTCGAAACTTTGAAAAAGCTGAAACGCGATGGGTTTTTAAGCTGTCTGTAAAAGTTAGAAAAGAAGTTGGAAAAGATATCGCCATGTTTATCAACTCTGATTAATGGTTCATCAGCTTTCTTATTTTCTGGAGCGATCTTTTGAATCTTTCCACTGCTGTCAATATCCTTTACCATCTCAATCTTATTGGTTTCGTTGTCTAAAACCAATAAGGTATCCGATGAGGATTTGATATCATTATCTATAGCTCTGTTTTGAATTATTTCTTCCATCACCTAAAGTTTTAATGGTTTAGTGAGATAAAATTAAGTTCTGCAGTATTGTTATTTTAGTCTGGGGAATTTAAAGATATCTTTTGGCTCCTAATGGCTTAATAGCTCAGGAGCTCAGACATTCTCTGATCAGTTGATGCACATCGGAAAGTTTATAATAGAGCTTTCCACTGATAGTATAGTAGGGCAGCTTTTTATTGGTGCGGTAGCGCTGCAAAGATCTTGAACTGATCTTAAGCAGTTGTAAAACATCCTGATTGTCCAGCAACTGCTCACCATCGACTTCTATAAATTGGGAGCGTTGGCTGGACACCTGTTCTTTGAGAATGTCGAATCGTTCCATGATTCGTTCCATCCAGACTATAAATTCTGTTCTTTCGATATTCATTGTAGTAATTGTTTGATGTTAATATTTTGAACAGTTGATCAACTTTTAATGAGGTAAAATTGAATATTGAACAGCAAATAAAATCACTACTTCTTCGGAGTACCGATAAGATTTTTTAAATTCAAAAAAATATAGTTGTTAAAGATCGAGCACTGATCAGTATTAAAATAAGTTTTTAGAAGGACAAAAATTTAATGATTTCTACTTCTTAAAAACTTTCATGGAAATAGAAAAGTTTTTTTATGAATAATTAAAGTCAAGTATAATTTTTTTAAAAATACTTGAGTAAAATTAATATTTTTAATCGAAATAAAATATTAATGATTTAAGCCAAATTGGTAAGGTTAATTATATAAAGTAATAAAAATAAATTTATTTTTCTTTAAAAAGTAATAAATGAATCAACAACCGAACAACTTATGGAATAATTTATTAGCATTTCCCAAAAGTCTTTTATACCTTTTATTGAAAGTTTTGTGATCTTTTATAAGGAATCTGCAGTCATTCCGTTCAAAAGACTACGGTGACAGAGGAAATAATCAAAATGCTTTTCGTAAGATCTAGTCAGAAATTCATTTATCAAAATTCAAAAAACTGATTTTCAATGATGGCAAATCGAAATGTGGGGCTACATGTTCGAGAGTATTATGAGACAATAATATAGTCTGCTGTTTCAAAATGGAAAAATTTTCGTATTTCTTTATGATATCGAAAATGTAGCAAAATCACATATCACTTCTGGAAATCTCTTTATATAACTCTTCATGAATTATTTTCCATTCGTTTTTTTTAATTGGGAACAAAACCGAGACAGACCTAATTCATACAAAATCATTTTCCTATAGGTTTAGGATCATCATCAAAAATATGCCCAAGAGGAGACTCACATCGGCCACATACAAACTTTACTTCTCTCGATATTGTGAGACATGTCTTTTTTATATGTAACACCGTTTTTACGTAGAGGCTGAAAAAAAGATGTTCATCCATGGGTGGTTTTGTACTGCATAAAAATATAGATTTTTCGCATACTGCTCAGTAGTAATACCTTTTTCTTCAAATGGGGGTAATTTGCCAGGGGACACTGTCTCGGTAACGGCCTCTTTTACTTCTTGATAAAGCTTAGTCTCTTATATTTTTTTGCACTCTGCATTGCTTACTATTAAAGATTGCGTTCCTGTTATAGAATAGTATGGATTTTTAGACATTAAATTAGATTGTGATAAATGTCGTCGTCCGAAAATTAATAACGGGCCAATTACAAGAATTTAAATTATTCATATCTGTGATTTTATGTGAAACGTATTATCATTTACGATATAAAAGATTTTTTGAATTGTTTTTATACAACCATATTTGAATGTTCTAAATCACAAATATTAAGATTAAATATTGTCTTATTTAATTTTGAATAATAAGAAAATTTATAGAAATGAAAAAACTGGAGATTATTAAATCGCCAGTTTTTTGTAATTTAATTATTTGTTATTTCCAAGGGTCTAAAACAACTTTGACACAATTATCTTCTTTCTTTTGAAATATTTCATAACCTTTTGCCACTTCGTCCAGAGACAATCTGTGTGTAATGATATCATCTAATCTTACTTGACCAGTTTCTACATATTTTAGCAATTTGTCAACAATGGCGTGGACTGGAGACTGCCCTGCTTTCAACGTAATTCCTTTGTCAAAAATTTGACCGACTTTAAAATTATCATAATTAACTGGATAAACGCCCAGAACTGAAACTATTCCTCCACGGCGAACACCACTCATACAGGCTTCTAAAACTTTAATAGAGCCTTTCTCAAAATTCAGAACAGCTTTAGCTTTATCCAATAAATTTCTTTCAGGTTCAAATCCAACTGCATCGATACAAAGGTCGGCACCTCTGCCTTCTGTCATATCTCTAATCTGCTCCACAGTCTGTTCTGCATCCTCCCAAAGAATGGTTTCGCAGCCTGTCAGTTTTTTAATTTGATCCAATCTATATTGCAATGTATCGATGACAATTACTTTTCCTGCATTATGAAGAATAGCACTCTTTACCGCCATAGAACCTACTGGACCTGCACCGAATATTGCAACAGACTCACCACCTTTCAATTCGCCCCACATTACACCCGTGTAGCCCGTTGGGAAAATATCAGTCAGGAAAAGAACTTGTTCATCTGTCAGAATATCTGGTACTTTTCTAGGACCGAAATTAGCATAAGGCACGCGGACATACTGCGCCTGTCCCCCGTTATAACCGCCATACAAATCGGTGTAGCCAAACATTCCTCCTCCTTTTTCGGTTAAGATTCCGCCTTCGGGACCATAGTGATCCGGATTGCTGTTTTCGCAAGCTCCCGGTAAATCGTGCTCGCAGAAGAAACATCCCCCACAGGCAATCGGGAAAGGCACAACTACTCTATCCCCTATCTGGAGATGGGAAATATTAGCTCCAACCTCTTCCACGATTCCCATAAACTCGTGTCCCATTACCATTGGTTTTAGCTGAGGCATCCCTCCGGAATACATATGAAGGTCACTTCCGCAAATGGCGGTTGAAGTCACTTTCAGAATAATATCATTTTGATCTTCTATGATTGGATCTTCTACTGTGTCACAGGTAATTTTACCCGGTGCGTGAAAAACTGCTGCTTTCATAACTTTAATATTTTTTGATGATTTGATTTCATTTTAGGCTGGATTATTCCTTTCAAGTTCCAATTCCCAAACACGGTGATTCGCAATAGCTTTGATGAATAATTCATCTGCCTTTTTAACTTCTGAATTGACAATCCCAGGATCGCTGTGGGTTTTTGTTGCCACGTGACTCGCTTTGTAAATGGCTTCTGTTTCTTTACCAAAATAGATGGATTTGCAATGCTTATATGCCTCATTCACAAAATGAATTGTTCCTGGTTTATTTTCGACATTCATAAGAATATCGACAGAATCTTTTCCGCTGCACAGATACAAAGCATCAAAACATACACTTGCTGTACTGGTTAAAGAATGTTTTGGAATGAAAACGGTTCCGTCATCAGCAGTAACTGCTGCAAGGCTTCCAGCGATGATCTGTACCTCTGCGCCTTTCTTTTCCAATTTTGATTTTAACATCTGAACATCGGTTGCATTCACGCCATCTTCCATTATAAAACCAATCACTCTGCTTTCTATGGAATCTTTTGCTGTATTTTTCATACTCAAAGCTTCCGATTCAGCTATGCTTGGTTCAGTTTCTTTACTTTGTAGGCTTTTGGGATCAGCATCTGCAGGAATACTGCCATTGGGCTGTTTCAGTTTCACCACATCTACTCCAACTTTCTTCGCAACAACTGAAGCCAAATCTTTGTTGATGAATAATAACTGTCCCACCAATCTTTCTCTGATCTCAGGAATAGTCACTTTTGACAATTCGAAAATCAATGCTTTTTGCAAATGTGTTTTTTCGGGCTCCGATTGACTGTTGTAAAATAGTTTGGCTTGAGAATAATGATCTACAAAACTTTCACTTCTTGCCCGGATTTTCTTTCCATCCACACGCTCTGCCTGAGACGTGAATCCGCCATCTTTCATCATCGCCTGATAGGGGCAGCCGCCACCTATAGAATTGGGTTCATAACTGACTTTTCCTTTGACGATTTGCTGGCGCATATGTCCATCTCGTTGATTATTATGAACTGTGTTTACAGACCTGTTGATGGGGATCTCGTGGAAATTAGGTGACCCTAATCTTGACAATTGTGTATCGGTGTAAGAAAATAATCGGCCCTGCAATAATGGGTCATTACTGAAATCAATCCCTGGAACCAAATGTCCCGGATGAAAAGCAATCTGCTCCGTTTCTGAAAAGAAATTGTCAGGATTTCTATTGAGTGTTAATGTACCGATGATTTGAACAGGAACCAATTCTTCAGGAACTAATTTCGTTGGGTCGAGAAGATCAAAATCGTAATCGTTTTCATTCTCCTCAGGAATCAGCTGGACGCCAAATTCCCATTGTGGAAATGCTCCATTTTCGATGGCTTCCCAAAGATCTCTTCTATGAAAATCTGGGTCCTTTCCTGATATTTTTGTCGCTTCGTCCCAGGCTACGGAATGAACGCCCAACTTCGGTTTGAAATGGAATTTAACGAAATGAACATCACCTTCATTATTAATGAATTTGAAAGAATGAACGCCAAAACCTTCCATCATGCGGTAGCTTCTCGGAACGGCTCTATCGCTCATCAACCACATAATCATATGCATACTTTCTGGCATTAATGAAATAAAGTCCCAGAATGTATCGTGCGCAGAAGCCGCTTGTGGAATTTCGTTATCCGGTTCAGGCTTTACTGCATGTACCAAATCTGGAAATTTCATAGCATCCTGAATGAAAAATACGGGCATATTATTCCCTACCAAATCATAATTACCTTCATCGGTATAGAACTTAACTGCAAATCCTCTAACATCTCTAGCCAAATCGGTGCTTCCACGGCTTCCTGCAACTGTAGAAAATCTAACGAAAACAGGCACTTCTTTTCCCACTTCTGTCAGGAACTTGGCTTTGGTATATTTTTCCAGACTGTGGGTCAATTTGAAAACGCCATGAGCACCGGAACCTCTGGCGTGGACAATTCTTTCAGGAATTCTTTCGTGGTCAAAATGGGTGATTTTCTCTCTCAAAATAAAATCTTCCAATAAGCTCGGACCTCGCTCTCCAGCTTTGAGAGAGTCCTGATTGTTGTTGATTTTCAGACCTTGATTCGTCGTGAGTTTTTCATCCGCATTATCCGTCGTATGATTTTGAAGCTGATCCCGTTTTGTATTTTTAAAATTTTTATCGTTTTTCATATTGTAAATTTTGGTAATGGATGTATTTTTCCTCTCCCACACAAGTCATTGAATGAGATGAATAGAAAGAATTGATATCAGGATTAAATCCTGATATCAATAACTAGGAAAAAAAATTATTAAAACAAGTCACACACTTCAGTGCAGAAGTATGTAGAATTAATGTCTTTAAGTATCATTTAGCGAACTCTCATAGAATCCCGATTGGATGAAGAAAGATTATCTGCTCGAGAAGAGGTTGTTCCGGTAGCTCCAGATGAAACTGTTGTACTGTCCATAGTAGTACCGCTGTTCATAGATGATGTATCCACAGACGTACTGTCAGATAATACAGATTCTGAGTTTTCAGAAGACTTATTGCTGTTACAACTAAACAGCAATCCCGTAGCGAAGATTAAGAATAATTTTTTCATAATAATTTATTTTTTGGTATTTGGTATTTTCAAAGTTAGATAGAAGATTATGTCTGGTTTATGATTTGAATCATAGAAAATATTTCTAACGCATCATCTGCTGTTATAAAACATCATAATCTTCTATAGAATCCAGTCGGACTCCAGTGTCTAGAATGAGCGTACATCCGCGACTAGAATTACTCGGATTGAGATAAACAATATGGTCAACATTAACCAAAATAAAATTGTTAACCGATGTATAGACTTTAATAAACATTACTACCGCTTATTGGAGTTACTTTTTGGAAGGGTCAATTATCATTCGTAATGGCTGGTCTTTTGTGATGTAGGAATTCAGCCAGTTGAAAAAAGTGGTGATTTTATTTCTGATATTGATCAGAGACATTAAATGAACAAATATCCAAATCAACCAGGCGAAAAACCCATTGAAATGCTTAAAAGGTCCGGGAACATCTGCGACAGCTCTATTTCTTCTGATAATTGCCATTGAACCTTTGTCATTATAGATAAATGCTTTTTTTTCTTTTCCTTGATTTTCAGCTATAATATTTTTTGCTAACAATTTACCTTGTTGCATCGCAACCTGTGCCAGTTGAGGATGACCTTGTGGAAAATGAGGGTCAGAAGTCATCAAAGATGTGTCGCCAATAGCGTAGATATTCTTGATTCCACGTACTTCATTAAAAGAATCGACCGTCAGTCTGTTTCCTTTACCGAAAGATTCTTCAGGCAAGCCCTTGAATTTTTGAGCAGTCACGCCGGCAGTCCAAATGAGATTTTCACTGTCTATAAAAGTACCATCTGCAAGATGCACAATACCATCAACGTAATCTTTTACATTTTGCCCCAGCTTAATGATCACTCCACTTTTTTCTAAAGTCTTCTTTGCATATTGTTGTGATTCTTTACTCATCGGCGCTAAAATACTTGACAAACCGTCCACTAAATAAATATCAAATTTTGTGTTTTTAAGTTCTGGATAATCCTTAAATAAAATATTTTTTCTCAGTTCACTCAGCATTCCTGCTACTTCTACACCGGTAGGTCCGCCTCCGGCAATGACGAAGGTTGTTAATTTCTTTCTCAGATTTTCGTCATCTGTTTTAGAAGCTCTTTCCAATCTTTCTAATAATCGATTTTTAAGATTGATGGCGTCGGTAACAGTTTTCATTGGAAGTGCATTCTCTTTAATACTTTCAATTCCGAAATAGTTTGTGACTGTTCCGGTGGCAAGAATGAGTTTATCATAAGATATTGATCCACAATTTAAACTGATCTTATTTTCTAGAGGAATAATTTCTTTCAAATTTCCCATAATGAAAGAAAATCTGTCAGCCGACCTGAAATGTTTTCTAAACGGATAACTGATATTGGAAACATCTAAAAATCCAGTAGCAACTTGATATAATAAAGGGGGGAAAAAATTATAATTATTTTTATCAACTAATACGACGCGACCATTTATATCAGCCTTTAGAAGCTGCTCAGCTAGCTCCACGCCGGCAAATCCCCCGCCTATAATTACAATCGTCTGTCGATTTTTCATATTGAAATCATTGTTTTATATAGTAATTTACTTACATTAAAATTCATTAATGTATTATTGATAACTAAAAACTCATTTACTACTAATAAAGCACTTTATGATTCTTAATTTTCACAATTTTGTTTTTTTCCATCACCTTCAAAGTTCTGATAGTTGTTTCAACACAAAGTCCTGTAAAACTCGCCATCTGTTGTCTTGTTAAGGGTACCTGAAACGAATAGGGTTCTTTACAGTTTGTCTGCATACCTTTCAGATAATCCATAAAATTTCTAAGTTTAGAAACAGGATTTTGAGAACTGAGATATTGTCCCATCACATACCTGAAATACATTGAATTTGAAATACTTTTTATCGTATCCAAATAATTCTCAGGATGTTTCTCTAACAATTCTAAAAATTTTTGTTTGGATAATTTCAGAATTTTACAAGATACTAACGCTACAGCATTCATAGGGTAGGAATTGTCTGTAAACAACATAGATTCTCCAAAACTTTGCCCTTTTACTAAGATATTTTGGATAGCTTCTTTACCCTCTTCATTATAATTATTCAACTTAACTTCGCCTTCCACAATTTGAAAATAATAGCTAGGCGTACTGCCTTCCGAAAAAATCGTACTGCCTGTCGCATGATGTTCTGTATCAGCTCCCAGCGATTCTAAAATTAATTCTTCTATAACCATAATAAATGATTTTGTTTCTTATGATTCTAAAAGTTTATAGCTTCCAAAAACACGGAAATATTATAATGATGTGAATTTGTGATTTTTTAAATGAGCAACAATAATCATTCCAATTAATTGATATACCCCTACATACAGAAACACGAAAATAACCTTATTAACTATGCTTAATAAGGCTTTCCGTCAACAATTGATTGTCAATAATCTATTTGATTGAAAAATTTCTTGTTTGCAACTATCGTCTTCTGACCGAATCTTTTCTTCGCAAAAGACTGTCGTTTGGAGAGGCGGTACTTGAATTCAGATTACTGCTGTCCGAAGTGGAAGTATTGTTCATAGTAGAAGAAGTTGATAAAGAATCATTTTGACCATTAGCAACGGATAGAGAATCTGACTTATAATTGTCCTGAGACTTGTTGTCTTTGCAACTGAAAAGAAGTCCAATTACAGAAACGAAGATTAACTTTTTTATAAAACTTTTATTTTGGTAATATCAAAGTTAGAGAGAATCATCCCTGTTATTTATGATTTGAGTCATAAAGAAGGTATTAAAATTTTAATAAAAATTCAACACCAGGATGTTTATTATATTAAGTATATAATTATTTCCGATTATTACTGTCAAATTTTAATTGCTTATGTTTTCCGTTCTTGCCTCGAGGGAAGTTTGATAAGCCTTATTTCGCAGTTTTTGTAATCGGCCTACGGGCTGAAGCTCTGGCATATTTTCAAACGGGTTAAAGGACATCTTTTCAATAAGTGCATCATCTCTGCCTATTAATTCGGAAAGCTTTATCTTGCCAATGGGAATAAATTCAGAATTTTTCCACAATTTATTCAATTGATTGATTGGCTGTTCCTTTTTATTATAGCAATATTGAACCATGAGTTCAAGTTCATAATCATTCTTCTGGAAATAATTTTTGATCGAAAGGTCAATTCTCTGTTCGTCCGATTTTTTGGGAGTATCAAGAGGGACAAGTTTATATTTGATCATATCATCTCCAAACCTGTACACACCAATACTGTGATACTCGAAAGATAGGATAAAATGATTCTTTTTTTGTATAAAATTAAACACCTCACGAATGAAAGATAACTGGAAAAAATCTGGAATCACGAACATCATATTCTTGATTATAGTCAACGCATTCCAAAATTTTCTAAAAAGATTTCCTGAGAAAAAATAATTAATTGATGTAAAAATTTTTAAAAACCGTGAGATGTCTGTAATAGGAAAAAGTGGAAAATTTACCATCGGAATATTGGTGATCACGCCCTCATTATCTATAAGGGCAAGTGAAAATCCATATGCAGGAATTGTTCTCTTCTGTGGCACTATTTTCATATGGGCATTAGAAATTCTTATAGTACAATCCAGTTGCTTTGAAAAAAAAATCGGTTTTACTTGCTGGGTACGATAAGGTGTAAAAGTCCCCTTCAACGCACCGTAAGAGGTTGCATGGGCATCCCGTGTTCTTATTTTTTTGTTGTTAATCTTTCCCGATCGAATAACATACTCTTTAACAGACGTACAGGCTTGATCCAAGAGAGATACTTCCTTGGCAGTCAAGCTGTCAAAATCTGAACTATATTTTAGTTTATTTCTCATAAGAATTTATGTTATCATAATAATGATAAACTTAGGGAGATTCAACAGCACAGTATATGATTCGAATCATAATTAATAATGGTTGACATAGGGATATCAATTTCATAAAAAATAATAATGAGAATCAATCAGGAAAAGAGTTCATAAAATACGAATAGAATCGAAATTCCAACGCCAAAGTTAAGACGCTATTAATAAAATATTTTTCTATTGATAATCTTCAACAATTTTTGTTTTTCTAGCTTTTTAATAGTTCTAATGACCGTTTCTACACGTAATCCCACTAAGCTGGCAATTTCTTTTCTTGTTAAATAAATTTGAAAGGAATATAGACGCTGATCGGTCTCATTTCTTTTGAGATAATTCATAAAAGAAATTAATTTTTCAGCACTGTCCTGTATAAAATAAATGTCAGATAGTTGGACATTATGGTAAAGAATTTTTGACATACTGCGAAGCATTTCAGCACTAATTTCAGGATGTTCATCCATTAGTAATAGATAGTCTACAATTGCGATTTTATAAATTTCGCAATCACTTAAAGCTACTGCAGTAAAGGGATACACATCATCTGTAAAAATCATAAAATCTGCAATGCCTTCCCCGCAATGTCTATTCCCAAAAATAAGTTGCTTTATATAACCTTGCTTGCTTATAAGTTTAATGTCACCATTATTCAAATAGAAATGATTAATAGGAGCATCACCCGATGAAAATATTATTCCTCCCGATTTATAATATAAAAATTCTGTGCTGCCTGATTTTTTAAGAATTTCTTCAATCTTCACAATCTTTTCATTTACATTTAAAAAAATCAATTAACCTGTATAAATTAAGCAAGAGTACTTTTTCTAAGGTGTATAATTATATACGAAAAAAATCCAGGTCTTAGTTTTTTTTAAAGTAAATCTCTATTAACAAATTACTGGATTTTTATACATTTACTAATGAAGATTTTTAATTTTTAGAACTGCATTTTTTAGTCGTGTCAGTCCATCTGAGAGCACTTCGATTGGACAACCAATATTGATTCTTAAAAAACCTTTACCCGCTTCACCGTACATTGTTCCAGGATTTAGCCAAAGTTTCTCTTCTTCGAGTAAGATTTTGGATAATTCTTCAGACGTTAAATTTAAAGATTGACAGTCCAACCAGACGAGATAAGTGGCTTCTAATGGGATGACTTTGATTTCAGGTATGTATTGAGCAATATAATTTTTTAGATATTGGAAATTCTGATATAAATAATCTTTGAGTTCTTCCATCCACTCTGCTCCGTTTTCATAGGCCGCAATTAATGCCGTGGTGGCTATTGGGTTAGGATAACTCGTTTCCTGAATCTCCAATGTTCGGTGAATTTTATTTAAAAGGTCTTCATTCTCAGAAATGACATAAGAAATGGGTAATCCTGCAAGGTTGAAAGTTTTACACGGTGAGCCACAAGTGACAGCCTCCAGATTATAATTTTTGGCAACTGATATAAAGGGAATATGTTGATGATCTTTATAAACCAGATCAGCGTGGATCTCATCTGAAACGACCATCACCTGATGTCTGGAACAGATGTCAGCAATGCGTTCCAGTTCACTTCTTTTCCATACTTTTCCTACAGGATTGTGAGGATTGCACAAGAGTAAAAGCTTGCTTTTAGGATCTGAAGTTTTTAGTTCGAGATCATCGAAATCGATTTCGTAATGACCGTTCTGATAGACCAGATTATTCTCTAACATCCCGAAACCGCAGTTTTCTATGAAATGATAAAAATGATTGTAAACAGGAGGCTGAATAATAATATGTTCTCCAGATTTGACAAAGCTTCTAAGAACAGCTGAGAGTGTCAGTATCATTCCAGGGCCTGCTAAGATCCAGTTTTTATTGATGTCTAAATCGTGAATTGTTTTCCACCAGTGAGCTATTGCCTCATTAAATTCACCGGGGATATTACTGTAACCAAAAACACCTTGTGCTATTTTTTTAGAAAGAGCGTCTGTGATTTCTGGGGCGGTTTTAAAATCCATATCAGCGACCCACATCGGTAGAACACTAGCTTCCGCAGAGTCCCATTTTACGGAATCGGTACCTCTTCTCTCTATAATCTCATCAAAATTGTATTTCATTCTAAAGCGTGTTATTGTGCATCCAGATGATGTTTTAAATCGGATATGCTCTTAATTTTCAATTCCTCAGCCTGTGTTCTTCTCATCATCAATGCATAGGCATTATTGAAGCCAAGCGGTTGAAGCCATTCGATACCATATTGTTGTTTAAATTCTGAATTGACATATTCATACGTTTTTTCAGGACTTTGAGTTACGTTCTTTAAAACAGATTCCGAAGGTTTTAGCAAAACCAAAAGTCCTGTCCCTGTGTATTCCGGGTAAAAATCTATCGCATCATTCATCAAGGCATCAAAGCAGATTTTGGTACCGCCCAAACCTGTTTTGGTTTCGACTTGGTAATCGGTATAGCCTTCAATGAGCATTTTATACATCTCCGCGAGGATATATTGTTCACCGAAAATTTTCGAGCCAATTCTGATCATTCCTGAATTGCCTTTTCGTGGCGTTTTATACAGATTATTTTTGATTAAGAAATCTCTGGCAATTTTTTCTGGAGTTTGCTTAAGATAGTCCGATTTATAATTTAAATCGGTCATAAGAGAATCACTGAATTTTCCACTCAACAAATTTAAAGTTTTCTGCAGTTTTGGGAATTTCTGTAAGGTTTTTGTTTTAATAATCGGTGCTGCATAATAAGGTGGAAAAATGGTTTTATCATCTCTAAGAACAGCCAGATCAAAAGCTTTGATTCTTCCATCTGTTGAATAACCGCTGATCAAATCCAATTCCTTTTCATAGGCCGCCTTGTACATTACGGCATCACTCACAACAACGGGATTGAGATTCAGATGGTATACCGAACGAAGTCCAGGATCACCATCCTGCCTCCCCATAAATTCAGGCGTAAAACCTGCTTTTAATGTGGTTTCCGAAGTCGAATTAATCAAATAAATGACAGCAGAAATCAGGATAATGGCGGGAATCCCATATTTTAATTTATTTAAAAAGCGATAACCTGCTTTTTGAAACAGCGCAATCGTCTGGTCTAATACGATGGCAAGCAGCGCGGCGGGAATGGCACCTGCTAATATCATATTGGTATTGTTCAGGGAAATTCCGCCAAAAATAAATTCACCCAGACCTCCTGCCGCCACAAAAGAAGCCAACGTAGCCACGCCCACATTAATCACCGCCGCTGTCCTGATCCCTGCAATAATGACAGGCATAGCTAATGGAAGTTCTACTTTAAAAAGCATTTGTTGACGGTTCATTCCCATTGCTTTTGCAGCTTCGATAACCGTGGGATTGACTTCCGTGATTCCGGTATAGGTATTTCTGATGATGGGCAGCAGAGCATAAATCAGCAGCGCAATAATGGCGGGCGTAGCACCAATGCCGAAGGTAGGAATCATAAAACCCAGAAGTGCAATGCTCGGAATGGTCTGCAGGATTCCGGCAAATCCTAAAACCGGACTGGCAAGCTTTCGTTTTCGGGCAATGAGAATTCCTAAAGGTAAGCCGACAACAATCGATAAAAGTAACGACAGAAATGTCAGCCCCAAATGTTGTGTAACTTGAGCCAGCAATTTTTCATGCTGTTCCGAGATAAACTGCCAAAGATTCTGCTGCGTCATAGCATCTGCAATTTACGATATTCGTTAAATGCCTTAACAAGCTTTTCATAATCTTCATTTAAAGAATGATCTGAACTTAATTTCTCAAGAATCGTCCATATATCGGTATGGTCTGAAAACTGGAATTGATCGTTATAATTGAAGTTTATAAACGATTTTAAATCGCTTAAAAGGGTCGTTTTATATTCCAGCAGTAATCGGTTTTCTGCAAAGAAATTTTTTACGAAATCATTCTTGGGATGATACAGCATTTCCTTTGGCGTTCCTGTCTGCATGATTTTTCCATGATCCATCAGACATATCCGATGACCTAATTCAAAGGCTTCCTGAACGTCGTGTGTGACCAAAATAATAGTCTTATTTTTTAATTCTTCTAATGATTTAAATTCCGAATGAATATCGGCTTTGGTAATGTTATCCAGCGCTCCGAAAGGTTCGTCCATCAAAAGAATGGGAGGATAGGCAATCAATGCTCTGGCTATGCCCACTCTTTGCTGCTGTCCTCCACTGAGTTCATTGGGAAGTCTGTTGAGTATATTGTCTGGTAAATGGAGTTTGTGAAGAAGTTCTTCAGTTCGTATGGCTGTCTTTTTTTGATCCCATTTCAGTAAATCGGGAACAACAGCAATATTTTGCTGAACGGTATAATGCGGAAACAAACCGGCATGCTGCATTACAAAACCTATCCCCATTCTCAGCTCCTCCACTTTCTGATCACGGATATCTTTTCCGTCCATCACAATGGAACCTGAATCTGCTTCAATAAGTCGGTTCAGCATCTTCAGAGTGGTTGTTTTTCCACAGCCACTTGTTCCTAACAGAACCAATATTTCTTTATCGTTAGCGTGAAAAGAAATATTATCAACTGCAGGTTTTCCGTTAAAAGATTTGGAAACCCATTCAACTCTAATCATCTGAAACTATTTAGCCAAACGGATACCTGTGAACTGCCACTGCAAATGAGTCGGGAAGAAGTTACGGTAGGTATTTCTGCTATGTCCCTTGGGTGTAGCAACAGAAGCACCTCGCAGAACAGTCTGGTTGACCATAAATTTTCCATTGTACTCACCGACTGCACCTGCTTCTTTTTTAAACCCCGGATATGGTAGATAGGCGCTGTTTGTCCATTCCCAACGTTGTCCCCAGTCAAAATGATGGCTGGCTACCTCCCACTCTGCTTCCGTAGGCAGACGCATACCTTTCCAGGACGCAAAAGCAGAGGCTTCAAAGAAATTGATATGGCAGAGCGGGTTATCAAGCATGATTTCCTGCAAACCATTCAAAGTGTAGTGCATCCATTTTCCATCCATAAAATGCCAGTATAATGGCGATCTTGCCTTATTTTGTTTCACCCAGTCCCAACCTTCAGCGTGCCAGTACCGGAAATCTTCATATCCCTTAATATCGATAAATTCTAAATACTCGCGGTTGGTAACCAATTGATTTGTAATTTGAAAATCATTAAGATACACCTTATGTCTCCCCAGCTCATTATCGAAACAGAATCCTTCTCCTTGAAAGCCTATTTCATAAACACCTTCGGAAAAACTGAGTATCTCAGTTTTTTTGATTGGGTCAAGTGGGGAAACTACTTCTTGGGTATAAGCGGGAAATAGTGGATTATGACCTAATATATATTTGATATCTGTCAATAGTAATTCCTGATGTTGCTGCTCGTGGTTTAAACCTAATTCAAGGAGTGATTCCAAAGATTCTGTCAGATATTCACTGTTGAGAAACTCATTCATTTTTTCATCGACATAATCACGGTATCTGTAGATATCAGAAACAGATGGTCGGCTGAGATTACCTCTGTCGGTACGGATGACACGTGCACCTATCGTTTCATAGTAGCTGTTGAAAACGAAATTATACTGGGAATCAAAAACCTTATAACCGGGAAAATTGGGAATTAAAATAAAGGTTTCAAAAAACCACGTTGTATGCCCTAAATGCCATTTCGGCGGGCTTACATCAATGATGGGCTGTACAACATAATCCTCTATTTCCAGAGGTTTGCAGATTTCTACGGAATGGTTTCTGATCGCTGAATATTTTTCAGTCCATTTTTTAACGGTAATTGATGTCGAAAGCAAGTTATTTGTTGTCATAAAAATCTTTTTAAATTATATCGACCAGATTGAATCTACAAACCAATCTTTGGAGTCTTTGATTTCCGTTAATATATGAAATCCGGAATCTTTAGCCAGTTTCTCAATATCGTCCTGCGAGAATTTTTGTGAGATTTCCATATCAATTAATTCGTTTTCCTCAAAATTGAAAATGGAATTTTTAACCGTCACTTTCTGTTGGCAAAGGCTTACCAAAAAACTGCGGCAAGCTCCTGAAATCGGATCATAAGTCTGGTAATGCACAAACCTGTCTATATTGAAATCTGCATCCAGTTCATTATTGATTCTTGTAAGAAGATTGAGATTGAATGCTGCAGTAATTCCAGCAGCATCGTTGTACGCATTCAGAATAGTGTGTGGATTTTTCTTTAAATCAAAACCAATCAAGAGTAAATCGCCGGGGTTAAGTCTTCTCCTGATTTCACGACAAAAATAACGGGCTTCTTCAAGATCCATATTTCCGATATTCCCGCCTAAAAACATCACGACCTTTTTTCTTGTTGATATAGAGGTGGCCTTGTTGAGCATATCGAAATAATCGCCTTCCAGTAAATTAATTTCCAAAGATGGTATTTCAAGCGAAAGTTTTTCATTCAGAACGGAAAGAATGTTTCCGGAGATATCAATTGGCATATAGGTAAAGTCAATTCCGCTGTCTTCAAGATATTTAAGAAGGTAGCTTGACTTCATTGCATCGCCTGCTCCCAACTCTATAAGATCAAACGGTTCATTGATTTTGGAAATGGCAGTTGCTAGGCGATCGGTTTTATTTTTAAAAATATCTAACTCGCAATCTGTGAGATAATATTCCGGCATCGCCATAATTTGCTGGAAAAGCCGGTCACCGTTTTTATCATAAAAATATTTTGAAGATAATTTTTTAGGTGACATTGATAACCCTTCCAAAATGTCCTTCTGAAATGTTTCTAAACTGTCAATTTCTATCTGAGAATCTGTGTCTAACTGTAAATTCATAGTTATTATTTGATTTGGTGTCAGTTCAGTACAACTATCTTGCCGACATTAGCAGCACATTCCAATAAAATGTGCACCTTTTCAATCTCATAAGGTTTAAAGATAGATTTAAATTGCATTTGGTCTTACTATTTCTAATTTTTTTGTTGGAGTCTTATTTATTTAACTTTAAAGAATTTTGAAGGGAAGAAATAGAATTTTTATGGGATTGCTTTGAAATTGGACTTCAAATTGTAAGGTAATAACAAATATTACACATGAAACAATCAGACAATCTCTCCAAATTATCGAATGATGAACTCTTACAAACGCTTAAAAAAGCAAAACAACAGTTTGTTGGCTTTATTATCTTTTTTGTCTTATTGGTGATTGGCTGCAACTATTTTACGGTAACCCAAGGATTTGGAATCTATACACTGATTCCTACATTTCTCATTCCTCTCAGTATTGCCAATATTTTCAATTATGGAAAGATCAAGCAGGAAGTTAAAATAAGAAGATTATTATAATATCGGTTTTGTAATTTTCTGTGCAAAAAAATACGTTCCCTGATAATTATAGAAGCACTTTCATAATGCACATATATTTAACTCTCAATTATTATAATGTCTTGCTCAGTTTTTCTCATTCAATAGAGATGACTCCTACCAAATACAAAATTACTTCAATGCCTCTTTATAAGTTTTTAGTGCACGCTCTCTCGCAAACTTGTGTTCAACGATGGGTTTAATATTATAATTTTCAGGCAACCATTTGTTAATGTATTTTGAGTCTTTGTCAAATTTCTCAGTTTGAGCTTCAGGGTTAAAGATACGGAAATATGGCGCCGCATCACAACCACAGCCAGCCGCCCATTGCCAGTTGCCGTTATTGGAAGATAAATCATAATCGAGTAATTTTTTCGCAAAGTACCCCTCACCCCAACGCCAATCAATTAACAGGTGTTTGGTGAGAAAACTAGCAGTAATCATCCGTACTCTGTTGTGCATAAATCCAGTCTCATTGAGTTCCCGCATTCCTGCATCGACAATTGGATAACCTGTATTTCCCTCGCACCAGGCTTTAAAGTTTTTTTTCATTATTTAGCCACGGAATAGCCTCGTACTTCTTTTTAAAACATTGGGTGGCAACATAGGGGAAATGATACAGAATCTGCATAAAAAACTCTCGCCAAATCAGTTCATTAAGCCATGTTTCATTGTGTTTCAAAGCAAATTTTACGCATTGGCGAATGGAGATGGTTCCGAAACGAAGTGCGATACCTAAATGAGTTGTGTGATCTAAAGCGGGAATATCCCTGTAAAGATGGTAATCGTCAATGATTGATTTCTTTAAAACTGGTGGCTTAAAAGTTAATTCAGTCTTTTCAAAACCAATATCCTTTAATGTCAGAATCGTTTTTTTTGACTGATCTTTAGCAAATCCAATGTGCTTTGTGCTAAAGGTCTTTATTGGGGTCAAATGTTCTTTCCACTTTTTAGAGTACGGGGTATATACAGTATACGGACTGTCATCTGATTTAACAATTTCATCTTTTTCAAAGATCACTTGGTCTTTGTACTCAGATACTTGAATTTTATTTTTGCTGAGAAAACTTGTAACTTCCTTATCCCGTCGGATAGCTTGAGGCTCATAGTCCGTGTTGTAGAATACCGTTTCAATGTCGAAATTCTTGGATAGTGTCTTGAATATTTCAAGTGGCTGACCCAAATATGTTTTGAGTCGTGCGCCTGATTTCTGCAGACTTTTATCGATTTCCGTTAGAGCCTGCTGAATGTAATCTACCCTCTTGTCGACTTTGTCGTCTAACATATCTAAGATGTCTGTATCAAAAATAAAGATTGGTACGACTGGAAGACCTGATACCAAGGCATGATGCAAGCCAACATTGTCCTCTAATCGTAAATCTCTTCTGAACCAGAATATATTGATTTTATCCATTTTCAAGTTATCCATTTTAAAGATATCCCTATGTCTTTTCAGTGCAGATTATCAAAAGAAATACCAGTATCTATTACTACAGTCTTTTTATATGGTGTTAGTGTATTTTATATGTTCCTTATGATGATAATCAGTAAAGTTGGAATACGGATTGTATAGGTTGCAATTCAAAATATTATACCAAATCATAAAGTTATGGAAGATAACATGAACAGACGAGAAGCCATCGAAAAATTGGCTGAGATGATTACACCAGACAATCATCACCTTGAAGACCCTACTACTAAACATCCAAAACCACCATTCAATAAACAGTCTCAGCCATTTCCGGGTTTGGCAGGCAGGATGGAACCAGTTCCCGACCATGGAGAAACAAGTTATGTGGGCTCAGGCAGGTTACAAGGCAGAAAAGCATTGGTTACAGGTGGTGACTCAGGGATTGGGAGAGCAGCTGCTATTGCTTTTGCAAGAGAAGGTGCTGATGTGGCAATTAATTACCTTCCCGAAGAGGAAGAGGATGCTAAGGAAGTCATTGAGCTTATAGAAAAGGAAGGCCGAATTGCAGTAGCGATTCCAGGGGATATCAGAGATGAAGCATTCTGCAACAAACTGGTTTCTGAGGCCGTCTCCAAACTTGACGGCATCGATATTTTGGTCAATAATGCAGGACATCAAAAGAGCAATCAATCTATTCTTGATATTTCGACTGAGGCATTTGACAGAACGATGAAAACCAATATCTACGCGCCCTTTTGGATTACGAAAGCAGCACTTCCCCATTTAAAGCCAGGATCAAGTATTATCGGTTTGTCCTCAGTACAGGCTTATGATCCTTCAGCAGATTTATATGACTACGCCCAGACTAAAGCTGCGACTACTAGCTATGTAAAATCGTTGGCTAAACAATTGGGACCGAAAGGTATCAGAGTTAATGGTGTTGCCCCTGGTCCTGTATGGACAGCTCTGGAAGTCAGCGGTGGACAGACCCAGGACAATCTGGTCAAGTTTGGTGATGATACGGCTTTTGGTAGGCCAGGACAACCTGCTGAATTAGCATCAATATTTGTTCAGCTGGCAGATAATAACGGAAGCTTTGCAACGGGGCAGATCTATGGTTCTGCAGGTGGAAGCGGACAGCCGTAATTTATCCATTACTATATTGTGACCACATCTTGGATGTGATCTTTTTTTGACCTTATTGTTTTTTAACAATCACAGATTAGAAATAAAATTATTGTTGATCTATTGAACCGACTCAAGTAAGAGATTGAGGAGGCCAAATAGTCTTCTTGTATTGGCTTTGAATGCATCATTATTTTTTTTAATAAAGTTCCTGAGTCATAAGTAAATTAAAGGCTAATACATATATTTGCCATAATTATGAACGCCTCAGAAACTATTTCAGACAACTTTAACGCTCAACTTATTATTGAGGCGCTAAGCTCCTCGCCTGCTCCCACTGCAATTTATTCTGGTGAAGATATTATTATACGCTTTGCTAATGCAGGTATGCTCGCTCTGTGGGGCAAAGATGCCTCTGTCATCGGAAAACCCTTAATGGAGGCGATTCCTGAGTTGGAAGGACAGCCTTTTTTTGAATTATTGCAGGGTGTATGGCGTTCTGGTGAAAGTTTTTCAATCACTGACACCCCTGCCCGACTAATAAAGAATGGAGAGGAAAGGCTGGATTATTTCGATTATGAGTATAAAGCACTGTTAGATGCGAACCAAAAATCTTGGTGTATTCTTAATACAGCCCTTAATGTAACAGCACGCCGTGAATTTTTACAGCAGATTAAAGAAAAGGAAGAACGGGAAAGCGCGCTTAATGAAGAAATCGCGGCTACTTTAGAGGAGTTGACCTCTACCAATGAAGAACTTGGCAGTTCCTTAAATCAGCTGGCTCAAAGTAGAGAATATATAAAGACAATCATCGAACAGGCTCCAGTCGGAATCGCAATGCTGCGAGGACCTGAGCACAATATTGAAATTGCCAATCCTAGGATTCTTGAAATATGGGGGCGTAAGGAATCTGAAGTGATTGGACTTGCACACGAAGTAGCCCGCCCTGAATTGATTGGACAGCCCGTGAACAGGTTGCTTAAAGATGTATTTTACAGTGGAAAACCAAAGGTAAATAAAGAATTTTTTGTGAAGCTCCGTCATAAGGAGAGTTTAAGAGAAGCTATTGTCAATTCTATATACCAACCCATTTTTTCTGAAAATGGAAATGTTACAGGAGTACTGGTCATATTGGAAGAGATTACAGAACAGGTTTTGGCAAGAAGGAAAAATGAGAATGACCAGCAAATGCTGGCTTTAGCAATAGATGCCGGTGAACTTGCCACTTTCTATTATCAGCCGGCGACAAATTTGTTTTCAGGCAATCAATTGCTTAAAAAATGGTTTGGTTTGTCTGCCGACGAAAATCTTGATTTATCTGTAGCATTATCTGTTATTGTATCTGAGGATAGAGATAAAGTTACCAAAGCTATTTCTAAAGCTCTAAGTAAAGATTCTGATGGTCATTATTTTATTGAATACCATATACAAAACAGTACTGACCAAAAACCAAGGCTTATACAGGCTAATGGCAGAGTTTTTTATGATCAGAAAAACAAACCGTTAAGCCTGAATGGTACACTGAGAGACATCACAGAACAGAAAAAAGAAGAGCAACGAAAAGATGATTTTATGGGTATGGTCAGCCACGAGCTTAAAACTCCAATCACTTCGCTTAAAATTTATCTGCAGATTTTGCAGCAGGCCGCTCTAAAGGACCAGAACGTTTTTCAACAAAACATCTTGACCAAATCTTTGAAACAGGTGGACAATATGACCGGAATGATTAACGGATTTCTGAATGTATCGAGAATCGAATCAGGACAGCTGCACTTAGATCAAACAGTTTTTGATATTCAGACACTGTTCGCTGAGCTAGAAGATGAAATGAAATCAACGGTAACAACACACCACTTCCAGTTTAAACCGTCACAATCAATATTGATTCAGGCAGACCGAGAAAAAATTTCCCAGGTTTTGCATAACCTAATTGGCAATGCTGTTAAATATGCGCCTAATGACAGTGTTATTAATGTGGCTTACTATATTAATGAAAATAAAATCCTGAAAGTTACTGTGGAGGATTATGGTAAAGGTATTTCTAAGGAAGATCAAAAACGCATATTTGAACGTTACTATAGGATAAATGATAATATCAGTGCATCCATCGCAGGTTTTGGTATTGGGCTTTACCTCTCCAAAGAAATTGTTGAACTTCACCAAGGAACTATAGAGGTACAAAGCAGTCCCGAAAAAAGCACTGTATTTAGCTTTACTTTACCATTAATGGGCCAGGATGGTTGATTAAGTAAATAGTTGTGTTTTATAAATACTGTTTTTGGTTCTTTGCATTGCGGCATTATATTTCTATAGCTACTTGCTGACAACAGTTACAATCCATGACCAACAACCGAAAATCCATTTATAGTGCATTAGCAGCTAATCTCCTAATCGCATTAACCAAATTTATTGCCGGAGGGTTCACCAACAGTGCTTCGATGATATCAGAAGGCATCCACTCTACCGTAGACACGCTAAATCAATTATTACTTTTGTATGGCTTGAAAAGAAGCAAAAAAGCACCTGATGAATCGCATCCTTTTGGTTATGGGAAGGAACTCTATTTCTGGTCTTTTGTTGTCTCTATTCTGATATTTGCATTGGGAGGAGCTTTGTCGATTTATCAGGGCGTCAAACATATGATACATCCAGAAATGATGAAAGATCCTTTTTTGAACTATATTGTTTTAATATTATCTCTAATTTTTGAAGGTACTTCATTAGTCATTGCAATCAAAGCATTCAACAAGACACGACAAGGTCTGAAATGGTGGGATGCAATTATTAAGAGTAAAGACCCAAGCAGTTTTCTTGTGGTATTTGAAGATGGCGCAGCAGTGGCAGGTCTTCTTGTGGTTATGCTGCTGATGGGTGTGAGTCACTCCTTTCAAATCCCTGAACTGGATGGATTAGCATCAGTCATTGTAGGACTGATTTTGGTTTTTGTATCATTTATATTAGCAAGGGAAAGCAGAAGCTTATTGATGGGAGAAGGTATTGCGCCTGAAACCAAAGCAAAAATTGCCCGACTGGCCGAAAGTGATTCGGCAGTAGTCAGAACTAAAACTATCTTATCGACTTACCAATCCCCAGAAGAAGTCGTATTGATGCTGATTATTGACTTTGAAGAGCATCTCGATACGGAAGAAATCACTGATGCAATACAACGTATTCGGGCGACAATAAAGCAAGAGTTTAAGCTGGTGCGGTTTGTAATGATTCAGCCGGAATAATTTCTTCGATTATAAACTCTTTAAGTCCATACCGATATTTTATAAATCCTCAAGCTATTGGTTTAATGAGCTCACCAACTATTTTTATTTTTAGAATATAGATTTGCACATAATTTGATAAAACTCAATTACACTAAAAACAAACATATTATGCAATTTATAGATTTTACAAAGGACTCTTTCATAAGACCTGATAATACCAATAAGTTTTTACTGGACATACCACGAGATGAAGTGGGATTTGCAGAAATCGATATCCACGAAAAAAAAGGTAATGATCTCTATGAAGAAATTGATTATGAAATCATCGATGATATGGACAAAATCACAATTATGATGAGGCATCCAAAAAATATTAGGGTCAACTTTTAAAGAAATCTCTGAAGTGTTATACTTCAGACATTTTTTCTGATGTGAATTTAACTTCCAATACCCGACGAATAGCAATAATATGAGATGATTTAAATTTTTCCATTTCATTGTTTAAATCTGATATTTGCATATGGAAAGCTCTAAATATATTCCGAATCAGGCTATTAAATCTTTTTTAAATCATATTTTCAAATTAATGAATCTTTGAAACTCATCAGGCATCATTCTTGTAAAATTACAGCATCACCAAACAATTTTTAATTATGAATAATGACAAAACAATTTCAGTCCTGAACGATTTACTTAATATTACTAATGACAGGATAGCTGGCTTTGCCAAAGTTGCTGATAAGGTATGGCAGAATTATGCAGATCTAAGACCCGCTTACGACGATATGGTTGCTGAAGCTTGGGACATGAAGGATGAACTGATTGATCTTATAGAGAGCAAGGGCGGTCATCCGGATAATAATACCAGTATTTCCGGAGCATTTCACAGGGCTTGGATTGATGTTAAAAATACCTTTGCTTCCGATAAAGTGGAATCTACACTTGAAAACGTGGTTTTTGGAGAAAAGGCAGCAATCAATGCGTTTCAGGATGCACTTAACAGCGGAGAGCTTTGCCGAGAAAGTGAAGCATTAGTGGGCAAACAACTACAACAACTTTGTGTTTCCTACAATAAATTTAAAGTACTTGAAAAGATTAGCTGATGAAGTAGTATAATGAATGCAAAAAAAAGAGAGATAAAACTTACTATGATTTTATCTCTCTTTTTATGTTTAATTAAATTGAGTTATGGTTGAAGTCTTACCCGTCTGGTAAATATGCTCAAACATTAGTGTAATTTATTTTTCTGGTCTATTGTACACTACGCAAAAGCTGGTTTAGTCTGATTGACGACGTCACTGTAAAATCGTCTAACATCCAAATCCCTACCCTTGAGAGCAAAGAAAATATTTTGTAATTCGTGTATATAACGGATCGGTTCAGCACCCGCTAATACTTGATTACCCCAACGCACGATATAAGAGTTGTTTCTTGATGCTAAAACAGAAAAATCGTAAATATCGTCGAAATAATGACCTAAATGCTCTTGGATAAAACCTAATTTATTAAAGCACTTGTCGCATAATTCTACCGGCTGATACTGATCTCCACCCTGTATAATGTTTTGCATAATGTCAATGTTGACCTCTGTTATATTTCCGTCGATATCGGAAATCATATTACCTATTCTTAGTTCTTTAGCATTCATAGATATTAACTTAACAAAATGTATGCCTCATCTCAGTATTTTGAAACGATTCGGTAGCGTACCCCAAGTTAATGATAGTGATATGGTGTGGCTTTTGGTTAACAACCATCATAATTTGATAATATGGCAATTATTTCTACACTATTTAAAAAAATGTTATGTCGCCCAGTGGTTCTCTTGATTCTGGGTTTTCCACTACACTATTTTGGACAATCTGTACAGCATTATTCATTATTTAAACCTGTTCCTAAAGAACAAATGCGAGATATGGAGACAGACAGACCGGACGTAACGGAATCCCCATACACCATCGACGCAGGTCATTTTCAGTATGAAACTGATATGGTTAGACTGATAAAGGATCAATCTGAATTGAAAAAAAGTTCCACACTGCTCATTAACCAAATCAATGTAAAATTGGGACTGATGAAAAACAGAGCCTTACAGGTTGGATTTCAGACATATGGCAGACAAAAAGAGACAAACTTAAAAGGTGAATCTTCTTTAGAAGAAGGTTTCGGAGACATAACCATTCGCGTTAAGCAAAACCTAGTTGGAAACGATCACGGTAATTTTATAATGGCACTTTTACCTTATCTTAAATTACCAAGCTCCAAATTTGAAGACAGCCGTATTGAAGCGGGTCTTATAGTGCCGATGCTTTATAAACTTCCTGGAGATTGGAAGCTGGGATTCCAAGTGGAATTGGATCACTTAAAAGATAAAGACTTTAATGCGATGCACACGGAACTGCTCCAGACTTTAACACTTAGCCATTCATTGGTTCAAAAGTTAGAAGCGATCGCCGAAACCTACTACACTTATGATTTTAAGGCACATCAGCTAAGCAATTACATTAATGCAGCTCTACAGTTTGAAGTGGTTAAAAATCTTAAATTGGATGCCGGCATTAATTATGGTCTGCAGCACGGTACAGAGAAGCATTACTTTCTAGTGCATCCTATCGCCACTAATTTTTGGCGTTAATAAATGTAATATCATGATGAAATGATGAGGGAAATATTTAGCCTGTGATTATTACACATTTATTTATGACTCAAATCATACTGAATTAAAAAGATTTATCAGTCAATATTTTTTAAAAAGATTCATCATTATTCATTTATTTTGTACGAATTTTCAATGAGTAAGAATTATATCCGCAACATTATTTATGAAATTTACATTAGAAATTACCAAACCTGAGATAGGATCCAAACTGGGATTTAAAACGATATACTTCAATGCTTTTAAAATCAATATCATTGAAAGATACAGCAATAGCACTCCTTCTAAATTTTATCATATCGTTGTTAAATTAAGAACAATTAATGATGAAATTATCAACACGAAAACAGGCTCAGGAAGATTGATGATTAAGGAATCAGACTTTCTACCATACAGTCACCTGGCAAAAGCACTTACATCTTATGACTATCGAAATCATAACGTTGATCGAAATAAGATTGAAGATGATTTTATTAATTTCGTGCTAAGCAGAATGGCAGTTCATTATCAACTTTAAATAACACTTTTAATATGCTGTTAATTTGATTATTAACATTATTAAAATAAACATATTCTTTAAGAGTAATTCTTTATACGAAAGAGATCGTAAGTGCATTATATTAATCTCCAAAAACCCTTTATCATGAGTGATGGTTATGCACTGACTGTCCAGACCTGCTCTTATTGGACTTATGGATGCCTGTTATTTCGGGCGAACAAATTCTTAAATCCTTACGATCTGACCCTTCTTTGAAAAATTTACCTGTGGTGATGTTTGGATGGCGCCTCAATCGCAGAACAAGCTGATGCAAATGCTTTTCTCCCTAAGCCATTTGATATGGAAAAACTTAGTTTTATCGTAAATCAAGTTCTGGGATGATTTCCAATCAGAATCGTTTTAATCTATTTTTATTTTTTTCCAGAAAGAGAGTTTTAAGAATAATGACTCTAGATGAGAAGCTGATTTTTCTTCTTAATAAAAGGCCATCTAAAAAATTATTAGGATAAGTGAACACATAAAAGCTTAACGATATCTGATGATTCATAGAAGCAACCCTTTAATTTTCAGATTTTAATTGTTTATCAATTGTAACCTGAAAAATATAACATTTCAGTGAAACTGTTTAAATTGTAAAAATAATATTAAAATTTTAGCATTCATAATATCATAAAGATACAGACAAAAATTACGCTAAATTGTGAAAATATTATAAAAAAACAATTTAAACTTCTCTTTAAAATGAATCATGCAGAGCGGATACGATGCTTAATAATTCTATGTTTTACATTTTCTTTAAACGCACAGATTAGACCAGGTACTATTTATGGTGATTATAATGGATACTGGATTTCAAGAGATAATTCTAGTGCTTATACCGTATCCCAGGATACTAATAATCTGATTGGCTTTACGATAGGCACGACTACTTATGCGACGGGTGTGAATAATGCAGCATTAACTTCTCACGGAGTTACTTACGTCAATGAAAACTACCGAGCATTCCCCACTACTATTAATACCACAAGTACAGCAACTAATTTCTTTATCGGGATACCCAGATACGTTAATGGGGTAATGCAGAACCAAACATGTACACCCAGCTTAAGCTGCAATATTTCTTTAGGATATTATTTAAGAGATGGTGTTAACGGATTGGATCTGAGTACTGCTGTATTCAATATACCTAAATAGGAATTAAGTTTTTATGTTAACGTCCTGGCTGATATTAATCCCAATTGTATTACCGATGATATACCTGATATTATTGTAACACAGGTAGGGGCGCCAAGCAGCAGTTTTGATATTTTTAAGTTTACAGATATGAGCGGCAATACGATTGGCGTACAGAAGGATGTAAACTTTTCCTCAAGCCTAGCAACACCATCAGGTACGGCACTATGGAGTTTCTATTATGTAGGCAATTGCCCTCACGACTATAATTCGGGAGGTACATTTTCCGGGACTACGAGAGATATCAGAGTACTGACCTTCAAGCTGAGTGATTTTGGGATTACAAAGGATAATTATACCAGCGCTGTTAAGTTTGTACAGGTACTTTCTGGGGACAGTGATGTAGCTTTTTCTGCTTATTCTACTAATTCATTATCCTTGTACTGTCTTGAAAATGCTGTTACAACAGGAACTTCATCAGATACTAAAACCGGCATTACTTCTTTAGGCCGGGCAGGAAGTATGGTTTTACCGGTCGTTAATTCTTATCAGAGTATCGTTAATCCGGCGCCTGGAATGATGGTATTAGTGAATAACTCCGGCATTAAAACATTAGCGGTTTATAACGGACATCAGTGGAGCTTTTGGTATTATTAAATTTTTACTTTATGTTATTTCTATTGAAAAAGTATAATGCTATGTTTTAATCTAAGAGTCCAAAATGCTTTAAAGCAGATTGTATCCCATCCTGATCAACATCGAAAGTCACATAGTCTGCAGATTCTTTAACATTGTCATTGGCATTGCCCATAGCGATGCCAATCTTTACGTATTTCAGCATTGAAATATCATTTCCGCCATCGCCAAAAGCCATTGTTTCGGAAACATTGATTTTAAAATGTTCACAAAAAAGCTCTACTCCTCTCTTCTTACTGATGCCGGCTGGATTGACATCTGCAAATAACGGTGTCCATCTGGAAGATAGAGAATTGGGCATGATATTCTGCATAAAAGAAATCTCATCTTCTGGCTCAATGAATACATTGACCTGCAAAACATTATGAATATCTGAATTTGCTTCTTCATACAGAGGAGGAACCGGTATATTGACATGATTATAGAGTTCTTTAACTTTAGGACTCGCATGACTTATTTGTACTTTATCTTCATACATTAGTGAAAAACTGACACCTGAACTTGCTGAATAAGTTATTAAACTTTGAATATCTTCGTGATGAAGAGCTTGCTTAAACATTAGATGGCCATCTACGGTCATACAATAGCCCCCATTGAATGTCATAAATCCATCAAATTGAATGTCTTTAACGTGCGATAAATCGTTGATAGAACGACCTGTCGCCACAATGACTTTAATTCCTTGCTGACGAAGGCTATTGATCGCTTTCTTTGTAGATTCAGGAATCGTCTTGTTTTTTAAACTGAATAAGGTGCCGTCGATATCAAAAAAAACAGCTTTTATAGTTGGTGTTTGTAAAGAGTTCATATAGGATGCTAAAGCATTATTTTTATAAACTTACAAAGAAATATTTAAGATATATGGCTGCACTATTAATTTAATGATAAGTTTAATACTGAGTTTCATTTTGTGACATAGTGTTGTAAATTTTAATAAAGGAATGTGATTTGTACATTATGATTTTATGAAGCAAGTGAAACCCTCCAACGTCGATTTTAATTCTGAAGATTATAATTGGAAGCCAGATATTGATTACAGGAAGAACCCTGAACTATATAAAGTTGGAAAAGGTGAACAAGGCGTATTGATTTGTGAACCTTATAAGTCAGAAATCGGACCCTTTTGGAGATTTAAAAATGAAACTGCTTCTCTCGAGAGTTCATCTAAAATCTTTTCAATGTTTTTAGAGTATTTGAACAGAAACGAGTTTGTTGGTGCTGATCTCTCAAGAAAGTATTTGCAAATGGGATTTACAAGAGCAAGAAGATATTTTAATTATAAAGGTGGGCGAAAATATAATGCTGAAAAAAATTACGATCTTTTGAAAAAAGGAACAGGTGATCCTGAAAAAGCTAAATCGGCCGCCATCTTTTATGATAAATGGAAGGAAGCAGAGGATAATAAACAGTACGCTGAACTAAAGAAGGATTGGAAAACCAGATTTGGATAAATCAAAACATAATACAATGCTCCTAATTTAGATAATGTAAAAAGATTAATTCTTCGGAAGTTTCAAATCTTCCATTGAAGACTCACCAGTTTCTGTCTCTGATTTTTGTATGACACTGATCTCACCATTCAGTTCTATCACAACCGCCAATACATCATCCATTTTCTCGTGTCCTGCATGCCTGACAACAGCATAAATTTCGTCAACGGTAATAGCTTCCGCTTTCATATGATTTTTAAGATAATGTCCCTTGTAAAATAATAGACGAGGTGAGGAATTGATCAGATGCTCCATCTTATCGGATGTACTGGCTAATTTTGCAAAAAAATATTGCATTCCAATGATGAGTAGTAAAACTAAAACACCTTCTGCTAAAGTTACCATGGCCAACATCATATAAGCTAAAGTTGAACCTAGCGCTACAGTCACCACAAAATCAAAAGCATTAAACTTAGCCAATGTCCTTTTCCCAGAGATTCTTATGAAAAGGAAAAGGATAATAAATGAAACTACTGTTGTCAACGCGACTTGCCCAAGTTTTTCCCAATTTTCAAATAATAAATCTTTCATGAATTTCAATTTTAAACTTAGTTAGGTTATACTCTAATACTCCTGGTCCATTTTGAACAGACATTAAAAATCCGGCAGTAAATTAATAGCACCGGATTAACTATGAAATTGTCGAAATTAAATTTAAAGGCCATAGGAGCCTTAATTCAAAAGTATTACATTATATGGTCTTTCTTTTATGATCTCAATCATATAGTTAAATTACTTTAGTATTTTAATTATAATGCAAGCTACATTTTAAAATAAAGTGTGGCTTAAATTATTCTATAGCATGCTCTTCCTTTTCGGTTTTATTGTTGACATAAGCTTCAATCTGCTCAATAGGAATAAGGTTTAAGATATCCTCTACCTTAATAATTTTATATTTATTAAGAATGCTCTCCACTGCTTTAGCTGCATCTTGCTGTGTGGTGAGCTGATTGAGAAGGCCATAAACATTTACCATTTTTTTGTGTTTATTTTCTTCATCTCCTCCAAACCACGAACCATTGAAATGATGGCTCACATAATTTTTAGGCAGATCTTGTGAAAAATAAACTGATGGATATAGTGTTACGTGATGCCTTAATCTTTGGATTGTATCACTGTAGCGG
This sequence comes from Epilithonimonas sp., assembly GCF_032055105.1. Taxonomy (GTDB): domain Bacteria; phylum Bacteroidota; class Bacteroidia; order Flavobacteriales; family Weeksellaceae; genus Epilithonimonas. Next base: position 126,078 of record NZ_DAMBRK010000003.1, read on the forward strand.
TCGGCTCCATAATCTTTTTCAAGCATCTCTGAAAAAATATCGGTGTTAATTCTTTCTTCAAAACCTTTCTGTTTATTATAATACGCTACAAAATCTTTGGAAAGCTGATGGTTTGGTTCGGCCATCCAAAATGCAGAATATGGAACCCCTTTGACTTCATAACCACAAACTGCTTTTTCTGTTAAGAATTCATCTAGCGGAAGTTTTAGTTCCATATCAGTATCCATATAAATACCACCGTAATCCAGCATCACTTTAGATCGCACATAATCTGACACAAACGCCCATTTTTTTTGTGCGAATGCTTCTTTCACATAATTGTTATCTTCTAAAGGAGCATTGGTCTCATTCCATTCTATAATCTCAAAATCTGGATGTATCTTTCTCCACGTGGCGATACAGTGTTCCGCTAATTGGTCTTTTGGTTGTCCTCCAAACCAGCAGTAATGGATTTTTTTTGGTATCATATCTTAATATTTAGGTAAGCTATGCAAACATTAAACCTTTTTATTATATCAATCAACAACATTTAAATGGTATTATAATCTATTGATTACTTTTTTAATTTTATGCTAACAATAAGGATTGAGTAATAAGAAGGTACGATATTCGATAATATCTTGACCAACGATAAAATAATCTTATGCAGCCAAACTCTGATCATCGATACCAGCCTAAATCTTTTGTAGAGATTACAGCACCAGAATGGGTGAAAAACGCAACACTTTATGAGCTTAACATCAGACAGTTTTCGGAAGAAGGTACATTTGCAGCGGTTGAAAGAGAATTACCAAGGCTAAAGCAATTGGGAATCGATATTATATGGCTGATGCCTATCCACCCCATTGGTAAAATCCACCGCAAAGGAAATCTCGGTAGTTATTACTCCGTCAGAAATTATCTTGAAATTAATCCAGAATTTGGAACTGAGCAGGATTTTAGAAGGCTGATTAAAGCCATTCATAATGAGGGAATGTTTGTGATTTTGGACTGGGTCGCTAATCATACCAGCTGGGATAATAATCTCGTCATTGAACACCCGGAATGGTATATGATGTCAAGAAAAAACACTTTTCAGTCCACTCGATGGCGTGATTATGACGATATTATTGAGTTGGATTACAGCCATCCACAGCTTCGGGAATATATGACGGAGGCTCTTAAATATTGGGTGAAAGAATATGATATTGATGGTTTCCGATGTGATATTGCGAGCTTTGTACCGATTGATTTTTGGGAGAATGCAAGAGCTGAATTGGATGTCCTAAAACCTGTGTTTATGCTGGCAGAAGCAGAAGATAAAGATCTGCACCGCAGGGCATTTGATGCTACTTATAACTGGACTCTTTGGAATATACTCCATCAGATTGCTGTTAATCACTACAGCGTCAAAACGCTGACAGAAGCATATTTAGCAGAGCACGTATCTATATTCCCTAAGAAAGGCATCCGAATGAATTTCATCGATAATCACGATAAAAATTCTTGGGAAGGTACGCCGTCGAGTAATTTTGGTGAGGCTTTGAAAGCGGTAACTGTTTTCACTTTTCTGATGGATGGTATGCCTTTGGTCTACAGTGGACAGGAAGCTGGCCTAGATCATTCATTAGCATTTTTTGAAAAAGATCCTATACCTTGGAAGCCTCATGACAATGAAAAGTTGTATTCTACCTTATTTTCTCTAAAACATAGAAATCAAGCCTTATGGAACGGGCATTACGGTGGTGAAATGGTCAGGATAATGAATGATAAGATGGATCAGGTGATTTCTTTCGTTCGTGAGAAAAATGGTGATAAAGTTTTAGCTTTCATCAACCTTAGCAATGCTACAGTGGTGGCACAGTTCGATACTTCTTTTGATAAAGGACACTATACGAACTTGTTTTCTGATGCGGAAATCCAGGTAGATGAAACACTCATTATAGAAATGACAGCTTGGGATTATGTTATACTCCATCAAACCGCAGTGAAATAATTTTAAAAAACTAAGTGTTTGACTTCTGTGTTATCAGAATATTGGTGGTGGTCTGATCTTTGGTTAACCTCAGTCAATATTAATATAAAAAATCAATTTATGCCTTACATTACAAAAGATCTTGACAAAAATTACAGTATCTACTATGAAGACCTTGGAGAAGGACAACCTGTTATCTTAATCCATGGATGGCCCTTAAGTGGTAAATCCTGGGAGCTTCAGGTACAAGCATTACTGAATGCGGGATACCGTGTTATCACATATGATAGAAAAGGATTTGGAAAATCATTTGTTTCAGACCATGGCTATGATTATACTACCCTTGCTGAAGATTTAAATGAAGTTATTGAACAGCTGGAGCTCAAAAATGTAGCATTAGTTGGATTTTCAATGGGTGGTGGTGAAGTGGTCAGATATCTGACTAATTATGGTTCTAAGAATATTTCAAAAATTGCTTTGGTAGCATCAATTATTCCGCTGGTAAAGAAAAAAGAAGATAACCCCGATGGAGTGCCTCAGGAAAAACTGGATGAAATCTTGGATAATCTACGTAAGGATCGTTTGGTATTTCTTGAAGGATTTCACGCAGATTTCTATAATTATGGTCTTATCTCAAGAACCGTGAGTCAGAAACAACTCGATTTTGATTGGAGCATTTCGTCACAGTCTTCACCCATAGCGACAATTAAAGCTGCTGAAAGCTGGGCAAATACGGATTTTAGATTGGAGTTGAATTCTATAACTATACCTACTTTGATTGTTCACGGAGATGAGGATAAAATCGTACCGATTGCTACAGCTGCTGATCAGGCTGCAAAAATGATTGGACACAGTCAATATCATGTTATTGCAGGAGCGCCTCACGGTCTCAATGTTACCCACGCAGATGAGTTGAATAAAATTCTGATAGAATTTTTATAGACCTCGATGGAAATATTGTTTGACTAGTCCTAAAATAGGTTTACAAGTTTTTAATTAAAATATTAATCCGGAAGATTTTGATTTTCCGGATTTTTTGTGGATTGTTTCCGGAGTTTTCATCTTCAGACTAAGATGTGGTCTTTTGTTGTTGTAAATATAAATACTTTCTTTCACCATTTGTTTTAAATCCTGAATGTTTTTGCATTTGTAAATTAAAAATTCCTGCTTCAATATTCCATTTATTCTTTCTGCTAAAGCATTTTGATAACAGTCATAGCCATCTGTCATTGAGGGTATTATTTTGTTTTCAACAAGTACTTTCTGATACACTTCGGAACAATATTGCAATCCTCTGTCTGAGTGATGAATAAGCGGAAGATGAGTCGTCCTGTTTCTCACGGCCATTTTCAGAGCTTTCACTACATTTTCAGCATTCATATTTTCACTCAGCTCGTAACCCATAATTTTTCTGCTGTAAGCATCCGTTACCAAAGATAAATAACAGACATACGTCTTGGTTTTCACATAAGTGATATCACTTACAAATACCTGTTCTTTTCTTTTGAGACAAGTCGTTTTCAAAAGATTGGGGTGTTTTCTGAGCCAATGCTTTGAAAAAGTGGTCCTTGTATATCTTTTCTTAGGATAAATAAGAAGGTTTTCTCTTCGCAAATAATTGAACAGCGCATCTCTGCCTATTTTTATGTTTTCCAGCCTGAATTTATTTTTAAGCAAATAATAAAGTTTTCTTGTTCCTATTCTGGGCTGTTCAAAACGAATCTCCTCAACGAATTGTTTAACTTTCCCCAATTCTTTTTCCCGAACACATAATCTTTGGCGCTGCTGGTAAATGGCTTGTCTGCTTATCCCAAACAATCTGCAGATTTTTGATAAACTCAATCCTTTTTCTTGGAGTTCTCTGACTGTTTGGGCGTAAACTTTTTTCGGATCTGCGTGCCGTATTGCTTGTCGGAGATATCAATCATCATATTGAGAACTTTGGTCTTCAGTTTCTCATCAGCTAATTCTTTCTCTAGTCTTTTAATCTTTTCGGCGGGTGTTTCTTTGGATTGTAACATGGTATGAATGGTGGGTTTGCTCCAATCTAAATTACCATATTTTCTAAGCCAAACCAAAACGGTGCTTCTACCTTGGATACCGTAATGTTTTTGCGCCTGTTTGTAAGTGAATTCGCCCTTTTCTACACGACTAACAATACCTAATTTAAAAGCCATTGTGTAATCTTGTTGTGTTCGCTTTTCTACTGTATTTTCTCGATTTTCCATAATAAGTCTGTTTTGTGTAAACTTATTTTAGGACGGGACAGTTTAACAAAAAAAAGCAGTATCATTCAGATACTGCTTCTTTTGTTTACATATACATTTATATAAGATCTTTAATGCTTATAGTTACTTTTTACAGTGTCCATAGCTTCCTGAAGCTTGCCACCGAGCATCAGTTGAGCCATTAATTTTGTCATCCCAAGTAATTGTTCAAATTCAATTTTTGGAGATAATGCTAAGGCATTAGGATTGGTAAATATATTTAAAAGATAAGGTCCTTTGTAATCGAGACAGTCTTTGATGGCTTGTTCTACTTCTTCAGGCTTATGAACATTTTTCCCCGGATATCCCATGGCATGGGCAATCATTGCAAAATCCGGATTGACCATATCGGTTTCATTATCCGGCATACCACCCACTTCCATCTCAAGCTTTACCATTCCCAAACTCCTATTGTTAAACACTATTGATTTGACAGGAAGCTTGTACTGAAAATAGTAGCCATATCACCCAGCAGCATTGATAAACCGCCGTCACCGCACATAGCGATTACCTGCTGATCCGGATGTGAGAGCGCTGCGCCTATCGCCATAGGCATTGCATTAGCCATAGAACCGTGGTTAAACGATCCCAACATTTTTCTTTGCCCCGTGCCTGTAATATATCGCGCACCCCAGACACAGCACATTCCTGTGTCTACAGTGAATATGGCATCCTGAGTCGCAAGCTTATCTAAAGTATGGGCAACAAATTCAGGTTGTATGGCATTTTCTCCTCCTGCATCTTTCACGTAGGTAAGCTGCTGCTCCTTGACTTTATCATAGAACTCAAGTTGCTGATTAAGAAAATGACGGTCTTCTTTTTCATTGAGTAACGGCAGCAATGCTTTGACGGTTTCTTTGATATCCCCTGTTAATCCCAGTTCCAACTTTGCTCTTCTTCCCAAACGTTCCGCTGAGGAATCAATCTGTATAATCTTATTTTTGACAGGCATAAAAGCCTGATACGGGAAATCTGTTCCCAAAAGTATTAAAACCTCAGCTTCGTGCATAGCGTGGTAAGCAGATGGAAGTCCGAGAAGCCCTGTCAATCCCACTTCGTTAGGATTGTTAGGCTGAATAGCCATCTTTCCCCTGAAAGAATAACCAACCGGTGCTTTGAGGAATTGAGCCAGTTCAACTACTTCTTTATTAGCTTTTTCTGCACCTATACCACAGTAGATGGTTACTTTTTGATGTTGATTGACGATATCTGCTAATTGTTGAAGTTCATTATCAGAAGGTCTGATTATGGGATTGGTTCTGAAAATCGTTTTTGAGGTATTGGTTTCTTCAGCAGTTAATTCAGAAATGTCGCCCGGAAGACCAATGACTGCCACGCCTTTCTTAGAAATCGCATACTGAATAGCTGTCTGTAAAGTTCTTTCTACCTGCTCAGGTCTGGTAATCATCTGATTATAATAACTGCAGTCGTCAAATAATTTAATGGTATTGGTTTCCTGAAAATAATCCATTCCCATTTCGTTGCTCGGTATGGTGGATGCAATAACCAACATTGGAACATGAGAACGATGCGCTTCATACACACCGTTAATAAGATGGACATGACCAGGCCCACAACTGCCTGCACAAACTGCAAAACCGTCTAGCTCAGCTTCAGCAGCTGCTGCATAGGCTCCCACTTCTTCATGTCTGACGTGAATCCATTCAATACTGCTCTTCTTGACAGCTATATTCAGATGATTGAGACTGTCGCCTGTTACAGCATATATTCTTTTTACGTTGGCACTCTCCAGCAGCTCAACGATTTGTTCTGCTACATTTTTTGACATAATAATTTTTATTTGTTATCTAAATTGATGTTATTTCTAATTATGGGAATAAACAAAGAAATCCACCTGCGAAGGTGGATAAAACGATTGCGGGCAATCAATTAAGCGTAGGTTATTTCTTTTGAAAAATGTTCATGTTTTAATTCACATCTTAAACATGTTAAAACATATTCTGCAAAATATTTCTGTGCATCCCAGGCTTTCGTCAATGGATGTAAATCAATCTTATCACTATGACATTCTTATAAAAAATACTATAATAGGCGAAAATTTGATTATCAAATTCTTCTTTTGAAGAAAAACATCCTGTTATTGCAATGGACCAATCTGAACTAAATTGTTTGGCAACCTCTATGGATAGAAATTCTGCACCGGTTCTGCTTTCAAGTATCTGCCTGAATTCATCTGCAAATTCAGCCAATTTATTTGAGGATGGTTAAAAATTGTTAAGCACCCGTTATAAATATTCTGAGCAACCGGAATTTGAGAAAATGCTAGTTGTAAGGTACCGGATGTTTCATGCTCAGAAATAGATATGGTTTCTCCTTTGCGAAGTAAATAATGGCTGATACGCTCTAGCAAAATAGTTCAAAAATTCATAGATATATAATTGCAGTTTGATAGGTCTAGACAACCAAACCTTCTGCCAGAAAATTTTAACCATCCTTTTTGTGATAAAAAAATGCAAACACTTTTTTCTTAATAAAGCCGTTCAACTTGTGACTTATACAGCAATAAATAGCCATTTTATAATTTTTTCTCCTCTACAGCTGCCCTGATATTAAAGGCAGTTCAATCCAGAATATACTACCCCTATCAATTTCACTTTCTACCCAAATACGGCCGTTATGCTGATCTATAATTTGTTTACATAAGTACAAACCTAAACCCAAACCGCCAGCTTTAGACTGATTAACCTGATAAAATCTTGAGAATATGTCATCGAAGTGATCAGCTTTTATGCCCATTCCGTAATCCTGCACACTGACAGTAAGATGGTCCATCCCAACTTTCAAAGTAACATTAGCTTGCTTCTGTACTCCTGAATACCTAATGGCATTAGTTAAAAGATTAGTGATAACCTGTTCTATTTTATAATGGTCACCTATAATGACCGTTGAATGGGTGTCACAATCAAATGTGATGTTGAAATGTTCATGGGCTTGACCTACTGTTTCTACGGTATCCTGGATCAATTTACAGATATCGAATCTTTCGTTTCGAAGAATTAGTTTTCCCGCTTCAATTTTTGAAACGTCTAATAAATCTGATATCAAATGATTAATTTTCTTAGACTGCGCTAATGCTTTCTGCAAAAATCCCTGAACCTTTTCATCTTCTATATGCCTTAGCAATATCTGGAGATAGGCATCCATACTGGTCAGAGGAGTTCTAAGTTCGTGGCTGGCTAAGGCTATGAATTCATCTTTGCGTAGATTCAGTTCTTTTAATCTTTCTAAAAGTTCAGCTTTTTCCTGCTGTGCAATATGACGGTCACTGATATCGCGTGCAATTTTTGATGCACCGATTATTCGGCCTTCTTTATCAACAACTGGTGATACAGTTACTGAAATTGGGAAAGGCTGGCCATCCTTTTTTTTACGGATGGTTTCAAAGTGATCCACTTTTTTGCCGGACTTGATTTGCCCTATAATATAATCTTCCTCATTTAATCTATCTTCTGGAATAATAAGAGATATATGCTCGCCTACAGCTTCAGTTTGCAAATAACCAAACATTTGTTCTGCTGCTGGATTCCAACTGGTTATGATACCATCAAGCGTTTTGCTAACAATGGCGTCATCACTAGACATGATAATCGCATTCAATAAGGCTTGATTATTTTCGAGATGGTTAAACATATCCATTTTGGTCATTGTATTTTTTATTGTTGAAAAATTATTTATTGAAAATTTATTCCCAGTAACACATCAATCTCATTTTTAAAGGTATGAATGAAGTCAGATGAAAGTTCTTAAAATTCCTCCAAATTTAAGATTGCAAAAATGACCATTTTTTTCGATATCATTTTATGATTTATGTAGAATTTATTTAAAATAAATAACTTCTTAATTTCAGCAATGACTACAACTTAAATTACACTTCATATTCAAACAATCAATCAATATTCTTAGATTGCCATTGTATTAACCCCAAATTCCATAATGGTATGGAATGTATTTTGAATGTCAGTTTTAAATTAATCGAATGCAAAAAATATATTCGCGGTCAATAGCATTAATTGGAGGTGGTCCTGCTTCATTAATGCTGCTTAAACATATTGCTGATGGTAATCTTCAGCCGTCAATTGTAATGATATTTGAAAAAAATGACAGATTGGGCGTAGGAATGCCTTATGGAACACGTGGCTCTAACAAAGAACATGTGGCTAATGTTTCAGCTACTGAGCTTCCAAAATTTGATGTCAGTTTCAAAGACTATATCAATAACCACCCGACAAAAGAATTTCCGGATTTTTTTTCTGATGGTCAATTCAATGAAGATAAGGTTATACCAAGGTTATTTTGCTTGGAAATTACTTAGAACATCTTTTTAAGTATTATATTACAACTCTAATAAAAAGGGGTATCAAGGTAAAATCTAACATTAATACTGAAGTAACCGATATTAAAGTAACCGATCAATTATCCTATCAGATTATAACGGATACAGATGACTATCACAATGCTGATATAGTGATTCTCTGTACAGGACACCATTGGCCTAAAACTTATGAAGACCAGGTTAGCGACTGGTATGATTCACCCTATCCTCCATCTAAATTTAATTCGCCTTTTAATGGATCTGTTGCAATCCGAGGCAGTTCATTGACAGCCGTCGATGTGGTGAAAACTTTGGCCAGAATTAACGGCTCTTTTTTAGCTGAGGAAGATGGTCAGTTGTCTTATCAGCTCAATCCCCAATCTTTACAATTTAAGATGACCCTATTTTCTACAGGTGGATTTTTGCCTGCACTCCGTTTTCATTCGGACGGCGAAGCTTATTCCAGTTCTTGGGTAATGTCATTGAAAGATATTTACGAATATAAAAATAATAATAACGGATTTGTTGATTTAGATTACGTATTTGACCTAAATTTTAAACAAGCATTAAAATTAAAAGATCCGGGCTTTTATGATAAGATCAAAGATCTCAGTTTGGAAGCATTTGTTGAAGAAATGATGTCATTAAGACAAGATCTTGACAGTTTTGAGCTATTTAAAGCGGAATATAGAGAAGCGGAAAAATCTATCCGGAGACGTCAGTCTGTCAGTTGGAAAGAAGCATTAGCGGCATTCAGCTATGCAATGAACTACCCCGCTAAACACTTTTCTGCTGAAGATATGATACGGCTTAGAAAAAGTATGCTGCCGCTGATTTCTGTTATCATTGCTTCATTACCACAATCCTCTTATCGGGAAATGATGGCTCTCTATGAAAAGGGTGTACTCGATTTAGTACAGGTTGATAAAGAAAGCTTCGTAATTCCAAATGGAAAAGAAGGAGCCATCTATAATTATACTTCAGTGGATAATCAACGCATTGAGGGTAAATATCCCCTATATATTGACGCTGTTGGGCAACAAGCTTTTAATTGGGGTGATTTACCTTTTGAAGGTCTTAAACAAAAAAATATGCTAAGCCCTGCTTATCTGGATTTCAAAGATAATCAGAATGCATTAGAATTATTAAATGAAACAGAAAATCAGGTTTATCAAGGCTATAACGATAACTACTATCTTAGACTGCCTGGTTTAAAGATTAACGATTATTTTCAGGCGCTTAATGCATACGGGCAGATTATCAATAATCTTTACATCATGGCTGTTCCGTTTATTGGAGGTCTTAATCCTGACTATTCTGGTCTTGATTTTTGTGATACAGCGGCGGAACGTATCATCCATTCAATTTCAGAATATTTTGATCCGGGATATCAGTCACCTTCAAATGAGAAGGCAAGCTAGTTATCCTATATTCTACACCTTTTTAAAGCTGGCAGAATCTATGTTATTTTAAAGTGTGTTTCATTACTGTCATTATAGATTTTCAGTATTGAAATACCTTTATTACTTTGATAACATTTTTGTTATATTTTAATCTAATTTTTTCGAAGGGAAACTGTCTTAGTTTCCATTTTTTGGTTCTATGGTCTCAGATTTGTAAATCTTACTCCTAGAAGAATCATTCTATTCTTATATCACTTAGATCAACATTTTTATGCAAATTTTTTTAACAGGTGCTACAGGATATATCGGTAAACGATTATTGATACAACTGCTTCATAACGGACACCATGTCATTTGTTCTGTGAGAGATCAGAAACGTTTTGATTTATCTCCATACAAAGATTTCAAGTCGCAAATCAGCGTCATTGAAAATGATTTTAATGATTCTAGTACACTAAATAACATTCCAGATCATATTGATGTTGCATTCTACCTCATTCATTCAATGTCTTCCAATGCAGATTTTAGCAAAGCTGAAAAGATAAGTGCTGAGAATTTTTCAAAATCTCTTGAAAAAACTAATTGTAAACAAGTTGTTTATCTCACAGGAATCGTTAATGAAAAAGAACTTTCAAAGCATTTGCAATCCCGTAAAGATGTTGAGGATCGGCTAAAATCCAATCACTATGCACTGACTGTTCTTCGAGCTGGAATTATAATAGGTTCTGGTTCAGCATCTTTTGAAATTATAAGAGATCTTGTGGAAAAACTCCCAGTAATGGTTGCTCCTAAATGGCTAAAAACCTTGTGCCAACCTATTGCCATCAGAAATGTTGTGGAGTTTTTAATGGGCGTTATGGCTAATGAAACAACCTATAATCAGCATTTTGATATTGCAGGGCCAGATATTTTGACTTACAAAGAAATGCTGCTTATCTATGCAAAAGAGCGCCATCTTAAAAGGTCAATCATCTCAGTTCCTGTACTGAGTCCAAAACTATCATCCTATTGGCTTTATTTTATTACCTCAACCTCTTATGTCCTTGCTAAGAATCTGGTTGACAGTATGAAGATTAATGTTGTGGCAAAAAAAAATAATTTAGCAGATGATTTGAATATTAAGCTTTTATCTTATGAAGAAAGTTTAAAGCTAAGTTTTGACAAAATTGAGCAGAATGATGTATTGTCAACTTGGTATGATTCATTTGGCAACTATCGTTATTCTAAGGATGTGTGGAAGTTTTTAGAAGTCCCTAAAATGGGTGTATTTAAGGATAGACAGTCTATTAGAATTAATGATGAACAAAAAACCCTAGACAAAATATTTGGAATTGGAGGTAAAAATGGATGGTACCATGCTAATTTATTGTGGAGTCTAAGAGGCAGTATTGACAAACTCTTTGGAGGTGTGGGTTCCAAGAGAGGACGGAAAAATAAAGATAAGCTCAGTGCTGGAGATTCTCTGGATTTTTGGCGTGTGCTATATGCCAGTAGAGATGAAAAGAAATTACTTTTATTTGCTGAAATGAAACTGCCTGGCGAAGCTTGGTTAGAATTTAAAATTGTCAATAATATTTTAGTACAGGAAGCAACATTCCGACCGCTAGGTCTTTGGGGAAGGCTTTATTGGTATGCTGTACTACCGTTTCATGGCTACATATTTAAGGGAATGATTAAAAAATTGGCAGATGAAAAATAAATTATTTGTTTTGATAATCATGATGCTTTTTCCCATTTCATTAATTGGGACATTGCTTTTTGTAGAACCTGAATCTTTTAAAGAATATCTTTTGTCAGCAGTTCTTTCTTACCTGCTGTGGTTTGTTCTACATTCATTAATCTTAGCTGGATGTATGCTCATTTTTAAACGAAATGATTAATAATTAAAATTATTTCTTTTTTAAGCAACGTATAAAGATGGAGCTTTAGTAACTTATTAATAAAAAAGGAGAGAAGCAAATTTGAGCTGCTACTCTCCTCTTCCTAATTATATAGGATTTTAAACTTAGAAAAACATTGCTGTTTGTCTTTTTAAAAATCTACTGAACTATGAATTAGAGTTCTACTGTAATTACAACAACTTTTTTGCCAAATTTAACTGCAAAAAATAAAACATCATTTTTATCAGTGAAGACCTATTGATTAATCAACCTGAATGTAAGATTAATTCGTTCTTTCATTGGAACCGTAGATTTAGCAATTCTATGCTCCCAATGTTCCTGCAAATCTCCTTTCATAATCAGCAATGCGCCATGGGGAAGTGGCAAACTGTATCTGCTTTTGTGATGGTCTTTCTTTCTAAAATCAAAATTTCTTGTCTGCCCAAGACTTATTGAAGCAATAACAGGTCGTTTTCCATATCTGCTCTCCTTATCTCTGTGCCAGGCAACAGAATCATTATTGTCCCGATATAAATTGAGCAAGACGCTATTAAACTGATATCCAAATTCTTTTTCTATTCTTTCTTTTAGAGCATATAATTCAGAAGTCCATCCATTTCTTTCGGTTGTATTAATGTCGGCTGACTTATAAGATTGGGCATCTCCGTACCATGCTGTCAGGCGCGGAGTTAAGACCGTCTTGTCATACATTTTCTGAGTACGCTGTTCCCAAGGCGTATTCTGAAGCAGATAATCCTTCAACAGATCAGCTTCTTCTCTACTAAGAAAGTTTTCTTTGTACTCCAATAAATCTTTTGGAAATTCATAAAATTCTTCTGCATCAAATAAACTTAGCTGACTCATTGTAATTTTCTTTTGAAATATTTACTTTTGTTTTATCCCGTTTCTACGGAATTTTTTCATCATTTGTGTTTTTAGCTTCCCTTCGGGGAAGTTTTTTAATAACTCAAATTCAATTTTTATCTCGAATTGTCTCTTTGATCTGTTTGATATCCGTTTTAATCTGGTTGATAAAGTTTTGAATATGATGCTCCGCAAATTCATCAGGTTCATATTCTTTGGTATTAATGCTGCAAGCAAATTCCCAGATTTCTTTAATTTCCGGTAATGGGATTTTATAAGGATCATAAAACTGATTGTCAGCCTTTACCCATATACCATCTGCTTCATGAAACTGAAACCTTTTGTAACTGATGCCATCATTAGCGGTAATGAAAACATAAGTTCTATCTGTTTTCAAGTCTGAAAGGTTTTCAACATACTTTCCCACAATATAAGTTCCGTTCTTATAAGGGGGCATTGAATCTCCGTCAGCTGGAAATGCTCTGAACTTGCCTCCTTTCAAGAAGGGTAAGGATATGATTTCCAGACTTTCTATGTACTCTGGATCTCCATAGCCGTTCAGGTATCCCATTGAAGCCTTTTGTGGAATAATCTCAATTTCATTGTTTCCATCTTGATCTACCCTTATAGGCAAGACAATTCTATTGTCAGGAAGTTCAATCATCTCATCAATAGAAAATTTGCTGACATTGATTGTCAAAAGTAAGTCGATACTGATATTATAATATTTAGAGATTTTGATTAAAATCTCAAGAGGAGGCTCTGCGGCATCATCTTCATACTTACCATATCTGCCTCGGGTAATTAATAGATCATCAGCAACCTTTTGTTGTGAAAGATTTAGCTTACCTCTTAAATACCGCATGTTTTCTGAAAAAATCGACATTGCTATAATTTATAGCAACAAATATACAAAAATTTGCTACAAAACGTATTAATTTTGTCAAATGGAACGAGCGATTGCACATATGGATTTGGATACATTCTTTGTTTCCTGTGAGAGGTTAAGAGACTCTGTATTGGAGAATCAGCCTATCATCATAGGTGGCGGAGATCGTGGTGTCGTAGCATCCTGCTCGTATGAAGTCAGAAAATTCGGCGTGCGTTCCGCTATGCCAATTCGGATGGCTTTACGTTTGTGCCCAGAAGCCCAGGTCATCAAAGGCGATATGGAATACTATTCCAATATGTCGCATATGGTAACAGAAATTATCCAGGAAAAAGTTCCCGTATTGGAAAAAGCCAGTATTGATGAATTTTATCTGGATCTATCCGGAATGGACAAGTTTTTTGGATGCTACCAATGGACAACAGAAATTGCTGAAGCCGTGACTAAACAATCAGGACTCCCCATCAGTTTTGCTTTGTCAACGAATAAGACCGTCTCTAAAATTGGAACCGGTGAATCAAAACCTATTGGAAGATTTGAAGTGAAGCCTGACTATATTCAGCCTTTTTTAAATCCATTATCAGTTAAGAAGATTCCGATGGTAGGGAACGTCACTTTCGAACTGCTTTCCAGGTTAGGTGTAAGAAAAATTGAAACACTTTCCAAAATGCCTGTTGATGTATTGCAGCAATTGATCGGTAAAAATGGAATTGAACTTTGGAAAAAAGCCAATGGTATTGATAACAATCCCGTTATTCAATATTCAGAACGAAAATCTATTTCGACTGAAACCACTTTTGCTGAAGACACCATCGATGTTCAAAATATCAGGAGCATTCTTTCAGGAATGGTGGAACAACTCTGCTACCAGCTTAGAAATGAAAAATGGTTGACCTCAACGGTATCAGTAAGAATTCGATACGCCAATTTTGATACGGAAACAAAACAATGTAAGATTCCTTATACCTCAACCGATCATACCTTGTTAAAATATGTTTTAGAGCTGTTTAAAAAAGTTTATACCCGAAGGATGAGAATTCGCCTGATTGGGATCAAATTTACAGGTCTTGTTCACGGTAATCATCAGATGGATCTTTTTGAAGATACAGAAGAATTGATATCACTCTATAATGCGCTTGATAAAATCAAAAACCGGTTCGGAACAAAAAGTGTGGGAAGAGCTTCAGGTTTTTTAAATTAATAAATTGTTTTTTATGTTTCTTAACTGCCATACTTATCATAGCTTACGTTATGGAACTATTTCTGTTGAAGATTTGGTTCAGCTGGCTGTGGACTATAAGCTAAAAGTTCTGGCGTTGACCGATATTAATACGGTGACAGGAATTTATCAGTTTTATAAATTGTGTCTGGAAAATGATATAAAACCAATTGTCGGCGTTGATGTCCGTGTTGAAAACGTACAGTATTATATCTGCTTAGGAAAGAATCCTAAAGGTATCGCAGAGGTTAATAAACTGCTGACTGATTATAATTGTGAGGGTATAGAAATTCCGAAGGTGAATCCTCCAATAGACAATTGTTTTGTGATCTATACATTACAGAATAGACCGGAAATCTTATTGGAACACGAATTTATTGGAATCCGACAGGAAGAACTCAATCTATTGATTAATCCTGAACTCAAATCCTTAATATCTAAAATGATCATTCTTCATCCGGTAACCTTTAAAAACGAGGAAGAATATGAGCTTCATAAAGTATTACGAGCGATTGACAGTAATACTATTTTTACCAAACTGACTGAACAAGATTATTGCAGAAAAAATGAGTCATTTGTCGGTAAGAAAAAACTGTTGAATCAATTCGAACATTACCCTGAAATCATTGAGAATACCAAATATATAGTCAATGAGTGCAGTTTTGATTTTGAATTTAAAACTCCAAAGAATAAAAAACATTATACCGACAGCAAGGAAAATGATTTTAGATTGTTATCACGGCTTGCCTATGAAGGTTTAGTTCGCAGATATCCTGATAAAAATAAACAAGCTGTTGAAAGAGTTGAAAAAGAACTGACGGTGATTGATCAACTGAACTTTTGCGGTTATTTTTTAATCACTTGGGATATTATTCAATATAGTAAAAGTGTGGGCTTTATGCACGTCGGCAGAGGAAGCGGAGCGAACAGCATTATTGCTTATTGTATGGGGATTACTAATATATGCCCATTAGAATTGGACTTGTATTTTGAGCGTTTTCTCAATCTTAACCGTAAGTCACCTCCCGATTTTGACATTGACTGGAGCTGGAAAAATAGAGATACTATTTTAAAATATATTTTCAAAAAATATGGTAAGGATCACGTAGCCTTTTGTGGAACGAATGTGGAGTTCAAAAAGAGATCAAGATTCCGAGAATTGGGAAAAGTATTTGGATTACCGAAAGATGAATTAGATCTGCTCTCCAAAAAACCGAAAGA
The DNA here is from genome assembly GCF_032055105.1 of Epilithonimonas sp. Lineage (GTDB taxonomy): Bacteria > Bacteroidota > Bacteroidia > Flavobacteriales > Weeksellaceae > Epilithonimonas. The sequence continues at coordinate 142,108 of NZ_DAMBRK010000003.1, forward strand.
TCAGCACGACCAGAATTCTGTAGTGCAGCAGATTTATAAATATGAACAGCTATTGGTAGGTTTTCCAAATCAAAGAAGTATGCACTCTTGTGGTATTCTGATTTCTGAAGAACCAATTACTAATTATTCAGCCTTGGAGTTTCCTCCAAAAGAATTCCCCATTGTACAGTTTGATATGCATACGGCAGAAGATATCGGTTTGGAAAAATTTGATATTTTATCGCAAAGAGGATTGGGCACCATTAAGGATGCAGTTAACCTGATTGAAGAGAAAAGAGGAATTGTCATAGATATTGAGGATACCAGCATTTCTAAAGATGAAACCCTGTGCAATGAGATGCTGAGTATTGGAAAGACTATTGGCTGTTTTTATATTGAATCGCCAGCTATGCGTGGACTTTTGAGAAGACTGAAATGTAATAATTATAAAGTTTTGGTTGCTGCTTCATCTATTATTCGTCCTGGGGTGGCTCAAAGCGGTATGATGCGGGAGTATATATTTCGTCATAATCATCCCGGCGAATTTGAATATTTTCACGATGTCTTTGAAAAAGAACTGGGTGAAACCTATGGGATTATGGTTTATCAGGAGGATGTAATCAAAATTGCAATGCACTTTGGAGGCGTATCCGCAGCTAATGGTGATGTCCTTCGAAGAGCAATGAGCGGCAAAGGACGTTCCCTTTCTGCTTTACAGCAATTACAAGATGATTTCTTTGAATCCTGCAAAAGAAAAGGACATCCAGAGCAGTTATCACAGGAGGTCTATCGACAGATTGAATCTTTTGCCGGCTATTCATTTTGTAAAGCTCATTCTGCATCTTATGCAGTAGAAAGTTATCAGAGTCTGTATCTCAAAGCCTACTACCCCATTGAATTTATGGTATCCGCTATTAATAATGGCGGAGGGTTTTATCGTACTGAAGTGTATGTCCACGAAGCTAAAATGGCCGGAGCTGTGATTTATAATCCTTGTGTCAACCTGAGTGAATATCATACAACAGTTTATGGAACTGATGTCTATTTGGGATTGATGCATATTGAAAGATTAGAAGCTTCTCTTAAACTTTTTATTCCCGAAGAAAGAAAAGAAAACGGCGATTATAAATCATTGGAAGATTTTGTCAAAAGAGTTCAAATTGGTATTGAAACCCTGCAAATCTTGATTTTTGTTGGTGCTTTCAGATTCACAGAAAAGCAGAAACATGAACTCTTGATTGAAGCAAGATTTCTTTTATCAAAGAATCAATATAAAAATAAGAGTATATCCCTATTTGAAGAACCCCAAAAAGATTATGAACTGCCTGTTATTGATAGAAATCCTTTTGAAGATGCCTTTGATGAAATTGAAATATTGGGATTCCCTGTCTCCTATTCTATTTTTGATTTATTAAAGACTAAATACAGAGGCGATGTGTTGGTTAAGGATCTTCTGAAATACCATAAGAAGCAGGTAAAAATGCTGGCCTATTTAATTTCCAGAAAACATGTTCCTATCAAAATGAAAAATCATCCCGGAAAAAAGGATGATATGTATTTTGGAACTTGGATTGATGCTGAAGGTGAATATTTTGACACCGCCCATTTTCCGGACAGTCTAAAACAATTTCCTTTCAAGGAAGGGGGCATCTACCTTTTATTGGGAACCGTAGAAGTAGATTATCACTTCCCCACCATTACCATTACCAAGATGGCTAAGATGCCTCTAATTGCGGATCCAAGATACTCTATGGACGAGGAAAAATCGAAAGAAATGGAACGAAGTCTCCGTGAGGATGTTAGCTTAACTTACAGACAACCTTATCCCCAGGAGTATGAGATTGGACTTCCAAGACAACAAATGAAGATATACAGATAGGTATCATTGATATTTCTGAGCATATAGATACCCCCACATATTTCACCTCTAATCTTACAACAACTCACTAAAAAACAGTTGATCTCATCAGGAAAAGGAAAAGGATTCTATCTAACAGATGAGCAATTTGAAAATCTTACAATTAAAGATATCTACGAAAATTTTGAAAGTAAGGAAGTTCTCACTTCTTGTCTTTTGGGTTTAAAACACTGCAGCGGTGAAAACCCTTGTCCTATTCATCATCTTGCAGTTGCTGTAAGAGAAAAAGTCCTTATTATGTTCCAATACAAAATCAAAGATCTGAAAGATCTGGGAAGTGTGGTTCAAATTATGAGTAAACCTTCTGAATTATTGTAATTTTTTTTTATTAAATTATTTATTTTCAATTTTTAAAGATTGGATAAAAGTTAGGATTGAAATCATAATAACAACCGAAGCAAAAAGCAACCAATTTTTTGCAGTTAAAAACGGAATGTAAAATATTGAAAATGTTCCCGATAAACCCAATACAATTTCATTACAAACAATTCCAAATACCAGCAATAAAATACTGATTTTCAATAATTTATTAAATTCAATTTCTTTCATTTGTACAATTTTCCAAATTAGAAAAAGGCTGATTCCCATTAGTAAAACCAAGTGCAAATACGCAATTACGATATTAATATTGCTGAATGCAAAAACACCCAAAGCCGGAATTGCAGACAAACTTTGAAGCAGAAATTTTAAAATAAAGGCAAAACCAAAAATACTGAGAAGAAGTTTCTGTATGAAATTTTGATTTTTAAAAAGATTCGTTTTTCTTATCCAAATCAAAAATAGAATTGCGCCGAAGAATTGAATTACGGAAATCAAGACAAAAAATCCATATAGAACTGAGTTCATTTCAATCCATAAAACGGACAATCCGTAACCGAAAAAACATCCGAAAAACAAAAGAAAGAAAATAGTTTTGTTGAGTTTTTCCTTGATTTCAATTCCGATTTTTTTTAATGAAATCAGCAATAATCCGATGCAAGAAAACAGGAAAAATCCGTTGTACTGATAATGCAAATAAAAGTAAGTGTAAGCTCTAAACAGAACATCAAACTCTTCTTTCTTGCTGGAAAAATACGCCAATCCGAAAATCCCGATTGCTGAAAATGTGGCAAAAAATGCGCCTGATTTCAACCAGATAATTTCAGGATTTTCATTCGATTTTGTATCAATTAACAAAAAAATAAAATACGCAAACCCAGTAAACAAAGCAATTGAGGAAAAAACAATCGACAACCAAAAATAGCCTCCATAAAGAAATGTAAACAACATTCCGTAGGAACCAATTTGATTGCAAATCATTAAATATTGATATTTCGGAAGATTGATTTTCTTGAAATTTTCACTTAAATATTTCGTCACAAAAAGAAAAATTCCCGCCGAAACCCAACCATAAAATGCAAAATGTGAATGAGATTCCTGCATAAATTTATGATTAAATCCAGGCAACGAAAAAGCCATATTATAGCGCATTATCACACCAACCACAGACACAATGAAGAAATTGATAACGCAGATTTTTAACCAAAAATTAAAGTGTATTGTCTGACTAATTTTTAACATTTAAAAATAATTTTTGAAGATATTAAAGTTGGTTTTCGCTTACGCTCGCTTGAATTGTATATAACATGTGGCCAATGCAGTCATTCTATAAATAAACTGTTGATCATATCGCTCCGAAAACTGAAATTGAGAAATCCTGACAGCACAGTAAAAATTTGATTATAATTTCACAGCGCATACATTCTTTTGCAATTTAACATTAAAATTTTTGCTAAAAATATGCAAAAAGAAAGCCTTAAATAAACCCAATTTTTCATAATATAAACAAAAAAAAAGATTTAAAATAAGACTTTCTTATCCTTTTTTAAGTTAAGGCCATCCGTTTAAAATTCAAAAATATTTTGTGGGGATTTGTAAAATCAAGCCAATTTTTCTAAAGTTTTACATTTGTCTTCATCACCAGATTTCACGAGTGAAATATCAATGTATTTTATTGTCCGTTGGTTCGTCAAATTGTTTAGCTTTTTTATCGGGGTAAACAAAAGTGTAACCAACTGCTATTACAACTTTATGAACGTTGCAATCACCCATCGCCAAATAAAGATATTCGCCCAATCTGATTAAATATTAATACTCATTTTTTTAATTTAAATTCAATAAATTATTTCCAGAATTCATCTTCATAAAGATCATTTTCTTTTTGATGTATTTGCTCAAGTTGAGCTCCAATATTATTCAGTTTTACATCAGATAAATGTTCTTCTAAATGAGGAAAATATATCCGCTCTTCGAAACGAATATGATTACTTAAAGCATTCGCAAAATCTCCTAAAATACGGATATCGTTAGTTTGATTGATGGTATTGATTAACTTACGAATCTCGATGTGTTCTTTTTCCATCTGAATCTTAAGAATATTGTTGTCAGTTTCTGGAAGTACGAGATCTTCGATTTCAAAATGACGGCTTAGATTTTCCTGCCAATAGTAATTGATGTATTTTTTTATTCTGTCATAAGAAACATTTTTTTTGATCCCTTGACGAATTTTCCAGCTGCAAAGCAATCCGAAATGATGATCTCGGGAAAGCGGGACTAAGTTTTCGTTTCTTTTCATATTTTAAAATTTAAAAGAACCACCACTACAAAAGTGGCAGTTCTCAGGATTAAATAATTGATTATCTTTTATCTTTTAAAGACCAGCCGGTTTTCAGTCCGATAATGAAAATTACTAATAACATTTCTCCTATTGCCAATAAAATATCACCCGGAACACGCAGCCATCTCAATGTATGCATCATATCGGTTTGCATAAATTCGGCGGAACGTGCATACCAATACCCTTCTTTAATTGAGGCTACAGATTGCATAATTCCTATCGGCAGCAAACTGATAGTTACCATCACCAATAAACCGATATTAGTTAACCAAAAAGCCCAACCGATCAGTTTATCATTCCATTCTCTGTCCGGATACAATCCTCTCAACATAAACATCATCAAACCAATTCCAAGGATTCCATACACTCCAAATAGTGCAGCATGGCCGTGAACCGCAGTGGTATTAAGCCCTTGAATATAGTACAATGCTATCGGTGGATTAATGGCAAATCCGAAAATACCGGCTCCTAGGAAATTCCAGAAACACATTGCGATGAAACAGTAAATTGGCCATTTATACGCTTTAATCCATTTAGTAGATTTACTGATTTGATAATTTTGATACGCTTCAAATCCTATTAAAACCAATGGAACAATTTCGAGTGCACTGAATGTTGCTCCCAAAGCCAGAACTGCTGTTGGTGTTGCACTGAAATATAAATGGTGGAACGTCCCCAAAATACCTCCGGCAAGGAAAATAATTGTTGAAAATAATACTGCGTGAGTTGCTGCTTTTAATCTTAGTAATCCTAATCTCGTAAATAAAAACGCAGCTACAACGGTTGCAAATACTTCAAAGAACCCTTCTACCCAAAGGTGCACTACCCACCATCTCCAATATTCTGCAATTGCCATGTGGGTTTGTCTTCCGTACATCAATCCTGCACCATAAAATAATGCGATTGCCACTGCAGAAAGTGTAAAGAGTAATAATAAATGTCTGTCGCCATCTTTCTTTTTCAATGCTGGTAAAAGAGCTCTTACCATTAAAATTAACCAAAGAATTAATCCTACTAACAATAAGATCTGCCAAATTCTTCCCAATTCTACATATTCGTAACCGGAATGTCCCCAAAGGAAATTATCTACATAGCCCAACTTTTGCATCACGCCTAACCATTGTCCGGCTAATGAGCCAAAAACTACAATCAATAGAGCTCCAAACAAAATATTGACACCCAAAACCTGATATTTCGGCTCGTATCCTGAAACTGCAGGAGCGATGTATAATCCTGTCGCCAACCAAGAAGTAGCAATCCAGAAAATAGCTAATTGTACGTGCCAGCTTCTAGAAATTGACTGCGGTAAAAACTCATCGAGTGGAAAACCATAGAACCCACTTCCTTCAACTCCGTAATGCGCTGTGATGACACCTGCAACCATTTGCACTAAGATCAATAAGGCAACAACCCAAATATATTTTAAAGTTGCACGCATTGAAGCTGTAGGTTTCATACTTCTCAAAGGATCTTCTAATGGAAGCATTTCACTGATCTCTTCTTCTTTATTTTTAGCGTGATAGAAAACCAACAACCCAACGCAACCTAATAACATTAATACACTGAATCCAGACCATAAATGCAGCGATGGTGGAGGAATATTTCCTATTAATTCATCGTGAGGCCAATTGTTGGTGTATGTAATTCCTGTGTCTCCGGGGCGATCTGTGATACAAACCCAGGCTGCCCAGGAAAAGAAAGCGTTCATTTTTGCCATCCTCTCCTCAGTTTTCACTGTATTTTTAGGAATGGCATAATGGTCACGAAGCTGATTCATCTCCGCATCATTCATAAATATCTTAGCATAATAATCTGCTAATTCTGCCTGTACTTTAGCTCTTTCGGGAGAAATTACAATTGTTTGAGTTGCCTCATCTAAAGTGTTTTTTCGGATTTCTCTTTTCAGAAGCACCTTGTATCTTGCCTGCTCATCATCAGGAAGATCTTTATAAATTTTTCCATCTTTTTTTGCCAATTCATCTAATAAAAGCAGAGCTTCGCGATGGAGGTAATCTGCGCTCCAATCAGGTGCAATATAGGCTCCGTGCCCCCAAATACTCCCAACAGTTTGTCCGCCAATCGATTGCCAAACGTTTTGACCGTCTTTAATATCTTGTCCAGTCGCTACAACTTTTCCATCTGTTGTAACTACTTTATCGGGAACAGGCGGAATTTTCCTGTAAATATCAACGCCATAGTAAATCAAAACTACAAATGAACCGATAATCACTGCTGCAAGCCAGGTCCATAATTTTTTAGTTGTCATAATCTTTACGATTTAATGTTCTACAGAAAATTCTTTTTCGAGGTTAATTGCTTTTGGGAATAGAATATTATTTTCTAAATGAATGTGTTTGTGAAGATCATTTTCAAAATCCTGAAGCATTGCAAATGTTACTTTATAGGTATTACAAGCATCTGCAGGAGGTGTATATTCATCTGTAAGTTCTGCAATTTTTCTTAATCTTTCTCCTTCAACTGTATGTTCGTGCTTCATCATATTTACTGGATTTTCTACCGTTCCGAAATGAGGTTGAGGAATTGCTGTGTTTTCAATTCTTACTTTCACCATATTTTTAACGAATGGGAAAAGTATCAATTCTTCTTTTTTCATGTGAGCTGCCAAATCCTGAGCTGAACCATCAAAAAGTTCTTTAATTTCGAACAATTCTGGATGACTTCCACCATGAACTTTGCACAGCTTATCTAAAAACTGTTGAAGAATTGGCGTTTTTTCTTCCACATAGCGGTGATGCGTTTTTTCTACGTAATCTGCTAAAAGATCTAATGGCCAACTGTTGAAATCAATCGAATTACCATCAGTCTTCGGAAGATTTTCAATGTCGGAATAAATTTGATTTTTATCTAAATTTTTCGGACCACACGCTTCTTCAATCGTTCTACCTCCCTTACAACAAAAATCGATGCCATATTTTTTGAATATCGAAGCAGTTCTAAAATCTTCTGCTACAATGTCTCCTATAAAGTCTGTCTGTGTATTCATAATTTAATACTTTTTTATCTTTTATTATTTTAAAATTTTTTTATTTTTTCACTATTGCTTTGTTTCAATTACAGATTTTTAAAATATAAACTGTAACTCAATTATTTCAAAAGCCACTCTCTTCATGGTATTACGATAATTAAAAATTCAGCAAATAAACAACATGTATTCGTAATGCCAGAGAGAAAAATGAGATTAAAACAGGTTCAGCTGTTTTAACTTTCACATATTATCTAAATATTTATCTATTTTTTTAAAGAAAGAATATATTTTACCATCTTCTGAGCATTTTCTTTACTCATTCCTGCGTGAGGTGTCATTGGGATATCTCCCCAGTTTCCTTTTCCGCCATCAATGATTTTCTGCGCAAGCTTATCAATATCTGATTCTGTATATTTTGCTGCAACATCTTGATATGATGGACCAACCAATTTAGCGTCTACTTTATGACATGACAGACAATCCATTCCTTCTAACAACTCTTTTCCTTCGGCTTCGGGTGTTAATGTTTCAGATTTAGATGCCATTGCTGCAGAATCTATTGTCTTAGGCTCTTCAAGCATTACATTAGATTCTACCGCTGTTTCTGTTGGCTTTTTATCTGAGCATGAGATCACTGTGATTGCTGATAAAACTGCACCTAATACTAACTTTTTCATTTTTTAATTTTTTTATAATTTATAACTCTAGTTGTTTTTTAATTTCTTTTGCAGTACTTTGAATATCGTTCTCAAGGCCTTCTTTCTGGTAAGCCAGTGTACCTTTTTTTGAATACACACTAATAATATTGGAGTGCGAAAATTCCATAGGAGAAATCTCTTTATATTTCACGGCCATAATATTGGCAATTTCCCTGGTATCGTTTTCGTTGCTGCGGATAAACATCCATTCTTTTTCATCAAGCTGATTGTTTTTTAGATAAGCCTGCATAACTGTAGGAGTATCTGTTTTAGGGTCAACAGAAATCAATAAATATTCGATATTATCAGAATCTACTTTTCCAACTTCTTTTGCTATTTTTTTTATTTCCGCAGTCAGCCTCGGGCAAGCAGTTTTACATGAGGTAAAGATCATTGTCGTTACAATTACTTTCCCTTTAAGATCTATAAAGGAAATTTTACTTCCATCCTGTTTTTCCCATACTGAACCCACGTTGTAAATCGAGTCGGGACTGATAATCTCTTCTTTTTTGCTGCATGACAAAATTGAAAATGCAAACAAAAGATATAGTATCCGTTTCATTTTTTTATTTATTTAAATTTTTTGCACATCTGAATCCTAAGTTATTAAGACAGTAATCAGCTTTAAGGCTCCCTCTGAGTGCATATCTCATGAACCCTGCATAATTTCTAAGATCACTGGAAGTGATGGCAGCACCTGCACAGAAGAGAGATTCGTTTGTCGTATTATCCTTGCGGGATTCTCCGCTCATCATTACAGAATTAAAATCAAATGTCCATTCCCAAACCATTCCATACATATCATAAACACCATAATAATTAGGTAAATCTTGTTTGATAACTTGCTTATTTTTATCCTTTTTCTGATATGATTTTAAAATATAGTCCGTAAACTCAGGTTTCTTAGAAGCATTTTTTGAATTGCGATCTGCCAATGCTGTAAATTCCCATTCATCAATTGTAGGTAATCTTTTACCAACACTTCTTGCATACTCTTTCGCTGCGTACCAGGAAACATTTGTAACCGGCGCATCCGGACTTAGATTTTCGGGTATTTCGTAGTCACTTTTCCAATGTTGAAGATATGAGCTGTCTGCATAAAGACGTTTTACTTTACTTTTTGCCCATTGAGGGTTTGCTTTAAGAAATCTGAGATAATCTGCATTGGTAACCGGGCTGTCGTCCAGATAAAACGTTTCTACTTTTACAATTCTTCCTGAATCTTTACCTATAAAAGCTTCATAGACACCTCCGTCAATTCTTACCATTTTTTTTGAGCTGGAGACATATTTTAAATGGCTATGAACATCATGAGATTTTTCATGCGTATTAGAATGTCTGGAACAAGAAAATAGGATTACGGCAATTGCAAAAAACATACTCACCACAATTCTCATTATTTCTATATTTTAGATCCTTAATGTAACCGTAAGTAATTTTAGTTTTTTTTGTAAACCGCAGGATTTTCAGCTCCGGTGATTTTAATTTTACCTAAAGCACCTTTATTAAAAGCTCTGAAAATCGCATGATCCACAATCACATACTCGCCGGGAACTGTCGCTTTAAACTCTACGATTGAAGCTCCGCCCGGAGGAATTACCGTTGTTTGTACATTCTCATTAATTTTACTTCCACCTTCGATGTATACTTTGTCGAAAATTTCACCAATAACATGGAATGATGATGTCAAATTTGGACCACCATTTCCAACATAGAATCTTACGGTTTCACCTACTTTGGCCTGAAGCTCATTTGCGCCTAACAAGGCACCTGTATTACCATTGAAAACAACATAATCAGGATGTTCGGCAATAGCTTTATCCATATCAAATTCCTGAAGACCTTTGTCTCCAAATTTACCTTTTGTGTAGAAATCACCTTGCATAATGTAGAATTCTTTGTCTACTTTTGGCAGTCCACCTTCCGGTTCAATTAAAATCAAACCATACATTCCGTTGGCAATATGCATTCCTACAGGTGCAGTTGCACAATGGTAAACGTATAAACCCGGATTGGTTGCTTTAAAAGTAAACAGAGCTTCTTTTCCTGGCGCAACGAAAGTTGCTTCTGCGCCACCTCCGGGGCCGTTTACTGCATGTAAATCTATATTGTGAGGAAAGGTTGAATTTTCGTTATTTTTAAGATGAAGTTCAATGTCATCTCCCACTCTTGCTCTGATGAAACTTCCAGGAACTGTTCCGTTGAAAGTCCAAAAATTATATTGCGTTCCATCTGCAAGTTCGCCCATTTTTTCAATGGTTTCAAGTCTGACGATAACTTTTTTTGCGGCACGGTTACCAACGGGTAAGGGAACATTCGGTGCGACGGCAAACTTGAGTTCTTCGGTAGTTCCGTCCGTTTTGATCTGTTCTGCATCTTGCTTGTTTTCAGATGAAGCAGATTCATTTTGTTTGCAGGAATTAAAGCTAATGAATGCAGACAAAACAGCTGTTACTAAGAGTGATTTTCTCATTTTGTATAGATTTACAAAGATTATCATGTTTTAAAATAATTAAATTAAATAATATATTAATACCTTAAAGTCTTTTATTATTTGATAGTTTTTATATTATAAATTATTATCTTTTTAATTATTTAAGTGGTTTATTTTTTTAGAAAAGTCAATTTCAAATCTAGATTTTTAACAAACAGTTCGATTTTAGAATTTTCCAGCATATCTTTTATTTTCTGGCGAATATGCTTAAAATCATTATGAATAGGACAAGGATGATCTTCCGAACATTCTTTAAGACCGAGACCACAACCCGAAAAGAGTTTATCTCCATCTATTTCTCTCACGATATCAGCTACAGACTGTTCAAGATCTTTTCCTGCCATGTAAAAACCTCCGTTGGGCCCTTTTGCTGATTGTACAAACCCCTTTCTGCTAAGATCCTGTAATATTTTAGCAATAAAATATTCCGGAGAATCTATCCCTGCTGAAATATCTTTAATCCCCACCCTACTTCCGTCCTTAGACTTCTGTGCGATAAATATCAAAGCTCGAATGGCGTATTCACAGGTTTTAGAAAACATTTGCTATTTTTATAATACAAAGATAAAAATCTATTTTGAAATAAAAGACAATTTGGTATTTTATTTTAAGTGATAATTATCATGCCAATTCCAAAAGTCTTCGCTCCCCTTCAATTTTTTTTCTCTCAGAAATATCCTGCGACATCTCAATTACGCCACGATAATTTTTTCCGAATCACGGCAAAATATCTAACATAAATCAGTTTATCCCAGTAATTAAACCAAAACGAAGCTTCATTTTGTTCACCTTTACTGAAAGCTTCTAAAACTTTCAGTACCGTATCAACACTTTTCGGAGGATAGCAAAAACGAACTCCCGTTCCCATAATACCAGCACTTCTGGGAAAAACAAACTCTTCTCCACGGTTATAGAAAATTATACGATCGTTTTTGGATATGCAAATATATATATCTACGTAAAAATAATAGATTCTTCTGTATACTTTAACGTACCAAGTTTCATCTTTATAAAAGCAGAAACCATTCGAAGTAAAAAAAAGTCAAACGATTCCAATTTCGATTGTTGAAAGCATTTAAAATTATCTTGCAAAATAAATCACATCTATAAAGAACTAAATTCTAAATTAGGAATTGCTAAATCTTTTTTAATTTGGCTCAAACGAGTTAAATCATCGACAAAAGAGTTTGAATAGACGCTCGTCAAGGTCACATGACAGGATTATTTAATTCTACAATTCTTTCCAAATCCTCAACCAAATGTTTCGATATTTCTTCGGCTATGGGTACTAAAGCAAAGCTAGTATTTTAACAGTATTGAGTAAATACTCCAAAATGGAAAATCATTAAACTCAAAAAGAAACCATCTTTTAGAAAAATATTATTCTTTCATAATTTTTTTGACTAAGTTTTTCTCTACTTCTGAAATAGATGGACTAGAATTGGTCAACAACCAATTATCAATTTTCACCCGTTCAAAGAATAACATTTTTCCACTAGGTTTTGAATAGGGAATCAGTCGTCGATGCGCAAGTTTATAAATGTAAGAGCATTTAAAACCTGTATATTTAGATAGTTCTTTGACGTTAAAAATAGTTTTTAGACCCAATAAATATTGTTCAATATTTTCAAGCTTTTCTAATAACACTTCATTTTCCATTTCTTATATTTTATAAGGCAAGTTCCTAGAAATAGTTAAAAAACTTTATTGAAAGGGTCTAAAGGTATAATTTGGCTTTAGAATAGAGAAGAAAAAAAAATGATCTAAGTACCACTACTTGTGTTACCTATGTGTTACCCATTAAAAAAAATAAGCACCTACATTTCTGTAAGTGCTTGATTTTAAACGTGGTCCCACCTGGGCTCGAACCAGGGACCACCTGATTATGAGTCAGGTGCTCTAACCAACTGAGCTATAGGACCTCAAAACTTGGTTAAATTTTGTGTTTGCAAAAATAGCAAAATTTCTTTATCTACAAAACGTTTTACGGTTTTTCTTGACACAATTCTACCAAAACTCCATTTGTAGATTTGGGGTGTAGGAAGACAACTAATTTATTATCAGCGCCTTCTTTCGGTTCTTCTGAGATGAAAATAAATCCTTCTTTTTTTAATCTTTCTATTTCAAATTGGATGTTTTCAACACCAAATGCAATATGATGGATTCCTTCTCCTTTTTTATCTAGAAATTTGGCGATTGGACTGTCTAGATTTGTGGCTTCCAAAAGTTCGATTTTGCTTTCTCCGAGTTCGTAAAAAGATGTGGTTACGCCTTCTCTTTCTACAGATTCTTGTTTGTAATTTGATTTTCCTAAAAGTCGGGAAAACAAATCATCTGAATCTGATAAAGATTTGACTGCAATTCCTAAGTGTTCTATTTTCATTGTGTTAGTTTTGAATAATCCTCTATTTGGGAAGACAAAATTTGTTTGGATGAAAAAATCCCTAGCCCCGATTGACTCTCTTTTTTATATTTTTCTATTTGAATCGTCGAAACTCGTTCCTCGTTTTGTAGTGGAAATCCTTTTTTGCGTGGAATTAGTTTGCTTTTGGATTACAAATCGTGATGCAAAAAAGATTGCAACCTTTCGACAGGCTCAGGATAAACTACAGCGGGATTAAGCTCCTAAAAAAATTGCCAAAGTAAGAAGGTATTACTTTGACAATTTATATTTTTGATTAAGCATTGAATCCTTCAATAATCTTGGAGAAATCCTCAATTTTAAGTGCAGCGCCTCCAATCAAGCCTCCGTCAACATCTGGCTGAGAGAAGATTTCTTTTGCATTGTCCGGCTTCACACTTCCTCCGTAAAGGATGGAAACTTCGTCCGCTACTTCTTTTCCATATTTGTCAGCAATTAGGCTTCTGATGTAAGCGTGAACTTCCTGAGCTTGCTCCGCAGTAGCCGTTTCGCCGGTTCCAATTGCCCAAACTGGTTCGTAAGCAATCACTACTTTTTTGATTTCTTCGGCAGATAAAGTGAAAAGAGCTGTTTCTGTTTGGTTTTTAACAACCTCGAAATGTCTTCCTGCTTTTCTTTCCTCCAATTTTTCGCCGTTGCAATAGATTGGCGTTAGACCTTTATCTAAAAGCGCTTTTAATTTTCTGTTGGCGTGACTGTCTGTTTCTCCGTGAAAAGTTCTTCTTTCTGAGTGCGACACGAGACTTCCGTCTGCATCTACTGAAGCTAACATATCTACAGAAATCTCACCTGTGTAAGCTCCGCTTGCATATTCGGAAACATCTTGAGCAAAAACACCAACTTCGCTATTTTTGAAAACTTCTTTCGCCGTTGTAAGATACAAAGCTGGCGGAGCGATGTAAACTTCGCAGTTTGTCGTGTTATTTTTTTTGTATTCTAAAAGCTGAGCCATCAATTCCTGAGCTTCAGCGTAAGTTTTGTTCATTTTCCAGTTTCCTGCAACAATGTTCTTTCTCATTTTATTTTTAATTTAAGTTCCAAAGTTTTTTTAGTAGAATGTAGAATTTGTGCTCATCATCGCTCACTTTATTATCTGCTTTAATGAGGGATTTTGCAAATTGAGTGAAGTCTTTTCTTTCCTTCTCGGTAGAGTCTTCTTCGAAACATTTTGCGTGGAACTCGAAGTGTTCCTGCCATTGGTCAGAAGTGAGCTGTGCAATGATTTCTAATTCATCATCCAGATTGAGACGGAACGGAAATTCTTCCGCCATATATTCCTGAACTTTGAGTCCTTCTTCTGGCTTTATAATTCCGTCCACAGCTGATAAAATCATTAGTAAATGATATCCAGCAATTGGTTTATTTGATTTTCTCATTATATAATTTAATCTTGATTTAAATAATCTTTCGCACCCAATTTCTCAACTACTTTTCCTTTTTCCAAAACCAAAACAAAAGGATTACTTCTTGCAATGGTTTTAATCGCAATCTCATCCATCATGTAGTTTGGGATTTGTTTGTAGAAATTAGGATTCGTACTTACACCGTAAACTTTAGCTTTTTCGGTCAAAGCTTTGGTTTCTGTTTTTTTGACTAATTCTAAGTCAGCTTCTTTTGGCTTATAAGTGAATACGATGATAGCTCTTGGTTCTTTTAAGATTTCATCTGTGATAGGATTTCCATTCACATCTTCAATTTTGAATTTGGAGATTTCAGATTCGTAACCTTTTTTGGAGATTTCGGAAGTTGTTTTTCCGTCTTCTATTTGCCAGTTTGTATCTTTCCAATATTCCTTATTAATATATTCGTCTTGGTCCACTTTTTTAACTTCACCGGTTTTGGAATTTTTAAGTGAATAAAACGTCTTGTATTCTGAAGGATTTTGTGCAATCTTTTGTTTTTCTGAGGCTAAATCTGTTCCGATAGCATAAGCTCTGAAATCTATCATTGGTTCGTGTGCAACTCCTCGGTACATCACGAAAATCATTACTAAAACAAAAACACCTAACAAAGGTAATTTGCCAAATCTGACTTTTTCATCTTCTTCTCTTTTTCTGTAAAGAACCGCCAGAATCAACAATAAAACTAAAAGCGTAATATCTTTCCAGAATGATTGCCAAGGCGTAAATTTCAAAGCATCTCCGAAACATCCACAATCAGTAACAACATTATAATAAGCAGAATAGAATGTCAGAAAACCAAAGAAAACACAAAGCGCAATCAATGCATAAAGTGTTTGTTTAAGCTTGATTTTCATTAATAACATAAAACCTAAAACCAATTCCAACACAACTACAACAATTGAAAATGCTAAAGCATACTTTTCCAAAAATGGCAAATTGAAAACAATTGGTGAAAAATATTCTTCTAATTTAAAAGAGAATCCTTTCAAATCAACGGCTTTTACAAATCCGGAAGCAATGAATATAAGTGCGACAATGTAGCGTAAAACTGCTTTCATAATTTTTTTCGGTATTAATTTTTAAATTTAATCAGACAAAAAACAGCATAATTCAACATATCAAAATAGTTGGCATCCAAACCTTCGGAAACCAAAGTCTTTCCTTGATTATCTTCTATCTGCTTAGTTCTCAAAACCTTTTGATAAATCAAATCTGTGATAGACGAAATCCTCATATCTCGCCAAGCTTCCCCATAATCGTGATTTTTGCGTTCCATCAATTCTTTCGCTTTTTGAGCGTAAGAATCGTAAAGCTCAATGATATCCTCTGGATTAGCATTTAGTTCATCGGAAA
Organism: Epilithonimonas sp.; assembly: GCF_032055105.1. Classification (GTDB taxonomy): domain Bacteria; phylum Bacteroidota; class Bacteroidia; order Flavobacteriales; family Weeksellaceae; genus Epilithonimonas. The sequence continues at coordinate 158,017 of NZ_DAMBRK010000003.1, forward strand.
AACCTTTCTCCAGCTGAATCAATCCAATAATTGAGTAATTAATAATCGCAACAAACTCATCTTCTTCACTCTCATCCACCATTTGCACATCCGTCATTTGCAACGTTCTGATTCTGCTTACCTTGATGTAGATTTGGTCTGTGATAGAACTTGGACGGAGAACACGCCAAGCGGTTCCATAATCTTTCATTTTCTTTTGAAAAAGGTCTCTACAAGTCTTGATAACGTCGTCAAACTGGGCGGAAGTATTGTGCATAAATCTGTCTAATTGGTCAAAGATACAAATTTTGTTTGGAGTTAATTTATTGATAGTAATCAGAAAAATTATCTATTTTTATAACTCTAAAATTACTCTATGAAGTTTGCTGTTTCTTTTTTTCTAATCTCTTCTGTTTTTATCAATGCTCAACAGAAACTGGAACTGACAACAGAAATGGCCAACCAACTTGCTTCGATGCCGTTAAAATGCATCAATCAAGAGTATCCGAATAAAACCGCACACGTTATTAATACTGAAAAAGATGCTGTTCTAACTCCAAAAGAATTACACCCGAGTTTTTATGGTTGTTTTGATTGGCATAGCTCAGTTCACGGGCATTGGATGTTGGTGAGATTACTGAGAACTGTAACGGATTTAGAAAATAAAGATAAAATTATTTCAATTCTAGATAAATCATTTTCACCTGAAAAAATCAAAGAAGAGGCGTTTTATTTTACAAAATATCAAGTGGCGCAAAATTTCGAAAGAACTTATGGTTGGGCTTGGATTTTGAAATTGGATGAAGAATTAGCAAGATGGAATCATCCAAAAGCCAAAATCTGGCATCAAAATCTAAAACCTTTGACATACGAAATCCTGAGACTTTGGAAGGCTTATTTACCCAAACAAACTTATCCTAACAGAACTGGCGTCCATCCTAATACGGCATTTGCAATGAGTTTTGCAATAGATTGGGCAAGACAAGTTGGAAATAAATCATTCGAAAAAGAATTATCTGAAAAAGCTAAAATCTTCTATTTAAATAATGTTAAAACACCAGCTTATCTGGAACCAGACGGAAGCGATTTCTTTTCACCAAGTCTGGAAATTGCAGAATTAATGAGCAGAATTTTGGCTCAAAAAGAATTTGAGAAATGGCTTAATCTATTTTATGAAAAAAGAAGTCTTGAAAACATCGAGCAAATCCCAATTATAAGTGATGTTAATGATTATCAAACTGTTCATCTTGTTGGATTATCATTCTCGAAAGCTTGGGCAATGAAAAATATTATCAATGCTTTACCGGAAAAGAATTCCATTAGAAAACAATTTGAAAAGTCAAGGGAAAAATTTATTGAAAACTCTTTGCCAATTATTTTTCAAGGTAATTATGGTGGCGATCATTGGTTAGCGAGTTTTGCTGTTTATGCTTTGACTAATTAAAATAATATTTTCAACCAAAAATTTAATTCATATTCTTATCAAAATTTCAAATGGAATTTTATTCAATTAATTCTAATCAATCCAAGTTCTTTTCAATCAATTGTAACGGCAGGTTGATTGATTTATCCAAACCAAAATTAATGGGAATCTTGAACTTAACTCCAGATTCCTTTTCTGATGGAGGAAAATTCAACGATGAGAAATCAGCTTTACAACAAACTGAAAAATTATTAAAAAACGGAGCTTCTATTATTGACATTGGCGCACAATCTACACGTCCAAATGCTCAATTTCTGAAAGCAGATGAAGAAATCAGAAGAATTGGAAATGTTATTTCATCCATAAAAAAAGAATTTCCGGAAAGTTTGATTTCTTTGGATACATTTTATTCAGAAGTTGTAAAATTTGGTTTTGATGAAGGAATTGATATTGTGAATGATATTTCTGCAGGACAATTTGATTCCGAACTTTTGGATAACGTTGCAAAAACAGGTTTACCTTATATATTAATGCATATCAACCCGACTTATGAATCAATGCACGAGAAGAATAGATTTGATGATGTCATTTTATCAATCAATCGATTCTTCTCAGAAAAGGTAAATCTTTTAAAGCAGAAAGGAATCAAAGACATCATCCTCGATCCTGGATTTGGTTTTGGAAAAACAGTTGAAGATCAATATCAAATGATTGAGAATTTTGAATATATTGGATTTGGAGAATTGCCGATTTTGGCGGGAATCTCAAAAAAATCATTTATCTATAAACCACTTGGTAAACAACCATATGAGGTTGAGCAAGAAACACTAGATCTGCATTATAAGTTATTAGAAAAAGGAGCTAATATTATTCGACTTCATAATCCCGAAAGCTTAATCATTTGATAAACAAGCCCTTCATTAAGCAAACATTTAAGATTTTTTCAAATTTTTATTTTAAGAAAATTTTTAATAATTTCTTTAAAAAAATAATATTATTTAAAAAAAATATTCGAATATCACACAGCATTAACGAAATATTTAAACAATCAAAACAACAACAACAAACCAAATAAAATAAATAATTGATAATTTTATTGGTTAAAATTTGGATATTTTAAATTAATTTAACTAAATTTGAGAGAATTAAAAAATTATCTTTATGAAAAAATCTTTACTACGTTTAGCTTTTGTAGCTTTACCAATGTTTGGTTTCGGTCAAACTTATTTTTCAGACAACTTCGACGATGAAGACATCTCCGATTGGACTCTATACGATCAAGACGGCGATGGCTTTGAATGGGAAACAGTAGCACTAACCGAACCTGCAGGGATCACACCTGCTATCGCCTCTTATTCTTATGACAACGCAAGTTTAACAGCTTTAACACCTGACAACTACATCGTATCACCTGCAATCAACTTATCTACTGCAACTTCAGCGGTACTTAAATTCAAAGTAAAAGCACAAGATCCAGATTGGGCCAGTGAAACATACTCTGTATATGTTGCAACAACAAACAGTGTTGCTGCATTTTTAGCAACCACGCCTCTATTAACTGAGAACGCCTCGACAAACGGTGTTGGCGGTATATTTTATTCAAAAAGCATTGACTTATCTTCATTTGCTGGTCAACCACAAGTTTATGTAGCATTCAGACATCACAGCTCAACAGATATGTTTGCTCTACATATTGATGACGTAAGCGTCTCCGCGGCACCTACAGTTGCGCCTGATTGCGCTACTTTAGTATCTCCAGCAAATGGAGCAACCAACCTTAATTACGTTTCCCAAACATTCTCTTGGTCTGCCCCAACTACTGGAACTGTAGATTCTTACGATATCTATTTAGACAAAAACCCTAACCCAACAACTTTGGTTAGCAATGTTACAGGCACAACTTATACAGCAGCTAATCTTGATGGATCTTCAACATACTATTGGAAAGCAGTTCCTAAAAATACAATTGGCTCCGCAACAGGATGTACTACATTTTCTTTCACAACCATGGAAACTACATATTGCGGACCTTTAACATACTCTTTCACAGTAGAACCTATAACATTAGTTAACTTTGCAGGCATAGATAACACAACATCGGCATCAACAAGCGGCGGTACTGCACACGAATTCTTCCTAGATCAAGTTGGCAATGTTACATTAGGTAGCACACACACCATAACAATAAAAGGAAATACAGGAGGTAATTGGGCTAATAACTTCATGGTTTATATCGACTGGAATCAAGACAAAGACTTTGCAGATGCCGACGAAGCTTATTCTGTAGGATCTATTACAAATTCTACAGGAACAGACACAAAAGAACTTACTTACAACATCACCGTACCTGCAGGTGCAACAATAGGAAACACCAGAATGCGTGTCAAAAAATTATTTGGGACCACAAACTTAGCAGACCCTTGCGTAGGTGGTAGCTTTGGACAAGCAGAAGATTACACAATTAATGTTGGCACACTTGCTGTTTCAGAAACCACTAAAAATAGTATCAGATCTTATCCTAATCCAGTTAAAGACATCTTTAACATAGAGGCTCAAGGTAAAATTAAAAACGTAAAAGTTTACGACACTGCAGGCAAACAATTGTTCACAAAAGAATTGAATGAGGCTAAATCTCAAATTGATTTCAGCAGATTCAACACAGGCGTATATGTTGTTACTACTACATTAGAAGATGGTACTTCTACTTCTACAAAAGTAATCAAGAAGTAATTTTTATATTAATCAAATTTAGGAGGCTGTCTCAAAAGGGCAGCCTCTTTTTTTTTATTAAAAATCTATTAATTACAGAGAAGGCAAATCTGCATGTTTATGTTTTACTTTTTAAATTCTAAATAAATTATTTGTAATTCAGAAAAAAATTGTAATTTTGCAACTCGAATTTTTAATTAAAATTAATTAACATTATGAACAATTACGAAACTGTTTTCATTTTAACTCCCGTTCTATCTGACGCTCAGGTGGAGGAAGCAGTGAAAAAATTTGAAGACCTATTAGCTTCAAACAATTGCGAAATCGTTGCCAAAGAAAATTGGGGACTTAAGAAATTAGCTTATCCTATCCAATTGAAAAAGAATGGTTTTTACACACTAATCGAATTCAAAGGAGAAGGAACTGTAGTTGCAGACCTAGAAACTGCTTTCAAACGTGATGAGAGAGTTATCCGTTACCTAACGACTAAACTTGACAAGCACGCTGTAGATTATGCAGTAACAAGAAGAAGCAAACTAAAATCTGCTAAAGCTTAATTATTAACCTTTAAAATTTAAAACAATGGCAATAGATGATATGGCAAAACAAGCCTCTGCTGGAGGTGAATCAGAAGTAAAATTCCTTACTCCACTTGATATCAATACAAAATCTGAAAAGAAATATTGTAGATTCAAAAAGTTTGGTATTAAGCACGTAGATTACAAAGATGCTGACTTCCTTTTACAATTCGTAAACGAACAAGGTAAAATCTTACCAAGAAGATACACAGGAACTTCTCTTAAATACCAAAGAAAAGTATCTGCTGCTATCAAAAGAGCAAGACACCTTGCTTTGATGCCTTACGTAGCTGACTTATTGAAATAAGAAAAAAATAATAAAAGAAGTAGGCTTGCCTGCTTCTTTTGTTGCTGAATAATAATTTAATTCTAACTGTTTTAGATATTAGCTCTCAGATATAAGATTTTAGATTTTTCTAATTTCTCATTTCTAAACTCTAACTTCTAGAATCTAAACAAGACAACAACAATGGAAATTATCCTAAAACAAGACGTAGAAAACTTAGGACTTGAGTTCGATACAGTAAATGTAAAACCAGGTTACGCTCGTAACTTTTTATTACCTCAAGGTTTTGCTTTATTAGCAACTCCTAAAAACAAAGCAGCTCTAGAGGCTACTTTGGAAGCTAGAAAAGAAGAAGAAGCTAAATTGATTTCTGCTGCAAATGCTATAGTTGAGCAATTGAAGAAAACTTCTATCACTATTCCTGCAAAAGTAGGTTCTGGTGACAGATTATTTGGTTCTATCAACAATGCTGATCTTGCTGCTGCTTTAGCAAAAGCTGGTGTAAGTGTTGATAAAAAATATATCAAAATCCCTGGAAATACAATCAAGAGAACTGGTACTGCAACTGCATTGATCAGACTTCACAGAAATGTAGAATACAACTTCGATTTTGCAATCGTTTCTGATGCTCCAGTAGAAGCTCCTAAACCAGCTGCTCCAAAAGCTAAAGTTGAAGAAGAAACTACTTCTGAAGAAGCTTAATTGGAATATTTTCAAAAGCATAAAAAAACCACTTCAAACGAAGTGGTTTTTTATTTTAAATATAATTAAGACTTCTTTGGTTTCCAAGCATTGAAAAAATCTTTAACTTTTTCTTGGCTATAACCACTACCCTCCTCTAGAACGGCGCTGTCTTGTGTATGAATTTGTTTTCCATCTTCATTCAAAATAATAAACACTGGATAACCAAATTTTTCTCCTGGATTCCCATAACTAGAAAATATTTTTTCATTTTTATTTTCAGGAGACCAATTCAAATGGTAATAAATATAATTATCATCAACAATTTGCTTCAATTCAGGCGTCTGTTGAACATAATTATTAAATCTCAAACACCAGATACACCAGTTACCTCCAGCTTGTATTACAACATTTTTATGCTCTTTCTTAGCCAATTTTACAATATTTCGAATATCAGATTCAGCATTAGCTTCAGGATGATATGGCTTGGGTAATTTTGCTTTTTCTTCAGCAGCAGCCTTTTTCTTAGCCTCGATTTGTTCTTTGGTAAGCTGTGTAGTTTGAGCATTTGTAAGAGAAAATAAAAATACGCCTCCAACAAATAACAATTTCTTTACAGATTTTCTCATTATTATTTATAATTGATTAAATATTAACTCCAAAGTTAATCAAAAATTCAGCCATTTTTCAGTATATTTGCCAATAAACACAATAGTTTGAATCAATTTCTATTCAGCATATTATTACTAGTTTCCAGATTACCTCTTAGAATATTATATATTTTTTCAGATATATTATTCTTTATTAATTATTATATTATTGGATATAGGAAAAAAGAAGTATTAGATAATTTAAAAAATTCTTTTCCTGAAAAATCGGATAAAGAAATCACAGATATTTCGAAAAAATTCTTTTCCAATTTCTGTGACTATCTTGCTGAAATGCTGAAAGCTTTCACCATAAGCAATGTAGAATCCAGAGTTAGGATGCAACATCTGAATCAAGAAGTTTTTCACGAAGCAAAAGCCGAAGGTAAAAACGTTATTCTCTTATCTGGCCACGTTTTCAATTGGGAATGGTTTAATGCATTGGCAACCATTGTTCCTCAAAAAGACTGTCATCCTGTTTATAGAAAAATGAGCAGTAAGTTCTGGGAACAAAAAATCAAATTAATTAGAAATAGATTTAATAACAAATCTCTGGAAGCTAATGAGGTTATTAAACATATTTTCCGAACTCCCAATGACGGAAATTCAATTTATATGTTTGTAGCAGATCAGACTCCAAATGTACATTCTGTTAATTACGGCCTGAAATTTCTGAATCAAAAAACACCTGCTTTTGTAGGTTACGACAAGCTTTCAACAAGAATGGATATGGTCTTTATCTATTGCGAGATGAAGAAGGTCAAACGAGGATTTTATCAAGTCAATTATCACAGAATCTATCCTGAAGGGGAAAAATTTGTAGAACACGAAGTAGTTAGAAAATTCCACACATTATTGGAAAACACCATCAACAAAAGACCAGACAATTGGCTTTGGTCACACAGAAGATGGAAATACAAAGATTATATTAAAAAATACGACGAATAAATGACGATTGCAATTGCCATACTGAATTGGAATGGGAAAAATTGGTTAGAAAAATTCTTACCATATGTAATTCAATATTCTTCTGAATCAGAAATATACGTCATTGATAATGCTTCGACAGATGATTCTATTCATTTTTTAAAATCAAATTTTCCGTCGGTTAAAATCGTTCAAAACTCTAGCAATTCTGGTTTTGCTGCAGGTTATAATGAAGGTTTAAAATATATCAAAGCTGAGATCTATTGTCTATTAAACTCAGATGTAGAAGTTACAGAAAGCTGGATTTCTCCAATCACAAAATTATTTTCTGAGAACAAAAATATCGCAGCAATTCAGCCAAAAATTCTGGATTATAATCAAAAAGATAAATTCGAATTTGCAGGAGCTGGTGGCGGTTTAATAGATAATTTAGGTTATCCTTATTGTAGAGGAAGAGTTTTCGATGATATAGAAATTGATAACGGCCAATACGATGATGAGACAGAAATCTTTTGGGCTTCCGGATGTTCGCTATTCATTCGTTCAGAAGATTTTTGGAATATGAATGGTTTTGATGAAAGATTCTTTGCTCATCAGGAAGAAATTGACCTTTGCTGGAGATTGAAAAATACTGGAAGGAAAATCTATTATACCGGAAAATCCAAAGTTTATCACGTTGGCGGAGGAACACTTAATAAACAAAATCCTCAAAAAACCTATCTCAATTTCAGAAATAATCTGACAATGATGCTGAAGAATTTGCCTTTCTACAAGGTATTTTTCATTCTGTTTCTAAGACTTTCTTTAGATGGAGTTGCAGGAATTTATTTTGGATTCAAAAATGGATTTTCACATCTTTGGGCTGTTTTCAAATCACATATGGGATTTTATTGGCAATTGCCAAAGTCTATTCAACTGAGACAGAAAAATCAGATCAATCATTATTATCAATCAAAATGGTTGATTTTCAAACATTTTCTTGGTTCAAAAAAATAATTAAAGATGGATTTTATAGCTCTCGATTTTGAAACCGCAACTCACGAGAAAAATTCTGCTTGTGAATTGGGCGTTTGTATTGTAGAAAATGGTCAAATCAAAGAAACAAAATCTTGGCTTATAAAACCGCCATCTTTTCCTTATTTCAATCATCACAATGTTGCTGTTCACGGCATTACGCCAGAAGATGTACAACACGCTCCTACTTTTGCCGATGTTTGGTACGAAGTTGAAAATCTTATGTATGGAAACTTAATGATTGCTCATAACGCTGCTTTTGACGCTGGAGTTTTGCGAGGATGTTTGGACCATTATGGTTTCTTCAAACCGAATATTAACTACCTATGTAGCATTGGGATTGCAAAAAAAGCATGGAAAGACCTTAAAAGTTATGGTTTAAAAAATCTTGCAGAACAACATCAAATCAAATTCAATCACCACCGCGCAGACGCAGATGCAGAGGTTTGTGCTAAAATTTCGTTGTTAAGTTTCGAAAGATTGATGATTAGTCAAAGTGATGAAGTTAAAGATGTCTTCAGTAAAAGAATTAAGATTCTTTAATTACTCAAAACTTCCGAAACAAGATTAAATTTGGGAATAGTTACATCAAAAGTTTCATGATTGGCATTTTCAAAAAGATAAGAACCTTCCATATTACCCACACCCGATTTTACAATCACATTAGAAAAATAATTAAACTTTTCGCCACTTTCAATCACTGGGGTTAGGCCAATAACACCAGCACCTTCAACTTCAGTAAAACCAAATCCTAGATCATAAATCATCCATTTTCTCGAAAGCAACCTCACAGCAACATTACTTAGATTTTCGATTTCAATATTATAACGGAAAACATAGCGATTTTCAGAAGGATAGCTATTATGGTTATCATACTCTGTTGTTACACTTATTTTGATTTCTGATGTAATTTTTGATACCATTATATTAGATTTAAATTTAGAGATACAAATATCTCGCCGATTATTGGATTAAAAAATTATAATTTGGTTAAATTATAACATTATAAAAAAGAAATATTCAAAAATAAACATTACCTATATTATTAGAATAGAAAAAACAGGAAACCTCAATGAGATTTCCTGTTTTTTTTAGTGAAATTTAATTTTTATCCAGCAACTACTTCTTCTACATAAACTAAGCCTTCATAACAAGCATTTTAAATTGCTTTCAACTCATCCAAAGTTGGAACTCTTGGATTGAAACCTGTACAAGGGTCAATTAAAGCGTTGTTTGCGATATAATCAAGATTCTTATCCCAATCTTCTTTAGAAATTCCAAATTCTTTAATCGCGGATTGATTGTTAACTTCAGAACGTAAAGTTTCAATAGCCTGTGCCAATTCTTCAGCAGTATCTTAACCGATTACTCTTGCCAAATCAGAAAAACGATTAGTCGCCTGAGCATTATAACGGATAACATTCGGAAGGAAAATCGCGTTAGAAGCTCCGCGGATGTAATACAAACGAGACTACGCGTTATACATTTGCGCCAATTCTTGTTGAAGTTCGGTTGGTGTTTCTTTTAATTTTGCTTTTACAAATTTGTTGAGCGCAGAAGGTGAATTAAAACCCAAGTCGAAAGCAATTTCTTTGTGAGACAAATCAGAAAACATCAGTTGACGTTTGATTTCCATTAAAATCCTGTTATGAATAGCCTTAATGGTTGTTTCTCCACAGTGCTTTTTGGTAATTGAATTTAATTTTTTTGGAGTAATTGCTAATTCTTCCGCATAATACTGAACAGTTCTGTATTGTTTATAATGTTCGTTCAGTAATTTTTTAAATCGAACATAAATAGGTTTATCAGCCGTTTCTTTATGAATGATTGGATGCAGACCGTGAACAGATTCAATGAGAGCCAAAAGAAAAATTTTAATTTGAAATCTCGCCTGCTCTTTTTTAATCAAACTTGGATTTTCATAAATTGCTTTAATGATTTTGATGGAATGTAAACTTTGCTCAAAGTCTTCAGGAGATAGAATGGTACAGTTAAGTTGGGTGGAAAGATTAACATTATACGTACTCAGTTCGTTTTTCAGAATATCAGAACAGAATAATATTTCTTCAAAAAGGATTATTTTACCTTTTAAATCTGTACTTAAATCAGAAATAAAATGAACCTGCTCAGGAAAAACAACAGAAATTTTGCCTGCTTTTAAGTAATGAATTTTTTCTTCGATATGAAGTTCTAAAGTCCCATTTTCTATGACAATAATAAAGAAATAGTCTTTTTTATGCGGTTTTAAATATTGGTTTAAATTTTCCTCATTCAATTCAAAAACTCTGAAAGAAAGATTCTTATCTTCTAATTTTTGAATATTTTTTGATTTCCAATTTCTTCATTGTTGCCATTTCCTTTCTTTGTTTTTAAAACGAAGTGACAAAATTAATTTTTTCATTAATTCAGACCAACGTCAAAAGTCTTGTTTAAATTTAAAATTCGCGTTAAATTCACTAAAAATTAATTTAAAAATCAAGTTATTAACTCTCATCTAAAATCCTTATTTTTGTCCTAATCTAAAAAAAGTAAAAGAAAAGAATGAATTCCTACAAAAATCCTTTGGAAGAACGCTATTCAAGCGAAGAAATGTTGTTTAACTTTTCTCACAACAATAAATTCCAGAACTGGAGAAAGCTTTGGATTGCCCTTGCTGAAATCGAAAAAGACCTTGGTCTTGAAATTACAGACGAGCAAATCGCTGAATTGAAAGCCAATGCAGAAAATATTGATTATGATGCGGCTGCAGCTTACGAGAAAAAATTCAGACATGATGTAATGGCTCACGTTCACGCTTATGGTGATGTGGCACCTTCTGCGAAGGGAATTATTCACTTGGGAGCAACTTCGGCGTTTGTAGGAGATAATACAGATTTAATTCAAATTCGTGACGGACTTTTAATTTTAAAGAAAAAGTTGGTGAACGTAATGAAGAATTTGTCTGATTTTGCTATTCAGTACAAAGATTTACCGACTTTAGGATTTACGCACTTCCAACCGGCTCAGTTAACGACTGTTGGAAAAAGAGCAACACTTTGGTTACAGAGTTTAGTTCTTGACATCGAAGAATTGGATTTCTTCTTAGAAACATTAAGATTCAGAGGAGTAAAAGGAACAACAGGAACGGCTGCAAGTTTCTTGGAACTTTTCAACGGAGATTATTCTAAAGTTAAACATTTAGATAAAGAATTGTCAAAAAGATTCGGTTTCGAAAAAGTTTTCGGAGTTTCCGGTCAGACTTATGACAGAAAAATTGATGCTAAAGTTGTGGCGTTATTAGGAAATATTGCTCAATCTGCACATAAATTTACAAACGATTTACGTCTTCTTCAAAACCTTAAGGAAATTGAAGAACCATTCGAGAAAAACCAAATCGGCTCATCTGCAATGGCTTACAAACGTAACCCAATGAGAAGTGAAAGAATCGGAGCATTGGCAAAATACGTAATGTCTTTAACGACAAGTTCTGCAATGGTAGCTTCTACACAATGGTTCGAAAGAACTTTGGACGATTCTGCAAACAAAAGATTAACAATTCCTCAAGCGTTTTTAGCTGTTGATGCAATCTTATTGATTTGGAACAACATCATGAACGGAATCGTAGTTTATCCAAACAGAATCAACAAACATATTATGGACGAACTTCCTTTCATGGCGACAGAATACATCATCATGGAAGAGGTAAAAGCTGGTGGCGACCGTCAGGAAATCCACGAAGTAATCAGAGTTCATTCTATGGAAGCTTCTAAAAAGGTAAAAGAAGAAGGTAAGGAAAACGACCTTATCGAAAGAATCCTGAACGACGATTCATTAAAACTAGATAAATCAAAATTAAAAGAAGTTCTTGATCCTAAAAACTTCATCGGTTTTGCACCAATTCAGACGGAAGAATTCATCGCAAATGAAGTTCAGCCGATTATTGATGCAAACAAAGATCTGATAGGATTAGAGGCTGATCTTAAAGTATAAAAGATAAAAGATTTCAGAAACAAGATTCAAGACTTTTGATAATTGTTTCTGAAATTTTAATTAATAAATAAATCTAAAAGATTTGGATACAGGTTATCAGTCTGAAATCTTGTGTCTCGAATCTTGCATCTATAAAATGAACAAAAGAATTTTCGTAGAAAAAAGAGGAATTTTCGATGTAGAAAGTCCAAAAATTTTTGATGAAGTAAAAGCGGTCGTTCCGTCTATCCAAAGCGTAAAAGTATACAACGTTTACGATATTTTTGGATTAAACGGTGGTGAATTCGAAAAAGTGGTCAACAGTACTTTCGTAGATCCCGTTACGGATATTTTAATCGAGGAAAATCCTGCACAAGGAACCCATTTCGCATTAGAATTTTTACCTGGACAGTACGATCAGCGTGCAGATTCTGCGCAACAGTGTATCGCTTTATTGACTGAAAATGAGAGGTCTAAAGTAAGAAGTGGTAAGTTAATCGAGTTTGAAGGAGTTTCAGAAACCGATTTAGTAAAAATCAAAGACCTTCTAATCAATAAAGTAGAATCTCAGGAAAAAGATTTATCAGTTTTAGATATTCCTGCGGAAGAAACACCGTCAAAAGTGATTGTTCACGAGGGTTTCATCAATTTTGACGATGCTCAATTGGCTGAATTCTTCAACAATCACGGTTTTGCTTTAGGTTTAGATGATTTGAAATTCATTCAGGAATATTTTAAATCTGAACAGAGAAATCCTACGGAAACGGAACTTAAAGTTTTAGACACGTATTGGAGCGATCACTGTCGTCACACAACGTTTGAAACAGAATTGTCAAATATCGAATTTGAAGGACAGTTCAAACATACATTGGAAACTATTTTCAATGATTATATCGAAAAAAGAAAATTCTTAGGTCGTGAATTGAAGCCTATTTCTTTGATGGATTTGGCAACGGTTTGCGGAAGATATTTTAGCAAGACTGGAAAACTTGAAAACCTTGTAGTTTCAGACGAAATCAATGCTTGTACAATTCAAATTGAAGCGGAATACGATGGTAAAAAAGAACCTTGGTATTTGCTATTCAAAAACGAAACTCACAATCACCCAACCGAAATTGAACCGTTTGGTGGTGCTTCAACATGTTTAGGTGGTGCAATTAGAGATCCTTTGTCTGGGCGTTCTTTCGTTTTCCAAGCGATGAGATTAACGGGAGCTGCAGACGTTTTGGAATCTGTTGATAAAACTTTACCAGGTAAATTACCACAAAAAACAATCACAAAACAAGCTGCAAACGGATATTCTTCTTACGGAAATCAAATTGGTTTAGCTACTACAATGGTTTCAGAAATTTATGACGAAGGTTATAAAGCAAAAAGAATGGAAGTTGGTTTCGTTGCCGGAGCGGTTCCTGTAGATTGGGTAAGACGTGAAAAGCCTGAAGCTGGTGATTCTATCATCATTTTAGGTGGCGCAACTGGTCGTGATGGTGTTGGTGGAGCAAGCGGAAGTTCAAAAGAACAGGACGAAACTTCAATCCATACGATGAGTTCTGAAGTTCAGAAAGGAAATGCGGTTGAAGAGCGCAAAATCCAGAGATTGTTCAGAAATCCTGAAGTAACGAGATTGATTAAAAAATCAAACGACTTTGGAGCTGGAGGTGTTTCTGTAGCCATCGGAGAAATCGCTGATTCTTTGGAGGTTAATCTGGATGTTTTACCTTTAAAATATGAAGGTTTAAATGGAACTGAGCTTGCAATTTCTGAATCTCAGGAAAGAATGGCAGTTGTAGTTGAACCAAAAGATAAAGAAAAATTCATCAAATTCTGTGAAGCTGAAAATATTGTAGCTGTTGAAGTTGCAAAAGTGACAGACTCAGGAAGAATGCAGATGTTCTGGAAAGGGGATAAAATTGTTGATCTTTCAAGAGCGTTTTTAGATACAAACGGCTGTTCAAAAAGTCAGGAAGTTAAAATTACTCACCTTAATGAAGTAAAAGAAGAAACTCCTGCATTCAATGAAGAAAATTTCTTAAAAATATTAAGCGATAAAAACGTTGCTTCTCAAAAAGGTTTGCTGGAAATGTTTGATTCATCGATTGGTGCGACTACGGTTGCGATGCCTTTAGGTGGAAAATATCAGCAGACTTTGATGGAAGGAAGCGTTCAGACGTTGCCAATTATCGGAGCAAAAGATATCGAAACGGTTTCTTTGGCAAGTTGGGGATTTGATGCTGAAATATCTAAGCAAAACTCATTGTTAGGAGCATCTTACGCAGTTGTTGAAAGCGTTGCGAAGATTGTTGCGATGGGTGGCGATTATAAAAATATCAGATTCAGTTTCCAGGAATATTTTGAGAAATTGGGTCAGAATCCTGAAAAATGGGGGAAACCTTTGGCTTCTTTATTGGGAGCTTATGATGCTCAAATTAATTTCGGTTTGGCTGCCATCGGTGGTAAAGATTCAATGAGTGGAACGTATCAGGATTTGAATGTTCCGCCAACTTTGATTTCTTTTGCTTGTGCGAATGGAGAAAAATCAAACATTATCTCTCCTGAATTTAAAGGTGAGGGAAATAAGGTATATTTCTTCAATCACATCGCTCAGGAAAACGGACTTCCGAATTATGATGCTTTAAAAGATGTTTATGAATTCATTTTCGAAAATATCAAAGCCGGAAAAATCGTTTCAATAAAAACGGTTAAAGAAGGTGGAGTTGCAGTTGCTTTAGCAAAAATGAGCTTCGGAAACAGATTAGGTGCTGAAATTACAGTTGATGAAACGGCTTTATTAGCTAAAAATATCGGAAGTTTAATCATCGAATCTACTGAAGAATTAAGTTCTGTTAATCTTCAATTAATTGGTGAAGTTAAAAATCAGGAAAGTCTGAAAATCAATGATTTTTATTTTGAAATCAAAAAATTACTTGAGGCTAATACGAATACATTCGAGAATCTTTTCCCAACTGTTGAAAAAGAAAAACTGACGGTTGTAATTGATGAGAAATTAAACTCAATCAACCCAAGAAATATCATTATCAAAAAACACGGAATCGCTCAGCCAAAAGTATTCGCACCGGTTTTCCCAGGAACCAACTGTGAATATGATACGCTGAATGCTTTCGCAAAAGAAGGTGCCGTTATCAGCAGTTTACCTTTAAACAACATCAATCACCAATTGTTGGATGAAAGTATTGATGCGTGGATCGAGGAAATAAAAACTTCTCAGATTTTGGCTTTCTCAGGAGGTTTCTCTGCAGGTGACGAACCGGATGGTTCTGCAAAATTCATTGTAAACGTGTTGAAAAACGAAAAAATGAGAAATACAGTTCACGAATTGTTAGACAGAGACGGGATGATTATTGGTATCTGTAACGGCTTCCAGGCGTTGGTGAAGTCAGGATTGCTGCCTTACGGAAGAATCAAAGATTTGGATGAAAATTCTCCGACGTTGGCTCACAATGCCATCAGAAGACATATTTCTCAAATGGTTGATGTGAAAGTAGTGAATGACGAATCGCCTTGGTTAAAAGGAATGAAAGACCAGGTCTTCACAATTCCAATTTCTCACGGAGAAGGTCGTTTTATGGCTTCGGAAGCTGAAATTCAGAAGTTGTATGAAAACGGACAGATTGCCACACAATATTTAGACTTAGAAGGAAATATCGCTCACGGAATGCCGTTCAATCCAAATAATTCATTGTTCGGAATTGAAGGTATCACAAGTCCAGACGGAAAAATCTTCGGTAGAATGGGACACCCGGAACGTTTTGCAGAAGGTTTAATGAAAAACATTCCAACTGCGAATTATCACAATATATTTAAAAACGGAGTTGAATACTTCAAATAAACAATAAATAAAACCTCATAGATTCCTTTATTCTATGAGGTTTTTTAATATTGATTTAACAAATAAGTTCCTATTTTTGTATCATTATAATTAAAAAAAACTAACCGAAGAACATTCTTCTGAACCTAAAAAAGAAATCAAAAGAATAGACGCGAAATACATTTCGCACGAGATTCAGCACCTTTTACATTTTGACAAAGGTTTTCCTTATACTTTGAAAGAACTTTTGATTCTACCTGGAAAAGCCTGTCAGAGAATATCTCCGAGAGAATCGATAAAAGTATGTAAAACCAATTGTTTTTTTGGTTTTTTCAGCGGTTATTTACACTTTAATTATCCATTTTTTTCATATTGAAGTTTCGATTTTTAACATCAAAGGTTTTTGGTAAAACATCAGAATGGCAAAGTAATCTTGATACTGATGCTGTCAATAACTGGATAGATTCTCATCTCAGTCATTCTGCAATGTTAATTGGATTTTTTATGGCATTTTGGACGGAAATATTTTTTTTACAAAAAAGGTTATAATCTTTTTGAAATCTTTGTACTATTATCTTACATTTTTGGTGTATTTTTTTATTTCAACTTTAGTTTTTTATTAATTGGAAAACTATTTAATTTATTTATTATCGCTCAAATTGGAATATATCTGGTTCAGGTTTATTTTGTATGGGCAATTGGGCAATTCTTTGGAGAAAAGAACTTTTTGAATTATGTTAAGAGTTTGATTTGTTTATTTTTAGGAATTGTTACTTACAAATATAGTTTAGTTCTTTTGGCTTATCTAATTAATTTGTTTTAAATGAAAAACGAAATCAATAATAAAAAAATGACTGTCATCAATGGCGGTCATTTTTCAAATTTAGAAGGTTTTTACGAAGAAATTTCTCAACTTTTCATGAAAGATGAAGACTGGAAAATCGGAACTTTAGATGGTTTCGATGATATACTTTACGGCGTTGATTCTGATATTACTTGGAAAGATTCTCAGAAATCTAGAGAAGATTTGGGTTTTGAATCAACCAAAGAATTTTACGAAAATAAAATCCGAATGGGGAAACCTTTTAATGTCGAATTAATTCAAAAAAAACTGGATGATTTGATGCGTGGAAACGGACAAACTTTATTCGAAATTTTAGTTGAAATTATAGAATCGCATCAGAATATTAAACTAATTTTGGACTGATTTAAAACAAAACAATGAACAAGATGATTTATGGATTATTCTTCGGAGACAGCATTACTTACGGAGAATATGATGGCGTTTTTGGAGGCTGGATTGATATTCTTAAACGATATGCTTTGCAGAAATATAATGAAGGTAGTAACGAATTAATTCTTTTCAATCTCGGAATTGGTGGCGAAACAACGGAAGGTTTGCTCAAAAGAATTCCGTACGAAATGAAAGCCAGAAATTCCACTGATGGGAATATCATTTTTCTTGGTTATGGCGCCAATGATTTAGCAAAAAAAGAAGAAACTCAATTGGTAAATCCTGAACAATTTAAAACTAATATTGAAACTGCTGTTCAAAATGCAAAGCAATATTCCAAAGACATCTATCTTGTAAGTATTCTTCCTATTTCAGAAAACATCGATTCCGAAGTTTCTCCAACTGGAAAAGTGAGAACCAATGAAGATGTTTTGATTTATAATCAAATCCTTAAAAACATTGCAAGTGAAAACTCATTAAATTATATTGATTTTCATTCTGTTTTCTTGCAGGATAAAGAGATTTTACTTTCCAAGGACGGCGTTCATCCTAATGAAAAAGGTTATGGAATGATGGCTGAAATTGCTATTCCAATTATTGAGAAATATCTTTAAAATTTACTTTTTAACGCAAAGGCACAAATTATTTACTAAAAGACATTACAATTTTCAAGGCAGAAAGTTTTTAACTTCGTTAAAAGTTAAAATCTCCAATTTTCTTTGCGACTTAACACATTTTTAATAGTATTAATTTTTGCGACTTTGCGATAAAAATAATTCTGTAAAAACAAGTTTAAATATTTTAAAAGCAAATAATCCTCTTTGAAATTTCAGAGAGGATTTTTTGTGAATTACTTTTAGCACAATCTTTGAATTATTCCAAAAAATTCAAGATTATGAGTACGGTTAATGTAAAGACAATGGTGTTAAAAATATTAAAATGGATAGGAATCAGCATTGCTTCTATCCTATTTCTAATGTTCATTATTCCGATACTTTTTCCTGGAACAATTTCTCAACAAGTAAAGATTTTTGCAAATAAACATCTTGCAGGAGAATTGGATTATAAGAAAACGCATTTGACTTTTTTTCGTCATTTCCCTTCTCTCACGGTTTCCGTAGACGATTTTATCTTGAAAGGCTCGAAACCATTTGAGCAAGATACATTGCTAGCAGCAAAAGATGTTTCTGTAGGAATCAATTTGAAAAATCTAATTTTTGACCAAGAAATTAAAATTGACGAAATTTATGTAAATGATGCAACAGCCAATGTTTTTGTCAATTCTAAAGGTGAAGCCAACTATAACGTTTACATTTCCAAACCTTCAGAAAAACCAAAAGATACAACTGGAGCCGGAGCTTCTATTAAATTGGATTTAATCAAACTGAAAAACTGGAATATCAAATATAATGACCACGCAGCCAACCTTTTGGTCAACGCTAAAGGTCTTAATTACACTGGAAAAGGCGGATTGAGCGAAGATATTTTCGATTTAGAAACCGACTTGGATATTGATAAAGTTGATTTTGCTTTGAACCGAATCTGGTATGCACAGCAAAAAACACTTCACGCCGATTTGATTTCAAGAATAAATACCAATGCGTTGACTTTTGTACTTAGAAAAAATGAGTTGAGAATCAATGAACTTCCTTTGAAATTCACAGGATTTGTGAGTATTCTGAAAGATGGATATAACCTGAATATCAACGCTGCTTCGGAGAAAACGACAATTAAAGATATGTTGTCTGTGCTTCCGCCTCAATATTTATCTTGGGTAAAAGACACGAAAATCGAAGGAAATAGTGATTTATTTTTTAGTCTGAAAGGACGATTCAGTGAACCTAAAAATTTAAAACCTGATTTGAAAGCAAGTTTGAAGGTCAATAATGGTTTCGTTTCCAATAGCAACGCACCGGTTCCCATGAACAATCTGAATATGGATTTAAATGTCGATTTGCCTTCGTTGGATACTGAGAAACTCCTACTCGATTTGAGAACTTTAAGTTTTGATTTAGGAAAAAACAACAATTTTCGAGCTGTTGTAAAAACCCAGGGATTGAACGAAATGAAAATTAATGCCAACATTAACGGTGCTGTTGATTTAGCAACTTTAGACTCTGCGCTTGGTTTGAAAGATATTGAACTGAAAGGTCTTATGAATACAGATATCGTATCGAATGGAATTTTCAGTCTGGATAAAAAATTATTTCCAAAAACTAAAGGTTATTTCAATCTGAAAAATGGCTGGCTGAAAACCAAATATTATCCAAATCCAATCAAAAACATCAATATTTTAGCGAATATCCATAATACCGACGGAACTTTCAAAAGTCTAGGTGTGAAGCTCGATCCTTTCAAATTTGACTTTGAAGGCAATCCTGTTTTCGTAACTGCAGATTTACAGGATTTTGAAGATTTATTATACAAAGTCAGAGCAAAAGGTGTTTTGAATGTTGGTAGAATTTATCAAGTCTTTGCTAAAGAAGGATTTGATGTCAGCGGATTGATTATGGCAGATTTATCCTTGAATGGTCGACAAAGTTATGCGACAACAGGACAATACAGCAAACTTGATAACAGAGGAAATTTAATTCTCAAGAATATCAAAGCCATCACAGAATATCTTCCGAAATCATTCTTTATCAAAGAAGGAAATTTTGAATTTGAGAATGAAAAAATGTGGTTCAGAAAATTCTTTGCGACTTACGGAAAATCCGATTTTGCTTTGAATGGATATTTACTGAATACCATTAATTATTTCATCGAAAGAAAAGGAACGTTGCACGGGAAATTTCATCTGAAGTCCAATTACATTTTGATTGATGAATTTATGGCGCTGAAAGAAGGTGATAACAAAGACAAATCGCTTTCTGTGGAATATGCCAAAGAAGAAAATCCGAAAAGTAGCGGCGTTGTCATAGTTCCAAAAAATCTGGATGTTGCTTTGGAAGCTGATGCTAAAAAAGTAGAATTCAAAGGACTTGGTTTGAACAATCTTTTGGGATTAGCTTCGGTAAGCAAAGGCGAAGTTTACTTGAAGAATACAAGTTTTGACATTATCGGAAGTAGAATGAAAATTGATGCAAGATATCAGGACGAGTCACCTATCACAGCTAATTATGATGTTGCTCTGAATGTTGCAGACTTCAATGTTCAAAGAGCTTATAAAGAAATTGATATGGTGCGTGAAATGGCAACCGCAGCGAAAGATGTGAAAGGAATTGTGTCTCTGGATTACAAACTGAAAGGCGATTTTGATGGCAATATGAAACCAATTTATCCATCATTAGAAGGTGGCGGAAACGTAAATCTGAGAGACGTGGAAGTCAAAAACCTGAAAATGCTTTCGACGATTGGCGATAATATTGGTGCCAATGCTTTTGATAATCCGGATATGAAAGGCGTGGATATTAATACAACCATCAACAATAATCTGATTCACGTGGAGCCTTTTACCTTCAAAGTTTCTGTTTTGCGTCCTACAATTAGTGGAACAACTAGCTTCAATGGTTTATTGGATTTCCGAGTGAGAGTTGGATTACCACCGGCTGGCTGGATTGGATTCCCGATTGTAGTCACAGGTACGCACGAGAAACCGAAAATCAAAATCTTCAGCAAAACTGGTCAAGGTATTATGGAAGCCTTGTATAATACCAAATCCAACAAAGTTATCCGAGAAGAAAAACGAGCCGAGAAAAAATCCCGAGCACAACAACGAAAGGAGAAACGCGCTCAGGAAAAGAAAGCCGAAAACGCAGAAAAGCAGATTGATAAAGATTTGAAGAAGAAATAAAATATTTTAAGTTTTTAATATAACTGATGTAATTTTTATCAAAATACCAATAATAAAAAATCCGAAGAAAATTATTCTCCGGATTTTTATGCTTATAGATAATTTTAAAATTTAAACAAAAGGTAATTTCACCACTTTCGCAGGAATGTCCTTATTTCTGATTCTGATAAAAATTTCTGAACCTAATTTGAAGTTCGGTTTATTAACATAAGCTAATCCCAATCCTATTTTTTTCATTGGAGACATTGTTCCGGAAGTTACTTTTCCGATGATATTTCCTTCTGCGTTCACTACTTCATAATCGTGTCTTGGAATAGCTTTTTCCTGCATTTCGAAACCAACCAATTTTCTGGAAACACCTTCCGTTTTTTGATTTTCCAAGAATGTTTTGTTCACAAAATCTTTATCGAATTTCGTAATCCAACCTAATCCAGCTTCCAGCGGAGAAGTTGTATCATCGATATCATTTCCGTAAAGACAGAATCCTTTTTCTAATCTCAAAGTATCTCTGGAAGCCAATCCACAAGGAATCAATCCAAATTCTTGTCCAGCTTCTGTCAAAGCATCCCAAAGTTGTTCTGCATATTTGTTATCAAAATAAACTTCGAATCCACCACTTCCTGTATAACCTGTGTTGGAAATAATCATATCAGAAAAACCAGCCACAGAACCGATTGTGAAATGATAATACGGAATTGCTGACAAATCTGTCTCTGTCAATTTCTGAAGAATCTCAGTCGCTTTTGGACCTTGAATTGCAATTAATGACATCTCATCAGAAGCATTCGTCATTTTTGCTCCGAATTTCTCATTGTATTTTGCAATGTGATTCCAGTCTTTTTCAATATTGGAAGCATTTACAACCACAAAATATTTTTCATCCTCGATTTTGTAAACAATTAGGTCATCTACAATTCCGCCAGTTTCATTCGGAAGGCAAGAATATTGTGCTTTTCCGTTTTCCAAAGCATCAACATTATTGGAAGTCACAAATTGCAACAAGTCTTTTGCAGAAGGACCTTGGATGAAAAATTGTCCCATATGAGACACATCAAAAATTCCCGCTTTTTCGCGGACAGCAAAATGTTCTTCTGTAACTCCTGAATATTGAACAGGCATCTCGAATCCTGCAAACGGAACGATTTTGGCGCCTAGAGAAACGTGTTTATCGTATAAAGCGGTTTTTTTCATTTTAAAAAGGAAGATTTATTTAGTTGCGCACAAATCTAAGAATTAGTTTTGAGTTATGGATTATGAGTTTTAATTGGTTTTTTAGTAAAATATAAGAATATGCTCATCGAAATAACTACAAACAATATGTATAATTCTTTGGTAGATTTCTCATCATTCATTTTATGAATCCTATCAATTGTATAAGCTTTTGATTTAGCAATCTTTTTAAGTTCAGAAATGGAATTAGAATTTTCAATCTCCATAATTTGTTCTCTTTGAAAAGCCTGATTCTTTACCGGAACAATATCAATTTGATAAGTATTAATCACAAATAACCATCCCAATAAAATCATTAAGCAAATAAAAATCAATCGTCTAAGAATTTTCATAAAGTTTTTCTTCAAAAATAAATATTTTTAAAATACAAGCTGATAAATATTGGTTGAAGTCCATTAGCAATTTGGTTATCTTTGCAGTTCAACTTTAAACCTTGAACATTAAACCTTAAATCAATTATGAGCGATATAATCCTTTGTCCAAAATGCCAATCCGAATTCACTTACGAACAAGACAATCTTCAAGTTTGTTCTCAATGTTTCCACGAATGGGATCCTGCAGAAGTTTCAACGGAAGGTAAAATTTTCGATTCTCTGGGTAAAGAATTGCAAAATGGAGATTCTGTAATTGTTATCAAAGATTTGCCTGTAAAAGGCGCTCCAAAACCTGTAAAAGCAGGAACCAAAGTTAAAAACATCAGACTAAGACCAGACAGCGACCATAATATCGATTGTAAAATTGACGGTTTCGGTTTTATGGCTTTGAAATCTGAGTTTGTGAAAAAAGCCTAATCATCAAAGACTGTAAAATATAAAAGTCGCGAAGATTGATTCTTTGCGACTTTTTACTTTATTTATAATTCAAATATTTAAATAAAAAAGGAAAGTTTTGGCAGGGTAAACTTTCAAAGACTTTGATTGCGAATGCTAATTTCGGTCTTTAGGGGCAGAAAGAGAATTAACCAAAAATTTCCTATATGCTTTCGTTTAGCAAAATTAGAAAATTTTTACAATTCAACAAACTGAAAATGTATAAGTTATCCATATTTTATTAACAAATTTTAAAATAATTGGATTTAAAATTTTAAAAAGACAGTTCCTGAAATAGAATTTGGAGTGTAAATCACAATCGATTTATCATTAATCTTAAGTCTGTTTCTGTAATGTAAACCTGCAAAAAGGCTTTCCAAAACAGTCGCTTCTACTCCATTTTCCGCAATGTTTATCTGATGTGGAAAATAGTGTTTCTTAGAAAGATCGAATTGGTTTTTCTCTTCATCTGTAAAAATATTGACTTCACCTAAAAGCTTCGCAACATAATCGTTGTAAGGATTTTCGTAAGTTGCTTTCGGAGAATCATTCTGAATCAATCGCCCTTGTTGAAGAACTACAATTTTGTCTGCCCAAGGCAAAACTTCTTCCAGATTATGCGTTGAAATCAAAAGACTCATATTATTTTGTCTCACATAATTGAAAAGTTTATCTCTCAATTCAAATTTGCGGGAAAAATCCAAATTACTAAAAGGTTCATCCAGCAACAACATCTTTGGAAGAATTGCCAAAGCTCTGGCAATTGCAACTCTTTGTTGTTGTCCACCACTCAGATTTTTCGGAATCACTTTCGCATATTCTGTAAGTCCAACAATATCTAATAATTCTTCGACTTTTTCTTTTTTTGATTTTAAATTGATGTTAGAAATGTATTTTCCAACGTTATCGTAAACAGTTCCGTAAGGCATCAAATCATAATTCTGAGCAACAAATTTCATCTGCGCTTCGCCAGGAACAAGATTACCTTTTGGTCCGAAAAGTTTTTGTCCATCAAAGATAATTTCTCCATTTTGCCAATCCATCAAACCATAAATGAGACTCAATAAAGTTGATTTTCCACAACCACTTTCACCAGCCAAAGCGATGATTTGACCTTCATCTACATTCAGATTAAGATTTTGAAATAAGGTTTTATCGGCCTGATAATTGAAATACAGATTCTTAACTTCTAGCAACATTTTTAAAAATAAGATTTTAAACTCGTAATAATTTTATTACTTTAGCAAAGTACGGAAAAGTAACTAATAATTTAAAATATTTGAAGTGAAATTGCACCGCGATTCTACTTCTATTCTGAAAAATCTCCTGATATGAAAAAAGCAACTTTGATATCCGCATTATTCATAATATCTGCCTCAGTTTTGGTAATATCGTGTGGAAAAGACAAACCTGTAACCAGCGAAAGTAATGAAGTTTTGACGACAACAGATGGAAAAATCTACGCTGTTGATACATTAAATAGTAAAGCGGAATGGAAAGGTTTTAAAGTTGTGAAGTCTGACAACACGAGTCATATTGGAACTTTGAAGTTTGAAAGCGGAGAAGTAACCGTGAAAGACAACAAGCTTGAAAGCGGACAATTTGTGATTGATATGACTTCTATCAAGAATGATGATTTAACCGATTCTGAAAGCAACGGAAAACTGATTGGACATCTAAAAAGTGCTGATTTCTTTGATACAGAAAAATTCCCAACTGCTTCTTTTGAAATTACAAAAATATCCGAAGCGCCTGCTGGCGGAGATTACAATACGATTCTTGACGGAAATCTAACTTTGAAAGGAATCACAAAACCTGCAACTTTCAATGCTAACGTAAAATTGAAAGATGGCGAATTGAGCATCGCAACAGAACCAAAAGATATCAACAGAGATGAGTTTGGGATTGTTTTTCAAATGCCTGCTGCTGAAGGTTTGATTAAAAATGAAATCAATGTTCAGATGAAAGTTAAAGCGATTGAGAAAAAATAATCGGTTTAAGTTTAAAAATACAAAACCCCTTCAGAAATTTTGAAAGGGTTTTGTATTTTAGAAAAGTTTAATATCTATTTCTCATAAACCAAATAACCATAAGCTGGTAAATTGATATCAGAACCTTTGATTAATTCAACCTTATTCTTTGTGAAAATGTTCTTATAACTTCCCACAGAATTGTCGTCTTCTAGTTTGAAATTAACAGCATCTTTTGAAGTATTAATTAAAACCAAAACTTCGCGGTCACCATTTTTTCTAAGATAAGCCAAGATTTTGTCATTCGAAGTGGTGTTAATCCAAAAAGTCGTAACAGCTGGGTCGCCACCTCTTAATGCTGGATTTTCGGATTTCAAAGCAAATAGTGTTTTGTAGAAATCTTCCAATTCATATTTTCCGTTCCAAGGAATCGAATCTTTTTCGAAAAATTCCAGACGCTTAGCTTTCATTGGCAATTCCTGGCCATTGTAAAGTAAGGGAACACCATTCCAAGTCGCCGAAAAAACAGCTAAAGCAGGCGCAAAATCTCCATATTTCTCATATTCGGTTCCGTTCCAAGAGTTTTCGTCGTGATTGCTTGTAAACCAAGCTCTCATAGAGTTATCTCCTATTTTGGAATATTGTTCCAAAAGATTTTTCAAATCAGAAAGTGGAAGATTTTTCTTGTAAAAGTCTTCGGAAAGATGCATCCATTTCCAACTGTAACTTGCATCGAAAACTTTACCATAATCCGGATTTTCTAACTCATCAAATTCTCCTAAAAAGAAAAGTGGTTTCAGTTTTTCAACTTCGGGTCTTGCTTGTTGCCAGAAATCAACTTCTACCCAGCTTGCCAAGTCGCATCGGAATCCATCTATATTGGTTTCTTTTACCCAATACTTCATAGCGTCAATCATTGCAAGACGCATTTCTTTATTAGAATAATCCAGTTCGATGATATCATCCATTCCGCTGGCTTTATGGAAACTTCCGTCAGCATCCTTCAAGTAATATTCTGGATGAGATTTTGTCCAAACATGATCCCAACCTGTATGATTCGCAACCCAGTCGATAATGACTTTGAATCCCATTTTGTGAGCTTCATTTACCAAATGTTTGAAGT
Organism: Epilithonimonas sp.; assembly: GCF_032055105.1. GTDB lineage: Bacteria > Bacteroidota > Bacteroidia > Flavobacteriales > Weeksellaceae > Epilithonimonas. The sequence continues at coordinate 184,194 of NZ_DAMBRK010000003.1, forward strand.
TTTCCAAAGTGCCAAATTCCGGATTGATGCTAGTATAATCATATGCCGCATATTGGCTACCCAAGCTTCCTTTTTTGTTCAGCTGAGCGATTGGTGTGATAGGCATAAACCAAAGTGTTTCCACGCCCATTTTCTTAAGCCTAGGAAGTTCTTTTTCGAAAGCTTCAAAAGTTCCTTCTTGTGTGTATTGTCTAACGTTAACTTCGTAGATATTGGTGGTGCGTTTCCATTCTTGTGGGTTTTCCATTGTATGATTCTGGGTTTTACAGGATAATAATAATGCGGCAATTGCCGGTAAAAGAATCAGCTTTTTCATTGCTAAATTTTTAAAGTCTATTCTGTAAAAGTAATGAAAATAAAAAATCTTGAAAAGTATAGGCTTGTTAATGTTTGATTAAAAAGCATTACGTCTTAAGTTCTCCCTTTTTTTATTAATTAATCTTATCAAAATAAAGAAACTTTGCAATTAAAAAAGAAAAAGCCCGAAAAAAAATCGGGCTTTAATATATTTTAGAAAGAATAATATTAATCTTCATCGTCTTCTTCGAAAACGTCGTTGTATCCTTCGTCTTCGTCATCATCGTTGTAATCGTCATCTTCGTCTTCAAAACTACTTTCTTTGAATTCTGAATCAAAATCTCCAAAATCATCATCCATAAAAGATGTAGCAGAACTTTTACTTTTACCATTGCTTGAAGAGCCCGTTTTGCTTGGTGCTTTCAATGGAACATTCCCGAATCTGTAAACAGTAAGTGGATAATTAACAGCTGTTTTTTCATCTACAATTTCCAACAATTCACAGAAAAACTCCCAAAGTTCTATAAATCCATATTGGAATCTCATTTTGCTTCCAACAGCTGGGAAACCTTCTGGCAAGTAGATATCGGACATTATTTCGCCATCGCCGTCATCGCTCATATCTTCTAGAGGAACAGCATTTCCTTCATTCCACTCATCATCAGAAAAATAAAAAGAAGACAACTCTTCACCAGGAAGGTTGAAAGCACTTTTTATGCCCAGATGAAGATTCCAAAGTGTTTGTTTTTCTTTTACCTCGATGTCTCGGAAGATTGTTTCTTTGGCGTCTAGAATTACTCTAACTTTATAAACCATTTTCGTTTTACTTTAAACTTTATATTACCTTGATTAATGTTGCAAATATAAAACAAATGAAATTTCAGAAAAGTTTCTTGGAAATTTTTTTTCAAAAAAGTTTTGTTTAAATTCAGCGCATCGGTGGGTGTCTATCGATGTATAAAAGAGGGTTTATTTTTTTTGTTTTTTCTAAGAAAGGTTTTGATAATTTGAATTTAAATTTAGTTCCTGAGAGATAAACACTTTCTACAGAAATCGCTTGTTTATGAGCTTCCATAATGTGCTTAACAATAGCTAAACCAAGACCAGAACCACCTTCTTTTCTGTTTCTACTGGATTCCACACGATAGAAACGTTCAAAGATTCTTGGCAGGTTTTCAGGTTTTATTCCCATACCGTTATCTTCCACAGAGATGTGTATGCTTTTCATCCCTTCTCTTGTCGAAACAATGATTTGAGCCTCTTCTCGGTTAGCATATTTCACTGCGTTAGAAATCAGATTGATTAAGACTTGAGAAACTCTCTGCTTGTCTGCAAAAACCAAAAGCTGAGATTGCGTGGTCTGCAGCTGCATTGTCATAGAATGTCTTTCCGCTTCCATTTCCAGAAGGTCAAAAACTTCCTGAATTAAATAATTAATATCAAAAGTCGAATACTTCAGTTCAATCTGTCCCGCTTCAAAACGGTTAATCATATCAAGATCTTTCACTATATTAAGGAGTCTTTCAACAGATTTATCGATTCTTTCAAGATATTTGTCTCGGATATTAAGATCTTCCACACCACCATCGCGCAAGGTTTCTATATAACCTTGAATAGAAAAAAGAGGCGTTTTGAGTTCGTGAGAAACATTTCCGATATATTCTTTTCGGTAGTCTTCCATCTCTTTCATCATATCGATTTCGGCATTTTTCTGATTCATCTCGTGAACTTTTTCACCAAGTTCTTTGAAGCCAATATCTGTATCAAAATCGTGAATAATATCTTCTGGAAGAATATTGGTGATTCTCCTAATCTGATTCTTACTATAAAAACTGAATAGAAATTCTAAAACAAAATAGTTAACAATGAAAACGAACCACAATGTAAAGATTAAGAAGTAATTGAAATCTCTGGTCTTGAAGAAACTATCGCTGGAGTAGAATTCAAAAATCATTACAACACCACCAACTACAGCAACCAATAGAAAGGATGCTGCGACAGATAACCAATTGACTTTTATCGAATTTCTAAATTTCATTTCAAAAAAAAGATTTTCTTTATAGAAAATCTTAAACTACTAATTTATAACCTATTCCTTTGAGGGTTTGTATCGTATTGATACCCAATTTCTCCCTTAATCTTCTGATGTGAACGTCAATCGTCCTTTCGCCAACGATAACATCATTACCCCAAACTTTTTCAAGGATTTCTTCTCTTTTGAAAACTTTCTCTGTATTAGAAGCTAAAAGATATAGCAAATCGAATTCTTTTTTTGGTAATAAAAACTCTTCTTTACCTTTAGAAACCTTGAAATTATCTTTATCAATAATCAAATCTCCAAGTTCTATATAATTTGAATTTTCCTGAGAATTAGCACCCATTTGTAATAATGCGGCTACTTTGGAAACAAGAACTTTGGGTTTGATTAGTTTTACAATATAGTCATTAGCACCAGCTTGATAACCTGCTAGTTGTGAGAATTCTTCACTTCTTGCAGATAAGAACACAATCAGAGTTCTTTGTAATTCTTTGATTTTGCGAAGGTCCTGACAAGTTTCGATTCCGTCTTTCTCTGGCATCATTACGTCTAACAGAATAAGGTCTGGCAAGATTTCTTTTGCCTTTTCAATTCCCTCATTTCCGTTTCCAGCAGTAAAGACCTGATAACCTTCTTTTTCCAAATTATAAGAGATGATTTCCAAGATGTCCTGCTCATCATCAATTAAAAGGATTTTTTTACGATTCATTTCGATTTATTAATTATCCCAAAATTAAAAAAAATTGAACTCTATATCACTAAATGTTTAAAGTTCACACAAATTTAACATTTATAAAATAAATAATTGATGTTTTGAAATCATTTTTGACAAGAATAATTCTATGCTTTAATTAGAATTTATAGGTTTCATTTTTGAGGAAATTAAGTTAAATTTGCACCTCACTTTTCAGAATTATGGAAGAAGAAGAAAAAAAATCACTCAATTTTATAGAACAAATCATAGAAGACGATTTGGAAAACGGCTTAGGAGCGGATAAACTTAGATTCAGATTTCCGCCGGAACCAAACGGTTATCTTCACATTGGTCACACAAAAGCAATCTGTATCAACTTTGGTTTGGGGCAAAAGTATAATGCGCCTGTTAACCTTCGTTTTGATGATACCAATCCTGCAAAAGAAGAGCAGGAATTCGTTGATTCTATCAAAGCTGATATCGATTGGTTAGGTTTCAAATACGATCAGGAATTATATACTTCAGATTATTTTGAACAATTATATATTTGGGCTGTTGAATTGATTAAGCAAGGAAAAGCTTATGTAGATGAACAATCTTCCGAAGATATTACGGCACAAAGAAAGAATCCTTTTGAGCCAGGAATCGATTCACCTTTTAGAAATCGTCCTATCGAAGAAAGTCTTGAACTTTTTGAAAAAATGAAGAACGGTGAATTCGAAGAAGGAACGATGAGCTTACGTGCAAAAATCGATATGGCTTCTCCTAATATGAATATGCGTGATCCTGTTATGTACAGGATTTTGAAAAAACCGCATCACAGAACAGGCGAAAAATGGAAAATTTATCCGATGTACGATTGGGCACACGGAGAGTCTGATTATATCGAGCAAATTTCGCATTCATTATGTTCATTGGAGTTTGAAAATCACCGTCCACTTTACGAATGGTATCTTGACCAAGTTTATGATAATGAAAGTGTTGCGCCAAAGCAAAGAGAATTTGCAAGGATGAACGTTTCTTATATGGTAACTTCCAAAAGAAAACTTCAAAGATTGGTTCAAGAAGGTGTTACAACAGGTTGGGATGATCCAAGAATGCCAACTATTTCTGGATTGAGAAGAAAAGGTTACACGCCAGCTTCAATCAAAAACTTCATTGAAAAAGTTGGAGTTGCGAAACGTGAAAACTTAATTGATATTCAGTTGCTTGAATTCTGTGTTAGAGAAGACCTTAATAAAGTAGCTACCAGAGTAATGGCGGTTGTAAATCCAGTTAAATTAATCATCGAAAATTATCCTGAAGATAAAGAAGAATGGTTGGAAACTGAAAACAATCCTGAGGATGAAAATGCCGGAACAAGACAAGTGCCTTTCTCAAGAGAAGTTTACATCGAAAGAGAAGATTTCAAAGAAGAAGCTGATAAGAAGTTTTTCCGTCTGAAATTGGGTGGAGAAGTTCGTTTGAAAGCTGGATATATCATCAAAGCTGAAAGAGTTGAGAAAGATGCTGATGGCGAAATCACAACTATTTATGCGACTTATGACGAAGATTCTAAGTCTGGAAGCGGAACCGAGGCAAGTCTCAGAAAAGTGAAAGGAACGTTACATTGGGTTTCTGCAAAACACGCTTTGCCAATCGAAATCAGAACTTACGAAAGATTGTTCACGACAGAACAACCGGATGCTGAGAAAGAAGTTGATTTTATGGAGTTTGTGAATCAGGAATCTTTGAATGTTTCTTATGGATTTGCTGAACCAAGTTTAAAAAATGCAACTTTGGATGACCATTTCCAGTTCCAGAGAATCGGTTATTATAAGAAAGACAGAGATTCTTCTGATGAGACTTTGGTATTCAACAGAACGGTTACACTTAAGGACGGTTATAAGCCTTAATTAAAATAAAAATCCATTTCAGATTTTGAAATGGATTTTTTGTATCATTGTTACAAAACGTCTCTGATTTCCTCATTCTTCTGGAAAGTCGCTTTTGCAAACGGGCAAAGCGGAATGATTTTAAGATTATTATCTCTAGCAAATTCTACAGCTTTATAAACCATTGCTTTTCCAACACCTTTCCCGTTGTAAGCTTGTTCTACTTCCGTATGGTCAATAATGATTTTATCGTTTCCAGCCCAGGAATAAGTCATTAATCCAGCTTTTTGTCCGTCAAAATTTGCAGTAAATTCGCCCTTTGTTTCCCAGTTATGTTGTGTTACTTCTAGCATTTTTAATTGATTTTGGTTAAAATTTCTATATCGTTTGTTAGTGTTTTATGAATTGGGCAGGCATCAGCAATTTTGAAAAGCCTATCCTTAATGTCTTCACTTATTTCAGTATTTCCGAAATCAATAACTCTACAAAATTGAGCTGTTTTGGTTTGAGGATAATTCTCCAAATCCACTTCTACATTGATAATTGGGATTTCCCAGCCTTTTCTGTCGATGTACATTCTCAGTGTTGCTGCTGTACAACTTGCAAGAGAAGTGGCTAAAATCTCAAATGGATTGAATCCTTTGTTTCCGCCACCTTTATCAACAGGTTCATCTGTTATGAGTGTATTTTCTCCGGCTATTACTTCTGTGTAATATTTTTCTGTTCCAAGACTTGCTTTTACTTTTACTCCCATTGATTAAATTAGATTTTTGAATTTTTCGATTTTAGAATTGATTTCGCTCAATAATTCTGGATTGATGATACCATTTTCTTGGTCAAAATTTTCATAGAACTTGGGAAGAGAAAATGTTTCCTTAATATCCGCTCCAAAAGCTGGAAAAAATTTAGAAGCTTCCGCCATTACATTTCCTCCACCATAACCTCCAGGAGAAGTTGTCATCAGAAACATCGGTTTATCTTGAAAAACTTTCACATTGATTCTGGAAGCCCAGTCAAATATATTCTTAAAAGCGGCACTGTAAGATCTGTTATTTTCTGCTAAAGAACAGATGATGACATCGGCTTCTTCTATATTTTTCAAAAATTGATAAGCTTCTTCAGGAAATCCATTTTTTTCTAAATCAACAGAAAAAACGGGCATCAGATAATCATTAAGGTCAATCAAATTGATGTCTTCTATAGGAAAACTTTTCAGAACAAATTTCACCAATTGTTTATTAATTGAAGTGGATGAGTTGCTTCCAGCAAATGCAAATATTTTCATAGTTTGAAATTTTTATAAAGTTAATCATTATTTGATTTCAAAATTATACAAAGCAGATCATATAGAAATTGATATAAGATATGTTTATAAATATTTAAATTTTACAAAAAAAATCCTGTAAAAATAAAATTACAGGATCAGGAAAGGTTAAATTCCTTATGGATAAATTGATGTTCTCTTGGTTGATCTTCTGCATTTCTAAGCATCTTTTTGTAATTTAAAATTTGGGATTGTGTTTTTGCCCTATTTGGTATCTTGTACAATCTTTTGTAATTTGGTACTAATTCATCATTTGTTTTTAAATTGAAACTATCCAAGTTTTGGCTAAGCTATTAACCGATTGAAAATAAGACTCCAAGAACTTCTTATCATCAGTTATCAAATATTTTTGAAAGTAATCCTGAGAAGTAATTCATTCTTTTCTAGAGTCGTCTGTTAGATTTTCTAGTGATTCTAAGTCTTTTAATTGATTTTTTATAAATGTAAGATTCTTCCGATTAACAAATTCATTATAAAAAAACGCACCTATAATTAATTCAATCAGTAGGTTTTAGCTTTTTTTGCCTGTATGTATTATCAAAGTTACATTATAAAATATAAATTTATTAAAGCTTTTTAATGTCTTTTAATAAACTTAAAGCGACTCTATTTTAATAGTATTCCTTATAAAAATAACAAAAAATCCTGCAAAATTCAATTTACAGGATTTTATTTATTATGCGATATATAATTTATTACAACGTTTTAAATTGCTCCAACATTCTAATATCATTCTCAAAAAACATTCTGATATCGCTCATTTGATAAAGAAGCATTACGATTCTCTCGATTCCCATTCCAAAAGCATAACCGGAGAATTTATCCGAATCTATGTTAACATTTTTAAGAACCGCTGGATCAACCATTCCACAACCCATGATTTCTAACCAACCTGTTCCTTTTGTGATTCTGTAATCTGTTTCAGAATTCAGTCCCCAATAAACATCAACCTCTGCACTTGGTTCTGTAAAAGGGAAGTAAGAAGGTCTCATTCTAATTTTTGACTTTCCAAAAAGCTCCGTTGTGAAAAACTGAATCGTTTGTTTCAAATCTGCAAAACTTACATTTTCATCAATATAAAGTCCTTCAATCTGATGGAAAATACAGTGTGAACGAGAAGAAACCGCTTCGTTACGGAAAACACGTCCTGGAGACAAGATTCTCATCGGCGGTTCGTTATTTTCCATATGTCGGATTTGTACAGAAGATGTATGCGTTCTCAACAAAACATCTGGGTTTTGCTCAATGAAAAACGTGTCCTGCATATCTCTTGCTGGGTGATATTCTGGTAAATTTAATGCGGTGAAATTATGCCAATCATCCTCAATTTCCGGTCCGTCTGCAACAGCAAAACCGATAGATTTGAAGATATCGATGATTTTATTTTTAACAAGATTAATTGGATGACGAGAGCCTAACTCCAAAGGAAAAGCTGGTCTTGTAAGATCTTCTTTTTCAATAATTATAAGACTTTCCGAAGACGATTTTACTTCTTCAAGCTTTTCGTTGACAGCATTTCTTAAAATATTGATTTTCTGTCCAAAATCTTTTTTCTGTTCATTCGGGATTTGTTTCAATGTGTCGTAGAAATCATTCATAATTCCTTTTTTTCCATTGAATTTCAATCTAAATTGTTCAATCTCATCCTTTGAGGAAGATTGGAAATTTTGTACCTCAATCAGCAGGTCATCAATTTTTTCTAGCATTATTCTTTATAAAAAATAGACTACAAAAGTACGATTTTTAAAATAAAATAAAACTGCTTTTCGGTAAAACAATTTCATTTTAAAAACAATACCCTCTCAGAGTTTGAAACTCAAAAAGGGTATTTTTTATAATTATTTCTTTACGAAAATCTTGTTGCAAGCAAAATTAAATCTGCTATATGTATGATCTACAAGATGTAAATTAATTTTAATAAGCTGCAGTAAAACGTTGTTTCACGAATTTATTCTGTTCCAATTCGTCAACCAAAGCTACCGCAACGTCTTCCACAGAAAGGATACTTCTTCCCTCTTCGTTGAAAACAGGATTTTCCAAAGCCGTTCTGTAAGTTCCCACTCTCACACCAGCCGTTCCAGGATGCATCTCAATTGCTGGAGAAAAGAAAGTCCAGTCAAGCGTTTCGTTCTTTTTAATTTCGTTCAGGTAATCTCTTGCAGCAGTTGCACCTAGCTTGATATCAGCTGGAAAATCCGGGCCATCAACCAATTGATTTCCATCAATGAACAAACTTCCTGCTCCACCAACTGTAATGAATCTCTTAACACCAGATTTCTCAACTGCTTTCTCGATGTTTCTAGAACCGTTTAAGAAATCGTCATAAAGATTTGGATTTGCCCAACCTGCATTGAATGTGTTAATAACCGCATCACTTCCTTCAAGAACTTTTGCTAATTCGTCAACGTTGTTCACGTCTGCGCTTATTGCAGTTACTTTATCCTTCGCTTCCACTTTTGAGCTATCTCTTGCGATTGCGATTACTGAGTAACCTCTGTTTGATAGTTCATTTACGACTTGTTTTCCTACGAAGCCTGTTGCTCCGATTACTGCTACTTTATTGTTCATAATTTTAATATTTATTTTTAAAGGTATTCACGAACCTTTGGGTTTCATTTTTTTAATAATTTAAATTAATTGTAATATGTTTTGTTACATTTTACATTAAAAATTTTTAACTGAATTGATTACTAAAATCCGAAAGCTTCTTCTCTTTCAAAAACTGAAGAACCAAATCATCTGTATCATTGAATAAAAGACTTAGATTTTTGTTAATGTCTTTTCCAACATTGCAAAGTGGATTCGGATTTTGATTTTTCTTTCCGAGAATTTCTGTATTTCTTACAGATTCGTAAATTTCGGAAATATTGATTTGCTCAGGATTTTTGGAAATTCTTACACCACCTTCTTTTCCTTGACGGCTTTCTACAAGTCCTGATTTTTTCAGATTAATCAATTCTTTTCGGACAATCACGGGATTTACATTTACGCTTCCGGCAATCCAATCAGACGTTAGCCATTCCTGCTCATTATGAGCAAGAAGAGTCATAATATGAATCGCGGTTGCAAATCTTGTGTTGTTCATTCTGATGCAAATTTAAAACAAAATTTAAATGTAACAAAATTAATTACAATTAATTTTTAGGAATAAAAAAACCTCTCAATTTGAAAGGTTCTTATTTTGAATTTATTTCTTAGAAATCGCTCTGGAAATCACAATCTTCTGAATTTCTGAAGTTCCTTCGTAAATCTGAGTAATTTTTGCATCACGCATCATTCTTTCCACGTGATACTCTTTTACATAACCATATCCACCGTGAATTTGAACAGCTTCAATCGTTGTATCCATCGCTACTTGAGATGCGTACAATTTTGCCATTGCTCCACTTTCTGAGATATCTTTACCTTCGTCTTTTTCAGCCGCAGCTTTGTAAATTAATAGTCTTGCTGCCATAATACTCGTGTGCATATCTGCCAATTTGAAAGCAATCGCCTGATGATTGATGATTTCTGTCCCGAAAGATTTTCTTTCTTTAGCATATTTCAAAGACAATTCGTAAGCTCCAGAAGCAATTCCTAAAGCTTGAGAAGCAATACCGATTCTACCGCCATTCAAAACAGCCATCGCAAAATTGAATCCAAAACCGTCTTCGCCAATTCTATTTTCTTTAGGCACTTTAACATCAGTAAACATCAAAGAATGTGTGTCACTTCCACGGATTCCCAATTTGTCTTCTTTCTTACCTACAACAAAACCCTCCCATCCTTTTTCTACAATAAAAGCATTAATCCCTTTATGTTTTTTTTCTGGATGAGTTTGTGCAATTACAATATAATAAGTAGCATTTCCTCCGTTGGTAATCCAGTTTTTGGTTCCATTCAAAAGATAATAATCACCTCTATCTTCTGCTGTTGTAGATTGTGAAGTTGCATCAGAACCAGCTTCCGGCTCAGACAAAGCAAAAGCGCCAATAACTTCTCCACTCGCCAACGGTTTCAGATATTTCATTTTTTGTTCTTCTGTACAGAATTTTTCCAAACCTGCGCAAACCAAAGAATTGTTAACAGACATAATAACAGCTGCGGAAGCGTCCACTTTAGCAATTTCTTCCATCGCCAAAACATAAGACACGCTATCCAGTCCTGCTCCACCATATTTTGGATCAACCATCATCCCGAGAAATCCCATTTCTCCCATTTTTTTGACAGCATCATAAGGAAACTTTTGTTCATTGTCTCTTTCGATAACACCTTCCAAAAGTTCTGCATTTGCAAAATCTCTTGCAGCTTGCTGAATCATCTGTTGCTCTTCTGTAAGATTGAAATTCATATTTAAATTTTATTGTTTTTGGGTTAAATATGGAATCGTTATTGCTTTCTGATTCATAGCAATTCACATATTTTTCATTAAATTTCTTGTCGTAAATATAAACTTTTTGGTAAAAACCAAAAGAAAAACATTGAATTTTGTCATGTTAGAAAAAAAAATTACATTTACGAATATGTAAACTCAATATTAATCAAGTATTAATAAATTATTTTATGAACGTTAAAAGAATATTCGACTTCTCTACTCTTGCTTTCGAAAAATTCCCGAAAGAAGATTGTCTTGTCACCAAAAAAAACGGAACTTGGATTAAAACATCAACTCTTGAATTCATCAATCAAGGGAACAAAATTTCCAGAGGTCTTTTGAAACTTGGGATAAAACCTGGCGACAAAATCGGTCTGATATCTTCTAATAACAGAACGGAATGGGCTGTGATGGATTTGGGTATTTCTCAAATCGGTGTGGTCACAGTTCCTGTTTATCCTACGATTTCCGAAGAAGATTATGTTTACATCTTCAACAATTCTGAAATCAAATACTGTTTTGTTTCCGATAAAGATCTCTATAAAAAACTGACTAATGCAAAACTTAATATTCCTTCACTAGTAGGTGTTTTTACATTTGATGATATCGATGGAGCGCCAAATTGGAATGAAATCCTTGACCTTGGTGAAAATGATGCAACTCAAATAGAAGTGGATGATTTATCAAAATCAATTAATCCTGAAGATGTTGCGACAATTATTTACACTTCTGGAACGACTGGAAAACCTAAAGGAGTTCCTTTGACTCATAATAATTTGGTTGCTAATGTAACTGCAAGTACGCCTAGAATTCCGAAAGATAAAAGTCTGGATTATAAGGATATGAAGGCTCTCAGCTTTCTTCCGATTTGTCACGTTTTCGAAAGGATGATTTTCTATCTTTATTTAAGTAACGGAATTTCCATCTACTTCGCAGAAAGTATTGAGAAAATTGGTGACAATGTAAAGGAAGTTAAACCGCAGTATATGACGGTTGTTCCAAGATTGGTAGAAAAAGTTTACGATTCTATTTATAATAAAGGAACAGCTTCTGGTGGAATAAAATCCAAAATTTTCCTTTGGTCATTAGGAATTGCTGAAAAATATGAATTGGGAGAACCAAAATCTTTTATGCACACGATCGCAGACAAATTGGTTTTCAAAAAATGGAGAGAAGGTTTGGGAGGAAATCTAATCACATTAGTTTCCGGTTCTGCTGCTTTATCAAAACGATTGAACACTATGTTTCACGCTGCCGGAATTCCTATTCTAGAAGGTTACGGATTGACAGAAACTTCGCCGGTAATTTCTGTAAATAGCTTCGGAAAAGTGAAAGTAGGCTCTGTTGGAATTCCGTTGGAAAATGTGAACGTTAGAATAGAATCCGATGGCGAAATTGTCGTGAAAGGGCCTTCTGTTTTTGAAGGTTATTATAATGATGAAGAAAAAACCAAAGAAGCTTTTACTGACGATGGTTATTTCAGAACCGGAGATATTGGGATTTTGGATGAAGATAATTTCCTTTTCATTACAGATAGAAAGAAAGAAATGTTCAAAACTTCTGGTGGAAAATTTGTTGCGCCTCAGATTATCGAAAACTTAGCTAAAGCTTCCAAATTTATTGAACAGATTATGGTTGTCGGCGATGGCGAGAAAATGCCATGTGCATTGGTTCAGCCAGATTTTGCTTTTACTAAAAACTGGGCAGAACTTCATAATGTAAAAATCTCAGATTCTCAAAAAGAGATTGCAGCCAATCCTGCTGTAAAATCAAGAATTGAACAAGAAATCGAAAAAATAAATCAACATCTTGGAAAATGGGAACAAATCAAAAAAATTGAATTAACACCCAAAGTTTGGACAATAGATGACGGACTATTAACTCCAACACTTAAGCTGAAAAGAAAAGCTATCAAGGTAGAATTTCAAGATTTATACGACAGAATGTACAAAGAATAAACCGAAGCTATCCAATGGATAGCTTTTTTTCTGTGGGTTTTTCATATTTATTTATATTTGCGTTAAACGATGGTTTAAAAATCGTATTAGAAAATGGAAGTAAAAAGAATCTTTGATATTCCTTATTATTCGAAAGCTAATTTCGAAAAAGATGATTTTATCTGCGACAAAAGAAATGGAAAATGGGAGAAAATCTCAACGGATGATTATATCAAAATTACTAATCAATTATCGAGAGCTTTATTAGAATATGGTCTCAAGAAAGGAGATAAAATCGCTATCACTTCTTCAAACAACAGAGTTGAATGGTGTTTTTTTGACCAAGCTGCTTTGCAAATCGGTGTTGTAACCGTTCCAATTTACCCTTCTATTTCTGGTGAAGATTGTATTTATAATCTGGAAAATTCGGATTCTAAGATTTGTATTGTTTCTGATGCAAAATTGTTTGAGAAAATCAATTCTGTTAAAAGTCAATTACCCGATTTGCAGGAGATTTTTACATTCGATAAAGTTGATAATGCCAAAAACTGGAAGGAACTTTTTGATTTAGGAAAAGAAAATGATAATCAACAGGAAGTTGATTCGATTAAAGATTCGATTTCTGAAGATGATTTGGCTTCGATTATTTATACTTCCGGAACGACAGGAAAACCGAAAGGTGTGATGCTGACACACAAAAACATCGTTTCCGATGTGATTGGCTGTGAAGACAGAATTCCGCATAAAGATTCTAAAAACCGAGCTTTAAGCTTTCTTCCGCTTTGTCACGTTTACGAAAGGATGATTCTTTATCTTTTCACAACCAACGGAATTTCTATGTATTTTGCTGAAAGTAATGAGAAACTCAGCGAAAACCTGAAAGAAGTAAAACCGCAATATATGACGGTTGTTCCGAGAATGGTGGAAAAAGTCTATGATGCGATTTATAAAAGAGGAACAGAATCCGGAGGAATCAAAGCCAAAATATTTCTTTGGTCTTTGAAAGTTGCAGAAAATTACAAATTGGGAAGCTCAAAATCTTTGGCTCACATTATTGCGGATAAAATCGTTTTCAGTAAATGGAGAGAAGGTTTGGGAGGAAATCTCATCACATTGGTTTCCGGTTCTGCAGCTTTATCAAAACGATTGAACACAATGTTTCACGCTGCAGGAATTCCTATTCTGGAAGGTTATGGATTAACAGAAACTTCGCCAGTAATTGCTGTTAATAGTTTTGAATTTACAAAAATAGGTTCGGTTGGAAGACCAATCAAAAACATCGATGTGAAAATACAGGATGATGGAGAAATCACGGTGAAAGGTCCAACTGTGACTCAAGGTTATTACAAAGACGAGGAAAAAACGAAAGAAATTTTTACAGAGGACGGTTATTTCAAAACTGGAGATATTGGAATTTTGGATGAGGATAATTTTCTTTTCATTACAGACAGAAAAAAAGAAATGTTCAAAACTTCCGGTGGAAAATATGTTGCACCTCAAGTGATTGAAAACCTTGCAAAAGCATCTCAATTCATTGAACAAATTATGGTGGTTGGTGACGGTGAAAAAATGCCGACAGCGCTTGTTCAGCCTGATTTTGAATATGCTAAAACTTGGGCTTCAAAAAACAATATCCAGATTGGAACTTCTCTTGACGATATTGTCAATTCTAATGATTTAAAATCCGAAATCGAAAAGGAAATTGAGAAAATCAATCAGCATCTTGGAAAATGGGAACAAGTCAAAAAAATTGAGCTGACTCCTGAAATTTGGACCGAAGACAATGGACTTCTTACTCCTACTCTAAAACTGAAAAGAAAAGCAGTGAAAGACTATTTTATTAAGTTGTATGAAAAGCTTTATGATAGGTAAAAAAATTAATGTAAAAGATTATAACCCGATTAGAATTGATAAAAATCTGTGAAAGATTCATCTCTGATGAAGTCAGCAAAGAAGAATTGATTCATTTTGCAACTTCTGTGATGTTTGATGATGAAGATAAGTATGAATGCGAAGATGAAGTTGTGGAAGAGATTCTGTCTCAATGGGATAATAAACTAAGTCAGTCAAAAATTAATAAAACAAGTATCCTATTTTTGAAAAATGCACTTGAAAATCTGAACTAGCAAATTTTTTTTAATCACTTGAATTAAAAAAAATTAATCAAATAGGTTTATACTGCAAAAACAAAAAAAAGCTTCATAAACAAATTAGGAAGCTTTTAAGAAAATAATATATATAACCTTAGTTTCTATGAAACTATTTTAGAGAAATCATTCTGCTGAAATTATCACCGTCTTTTTCTACATTGATGATGTAAGTTTCAGGATTTTCAGGATTTAAGTCAAAAGTCAAATCGATTAATCCATCTTTTGCAACATTATCTTTACTATAATAAGTATTGTTTGCAGTATCGTAGATAGACACTTTTACGTCTCCAGCTACATTTGACATTTTTAATTTTACAACGTTTTTGTTGATGGTATACTCTGGTTTGTTAATTGCAGAAACTGGTGTTTTATCAGCAACTACTTCACCATCTTTACCAATTGTAACTTTATATTTTTCGATTTTAATCGCTGATTCTGCAACAAGATAATAACTTCCTTCTGTCAAGTTTGATAGATCGTAAGACTTTTCAACCAATTCTCTATTTCCAGTATTTTCTGAATAGATTTCCCCTTTTTTGTCATCATATAGATAAAGAGAAACATTCTGCGCATTAGAAACCTCAAAGTGTAAAGTCTTTGCAGTTACTTCTCCTAGAGAGATTGAGAATACGCCATCTTTAGCTGAAAAGCTTGTTGAAATCAAAAATGCTCCGATTAATAAGCTTAGTTTCATTATATTTTTCATATCAGTATCGTTTTAATTGTTTTACATTGCAAATGTAGGATGGATAAATAGGAATTGATACAATACGATTTTCATATATATGTTCTATATTAACATTAAATAAATATTAACAACAGAATTAAAGTTAATATTAAATATATTTTGTAATTTTGAATTATGAAACATCACAGTCCATCTTTTGAGGCGATTAATCCCAATATCGGAAGTAGTTTTACGCTTTTAAAATTCCCAAAAAACGGGAATATAAAATCGCACGTTTGGCATTATCATCCTGAGATTGAGCTGATTTTTGTATGTGGTGGTTCTGGAAAAAGACAGATTGGAAGTAATATTTCTCACTTTTCCGATGGCGATTTGATTCTGATTGGAAGCAATCTTCCCCATTGCGGAATGACGAATGAAAACACGAATAACGATTACGAAATTGTCATCCAGTTTTCTCCCGATTTTCTAGGTGAATCTTTTTGGAATGTTCCTGAGATGAGCAGAATTCTAGCTTTGCTGAATACCGCAAAATCAGGAATTGTTTTCGGCGATGAAGTAAAAAAATCGATTCGTGAGAAAATGGAAATTCTATCAGAAGCCTCTTCTCTCGACAGACTTTTGAAATTAATTGACATCTTAAAAGAACTTTCTGATACCAAAGATTTTCAAATCCTGAATGCAGGAAAATACTATCTGCAAACGCAAAAAGAAGATAATGACCGAATCAATTTGATTTTCAATCACGTGAAAGATAATTTCAAAGAGCAGATTGCTTTGGAAGATGTAGCAGGATTGGCGACTATGACAGTTCCGTCCTTTTGCAGATATTTCAAAAAAATCACGAACAAAACTTTCACCCAATTTGTCAACGAATATCGAATTACGCACGCTTTAAAACTCCTCACAGAACAACCTTTGAGCATCAACGAAATCTGTTTTGAAAGTGGTTTCAACAATTTCAGTTACTTTAATAAAACCTTTAAAGAATACACAAAAAAAAGTCCTTCTCAATATAGGAAGGAGCTTAGTAATGTTTTGGATTAAATAATCTATTTAGGTCTAAGATTTAGTTCGAATTCAGAATTTTATAAAATTCTAAATTACCTTTTTTCGAAAGTTTCCCCCATTTCATAGTTCTTTTAAAAGGAATTGTACTAACAAATTGATTTTCCACATCTAATTTAGATAAACCAATTATTTTATCAGAACCATCGATAAAAATTAAATTTCTTTTGTATTCAACTGTAGTTTCACCCCAGTCATAAGAAGCTGAATCATTTAATATTTTGACTAATTGTTTGGCCTGGGTTGTTTCGAATATTTTTGGTGGCAAAAGTGGATTGCTGTAAAGTTTTGCTTCTACTGTATTATTAATTGAAAAATTTAATTCATTTTTCAAATCGAACTGAACATCTTTATCATAAGTATCTTTCCAATTTACTTGATTCACTTTACGTTTTGTTCTCGAATTCAAATTGTCCTCTATTTCATCAAAGTTTGGATAAGTCAAAAAGTTGTAAGTAAAAAATCCTACAACAAAAACTACAATAATAAATAGTATTTTTTTCATAAATATTTTCAAGAAATCACCTCAAAATACTTCTGCATCTGCTCCATTGTTCCAAGACTAATTCTCGTCCATTTTCCTTTTTGCTCGTAAGTTTTTCCACCTAGGATTTTAGCATCTTTCAGTTTTTTGAAATAATCATCTTTGTAATTTTCCAAAGAAAAATAAATAAAATTAGCAGAAGAAGGAATGGTTTTAATTCCTCGTTTATTAAATTCTGAAATTGTAAAATCCTTCGCTTTCTGATTATTATCTAAAACTTTATTGATAAATTCCTTATCATCTATTCCTGCAATTGCACCTGCCATTGTCACAACACTGATTTCCGCACCGCTCCAGCTTTGCAGTTTCTTCAATTCAACAATTAATTTTGGATTTCCGATAGCATAACCTAATCTTGCACCTGCAAATCCATAAAGTTTGGAAAATGTTCTCGTCACAATCAGGTTTTTATAGACATCAACCAAATCACTGAGAGATTTTTGAGTCGTAAATTCGATATAAGCTTCATCAACTAAAACGATAATGTTGTCTGGAATAGATTTGATAAAATTTTCAATTTCCTGTCTTGAAAGCAAATCTCCGGTTGGATTATTCGGATTGCAGATATAGATAAGTTTTGTGTCTTTTTGGATAGAGCTTTTCATCTTTTCCAAATCGATTTTCTTTTTGTCATTCAGAGGAATTACAGATTTTGACATTCCTAGAAATTCAGCAATTGGTTCGAAAATCGTAAAAGACGGATCTGGAATGATGAAATGTCCTTTGTTAATCGAAACATATTTGGTAATCAATTCCAACAGAAAAGATGAACCTGCAGAAACCAAAAGATTTTCTTTTTTAGTCTGATTGATTTCTGCCAATTTTTCACTCAGAACATCAGCAAACTTGAAATCATAAAGAGATGAAAATCTGAGACTATTTTGCATCGCTTCCAAAGCTTTCGGCGATGTTCCAAAAGGATTCTCGTTGAAACAAAGTCGGATTGTTTCGTTATCCTTTTTTAATAAAGTAAAATTTGGGGGTTCTTTTGCGAAAAATTCTAACGGCGAAAGTGTCAAAGCAGCACTTCCTAAAAAAGCGGTTTTCAGCCAGTCTCTTCTGTTGATGGACATAGTAATAGATTTATTTTTCAATAAAATTAGAGTTTATTCTCAAAATACAAATCCTTTTAACCGATTTTTTTCGCTTTTCGTCTTACAAACCCTCAATTCTATCGGGTAAGATTGATTTTATTTTGATTCAATGATACTTTTGGCTCATCCATTAAAAACAAATATAAATGTCTCTCCTCACTCCTCTAATCTGGCTTCTGATAATGCTACCGATTTTCATTATCGCTTTTTTCAAATCCAAAAAAGGTAACTTAAAATTTCTTTTATTATTCATCATCATATTTCTAGCAGACACTTATTTACAGATATTCAGTAAACAATTGATTCCTGATTTTTTTGGATTAAAATTTACTTGGATTGGGAAATTTTTGAGTTTAGTTTTGTCTTTATCAGTCATCTATTTTGTTAGTAAAAATGACAGAAAAGAAATTGGATTTACAGCTTCCACAAACTCGAAAAAACAAATCAAATTCGGAGTTTTGTTTTTCTTAGGTTTCTTGACATTTGATTTTATCTTCAAATTCATTCTATTTCCAAAAGGTGGAGAATTTGACTTAGAGACTTTTGTTTTCCAAGCAACAATGCCGGGTTTGACAGAAGAAATCCTTTTCCGTGGAATTTATCTTTGGATTTTTGATAAGGTCTTTTTACCGAATTGGAATTACAAAGGAATCACTTTTGGTTGGTCATTTGTGATTGTGACTTTGCTTTTCGGAGTTGCTCACGGCGTTGTTTTGACTTCGGATTATCAATTCAAATTTGATTTGATTAC
Source organism: Epilithonimonas sp. (assembly GCF_032055105.1). Taxonomy (GTDB): domain Bacteria; phylum Bacteroidota; class Bacteroidia; order Flavobacteriales; family Weeksellaceae; genus Epilithonimonas. The sequence continues at coordinate 203,007 of NZ_DAMBRK010000003.1, forward strand.
AATTATTTATTTGACTTTGATTTCGTCCTTCAGTTTAGGAATTCTCAGAAAATTCTCTGGCAATCTTATTTATTCTGTTGTTGGTCACAATGTCATTAATGTGATGAACGCTATTATTAGGATTCTTTAGCTTAATTCTAATCTCAAAAGCTTATTTTTGAAATGCCTTTTTACACAAGCAAAATGCAGACAGAACCGACGATAACCGACATCCAACTCAATCAAAATATCCTGTTAGAATTCGAAAAATTCTATAACAAAAGTCCGAAAATAATTTTTCATTTTTTGATGTGGTTGATTTTTTCAACCTTGCTGTTTCTCAACTACAATTTGGAGTTTAAAATGACAGTTTTTGATAGTTTTATTCTGACATTGAGAAGTACAATCAACAATGCGGTCGTTTTTTATAGTTTTTTTTATCTTTTCGTTCCTTTTATTATTTCGAAAAGTAGAAATACATCAATTATTTTGTTCTTGATAAGAGTTCCAGTTTGTATCTATATTTGGTTGTCAGTCAATTATTTTATCTTTTGCTTTTATCAATATTTGGGTTACGAAGTAAGTAGTGTATTGGAAGGAATTATTAGCAAAAATGCTTCTCAGACTTTTTTTCAAGCGATAAAATTCGAAACTATTCTGTCCAATGCAATGATTGTCATTTATACATTGTCGCCTTTTTTCTTTATTAAAATTTTATTTGAAATATTAAGAATTTATAACAAAACAACCGAATTACAACAGCAAAAACTAGAAGTCGAAATCCAGAATATCAATATCGAAAAAGACTTTCTGAAATCTCAACTTAATCCTCATTTTCTGTTTAATACACTGAATAATCTTTATGGTTTAAGTGTCAAAAAAGATGATTCTGCGCCGGAAGTTATCCTGAATCTTTCTGATATAATGAGTTACACACTTTACGAATCTAATTCCGAAAAAGTATCATTAGAAAAGGAAATCGACTTCATCAAAAATTATTTTGAATTGGAAAAGATGCGTTATCCAAAGGATAAAGATATTCGGTTAGAAATCTCTGGAGATGAACATATTTCGGGACTTTATATTGCGCCACTTTTGACATTTACTTTCGTTGAAAATGCTTTTAAATATGGTTTGAAAAGTCAAAACCCTTTCATCAAACAAGAAGTTATTATTAATGACAATCTCTTCTTATTCATTGTTGAAAATGATAAAGAAAAACTGAGTGAGAAAAATAAATTCGGAGGAATCGGAATCGAGAATATCAAAAAAAGATTACAATTATTATATCCAAATCAACATCAATTGGAAATCAAAAACCTTGAAAATAGCTTTAGAATCGAACTAAAGATTAATTTGTAAAACTATTTTAAATTTAATAAAACTGCATAGACACATAGAAAAATAGAAGAATTTTCCAAAAAAGATGAAATAGAATATTACTTATTTTATCTTAAATTCAAAAAAACTATGTGCCTATGTGGTTAAAAAAAATATTCATTTTTATAACAATGGAAAAACTAAAATGTCTGGTTTTGGACGACGAACCAATCGGAAGAGAAATCATTGAGAATTTTTTGAATGAAATTCCATTTCTGGAATTGGTTTCTTCTTTTGGCGACCCTTTGGAAGCGATGACTTTTCTGCAAACTAACAAGATTGATTTGATTTTCAGTGACATTCAAATGCCGAAAATCAACGGATTGGAATTAGTTCGAGCTTTGGAAAATCCTCCGGTTATTATTTTCATTACAGCTCATAGAGATTTTGCTTTGGATGGATTCGAAACCGGAGCGACGGATTATCTTGTAAAGCCTGTTCGTTTTGACCGTTTTTTAAAAGCTGTCAACAAAGCCAAAGATTACATTGAGTTAAAACAAAAATCAACAGTTCACCAAGTCAATTCTGACCGAATTTTCATCAAGTCTGATGGAAAACTCACGAAGATTCTTTTGGACGAAATCCTTTATGTAGAAGCACAAGGCGATTATCTTAAAATCGTGATCAATAATGAAACGTACACTACTCTAGCCACTTTGAAATCTATGGATGAAGTTCTGACATTACCAAAATTTTTCCGAGTTCAACGTTCGTTCATCATCAATCTAGAAGCTATCCGAAGTCTGAACGGAAATATGGTTGAATTAACGAACGGAAAAAGCATTTCAATTGCTTTGAATAAGAAGGAAGAATTGTATCAGGTTTTGGGGATTAGATGATTTTTTGGTAAGTTTACTAAAACAATATCAGTTGAGAACTTTAATTTCATTATTTGTATTATTAAACTTTACTTCAGCAAAAGCCCAAACTAATGAAGAAGTTTTAAAAAGCCATATTGTTTCTGCCGAAAAGTATGAGCTAGAACATAAATATATTGAAGCTTTAAACTGTTATTATAATATATTAAAACTAGAAAATTCTAGCAATTATTCGAAAAATGCAAGAACAAAGATTAGATTACTTCTTCCAATTTGCAGAAAAGAAATCATTGAAAAACTCAAAGGAACTTGGAAGTTAAAACAAAGATTTGATTATGATTATAATTCTAATTTGAAGTTCAGTGAATATCTTGAAGTTGAAGATAATCAATTATATTTTGTTGATAAATCCAACGAAATTATTTTAGAAATCAACTTGAATGATAATCCTTTTATATACACCGATTTCGCAGGATTTCCTTCTTTAAAAATTGACAAAGAAATTTGGAGTATTTCAATTAGAGAACTAAGGCGTGAAAAAAGATTAAGATGTAGAAAACATATTGATTATAATGGAAATCTTCTCTGTAAAATCGATGAAAGAGGAATTATCATTAATAAAAAGAAAAGAAAAATTGCTTTAGAAAAAGAAATTGATACTTATTATGTAAAAATAGATTAGTTCTAATTCACCAAAACAACCTTATAATTACTCAACTTCCCAAGCTTATTCACAGACCTTACAACAACTGTCGAAAGTTTTTTTCCATTAACTTCTGAAGCTACATTTTTACTAATGATTTCCGGAGAAAGGATTTCTGTCTGCCAATTATTACCATATTTTAAATAAATCACATAAGACAAGGCTTCGATTTGTTTGTTCCAATTGATTGAAACATTATTGGATTGTTTTTTCCAAATTACATTCAACTCAGGTAATTCTTTAGAAGCCAACCAAGTAGTTTCGGGAATCAAAACTTTTTCTTTGTAGGAATTGGTTTTTAATTCCTGTTGCATTGCATAATTCTTTGTGATTCCGGCAATACTCCAATGGACTTCTCCTGTATTTTTTTTCAAGATTTGTCTTGTTACATCTATTTCACGAGCAATTTCTGTCGCTTTATTCGGAGATTTAACAGCAACCGTATTAAGACCTGGCCAAAGATGGCGACCTTTTGTATTCTCATCACTCCACCATTGCAAAAGAAGCGGAAAACTTTGTCCCGCCGAATCCACAGGCCAATATAACTGAGGCGTGAAATAATCAATCCAACCTTGATTCAGCCAAAGTTTTGCATCCGCATACAATTCATCATATTGAGAAGAACCTTTGATTCCTGAAGGAAAACCGGGTTTCCAAATTCCAAAAGGACTGATTCCGAACTTCACATCATTTTTCTGAGCTTTGATTTCGTCATAGATTCGCTTCACAAATTTGTTCACATTCGCACGTCTCCAATCTGCTCTGGAAAGCGTTCCGCCCGATTGCTGATAAACCGACCACGTTTTGTAATCAGGAAAATCTTTTCCACCATTATATTCGGCATAAGGATAAAAATAATCATCAAAATGAATCCCGTCCACATCATATCTGGAAACGATATCTTTTACCACTTTTGAAGCTTGTTCCTGCGTTCTGTCGTCAGCCGGATCAAACCAATACATTCCGTTTTTCAGCTTAACGATATTTTCCGGTGATTTTTTCACCATCGATTCTGAAGTGATTTGTCCACCGTTGGAATGATGCGCACGAAACGGATTGAGCCAAGCGTGAAATTCCAGACCTCGTTTATGAGATTCTTCTATCCAAAATTCCAAAGGGTCATATTCAGGATAAGGCGCTTGACCAATTTGTCCTGTTAAAAAATAAGACCAAGGTTCGTGTGGACTTTTATACAAAGCATCTGCGGAAGGACGAACTTGCAAAATCACGGCATTGAAATTAAGGTCAACAAGAAGATTCAACAATTGAATCGCTTCTTGTTTTTGCTGGTCAACAGAAAGATTATTTCTGGAAGGCCAATTAATATTAGCAACCGAAGCAATCCAAACCGCTCTGAATTCTCTTTTGATTTCAGGCAAATCGATGTTATCTAATTTAACAATTGGCTTTGGCGGAAGCTTGACTTCTGTCTTTACAACAGGTTTTTTAACACCCGATTTTGAAGGTGATTTCTTAGTTTTTGTCGCACAAGAAACCACAAAAACTGCCAGCAATAATATTTGGAAAAATGATAGTCTGAAACGCATAGTTTGCAAAACTAAACGATAATATCAGAAATACAAAAAAGCACCCGAATAATTGGATGCTTTTATAATTTGTTAACTTTTTTATTCAAAAATAATGGTCTTGTTTCCATCAATGAAAACTTTGTCTTCAAAAACTAATTTCAGTGCGTTTGCCAGAACAATTCGCTCAACATCTTTTCCCATTTTAGCCAAATCTTTTGCTGTTTTGGAATGACTGACTTTGATAATATCCTGATAAATAATCGGACCTTCATCCAAATCATTTGTTACAAAATGGGCTGTTGCTCCAATGATTTTAACGCCTCTTTCGAAAGCTTGTTTATAAGGATTTGCGCCGATAAAAGCAGGCAAAAACGAATGATGAATATTAATGATTTTCCCTTCAAAATCCTTTACAAAATCAGGAGAAAGAATTCTCATAAACTTCGCTAAGACAAGATAATCGTGGTTGAAATCTTTAAGAACCGTTTTGATTTTTTCTTCGTGTTCTTCTCTCGTGATATTTTCTGCAGGAATATAAATAAAAGGAATATTGAATTTCTCTGTTAATTCTCTCAGATTTTCATAATTCCCAACAACCGCAAGAATATTAAAATTAAGGTCTTTAAATTGATTTCTTATTAACAAATCCGCTAAACAATGATGTTCTTTAGTTACCAAAATCACCACATTTTTAGATTCATTTTGACTTAATTCTATTGAGCAATCGCCTAGTTGTTTTTTGAGTTGTTCAATCACTTTTTCGGGTTCAGCGATTCCGGAAACTTCTGTTCGCATAAAGAACAGCGCTTTTTCATTATCCACGAATTCATCATTCTTGATAATATTAAGTCCGTTCTCCAAAAGGATTTCGGAGATTCTATAAACCAAACCTTTTTCGTCTTTGCAGGTAATTTTTATAGTAAATTGTTTCATCTGGTTTTTTTGTTTTAAATTCAAAAAAGCCTTCAAAATATGAAGGCTTTTAAATTTATGAAGATTAAGCTTTAGCTTGTCTTTCCAATCTTTTTCTATCTTCTTCAGAAAGGATTTTCTTTCTCATACGGATGAAGTTTGGAGTAACCTCGATTGCTTCATCAGCTTGGATATATTCCATACATTCTTCCAGAGAGAATAAGATTTTTGGTGCAACACCAGTATCTTTATCTTTTCCGGCTGCACGCATATTGTTCAACTGTTTAGCTTCTACAATATTTACAACCAAATCTCCTGGCTTATTTTGCTCTCCGATAATCATACCAGTGTAGATTTCCTCACCTGGATCAACGAAGAACTTACCTCTATCTTGTAGTTTGTTGATAGAATATTCTGTAGCTGGACCAGTTCCTTTACTTACAAGTACACCATTGTTTCTTCCAGGAATAGCACCTTTGAAAGGCTTATATTCTGTGAAACGGTGCGCCATAATAGCTTCACCAGCAGTTGCAGTCAACATTTGAGAACGCAATCCGATAAGACCTCTTGAAGGAATCTCGAATTCCATATGTTGCATTTCACCTTTAGTTTCCATAATGTGAAGGTCACCTTTTCTCTGAGTTGCCAAATCGATAACTCTAGAAGCAAATTCTTCCGGAACGTCAACAACCAAAGATTCATAAGGCTCCAATTTTTGACCACTTTCATCTTCTTTCAAGATAACTTGTGGCTGACCAATTGTCATTTCGTAACCTTCTCTTCTCATTGTTTCAATCAAAACAGATAAGTGAAGAATACCTCTACCGAAAACTAAGAACGTGTTTGCATCATCAGTCTGTTGAACTCTCAATGCCAAGTTTTTCTCTAATTCCTTAGTTAATCTTTCTTTAAGGTGGTTAGAAGTTACATATTTACCATCTTTACCGAAGAAAGGTGAATTGTTGATAGAGAAAGTCATATTCAACGTTGGCTCATCAATCGCAGTTCTTTCCAATGGCTCAGGGTTTTCTAAATCAACGAAAGAATCTCCAATCTGGAACGCATCGAAACCTACAACAGCACAGATATCTCCAGCTTGTACTTCGGTTACTTTTTTCTTTCCAAGACCTTCGAAAACATAAAGTTCTTTTACTTTTCCTTTCACAATTTTTCCATCTGCCTGAGCAAGACCAATCCATTGAGATTCTTTAACCTCGCCTCTTGTTACTTTTCCGATTGCAATTCTTCCTAAGAAAGAAGAGAAATCTAATGAAGTAATTTGCATCTGAAGGTTACCTTCAGTTACTTTTGGTTCTGGAACGTATTGTAAAATCCCGTCTAATAATGGGAAAATATTATCAGTTTCTTCTAATGAAGTATTGAACCAACCTTGTTTAGATGAACCGTAAAACGTTGGGAAATCCAATTGCTCTTCTGTAGCATCTAGGTTGAAGAACAAATCAAAAACTTGGTCGTGAACTTCGTCCGGACGACAGTTTGGCTTATCAACTTTGTTAATTACAACCAAAGGTCTAAGCCCCAATTCCAAAGCTTTTTGAAGTACGAATCTCGTTTGTGGCATTGGTCCTTCGAAGGCATCTACCAACAAGATTACACCGTCTGCCATTTTCAAAACTCTTTCTACTTCACCACCAAAATCGGCGTGACCAGGCGTATCAATTACATTGATTTTTGTGTCTTTGTAATTTACTGAGATGTTTTTTGAAAGAATCGTAATTCCTCTTTCTCTTTCCAAATCGTTGTTATCCATAATCAACTCACCACTCTCCTGATTCTCTCTGAAGATGTTTGTTGCGTGAATAATCTTATCAACCAAAGTCGTTTTTCCGTGGTCAACGTGTGCGATAATCGCTATATTTCTAATGTTTTGCATATCCATTTTTTACGCGTGCAAATGTAGTGAATTTTTATGGGATGATAAACTCTGATTCTATTATTTTTAAAAATACGGCTAAATAATTAACATCTAATTAAAGCTTTGTTAATCAATAAATTAAATTAAAGGCTTCTCAGAATTTCTTTTCCATTAACCGATTGTGTGAAAATCAGGTAATGATTTCCGCCGTCATTCAGTTTATATTTTTTCTTGATTTCTTCCGGTTTCAAAGGATAATTTTTGGAAATCAAATTATACTTCTCTCCTTTTTTCAAATCTTTTGCGTCGATTTTTTCTATTTCTAAAACTCTTCCAGGGAAATTTTCAATTTTATGTTCTGAAGTGTAAAAATGCGTATTTGGATGCAGTTTTTTTAACCCGAATTTTTCTGAAATGATGTTAAATGCGCCAGCTTTCAGAATAGAATTGTTTGGAATATAAAGAAATTTCAAGCTTTCCGAGAACTCAGATTTTGCTGATTTTTCATCATTAAAATTGAATAAAAACTCTGGTTCATCAGATTCAAGATTTACACAACGAATCTCAACGTCTTTATTCTTTGTTCTTTGCTCTTTATTCTCAATAATTAATAAAAGCTCTTTAACTTCATTTCTAACTGCAATAATTTGAATTTCAGTAATGTTTCTCAATTCTGAAATCAAATAGGAAATATCAATCAATGGCGACAATTTTACAATAATTTTATCTGAAATTGAATGTAATTGTTCTTCGATTTCTAAGAGATTTGGAGAAAGGTCTTCCAGAAGAAATTTCTTTTTGTTTTGCCGGTCTCTTCTTGCTGGGTCAAGATAAACAATATCGAACTTATTTTTAATTTGACTCTGCTTGTCAGCCTGAGGCTCTCGAAGACTTTCTAAGAATACTTCCAGATTTTCATTAATGAAATTCGCTTTTCTATCTAAAGCTTTCCAATTATTCTCAACGATTGAAATCAATTCTGGATTTTGTTCTATTAAAGTAACTTCATCAAAATTTTTGGATAAAAAATAGGCGTCAATCCCGAATCCACAAGTCAAATCGAGGAAAGATTTTCCTTTCAAATTTTGAGCTTTATATTCTGCGGTTGATTGTGATGAAGCCTGTTCCAGATTGAGATTTGGAGGAAAAACAATTCCTTCTTTTGTGAGAAATGGAAATTTCTTTTCTGCTGTTTTTCTACCTTTGATTTGTTGTACGATTTCTTGCATCGAAACATTATCAAATGGCGATTTTTTCAATAATAATTTAGTTAAATCAGAATTGAGATTTTGATTGATATAATTTTGAATATCAGAAGAAATTAATTTTGAAAAATCCATACGATTACTAAAAATTTAATTAAGAGCTTGCTTAAAAATTAATTAAAACCACATAGTCACATAGAAAACATCAAGATTAAGTGCAAAAAGAAAAAAAAGAAGTATAATATTTACTATTTTTTCTCTTATTTTTACAAAAACTATGTTTCTATGTGGTTGTAAAATCATTTATGATACAAATTTAAACAAGCTCTAGGATAAAATTTAGTTTCTTAATTTTAAATAAAGGAAGGTAAGCTATTTTAGTCTAAAAGAATTTAAGAAATCAATAAATTGATTTTATTAAGGTTATTAAACAAAATCTTAACTGTTTAAATCTGTTTTGAAAACCACAAAAGTCACAAAAGTTTTACATTTCCTTAAGTTTATCTAATCTTTAAATAAGGATAATGACCTTAACTTTTTTGCTCTTTATAAGATTTTTTTTATAATTTTTCTTTTGTGACTTTTGTGGTTTAATGTTTAATAATCCTTTAAACTGATTTCATATTATCACCGTCTCTGGTATTCAGTCTTCGGAAAACTAAGCCAGAAAGAATTGTGAGAAAACCAACAATTAAAAACGTATAACGGAAAGCATTGTGAATCTCGTTATGAATAAACTTAGTGTCGCCTTCAAAAATCTTTAGAATAATTAATCCAAATGCAACTCCAAATCCAATCGCAAATTGCTGATTAACAGAAACCAAAGAATTACCACTACTCGTCTGATAAGTTCTGAGGTCAGCAATCGAAATCGTATTCATTGACGTGAATTGTATCGAATTAAAAAATCCAAGCAATAACAAAAGTGGTACATACCAATAAATCGAACTATGAATACTCGGAATCGCCAGACAACAAATCAGAAAACCAATAATAAATGTATTGACCATCAATGTGGAACGGTAACCAAATCTATCCAAAATCTTGATAACCGCAGATTTTCCAAACATCGAAGTCAATGCCATTGGAGCAACAATCCAACCAGAAGTAAAAGCCGATTGTCCATAAGCAATCTGAATCATGAGCGGAACCAAAAGCGGAATAGAGCTGATTCCCAATCTTGTCGCCAAATTTCCTAAAATCCCAACTCTGAATGTACGAACCTGAAAAAGATTGAGTGGAAAAATAGGATTGCTGTCTTTTTTGGCGTGTTTGTAATAGAAAAACAACATCAAGAATCCCAATAAGAACACCAATAAAACCGGCGTAATATTCTTCTCATTTCCGAATAATTCCAAAGAAATGGAAAGTAACAAAGAAGCCATTGCGAAAATGAGAAAGCCTTTCAAGTCAAAATCGATGACAGGAGATTTGTAATTCGGCATATATTTTAAGCCCAAGACAATTCCTAAAATGCCAATCGGAATATTAATCAGAAAGATCCAATGCCAAGACAAATAATCGACCAAATATCCACCAACCAAAGGTCCTAAAACTGGTCCAATCAAAGCCGGAATAATGGCGTAATTCATTGCTTTGAGAAGTTCACTTTTGTCAAATGTTTTGATGAGTGCAAGCTTTCCAACAGGCGTCATCAAACTTCCGCCAACGCCCTGAATCACTCTGGAAATTACCAATTCTGTTAAATTTTGTGATAACGAACAAAACAATGAACCGAGTGAAAATAAAGCTAATGATGTTATGAAAACATTCTTGGTCCCGAATTTGTCCGCCAAAAAACCACTGACAGGCATAAACAAAGCTAATGTGAGAACATAACTTATGATTGTGTTCTGCATATTAAGCGGAGATTCGTTCAAATCTCTGGCAATTGAAGGCAAAGATGTATTCAGAATCGTGGAATCCAGCATCTGCATAAAAATCGCAGTGGCTAATATTAGGGGAAGAAATTTTTTAACGGAATCTAGAGGCAAAGTTTCGCTCATTTGATAAATTTACAATTAAAAATAAAAATCCGCTTTTTCAGCGGATTGATTTATACTAAAGGTTCTTGCTGGCTCAAACAATGGAAGCTTCCCAATCCCCAAATAATGTCGGTAGAATCTATCCCAACGACTTCTCTATCTGGAAAACATTGTTGGATAATTTCCAAAGCTACAGCATCTTTATCGCATTTGTAAGTAGGAACAATCACCGACTTGTTGGCTATGTAGAAATTGGCGTAAGAAGCTGGCAATCTTTGTCCGTCACAATAGACTGGGTCTGGCATTGGAAGTTGGATGATATTCAGTTTTTCGCCGTTTAGTAAAGTCATTTCTTCTAATTGACGAAGATTGGTTTGAAGAATTTCGTAATTGTCATCTTCAGGATTATCTTCGATAACTGTCAGAACTGTATTTTCATTTACAAAACGAATTGTATCATCCACGTGACCGTCTGTATCATCGCCTACGATGCCGTCATCTACCCAAAGAACCTGCTTTTGTCCGTAATATTTTTTCAAGAACTCTTCCACTTCCTCTTGAGAAAGATGTGGATTTCTGTTTTCATTAAGCAAACAAGATTTGGAAGTTAAAACTGTTCCAGCACCGTTGAATTCAACCGAACCTCCTTCCATAATAATTCCGGGATAAAGAACAGGTAATCCTTTTTCTTCGGCAATTTTAGTCGGAATGACATCATCCAACTCAAATGGCGGATATTTTCCTCCCCACGCATTGAATCCCCAATCTACAATGATTTTCTTTGGTTCTTCTCCATTTTTATTCACTAAAAATGCTGGACCGTGGTCTCTACACCAAGCGTCGTTGGTTTCGTGGAAATAGAATTCGACTTTAGAAATATCTGCGCCAGCTTTGGAAATGTGTTCCATTGCGAAAGCCTGCATTTCTTGGTCTTTCACATTGATGCAAACAAATTCGCCTTTCGTTAATTCAGCAATGAATTGTGCATAAGCAGGATAAATCAAATCAATTCTCTCCGGCCAAGATTCTTCTTTATGAGGCCAAGATAGCCAAGTTGCTTCGTGTTCTTCCCATTCTGCAGGGAAAACGTATCCATTTTCTAACGGATTAAAATTTTTATCTATAATCATTAATCTTCGTCAATAAAACGTTTTGTAATCGGCGAATAAGTTTCTATTCTTCTGTCTCTCAAGAAAGGCCAGTGCTTTCTCATATAATCAGTTTGAGCAAGGTCAACTTCTGTTACTACAACTTCTTCTTTATCGTGAGAAGCCAAATATAAAAGCTTTCCTTGAGCATTAGTTACAAAACTTCCACCCCAGAATTTCATAGCACCATCTTGTTCAAAACCTACTCTATTTACAGAAACTACAGGAACGCCATTTGCAACTGCGTGAGAACGCTGGATGGTTTGCCAAGCATTATATTGGTCTTGGTTAGTTTCCTCGTCCTGATCTGTTGCCCAGCCAATAGCTGTTGGATAAAACATAATATCAGCTCCCATCAAAGCAGTAATTCTGGAAGCTTCTGGATACCATTGATCCCAACAAATTAACACGCCAATTCTTCCGAATTTTGTATCAAAATTTTTGTAACCTAAATCACCTGGTGTGAAATAGAATTTCTCATAAAAAGCAGGATCGTCCGGAATATGCATTTTACGATATTTACCAAGATAAGTTCCATCTGCATCTATGACAGCCGTTGTATTATGATAAAGACCTTGCGCTCTTTTCTCGAATAATGAAGCAATAATAACAACGCCTAATTCTTTAGCAACTGCAGAAAGTGCATCGGTTGACGGCCCAGGAATGGCTTCTGCCAAATCAAAATTGTTATAATCTTCTACATCACAAAAATATAATGACGTAAAAAGTTCTTGTAAACATACGATTTCGGCGCCTTTTGCTGCGGCTTCTTTTATTTTTTCAATGGCTTTGTTCAAGTTTTCCTGCTTGTCTTTAACGCAAGACATTTGAACTGTACCTATTTTTACTTTTGACATTTAATCTAAATTTTTTACAAAAATACTAAGATTCTGACTAATCAAAAATCTCTCCAAAAGATTTTGTTTAACATTTCTAAAAATTAATGTCATCATGCATATTTTCTATGTTCTAGAACGCTTATTTTCCTCGGGAAACTTTACCTTTGCACTGAATTAAAATTATATAGATTTATGATGAATTATCACACTAGAAAATGGATAAAACCAGAAGACCTTAATCCCAATCATTCGCTTTTTGGAGGGAGACTTTTACAATGGATCGATGAAGAAGCTGCACTTTATGCCATTATTCAGTTAGAAAACTCAAGAACAGTTACCAAATATATTTCCGAAATCAATTTTGTAAGCTCAGCAAAACAAGGCGATATTATTGAGATCGGAATTGAAGCCGTGGGATTTGGGAAATCCTCGTTGACATTACGATGCGAAGTCAGAAACAAAATGACACATCAGATTATCATTACGATTGATAAATTGGTTTTTGTAGGATTAGATGAAAACGGAAATCCAAAACCTCATGGCAAAACAAAAATTGAATACGTTGCCGATCGACTGAGCGAGAAAAATACTTCAGAGTTTTAAAAGGCTGTCAAAAAAACGAGAGAGCTGTTTATGTAAAAAAGGAAAGCATTCGCTTTCCTTCTAGTAGAGACTATCTCAAAAGGACAGTTTCATTATATTACTACTTAAAAAACTTTCTTACAATATCTTCAACAATTCCTCCGCTACTTTTTCGGAAGAAGCTGGGTTTTGTCCAGTGATTAGTTTTCCATCTACCACAGCATAAGGATGCCAATCCTCTGTTTTACTATACACTCCTCCATTTTCTTTTAACATATCTTCTACAAGAAACGGAACAACATCTGTCAATTGTACAGCATCTTCCTCAGTATTGGTAAAGCCGGTTACATTTTTTCCTTTAACCAAATATTCGCCATCGATTTTGACGTGTCTTAAAACGCCCGGCGCATGGCATACAAACGCCACAGGTTTACCAGCCTTATAAAAATTTGTAATCAACTGCTGAGAAACGGTATCTTCTGCCAAATCCCACAATGGTCCGTGACCACCTGGATAGAACACCGCATCATAATCTGCAGGATTAACTTCTGATAATTTTTTGGTGTTGCTCAATTGCGCCAACAATTCTTTGTCTTCCGCCATTCTGCGTGTGGCATCGGTTTGTGCTGTTGGGTCTTCACTTTTTGGATCGATGGGTGGCTGTCCGCCTTTTGGTGATGCTAATGTGATTTGTGCGCCTTCATCAAGTAATGCGTAATAAGGTGCTGCTAATTCTTCTGTCCAGAATCCTGTTTTCTTACCTGTGTTTCCTAAGTCTTCGTGGCTCGTAAGCACGATTAATATCCTCTTGTTCATTTTGATATTTTTTTAAAATTTGATAATCCAAAATTGAGCCAATCGTCATTAAAAACACAGGACATAAGTCACAAAATCATAGTGACGCAGGTCACTATTTTCGGGTAATACGGCCCTGTGTCTCTCTAGAAACACCGAGATACGAAGCTATAATTGTTTTAGGAACCCGCTGGTTTAGCGTTGGATATTGCATCGAGAACTGTTCAAATCGTTCTTTAACATCGGTCATTAGTAAAGACAAAATTCTTTTCTGCAAAGCAACATAACCCAGACTATTTTTGATTCTGAAAAAATACTCCACTTTGTGATTTTCTAAACAGAATCTACTTAGGCTAAAAAGGTCTAAAATTTGACAACAAATTGGGCTGTGAAATTAGTCGTTCATATCTTTTGGGAACAGCTTTTCCCTTACAATGGATATTTAAAATAAATTTATATTATGAAGCTAAACATTAGCAAACTTCTAACACAGTATTTTTCCGTCATATTATTGGCGATTTTTGGTTTTACCATGTTATCCTGCTCAGAAACACCTGACCAGTTTTTTGGAACAGCAGTCCTTAATACCAATGCCACCAATGATTTTGCAACGCCAAATTTGGCAAAAAATATTAATGATGAAACGATAGAGTTTGCGGATATCCCTTCTAGCAAAAACAAAGGTGACGAAGCAATCATCTTCGTTAATAACAAAATTCTATATCTGGAGAAATCTTTGAATGATATCAAAACGCTAAATGCCAATTCTGATGACAGAAAAGCCATTAAAGAGAAATCGTTGGCTTTATACGAATTTGTCATTCCAATCTATAAAAACGAATACACCAATTACGCTAAACTATGCGACAGCAAAGCAGATCCTACTAAGAAAGAGGAAGCTGTAAAATTGATAGAACAAAAATACTCATCAACATTTGAAAAAATGTACATCGATCTTATGGATGCTGGCAAAGCTTTCGCCAATCAAAACAAACTAAATGTGAATTGGGGCAACTAATCGGAATATTGACAAAGTTTTAACCTAAGAACAAGACTTTACTGATGAATTGTAGGATGTAATTCGTTTCTTTGTCTTTGAGAATTTCAAATTAATATAAAATGTCCGGAGAGAAACCATTCAAACTCATTAATCTGTATCGTCATACCGCTTTGGTAGAAGCTGTTTCTTATTTGATACTTTTATTGATCGCAATGCCTTTAAAATATATTGCGGGTATACCAGAACCTGTTAAATATATGAGATGGATCCACGGGTGGTTATTTCTTTTCTACTTTGCGGTTCTGATTGTTGCGGCTTTCAAGTACCGTTGGAGTATTTTGAGAGTGATCTATTATCTCATAGCATCGGTAGTTCCGTTTCTCCCTTTCTTGATTGACAAGAAATTGAAACAGGAATCTTTAACGGTTAAATGATAAATAAAAAAACGGAGTCCAAAAGGCTCCGTTTTTTTTGTCAAAATTTACAAGCTAAAATATGATTGTTCGATTTGTCATAGTATTCAGCTTTCCAATAATGAGGGTCATCAATATTTCTAAATTCAATATTTTCAAATTTATATTGTTTTTTAAAAGGTTTGTCCAGAAAAATAATAATTACATCCTCTTGAGGCCAACCTTTTGAAGTTTCAGCAATTTGATTTCCAAGTTTAATTTCTTGGTTAAGAATTTCTGTTAATTCTTTACTGAAGCTAGTAATGTGATTTTTATCAATCATCAGACCACACTCAAAAAAGCCATCGTATCCACATTATCCGCATAAGTATCCAGCGAAGGATTCTGTGTTTCGCCAAAACCAATCGATTCTAATCCTAATTCTTGTTTTGCCACAATCGTTTGAATCTCATCTTTATTAGTTTCTACAAATTGTTTGGCTTCTTCCAAAGTTTCATATCGAGAAAAATTAATCACAGATAACGGACTGAATAACTTCTCATCTTCTTTCAACATCACAAAATTATTATCCCAGAATTGGTCTTGATTCAAGAGATAAACAGCCCTGTTGTAATCGTAATTGTTAGCATATTTGTTATGATTAATGACGTCTTGATGGTTCACGAAGTTTTCAAATAATCGGTCTAATTTGAAATCTTGCGGAATCAAGATTCTTGTGACATTTCTACATCCTAAACCAAAATAACGGAAAATATCATTGGCTAATAATTGTAATTCTTCATAGGTTTCATCACCTTTCAAAACTGCGATAGAAGTTCTGTTTTTTCTGATGATACTTAGGCTATCTTTGAAATAATATTCCAGATATCTCGCTGTGTTATTACTTCCGGTTGCAATCACAGCATCGAAGTTTTCGAGTTTTTCAACAATATGATATTCGATTTCTTGATTAGATAAATCATTCCATATTTCTAAAAGAAAAGGTAAAATCAATCGGTCTTTGGACGATAATTTAATCACCGGAATATGGTTGCTCAAAATCACCGAAATAATATCGTGAAATCCAACCAAAGGAATATTGCCAGCTAATATCAATCCTACTCTTTTCGAGGTATTTTTCAATTCGTATTTAGACAACCAATTGTTGATATTATCATTAGTGAAAAGACTACTCCATTGTTCTAAATTATATCTTTGATTCTCTTGAGTAAACCAAGGATTTTCAATCTCGGAACGCTTCATCAGATAAGCTAATCGTTCTTCTTTTTCATTGTAATTGTTTTCATCTTTTTTGATGAAATCATTAATGAAATCCCCCAATTTTTCGAGTCCCAAAATTTTGTTTTCGTTCAGCATAGCTGGCTTTTTTTTTGTAATTTTGCACAAAATTAAAAATAAAATAGCAATGGCTATCAAGATAACTGATGAATGTATAAACTGTGGCGCTTGTGAACCGGAATGTCCAAACAACGCCATCTATGAAGGAGCTGTAGATTGGAAAGCATCAGAAGGTACAGAGCTTAAAGGAATGGTGGTTTTATCTTCCGGACTTTCTGTAGATGCAAACGCTCCTCAGGAACCTGTAGCAGACGATTATTACTTCATTGTAACCGACAAATGTACAGAATGTAAAGGTTTCCACGAGGAGCCTCAATGTGCTGCAGTATGTCCTGTTGACTGCTGTGTTCCAGATGAAGACCATGTGGAAACAGAAGAAGAATTACTGGCGAAAAAAGCTTTCCTTCATAACGAATAAAAAATTCAAAGCCATTAGCGCCTGCTTTTGGCTTTTTAAAATAATTACCTTAACACCTAACAATTTAACGATTAATGAAAAAACATAATTTTAGCGCAGGTCCTAGTATCCTTCCACAAGAAGTTTTTCAAAAAGCATCAGAAGCAGTTCTAGATTTTAACGGAATGGGATTATCCATTTTGGAAATTTCACACAGAAGTAAAGAATTTGTTGCAGTGATGGACGAGGCTCGCGCTATTGTAAAAAGATTGATGAATCTTGGAGACGATTACGAAGTGCTTTACTTACAAGGTGGTGCAAGTCTTCAGTTTTTGATGGTTCCTTTCAATCTTCTTTCTGTTGATGGAAAAGCAGCTTATACCAATACAGGAACTTGGTCTTCAGGTGCAATTAAAGAAGCTAAAGCGATTGGAAATGTAGATGTTGTAGCATCATCAAAAGAAGCTAATTATAATTATATCCCGAAAGATTATACCGTAGGTTCAGAATACGATTATTTCCACTGCACATCAAACAATACAATTTTCGGAACTCAAATCAAAGAATTCCCGAAAGTTGATACATTGATGGTTTGTGATATGTCTTCTGATATTTTCAGTAGAGAGTTAGATTTTTCTCAATTTGATTTGATTTATGCTGGTGCTCAGAAAAATATGGGTCCTGCTGGAGCAACTTTGGTTGTGGTGAAAAAATCGATTCTTGGAAAATCAGGAAGAACTATTCCTACTTATTTGGATTATGCAGTTCACATTGACAAAGAATCTATGTCAAATACACCTCCTGTTTTTGCGGTTTATGTTTCTTACTTGACTCTAAAACATCTTGAAGAAAACGGAGGAATTGCAGCTGCTGAAGTTAGAAATAATGCTAAAGCTAAATTACTTTATGATGAAATTGACAGCAATCCAAATTTCCAAGGTGTTGCTTCAGTAGAAGACCGTTCTTTTATGAATGTGACTTTCACTTTGACAGATGAATCTAAAAAAGAAGCATTTGATACAGCTTGGAAAGCAGCAGGAATCAGTGGTCTAAATGGACACAGAAGTGTTGGTGGTTACAGAGCGAGTATTTATAACGCAATGCCTATCGAAAGTGTGCAGGTTTTAGTAGATGTAATGAAGAGTATCTAAGTACTTTTTCTTCTTATAAATCAGAAACGTCCTTGTTAATCTAGGACGTTTTTTTGTTAATATAATGTTAATCAGAAGAAAAAATTGTATCTTAGCGAACCTTGATTTTCTAAGATATTAGGGAAACTCAATAACTAAAGGACTTTTGAATTTAAAATGATTGTATTAGCTAATGACGGACTCTCCGAAACGGGGATTTTACTTTTGAAAGAAGCAGGCATTACGGTTTTGGAAGCCAGAGTTTCTGCGGAACATTTGAGCAAGTTCATCAACGATAATAATGTAGATGTTCTTCTCGTGAGAAGTGCAACCCAGGTAAGACAAAAACTGATTGATGAATGTCCAAACCTCAAAATTATCGGACGTGGCGGAATCGGTATGGATAATATCGACGTTGAATATGCTATTGATAAAGGTATCTATATCATTAACACACCGAAAGCTTCTTGCAAATCTGTTGCAGAGCTGGTTTTCGCCCATTTTTTTTCATTAGCAAGGTTTCTTCACGAGAGTAACAGATTGATGCCTTTGGAAGGTGAAACTAACTTCAATGCGTTGAAGAAATCATTTAACAATGCGACGGAACTTTCTGGAAAAACATTAGGCGTTATCGGAATGGGAAATATCGGAATAGAAGTAATCAAAATGGGTATTTCTCTCGGAATGAAAATATTAGCTTATAACAGAACTCCAAAAACTAAGAAAGTTCAGCTCAATTTCTTCGATGGCAAATCCTTGGATTTTGAAATAAAATCTGTAACTTTAAATGAAGTTTTAGAGAATTCGGATTTTATAAGTCTCAATACAGGTCTTACTGATGGCTATCTAATTGACCAAAAAGAATTTGAATTAATGAAAGAAGGCGTTTTCATTGCCAACACAGCAAGAGGCGGAGTCATCAATGAATTAGCACTTTTGGATGCGATAGAAAGCGGAAAAGTTTATGGCGCTGCATTAGATGTTTTTGAAAAAGAACCAACTCCTGAAGTATTGATTTTGATGAATCCTGCCCTATCTCTTTCCCCGCACGTTGGAGGCAATACAATGGATGCCCAAAACAGAATTGGGGAAGAATTAGCGCAACAAATTATAAAAATAAAAGCTCAACTATAATATATATGCCAGTATTTAAACCATTCAAAGGAATCAGGCCTAACCACGATTTTGTAGATGTTTTCCCGACTTATTCTTTGGATAATTTCACTCAGGAAGAGATCAACAAAAAAGCACAGTTGGATAATTCTTATATCCAGATGATAAAGCCTGCTGTTGTAAGTAAATCTAAAGATATTGACAGAAATTTCAGAAAAGTAAGATCTAATTATGAGGAATTATTAGAAGAAAAAAAATTAACCCAAGATGAGTCTGCTTATTATCTTTACGAACAGACATTGCCAGACAAAAGTACTTTCAGAGGATTATTAGGCCTTGTAAGTGTAGATGATTTCTGGGATGGCAAAATTAAAAAACACGAATCTACCATCACAGAACGTAGAATGAAAATGGCGCATTACTTGGAGAAAGTCAACATCCAAGCCGAGCCGGTTCTTTTAACATATCATTCCAACTCCAAAGTGGAACTCTTGATGACACACGAGCAAAAAAATGTTCCAATCATCAATTATAAAGATGACAAAGGTGTAAAACATAAAATTTGGAAAATTGATAATAGGTTGAAGCTTCAGCAATTTAAAGAAGTTCTTGACCCAATCGATTCTTTTTACATTGCCGATGGACATCACAGAATTGGTTCCGTTGCAGAATATGCAAAAAAACAAAGAGACAAATACAAAAGATCTCACGGAACAGAACATTATAACTTTGTTTACAGTTTTATTGTTTCCAATCAATCTATTAAAATCAATGATTACAATCGTATTCTGAATGACTTAAATGGTCTATCAAACGAAGAAATACTTGAGAAGCTAAAAGAAGATTTCCAAATCCATGATAAAGGAACAGCGCCATACTTCCCTTCTCAGAAGTTCCACATCAGTATGTACCTTGGTGGTAGATTTTATAGTTTACACGTTAAGCACAACATCAGAGAAGAGCTAAAAGATGGAAACGATCTAGATCATCATTTGGTGGACAAGTATATTTTCGAAAAATTATTCGGGATAGAAAATGCCAAACATACAGACAAGATCACTTATCTCAAAGGAACATCCAACACAGATGGAATTATTGAAATCAAAGAAAAAGTAGATTCTGGAGAATACAAAGTAGGTTTTGGAATCTATCCTATCAGTTTCAATGATTTGTTAAAAATCTCTGATAAAGAAATAAAAATGCCTCCAAAATGTACGTTAATCGAACCTAAATTGATTACAGCTTTGATGATGTATGACATGAAGTAAATTACTACTGATAATTCAAAAGTGACAATATTCTGTCACTTTTTTTATTTCTCATAAATCTATTGTTTTAACTTTTTAAATTGAAATTCAAAATATTAAACAATAAATTTTTAATACAAGTATCAATATCTAAATATAATTAACATTAGTTAATTTTTATTTTTATATTTACTTAGCAAAACACAAAAGATATATTAAATTAATAACTTATTATGTATCCAAAGGAATATATCAATTGTGACCAAGAACCTATTCATATCTGTGGAGAAGTCCAGGAATATGGATATCTAATTGGAACAAAAGATTCCAAAATTACGTTCTACAGTGAGAATATTTTGGAGCTTTTTTCTCTCGATTCTAAGTCGGTTTTAGGACAAAGCGTTGAAGTTTTATTTGATGAATTAAAACTTGATATCAATTGGGATAACTTTTCTAATAATCAAGAACTTGCGATACAGCATATAACTTTCGAGCAAGAAGATTATACGCTTTCAATTCATAATAATAAAGGCTTTACTTTTTACGAAATAGAGAAAGTAAAACCAAACCATAAAATCAACAAAGAGTACCAGGCTGTTCAGAATATTCTGAAAAATTCTAATGATGAGAATATCTGGAAAGTTCTTTTAAAAGAGATTCAGGAAATTATAGATTTTGATCGTGCGATGATTTATCAATTTCTGTATGATGGAAGTGGCGAAGTAATTGAGGAATCTGTAAAACCAGGTTTGGAAAGTTATCTTCATCTCCATTATCCAGAATCTGACATTCCGGCTCAGGCAAGAGCTCTTTATCTTAAAAACACTGTCAGAATTACATCTCACGTTTCAGGGAAAACCTATCCTATTTTCGGTATTCAAAAAGAAGAAATCGATTTGACTTATAGCGTTACGAGATCATCGTCACCTATTCATCGTCAGTACCTTAAGAACGCAGGTGTAGAATCTAGTTTCAGTACGTCTATCATTGTCAACGGACAATTGTGGGGATTGGTAGCTTGTCAAAATGCTGAGCCAAAACATCTCGATTTACAGTCCAGATTACTAGTGGAAACTCTTACCAGAACATCTGCAAATGCTTATGGTTCTTACAGAGCTTTAGAAACTTTGGAAGAATACCAAAGAATCAATCTTAATAATATATCGCTTCGTCAAAATCTCTTGAATGAAGATCATTTTGAGAAATCACTGAAAAATAATATCGATGATATTATGAACACTTGTTACGCCGAAGGAATGATTATCAAAATTAATAACGAGATATTAACCCACGGCAATGTTCCCAATCATTCTGACATCCAGAAAATCATCCAGTGGAGCAAAGATAATGAGCAAGACTTTGTCGAGAATATTTTCATATCCAATACTTTTTGCAAAACAAGCAATCTGCAGCTGGACAATTCTGAATTAAGCTGTGGAATTATCATTAGCGTATTAGCAAGTAAGACTTCTGATATGCTGATTTGGTTAAGGAAAGAACAAAATCAAAAAATAAAATGGGCAGGAAAACCAGAAAAAGGAACTGTCTCTGAAATTAAAGATGGTGTAGAAATCATCAAATTCTCTCCAAGAACATCTTTCGAAGTTTGGAAAGAGTATGTGAAAGATACTTCGATGCCTTGGAAAATCAAAGAAATAGAATCTGCCAAATGGATTACGTCTGTTATTTTAAAGGCATCTCATACCAAATCTTCTCAAATCCAAGATCTTAACAATCAATTGAAAGAACTGAATGCAGAATTGGACTCTTTTTCATACACCATTTCTCACGATCTCAATACACCATTGACTGTCATCAAACTAAATGCACAATTGATGAAACGAGGTTTTGATCCGGAAGAAAAATCTTCTCAATTTCTCAATACAATCATTACTCAGGTAGATTCTATGAGTGATATGATTAAGAATGTTTTGGAACTTAGCAAAATCAAAAAATCAGAAATAGAGCTTAAAAGCATAGAAGTCAATTCTTTAATTAACCAATTGGCAGAAGACTCCAAAATAAGCTTTGATTCACCGAATACGGAAGTCATTATTGAAAATACACCGGAAGTTTTAGGAGATCCAACGATGGTTTACCAAGTCTTTGGAAACGTGATTGGTAATGCTATTAAATATTCTTCAAAATCTCTAAAACCCAAAGTAAGAATCATTGGAGAAGTTGATGAATACGAAGTTATTTACAAAATTTCTGACAATGGGATTGGCATTGATAAACAAGATGAAGATAAAATGTTCAAAATATTCAGCCGAATGAGTAATGCCAAATCCTTCAAAGGAAACGGCGTGGGGTTGAATATCGTTCATCATCTGATGGAGAAAATGGGTGGACAGATAAGCTATGAAAGCGAGAGTGGAAAAGGAACAACGTTTATATTAAAATTTCAAAAACCTGATTATGATTTCAGTATTTCTTAAAGAACAAACAAAACAACAACACGACGACACAGAAGCGAAACTACAATCACAAAAGATTTTTGACAAGTCTTATACGTTGGATGACTATAAAACTTTATTAATTCACAATTATCAATTAATCAGCAGATACGAACCTCAAATCCAGGAGCAATTAAAAAACTACACTGAATTGAAATTAGATCTTAGAAGTAAAATCAATGCGCTTAAAGTTGATTTAGACAATCTTAATATCAAAACAGAATCAGAAACACCAACTCAAAACCTAGAAAATGAAGCAGAAGCTTTTGGTGCCTTGTACGTAATGGAAGGTTCTACTTTGGGTGGAAATGTTATCGCAAAACAACTAAAAAGAAACCCTGAATTCGAGAATGTAGAATTCAATTATTTTGGAGTTTATGGAGAGAATACTGGTCCGTTTTGGCAGGAATTCAAATCTATTATTGATGAAAAAATCACAGAAGAACATTACGAAGCTTGCGTAACTGGAGCTAAAAAAGCTTATCAATTATTAGCATAAATTTTTAGAATAAAAAAAGGAGTGAAAAATTAATTTCACTCCTTTTTTATACTTAAGTCAAATATTGGAATTAACCTCCAATCTTAACCAATTCTACATCGAAAACTAACCACGCATTTGGTGGAATAACACCTCCAGCTCCTCTTTCTCCGTAACCTAAAGCTGGTGGGATTAACAAAGTTGCAGTTTCACCTTCTTTAAGAAGCATGATTCCTTCGTCCCAACCTTTGATAACCTGTCCAACTCCAATTGGAATATCGATAGGTTGTCCTCTCTTGAAAGAGTTGTCAAACTCATCTCCATTTACCAATTTCCCAGCATAATGAACTGCTACAGTTTGCCCTGCAGTTGGAGCAACACCAGTTGTCGTTTTAGTAATTTTATAAAACAATCCAGAAGGCGTAGATTGCATTTCAGCTTTCATATCATCAACCAATTTTTGTTGGTTCGCTTTGAACTCTTCTTCTTTTCTTTTTTTCTCTTCTTCAGCTTTTGCTAAATAAGCTTTGTTTTTTTCTTCGATTTTATCTTTTCCTTCTGCAAAGATTTTTGCAGCATCGTAATGTTTGTAAGCATCACCTTTACTGAAAACAGCCACCTTAGTTAAAACAACATCCGTTTTAGGCTTGTCCTGAGCTCCTTTTTCTACAGCAGCAATAGAGTCAATCGTCGCTGTACTACCCACTACTTTTCCGAAGATCGTATGTCTACCATCCAACCAAGGCGTTGCAACCTCTGTGATGAAGAACTGAGAACCGTTGGTATTAGGTCCAGAGTTAGCCATAGACAAGATTCCTTTACCTGTATGTTGAAGGTCATTTTTCTCGTCAGCAAATTTGTATCCTGGATCTCCCATTCCTGTTCCTTGAGGATCTCCACCTTGGATCATAAAATCCTTAATCACTCTGTGAAAAATAGTTCCATCATAAAATGGTTCTCCTTTTTTCTTTGCTTTGTTTTCGATTTTACCTTCTGCTAAGCCTACAAAATTAGCTACAGTTACCGGAGATTTCTCATCCTCGAATTTAACTAAAATCTCTCCTTTGCTTGTTACAAAATTTCCATAAAGCCCGTCTGGCAGACTTTTATAAACTTCTTTGTCTATTTCCAATGTTTTACAATTTAATAATGTTAATAATGTTATAGATAATGCTATAATTTTCTTCATTGTTTATAATATCGTTGGTTATAATACTTTTACTTTAATAATGAGAGGCATATCATTCGTGATTTTTTTATTATCACCATAAGTTCCGTAAGCCAAAACAGAAGGAACTAATATTTCTGCTTCTTCTCCTTTTTTTAGGTATCTAATGACATCTTCCACAGCATCCATCTCTTTGAAATGGCCAAACTCTACATTGTTGTTTTCTATTGGAGTATCATATAATTTGGTTCTGTCAAAATCGTAGATATCGTATTGGTAAGATACTTTTTCCCCATTGTTTTTACGTGAGAGCTTCTCCAAACCTTCGATATTAACCCAATAATTCATTCCCATTGGATAATATTTCACTTCTTGAGAATTGATCCAATCTTGAATCTGAGTTCTCTCCAAATTATTGAGCTCCTTGGTTCTATTTTTAGAAACTTCCATTTCATTCTCAGACATATACTGCTCGTCCGAGTGGTGCACTGGAGTTTGTTTAGCACAAGAAATGATTAGCATAAAAGATAGTAAACCAAATATTTTTTTCATAATTTCAATTAAGGTTTAAAAAAATCAAAATAGATTTCAAAAACTTTTGCGAAATTAAGGATTTTCAAAGACTTAATTGTTATCAAAAACAAAAACCGGAAGATTATTTTCCGGTTTTCATTTTTCAATTTACTTTTTATTTAATCCTATATGCTATAGACATTTTCTTCAACCAACACTCTCCATCCAAAAGGATCTTCAGCGTTATTGGTTTGGATGTTAACAAGGTCATTTTTCAGTTGTATTGCAAAGCTCTCTTCATCAGAAAGTTTTGGTAACTCAAGACGCTCTCCTTGATAACCTAACGCTTCAAAAATACTAGTTACAACGGCAGTTCCTACTCCCCAAACCTCTTTCAAAGTTCCATTCTTTTGAGCTTCTATAACATCAGAAACTTTCACATCTCCGATTACTAAGTTAATCCCTCTTTTTTCGGCTAACTTTATAAAACTATCTCTTGTAACACCGTCTAGAATTTTATCTGAAGTACTAGGAGTATAGATAGTATCATTGATTCTTACAAAAACATTCATCGTTCCACTCTCTTCAAAATATTCGTGAGAGCAATCATCTGTCCAAATAATCTGATCATAACCTTCTTCTATGGCTAATTGTGTAGGATAGAAAGACGCAGCGTAATTTCCTGCAGCTTTTGCAGCACCAACACCTCCATTTGCAGCTCTGGAATAATGATCAGAAATCTTCACAGAAACAGGAGCTGTGTAATAGCTTTTTGCAGGCGTTGCTACAATGGCAAACATATATTTTTCAGAAATCCTAGCCTTAAGAGCTTCTTCTGTTGCAAACAACAATGGTCTTATATATAAAGAAGTACCTTCTCCATAAGGAATCCAATCTCTGTCTATATCTACCAAAGCTTTCAAGCCTTCTAAGAATATCTCTTCGGAAATCTCAGGAATTGCTAATCTTTTTGCGGATTTGTTAATACGTTCAAAGTTCTTTTCTGGACGAAAAAGGAAGACTTGACCGTCTTTATCCTTATAAGCCTTCATTCCTTCAAAACAAGCCTGTCCATAATTAACCCCCATCATCGCAGGGGTAAAACCAATTGGACCATATGGAACAAGTTGTACTTCCCCCCATTTTCCATTCTCATATTCGCAAATTATCATATGATCTATGAATACGTTTCCGAATGAAAAATTATTGGGATCGAAGTTTGAAATTCTTGGGTTGGTAGATTTTTGAATTATCATTTTTTAATTTTTTGTTGAGGTATTACAAATATATAATAATTTTTTATAAATCAAAATTTATGTTAAATTTGAAAAAAATTACTTTGAAGAGACAATTAATCAAAACACAAGACGGAAGTAAAACACTTCTAATCAATGATTTAGAAGAAACTTACCATTCAAAACACGGTGCTTTACAAGAAGCAATACATGTATTTATCAAAAATGGACTTAATTTAACAAATGATTACGAAATTAATATTTTAGAGTTAGGTTTCGGAACAAGTCTTAACGTTTTGGTAACATTTGATGAATATTTGAAAAATAACAAAAATCGTAAAATCAACTATTTTGGGATAGAAAAATATCCGATTTTTTTTGAAGAAGCATCAGAATTGTCTTATTCTGAATTATTTCCGAACCAAATCATCAAAGATTTGTCTCTAGAAATCCATAAAACGGAATGGGAAAAATTAGTCGAACTAGATGTTAATTTTCATCTTAAAAAGATAAAAGATGACTTTTTCAATATAAAAAACATGGATTTACCTCCTATCGATTTGGTTTATTTCGATTGTTTTGGAGCTAGAGTTCAGCCAGATCTTTGGGAAAAAGAAATATTTGAAATCGTGACATCCAAAATGAAAACTGGAGGATTACTGACAACTTATTCATCCAAAGGAAGCATGAGACGTGCCTTGATAGAATTAGGCTTCGAAGTTGAAAAAAGACAAGGTCCACCTGGAAAAAGAGAAATGCTAATTGCTTGGAAAAAATAATTTACTTAAATTGAACATTCAAATCACATCTATGATAGACAAAATCAACATTCGCGTGTATGCGCTTTGTATAAAAGACAACAAAGTACTCGCACTTCACGAAGAATATGCCGGAGACCATCTTTTAAAATTACCCGGAGGCGGATTGGAATTTGGAGAAAGCACCTTAGAATGCCTCAAAAGAGAGTTTCAAGAAGAACTGAATCTTGAGATTGAAATCAAGGAACACTTTTATACTCAAGATGATTTTTTGGTTTCCAGATTCCGAGATAATGAACAATTAATTACGATTTATTATTTGGCTGAAATCCTCAATGAAGAAGATTTACTAATCTTAGACCCTTGTATCGAAAAAACAGAATGGATTCCGCTGGAAGGAGAAAATCCTTTTCCACTACCAATTGACAAACGCGTTTTTGACATAGCAAAACAAAAATTCCTGAATTAATATATTCAGGAATTTTTAATATAAAAAAGAAATTAGAAGTTCTTCAATCTCTTTACTTGTTGAACTTTCAAAAATTTTATTTTTTTCTAAACCATTTTCCAATTCTACTTCAACATAGAATTGATTCTGTTCTTTCTGAAAACTTGATATGTAAATTAATTTATCTTTAAAATTATTTGTAAAACCAATCGCACAAAGATCAGCTTCCCAATAATCAACCGCTTGAATCTTTTCAAAATCAAGTTTTAGATGCAAGTAAGAAAGTAGGATATTAATTGTAATATCTTTCATATCATAAATCCCAAAGAAGGTCTTCATATTTCTGCAGAATAATATCTTTGGAAAACCTGTTTTTGATAGATTCTTTGATATTCTCTTTGTTACTATTTTTATGAACAGCGTGTTTTATTTTTTCAGCAAACGCATCGTAATCCTCAACATTTGCTATTTCACCATTGATTTGATCGAGGATGATTTCATCAATTCCACCCGGACAATTGTTGGCTAAAGAATAGATCCCACAAGCTCCTGCTTCCAGAAGAACATTGGGAAAACCTTCGTAGCGCGAGGATAGAATAAACAAATCGGCATATTTGAGATATTGATAAGGATTACTTTTCTTGCCGTGGAAAACGACATGTTCCAATCCAAGCATTTCTTTCATCTGCAAAAGCATTTCCTTTTCTTTTCCGTCACCAAGAATGTGGAGCAAAATATTTTGATTTTTAAGTCTTGAAAACACTTTCAAAAGATTATCAAATCCTTTTCTTGCAGACAGATTCCCAATTGCAACTACATTTTTGTGTTGATGAGAAAATTCGATTGGACGTTCTGATTCGTTCAGTTTTTCTTCGATGAAACTGATATCAACAGGATTATTGATTTTTACGAGTTTCTTTTTCTTGATACCAAAATTTTTGATAAGGTCGTGTTGCATATCATTACTCTGAGCAATGATTCTGTCATAACCATTATAGAATTTGTAGAAAAAACGAATTTCCTTTCTGGTAACGTGTTGCGAAACAACATTGGTTTCTCTTGCTATGAATTTAGTTTTCGGGAATAGTCTAATAAACAATGACAAATAAGCATTCACTTCTCCGAAACCAGAAAATATAATATCAGGTTTTCTTCGTTTGATTTCCAGAAGAATTGGTTTAAGAGAATTTCTGATTCTAGGCGTTTGAATATCAATAATCTCAACATCAGATTTCAAAAAATCAAGATAAGCACCTTCTTTTCTCAATAAAAGAATTGACGGAGAAAATCGGTCTCTTGGAAGATGATTGGCTATTGTTGTCACAATGCGTTCTGCTCCTCCGGTTTCCAAATCGGGCAATATGAAAATGATTGATTTTTTCATAAGTTAAAATTACAAAACCAAAATGGGAAATCCTATAAATAAAAATGTTGGAAATTTTTCCAACATTTTTATATTTTAATTAGCAACGTCACTAATGAATTTAATCCTAAGAATTCTAACTTCTTCATCAGTCAAATCATCACCATATTCTGCAAGAAGTGTTTTCATGCTATCACTTTCGGAGTTTTTCATAAAATCCATAAACTCATCAACGATGTCTTCATCAAAGTTTTCCTCAATATAATAATTGATATTAAGTTTTGTTCCTTGATAAATAATACTTTCCATTTCTGAAAGAAGCTCTATCATGGATAGATTTTTCGCTTTTGCAATATCTTCAAGATCTATTTTTTTATCTGTATTTTGAATAATAAAAACCTTGTGGCTAGATTTATTCGCCACTTGTTTTATTACCATATCCTGAGTCCTTTCTATGTTGTTTTCTTCAACATATTTTTTGATGAAATCGGCAAACTCTTTACCATATTTTTTAGCCTTACCTTCACCTACACCATAAATCTTCGCCACTTCCTCCACAGAAATAGGATACTGAACAGTCATATCCTCAAGACTTGGATCCATAAAAACAGTGTAAGGCGGTATACCGTGTTTTTTTGCCACAGTTTTACGAAGCTCTTTTAACTGATTGAATAATTCTTGATCCAAACCGCCGCCAGCTTGCACCTGAGCTTGATCGCTATCAGATTTTGATTTGATTTGTGAAAGATCATATTCTCTGTCTTCGGCTATTTGGAAAGGTTCTTTAGATTTACCATTAATTACGGCTTGTCCCTTTTCTGAAATTTTTAAAACCCCATAAGTTTCTATATCTTTTTTCAAATAATCCTGAACAGTCGCCTGTCTGATTATAGATTTCCAATAATTGTCACTTTCAGATTTTCCAAATCCAAAATACTCAGTTTGTTCTAATTTATAAGACTTAGTAACAGCAGATTCTTTTCCTGCAATTACAGAAATCAAATCTTTGGTTTTGAATTTTTCGCCTAAAACTTTTATCATTTCCAAAACCTTTTTAAGGTCTGTAGTAGCATCTTTCAAAGTTGGAGGATTCTGAGAGTTGTCGCACATTTTTGCACCCTCTCCGTTGATTGGATCAAAGATTTCTCCAAAGTAATAAAGTAGATATTGTCTTCTACTCATCGATGTTTCTGCATAACCAACAACTTCATTCAGAAGTTGAAGCCCAATTTCTCTTTCGGAAACCGGCTTTTGAGCCAGAAATTTTTCAAGTTTTTCTATATCCTTAGGATCGTAAAATGCCAAACAATAGCCTTCTCCACCATCTCTGCCAGCTCTTCCTGTTTCTTGATAATAACTTTCCAAAGATTTTGGAATATCATAATGTATTACGAATCTTACATCTGGTTTGTCAATTCCCATCCCAAATGCAATAGTTGCCACGATAACATCTACCTCTTCCATCAAGAATTTATCCTGATTGGCCACTCTGGTTTTTTGATCTAAACCTGCGTGGTAGGGTAATGCATTAATTCCATTAACCTGCAAAAGCTGAGCAAACTCCTCTACTTTTCTTCGACTAAGACAGTAAACAATTCCAGATTCTCCTTTATGTTGGTTGATGAATTTGACTATTTCTTTATCAACGTTAACTTTTGGTCTGATTTCATAAAACAAATTAGATCTATTGAAACTTTCCTTGAAAACCAAAGCATTATTCATTCCCAAAGTTTTCTGAATATCATCCTGAACTTTTGGCGTTGCAGTTGCGGTAAGTGCAATCACAGGAACGTCCGCAATTTTATCTATAATCCCTTTTAAGTTTCTATACTCTGGGCGAAAATCATGTCCCCATTCCGAGATACAGTGTGCTTCATCTATTGCAACAAAGGAAATTTTAACTGCTTTTAAAAATTCGAGATATTCTTCTTTTATGAGAGATTCTGGAGCAACATATAGCAATTTTGTTTTTCCTGCAGTAATGTCATCCATCACCTGTTTGGTCTGAGACTTATTGAGAGAGGAATTAAGAACATGAGCAACACCTTCATCGGAAGACAAACCATTTACAGCATCAACCTGATTTTTCATCAAAGCAATTAATGGAGAAACAACAATTGCTGTTCCTTCCGAAATAAGTGCCGGCAATTGGTAACACAAGGATTTACCTCCACCAGTAGGCATCAAAACAAAGATATCTTTTTCTTCTAATAGTTCTGTTATGATCTGTTCCTGTTGCCCTTTGAATTTAGAAAATCCAAAATATTTTTTGAGTTCGGCAGATAAGTTGATGTCTTTTGTATCCATCCTTTGATATTGTTTGCTAAATTTGCGCTTTAATAAAGTTGTGCAAATTTAGAGAATAAATTTTTTAACTATTTTAGATAAAAAAATGAAGCCTAAAACTTCATTTCTGTGATTTCAAATTATTGAAGTGAAGATACAAAATTAATACTATTAAAAAAAATAATTAAACATTTTAAAGTTTTGGATTCAAAAGACATTCTGTTTAATGCGCACCAAGCGCTAGATATAGAAATAAACGAACTAAAAAACCTGCGTAACAGACTAAGTGACAGCTTCATAAAATCCGTCCTTACAATTAATGAAGTCAAGGGAAAATTAATAGTTGTTGGAATTGGAAAGTCTGCACACGTTGCAAATAAAATAGTCGCTACTCTCAATTCTACAGGCACTCCATCTCAGTTTCTTCATGCAGCAGAAGCTATTCACGGCGATTTGGGAGTCATCCAAAAACAAGATGTTGTTCTATGCATTTCTTACTCTGGAAACTCACCAGAAATTGTAAATCTTTTACCATTTTTGAAGGAATATTCTACCGCCTTGATTGCTATGACTGGAAATCCTGAAAGTAAACTAGGGAAAGCCGCAGATATTATTTTGAATACCCATGTTGAAAAAGAAGCATGCCCTAATAAACTAGCCCCAACTAGCTCTACAACAGTCCAAATGGCTCTTGGCGATGCTTTAGCAGTTTGCTTAATGGAGCTTAAAGATTTTAAAGATATTGATTTTGCTAAGTTTCATCCAGGTGGAAGCTTGGGAAAAAACCTCACTGCTAAAGTGGAACAATTTGTTTCTACAAACAAGCCAGAAATCAGTACCGAAAGCTCAATTAGAGATGTCATCATTTCCGTGAGCGGTTCAAAACATGGCATTACTGTTGTTGTGGAAAATGGAAAAATCCTTGGTGTAATTACCGATGGAGATATCAGAAGAATGCTTCTCAATCAAGATGATATCTCCCAAGTCAAAGCTTCAGACATCATTAGTAAAAATCCTAAAACTATTGATAAAAATAAACTCGCAAAAGAAGCAATGCAAATTTTAAAAGATTATAATATCGGACAATTAGTTGTTACAGATAAAAATCAGTATTATGGTATTATAGATATCCACAAATTGCTAGATGAGGGGATTAATTAGAAGAACAAGACACTTCTAATTAATCCTTCTAATTCTTATGAGCTTTGTAATATCATTAGTAGCTTTAGAAACTACGCCAGAATTAGAACCATAATTAGGTGTTGAAGTTCCACCTGGTTTATTCATCACGATTCTAATCAAATCATTAACAGCAAAATTTAAAATTACTCTTGGCATGATAACGGTTTGCACTTCATTGGTTATCCCATTATCGAATGGCAATACTGTCCCAAAGACCGCTGTCCAATTAGTTCCGTTATCTTGAGATTTCATAATTGTAAAAGCAACCGTCGTAAAATTAGAATTATTCGCAGTTACATTTCTCCTTGGGCTAAAGGTAAAGTTTGCGAAAATACGAAATTGTCCTGCAGTGTTGATTTTAAAATCTGTACCTGATGAATTCAGCTCTACTTCGTCTGAATTATCTAAAAACACATCTCCTGTAGTCCAAGTAATCGGAATATCCGAAGTTCCTGAATTATTTACACTTGTAAGTTGACTTGGATTAAAAACTTGAGTATTATAAGACCTTAATACAAATTGATTTGAAAAAGTAAACACTCCTACTTCTGTTGCATTTGTAAATTTCTGCCAAAGAGAATTTTGTCGGAAATAAAGAGAGTTTGCAGAGACCGCATTGGTTCCTGCACCAGATGATGTAAGATTAAAAACCATTAAACCATTAGCAGGGCTTATTACAGTCGCATTATCATTCTTACCACTCAAATTTAATCTTGGTAATAAAAATCCTTTGTTGATAGAGTTGACATCTAGAATGGCCGAAGAATTTGGAGTTGTTGTTCCAATTCCAACTTGAGCATTATAGTTTGCAAATAGAATAGATGAAATTAATATCAAAAATTGTTTTTTCATAAAATTCAAATCATTAAGCAATTAATCAAGTTTTTGAAACCTTAATAATCGTGAGTATTGTAAACCTGTACCGGCTTCAATATTCAAGCTACTTGTTGTAGATATTGTACCGTGATTGGCTGTAGATCCTTTGACAACTACTGCTCTTACCAAATCATTTAGGGCAAATTGAAAGGTAAATGGAGCAACAATTACTGATCTGTTTCTATCTCCTGTGCCAACTCCCCAGATTGCGCTTGATTTTGCAATCTGAACCCAAGTAGAGCCATTATCAGTAGATCTCTGCACAATAAAATCCAATGATGCAACGCAACTACTTTCTGTAGATTGTGTAGTGCAGGTAGTAGCCACCCAAGGATTGTAACCAACATATCCTGCGATCTCATAATATCCTGATGAAAGTATTTTAAAATTGTTATTTGATAAAGATACACGGCCTCCAACATCCACATTCATTGCACCGGTAGCTGTGCTAGAAAAATTAACAACAATTGGTGTGCTATTGTTAAAAGTATTTTTATCTAAGTTTTGATTCCCAGTATTTCCAACAATAAAAAGTTGTGTAAAAAGTTTCGATTTCACTGTTTCTGAGGTTGCGATATCTGTCCATCTCGTACCATTCCAGAAATAAAAAGTATTCGCGATAATATCTGAATCAGTTGTAGAGGTCGTAGTATTGAAAACTAAGAGCCCTACAGCTGGATTAGCAACTGTTAAGACATCAGTTTTATTTTGAAGAGCTACTCTCGGAATTAGAGCACCTTTTTTTGCATTAGAAGCCAAAGAACTTACATCTAAATCTAATAATGCAGATTGATTAGGTGTAGAAGTTCCAATTCCTACTCCTTGAGAAAATCCAAAAAGTGAAACTCCAGAGAAAAAAAGCAGCAGTATTATTTTCATCAAACTTTTTTCTTTAAAAATCATAATCAAGCAATATCAGTGTTAGACTTTTAGAAATTGGGACTCTATTAGATGTGGTTATTTGCGGTAAGGGACTTGTTGTATCATTTTCACCATGCAAAACAGAACCATCACTTATATCAAAAGGGTTTTGAATAACCATTCTTACTCTCTGACCAGCTGTTAAATAAACCGGAGTAGAACTCAATATTGTTGTTTTCAAAAAATTTGTTACCTTAACTCCCCACGCCGCTCTATTCCCTATAATATCTGTCCAGGTATTCCCATCATTAGAACGTTGCAATTTAATATTAAGCAAACATCCTCTTTGAGGTGTTCCTATAGATACTCTGTTGGGATTATAATTTACAAATCCTGCAATTTCATACAAACCTGAAATATTGATCCTGAAGTCATTCCCAGATTTCGTCGCAATAGAACCTGTATTATAAACAATGTCTGCATCTGCAAAACTTACAGGAATCCCGCCATTTGCAGCACTTGTTGTATTGATTGCATTATAAGTAAAAGTTTGCGTAGATGTAGAATTCAAACTCAAAATTCTATTTGCAAGATAACCTTCTAATGAAGAGGTTAAACTTAAATCCAACCAATTTTTACCATTCCAAAAGTAATACCTATTAGCTACAACATTATTAGGATAAGTTCCTGCATCTGCAGTATTATAAACAAACAGACCAGTCGCAGGAGAAGGTATAGTTACGACATCTGTATTACTTAAGAGAGCTACCCTAGGTGGTAAAAAACCTTTTTTGCTTCCAACAGCTAAATCTGAAGTATTAATTTCTAATATAGCAGATGGTGCAACCTGAGAGGTTTGAATTCCCACCTGAGCAGAAGAATACCCAAAGAAGAATATAAAACTATACTTTATCAAATATCTAATCATAATGTTACATAAAAAATCCCACTAACATAATTAAACAATTACGTAAAACCAAATAAAATTGCAATTTTGACAATGATTATCTAGTAAGAAATCACTACCGCAAATTTAAAAATTTCTGGTCAGTTTTTTGAAAAAAAATGAAACCTTATTGTTATATAAAAAAGCTTACTATTATTAGTTAAGAGTGGCGTTTCCGTACATCAAGAAACAAAATATATTCCAAACCCACATGGTTGAATGTTAAAAAAAACTGATTTAACACAATATTTAACATTAAGGACACATACAGATAAAATGCATCGGGAACTGTATAAAACAATTGATTTTTTTTAAGTACTTCTAAGGCAAAAAAATTGCTTAAATTTGTGCCATTGATTTTTTTCTATAATCTAAATATGAATGAAGAAAAAGAAATGTCCTTTCTTGGGCATATTGGAGAACTAAGATCCCATCTAGTACGATCTATTTTAGCAATTGTAATTTTAGCAGTAATTGTAGGTTTCAATATCAATTGGGTGATGGATCATATTTTTTTTGGTCCTACAAGAAATGACTTTTTAACTTTTAGAATTGTAAATCATTACTCAAGAGCACTTACAGGCAATGATAGTTTTATTTTGCCAGCACAGTTCAGCGTTCAACAAAAGCAGCTGTTTCAACAGTTCAATGTAATGATGGCCGTTTCTATTTTCTCTGGATTGGTTCTAGCTTTTCCTTATATTGTTTGGGAAATTTGGAAATTCATCAGTCCAGCATTGATGCCTAATGAAAAGAAAAATTCTATTTTCTACATCAACGCCATTTGGATGCTTTTTATGACAGGCGTATTGACAGGTTATTTTCTGATTCTCCCTTTTGCTATTAATTTTGGATTGTTATTCAAAGTTTCAGATAATATTGTTCAGCTATTTGATTTATCGGATTACACTACTCTTTTCCTGCAAGTAACAATGGGAATGGGCGTTGTGTTTCTTTTTCCAATTGCGGTTTATATCTTGACATCAATTGGGATTTTAACACCTCAGTTTTTACGCACTTATAGACGACACGCCATTGTTTTGATTATGGTGGTTGCTGCAATCATCACGCCTGCAGATGTTCTAAGTATGATGGCTGCGGCATTGCCATTAGTCCTTTTATATGAAATAAGCGTGATAATGTCGAACGTTATTTATAAAAAAATGCAGAAAAAGAATCAAAATAAAGATATTACGAAACTATAATTAGCTTTTAATGACTTACGATATCAAAAAGCATGAGTCACATTTCGCTATATAGCAAAACAAGAGTTGGCTTTATAAAACCAAACTCAGAAGGCTTCAAAGTATAAAAAATAATGTGTTACGATTTAAAATCGAATCATTTTAATTTTAACAGTAGTAGGATTTTCCTCTACTGTTTTTTTTTGATACACTTTAGTAAGTGATCATACATCACTCAAAATCTCTATTACCACTATTTTTTTGACGTTACATCATTAGTATTTTCACTAATAATTCTATTCAAAACCCATCCGAAAAGTCAAAACAATCTTGAAAACAACAGAAGCTTCAAATATTTCTAAAACCTTATCAATATAATTTGAAATATTAACAAATCTTTTTTACATGTTTCCATAATTAAATGTAATTCTTTTTTTGAAAACACTCCTTAACTTTTATACTATATAATGTCTACTTTTTGCTGACGATTTACACCGCGTACTGGTTCTTATGACTTTAAAACTAAACGGCAACGAAATGGCAAGCACACTTGGTATTTCCCAAAAAAGTGTAAGAACGTGTAAAATGAGACTCAAGAAAAAATTACAACCTCATCATTTTGAATCTGTTGAAAATCATTTGAAACATTTACATTCATAAAAACCAGTAATTTTCAAATAACGCAAATGTTATTTCTTAGAAATACAATAGCATAAAATTGGATAAAATCAACTTAAAAGAATTCTTTATTTTTGTATTTAAGTAATTAGACGTTTCATGTTCCTATGAATAACTTTTCTGACAACACCCAAATCAAAATAGTTTCTACTTTCCCCGAACTTATGAACAATAATTTTCAAGGGTCAACCAATGCCATTTGTTGGGATAGAAATTTGGAAGGAGATTTTAAAGAGATTGTTTCTAAACTTCAATTAAAAGATAATATTACGGAAGTTAGTATTGAAGATCTTCTGTCTCTTCAATTATCAGAAAATGGTCAAACTGCTAGAGAAATTATTCTAAATGATTTAAAATTATTATCCGATTCTGGAGCTTCACCTTCACTCAATTTGCTTAAAAGCTATGATCGGGATGAAGAACTCGATTTCATTTCAACAGATGTTTATTCTTATCACGTTGATCGTTCGCCTATTCCTACCAGCACATTTTTATGCACTTATTACGGAGCTGCAAGTGATATTTTACCAAACGAACAGGCAATTCAAAAAATTCTGATTCCTGAGATTCGGGAAAAACTTAAAGAATTACATAATGGTCCAGAAGAGGAATTTGATACTTTTTTAGAGGAATATTATTTTGACTTACATTATCAACCAATGCCAGATGCAAAGCCTAATAATCTAGGTTTAGGACATCTCTGGAGATTAGCAGTTGATAATCCGCAACAAGAAGTCTTACCGTGTATCCATCGAGCTCCTAAAGAAAATGATGGAGAATATCGTCTGCTTTTAATCTGCTAAAAACTACATTAATTCTTCTGGAACAGAGATATTATTTTTCTTCATAAAGTCAAGTAACTCATTATATTTAGTCTCATAATGACCTCCTCCACATTGGTCTGAAATGCTGCAAATATCTGATGGCTTGATATCTAATATAGCTGAAACTTTAGTCAAAATATCAAGATTGATTTTGACTTTAGAATTCTCAATATCCGAATAGGCTTTCTGTGAAATTCCCATTTCAAAAGCCATATATTCTTGAGTAAAATCTTTATCTCTTCTTATTTTTCTGATATTTTTCCCACACAATTTCATCGCTTTTATTTTTAGTAGTTTTCAGTATAGTTTAGAAGTAAATCTATTAGCAGTACACAAAGCTACAAAATACCTTTGTCAAAATATAAAACGGGACTATGATATTTATTTCCATGAATAGAGCATCCTAAAAAGCTCTTCGAAATAAAATCATTTTCGACCTCAAAACGTATATATGGAGACACAAAAGTTTAATTATGACAATAATATTGTCAGAGCATTTCTCTATGCGACCGTAGCATTTGGAATCATTGGTTTTATCTTGGGGCTTACAGCAGCTCTGATGTTGTTTTATCCGGAATTGCCGGAGTTTTTCTTTGGAACAGATGATACAACGATTCAAAGTTTGAGAAGTGGTAATATCCAAGGATTGATTAATTCTCAAGGTGCAATGGGATTCGGTAGAATCAGAATGCTGCATACAAGTGCTGTGATTTTCGCTTTTGTGTGTAATTCTTTTTTCTGTGGTGCTTATTACAGTATGCAAAGACTTTTGAAAACCAGAATGTACAGCGATACATTGTCTTGGATTCATTTCTGGAGTTGGCAATTGATGATTATTGCTGTAGTCATCACATTTTTAATGGGAATCAATACGTCAAAAGAATACGCGGAACACGAGTGGCCAATTGATATTCTGATTACAATCTCGTGGGTAATTTTCGGAATCAATATGTTTGGAACAATTCTGAAACGAAGAGTTCGACATTTGTATGTTGCCATTTGGTTTTACATTGGAACTTGGATTGCTGTTGCGATGCTTCATATTTTCAATAATTTAGAAGTTCCATTATCATTCACAAGTTGGAAATCCTATTCAGCTTACGCAGGCGTAAAAGATGCTTTGGTACAATGGTGGTACGGTCATAATGCGGTTGCATTTGTTTTGACGACACCAGTTTTAGGATTGATGTATTATTTCTTACCTAAGGCAGCAGATCGTCCTGTATTTTCTTATAAATTATCAATTATTCACTTTTGGTCTTTAATATTTGTTTATCTCTGGGCAGGACCTCA
Source organism: Epilithonimonas sp. (assembly GCF_032055105.1). Taxonomy (GTDB): domain Bacteria; phylum Bacteroidota; class Bacteroidia; order Flavobacteriales; family Weeksellaceae; genus Epilithonimonas. The sequence continues at coordinate 241,945 of NZ_DAMBRK010000003.1, forward strand.
TCATTTACAATATACAGCTTTGCCGGCTTGGGCTCAAGCAGTTGGAACAGGATTCTCAATTATGCTGATTGCACCTTCTTGGGGAGGAATGCTCAACGGACTTTTAACATTAAGAGGCGCTTGGGATAAAGTAAGAGAAGAACCTATTCTTAAATTCTTTGTTGTCGCTGTTACTTGTTACGGTATGGCAACATTTGAAGGACCACTTTTGGCAACAAAATCTTTAAATAAAATAGGTCATTATACAGATTGGGTTATCGGTCACGTTCATTTGGGCGCATTAGGCTGGAACGGATTTATGGCTTTCGGAGTAATATATTATCTAGTTCCAGTAATGTGGAAAACCGAAATCTGGTCAAAAAAACTCGCTAATTGGCATTTTTGGTTGGGAACTTTAGGAATAATTTTCTACACAGTTCCAATGTATTTAGCAGGATTTACTCAAGGTTTGATGTGGAAACAATTCAATCCGGATGGAACTTTGGTTTACAAAAACTGGTTGGATACTGTTACTGCTATTCTACCCTATTTCAAAATGAGATTTTTAGGCGGATTATTTTATCTAGGTGGTGCAATATTGATGGTTGTCAATGTTTATAAGACAATTAAAGCTGGTTCGTTTCAAAAAAATGTTCCCGCAGAAGCTCCAGCTTTGGCTAATGTCAATACATCCAGAAAACAAGGAGAAGGCTTCCATCTTTGGTTGGAAAGAACGCCACATATTTTATCTGTTCTAGCATTTGTTGCCATTGCGATTGGTGGAATTGTAGAAATTGTTCCAACTCTTACTCTACAAAGTAATGTCCCACAAATATCAGCCGTAAAACCATATTCGCCTCTTGAACTGGAAGGTCGAGATCTCTACGTGCGCGAGGGCTGCAACTCCTGCCACTCCCAGATGATCAGACCTTTCCGTGATGAGGTGATGCGGTTTGACGGTAAAAACGGACAATATTCTAAAGCAGGAGAATTTGTCTATGACAGGCCTTTTTTATGGGGATCCAAAAGAACAGGGCCAGATCTTCATCGTGAAGGTCAAAGAAATCCGGATTCTTGGCATTTCAAACATATGTACAATCCAAGAATAACTTCGGCGGGTTCTATTATGCCTCGTTTCCCTTGGTTGATTACTAACAAATTGGATCGTTCCCAAATGGTAAATAAATTATTATTAATGAAAAATAGTTTTGACATTCCGTACAAAAAAGCTGAAATCGATTCTGCAAATCAATGGGCAGACAATCAAGCCAAAGGAATTGTTAAAAGAATCTTTTCTGAAGCTGCAGATTTAAAAGACCAAATGGAACAGGAAAAACAAGCAAAAGGAAATGCTTTTATCCCGCTTGAACAAAGAGAAATCGTTGCTATGATCGCCTATTTGCAAAGACTAGGAACCGACATCAAAACTACTGAAATCAAAACTGCAAGCGTAGAATAATCTGAAAAATTAATCGAAATGAAAACTAGAACTCCAATTTCCATATACATCATTGCTGCTGTAATTTCTATATTCATTGTTTTTGAAATGTCCGATGACTCCAATTATCTATTGACACCATTATTTTGGGGACTAATTGTAGTTGTAATCCTTCTTCTATTCATTATGAATTCTATAGGAGATTTGGTAGAAAATGCTAATTTCAAACTTTTATCCGATGAAGAAAAACAAGAATATCTAAAAGAGAAATCAATTCCTTATTTTAAAAAACTTTGGGATTCGGCTTTCAAAAAACAGTCGGCTAAAGAAGAAAAAGAAATCCTAATCGATCACGGTTTTGATGGCATTACAGAGCTTGACAATCAGCTTCCAAAATGGTGGTTAGGATTATTTTATTTTACCATTGCATCTTGTGTTGTTTATTTATTTGCTTTTGCCTTTACAGATTATGCACATCCTGATATTGAATATCAAGATGAAGCTAAATTCCAATTGGCATCCATTAAAGAATATGAAAAAACGGCACCTGCAATAGATCTAGAAACAGCGACTTACAATGCAGAAAATATCGCAGAAGGTGAGCAAATATTTAAAACGAATTGTGTTTCCTGTCATTCAGATGCAGGAAAAGGTGGAATTGGTCCAAATCTTACAGACAAAAAGTGGATTAATATCAAACAGAAAAGTCTTTTCAAAAATGTTTTCTGGATGTTAGAAAACGGGTCACCTAACAATCCTACGATGCGACCTTTCATCAAAGATGGCGTTATTACAGGAAGAGATGCAGAAAAAGTTGCCGCTTACATCTATCACATCAATCAAGAAAAATCTCCAATTACAGAAGCTCAAGGCGGTGCAGCACCACAAGGAGAGGAAGCACATTGGCAGGAATAATTACGATAATATAAAGCCTTATTTTACTCGTTTGAACTCATATTAAATTGAAATTTGATATGGGTTCATTTTTTAAAATTATTTGGATAATCTCATCCTCTTTTACAATTCACAAATATCTTACTGACTAATCTATTAGTTCAAAATTAATTTCTTTTCTAAAAAAATGTTCAACAAACCTTTACACAGCTTTCATATTCCTGTAATGGGTCTAGCTTACACTATCGACAGCCCGATTCGCATTGCCCAATTTGGTATATCTTCAGTAATTTCTATCATAGATGACGAGATTACAGAAAAGATGCGCAGTTTCTACAGTCAAAAATTCAACCTCGATTATTCAAATATCTCTATCAAATCCGAAGATCATCGTGCTAAAAGAATTACTGCGTATCTCAACATGGTAGATGATATTGTTAATGAAAAATTCAAAACTTTCAAAGAAGATTTAATTCATAAAAAAGAAACCCTGAAAAATTTCATTGATATTCTGCCCAATACATCGATAATTAAATCAAACCTTCAAAGCTTTTTAAGTCAAACCAATCTCAATTCAACTTTAAAAAACTTCATTGATACGCATCTTAAACCAGGTTCTATAGATGTCAATATTATGACAAAAGTGGATAAAGATAATTTTAAAAATAAAGAACAGTTGCCTGTTATTTATAATGATGCACACGCTTCTTTACGCGGATTCGCTCACAGCAAACTATCTTCTTCCGTAGTACTTTCCGCAGGCCTTAATCCGAGATTGTATAGTTATATCGAAGAGTTTGAAGATTTTTATCCAGATATTAATAATCAATTTAAGAAAAAAATTATTCTAAAGGTAAGTGATTTTCGCTCAGCGATGATTCAGGGTAATTTTTTAGCAAAAAAAGGACTTTGGGTCTCCGAATACAGAATAGAATCCGGCTTGAATTGTGGCGGTCACGCTTTTGCTACTGAAGGTTTGTTATTAGGACCAATTTTGGAGGAATTCAAACAAAGAAAAAATGAATTAACCGAATCTGCCCATTCATTATTGACAAACGCTCTGAAAACCAAATCCAGAAACATTCCATCTGAAATATTGGAAACAAAAATCACAGTTCAGGGTGGTGTTGGAACAGCAGAAGAGCATCAATTCCTATTGTCCAATTATGATTTGGATAGTGTTGGCTGGGGTTCACCATTTTTGCTCGTTCCAGAAGCGACTTCGGTAGATGAAGAAACCAGAAGTTTACTTATTAAAGCCAAGGAAAATGATTTTTATCTCAGTAATCTCTCACCTTTGGGAGTTCTTTTCAATACGGTCAAAGGCACTTCTAATGAATTGCTGAGAAAATCAAAAGAAGTTAAAAATAATCTGGGAAGCTCTTGCCCAAAAAAGTTCTTGGCTCTAAGTAAAGAATATACTCCTGAAGGCATTTGCACTGCTTCGAAAAAATATCAAACTTTGAAACTTGAAGCATTGGAAAAAGAAAAATCGACAGTCAGTGTAGAACAATTCTCTATTCGAAAAAATAAAATTACCGAGAAAGCCTGCTTATGTGTTGGTCTTGCCAATTCTGCTTATTTAGAAAATGACATAGAAATCAAAGGTGAAAAGCAAGGCGTTGTTATTTGCCCAGGACCCAATCTTGCCTATTTTGACAAAGAAGTGTCTCTTTCTGAAATGACAAAACATATCTATGGAAATACTAATATCCTTTCTGATTTGTATCGTCCTAATATTTTTATCAATGAACTTAAAATGTATGTTGACCATCTAAAAAAAGGTATGCAGGAATCACTCAGAGATTCGAATGTTCTTAATCAGAAAAAATGGAAAACATTCAAACAAAATCTGTTAAATGGAATTGCTTACTACGAAGATTTGCTAGAAAATACATCTTTTTTTCAACCTGAAAGGGAAACGATAAAAAAGGAACTTCAAGAATTTAAGTTAACATTATTAGGTTAAGACTTAAAATAAATCCTCTATTGAATTGACACTGCAATTGTTTGGGTTATCTATCAGGAATCTATGAGTACAAATGCCAACTGTTATTTATAAAATATTTCATGATAAAATAACATCAATCGATTAAACAAATAATTCGTTAATGATTAAAAATTTTCATTTCAAAATTCTGAAGTTCCGATAAAATCCAAAACTTTCCAGCTTCATCTTTAAATCCCGAATCATAAATAAATTTGTCCCAGCTTTTCTCTTAAAGAAATATCATCAGGAAATTCATTAATCAGATTTCTCAACCTATCACAGGCTTTTTTCTTTCTTCCTGCTTTCAGGTCTTCGTCTATTCTGTAGATATTTCCTATATTTTTTTTAATTAAAACCAAGTAAGCATCGATTATTTTTTCCATTCTAAATAATTTTGACCTTAAAAACACAAAAAACGCCCCGATTATCGAGGCGTTTCTGTAGTATTTTGATTAAATTTTTACATGTTTACAGTAAATAATTTTCAAAGCAAGCACATTTCGCCTCATTCCATATCATCCGTTCACATCCTAATAGTCCCTTTGATGAAGGGCTATCGCACAGATTTACATTGATATGTGCTATTTGTATTGTCATAAATTTTCTGGCGCAAAGATAAATGTTATTCTTTTAATATTTTAATTTACCGTTTTATATTGGGATAATTGATTACAAAACTTTTTAATATAAACATTATGAAAATGACTTTAATAATTGTCGCTAAAAGCTAATTAGACAAGTAAGTGGTAAATAGAAAATCAAAAATAAATTAATAAAGTTTTACATCGTCTTTTGAAAACTATTTTCCTTCAAAAACTCCAAGCTTCTTATAGCCAATTCCTCTGCATCATAAGGAGATTTCTGCCAAAGAGAAACCATCTGCTGCATTCCAGAAATTGAAGATGAAAAGTTTTCCAAAACAAGATTTCCTTCAAAATTGATTTCTTTTAAAGCTTTGAAGAGTTCTTCCCAATTAACTGTTCCTTCGCCGAGCATTCCGCGGTGAGATTCTGTGATGTGGACGTGTTTTAGTTTTTTTCCTGCAAGAATAATCGGGTCGTAGAAATTGTTCTCTTCAATATTCAAATGGAAAGTATCGAGATGAAGAAACAGATTGTCTTTCTTTGTTTTTTCAATTAAATCCAACACATTTTTTGCCGTATTACAAACATAAGATTCGTAACGGTTGATTGGTTCAATTCCAATATTAACGCCTTTTTCTTTAGCATAATCTGCAACTTTACTCCAAACTTCTACAATAGTTTTAGCTTCATTTTCGGTTAAAGGATTTCCTGAAAAAACGCCGATTCCGCCGTGAAGAACACCTCCCAAAAAATCGGTTTCCAATTCTGAAGTTTTATCAATTGCTTGTTTTATCAGTTTTTCTGCAACCTCCGGATAAAAAGCAATATGTGCTTCTTTGGGAAGATTCAGAGAGCAAACTACATCCAGATTGTTATCTTTCAATTGTTGTTTTACTTCTTTAGAATTGAATTCCATTGAAGTTGGAAGCAAGATTTCTATCAAATCAAAACCCGCTTTTGCTGTTTTTTCTATCGCATATTTCCCTGCTTCCGGTGTCCAAACTGGAGTAATCCAAGATAGCAGTGAAGCACCAAATTTTACGTTCATTGTATTTAATTTTAAATTTAATTAGAAAATCCACCATTCTGTCCTCACTCCAAAATAAGTCCCGAATCTTTTGGAACCAGATTGTTGTAAAAATGGCGAATAAAGAGTGTTCATTGCCTGATCATTATATCTTGAAACTTCTGCAATGAAACGAATATGAGGTCTTGCCCAAACACTTCTCTCCGCAGTAGGAACAATAGTTGGAGCTAGAACTAATTTTGTCATCGAAGCTGGATTTTGATTACCATCTTTCCTTGTAGCAAAATGCAATTCGTAGAGAATATGAAACCAATTATTAAAATAATAAGTTGCTCTAAGACCTGTGTTGAATTCAGATTTTTTGTTAAAAATCTCTCTTTGATAATAATCTATTGCTCTATTATTACTGTTCGAACCGCCTTTGCTTTGGGTATAAATTGCATAAGCGTTGACTGACCATCTGTTGGAAAGATTAATTAAAATATGTTCAACCGCCGTTAAAGAATAGGCGCCTTTGTAGGTTTTATTAATTTCTTCAGGCGCACCGTAAGTCCGCCAAGTTTGGGTATTTCCGCTATCTCCTCCGTTGGCAATTCCGTTTCCGTATCTTATTGATATTTGGTTGAAAGAACCTGTAATTTTTGTTTTTAAATTCGTATTCAGTTTTGCACCTAAAACCCATCCCTTATCCGATGGATACTGCTCCATAGAATTATCACCGGATTTTTCCACATTATGAAATTCTGCGAGAAGTTTCAGTTTATGAATATCATTTTTAAATGGAATAATCTGCTCCAAAATAAAAACTTCTCTCTGTCTGTAAATCAGATTTTTTGTTCCGCTGATAACATTAGTATAAGAATATGGTGTGGAATTAGTTGAAGCCGTATCTATCACCGCAGGAAAAAACATTGAAAATCTGGTATTTTTATGTCTAACGCCCCAACCCGTCGCCGAGTGGTCATCAAAATAAAAATAGTCAGCAATATGGACATCGTCATATCTCAACCATCTTGAACCTGCCCAAACATCCCAATCACTTCCCATAATATTTCTGGCTTCCACAAAAGCTTCGGGCAAAGCGATAATCATCCCTTGATTTGACTTTGAATCTACATTTCCCAAGAAAGTTCCGCCGGAATAGAAACTCAATCTCGCCTGCATATCAATTTTGGTGCTTTTTGTACTGTCTCCATCCACAACTGGTGTGAAATGAAAAGCCGGTAAAAAATCGACATAATCGCCCTGATCCATTCTTCCGCCCAAAGAACCTTGATTATTGAGATTCAGTTGTCTTCCTGTTTTTCCATCCGCATTCGGAGAATATCCAGCGCCAATTCTTCCTGTTGTTCCGAAAGAAAAATCCTTGTTTGTGATTACAATTTGAGCAAAAGAAATCTGAGCAATGAGAAGTAAAATCCCAAAGCTATATTTAAAAACATTAGTTTTCATAGTCTATTTAAGAGTCTTTGGCTTGTAGAACTTCAAAGCAAATAATAGAATAATCACATAACAAATGATCGGCAAAAGATAAGCGTGCGCAATATCTTTCTCGGCAATTTTACCCATTAATGGTGGGAAGACAGCACCTCCAAACATTGCCATCACTAGGAAAGAAGAAGCCTGTGGAACTTTGCTTCCCAATCTCTTCAATCCAAGACTGAAAATCGTTGGATACATTACACTTAAGAATAGATTTAATAATATCAAACTAATGAAAGATGCCCAACCGAAACTTTGAGAAATAATGAGACAAAGCACAATATTACAAGCCGTAAAAATTGCTAAAAGTTTATTCGGAGCGATGAATTTCATCAGAAATGTTCCTATAAAACGTCCGATCATCATCATAGCCATACTTAATGAAAAATAATAGGAAGCTTGTAATTCCGGAAGATGCATTTTTTCCACACCATAATTGATGAAATAAGCCCAAGTTCCGCCTTGTGCTGCGATATTGAAAAACTGCGCAATAACAGCAAAAATAAAATGTCTCTGCTTGTAAAGTGGTGCATGAGGATCTGAAATAGATGAAGAATCATCTTCTGAAATTTGAATATCTTCTGCGTGAGGATCTTTCAAACTTGGAACTTTAATAAAACAAAAAACTATAGTAATCGTTAAAATAACAACGCCAATCCAAGTATAAAGATTTTTGACAGAATCCAAAGAATTGTCATCCAATCCTGACTTTCCGAAGATAAAATAACCACCTAAAAGTGGACCGATAATCGCTCCCAATCCATTGAAAGACTGCGCGAAATTCACCCTTTGATCGCTCGTTTTTTCATTTCCTAATGCTGCGACAAAAGGATGCGCTACAGTTTCCAAAGTCGCCATTCCCATTGCCAAAACGAAAAGTGCAATTCGGAAAAAGTTAAATGACATGTCGTTGGCTGCCGGAATGAAAAGAAATGATCCTAAAGTAAAAAGTGACAATCCTAAAATCACACCCATTTTATACCCGAATTTTTTCATAAATAATCCGGCCGGAATTCCCATCAATGCATAGGCTCCGAAGATTGAAAGCTGTACCAGTCCAGATTTTGATTTTGAGATATTCAGAACATTCTGGAAATGCTTATTCAGAACATCGCCCATCGTCAAAGCAATTGCCCAAAAGAAAAATAATGAAATAACGAATGCCAATACAACAACGTATTTCTTTTCTGTAAATTTTGCATTATTCATACTCGTAATTTTAAATAGTTTGACTGTAATGTTCTTCTCGGAAAGATTTGAATTCTTCGTAAGAATAATCTGGACAAGCACCAGATTTTGAAGTGATAAATGCGCCCAAAGAAACCCCTTGTTTCATAATTTCTTGAGGATTTTTTCCTTGAATTCTTTTAGATAGAAAACCTGCTAAAAAAGAATCTCCGCTTCCAACTGTATCCTGAACGTCTATTGAAACTGCAGAAAAAGTATAATTTTCGTTTCCTACAAAATATCTGGCGCCTTTGCTTCCTTTTGTAAGAACGATTTCATTTAAGTCAAAATAATTTTGAATATGCTTGATACTTGTGTCTTCATCGATATATTCTTCACCAAGAAACTCGATTATGGTTCTTAATTCGGCTTTGTTCATTTTCACCAGATTGGCTTTGTGAAGCAATGTTTTGATTAAATCAAAATCTATGAAAGGCGGACGGAAATTAACATCAAAAACTCGGAATTTTGACAATTCTATCAGTTCCAAAAGTGTATTTTTCGATTCTTCGTTTCTGGCAATCAAACTTCCGAAGACAAACGCCTCAGAATTCTGAATCAATTCTTTTTGCTCCGGCGTAATCTGGATGTTATCCCAAGCCACATTATTTACAATGTCATAATGCGCTTCGCCGTGTTCGTCAAAATTGGCGATAACAGTTCCAGTCGGTTTTTCATTGTCAATTTGGATATGATTTGTGGAAATTTCCCAACTATCAATTTGTTCCAAAAGATTTTTCCCAAGTTCGTCATTTCCAACTTTGCTGATCATTTGAACCTCAACTCCCATTTTGTCGAGATTGTAAGCTACATTGAAAGGTGCACCACCAGCTCTACTTCCGGTCGGAAAAATATCCCAGAGAACTTCTCCAAAACAAACTGCGTAAGATTTTTTATTATTCATATTTAGATTAAACGTTTAAGTTAATTGATAAAAAAATTATTTTATTGATTTTCTGAAGATTAAATCACCTGATAATGTTATTTTTTTTGAGGTATTAGAATATTCATTAATTTGAAGATCAAGCAGTTTAATCGCTTCATCAGTCATTTGTTCCAAAGGTTGCTTAACATAAGTAATATCAGTTGGAAATAATTTGTAAGCTTCTGTCTCATCAAAAGCCAAAACAGAAACATCTTGGGGGACTTTAATATTATTTTTGATAAGATAAGACAAACCGGCAACAGCAAGCTTGTTACTAGAAAGATACAATGCCGTATTTTTAGGATTTTCACCTAAAGCATTCGCAAGTTGATTGTGAATCTCTTCTGTAATATTATCTAAACCCACCTTAATTCTCTCAACAGCGATATTTTTGTTTGATTCTGCAATACTTGCGTCAAAACCTTGCTGGCGATCCAAAAGATGTTGCAACTTAGTATCATAACCAACATAAATGATTTTGTCAAAATCTTTTTCTAAAAGTATAGACGTTGTGCTTTCCGCAATTTCTCTATTATTTACAATAATTCCAGGAATGTTGACTCCTTTTAAGTATCGGTCAATTGTAACAACTGGATAATTTTTGTTGAGCAACTTTAAAAGTGAATCCTCAGATCCTGCAACAGGAGCTACAATCATCCCATCAACCTGCTGCTGAGAAAAAAGTTCAATCAGTTTTTCAAACTTTTCAGCATTTTCATCAGAACTTCCAATAATCAAAGTATAACCAAGTTTGAGCGCATTGTCTTCTAGATTTCTTGCAATAGTTGAATAGAACTCATTGGAGATATCCGCTACAATAAGACCTAACAATTTAGTTCTGTTATTCTTAAGACTTCTAGCCATTCGGTTTGGCGTGTAGTTAATCGTTTCAGCTACTTCAAAAATTTTTTTCTTGGTTTCTACACTGATTCTCTGCCCTTCTTTCTTATTCAGAACATATGAAACCGTTGCAACGGAAACCCCTGCAATTCTAGCAATATCTTTGATGGATGCTTTCTTCATTGTTCTTTTTTGACTATGCAAATTATTTAATAAAAAATTAAAAAAACAATAGCTTATTTTTTTTCTCAATGTCAGAAAAAAGTATAAATTGCACGTTTTTTATTTCAACAATAAATATAACTTAACAGATTAATAATCAAACAATTAAATAGTAATAAGTAATTAAAAATCTAATATTTCATTACTACTATTGTGTATCAAGTTAACTTTTGGTTAACCGTTTAAGTTAATAAATTTTAAAATTATATTAATTAAACATGTCTAAAAGTTTTTATTTACATCAATTTTCATTCTCTTAGAAACCATTCAATTAAATTATTCAAATTAAAAAGAAGCCTATCTCACGACAGACTTCTTTCCAAGAAAAAATTTAACAATGATAATTATTTTTTTGTGATATCAGGAGAAATCAAAGGGTTTTGATCCCAACCTCCTCCAAGCGCTCTGTAAACAGCAACACTTGCTTTAAGCTGATTCACTTTCTTTTCCACAAGCTCAAATTTGGATTCCAAAGCGTCGCGTTGTGTTAATAAAACTTCCATATAATCTGCACGGGCATATTTAAACAAATCATTCGAAATATCTATTGATTTTGTTAATGCATCAACTTCTTTCGATTTGATATCCAGACTGTTTTCTAAATTATGAATTTTAGACAACTGATTGGCAACTTCGATATAAGCACCTAAAATCGTCTGCTCATAATGATAAACTGCCTGAACCTGTTTTGCATTGGCATTATAATACGCTGCTTTAATTGCAGCTCTGTTAATCAACGGAGCTGTCAGTTCACCTGCTAAAGAAAATAAGAAAGATTCTGGTTTGATGATATAAGTTGGATTAAAAGCTTGTAATCCAACTCCAGCACCAATGTCCAAAGAAGGATAAAATCTTGCTTTTGCCGATTTAATATCTAATTTTGAAGCAGCCAGCTCATATTCTGCCTGTTTGATATCCGGACGATTTTCCAACAATTCTGAAGGAATTCCTGCATAAACCGTCTGCGGAATAATAGAATCGAATGCATTCTGGCTTCTTTCCACAGGTTGAGGAAATCTTCCGACAAGATAATTAATCTTGTTTTCCGTTTCCACGATTTTCTGCTGAATGTCATACTGCATTCCCTGCGTTTTCAGTACCTGAGCCTGAAATCTCTTCACGGCTAATTCATTGGAACGGGCGTTCTTTTTTAAATCTTTAATGATATTCAACGCATCATTCTGAATTTTAATATTCTGATTTAAAATAACCAATTCGTTATCTAGAGCCAATAACTCGTAATAAGATTCTGCAATTTCTGAAATCAGATTCGTGATCATGAAATTTTTTCCTTCAACACTTGCTAAATATCTCTGAACCTGAGCTTTTTTAGCATTGTGAAGTTTACCCCAGATATCCGTTTCCCATTTCGCCTGAACCCCTACTCCGAAATCAAATAATGGATCCGGCATTTCTCTTCCCGGCTCCATTTCTGTATTGGCTTCCATGGCTCCGATATTGGTGTAACGGCTTACTTTGTCGACACCCGCACCTGCTTTCAAACCAACAAATGGTAGATATTCTCCTTTTTTGGCTTTGATTTCATTTTTAGAAATTTCAATTTCCTGAAGAACAATATTCAATTCTTGATTGTTCTGCAAAGCCTGGTTAATTAACCCTTGAAGATTCGGATCGCTGAAATATTCGTTCCATTTCAGTTTTCCTGTGTTGATAGTGTCACTTTCTGCGCCTGTAAATTTTTCGGGGACTGTTTTATTTTCAGCCCTTTGTTCAATTTCTATAGGTTTGCAGGCAGCAAGGCTTAATAGTAAAAAAGCGACACCTGCATATTGATATATTGTATTCTTATTCATAATGGATCATGTCTTCGCTAAATGGTGATTCTTCTTCTTCTTTAATCATTTTTTTACCATCTGCCCATTTTGCAAATATGTAATAGAGTCCTGGGATGATGACAACTCCGAAAACAGTTCCGAATATCATTCCTCCCATCGCCGATGCTCCGATTGTATGATTTCCGATCGCGCCTGCTCCGTGAGCCAATACCAAAGGAATCATCCCTGCAATAAATGCAAACGACGTCATTAAAATCGGACGGAAACGAACTTTTGCTCCTTCAATAGCTGCATCTGCAATCGACATCCCTTCCAAGCGCTTCTGAACGGCAAATTCAACAATCAAAACGGCGTTTTTACCTAATAAACCGACAAGCATGATAAGACCAACCTGCGCATAAATATCATTCTGTAATCCCATTGCTTTCAACAAAAAGAAAGATCCGAAAAGACCGACAGGTAAAGAAGTAATCACAGCCAACGGTAAGATTAAACTTTCGTATTGCGCTGCTAAAACCAGATAAACGAAAATTAAAACAACCAGAAATACATAAATGGCTTCGTTACCACGATTTGCTTCGTCATATGATAAACCTTCCCAGGCTACTTTGTAACCATGAGGTAGCGTAGCTACAGCTGTTTCGTTGATTGCCTTAATTGCATCTGCGGTGGTAAATCCGGGAGCAGGAAGCCCTCTGATTGCAGCAGAATTGTACATATTATAACGTGTAATTTCATTCGGTCCCTGCGTTTTCTTCATAGTCATAAATGCAGAATAAGGAACCATTTCGTCTTTATCGTTTTTAACATAAAGACTTAAAATATCTGTTGGTAACCTTCTGAACTCTGGACCGGACTGAACATATACTTTAAAGAATTGTCCGAATCGAATGAAGCCCTGCTCATAGGTACTACCAATTAGAATATTTAAATTATCCATTGCTTTACCAATAGAAACACCTTTTTGCATGGCTGCATTATTATCAAATACCAATTCGTATTGCGGATAGTTGGCAGCGAAAAATGTAAATACGCCTGTAAGTTCTTTACGCTTTTTTAATTCTGCCATGAAATCTTTATTCACTTTATCAAATTCCTGATAATTTGTATCTCTGTTGATGTCTAATAATCTCATTGAGAAACCTCCTGAAGAACCAAATCCCGGAACCGCTGGCGGTTCGAAAAACTCGATGGTAGCTCCTAAATCTTTTGATTTTTCTTCTAATTCTTCCATTACTTCTTTTACAGAATGTTCTCTGTCTGACCAAGGTTTAAGGTTAATTAAACACGTACCTGCGTTTGAACCTCTACCTTCTGTCATAATCTCGTAACCTGCTAAAGAAGAAACAGATTCCACACCATCCACTTTTTCTGCAATACCTTGTAATTCTCTGGAAATTTTGTTTGTTTGCTCTAATGTTGATCCTGGCGGTGTCTGAATAATTGCGTAGATCGTTCCCTGATCTTCTGTTGGAATGAAACCTCCCGGTAAGTTTTTATTAACGAAGAAAATTCCGGCACTGAAAACCGCTAAAACTCCCCAAGTTAGAGTTCTTCTTGTGACAATTCTTTTTAATAATGCTGAGTATCTGCCCGTTAATTTATCAAATAAGCTATTAAAAGAATCAATAAACTTTGTAAATAGATTTACTTTCTTAGGTTTTCCATGATTATTTTTCAGCAACATTGCACACAAAACCGGTGTTAAGGTAAGAGCGATTAACGCCGAAATCACAATAGAACTTGCCATCGTAATAGAGAATTGTCTAAAGAAAGTTCCCACGGGACCTGACATAAATGAGATTGGCAAGAATACAGAAACCATAACAGCAGTAATCGCAATAATAGCACCTGAAATCTCTCCCATTACCTCTTGAACAGCTTTAAACGGACTTTGATTTTTTTCTTCCATTTTAGCGTGAACAGCTTCCACAACAACAATGGCATCATCGACCACAATACCAATTGCCAATACCAATGCGAATAACGTTACAAGGTTTATTGTTAATCCAAACAACTGCATAACGAAAAATGCTCCAATTAATGAAACAGGTACAGCAATAATCGGAATTAATGTTGAACGCCAGTCTCCTAAAAATATGAAAACAACAATGGCAACCAATACAAAGGCATCTCGTAATGTATCGACAACCTGCTCAATAGAAGCATCCAAAAATTTCGAAACATCATAACTGATTTTATAATCTACACCTGGAGGAAAATTCTTTTTCAATTCTTCCATTTTAGATTTAATTCCTTTAATTACGTCGCTTGCGTTACTTCCGTAATTTTGTTTTAATACAATTGAAGCGGAAGGATGACCGTCTAAATTAGAATAAATATCAAAAAACTCACTTCCTAATTCTACTTTACCAATGTCTTTTAATTTTACATTTTCTCCATCAGAATTTGCTCTGACAATGATATTCTCATACTCCTCCGGCTTGTTATATTGTCCTTTGTAGGTCAATACATATTCCAGTGTTTGTGCAGCGATACCGGAACTTTGTCCAATTCTACCAGGACGCCCGATGATACTTTGCTCACCAATAGCTTTCATAACTTCATCTACAGAAATATCATAAGCTCTCATTCTTTCAGGATTTAGCCAAATACGCATCGCATATCTTCTACTTCCTAAAATCTGTGATCTTGCAATCCCCGGAATACGGTTAATTTCCGGAATAACATTTACAGTAGAATAATTGTATAGAAACTTCTCATCCATACTTTTATCTTTACTATAAAGATTCACGTACATCAACATACTTGGCTGTACAGGGTTTACAATAACCCCTTCTTTTTGTACAAGCTCCGGTAACAACGGCATTACCTGATCGATTCTTGTTTTTACCAAAACGGTTGCGATATTGGGATCTGTGCCGGGATCAAAGACAACATTTACTGTTGCTTCTCCGGCACTGGTAGCATCTGTAGACATATATCTCATTCCCTGAACACCGTTTACTGCATTTTCTATGGTAATTAATGATGACTTTACCAATACATCCGCGCTAGATCCCGGATATGCTATACTTACCGCAACAGTTGTTGGTGCAATCTGTGGAAATTGTTCTGTCGGTAGTTGTTTAATTGCTAGACCTCCTACAAACAGGATAATAACCGAAATTACAATTGCAAAAACTGGTCGGTGAATTATTTTCTTGAACATATTTATGCAATTTTAATTATTCTGAATACAAATCTAAATCGGACATCACCTGCTGAGGCTGAAGATATTTAACCTTAATTTTTTGATTGTTTTGAATCTTTCTAAGTCCTTCTAAAACTATTCTGTCTTCTTTATTTAATCCAGATGCAACAACATAAATATGTGGTAATTCTGCTGCAACTTTTATTTCTCTTGCCTTTGCAATGTTATTTTTATCTACAACATATACATACTTTTTCTCTAAAACTTCAAAAGTTGCTTTTTGTGGAATCATCAAAGCATTGGCGTAAGGCGAAGTGATGACAATATTTCCCGTTTGTCCGTAACGAAGCAAGCCTTGTGGGTTGGGAAAAGTAGCTCTATACTCGATATTACCTGTTTCATTGTTAAAGTCAGATTCTATAACTTCTACAAGACCTTCCTGGCTGAATTCTTTTCCGTTTGCCATTCTCAACTTCACATGAAGAGGTTCTTTTCCTTTTTGAGAATCCATTTGATTAAGATATTCTGCTTCGGGAACATTAAAATAAACCCACATTCTACTGTTATCAGAAAGTTCTGTGATCAACTCCCCTTCATCCACAAGACTTCCTTTTCTTACATGTAATTTCCCAACAATTCCGCTAAAAGGAGCTCTGATTTCCGTAAAACCTAAGTGTGTGTTTGTAGAAGCAAGTTCAGCTTTCGCTTTGTCGTATCTTGCTTTCGCCATTGCCATTTCCTGTGGCGCTACAATGTCTTTATCGGAAAGATTTTTTGTGTTTTGATATTCGATTTCTGCGTATCTAGCTTCGGCTTTTGCGCTATTTACATCAGCTTGATACAAATTAGGCTGAATTTTAAATAAAAGCTGACCTTTCTGAACAAATTGACCTTCGTCCACAAAAATCGACTGAATATATCCTCTTTCCTGAGAACGAAGTTCAATATGATTAATCGAACGAATCTGCGCAACATAATCTTTATTAATTAAAGTGTCTTTTACAAGAGGACTTGATACGTTGAAGGAAGCCTCCTCAACTTTTTCTTTCTTTTCCTGCTGGCAGCTTATGCACCAAAAAATAAGGCACATATTGATATACATGAGACTTTTCTTGACCATGATAAATAATATTTTATAATAATTTTAAATTGAAAATAAGGATATAAGCTTCCACAATACCTCGTGAAAACCTAAAGTCTTTCGAAAAAAAATATTATAAAATCACAGTCTAATGACTCTATACTGGATGTATAGATCATCATCAGAAAGGCTTAATTGCTCAGAATGAGCCAAAGAAATAGCATTTTGCTTATCGTGATAGCGATTGACAAAGCCAGACATCAGCCTCCAAAAGTCTTCTCTAAAAAATATTGCCAATTCTGGAAAAGAAGACGTTTCTACCTTCTCATCAGTTTCAGTTTCAATTTCAGATAAAGCTCTTATTTTGCTGTAGTAAGGCCGACTAAGGTCATAGGTTGTGCTTTTATCCTGCTGAGTAAAAATATCAAAAGAGTTATCTCCTGTTCTATTTTCCTTAATCTGAATATCTGCTACAAAATCTAAATCGGATGAATCACCAGTAGACATATACTGTTCTACCTGCCCATAATA
Source organism: Epilithonimonas sp. (assembly GCF_032055105.1). Classification (GTDB taxonomy): domain Bacteria; phylum Bacteroidota; class Bacteroidia; order Flavobacteriales; family Weeksellaceae; genus Epilithonimonas. Next base: position 259,115 of record NZ_DAMBRK010000003.1, read on the forward strand.
CAAACCTAAAATGGTAAGTAACGCAAATAATAAACTGTATAAATATTGGAAAAAACCTCGGTTCATCGTGACAGCAAAATTACGATAAACTTTTGTACAAGTACGAAACCTAAGAATTAAATTTTGTTAAAATAAACTTTCAAATCATCAAAATAATAAGATTTTTCTATAATTGTTCTAAGCATGACTTGGTGATATAGAAAATGACGCAAAAAAAAACCAGACAACAAAAATTGTTATCTGGTTTCTACATAACTTGTGACCTCGAAGGGATTCGAACCCCTAACCCTCGGAGCCGAAATCCGATATTCTATCCAGTTGAACTACGAGGCCTTTTCTATAAATGATAATTGATGAATTATAAATGATACAACATCTCTCATCAATTATCATCTATCAATTATTTTTAGAACGTAATCTTCACACCTCCTACAACCTGTGCTCCCAAAACTTTGTAGCCCAAGTAATTCTGATATTTGGCACCAAGAAGATTATTTCCGAGTGCGAAAATACTGAAATTTTTGTAAATCTTGTACTCTGCCGAAAGATTAATATCTGCATAACCGCCAACTTTCTCATTCACATTCTCTTGCATACTAAAGGCTGGAAAAGTGGTTACGACAGAATAAGAATTAGATGTTATATCGGTTACGAAATAAGCTTTGAAACCAAGGTTTAGTTTTTTCTCTAGCATTGTATATTTTGCGCCAAGATTGAACTGGAATAATGGTTTGTAATAAACTTCTTCCAGATTATCCAATTTGTATTTCATAAAATGTAAACCTGCATCCACAGTTAGATTTTCCATTGGAAAGACCTGCAAATCACCTTTTACTTCCATCAAAGTTCCATTGTCATAAATAGAACTGAAAGTATTCGCGTAATCGTAACTTTGTCTGTCAGCAGCAATATTAGAATCAAACAAATTATTATTGTAGAAGAATTGAGCGTTATTCACTTTGCTGAAACCTGCGTTCACATCATATTTGAAAGTCTGATCAACATCTCCTTTCAAACCGAAATAGAAATGATATTTAGTTTCAGTTGGCGTTAAAACCAAATCAGAAATCAAAAACGGATTTTCATCTAACAAATTTCCATAAGTATTGAGTTTTAAACCGCCGTCAATTCCTCCGTAGAATTTGAATTCATCCGCTGCTGCAACCAAAACTTCCGCTTTTGGAAACCAGTAGAATTTATTATTCTTTGATTCTTCAGTTATGTTGTTTGAATTTTTAGAATTAAGGAAACTGAAATCAGAACCAATCAACAAGTAAGAATCGCCTTTGTAGAAAGTCACTTTTGGCGACAATGTAAAATTGAACTGATTGTTGGTGTTCTTATTCAGGATATCAAATTTAGAATTAACCGTTTCCAGGTTGATTCCCAAATCTCCGTTGGCTGTAATATCATCATAAACAGAAAAATCGTGTTTTGACAAATTCAGTTCTGCATTGGCGTAATTTTCATTTGCTCCAAAATGGTCGCTTAAGAAATAAGATTTCACACGAACATTGTTCAGAATATCATTCGAGTAATGGTCATAATAACCATTCACACTGAATTTGTTAACTTTTTGTTCTAAATCAACATCATTATTTGGCGGTGTTAAAGCATAAATTCCGTAATAATTATAATTATTGAAAGCATAATTGGCATCAATATTAAACTTACCTTTTTCTGTATAGATATTAGCATAGCCACCTATCTTTGCTTGATTTTGCTTTGAAGACCAATCATATTCCTTTTTCAGTCCCGAAGTTGACAAATAATGGACATCCGCTCCTACTTCTACATTCTCCTGCACTTTTCCTGAAACATTAGCATCTGCCAAAAACTTTCCATAATTCCCATAACCTAATCTGAAATAATTAGACTGATAATCATTGGAGAATTTTGGAGAGATATCTTCACCTTGGATTTCGGTTGTTTTGAAGTCCGAAACCGGCGGGACATTCACGATGTCATATTTCAGATTGAGTGAATCTTCCTTCTTTTTATTATTCGGCGGATAGTTTTTTTCCTGAATAACAGAGGTTTTCTTCTTCTCAATTTTCTTGACTTCGGGTTCACGTTTTCTGTTAAGAATCAATTGCTCTTCTTTGATTTGAGCACCTAATTCTGAGATTCCGACTGTTCCCAAAAATGCCAGAATGGCGATATATTTTAGTTTGTTCATTTCTTATTATTAAATTAAAACCTTCGTCAGTTCGAGTGAAATTATTTGTAATGAAGTGGAAAATAATTTTGTATCGAGAACCTTTGTATAAAACTTCTCGATACGTCTCGCCCAAGGCAGACTACTCGAAGTGACGTATGCATTAAAACTACTTTTTGATCTGCGCTTTTACTTCTTTTGCTTCTGCAACAATCTCTGGGAAATCGCCGTAGTTATTGATGATTTCGTCAACCGTATAACTTGCCTGGTAATTATCTTTGAGAGCTAAGTAATTTTTCGCCATTACAACCAAAGCTTTTGCACCCCAATATTCTTCTGATGCATAATTGTTTGCCAATTTGAAGATGGTTTCATTAGAAGACTTAAAAGCTTTTCCTTTGTTTTGATAGAAGGCTTTTGCGTAAAGTGCTTCTGCTGCAACTTCTGTATTAGAAGACTTTTCAAGAGCGCTATAAGCTGTTTGTGCATCTTTGTCTTTGCCTTGCTGCATCAGACTTCTAGCTTTGATGACTTTTGCCTGTTCTAAAGTTGCTGCTGAGTTTTTGGTATTTGAGATTACAGTATTGGCGTACTTTTCAGCTTCGGCGAAGTTCTTTTCGTCTGCATAGATTTTCATCAATTCAACGGAAGCGAAGTTTTTAATCGTAACGTTGGTAGAATTGGCGTTTTGCTCTAGGTATTTTTTAGCATCAGCCACTTTATCTTGAGCTAAATAAATCTGAGCCAATCTTACCTGAGCTTCCTGCTGATAATCGTTTTGGAAGTCAGCTACGTTTTGTAAAGGCAATAAAGCTTTATCCGTTTGTTTCAATTGGTAATAACTTTCTCCCAATTCATATTGCGCTTTGAAAAGATTGTCTCCAGCTGGACTTTGGTCAAGATATTTTTCGTAGTAAGAAACCGCTTTTGTGTAATCTTTTTTCGAGAAACTGTCTTGAGCCAAATTCAGATTGATTTCGCTGATTTCTGTTCCTGAAACATTAACATCAAGGCCTTTTGCAAATTGTTCGTAGCCTGCAACATCGCCGTTTTTCACAAAAGCAGGTTTTGCAGCCGCAACAATTTTGTCTGCATAAGCTGTATTTTTATATTGATTTGCCAATTGTTTGAATTCCGCAATAGCATTATCATTCTGATTCAAATCAATCAAATTCTGAGCTCTGTAAATCTGAGAATTCGCTACCAAGTCTTTATCTGGACTTGATTTAATGACTTTATCAAAGTAAGCATTAGAATTACTAAAATCATCATTCTGAGCATAAGCAGAGCCAATCTCATAACTCGCGTCATCCACATATTCGGAATTAGGATATTTTGAAATCAAAGTTTTCAATTCCGAAATCTTCGCTACTGTATCACCTTTGAAACCTAAAGCCAATGCTTTTTGGTATAATGTATAATCGCTGGCATTTTCAGTTTTGTTATAAATATCAAGCGCTTCATTCAACTGATTGTTGGCATAATACGTATCCGCCAAACGCAGTTCTGCATCCGCTTTGAACTCCTGTTTCGGGAATCTCAAGTATTCCTTAAAATATTCCTGAGCAGAAGCAAAATCCTTGGACTTGAAATAGGCGTAACCCAGATCATAATCCAACTGCTCGCGCTCCGGGAAACCTTCTGCCGTTTCATTTTCCAATTCTTTATAAACCGCAATTGCAGATTTATAATCGCCTTTTTGATAGTAAGTTTGCCCTAACCAATATTTGGCTTTCTTGTAATAATCTTTGTTTAAATTGAATTTAAGACTTCTCAGGAAATAGGATTCAGCTTGGTTAAGGTTTCCTTTGTTAAATTCCTCGGAACCTAAAAGATAGGAAACCTCCTGCTCTATCTTATTGGTCTCATTGGTTTTCTTATCCAATCTTGAAAGGGCATCCAAAGTGGCTTTGTAATCTCCGGAATATAAGTAAGACTTCACCAAAAGCGACCTCATTTCCTGAGTTTTAGAATTAGGATATTTATCCAAATATCTTTGAATCACTTTTGAAGAATTCTCGAATGGGTTTCCTAATTCGTAACCCAATTTCGCGTATTGTTCCAAAGCCAACTGCTGAACTTTCGCATCATAATTCATCTGAGACGCATTACGATAAGCCGAAAGCGCTTCTTGTTTTTGATTGTTTTGCAAATAAGCATTCCCAAGCTGAAAATAGGCATTTTGCGCCAGCGGAGAATTGCTATTAATCAATTGATTGTAATAACCAACCGCTTCGGCATTTTTCCCCACTTGGGAAGACACAAATCCCATTTCATAAAGGTCGGTTTCTGACGGCGTTTGCTCTTTGTCAAGGAATAATTTCAGATGCGGATAAGCCGACTGATAATCGCCTTTCATAAAGTAGCTCTCTCCTACAATCTTGTGAATTTCTGAGTCGTACGCAGTTGTTTTTCCATTGTTCAGAATTTCATTTCCTTCCGAGATTGCTAAATCATAATTCTTCTGATTGTAATACATCTGCACATAATAAGGTTTCACCAGATGTGCGTAATCCTCATTATTCTTGATTTGGTCGAAGTAAACAAAGGCATTTTCATTCTGCTTGTCGGCGTAATAAAGATGACCTAACATATATGAAATTGCAGGTTTGCTGTTATCGTCTGCATTCTTGAAAGATTCTTCCAACGCCTCGATCGCTCCGGCAGAATCTCCAGTCATAAACTTAGCGTAACCCAATTTCATAATATGCTGTGTATTTTCCTCTTTGCTCAATTGGTATTGATTGACGTTCTGCAAAGTTTCCAATGCTTTTTCAAAATCCTTTTTAGCTAAATAATAATCTGCCAACGGACCGTTTGCCTGGGCAAAATAAGCCGACTTTGGATACTCTTTCATAAAAGCATTCAGGCCTTCTTCCGCATATTGTTGCTGCAAAATCACCCCAATCACATTGCTGAAAAATAATGACGCTTCTTTTCTGGAATTGCTAAGACTTTTGTTATAAAAATATTGGTTGGAATACTCGTAATGGGAAGCATTGTAGACTTTGGTATTGTAGAGATTCTCTGCCAAACCAAAATGGTAGTCTTCTTTTTGAGTAAAATATTGAGATTGTTGCGCCTCTGCAATCCCATAAAGCGATAATACAGAAGCTATTAATATCTTTTTTGAATTCATTCTTAATTGAATTAAATTTTTTTGTTTGTCTTCTGTTCGTCTGGCTCAGTATAAACTCCGCCTCAGACTGACAGTTGTTTTTGTCTTTTGAAGCCTTAGACTTATAATTTAGATATTTAAAAATAATTAATTATATCATTTTAACGCAAAGAGCGCCAAGTTTTTATTTAATCTTATTGAAAACATTTTTAAGGTTCGCAAAGGCGCATAGCTCAGCAAGGGGCGAAAGTTAATTGTTTGTAAGATTCAAAAATATATGCTTAAATCATTAACCGCACTTTTTAATTTATATTGTTATAATAATTGTCGAAGCGAGAGCTGCATCAAAGTTTGTTCCTTTTTCAACGAAAATAGGGAAAAGTTATTATTTGAGGTAAAGTATATTGAAAATTATTTGCGAAAGATTTTGAGTTTTTTTCGAATAAGCGGCTTGGATGGTTGGTGAACGGCTAGTAGAAGGTGAATGGACGGTGATTGGACGATGATTGGACGGTGATTGGACGATGAATGGACGATGAATGGACGGTGAACAGACGGTGATTGGACGGTGAAAGTGGTGTTTTATACGCTGAAAATGATAGTCTAGACGATGAACGGACGGTGAAAGTGGTGTTTTATACGATGAAAATGATAGTCTAGACGGTGAACGGACGGTGAATGTGTAGATCTGAGTTGTTTATTTTTCTAAAATCTGATCCAGATTACATTTTTTTCTCGATGAAGATTGGGCTCTGCATGGAAGTGTGCTTTGTCAAAATCAAGGAATGAGTTTTCCATTTTTGAGTTGCGTATTTTTAATATTCTACGTATTGCGTATTCTGGCTATTTAAATATAATAAAAATGTAATACACTGAAAAATAGCATTTTATTTTTTTTAGAATATTACAAAACTTTCGTATATTTGGGTGTTATCTGCAAGCTTACCAAACATTACGCACAAATGAATTACATTTTTCATATCATATTTGGGATATTCTTTTCTCAAACAATTTTTGCGCAAGTTGAAACTGTTGCCGAAGTAAGAGCTCGAGAAATATTTAATCGAGAAACTATTATTGATAAGTTTAAACTTAATGAAAATGCAGTTTTTGTAATTAATGGGCTACCATATAGTCAAAATGATAGTCTAAAATTAAATGATAAATTAAAGTCAATAAACCAACAAATATTAACCGACTTTACATATATCAAAAATAGCGGTCAAATAGGAATTGGTGATAAAGATATTGTTGTTATAAAGTATGCAATTTTACAACCTAAAAATTACATCAAAGAAAAACTAAATGAATTAAATAAATTATTTAGTGATAATTATATAAGTTCTTCACAACATATTCATTTAGACGCAAAAGATCCAATTTTATTTATTGATAACCAGAAAATCTTTCACACTGAAATAAAGAAGAAATTATCAAGTCTCAAAATTCAAGAAATTGCAGACATATCAATTAAAAAAGAAACGCAGTCTTCTGAAATGTTTGGACAAAATGCAAAAAATGGTATTGTCATAATTTGGACAAAAAATGGATTAAATAAAGCCAGCAGATAACATCGCATTGGCGAAATGGCGGTTTAAGGGAGAAATTGAAAGTTTCTCCTTTTTTTGTCGCAACAGCCTTTTATATTTCCTTTTTTCATAAATTTAGAAAATAATAAAAGGCTGTTGCTTAGCTTAGTGCAAGATTGAAAGTTTAGGCTTTCTAATCCGCCACTATCGCCAATACGCGGCCCGTTGTACGACATTTTAACCAATCTCCTGCAAAAAGATGAATGAAATAAAGCAAATTGACAATTCTAAATTTCTTATGATAGATTCTGACTTTATTGAAGAAAATTTAAGATTTGCTAAGGTTAATAAACTCGATAATTTCTTGATTTCTGCTCGTATTGGCAATTATAAATTAAAGGACATAAATTTCCTAATAGATTATCCGCAAATTGAAAAATTATATATCTCAGTCTACGAATACATTGATTATCAAATTATCAATAGTTTACAAAACTTACATACATTAAGCATTGATGTTTTGGCTAACGATAATCAGAAAATTGATTTCTCAAACTTTCCTAAGCTTGAAAAACTTTCATTTGATTGGAGACTAAAGGAAGAAAACCTAGACAATGTCAGAACATTAAGGTATTTAACCATAGGCAAATTCAAGAAAAAGGATTTAACTTATTTATCAAAATTGAACAAAATTGAAAGTTTAGGGATTTTTCAATCACAAATAAAATCCTTAAATGGAATTAACGAACTTACAAATTTAAAGAAATTGTGCATTGTTCTTTGCCCTAAATTAAGCAAGCTAGATGGTATTTCTGCATGTGAAAACTTAGAAGAATTAATTATTGCCAATGCAAAAAACATAAATGATATTAATGAGTTATCAAAACTAAAAAAGCTAAGGAAAATTAGAATTGAGAGTTGTGGAAATATAGAAATCCCTATTAATAAAACCATTTTAGAAAAAATTGAATTGGTTGGCGCAACTGCATTTATATAAAAACGTCGTACAATAGCTAAGTTTTCGTTGCGTGCGAAGCACGAACAATGAAAACCCTGTTGAACGGAAGCTTCGGGAGCTTTTTGCTGGGCTTTTCAGATATTATGGGTTTATCGACAAAAGATTTTTAGAGATACAAGAGGCTTCGAGAAGAGTCTCTTTTTTTGTGGCGATTTTGGTGGTTTGGGAAAAAGCAAAAGATTCCCTTTTGGAAGTTTTAAAATTTGGGATTGAATTTTGATTTTGCGCGTTGGGAACTTGAGGTATTTCTTCAGATTCTTGTGCATTTGCATGTTTAAATTCACGAAATAATAGGCTGAGAGAAAATATATTTGAGTTGTGCAACAAGGACAACGGTTTTGCAAAAACGGGCAGAATGTTTTTAGTAGAACTACTCGTTTTCTCAGAGAAATTTGTAATTTTAGCAAGGTTTCTGCTTCGTTTGACCCACCATCGCAAAGCCGAAAACCGTTAACAGTCAGGCAAAGATAAATCCGAGAAAGAATTTAAAACCGAAAATGAAGAGAAGCTATTACCAAAACACGACAGACATATTTTTAGCAGAAGACGCAAATTCAATTTTCGGACAGCTTGCAAAGAATCACCAACACGACCTTGAAGACCAACAAAAAAATGCTTGGTCAAACAAATTGACTTCTTAAAAACTTAGCTCAAAGACATTCAAGGAAACATTTACTTTGAATTTTCCATTCCACGAATGGGAAAACGAGTAGACAATATTTTAATTACTAACAATTTCATTTTTGTTATTGAATTTAAGATTGGTGACAATCATTATACGAAAGACGCATATTACCAAACAATAGATTATTGCCTTGACTTATTGAATTTTCACGAAGGCAGCCACGATAAGACAATTATTCCAATTTTGGTTGCAACTAAAGCACCAAACGAAACAAATGACATTCAACAAGCAATTCAACTAGACAATTGTATTCTTTGCAATGGAGACAACTTCGAAAGCACTTTAAAAAACATTTTAAGAACTCAAACAGTGACACAAAACATAAATGTTTCTGAATGGGAAAATAGTACATACAAACCAACACCAACAATTATTGAAGCTGCGCAAGCATTGTATAAAGGACATAACGTTCAAGAAATTTCACGAAGTGACTCGGGAGCAATAAATCTTTCCCGAACAGCAAAAGCAATCAACGAAATTATTGAAACTGCAAAAGCAAAAAAACAGAAATCAATTTGTTTTCTTACTGGTGTTCCTGGCGCAGGAAAAACGCTTGCCGGTTTGAACATTGCGAACGAGCGACTTAAAGCAGATGAATCTGAACATTCTGTTTTCCTTTCAGGAAATGGTCCTTTAGTTGACGTGCTAAGAGAAGCTTTGACTCGCGACTCTGTTGCAACTGCAAAAGAAAATGGTGAAAAACTAAAACGTACAGACGCAGAACGTGAAGCAAAAGCATTTATTCAAAACATCCACCATTTCCGAGACGACAACTTAAAAACAGAAAAACCTCCAATAGAAAAAGTTGTCGTTTTTGACGAGGCCCAAAGGGCTTGGCAAAAAGAACAAGTTTCAAAGTTTATGAAAACCAAAAAAGGGATTGAAGACTTTGAAATGTCCGAACCAGAATATTTGATTAGCGTAATGAATCGCCACGAAGATTGGTGTACGATTGTCTGCCTAATTGGTGGCGGACAAGAAATCAACACAGGCGAAGCCGGTGTTTCCGAATGGATAGAATCATTAAAACAGAAATATTCAGATTGGAATGTTTATTATTCAGATAAAATTCTAAGTGAAAAGTCAACATACTTGAACAATGAAACACTTTTAAATTGGCTACAAGCAAATGGAAATAAAGAAACAGATTTGCACTTGGCTGTTTCCATTCGTTCTTTTAGAAGCGAAAAAGTTGCTTTGCTAATTCAAAATATTCTAGAAAACGAAAGTGAGAAAGCAAAAGATGTTTTTAATTCAATCAAAAACAATTATCCTATTTTCTTAACACGAAACTTGAACAACGCAAAAAAATGGCTGAAAGAAAATGCGAAAGGAACTGAACGAATTGGAGTTGTTGCAAGTTCTGGCGGACGCAGGTTGCGTGCAGACGGAATTGACGTAAAAAATGAAATTGAACCTGCAAATTGGTTTCTAAACGGAAATGATGACGTTCGGTCTTCATATTATTTAGAAGACATTGCAACCGAATTTGATATTCAAGGCTTAGAAATTGACTTTACTTGTGTTGCTTGGGACATCAATTTGTATCACAACGGAAGAGAATGGAATTACCAGAATTTTAAAGGTTCAAAATGGCAAAACATCAATCAAGATTCTGCTAAAAGCTATCTTATAAATTCTTATCGTGTTTTGCTAACAAGAGCAAGACAAGGGATGATAATCTATGTTCCTAATGTTGACGATACTGATGCAACAAGACCAAAAGAGTTTTATGATACAACGTTTGAGTATTTAATAAAATGTGGACTGACAACAATATAAAAAAATGCCCGAACTGCTAACATTGGTAACCGCTGCACAACCCTCTTTTTCTGAAAAAAACTAAAAATAGAAGACCTCTTTTAAAGCGATTTAAGAGAGGTTATTTGTTTTTGTTTGAGTTATAATTTTGGAATTTCGGGGGGGGGGGGCTTAATTTAAGATTATGGTGGTCGTATAAGGAAGATTTGGAAAAAGCAAAAGATTCCCTTTTGGAAATTCTAAAATTTGGGAGTGAATCTTGATTTTGCGCGTTGGGAACTTGAGGTATTTCTTCAGATTCTTGTGCATTTGTATGTTTAAATTCACGAAATAATAGGCTGAGAGAAAAGGCTTTTTGCGTATATTTGAGTTGTGCAACAAGGGCATTGTATTGGCGAAATGCGGGGTTAAAGTCTGGATTGAACTACTCTACTTCTTTGCGCCGCTATTTTTCCATTTCACTAATTTTTTGTAAGTTAGTTTCATGGAAAAAATATCGGCTTACATTTGTCGAAATTGAACTTTCAGTTCTTCTTTCGCCCACACTTCGCAAAGCCTTTTTCCGTTAGCTGTAATTTTTAAAGAATATCAGGCTTGAATCAAATCTCCATACAAAATACTAATAGCGACTATTTTTTGAAAAGTGTAAGCAAGCCTTTTTACCAAATTTTAGTATTTAATGGTTGTGGTAAGTTTGAAATAAATCTAACTCATTATGAGTTCACTGGTTATACAATATTATTTCTAACTCCTTATCAACAATTTAAATGGTTAGACACTAATAAAACAGAATTACAACTGATACAATTTCATGGTGATTATTATTGCATAGAATATCATAAAAACTTGATTTCATGCAATGGTATTTTATTTAATAACATTTACGAAAAACCTTTTTTCAAAATAGATAAAGTTTATTTCGATGAAATATGTGATATTATTGATAAAATGAAAAAAGAATCAAGAAATGAAATAGAAAGCCCTTTTACAAATTCTATAATAAAATCCTATTTACAATTAATCTTATCCATTTCCAGTAAAGAAAAATCAAAATATCTTACAAACATAAAGCCTAACGAAATTCCAAATGAAGATCTTGTGCTTTTTCAAGGTTTATTAGAAAAACATTATAAAACTGAAAGAAGTGTAGCATTTTACGCTTCATCATTTTATCTTTCAACAGATGCCTTTAGTAAAAAAATCAAAAAGCAATTTTCAAAAACCCCTTCGCAACTTATTCAAGAACGTGTTATTTTAGAAGCTAAAAAATTGCTTCATCTTACTTATAAATCAATAAAAGAAATAGCACAGGAATTGAATTTTGAAGACGAATTCTATTTTAGTAGATATTTCAAGAAAATTGTAGGTGTTTCGCCAAGTTTGTATCGTAAAAATGTTGGAATTTCAATAGTGGCTAAATAGTCTATGTATTTACCTTATTTGTCTATTCTAATTGCATCCAAAGGCTTTTACATTTGCTAAAATCTTTAATAATAGTTTAAAATTTAGAAAATGAAAAGTCTAGCGTTATTTTTAGCTTCACAACAATCAAATTTCATCAACCTTATCCGCATCTCAATTTTCATTGTTATGGCATGGATAGGTGGGTTAAAAGTTTATCAATATGAAGCAGATGGTATAGTTCCTTTTGTGACGAATAGTCCATTGATGAACTTTTTTTACAATAATTCAGGCAATGTTACTTTAAACGAAAAGGGGGAAAAAGTAGCTGAGTATACTTTACACAAAAACCCAGAAGGTAAAGTTGTGCAAAAGAATATAGATTGGCATAAAGAAAATGGAACCTACCTGTTTTCTTACGGATTAGGAACTGTAATTTGTGTAATTGGGTTACTTGTTCTTTTAGGCATTTGGTTTCCTAAAATTGGGTTGATAGGTGGTTTATTAACTTTTGGAATGTCTTTAGTAACACTGTCCTTTCTTATAACAACTCCAGAAGTTTATGTTCCAAACTTAGGAGGCGATTTTCCAACTCCGCAATTTGGTTTTCCATATCTTTCGGGAGCAGGTCGATTAGTATTGAAAGATATTATTATGTTGGCTGGAGGATTAATCATTGCATCAGATAGTTCAAGAAAATTAATAAAAAACTACAGTTAACATCGGTAATCGTTGCATAACTCCCTTTTTCTGAAAAAACTAAAAATAAATGACCTCTTTTAAAACAATTTAAGAGAGGTTGTTTGTTTTTCATACTTAAAATTAATACAAACTAGTTATAAAAAAACCAATATTTTGATGCATTGGAAAGAAATTTGCTCCAATTTTTGCAAATCATACTTATGAGAGTTTTGTATTTTGCATTTACATTTTTATTATTAGCATCTTGTGCTACAAAAAAGTACACGAAAGCCAACCTCCTACCCGATGGTCTAAAATCTGCAACTGAAGAGGTTTACGACACGTCCAACAACCAGAAAAAGCTTCTCCATAAAAAGGAAATGACTTTTACTAAGAATGGTCGTATCAAATATTCGAAAACGTTTGATTCTAATGGAAAACTTTTGCAGGAAACGGAAAAGAAATTGTGGTTTACGGTAGAACGATATCCCGACAAAGATTCTTATTACTGCAAAACACGATGGAAACCCAATCAGCGCGAACGCATCAGCTGTTACACCAAGAAGCAATATAAACAGAACGAAAGCATCTATCATTACAACAAAAATGGCAGTATTGATAAAATCGCAGATAACTTTGAGACTTTCAATACGAGACAATTTCATTATTCTGATAATGAACTTTCTAAGATTGTGATTACAGGAAAAGACAACAAAACGATTGATGAATTGTCAATTAATTGCATAGAAAAAGACGAGATAGGAACTTGCCTGAAACAGACTAGAATTTCTAATAAAAATGGTGAGAAACAAGAGATTCTTATTTCCCCGAGATATTATTAGAATTTAGAGCCTGTTTTAAAAAATATAAAACCAAAAAGTCATATAAGAAAAATCAAAAAAAAAATCTTTCAAAGAGCAAAAAAGCTAACTTTTGAAGCCATTAACCTAATTTGAACTTTTGATAATCTTAAGGAAAATTAAAACCACAAAAGTCACATAAGAAAAATCAAAAAAAAAATCTTTCAAAGAACAAAAAAGCTAACTTTTGAAGCCATTATCCTTATTTGAACTTTTGATAATCTTAAGGAAAATTTAAACCACAAAGTCACATAAGAAAAATCAAAAAAGAAAATCTTTCAAAGAGCAAAAAAGCTAACTTTTGAAACCATTATCCTTATTTGAACTATTGATAAACTTAAGGAAAATTAAAACCACAAAAGTCACATAAGAACACCTTAGTTTTGAAAATCTTCGATTTTTGAATTACAGTAAACTTAGAATCATATTAGTCTCGTTTAATCTTAAGTGACTAAATTGTTTATATAACTTTAAAATTTGAACAAACTCTTGATAAAAGCCTTGTTAAGATACTTGTCCAACGGATAGATTTTCAGGAAATAATTCCCAATGAAAAGCAACCCCAAAACTACCGCTGGTTTGTAGAATAGATTAAGGATATTGAGTTTGAAATCTGGAAGAAACATTGCAACATTGATAGAAATACAACCCAAAATCATGGCGTAAATCATCTCTATCCCCAAAGGAAAAACCTTGAATTTGATATAATTGAAAATGATTTTGATGAGATTAAATAAAGACAAAGAAATAGCATAAGCAATCGCAATTCCTAAGATTCCCAAATCTGTATATTTCAGGAAAATCATATTGGTTGTGATTGTCAAAACTGCCAAAATCAACATCACCACAATATTGAATTTGTAATATTTGGAAAGCGAAATAATGTGTCCGTTGAAACCTGTTGCCAAATCGAACAACATTGCAAATCCCAGAACCCAAACCACAGGTTCTGAAGAACGCAAATCTTCTCCATTCTTCATAAAGTCCGCCAAATAAGGAAATCCTACAACGATACAACAGAACAAAACCAAACCGAGAAAGAACAAACTGAGCGATGTTTTCTTATGAAATCTGTCTAATTCTTTGTGACTTCCGGAAGCTAATTCTTTATTAATAATTGGAGCAGAAATATTGAAAAGCCCCATTTGAGGAACTGTTATCAAGGAAATAATGGCGTAGATGTTACTATAAATCCCATTTTCGTGGAAATTGATGAATTCGCCAATCATCAGGTTGTCAATATTAATCGCAATATAATTTCCGATATTTCCTAAAAAACCGAATAAACTGTAAGTGAAAATCTCACGATAAAAGTTATCTTTTTTGAAATAATCCAGACCAAAATCTGGTTTGATTTTCTCTAGTCTGTTTGTGTAATAGCCGTAACCAACAAGCGAAATCACAAACATCAAAAAGAAAAATCCATAAGCCATTTTATCCGCAAAACCCAAAAAGAAAAACAGACAGAATGCGCCAATATTGGCTATTTTAGGAACGAAATTTTCGAAGATATTAGGAACTACGATTCTTTTATAATTGGTCAAAAACTTATTGAAAATCGATGACAAAGCCAAAACCAAAACCATTGGCAAAATCAGGAGTTTCATTTCCCATAGTTTGGAAGTCTGCAATTGTGGGAATAGGAAATTAATCAAAAAATATGCGCCTACGAAAATCAAAAAATTAATGACAACTGCCAGTAAAGAAAGACTCAACATATTATGATGTTTCCCATCTGCATTGACTCTACTGAAGAATTTGACATTGGAAAAACTGAGCCCGAAAACTACAATCGGCACCATAATCTCGGCCGTCGGCAAGATGTAACGGAGCTTTCCGTAAAACTCCATATCATAAGGAAAAATAAATATAGAAGAAAATGTTCCCAGCAAAAAGCCAAGATAACCGATTATCGAATATTTTACACCTTGTCTTGCTACGACGCTCATAGATTGGTTGTTAGTTGATTGTTGTTGGTTTGTTAGGCTGAGGCTCTCGAAGCCTTTTAAAATTAAATTTCCATAATTTCTTTAAAACTCTATCGAAGTCTTCGGAAGAAAAATGATATTATTAATGTAATCTTTGTAATTCTTCACATTATCTGGATTCTGTTGATTCAGGAATTCTTCTGTCAAGATTTTCGGTTTCAAAGTTTCTCTATCCAGATAATTGACCGAATAGCCCCAATCTGCAATTTTTGAAATCAAAGTCCAAAGATTTTCTTTGTGATGGCGCTGTTCCATCTCAACCATCAGAATTGGTTGGTATTTTTCGATTGTTTTTTTGGCACCTCCCAGGGTTTGCATCTCATTTCCTTCGACATCAATCTTAATGAAATCGATTTTTTTAAGATTTAGATTTAAATCATCCAAAGGTTTAACTTCAACTTTCTGAAGAATGGTTTTCTCTTCATTTTTTTCTTTAATCGAAGTCTGCAAAGTTCCTCTTGTATGAACTTTTTCTCCATTAATGACAGGAATTTTGAATTCTGCTGTCGTGGAAATATCAGACAACGCCACAGAAAACAGATTGACTTTTGGAAATATCCGTTTCAGTCTTTTGAATAATTGTTGGTTGGGTTCGAAAGCGAAGATATTTTCTGGTTTCAGATGATTTTCTAAAGTGTAAAGATAAGCGCCAACATTGGCTCCAATATCCACAAAAACAGAATCTTTTGCCAAAACATCTTTAATCCAAAGAAACTCTGGCTCTACTTTTCTTTGCAAAAGATTATGAGCAGTAAGACCTTTCAGTTTTTTGAAAAATCTGCTTTTGTAATAAGACGGGGAAATGTACTGGAGATTCTCTGCCAGCTTACTATAAACTCTCATCGATTTTTGTCATAAAGAAAAGAACGACAAAGAAAAGGCATTTATTTTACAAATCATAAAGTTTTGTTAAGAGAATGTTTTTTTATCAATATTGAAGATATTTTAAGTTGCGCAAGGGCGCTTTGCTTAGCAACTGGTAAAATAAAACCTGCCGAGAAATGGCAGGTTTTGGGTGAGAAAAAATTAGGAATAGTTTAAAATCTATACCCAAATGATAAACCCGAACGTAGACCAGCCCAAGGACCATCAATCTTAACACGAACCTCTTTTGAATCAACTTCAACTTCATATTTTACAATAGGAATTTCAAAACTATTAATATCATCTAGAATTGCTTTTTGATCTTCCGGAGAAAGATTAGCGCCCGATCTTGTATTACCATTTATATTACCTGACGAAAAACCATAATGTCCACCTACAATCCACCAATCTAGCACCCAGTTTTTCTTTTTCCCAAAGTACCATTGTGCACCCATCATAAGACCGAAACTATTTGCAGATATATCACCTGCCATATCAAGTGTAATATCTCTCTCCATATCATTAGAGTCTACATAGGAAAAGTTGTAAACCATATTATCCATTTTAAACTTTGTGTAGCGATAATAGGGTGCAAAATAAAAACCGCTATTATAGTTTTCACCCAAGTATATTCTCGGCTCAATAGTAAAAGACATCAAGGACATTTCTATATTTTTGAATTCATCATCCACATCATCTTCAAAGTATTTTTTGATTAAGGGAACATCTCCTTTTGCAATAGAAGACAGCCCAAGACTGATTGAAAATGTTTTGTTTAAGGATCTTTCGTAGGTCAAATTTAGATTACGAAAAGCATAAGCGGTAAGATTGGTTTTAATAATATTCTTACCTTGTGCTGTAAGCAGACCTGAAGCCAGGATTAGAAAAATTTTGAAAGTTTTCATTATATATTTTTTTTAGTTTTATAATTTAACAAACTACCCAGACTTCTTGGGGGAAATCTGAAGCAGTTTTGTTTTGGTCTTGGAAACGATAGCTGTTGGACATTCTATTTATCTTTTTCTTCTATTAATCTTCATTAAGGTACCATTTTGTAAGATCATTAGGATGAGAGCGGTCTAGATAGAATTTTAAAGCATTGGTAAGTGCATGACAAACCACAGGTTTTTGCAATCCCGAACTGGTATAGATACCTGCGCAAGTATCACAAATCTCCATTAGACCTAGGATATTGCCATTCTTTTTATAAAAAACCAACAGATATCTGGGCTTGTAGCAACCTGCAACTTTGGATTCTTTGCAAAGCACTTGCTCATAGAGAACATACTGCAAACTCTCTCTAAAATTCTTGGCTAGCGGATTACGCACCAATATCTTGTTTTCTGGACCCACTCCCTCAACTCTCAAACCCTAAAACTCAATCATACCAACTGCCGAGTTCTATTTCGTAGCCTGCTTTTTCAAACGCTTTTTGGAGGGGTTCTCCAAAGTGTTTGTTGTGTTTTTGGAAACGGATGCCTGTGAAGAACATATTGTTTACTCCGTTATACTCTGGTTCGGCATTACTTTTCCCGATGTATTTTCTATTAATCTTAACAGCGGATTCTTCTGTATCCAAGATGACATTGATATCTTTTCCTATTCCTGTGATTTTATTTAATGCGGCTTCCTGTTGTTCTATATAATGTCCGTTTTCGCCTTTATATTCTAGTTCAACTTTCAATATATTGCCAAGAAAAGTATAAGGTTTTACGATTTTGATGATATCGCCAAAATGGTTGTACTCTGTTTTGATTCCTAAGTCATTCTTTAGATGACCATTAAGAAGCTTGACAATCTCTGAAGTTTGTGAAAACACCGATGCAGAAAAGAAAACAAAAGCCAAGAATAGGCTTCTTGAGAAATGAGCTTTCATAGTGATGAGATTTAAGCAAATATAAATACTACATCAAATACAAGTAAATACCTTAAAAAAGGTATTTTTTATCAGAAATATTGTTAATTTTATAAAAACTATTACGATGAAAGAAAAATCTATTGCAAAACCTACAAAACCTCATCTACTATCAGATATCTGGAATGCTCATCCAGATGCATTAAGCAACAACTACAATGCAGTTACCGATCCTCCATCAGTTGAAAAAATCATTGGCGAAATGTTTGCAATGGGGCCATTCTATTATTATGTGATTAATATGGCAAACAGTACTCTAAGCAACCATCATCCAGAACTACTGAACATGCACGGACTAAAAAAGCAGCCTCAGCATCTTAAAGAGATTATCAACCTCATTCATCCTGATGATTTAGAATTTGTGATGCAAGCCGAGAATATGACTTTACAACAAATAAAAGAAATAGGCTTTGAGCATCAACTTAATTTAAAATCTAGTTACTGCTTCCGTATGAGAACTGCAAAAGGTAATTACGAAATGTTTCATCATCAAGCGCTCCATTCTTTGAAGGATGAAAATGGAAGATTGCTACAAGCGGTCAATATCCACACCAATATAGAACATATCACTAAGATTAATCCTTATACTGTTCTAGTCACTGGCATTGGAGGACGAACAGACTTCCACCAAATGCAATACAACAGCAAAACCATACAAATCCCTCAACCAGAAATCAATCTTACAAAGAGAGAAATAGAGATTTTATCTTTACTAGCAACTGGTTACACCGCAAAAAAGATTGCCGAATATTTGAACATATCTTATCATACAACCACAACCCATCGCAAAAATATATTCAGCAAATTGAAATGCACCAAAATATCTGAACTTGTAAAAATAACTTTGGAATTGGGACTTATTTGAGATAATTGATAATTGATAATTGATAATTGATAATTGATAATTAACCATTGTTTCCCAAACTTGTTTTAAATTTGATTTTTAAATTATCTTTATGACATCGCCGTTTTACAAATCTTCAAAAGATATTATACCAACTGGCGATTGAATATAATCATTAAAAAAAATTTAAATAACTTTATATGAAATATTTATTCATCATTATGCTATCAATTTTTGGGTTTTCAAAAAATAAAGCGCAGGCAAAATCGATTCACAGTTTCAAAGTAGAAGCTTTGGATGGTTCTACGATTGATTTTTCTAAGTTCAAAGGCAAAAAAATATTGGTTGTCAATACTGCTTCCGAATGCGGATTCACGCCTCAATATGCAGATTTGGAAAAACTATACGAAGCTTACAAAACCAAATTGGTTGTAGTGGGTTTCCCTGCTAATAATTTTGGTGGACAAGAACCTGGAGCGAATCACGAGATTGCAACATTTTGCCAGAAAAATTATGGCGTTACTTTCCCGATGGCGGCGAAAATCTCTGTAAAAGGTGGTGACATTGCGCCAATCTATAAATTCCTGACTCAGAAAAAAGAAAATGGCGTAAAAGACACAGAGGTTAAATGGAATTTTACTAAAATTTTATTAGATGAAAAAGGTCACATTCTCGATAGTTTTGAAAGTAAAATAACGCCAATGAGCGAAAATATTACAAAGTATTTGAAATAGGGTTTGGAAACTCCATTGGTCCACACAAAATCAATATTAGATTAAGTAAGATTTCTATTCATCAAATGATTTTAAAGCAGGACTTTTGGGTCTTGCTTTTTTATTTTAATTTGCGGGTATTGATAAAAGAGGACAATTGTCTTATAAAAAAATCTCAACATATACTTCAAAGACACAAACATCTTTTTCATTTAGTAATAAGTTCATAATATGAGCATCTCAATCATAGGTGGCGGAATTGGCGGACTGACTTTGGGCAATTTTCTAAAGCAACAAAACATCGATTTCAAAATCTATGAAAGTGCATCGGAAATTAAACCTGTCGGAGCTGGAATTGCAATGGCAGGAAACGCAATGCAGATTTTTGATAAACTCGGACTCAAAGAGAAAATCGAAAATGCAGGAACCAAAATGCACGCTTTAATCATTACTGATAAAAAACTCAAAACTATTTCCAAAACTGATGTTCTGAAACTTGAACACAAATATAACGTTTGCAATATCGCAATCCACAGAGCTGATTTGCAGAAAATCCTAAGTGAAAATATTACCGAAAACATCATTCTCAATAAACGTCTTGAGACGATTGAAAAGAAAGAAAATTACCACTTGACTTTTCTGGATAAAACTAAAATTGAAAGCGAAATTGTTTTTGGTGCTGATGGTGTAAAATCTTTGGTTAGAAATCAAATTCTAAAATCAGGAAAAATCCGAAGTGCCGGACAAAAATGTTGGCGCGGAATTCTAAAAACTGAAATTCCGGAAAAATACAGCCACAATGCCTACGAAATGTGGGGCAAAGGAAAACGTTTTGGCTTTGTGAAAATCAGAGAAAACACATTGTATTGGTATGCTTTGGTGAACGAAAAATTTTATTCTGACAACATAGATTTGTTAAACGAATTCAGAGATTTTCATCCTGACATTTTGAAAATGATTTCTAAAACATCCAAAGAAAATATTATTCTGAATGACATTATCGACCTTAAACCTATGAATCATTGGTCAGCAGAAAACCTTTGTTTGATTGGAGATTCTGCCCACGCAACAACGCCTAATATGGGACAAGGCGGTTGTCAAGCAGTTGAAGATGCTTATGTAATTGGAAAATTATTAGAAACTGAAAAAGATTGGAACAAACTTTTTTCTCAATTTGAAAAAATCAGAAAAGACAAAGTTCATCATATTGTGAAAACCAGTTTTAAAATCGGGAAAATTGCACAATGGGAAAATTTCACAAGAATCAGGGATTTTATTTTTAGAAATATCCCAGAATCTGTGAATCAAAAACAGATGGAAAAAATTCTGAAATTAGAAATTTAGTTTTTTAAAGTCTTCGAGAACCTCAGACTGACAAGGTTTAATAACATTTGAAAAAAAGACTGAGATTGTTAAAAATAGAGAACTACTCTTCTTCTTTTTTAATTTTCTCAATTAAGCTTTCTAGTTCTTTTATTTTATCTTTCAGGTTTTTGATATCATTTTTGTTGTTGGAAACTTTGCTTTTCAGCATTACAGTTCTGGCGCGTTCGCCATGATCTTCATCGTCTTCGTCTTCATTAATTTCCTCCACATCTTCCTGGATTTCATCAATATCTTCCTGAATTTCTTCTACGTCTTCTTGAATCTCTTCAATATCTTCCTGAATCTCATCTATATCTTCTTGGATCTCGTTAACATCTTCCTTCAAATCCTCGATATGTTCGGAACTTTTGTTGACAGACATCTGGATAAAAATTGCCAAATAAATAGCTTCCAAAGAAACAATAGTTGTAAGAACCAGCAACATATGTTCAAATTCTACAATATTAAAAATTGGTAAAGCAAAACTGACTATAAAAAAAATGGTATGAAAAACAAGCGACTGAATAGAACCTACCCACCAGATAATTCCATTGGCAATTTTTTCTAAAAAGGACAGTTTTTCTTGATTTTCTTCTGTAAGTCTCATTGGAAAATTTTGATAAAAGTAAGGATTAAAAAGGCGATTTGCAAAACCCCTTAACTAATAACGTCCGTAAAAGCTTTATCCAGATTATCATATTTAAATTTGAACCCCGAATTTTCAATCTTTCTGGAAGAAATCTTACTGCCTTCCAAAGCTAAAACCGACATATTACCCATAATACTTTTGATAATAAATTGGGGAATATTTGGTAAAAATATTTTTTTGTTGAGATAGGAAGCAAGTTTATTTATAAGTGTTTCGTTGGTTACAAAATCTGGAGCAGAAGCATTGTAAGCCCCGTTCATTGTAGCATCTTCAACCGCTTTGCAATAGATGTTAATCAAATCATCGATATGAATCCAAGGAAAATATTGTTTACCTGTACCAAGAGCAGAACCCAAGCCTAAATCTATTGGTTTTTTGAAAACTTCCAAAGCTCCTCCTTTTTCTGATAAAACTGTTGCTGTTCGAACTCTTACAACTCTGCTTCCAAGGTTTTGGAACTGTAAGGCTTTCAGCTCCCAATCTGTACAAACACAACCTAAAAAATCTTCTGCTGGAGCATCATCTTCCGAAAAATTCTGTTCAGAAGTAACCTGACCATAAAACCCAACAGCTGATGCAGAAATAACTGCTTCCGGATGGATATTCTGCTTCTGCATCTCTTCATAGATGAATTGTGCAGAACTTACCCTACTTGCGTAGATTTCTCTCTTGTAAGAGTCTGTCCAGCGATTACTGATTGGAGCACCTGCCAGATGAATAAAAATATAAGTATTGTCAAGAGCTCCTTCTTCCAAAAAGCCATTCTCATAATCCCAAACATAAGATTTGAAATCTGATTTTTCTTTTTTTGAACGAACCAAAATCTCAACTTGATAGCCACGCTCGTATAATTTTCTAGAAAGCTTTTTACCCACTAATCCTGTAGCGCCGCTTATGAGAATTTTCTTCATTAATTATTTAATTTCCTCTTGGCTAGCAAAAACAATTCCAAATAAGAAGAATATTAATATTTTTAAAAAAAAATGATAATTGTTTGAATTAAATTAATAACCACTACTAAAGCAACTTAACCTTATCCTCTTGTATATCAATCACTTTATCTTTATACAAACTACCAATAGCTTTTTTAAAATTTTTCTTGCTCATTTGCAATTCATCTTTAATTTCTTCGGGAGAAGATTTATCAGATAGATAAAGAAGCCCGTAATTATCATTCAGTTTATCGATGATTTTCTGTTTGAACTCGTCAACATTTTCAAAACCTTGAGCTTGGAGAGTGACATCTATTTTACCATCTTCCCGGATAGTTTTGATGTAACCAGACTCGTCTGAAAGGGGATATAGTTTTTTGAAAACATCAGATGCATAGACCAATCCGATATATTTTTTATCTATTACAACGTTCCAGCCAATCTCTGACTCGTTCATCATAATTAGATCTACCCTATCACCATTTCTGTAAGGTAGATTTTCGTATTGAGGGTTACGTTTGAACTTGGTAGTACCAGTGGTTAGTCCAGTTGCCTCGTCAGTATAAACATAAACCAGATAACGTTTACCTTCTAGAATTTTGGATTTTTGCTGTTTGTACGGGATAAAAAGATCTTTTATAATTCCCCAATCCATAAAAGCCCCAGTTGGAAGACTCTGAACACAAGTCATCACAGCGAACTCACCAACTTCTGCATTGGCTTTTTCTGTAGTAGCTTTCAGATTACCGTCGTCTTGATATACAAAAACGTCTACTTCTGCCCCAATTTCCCATGATTCATCTGCAAAAACTTTCTGGATGAATGCTTTTTCACCAAGTTCATCTTTAAGGATATAACCTGACGAAATTTTTTCTGCGATTGTGAGAGTTTGGGTTTGACCAGCGTTCATAGGATTTAATTTGAGGCAAAAATAGACAAACTTTTTTTAATCTAATCTGTTACCCAAAATTCCTAAAATAAATATAAAAGGATCTTTCTATTTTTCAACTTAATATCAAATTCATAAAAACCAAAAACCTCAATTCATAAAAATATGAGTCGAGGTTTTTTATAGGTATTAAGGAATGAATGTCTTAAATAAATGACTACCAGCTTGAAGTATCTCTTGGTGGATCTTTTGGTGGGTCTAAAGTCATTTCGGGTCTAGAACTAACCTTTGCAGAATCAGAGACAATTGTAACTTTTCTATTTCCTAAATTCTCTTGAGAACTCTTGTTAAACTCTGTTTCTGTAATGGTATCATCATCTTGTCTACACGAAACAAAACTGAGAGATACAAATGCGATTGCTAAGATTGAAAAGATCTTTTTCATTTATGGTATAATTTTAAATTTCAAATTGAGTTTACAAGAAAATAATTCTGTTTTTATTCTGTGACGAAATTATACTCTAACTTTGACATTTGAAAGCTTTTCTTGTCTTTATTAGGAAATCATGACGTCCTAATTCACAAATCAGAACATAATTAAAACATTGAAAGTCAGCAACATAAACAGCAAACAAGAGAATACATATACATCTTCTTTTTCTACTAAATAGTTATTAATAATATTTAAGATTTATGTACTTTTGCAGATAGAAATGATTAATTTCTATAAAGCTCCTCAATGAAAGGCTACTTCTTTTTCATATTTTTTTTAGTAACTGGTTTTGTTTTTTCCAAAGACAAGGATCCTAAATCTTATGATTATTACCGAGCAAAATATGAAATTTTTAAGGAGAATGATGATCGCGCATTTTTATATCTCAATCCATATATAAAAAAAGCTAAAAAAGAAAACAATCCTGATGAACTTTTTCAAGCCTATAAAGATGCTGTATTCTACACTAAGTCTATCAATCGAAAACTTCAATATGCAGATAGCTGCATAGATGCTGCATATAAATCAAAACACGATGACAGAATCTCAGCTTCGTATGTGATGCGAGGAGGTATTTATTATTCTAAGCTAAAAAAATACAGACCTGCATTGGATGAATATCTGATGGCATACAAATATGCAAAAAACAGCAGCGATCTCTATCTTAAAAATAAAATAGCATACCACTTAGGCGTTATCAAAAACTATCTTGGTTATCACGAAGAAGCTATAGAACTGTTTAAAAACAGTGTCAGATATTTTGAGACAGAAGTTAATACTACTAATTCTAAATTTGCGAATGAAATCTACAACAACCAAAAAGGATATCTGAACAGTCTTCATCAAATGATTGTGTCTTACAGACATTTGAAAAACACAAAGAAAGTAGATTCTCTTACAGATATTGGTTTGTTAAAAACATTTAACAACAAAGATTTTTTATTAGAAAGAGGATACTTTTTGAAATCAAGAGGGATTAGCGAATTTAATAACAACAAATATCTCGCTGCCATAGAAAACCTTGATCAATCACTCAAATTGATGAGAGATGATTTCGCTTGGATGTCGGTTGATTATTTTTACATTGGCAAAAGTTATTTAGCACTTAATAACGAAGATCTTGCAATTACCAATTTTAAGAAAATAGATTCTATTTTCAACAAACAAGAGTTTTTACTTCCAGAACTAAGGGAAAATTATGAGCTTCTTATCAACCATTACAAAAAGAAAAAAGATTCTGAGAAACAGCTTTACTACACCACTCAACTTCTAAAAGCTGACAGTATCATATCTAAAGATTTTGCTTCACTTTCTCTTAAAATCCATAGAGAATACGATACTAATACTTTGATAGAAGAAAAAGGAAGATTAGAAACCGCAAACACTTGGGGTATTTATATGATTTTTGGACTTTTGATTACGGCAACAATATTGGTTTATGTTTTATTCAAAAGACACAAAAAAGGAAAAGAAACCTTGGATAAATATCATATTTTACAGGAAAAGCTACTAACTGACAACTACATTGCTAGATTAGAAAAACCTACACCTATTGCTAATCAAGAAAATAGTGAAGATAAAAAGCCGCAGATTACAGAAACTATAAAAAAAGATCTTTTGCTAAAGCTGAGAAAATTTGAAGAAAAAAAACAGTTTAATCAAAAAGGTCTTACCATTCATAAGCTAGCAATTCAGTTTGAAACCAATTCCAATTATCTCTCTCATGTGATCAATGAGCAAAAAGGAATGAACTTCAACAGATATCTTGGTGACTTAAGAATCAGACACATCACCTACTTATTATTCGAAAAAAACATCTATCTCAATTATACTATTGATAGCCTAGCAAAAGAGTGTGGCATTGCGTCTCGACAAAATTTCTCGGATTTGTTTTTTGAAATCAATGGGATTAGACCCACAGATTTTATTCGAAAAAGAAAACAAGAAATTGAAGATATCAATTATCCAAAAATAAAAAGCGCTACAAGTCTAGTATCTGATAATTAGAATATTTATTGTAAAAACTCTTCTATTTTCAATGTTTGCTGTTCTCCAGAAACAAGATTTTTAACCGTAACTGTTTGCTCTTTTATTTCCTGTTCACCAAAGAAAACAAGATTCTCGATTACTTTTTTCTCTGCGTAAGTGAATTGCTTTTTCAATTTTGAAGCTTCCGGATAAAGTTCTGCAGAAATGTTTCTATCTCTCAACTCAGAAATTAATTTTAAAGCTTCAATAGATTCTGCTTCTCCGTAATTAGCGAAAAGATATTTTACTTTGACATCAGAATCTTCTGGGAAAACTCCCAATTCTTCCATCACCAAATAAATTCTATCTAAGCCAAAAGAAATTCCAATCCCTGGAATATCTTTAACACCAAAAACTTCTGTCAAGTTATCATAACGTCCACCGCCACCGATAGAACCCATTGCAACTTCATCTGCTTTCACTTCGAAAATGGCACCTGTATAATAATCCAGACCTCTTGCTAATGTAATATCAAAAACTAAGTTTTGAGAATCGATTCCAAGGTTTAAAGCATTAGTAATCACAAATTCTAACTCTTCTACACCTTTCAATCCGATTTCATTTCCTGCGAATTTTTCTTTCAGATTAAGAAGATTTTCCAAAGCGTCATTAGTTTGACTGAAAAGGAAATCCAATTTAGAGATTGCTTCTTCAGAAATTCCTTTTTCAAGCATTTCTTTAGTTACTCCATCTTTTCCGATTTTATCTAATTTATCAAGGGCTACAGTAAAATCAATTAATTTATCTGCAATTCCTGCATAGTCAGCCAATCCGGAAAGAATTTTTCTATTATTAATATGAATCGAAACGGATAATTTTAAATCTTTGAACGATTTGAAATATAATTGCAATAACTCCACTTCCTGCCAAAGACTCGTACTTCCTACAACATCTGCATCACATTGATAAAACTCTCTGAATCTACCTTTTTGAGGTCGATCCGCTCTCCAAACCGGTTGAATCTGATAACGCTTGAAAGGAAAAGCCAGTTGTCCGTGATTCATGGCTACAAAACGTGCAAACGGAACTGTCAGGTCATAACGAAGTGCTTTTTCCGAAATCTGAGAAATCAGTTTTTGAGAATTCTTATTATTCCAATCTTCTTCATTTGTTTTCGAAGCATAATCTCCGGAATTAAGGATTTTAAAAATCAATCGATCGCCTTCTTCTCCATATTTTCCTGTCAAAGTAGAAAGGTTTTCGAAACTTGGCGTTTCCAATGGCTGGAATCCAAATAATTCAAAATTCTTTTGTAATGTATTGATAATATATTTTCTTCTGGAAACTTCTTTCGCAGTAAAATCTCTTGTTCCTTTTGCTAAGCTTGGCTTCATTATATTGATAAATGATGATTGATAAATGATAATCGAGTGCAAAAATATGAATTATAAGCGGAAGGCTAAATTTTTGACTTTCATTAATTCAAAAAATAATAAATTTGAAATATGAGTTTATTTGAAGACCAATTCGAAATCATAGAAAACATTCTGCCTTACGACGGAACAACTTCTTATTATGGAAAAATATTTTCTGAAGAAGAAGCAAACAAATATTTTCAAAAATTAATGACCGAAGTTGAATGGAAAAGTGATGAAGCTGTTATCTTCGGAAAACTCATTGAAACCAAAAGAAAAGTCGCTTGGTATGGGAATGAGGAATTTAGTTACACCTATTCCGGAAGAACCAAAACGGCTTTACCTTGGAACAAAACACTTCTTGAAATTAAAGAAAAAATTGAAAATGTAAGTGGAGAAACTTTCAATTCCTGCTTGCTGAATCTGTACCAAGACGGTTCCGAAGGAATGGCTTATCACAGTGACGGCGAAAAGGATTTGAAAGATAATGGCGCTATCAGTTCGGTGAGTTTTGGAGCTGAAAGGAAATTCAATTTCAAACATAAAACCACGAAAGAATTGGTTTCTCTAATTCTTGAACACGGAAGTTTATTAATGATGAAAGATACGACTCAGAAATTCTGGTTGCATAGATTGCCTACGACTACAAGAATCATTAAGCCGAGAATCAGTCTGACTTTTAGAACAATTGATAAATCTAAATGACAGCCTTGTACTTCTTGATAAAACCAAGACAAAGCATCAAACCTATAATAGATAATCCTGCACCAACCAAAGACGGATAATTGTAAGTCAATCCATATTCTAAAGGTAATCCACCGAAAAATGCACCTATAGAATTTGCGATATTGAAAGCAGCTTGCATAATTGCAGCAGCCATCATTTCAGAATTTTTTGCAGTGCGCAACATTATAATGTTAATCGGAGTTCCAACAGCCATCGATAAAACGCCACAAATAAAGGTAAGAATCAAAGAAATAATTTTGTTTTCTGAGAAGAAAAATACACAAACCAAAGCTAAAATCATTGCCGTAAAAAGAATAGCAGCAGCCAAAGCTGGTCTCATTTTGTCAGACATTATTCCACCAAGAAAATTCCCAACAACCATTCCAGAACCCGCCAAAACCATAATATAAGCTATAGATTCTGTTGGAAATTGAGAAACATTGGTCATCAAAGGTGTAATGTAGCTGAACCAAGCGAACAAACCTCCAAATCCAATAGCCGAAATCGAAACAATATGCCAAGCTTTAATCGTTTTGAAAAACTCCAATTCGTCTTTCAAAGTTACGGTTCGTAGGCTATTCATATAAGGAAGGAGAAATTTCAACGCAATAATCGTAATTAATCCAATGAGCGCAACAACACCAAAAGCATATCGCCAAGACAGTTGATGCCCAAGCCAAGTCACGAAAGGAACCATCGCAAGGTTTGCCAAAGTAAGCCCAGCAAACATCATTGCAATACTTTGTGCCTGCTTTCCTGGTTTTGCCAATCGTGAAGAAACAACAATTCCAACCCCGAAAAAAGCACCGTGAGGAAGCCCAGATAAAAATCTAAGAATCATCATCGTGTAATAATCATTTGACAAAGCCGACAATCCGTTGAAGATTGTAAAAGCAATCATCAAGAAAATAAGTATTCTTTTAGGTGGAAATTTTGCAGCATAAGCGACCAAAATTGGAGCACCAACAACCACTCCAGCAGCATAAGAAGAGATGAAATGCCCAGCTTGCGGAATAGAAACATTCAATGATTTGGCAACATCTGGCAAAAGTGCCATTATTACGAATTCTGTAGTCCCAATTGCCAATCCGCCTAATGCTAACGGAAGTATTCTCTTATCCATTTTGCAAAAATCAAGATTTTATCAATTAAATTCAAATTTAGATGTTGCAAAATCTATAATCATATCATTGATTTAAACTATTGTTTAAATTTGGTTAACATTAAAAATAAAAACATTTCAATATGCAACTGTTATTGTTAGTTAATTTTGATTTGACTAATGTTTTTTCTATTATTTTTGCATAACTTAAAATTATGTTGAACAAAATTTTGACTTTCCCGATTGTCGTTTTGATAAAATTTTATCAATTTGCCATTTCGCCTTGGTTGGGGAAAAATTGCAGGTATGATCCTACTTGTTCGTATTATACTTTAGAAGCACTGAAAGTTCACGGACTTTTGAAAGGAAGCTGGCTTGCCATCAAAAGAATTGGAAGTTGTCATCCTTGGGGAGGCGAAGGTTATGACCCAGTTCCACCCAAAAAACATTAAAATCAATTATCAATGAATCATATTTTTCTTAGATTTTATCTAATCCTTTTCGCAGGGATTTCTCAATTGTTTTTTTCGCAAAGCACTTCCAATCAGCTTTCTGATGGAACTTTGAAAATCAATAATAAAGAAACTGTTGCTGTAAAAATATTTGCTACTCAAAATAGTACAAAATTTTATGATGAAGCTTTTAATAATTTTCCTAATGAATTGGTTATTCTAAACGAAGATAATATCAAAGCAGAATCTGCTGAACATCTTGGGAGCATCCAAAATATTTTATTGAAGTACAAAGCTTTTGGTTTTCAATTTTTGGATAAAAATTTTAAGCCTGTTGATGCGACATTGGAACAGAAGAACATAGAAAATTTCAAATATCTATTAAAATCTAAAACGGTTCTGAAATCAACCGATAATGTAGAACTAGAAACAAGTTTCAAAATTTGGGATCCTATAAAGGGAATCAAACTAGGACCTTTTATGCTACATTTTTATAGTTTGATGTTCATTTTTGCTTTTGGTTTAGGTTATTTCATTATGGCAAAAATCTTCAAAATAGATGGTGTGGATGAGAAATATCTGGAACCATTTTTTACTTGGACTTTGGTAGGAACTATTCTTGGAGCGAGATTGGGACACGTTATTTTTTATCAGCCAGAATTATTCAAAGAAGATTTCTTGAGTGTTTTCTTACCAATCAGTACAAGAGGAGGGTTGCATTTTACAGGATTTTCCGGTTTGGCAAGTCACGGTGCAGCCATTATGGTTATTGCAACGACGCTATATTATAGTTTAAAAATCATCAAGAAAAATCCGCTTTGGGTTTATGACAGAATCGGAATCGTAGTAGCTTCTGGAGGTGCTTTTGTGAGAATGGGAAATTTTTTCAATTCAGAAATCATTGGAAAACCAATTGACCCAAATTCTCCTTTTGCATTGCTATTTCCACAACAAAGTTCTGAATATGGTGTTACAATTCCGCGTTATCCAACTCAACTTTTTGAAGCATTTGGTTACGTTTGTCTTTTCGTTTTGCTTTGGTTCTTATATAAAAAAACCGATAAAAAATATCAGCAAGGTTGGTTATTCGGATTGTTCTTTATCATTCTTTGGGCGATCAGATTCTTTGTCGAGTTCCTGAAAGAACCACAAGGTGACGAGATCATTCATTTTGCAGGACTTAATACAGGTCAGGTTTTGAGTATTCCTTTTATGGTTGCCGGATTGGTGATTATGATTTATTCTAAGAAATTCAAACTTCCGAAAGAAGAAGCAACAGTATAAAATTTAAACTCCCAGATTTAGACTGCACCCAAAAGTTTAGACAAAATTAAATAATATTTTGATAGGAAAG
>NZ_DAMBRK010000004.1:0-263044 GCF_032055105.1 Epilithonimonas sp.
TCTTCTCATAAAAAATGCCCCTAAAAAGTGTATAACTTTTTGGGGGCAGTCCAATATTGCAGGGTTTTTTATTTCAGTATAATTAGTATTTTTGTAGACAAATTTCCTTGATGAAATATTTATTATTCCTGTCATTCATTTTTAGTATTTTTATAAATGGACAACAGATAAACAAAACTGACTCCAATAAAATTTCCTCCGATACAATTAAAGTAGATTCGGGAGAAAAAGATTCATTGGAGATTTATAAGCCTACAATCAATGATTACCAAGTGAAAAAAAGATTTTCTGAAAAGAAAATCTATGATACAACATTTACAATTGAGAGGTCTTATGTGGTAACTCAATATAATAAGCAAGATAATTTTGGAAAAATTCAGTCATCTAACATTGGCTCCGGATTCCAAAATTTGATGTATGAAAAAAGTAGCGAGCAAAATCTAAGTCTTCTCCCTGAAAACAAATCCTTTTACATCATAGGTGAAAATGATATCAATTATTATGATGTAAAAACCCCAACCACGACATTTTTCTATAATAATGCTATGAAAAATGGCGGGCAGCTCCAAACAACTTATACGCAAAATGTTGGGAAGAATTTCAACTTTGCTATAGAGTATATGGGACTTAGATCACAAGGTCTTTATACTAATAGTTTAGCATCTAGTAATAATACAATTTTCAGCGGTCATTATACTTCTAAAAATGGAAAATATGAGGCTTATGCACATTATATCCATCAGAATGTCAACAATCAAGAAAATGGAGGAGTGGCAGATATCTATGCCTTCCTTAGTGGTGATTCTGACTTAAACAATAGACAAAACGTTGAAACCAACTTGTCGGGAGTAGAATCTAGGTATGGTTATAGACGGTATTATTTCAGTCAAGAATTTTCTCCTTTTGACCCAGCAAAATATCCTTTTAAGCTAAGGCATACAATTTTTCATCAAGGAAATAAATACTATTTCTCGGAAACATCAACAAATGTAGATTTCTTTGGAGGTACAGATATCACAGGATTTCCTCTTGGAAGCAAAAAAGTATCCAATAATCTAAGTAACACAATTAGTCTAGTTTGGAATAATGAAAAATTTAAGCTAGATGCAGGATTTCGTCATCAATCATTGAATTTTGGTAACAAAAATGCTTATCCAATTTTAGGAATTCCTGGTTCGTTCAAAGAGCAGAGAATTGGAGCGGTTGGTAATTTACAAATCAAATTATTAGACAAAATCAAACTGAAATCTTTCTTGGAAATTTCCAAAGGTTCCGAATTTGGAGATTACATCAAAACAACTAATGAATTTATTTTCGAACCAATCAAAGATTATTTGCTAGAAGGACGAGTTAATTTTCAGTCAGCTTACCCGAGTTTCAATTATCTCGTGAATTCTTCGCATTATCTCAATTATAACTATTATCTACAAAATCCAAATAACGAAGCCGTAACCCAAATCGGTGGAACTTTGAAATTGGCGAAATGGTTCAACACAAAATTGTTCGTTGATTATTATAGAATTGACAATTACACTTATTTTGATAATTCAGCTAAACCGCAACAGAGTTCATCTTCGCTCAATATTTCTCAAATTGGAGGAGAAGCAACTGCTAACTACAGAAAATTTCATTTGAACGGAAGAGTATTGTTTCAAAAAGCTTTGACGAATGATAATCTTCTACCGATGCCCGATTTTATTGGTCGCGTTAATTTATATTATCAAGCTCCGGCATTCAAAAAAGCAGCAGAAATCCAAGCGGGAGTTAAATTATATTACTTCACCAAGTTTGCTTCAAGAGAATATTCGCCAATTCTTAATGAATATATTTTGCCTGGAACAAACGCGTATTCAATTGGTGGGCAGCCGATTGCTGATGTTTACATTAATATGAAAGTGAAAAGAATGTTTTTCTATGTAGAAGGTCAGCATATCAATCAGACTTTTATGCAGAACAAGTCGTTCACGGCGCCAAATTACCCTATTTATGATTTTCGATTGAATTTGGGCGTAGTTTGGTATCTTTTCCACTAATTTTGTGAGAATAATTATGGCAGCTTTATCCGCCTTCCGCTCCCAATCTTTTTTGCAGACGATTTCAGTTTAAATAGAACTTGATGAATAAGCAAAAAAGGATTTCCGCTCAAGTCGGGCTGCAGTTACAGTATAAAAACAACATTTGTAAATAAATCAAAATTTTGCTGAGTGAAACGCCTTTGCGTATCTTAAAAACAGTTAGTTGTTAAAAAAAAAACTTTGCGAACCTTGCGTTTAAAAATTTAAAAAGTACCAACCAAATGACCATCGGTTTCGAAAATATAGACAGCATTCCCAAATTGGTAAAAGACTTTCTGAAAAAAAATCTGGAAGAATTTCAAGGAAAAGTTTTTGACTTGGAGAATTTCAAAAATCAGATTTCAGAAAAACAAAATTCATATTCTGATGACAAAAGAGAAGTTCTTCATAATGCGATTTTTTCTCAGAATCAAGAAGAACAGATGTCTCTAAAACAATTGGAATTTCTCTTTTCTTTAAAAGATAAAAATACTTTCACTATTACAACTGGGCATCAGCTAAACTTGTTTACAGGTCCGGTTTTCTTTATTTACAAGATTTTGCAGACTATCAAAACGGCTGAGTTTTTAAAATCTAATTTCCCGGAATTCAATTTCGTTCCTGTTTTTTGGATGGCAACGGAAGACCACGATTTCGATGAAATCAATCATTTCAAAACGCGTGAACATTATTACGAAATCAAAGGAAATGCAGGTGGCGATGTTGGAAATGTAAAAATCGATGAAACTTTTTTCATTCAGGAATTTGAGAAAGAATTCAAAGATAATCTTTACGGAACCGAATTGATTCTTTGGATTAAAAAAGCGTATCAAAAAGGAAAAACACATACGCAAGCGATTCGGTATTTGGTGAATCAATTGTTTTCGGATTACGGATTATTGACAATTGATGGAAATGAAAAAGAACTGAAAAATCAGGTTAAAGATATTTTCAGAAAAGAATTGTTATCAAAC
Organism: Epilithonimonas sp.; assembly: GCF_032055105.1. Lineage (GTDB taxonomy): Bacteria > Bacteroidota > Bacteroidia > Flavobacteriales > Weeksellaceae > Epilithonimonas. Next base: position 3,029 of record NZ_DAMBRK010000004.1, read on the forward strand.
CAACTTTTCGAAACGACTAAAAATCAAAGACAATTTCTCGAAGATAATTATGGCAAAGTCCAAGTCAATCCGAGAGAAATCAATCTCTTTTATTTAACAGAAACCAGAAACCGAATAGAGGAAATTAACAATGAATATTTCATTCTTGACACAGATTTGAAATTTTCAGAAGAAGAGATTCTAAATGAACTGGAAAATCATCCCGAAAAATTTAGCCCAAATGCAGTTCTTCGTCCGGCTTATCAGGAAAAGATAATGCCAAATCTGGCGTATGTTGGTGGAAACGCTGAGATTATGTATTGGATAGAACTCAAAGATTATTTCGAATACATTAATCTTACTTTTCCAATTTTGATTCCAAGAAACTCAATGTTGTTTTTGGAAGAAAAAACCTTTAGAAAAATTGAAAACTCAGGATTGAAGATTGAAGATTTCTTCGGGAATTTTGCTGAAGTCATCAATCAAAAAATATTAGACAACAACGAAATCAAATCACTTCTTGAGCAAAAAGAACAAGATTTGATTAATTCGTTTTCAGAAATAAAAACAAAGGCAGAACAAACAGATAAAACTTTTGTAAACCTTGTGAATGCAGAGGAAACGAGACAATTAAAGTCTTTCAAAAGAATGCAAAAACGTCTTTTGAAAGCAGAGAAAATAAAGCAATCGGAGAAATTCGAACAGATGCAAAATCTATTTTTGAAAGTCCACACAGGCGGAACTTGGCAGGAAAGAGTGTTGAATTTCAGTGTGTTCTATGCAGATCTTGGTAAGCAATGGATTGCCGATAGTTATCAACAGATGGATGTTCAAAAATCGGAACTGATAATTTCTTCCATTTAATCTGAAAGCATTATTTTTGTAGCAATATAAAAAAAGGATGGTTAAAAAGATTTTCATTTTATCAGGACTTATCGGCTTTTTAGGGCTTTCGGCACAGAAAACCCACACTGTTGCACCAAAGGAAACGCCTTACGGGATTTCTAAACAATATGGTATCACGATTGATGAATTGTATCAATTGAATCCTTCCAAAAAAGAAGGTGGTCTTAAAATTGGCGATGTCATTGTGGTTTCAAAAAGTGGAAGTTCAAAAACAACGACTTCAGCTTCAACGCCTGCTGCTACAACTTCAGTAAATAAAACAGGTAAAACGGGAACCATTACTTTACAGCCAAAGCAAACCATCTACGGAATTACAAAGCAGTATCAAATTTCTGAGGCTGACCTTAGAAAACTGAATCCTGAGTTAGATTCTCATATGAAAATCGGGGATAAGATTACTTTGCCATTAGATAATATTCAGAAATTTGGAGGTTCTGTACCTGCAACTGTTGTTCAAACGACTACAACGACTACGACGGAAAAACCGACTGAAGTAAAAACAGTGACTAAAACTGAAACCGATTCTTCTGATAAAGATTTATACGTTGTTCAGGCAAAGGATAATTATTATAAAATCTCGAGACAATTCAACCTGACTCAAAAGCAGTTATTTGCTTTGAATCCGGGATTGGAAACAGCAGGTTTGAAACCGGGAGAAGCAATCAGAGTTTCTGGTTCTGATTCTGTTACGACTTCTTCTAATTCTATCAAAGTTGAAGATAATTCTCAAAGCAATACAACTTCGGCTCCAGTTACAAAAACCACAACTCAGACAACTGTTTCCGAGCCTGTAAAAACTTCAAATTTGAGTTCTTCAGAAGACGATTATGTGACTTATACGGTTCAAAGTGGCGATACTATGTTCAGTATTATGAACAGATTTAATGTTACGCTTGACCAATTAATTAGCCTTAATCCAAATCTTTCTGATGGTTTGAAAGCCGGAATGACTTTGAAAATCAAGAAACAAGACCCGATGTATTCTAAGAAAAGCGGGGATGTTTTGAGTGTTGTTTTGATGTTGCCTTTCGGATATGATGCCAACGATGCGAAGTACAGAACAATGTCTATCGATTTCTTGACGGGTGCAAAATTAGCAGCTGAGAGAAATGCAAACAACGGACAAAAACTAGACATCAAAGTTGTAGATGCGGGAAACGAAACGACTTTCAAAAACAGTCTTTCTCAAATCAATCCTGAAAATACTGATTTAATAGTTGGACCTTTTTTCAAATCAAGTGTTCTTGAAGTTCTAAGGTTTGTAAATGATAAAAAAATTCCTGTAGTTGCACCTTTTGCGAATTCAGAAGACCTTTTTGATTACAGCAATTTGATTATCATCGAAACTGAAAATTCAGTTTATTCAGACAGAATCGTAAAAGAAGTTGGTCAGGTTTATCAAGACCAAAAAATCTATATCGTTGCAGATAATTCTAAAGCAAACGCAAATGCGATTAAAGCTGGTTTAGAAAAATCATTATCAAAACCTAATGTAGTTATTGTTAATTCTTCATCAGAAATTCAGTTAGAAAATAATATGATGACGGGACAATCGGTTCCAGTGATCGCTATTTTGGCTGATGACGATGAGTCTGCTGGAAATGCATTTGCATCAAAAGTTATAGCTCTTGGAAAACAAACAGAAGGCGTGAAAGCGTTCAGTATGTTTTATAGTCCAAGTTTTGAGAAAAATGTAGATGACCTTTCAAAAGCGAGTTTGGTTTATCTAATGGATAGAAAAATCAATTATGACGGAGATTTCGAAAAAGAAATTCTTGCAGCTTACAAAGGCAAATATTGTAAAACGCCTTCAAAATATGCCGTAATCGGTTTTGATGTGATGAACGATATGCTGACAAGAGAAAACAAAAAAGGAGAAATTTTCAAACAAATCGGTAAATCTCAAACACAGTTGGCTACAAAATTCGAATTTGTAAAAGCAAAACCAAATGGCGCTTACATCAACAACGGTTACAGAGTTGTGAGATTGATGCAATAATTATAGTTGATAAGCGATTAATGATAATTGATTCAGGATTCGCTTTGACATTAGAGATAAAATAAAATTTAAAACATTGATGGTATAATCATTTATAATTCATCAATTATTATTTATAAATATATGAAAGCACTTGTATTTCCTGGGCAGGGTTCACAGTTTGTCGGGATGGGAAAAGAACTTTACGATTCCCGAAAAGATGTGAAAGACCTGATGGATTCTGCCAATGATATTCTTGGTTTTGATATCGTTTCTGTGATGTTCAACGGAACAGACGAAGATCTTAAAAAAACCAGCGTAACTCAACCAGCTATTTTCCTACACTCGGTTGCTGCTGTAAAAGTAGCTAATGGTTTGGGCGCAGAAATGGTTGCTGGACATTCTTTGGGTGAATTTTCCGCTTTGGTTGCTAACGGCGTTTTATCTTTCGAAGACGGATTGAAATTAGTTTCCGAAAGAGCACAAGCAATGCAGATGGCTTGCGATATTAATCCAAGTTCTATGGCTGCAATTCTTGGTTTGGAAGATACCAAAGTTGAAGAAATCTGTGCCGAAATCGAAGGAATCGTTGTTCCTGCAAATTACAACTGTCCTGGACAATTGGTGATTTCTGGCGAAACAGCAGCTGTTGAGAAAGCTTGTGAAGCTTTGAAAGCGGCCGGAGCAAAAAGAGCTTTGTTGTTGCCCGTAAACGGCGCTTTTCATTCCCCATTGATGATGCCTGCGCAAGAAAGATTGGCTGCCGCGATAGAGAAAACCAAATTCCGTAAAGCAACAATTCCGGTTTACCAGAACATTACAACTACTGCAGTTTCTGACCCGGAAGAAATCAAGAAAAATCTGATTGCTCAGTTGACTGGTCCTGTAAAATGGACTCAAAGTGTGCAAAATATGATAAAAGACGGCGCAACCAATTTTATAGAAGTTGGACCTGGAAAAACACTTCAAGGTTTGATTAAGAAAATTAATCCGGAAGTAAGTGTTGCATCTGCAATATAAATAATCAACAAATGAGCAGGATATTTTCACCGGGCAAGTTAATGCTTACCTCAGAATATGTTGCTGTTGATGGCGCTCTTGTTCTAGCTATTCCAACGAAGCTGGGACAAGAGCTTTTTTATACAGAAAATGAAGACCAAGAGTCATTAATTTTTTGGGAAGCTTATCATCAGAATCAATTATGGTTAAAGGCTACAATTGATTATAAAAATTGGAAAATTCTTGAAACTAACGATTCCAAAGCTTCAGAATTCATTCTTAAAACGCTCAAAAATGTTCAGAATCTTTCTGAAATCAAACTAAAAAGTGATGCCTCTTATCACGTCAAAACCAATCTTCAGTTTCCTTCAGACTTCGGATTAGGAAGTAGTTCTACCTTGATGAACAATCTTGCAGAATGGGCAAATATTGACCCATTTATTCTTAATGAAATTAGTTTAGGTGGAAGTGGTTATGACGTTGCTGTTGCCAAAGAAAAGTCTGCAGTTCTTTATAGCCGTTTTCCTGAAAGAGTTTATAAAACGATTGATTTTCAACCGAATTTCAAAGATGAATTGATTTTCATTCATCTCAACCAAAAGCAAGATACACGAGAAGGAATTTCTCATTACAAGTCCAAGCCAACTTCAACGGAATTAATCAATGACTATTCTAAATTAACCAAAATGATTGTCAATAGTCAGAATTTGGAAGAATTTTCAGAATTAATGACCATTCACGAGCAAAAACTGTCCGATTTTCTCGGAACTCCAACTGTAAAAGAAAAATATTTTCAAGATTGTCCAAGTTTCGTCAAAAGTTTGGGGGCTTGGGGAGGAGATTTTGTTCTTGCTTCCAAATTTGGAGATTATCAAGACTATTTCAAAAAGCAAGGTTTTTCCAAAATATTTTCTTGGAAAGATTTAATTAGTTGATTGTTAATTGAATATGAATTTTTATTTAACTGATTAAAGTCATTTTATAAAAACTTTTATAATTCGCTGATATTTTTACATTTGTCGCAACACCCTTAATCTTCAAAAAATATTAAAAATGGACAAGCTAAAATCTTATCTCGAACTTCAAGGTATCTTTGACCCCAAAGAAATTATACACAATCCAACTTACGAAGAAATTTTCCAGGCGGAAATGGACCCGAGTAATTCCGGATTTGCTAAAGGCGTTTTGACAAAGTCTGGAGCTGTAGCTGTAAAAACAGGAATTTTTACCGGCAGGTCTCCAAAAGACAGATATATTGTAAAAGACAATATCACTCAGGATACGATTTGGTGGGACGGAAATATCAATCGTCCAACTACAGTCGAAGTTTTTGATGAGTTAAAAGACATCGTAACCAAAGACCTTTCCGGCGACAGAATCTATGTTATTGATACATTTTGTGGTTCGAATGAGGATACGAGACTGAAAGTAAGGTTCGTTACAAAAGTCGCTTGGCAAGCTCATTTTGTGATGAATATGTTCATCAGACCATCTCATTATGACCTTCAAAATTATAGAGAACCAGATTTTGTGGTTATCAACTCTTCCGAATCTGTAAATCCAAATTGGGAACAACACGGACTTAATTCTGAAGTGTTTGTAATGTTCGATTTGACCAAAAAAATGCAGATTATTGGCGGAACTTGGTACGGCGGAGAAATGAAGAAAGGTATGTTCGCAATAATGAATTATTATCTTCCATTGAAAGGAATGGCTTCTATGCACTGTTCTGCAAACGTAGGCGAAAATGATGATGTAGCAGTTTTCTTCGGACTATCAGGAACCGGGAAAACGACACTTTCTGCTGACCCAAAGCGTTATTTGATCGGCGATGATGAACACGGCTGGGATAATAATGGTATTTTCAATTATGAAGGGGGTTGCTATGCAAAAGTGATTGACCTTAGTAAAGAAAAGGAACCGGATATTTATGGCGCCATCAGAAGAGATGCATTGTTGGAAAATGTGGTTACAGATGATGAAGGAAACGTAGATTATGCTGACGGTTCGATTACGGAAAACACAAGGGTTTCCTATCCAATTTATCATATCAGCAAAATTGTTTTGCCTTCCAAAGCTGGTCACGCGAGTAAAATCATTTATTTGTCAGCAGATGCATTTGGGGTTTTACCTCCAGTTTCTATCTTGACAGACCAGCAAGCGCAGTATCATTTCCTTTGCGGATATACATCAAAATTAGCAGGAACAGAATTGGGAATCACAGAACCGACTCCTTCTTTTTCACCGGCATTCGGAGAAGCGTTTTTGACACTTCATCCAACAATGTATTCCAAAACGTTAATTGGAAAAATGAAAGAACACGGTGCGAAAGCATATTTGGTAAATACCGGCTGGAACGGAACAGGAAAGAGAATTTCTCTGAAAGAGACAAGAGCGATTATCGATGCAATCATTGACGGAAGTATTGATAAAGCAGAGACAAACAAAGTTCCGGTAATGAATTTGGAATTCCCAATTGCATTGCCAAATGTTTCCGAAAATATCCTTGACCCAAGAGATACTTATGAAAATCATTCTGATTGGGAGAAAAAAGCTAAAGATTTGGCCGGAAGATATATTAAATATTTTGAACAATTTACAGATAATGACGAAGCTCTGGAATTGGTGTCTTCGGGACCGGTTTTATCAGAAGTTCGTCAGGACTAAAAATAGAAACGCTTCCAAAATTGGAAGCGTTTTTTATTAATGGGCTTCGAGAGCCTCAGCCTGACAATGTTTGATTTTAATAATTATTTCAAAAAAGGATTATGTTCTTTTTCAAAACCGATTGTCGTTGGTTCTCCGTGTCCGCTGTAGACTTTCGTATTTTCAGGCAAAATTAATAATTTATCTTTAATACTTGAAATCAATTGATTATAATCACCTTTGTGAAGGTCGGTTCTTCCAATACTCATCTGGAAAAGTGCATCGCCGGAAATTACAAATGCATTATTTTGATTATAAAAAGCAACACTTCCCGGCGAATGTCCTGGAACATCATAGATTTCAAAAACATCTGAACCTAATTTCAATTGTTCTCCTTCTTTTATATATTCAGTTTTTCCGTTGAAAGCGGGGAAGAAGAAACCGTAATTCTTAGCTGTGAAAGTTGCTCTTTCCAATATCTCTACTTCATCAGAATGAATCAAAACCGGAACATCAAATGTATCATAAGCCCATTGCAAACCAATAATATGATCGATATGAGCGTGCGTCAAAAGAATATTTTTGATTTTAAGTTCGTTCGTTTTGATGAAATTATGTAAAGTTTCCGTTTCAGCTTCGGGCATATTTCCCGGATCAATAAGAAAAGCTTCCTTTTCATCGTTATAAATGATGTATGTATTCTCAGAAAATGGATTAAATGCAAAGGATTTTACGTGCAACATTCTTTTTAATTTAAATGTAAAAATATAAAACATTAACTTAGCGATATGAAGTTATTTAGACTATTTTTTATTTTTTTAAGTTCATTTACTTTGGCTCAAGAAATCAGTGGTGTACAAGTTTTTAATCCAAAAACTAATGACGAAACGGCTGTTATTGCACAAGGCGAGCAACTTATTTTAAGATTTGATGATTTGTCAAACTCTAGCCAGCTCTATCGTTACACTTACAAACACTATAATAGAAATTGGGAAGAAGATGGACTTTTCTTTACAGAATATGCCAATGGAAGTATGAATGCTTTGATTGACCAGTTTCAGTATTCTTTCAATACTTATCAAAAATATACGCACTACGAATTGACTTTTCCGAATGAGAAAATTCAACCAAAAATCTCTGGAAATTATGAGATTATCGTTTACAAAGATTCTCAGGACAAACCGTTATTTAAGAAAAGATTTTCTATTTATGAAGACGGAGCCAATCTTGGGATTAATGTTACCAGATTCATTGATGCAAAAAATCCCAATCTGAAACAAAGGTTAGAAATACAAGCTATCGGAAATGGTGCAGGAATTACTAATAATCTTTCGTCATTATCGTTAAGCGTGATTCAGAATAATAATTGGGGAATTGCGCTTAAAAATCTGCGTCCTAGTTCTACTTTAGGCAATCAACTGCTTTTTCAACAGTTAGGATTGGCTTTTCCAGGTAATAATGAGTTTTATTATTTCGATAACAAGATTATGAATCAGGCGATGGATATGGTTGCCAATACGGAAAATATTGATGGTAGAAATTACACTTATCTTCATCCCGTTTGGGCTTATCCAGGAGATTATCAGTATCAACCTGATGTAAATGGCGCTTATTATTTCCGAAGAAATGATCTTGGGATTGAGAGAGATGCGTCTAGAGAAGCCGATTATTCTTGGGTTTATTTTGCTCTAGACAGTCAAAAATCGGACAAGGAATTATATGTCTTGGGAATGTTTAATGATTATAAAGCTGATGCTAAAAGCCAAATGCAATATGATGAGAAAGCGCAAAAGTATATCGCAAAAATCTATTTGAAACAAGGTTTTTACAGTTACATAATTGCCACAAAAGCTTCTGATGGAAAACTGAATTACGGTGAAGTCAATGGGAATTTTTGGCAGACAGAGAATCTCTATCAAGCCTTCTTATATTATACACCATTCGGTAGAAACTTTGATGGTTTGATTGGTTATGGAGAGTTCCGAACGCCAGTGCGATAAGTAAGTTTTGATTATAATTATTTTTTTTTAATCAAAGTATTTAGAAGTAAAAATTTAATATTGCTTTATCTAATATTTTGGAACATTTTTGGTTATCTTTCTGGAAACAAAAATCTTATGGAGTTAGTCTTCGAAAACAGAAAATCAGGAAACGGCGGATTTATAACAATGAAAAACCAAGAGGAAGAAGTTGGTAGATTAACTTATACTATTGTTCCTGAGAACAAAAAGTTAATTGTAAGTTATGTGATGGTTTTTCCAAAATTTGAAGGTCAAGGATTAGCGAAAAAATTAGTCGATAAATCTGTAGAATTTGCAAGGAAAAATCGTTGGACTATCAAAGCTCATTGCTCTTATGCTCATTCTGTTCTTAGTCGAAAGCAAGATATTGAAGATGTTTTTGTAGCTTAATGAATTTTATATTAAAAATAAAAAAAACCGAATCATTTCTGACTCGGTTTTATGTAATATAATATTGGGAAAATAATTATCTATTCATAGACATTAGGAATTCTTCATTATTTTTTGTCCCTTTAATCTGTTTCTGTACAAACTCCATCGCTTCAAGAGGATTCATATCTGCTAGATATTTTCTCATAATCCACATACGCTGTTGCGTTGCCTCATCTAGAAGAAGGTCATCTCTTCTTGTACTGGATGATACCAAATCTACAGCTGGATAAATACGCTTGTTGGCAATTTTTCTGTCTAATTGTAATTCCATATTTCCAGTTCCTTTGAACTCTTCGAAGATCACTTCGTCCATTTTAGAACCTGTATCAATCAAAGCTGTTGCGATAATTGTCAAAGAACCTCCATTTTCGATTTTTCTCGCTGCTCCGAAGAAACGTTTTGGTCTGTGAAGTGCATTAGCATCAACACCACCAGAAAGGATTTTACCCGAAGCTGGAGTTACAGTATTGTAGGCTCTCGCCAATCTCGTAATTGAGTCCAATAGAATCACAACATCGTGTCCACATTCTACCATTCTCTGAGCTTTTGATAATACTAAGTTCGCTACTTTGACGTGTTTATCCGCAGCTTCGTCAAAAGTAGAAGCTATAACTTCTGCATTTACACTTCTCTGCATATCGGTTACTTCTTCAGGTCTTTCATCGATTAGAAGAACCATCATATAAGCTTCCGGGTGATTGGCAGAAATTGCGTTGGCAATATCTTTAAGCAAAATTGTTTTACCGGTTTTGGGCTGTGCAACAATCATTGCTCTTTGTCCTTTTCCTATTGGTGCAAAAAGATCTACGATTCTTGTAGAAAGTGTTGATCCTTTTCCTGCTAGATTAAATTTTTCCTGAGGAAAAAGTGGTGTAAGATATTCGAAAGCAACTCTATCTTTGATGAAAGCTAAATCTCGTCCGTTAACTTCCGTTGGCTTAAGAAGTGAAAAATATTTTTCGCCTTCTTTTGGTAATCTCACGAATCCTTTTACTGTATCTCCCGTTTTCAAACCATAATTTCTGATTTGATTGGTAGAAACATAAACATCATCTGGAGAAGAAATATAACTGAAATCCGAAGATCGTAGGAATCCGTAATTGTCCGGAAGAATTTCCAAAACACCTTCTATTGTAATCAATCCATCAAAGTTGAAATCTTTTTTCGGAGCCTGCTCAGGCTGATTTTCAGATTGTTCTTTTTGATTGTTGTTCTGAGGAGTGTTAGGATTTTGTGTTTTTTGTTGACCTCTATTATTATTGGCCTTTTGTTGCTGTTGACGATTGTTTTGCTGTTGAGGCTGTCTTTGTTGAGGTTTGGTGTCCTCAGGTTTTTCGTCAATCTTAGGAGTTGTTTCAGAAACTGGAACTGTTTCAAGAGGTACCTCAATAGGACTTTGCTCTTTATTTTCAGTTGGTGTAACTCTAGTTCTTGGTTGTTTTTTCTTGGGAGGATTTGGTTTCTTAATCTCTTCTGCTACCACTGGAGTTTCAACAGTTGTAGGAGCTTCTGATACAACAGTCTCTATGGTAGGAACTTCTGCCTCTTGTTTTGGTTTTTCAGCAGGTTTTCTTCCTCTTTTTTTAATAGGAGCTTTTTCTCCAGAGTTTTCTTCTGTGTTTTTCGTCATATTCTCTTGATTAGCGTTTAGATAATCCTTGATTACTTTGGGGTTTGAAGCCTGATAATCTAGAATTGCAAAGACAGTATCTTCTGGAGAGCTTTTCTTAGCCAAATTAACGCCTAAATCTTTAGAAAGTTTGATCAATTCCTCATCGGATTTTGACCTTAGCGTTTCAATATTAAACATATTATACGTAAAAAAGTAAATTTATTTTTGTAAAGTAAGAATGAAAACCAGGCGGTTATCATTTTTAAATGAGTGATTACAATGCAAATCTACATTAATTTTTGAATTAAGCAAAAATTATTTTATTTTTGTAATCGATTTTAACCTTTTTTATAAAGGATTTATAATAAGAATGTTACAAAGAATACAAACAGTCTGGATATTTTTAGCAGTTTTAGGAGCCATTTTCCTGAATCTAACAGCTCAGGATTTTGATATTTTTGGTGGAAATCTTACCATTAATATTTCAATTGTTTTGTTAATTGTAATTGGACTTTTGAGCTTATTCAGTTTCAAAAACCGTAAGAGACAAATTTTGCTGAATAACATCAGCATCATTATAAACGCTTTGTTGGTTGGTCTTTTGACTTACTGGCTACTCAATTTATCCGGAGGAATTCAGTTTCCTGAGAAGGGTATTGAGCCAATTTTTTCATTGATTTCTATTATTTGTCTGCTTTTGGCAAACATCTACATCAGAAAAGATGAGAGGCTCGTAAAATCTGTAGACAGACTTCGATAGGCTTACGACGATTTTTTGAGTGAGAACAGCTTCCTTTTTGGAGGCTGTTTTTTTATTTGTAACAATATTATCTTTATATTTAGAAGATTAGTAACAAAGTGCTAGCTTGTTGTACTTATTATTCTAAAATAAATCAATCTAACTATGAAAAAAGTAATCTCTGTTGTTTTAATTGCTCAATCGTTTCTGTCTTTTGCGCAGGATATTTCCAAAGAAAGACTTGTCAGTATTGTTTCAACTTTAGCTTCTGATGAGATGAAAGGTAGAAAATTCGGAACACCTGAAAACGACAAATCTGCTGAGTATATCGCACAGGAATTCAAAAAAAACAATCTGGATTACTGCTTCGGAGATTCTTATCTCGTTCCTTTCGAGTATAAAGGACAAAAAGGCTACAACGTTTGCGGAATTAAAAAAGGAAAATCTGAACAGAGTTTGGCTTTTTCAGCACATTTTGACCACATTGGAACCAATAACAAAGAGGGCGATAATATCTACAACGGGGCAGACGACGATGCAAGTGGCGTTTCAACAGTAATTGGTTTGGCTGATTATTTCAAAGATAAAAAGACAGATTTTTCAATGGTTTTTATGACTTTCAATGCAGAAGAAATTGGACTGATTGGTTCAAAAGCGTTGTCTGAAAATCAAAATTTAACGCCTGTTTTCAATAATATCAAAGCGCTTTTTAATTTCGAAATGTTAGCGACAGAATCTCAGTTCGGAAAAAATGCTGTTTTTATGACTGGCGATGAGTTTTCTGATTTCGATGAATTGATTAATGCAAACGCAGTTAACGGTTTGAAAGTTTATCCAGACCCATATCAAGGTCAGCAATTATTCTACAGGTCTGATAATGTGAATTTTGTCAAAAGAAAAATCATTGCACATTCTATCTCGACAGTTGATATGAACAAGGCTTTTCATTACCACGCTGTGAATGACGATATTAGTATTGTAGATGCTGATAATTTGACAAATATCATCAATAATTTTGCTAAAACTATTGAAAAATTCAATACAAAAAACTTCCAGCCTAAGTATAATGATAAGGTAAAATACGATTTGTAACGTCTTAATAAGTAGTAGGAAAAAAAGTACTTATAGTTAAAATATAATGATTGTTAGTCTTTTATCTTTTATCTATTTTCTTTCATCTATTGCAAGCTATTTATTTTCCGTATTTTTGCCTTTCAATTTTTCTTAATGAAACCATACCAGCGAATTTTAGGTTTTGCAAAACCACATCAAAAATACCTTTGGGGAAGTATGTTTTTTAACATTCTTTACTCACTTTTGCAAATCTTTTCCATAGGAACATTACTTCCAATTTTGAGCATAATGTTCGGAACTTCTGATGAAATCGACACAACAAAAGCTCCAATTTGGAATGGTAGACTGGCTGATTATTTCGCTTATGTGAAAGATTGGGCATATTACACGATTCAGGTTAATATCGATGAACACGGCGGAATCAAAGTTTTAGCGATTCTTTGCTGTATGACGGCGTTTGCTTTTTTATTGAGGAATATTTTCCGTTACATTGGTTCTTACTTGTTGGTAAATTACCGGGTTGGGATTACAAGAGACTTGAGAACTGCGATGTACGACAAGTTTCTGAAATTACCTGTTTCTTTCTTCACAGAACAGAGAAAAGGTGATATGATGTCCAGAATTTCCAATGATATCGGTGGTGTAGAAAGTGGAATTATGGGTTCTTTGGTAGACATTGTGAACTCGCCGTTTATGATTATTTCGTCTTTGACAGCGTTGTTTCTTCTTTCTCCAAAATTGACATTATTCTCATTAGTTGTCTTCCCAATTATGGGTTGGATTATCTCTTGGGTTGGGAAAAGTTTGAAAAAGCAGGCTAAAAATGCTCAGGAAGAATTAGGAAATCTCTTCTCTTTGGTTGATGAAACTTTAAAATCTTCAAAAGTAATCAAGATTTTCAATGCAGATAAAATTCTGAAAAATCGATTTAATAAAACCACAAATCAATGGCAACATCACGCCATATCGATGAGTAGAAGGCGAGAACTAGCTTCTCCAATGAGTGAGTTTCTTGGTTCTGTGACAATGTTGTTGATTACTTGGTATGCAGGAACAGAAATCATCAACGGAACCAATCGTGACCCTGCAACTTTCCTTGCTTTTATCGCGGTTTTCTTTCAAATTTTGGACCCGGCAAAACGTTTGTCGAATGCTGTTTCCAATATCCAAGGAGGAATGGCGAGTTTGGAAAGAGTTTCCGAAGTTTTGGATTATGATTTAAAAGTTGATGAAGTTCCAAATCCAACACCAATTTCTGAATTAAAAGATAAAATTGAATTCAAAAATATTGGATTCTATTACGAGAAATCTAATCTGATTCTCAAGAATTTCTCCATCGATTTACATAAAGGGAAAACAGTTGCTTTGGTTGGACAATCCGGAAGTGGAAAAACAACGATTGCCAATCTATTAGCAAGATTCTACGACGTTTCCGAAGGCGAAATCCTGATTGACGGACATAATATCAAAAATCTAAAACTGACGGATTATCGTAAACTTCTGGGAATGGTAACTCAGGAATCTGTTTTGTTCAACGATTCGGTTTACAACAATATCTTGATGGGAAATCCTGATGCAACCGAAGAACAAATTATAGAATCTGCTAAAATAGCGAATGCTCACGATTTTATTACCCAGCTTCCGGAAGGTTATCATACCAATATTGGAGACGACGGAAACAAACTTTCGGGCGGACAAAAACAACGTGTTTCCATCGCAAGAGCAGTTCTGAAAAATCCACCAATTATGATTCTTGACGAAGCAACTTCTGCTCTAGATACAGAGTCTGAAAGATATGTTCAAGACGCTTTGGAAAAGATGATGCAAAACAGAACTTCTCTAGTGATTGCACACAGATTATCAACGATTCAGAAGGCTGACCATATTGTTGTGATGGAAAAAGGTGATATTGTGGAGCAAGGTTCTCATCAGGAATTGATGGACAAAGACGGAACTTACAGAAAGTTGGTTGAGCTTCAGAATTTTGATTAATGAATCCCATTCAGGAATATTTTTATCGGGTTGATGAACCTGCGAGAAGTGCGCTTCTGTTTATCCGAGAAAAGATTCTAAATTCCGATGAACTGATTACCGAAACTTTCAGCTTTGGACTTCCTTTTTGAAATATAAAAAGAAAATGCTCTGCTATTTCTATTACAGCAAACAACATCAGAAGCATTATCTCAGTTTTTATCACGGCGATAGAGTGGATTATCCTGAACTTTTATCCGAGGGCAGGAAAAAATTCAAAATCTTACTTCTAGATATGGAAGAGGATTTACCAATGGAATTGATTTTCAATATTCTTGATGAGGTGAAAACTTATATCAAATAAATTTTAGAATTAAATTATGTTTTCATTATTCAGAAAAAATAAACCGTTCCAAAGAGAAAACTTTGCATTAAAGTTGTCGTTAGAATGGGGCAAGAGTTTTGGAAAAGATATATCTGAAAGATTAATAAAAAAGTTTCCAGAGCTTAATACTTCAGAAATAGAACATTATAAAAATTTGTGTAAAAGTGTTCAAAATGATTGTTGGAATTTGGTTGATTACAAAGGCGATTCTATTATTGTTGATGAATTAGAAAAACGACTAAATGAGAACGTCTTTCAAAAATATCAATGGATAAATAAAGATAATCAGCGTAAATTATATTCTCAGTTTTCCTATTACTTTTGGAAAGACGGTTTGCTTAAATAATAATTAGATTACCCAACTTCCAGCCCATTTTTCACAGGTAAGCTTGGACTTAACAAAGTCACATCACTCTTATTTTCTCCGTAAACGCCTAGAACAAGACATTCGCTGAAGAAGTTGGCGATTTGTTTCTTTGGGAAGTTCACAACCGCAAGAATTTGTTTTCCTATCAAATCTTCTTTTTGATACAAAGCTGTGATTTGAGCCGAAGATTTTCTAATACCTAAATCTCCAAAATCGATTTCCAATTGATAAGAAGGATTTCTGGCTTTTTCAAAATCATTCGCGGAAATAATTGTTCCCACTCTGATGTCGATTTTCTCAAAATCTTGCCAAGTTATTTCTGGTTTTGTCATTGTTAAGTTGTTTTATTTTTAATGTCTTGCAAAAGTTTTTCAACTTCAAATTTTTGCTCAGAGTATTTTAATTGAAGTTCACTTCCTTCGCCCATTCTTCCGTAATAAATCAAGGCTTTCTCACCAAAGAAGTTTTTGTAATAATCAGAAAGTTCTGGAATCTGCGGAAAATTGGCATGAAATAACATTTCGTAGTAAGCCTGCCATTCGCGTTCGTTCTTGTCCATAATCATCATTTTTGACGATTTCTGACGAACGTGCAACATCTCGTGAGCGAGCATATTGAGAACCAATGTCAAATCAAAATCGAAAAGATTTCTCGGAATCAAAACTTCCTGCATATCTCCGATTTCTCCATTAGCAGTCAATAATATCGAGTTCTTTTCTAATTCTTCCCGAAAACCAAATCCTAAAAAGTTCTCATCATCCAATTCGAATTCATGGATGAGGAATCTTGCAGCCTCTAGGATTTCGCCAGTTTCTTTGTAGGCGTTGAGGTTGAATTGTAATTTTTCGTAATTCATTTGTGTGTTTTATTTAATACGATTTTCCGCAATATCAGAATTTTGTTTCGTATGCAGGACTGCGTGAACATAAATCGTGTTATCTTCAACAGTATAATAAATTCCGTATGGGAATTTTCTCGTGAAGACAATCCTTATTTCTTTATATCGTTTTTGATAATGTTGCGGATTTTTCTGAATCTTAAGTAGTGATTCATCAATTTTTTCTAGAAATTTTTCAGGGAGGTTAATATTCTGATTCTTATACCATTCCATCGCTTCTCTAATATCTTGTTGCGATTTTGGTTTGATTATCAGCTTATAAACCATATTCTTTTTTAAGCTCATTCACAACATCAGCCCAAGGTTTTCCCGATTCTGGATTGTATTGATGTTCTTCTAATCGCTTATCCAGAATTTCTCGATGTTCTTTCGTAAGACCTTTTTCATCAGAGTTTTCGTTGGAAATAATTGCATTGAAAATCTGCAACATTTTATCGTCAGCTTGGTCTATAAAGTCGTGGATTTTTTTTCTGAGTTGAATGCTTGAGTCCATTTTGTGTTATTTGATGATTTCAAAGTTAATGAAATTCTGAATTTGTTTCGTGCTGATAAATAATTTGTCTGTTAAAACTAATTTTTGGAATCAAATGTTCTATAGAAGTTGAATCTGCGCCCCGACTTGAGTGGAGCTCTTTTTCTTTTTTGAATAAAAAAGAAAAAAGCGGGAACGGAAGGCGGATTAAGGCGCCCAAATAAAAAATCGCACCTGAGAGATGCGATTTGATTTATTTAGAATTCCATATTGACTTCCAGTTTTTCTGCCAGAAGTTTGGAAACTTTTACTTTGAGTGGCTCGATATCGATGTTTTGCATCGCATCGTTGGCGAAAGCGTAAAGCAACAATGCTCTTGCTTCTTTCTTGGAAATTCCACGAGCTCTAAGGTAGAACATCGCGTCCTCGTTCAGCTGTCCAACGGTACAACCGTGCGAACATTTTACATCGTCTGCGAAAATCTCCAGCTGAGGTTTTGTATCGATAGTTGCGCCTTCGTCCAACAAAATATTGTTGTTCTGCTGATAAGCATTGGTTTTCTGAGCAATCTTGTTCACGAACACTTTTCCATTGAAAACACCGTGCGATTTGTCTTTGAAAATCCCTTTGTAATTTTGGTAAGATTCGCAGTTTGGCGTGTTGTGATGAACGGCCGTGTGGTGGTCTACCAATTGGTCTTTCCCGATAATTGTGATTCCGTTCATAAACGAATTGATATTCTCACCGTTGTGAATAAAATCCAAATTGTTACGAACTAATTTCCCTCCGAAAGAAAACGTGTTCACAGTCGTTAAGCTGTCTCTTTCCTGTTTTGCAAATGTATGGTCCACAAGGTAAGAAGTGTCGCTGTCGTTCTGCAATTTGTGCCAATCTGCTTTTGCATTTTGATAAGTGAAAATTTCCGTCACAGAGTTGGTGAAAACGAAAGATTCATCAAAATTGTGGTGACTTTCAATCACTTCTACTTTTGCACCAGCTTCTACAATCAGAAGATTTCTTGTATTGTAGAATGTATTTTCTTCTTGACTGTCAGAAATATAAAAAACGTGAATGGGTTTTTCGATGACGATGTTTTTTGGAACTTTCAAGAAAAATCCTTCATTGAAATAAGCCAAATTCAAGTTTGTGAAAGCTAAATCTTTGTTCGCAATCGTATTGAAATATTGATTGAAAGTTTCTTTTTTTGCTGAATCATTAAGAGCTTCATTCAAAGTCAGAAATTCTGCATTTTCAATCGAAATGTTAGAATATTCTTTGTGAAGTTTACCGTTGATGAACACAATCCAGTCAAAATGTTCTTCTCCAAGATGCAATTCGTCCAACTGCTCTTTGGTAATATGATGAGTTTCTGAAGGGAAAAAATTGTAATTTTTCTCTGTGATTTCCTTCAGATTCGTGTATTTGTATTCTTCATCTTTTTTGGTCGGAAAACCTTTCTCTTCAAATTTCTGAAGCGCAGTTTTTCTCTCTTCGTTCAAAAAAGAATGACGAAGCGATTCCAAAAAATCTGAATGTTGATTTAAAATTTGTATGTTTAAACTCATTAGTTGTTTGAAGTTTGAGATTTGAAGTTAAGGACGCAGAAATTTGTTTCCATTATGTTCTGTAGTTTTTAGGTATTTCATAAAGCCAGAAATCATTTTTGAAAGCTCTGCACAATCTTTTAGCAAATCGTTAAATTCATTTTCATTAATAAATTTTCTATCAAATGCTCTGATTAATTGAGAACGTACTTCTCCACAAGAACCCTTTGAAATTGAAAGAAAATTAATAAACTCTTTATTTCCTTCCCGTTCAAATCCTTCTGCAATATTATCCATAACAGAACCGGATGAACGGTCAATTTGATATTTAATATTTTGACTGCAATTTGGGTTTTGAAGTAAATAGGCATCAACTTTTTGACATAAAATTCGAGACTTTTTCCAAATCTCTAAATCTTCAAAATTATTAATTGTTGCCATAATTTCAAACTTCAAATCTCAAATTAGAAATTAATTAAGAAGCCAATCGTAACCTTTTTCTTCTAATTCAAGTGCTAGGGATTTATCTCCTGTTTTTATGATTTTTCCATCTGCCAAAACGTGAACGAAATCTGGCTGAATGTAGTTTAAAAGTCTTTGGTAATGCGTGATTAACAAAACTGCGTTGCCTTCATTTTTGAATTGGTTTACACCATCAGCAACGATTCTCAAAGCGTCGATATCCAATCCAGAATCAGTTTCGTCAAGAATTGCCAATTTTGGGTTAAGCATCATCATTTGGAAAATCTCGTTTCTTTTCTTTTCACCTCCAGAGAAACCTTCGTTCAAAGAACGGGAAAGGAAATCTTTCTTGATTCCTAATTTCTCAGAGTTTTCACGAATTAATCCCAACATCTCTTTAGCGCCCATTTCTTCCAATCCGTTTGCTTTTCTTGTTTCGTTAAGAGCAGCTTTGATGAAATTGGTAACAGTAACTCCAGGGATTTCCACAGGGTATTGGAAAGAAAGGAAAATTCCTTTGTGTGCTCTTTCTTCAGGCGCATATTCACCGATTTCTTCTCCTTCGAAAAGAATTTCGCCATCCGTTACTTCGTAATCTTCTTTTCCTGCAATCACAGAAGAAAGTGTCGATTTTCCTGCTCCGTTCGGTCCCATAATAGCGTGAACTTCGCCTGGTTTTATTTCAAGATTGATTCCTTTTAAAATTTCTGCGCCATCTTCAATTTTGGCGTGTAAGTTTTTGATTTGTAACATTATATATGTTTAATATCTTGTGTTTAATTTTTAAATTTTAACCAACTGAACCTTCAAGCGAAATTTCCAATAATTTCTGAGCTTCAATTGCGAATTCCATCGGAAGCTTGTTCAAAACTTCTTTACTGAATCCATTCACAATCAGAGCGATTGCTCTTTCTGTATCAATTCCTCTTTGGTTACAATAGAAAATCTGGTCTTCTCCGATTTTCGAAGTCGTTGCCTCGTGTTCCAATTGTGCAGTCGGATCTTTAATTTCGATGTAAGGGAAAGTGTGTGCACCACATTCATTACCCATCAACAAAGAGTCACACTGAGAAAAGTTTCTCGCTCCTTTTGCAGTTGGCATTACTTTTACCAATCCACGATAAGAATTATTAGATTTTCCAGCAGAGATACCTTTTGAAATAATGGTTGACCTAGTGTTCTTTCCGATGTGAATCATCTTCGTTCCTGTATCTGCATACTGATGCATATTTGTAACTGCGATTGAATAAAACTCTCCAACTGAGTTATCACCTTTCAAAATACAGCTCGGATATTTCCAAGTTACAGCAGAACCTGTTTCAACTTGAGTCCAAGAGATTTTTGCATTTCTCTCGCAAAGACCTCTTTTAGTTACAAAATTGAAAACGCCACCTTTTCCTTCTTCATCTCCAGGATACCAGTTTTGAACTGTAGAATATTTGATTTCAGCATCGTTCATTGCGATTAATTCTACAACTGCTGCGTGAAGTTGATTCTCGTCTCTTGACGGTGCTGTACAACCTTCAAGATAAGAAACATAACTTCCTTCATCAGCAATGACCAAAGTTCTCTCGAACTGACCAGTTCCTGACTGATTGATACGGAAATAAGTAGATAATTCCATAGGACATTTCACACCTTTTGGAATGTAGCAGAAACTTCCATCAGAGAAAACTGCGGAATTCAAAGCAGCGTAGAAATTATCGCCTCTCGGAACTACTTTTCCTAGATATTGTTTTACCAAATCCGGATGTTCTTTGATAGCTTCAGAAATAGAGCAGAAGATAATACCTTTCTCTTTTAAAGTTTCCTGAAATGTTGTCTTTACTGAAACAGAATCTACAACGATATCAACCGCAACATTCGCTAATCTTTTTTGTTCCTCGATATTGATTCCCAATTTTGCGAAAGTCTTCAACAATTCTGGGTCAACTTCATCAAGACTTGCCAATTCCGGTTTTGCCTTCGGAGCCGCATAATATCTGATTGCTTGAAAATCAGGTTTTTGATATTTGATGTTTGCCCAATCCGGTTCTGTCATTTTCAGCCAGATTCGGAAAGATTCCAAACGCCATTCTGTCATCCATTCCGGCTCTTCTTTCTTTTTAGAAATTGCTCGGATAATATCTTCGTTAAGACCAATCGGGAAATCTTCGTATTCGATATCCGTTTCGAATCCAAACTCGTACTTTTTATTTTCTAAATCGACGCGTAAATCGTCTTCGGTATATTTAGACATAATTTTTATAAACTAAAACTTTCTCCACAACCGCAAGTTCTTGCAGCATTTGGGTTATTAAAAACAAAACCTTTTCCATTCAATCCTCCAGAATATTCCAGAGTTGTTCCTGCAAGATAAAGGATGGATTTTTTGTCAATAATGACTCTCACGCCGTTATCTTCAAAGATTTGGTCGGTTTCATTTTTTATATTATCAAACTTCAAGACGTATTCTAGACCGGAACAACCGCCACTTTTTACGCCTACTCTTATATAGTCAGTCTCAGGATTGAAGCCTTCTTCAGTCATCAACTGAGCTGCCTTTGATTTTGCCTGATCGCTTACTTTTATCATTGTTTTTATTTAGACTGATTTTAGGCAACAAAAGTACGAACTAATTTCCGCAATCTCAAATCGACAGCGTCTATTTTAACGATTTTAAATAGACTTTAATATTTCGTTCAACAATGAAAGACAGTTTGTTAATGTTAAATTGTTATCAAAAAATGAATAAAAATTAGTTCTGATTGTTCTTATAATTAACTTTGCTTGATTTTGTTAATCAAACAATCAGTTTTAATTATGAAGAAGATATTTATTTTAATGATGATGATTTCCTTTTTTGGAAAAATGATGAGCCAGACCGAGAGGTATATTTATCAAACCGAAGTGAATCCAGATACGATTAATCTTGTTAATATGAAAGTTGAGAATACTTTTTTGGATGTCAAGAATAATCAGTCATTGTTCATCAGTGAAAGTAAATTATTAAAAGATTCTTTAACTGCAGTTTTAAAACAACAAGGCGTAACAGAAATTAAAAAATCAAAAAAAGATAAATCCGAATTTCCAAAGCTGCCGAATGGAAAATCTATACAACCTACTTTTTTTGATTATTTTATTACAAAAAATCAAGAAGACAAGTCTGTAAATTTTGTTGAAAGTATTGGTTCAAAGCAAGTCTATTATCAGGAAGACAGAAAAATGAATTGGGATATTTCTAATCAAATTTCCGATTTTAATAATTATAAAGTTCAGAAAGCAACGATGACGTTTGGAGGAAGAACTTGGACAGCTTGGTTTGCTCCTGAAATTAAAATCTCCGATGGGCCATACAAATTTTTAGGACTTCCGGGATTAATTTTAAAACTGGAAGATGATAAAGGTGATTACAGATTTACCTTTACTAAGAAAATTAATATAGAAAAAGCCTTTTCCGAAACAATAAAACCAGACGCCAGAAAATCTACAAGAATCAACTTCCGAGGAGACAAAGAATCTGTAAGAATGGAAATGGTTAAAAATAAGGATCCTGAGATTAACTTTGATAGTTTCAACAGAATGAACCAAAGAAGTGGTGGTATGAATGGCGGATTCGGCGGCCAGCAAGGAATGAATGGCGGAATGCCAGGTAGCGAGGTAGGAAACGGACAAGCAGATATACAAATGGGAAATCCGCAAGATAACTCGGCTGGAAATAAAGCTCCTGCAATGAATTTCGGAAATACCAATCCAATTGAATTAAGTAACAAATATTAATATGAAATTTTTAAAACTATTAACCTTTTTCGCAATGTCTTTTTTAATGGCTCAGCAAGGGACGCGTTTTGTCTATCAGGTGACAATGAAACTAGATTCTACGAACCGAGATGATATCAAAACTGAAATTGCCAATTTGGATGTTAATGCTGAAAAATCAGTTTTTTATGGTGAGAAAAGATTGCAGCGTGATTCGCTTTTCAAACGTGCATTTGAAACCAAATCTTTTAATTTTGACCGGACACAAATGGAAAGTCTGCGTTCAAGAATTGACTTCATTGTAGAAAAGAACTTTAAAACAGGTACAAAAAGTTTTAAAACAAGAATTGCGAGAGATAATTATCTGTACACCGAAGATCGTACAATGGATTGGAAAATACTTCCCGAAACGGTGAAAATCGGTGATTATAATACTCAAAAAGCAGAAGTTAATTTTGCAGGAAGAACTTGGTTTGCTTGGTTTACTACAGATATTCCTTTCCAAGATGGACCTTATAAATTCTCTGGGTTGCCTGGTTTGATTGTAAAAGTTGAAGATTCTAAAGGTGACTTTTCTTTTGATTTGAAGGAAACTAAAAAGATAAATAATATTGCAACGTTCGAAGAGCGAGGAGCTACCATTACTTTGAAAAGAAAAGATTTTATAAAGCAAGAGCTTAAATTCAAGCAAGATCCTGGTTCTTTTATGACCAACTCGGGTCGTGGGAGAGGGCGAAATGAATCGAACCCGCAGGAGCGAAAAGATCGTGAAAACCGAATGAAAGAAGATGCAAAGAAAAATAATAATCCGATTGAGTTAGAATAAAAAAATCGTCCTGAGATTCGGGACGATTTTTGTTTTATGATTTCCTGATTTCCTTGACTTCTTCGATTTTTTCTTCGAAGTAATCTTTTTTGTGAGGATGCTTTTCAGAAAGGATTTCGTAAGCTTTTATTGCTTTTGTATAGAGCTTTTGCTCAGTATATAATCTTGCAAGGGTCTCGGTCATCAAGTGAGAAATGTCGTCTTTTTTCTCTTTTACAACATAATTGCTTTCCTCTTTTAATTGTGAGATTTTTGGGTTTGTTTCTATGAAATTATCAATGATTTTTTCCTTGACTTTTGCTTGTTCTTCTGCAGTTTCTTTTCTCTCAATTTTCAACCAGCTTTGCCAAGTGTTGATGAAAGTTCCAACGTTGCTATCAGGAATTTCTTTCGCTTCTGGCTTTTCAATAATTGAGGGGATTTCTCTTTCTTTTTCTTCAATTTTAGAAACTTCGTTGCCGAAGAAAGAAACATTCATCACAGGTCTTTCAGTTTCTGTGACTTGAGGTGTTTCTTCTACAATTGGCTTTTCGTTAATAATGATTTCTTCTTTAATTTCAGATTCGGCAGTTTTTTCTTCAACTATACTTTCGACTTCAGGCTGCTTTTCTACTTCTGTAGTTTTGCCAATCAGCGCATCGGGAATATTAGCAGAAAAAGACATTGGTTTCCATTCAGAAATAGATTGTTCATCAACTTTTTCCTTTTTAGAAATAATTTCTTGCTCCTGAATTTTAGCGACAATTACAGGTTCTTCTGGTTTCGAAACTTCGAAACTCTGAGTATTTTCAAAGCTGATTTCATCTTTACTAATGTTTTCGTCAATTTCAGATTCTACCTCAACAACTTCTGTTGGTTTTGAAATTTCGAAAGTTTGAGTGTTTTCAAAACTTACTTGGCTGTTGTCGATTTCATTTTCAGCAATTTCAGGAACAACTGGTTCTACATATTCTGTTTTTGCAACAGGAATTTCTTGTATTGGTTGTTGTACTTCTTTCTTAATTTCTTTTTTTGGAGGATTAAGATAATCTAAGTGATTTTTGGGAACCGAAAACTTAACCTGAGGAAGAAAATCTTCAATCCCATTAAAACTAATATTGCCAAAAGAATCCTCATCTTGAACTTGAATTTCTGGTTTGATTTCTACAATTTTTTCTTCATGAGTTTCTAAAACTTCTTCAACGGTTTTATGTTCAGAAATAGTTTCTTCAGAACGATTTTCATCAATAACAATTAAATTGTCTTTAATTTCCAAATCATCTTTAACTAAAACAATTTCAGGTTCTTTGGTAGGTTGCGAATCGATTTTATGATTTTTTTCTTCTACGGAGTTTTCTTCGTTATCTAAAACAACGAATTCGGAATTTTTCTCACTTTCATTTTCGATAGTTTTATCAATGTCAAATTGATTAATAACAGATTGGGTTTCTGTTTTTTCTATCTCAGTTACGATTTCAGATTCCGCAGGTTTTACAATTTCTGTTTCTGTATTGTTAATTGTTTGATTGTGAGCTGTTTTTTCTGGCTCAATTTGAGTTGACGTGATTTCTTTTTTAGCAATTTTTTCAGAATTGATGAATTGATAAAGTATTTTTTTATCCGTTGTGTAAGCTGCTGTTTTAGAAAGATTTTCTTTGTATTTTTCTGATTGATAAAGATTAATCCCATAAAGATAAAGCGCACGAATACTCTGAGCGTAAGGCATTTTCTCCGACTCGGATTCTAATATCTTCAAATCGGATTCTGTAATAATCTTTGGATTTTTTATTAATTCTAAAACTCTTGTATTCATACTTTTACCAATTGGCTACAATATCATTGTAAATTTTGTTGATGATCCTTTCATTCACAATTCTTACCTGTGCAGTTTCTATTAAGTTGATATCCAGGTCGCTATTGAAAACGGCTTCGTCACTATAAGTTCTGTCAAAACTTAGCGTTGGGTCTACATTATTTTCATAATGAACTTTTATTGTGATGGTTAACTTGTTCTGAAGCGCTTCAATTGTACTTCCAGAAGTTGTAGTTGTAGCGGCTCCAACACTGGTTGGTGTGATGTTGTAATCACTTATTTCTCCTTCTATCAAGAGATCTGGTTTTTCAATAGCACCTTTCAAAGTAGTTCTCTGTAGAAAACGATTCTGCAACGCCACCGTAAAATCCTGACTCAAACTTGGCAGATTGTTGGCTG
This sequence comes from Epilithonimonas sp., assembly GCF_032055105.1. Lineage (GTDB taxonomy): Bacteria > Bacteroidota > Bacteroidia > Flavobacteriales > Weeksellaceae > Epilithonimonas. The sequence continues at coordinate 28,269 of NZ_DAMBRK010000004.1, forward strand.
CGTTATTCGGAAATGTGTTGATTTTAACTGTTTTCATTTCCGGACTTAAAGATGATCCTGTGAAAGAATAGCAACTTGTAAGAACAAAGAATAAAGAGAAAAGAAAAAAGATTTTAATTCTCTGGCTTCTGACTTCTGGCTTCTGACTTCTGACCATTATTCCTCTAGATTATATTGTTTTATTTTTCTATAAAGTGTTCTTTGCGAGATTCCCAACTCGTCCGCAGCTTTGTTTCTTCTTCCTTTGTGTTTTTCTAATGCTTTGATTATTAGATCTTTTTCATTGTTTTGAAGCGAAAGAGATTCTGACCTAGCTTCTTCAATTTCAATATCTTCTACATCGTTGTAATTATGATCTTCGTCTTCAGAAATAATCGTTGGATGATGAATCTGATTTTGATTGTTGTTATTATTTTCGAAGTAAAGCAAAGAATTAGGACTTGCTACTTGCTGTGTTTCAGGAGTATATATTCTATTGATGAGGTTTTTCTCCTGTAAACTTAGATCAGCATTTCCTTTATTTTTTATCAGTTCCGAAGTTAAGGATTTTAAATCATTAATATCGTTTCTCATATCGAAGAGAATTTTGTACATAATATCCCTTTCCGAACTAAAATCTGAACCTTGATTTCCTCCAAGATTATTCTTCTGAACAACCGCCGGAAGATTTGCATTCATTGGGATATATTCTGCTAACTTCACCGAATTGATTTCTCTATTCTGCTCAACAACAGTCATTTGCTCTACCAAATTTCTCAACTGGCGAACATTTCCGGGAAAACTATAATTTTCAAGATAAGATACGGCGTCATCTGTCAGTTTTAGTTCCGGCATTCTGTATTTCTCAGCAAAGTCAATCGCAAATTTTCTGAACAATAAATGAATATCGCCTTTTCTTTCTCTCAAAGCCGGCATATCAATCTGAACGGTATTTAAACGATAATACAAATCCTCCCGAAAACGGCCGTCTGTAATCGCTTTCATCATATTAACGTTGGTTGCAGCTACGATTCTTACATTGGTTTTCTGAACTTGCGAAGAACCCACTTTCATAAATTCTCCACTTTCCAAAACTCTTAATAACCTAACCTGCGTTTGCAAAGGTAATTCTCCAACTTCATCCAAGAAAATTGTTCCGCCATCTGCGACTTCAAAGTATCCTTTTCTGGTAGAGGTTGCGCCTGTAAAAGCGCCTTTTTCGTGACCAAATAATTCGGAATCGATTGTTCCTTCTGGGATTGCACCACAGTTTACAACAATGTAAGGCTGATGTTTTCTTCTGGATTCTGAATGGATTATTTTCGGGATAAACTCTTTCCCAACACCACTTTCTCCAATTACAAGAACGGAAATATCTGTTGGTGCTACTTGTATCGATTTTTCTAAAGCGCGGTTCAAAGCAGGAAAATTCCCGATGATTCCGAAACGTGCTTTTATGGATTGTAAGTCTGCCATATTGATTTGATGTTTGAAATTTAAGATTTGAAATTCAATGGTTAAGAATCATCAAACCGTTTCCCCCAAGAGTGTTCCTTGCGTATTCCCGTGAACAAAAACTGAAACAATGTCACCAATTTTCTGTCCTTCCAGCATATCGAAAACACAAACTGCATTTTGGGAATTTCTACCTTTCCATTGGTTTTTATTCTTTTTGGAAACACCTTCAATCAGGATTTCGTGAACTCTACCAACGTAAGAAGCCATTCTCTTTTTGGATAATTCGCCTTGTAGAGCAATCACTTCTGCCAAGCGTCTCTGCTTAACATCTGCAGGAATGTCGTCTTCCATTTTTTTGTGAGCAGGCGTTCCAGGTCTTTCTGAGTAAGCAAACATATAACCGTAATCATATTCCACTTCTCTCATCAATGACAATGTATCTTGGTGATCTTCTTCAGTTTCTGTGCAGAATCCGATAATCATATCTTGAGAAAAAGAAATATCAGGAACGATTTCTTTCGCTTGTTTGATTAAGTCCAAATATTCCTGACGCGTGTGCTGACGATTCATTAAATCAAGGATTCTGTCGCTTCCACTTTGAACAGGCAAGTGAACGTATTTGCAAATATTATTATGTTTTGCCATCACACGGAAAACGTCCAGACTCATATCCTGAGGATTGGAAGTCGAGAATCTGATTCTCATATTAGGAACGGCATTAGCAACCATTTCCATCAATTGAGCAAAATTAACAGCTGTCAATTTTTGCATTTCGGATGCTTTTGCAAAATCCTTTTTTGGTCCACCTCCGTACCAAAGGTAAGAATCCACGTTTTGACCTAAAAGTGTAATTTCTTTATAACCGTTATTCCAAAGGTCAACACATTCTTCTATGATAGAATGTGGGTCACGGCTTCTTTCTCTTCCTCTTGTGAAAGGAACAACACAGAAAGTACACATATTATCGCAACCTCTTGTAATTGTAACAAAAGCTGTAACGCCATTTCCACCAAGACGAACAGGATTAATGTCTGCGTAAGTTTCTTCTTTTGAGAGAATTACGTTAATAGCGTCTCTTCCGTCATCGGTTTCTTTGAGAAGATTTGGAAGGTCTCTGTAAGCATCCGGACCAACCACCAAATCTACGAGTTGTTCCTCGTCTAAGAATTTGGTTTTCAGTCTTTCTGCCATACAACCAAGAACGCCAACGGTCATATTGGGACGCTCTTTTTTAAGGTTTTTGAATTGAGCAAGACGCATTCTCACTGTTTGCTCAGCTTTCTCACGAATGGAACAAGTATTTAATAAAATTAAATCTGCTTCTTCTGCTTTCAAAGTCGTGTTGTAACCTTGTTCGTTAAGAATGGATGCAACAATTTCGGAATCAGAGAAGTTCATCTGACAGCCGTAACTTTCCAGAAATAATTTTTTAGAATTTCCGGATCTTTCAGCGATTGCGAAAGCTTCTCCTTGTTTGGTTTCGTCTATATATTTTTCCTGCACTACATTTAGATTTAAAGTTCAATGTTAAGAAATCCAATGTTGATGAACTTTGAACCCGAAAATTTGAACTGTTTAAGTCTGCAAAGATACAAAATATTGTGACAGAATGGCAGGGATTTATTCCATAGAAAAAGTCAATGGAAATTTCATATGACTTCTTACTGGTCTGGAGTGAATCTTTCCAGGAGTCCACTTATTTTTGATTTTTTTAATTGATTTTATAACCATTTCATCAAACTCTTTTAGACCCGAAGACTCTTCCAAAACGATATTAGATAAAGATCCATCTCTTTCAACAACAAATCTAGTAACAATTCTGAATTTGCCTTTCCAATTAAACCTAGAAAGATCAATAGCATTGGATACTTTTTTTCGAAATTCGTTTATTCCTCCTTCATAATCTGGAAGAATGTAACTTTTAGAAGAATCATAACCTTCTTTATATTTTTCAAAAAGATCATCAGGGTAAATTATGAAATGAGCTATTGCTGCTTTCTTTTCTCCATTAATAATTGCAGGTGTCCAACCAGTTTGATATTTTGCAACTTCTCTTGCAAGATCAAATGCACATTTGTTTTCAAGAATATTTTTTTCATCTGCATCCTTTACAAATTTTATAGTCGCATCTGGTGAAATTAGAACTTTAAAATTATACATCTCATCGATATTACTACAAGACTGAAGTCCTTTCTCCACAATTATTTTGTGGAAATCTTTGTAGTAATTTTCTATTCCATCTTTATAGGGAGATTGGTCTTTAGGGAAATAATCATACTGAGCATTGCAAAATGCGCTTATAAAAGTCAAAAAATAGTAAAAGTTTTTCATTGGTTAAAATTAATATTCATGGTCAGAATGTTCCGAAGAAAAATTGATTTCAAAAATAATATTGGAGCTTACAGGAATTCCGTTTTGAAGAGCAGGTTTCCATTTCTTTTTGATTCGTCTCATAGCAAAGTCCATATCTTGACGAAACTCGTCATCATTTCTCACTTTTGGATAGATTTTCATTTCGCTCATTTTTCCTTTTTCATCAATGGTGATGACGAAAGAAAATTTTCCGTTCACAGCATAAGCTGTCAAATCCACATAGCCGTGAACCATTTTCATAAACTCATTTCGGAAAGCTTCCTTTCCGCCTGGGAATTCTGCTTTTCTGGTAACATTTGACAAGTCCGAATTTTGAGAGTAAAAAGATGAACTGGTGAATATTGCGAAGACTAGAAATAGGTATTTCATTGTTTAGGTTAAAAGTTTTGTCAAATATATTAAAATAGCGAATGAAAATAACCGATGCTGTTTTATGATTTTGTAATTTTGATTTTAATTTGACATAATGAAAATTACACTTAATAGAATCAATGATGATTTTTTGTTTGAATGTTCCAATGAACAGGGAAATTCTATTTTATTAGACAACACCACTTTGCCAGGAGCAAAAGGTGTATCGCCAATGCAATCTTTATTAATGGCAGTGGCTGGATGTAGCGGAATTGATGTCGTTTCAATATTGAAAAAACAACGCCAGACGATTACAGATTTCAAAGCGGAAGTAGAAGGCGAAAGAGTGCAGGTAGATGATGCAAAACCTTTCAAATCCATCAAAGTAAAATTTTTTCTTGAAGGTGAAATCGACCCGAAAAAAGCAAAAAAAGCATCGGAATTATCTTTCGAAAAATATTGTTCTGTTTCTAAAACATTGGAGCCAAATGTTGAGATTTCTTACGAAGTCAGCGTTAATGGAGAACTTGTGCAATAGAGTTTGAGGGTTTGAGCGTCTTAGAGTAGGAGAGAATCAAAACTCACTAAAACCCTAAAACGCTCACACACTCCAGCTTATTATCGGCTAGCCAGCCTCGGTTGAATCAACTTCGCAACTGTTGAAGTCCAACCAGTTTGATGAGAAGCGCCAACACCACGGCCATTATCGCCGTGAAAATATTCGAAGAACATAATGTAATCTTTGAAATGTGGGTCTTGATTGAATTTCTCAACGCCACCGTTGAACGCTCTGTTTCCGTTTTCATCCTTCAGGAAAATCTTACAAAGTCTGTTGCTGATATCCTTTGAAACTTCATCCAGATTTTTGTATTCTCCGCTTCCTTTTGGATATTCGATTTTTAAAGAATCTCCGAAAAAGAAATCAAAACGCTGTAAACTTTCAACAATCAGGAAATTAATCGGAAACCAAATAGGTCCGCGCCAGTTGCTGTTGCCGCCAAACATTCGGCTGTCACTTTCTGCTGGTGTGTAATAAACCACGTGTTCCTGTCCGTGAACAGTGAATCGGAAAGGGTTTTCCTCATAAACCTTGGACATCGCACGGATTCCATAATCGCTGAGGAATTCAGATTCGTCAACTAATCTTGTTAAAACTTTTGTCAATCTTGTTTTTCTTAGGATGCTCAAAAGGTGTTTGTTTCCTTCGCCTTCAACATACCATTGGGAAACCAATTTCGTAAGGTCTTGTTTATTTTTCAGAACCCACTCCATCCTTTTTTTGAACTCGGGAAGTTTTTCCAAAAGGCTGTGTTCCACAACTTCTACCGCAAACATTGGAATCAATCCAACAATGCTTCGAAGTTTCAGACTCACACTATCTCCGTTGGATAACTGAAGCAAATCGTAGAAAAACCCATCTTCTTCATTCCAAAGTCCTTGTTTGTCTTCCCCAATGTTTTCCATTGCTTCGGCAATATAAAGATAATGTTCAAAAAACTTAATCGCCAAATCTTCATAGACCGGATTGTAAGTTGCCAATTCCATAGCAATACGCATCATATTCAGCGCATACATTGCCATCCAACTCGTTCCGTCGGCTTGTTCCAGATGTTCACCTTCACTGAATTCCATATTTCTATCGAAAGCTCCGATGTTATCTAGTCCAAGAAATCCACCTCCAAAAAGGTTTTTCCCGTTGTAGTCTTTTCGGTTAACCCACCAAGTGAAATTCAATAATAATTTCTGAAAAACTCTCTCTAGGAAAGCCAAATCTGGTTTTCCATTATTTTTTTCATCGATTTTAAAAACTCGGAAAGTTGCCCAAGCGTGAACAGGCGGATTAACATCATCAAAATTCCATTCGTAAGCAGGAACCTGTCCGTTTGGATGCATATACCATTCTTTCGTCAGAGTAATCAGTTGATTTTTAGCGAATTCCGAATCAATTACAGAAAAACTCACACAATGGAATGCCAAATCCCAAGTTGCATACCAAGGATATTCCCACTTGTCGGGCATCGAGATGATATCTTTGTTATGAAGATGTTCCCAATTGCTGTTTCGCACAAAACCTTTTCGTTGAATAGGGAAATTCGGGTCGCCTTTCAGCCATTTTCCGATGTTGTAATGATAGAATTGTTTATTCCAAAGCAAACCTGCAAATGCCTGTCTTTGGACATTCTTTTCGTCTTCATTCTCAATATCTTTCTGGATGTTCGCATAAAACTTATCCGCTTCCTGTTTTCGTCTCGAGACTATTTCATCAAAATCCCAAAACGCATCATCCATAATATGAGGCGACAATCGGAATTCGAAAACTTTGTTGCTGTTCGCTTCTATGATTTCTTCACAATGGAGAGAAGCTTTCGTTCCTGTTTTCGAAGGATTGATTGTATCAAGACCTTTCGTGATATATTGATTAATTCCGTCTTTGAAAAAACCTTCTGTCTTCGGAAGATTGAATAATCTCGAACGATTCGTTTCATTTTCACAAAACAGCGCATCCACATTTCTGTTTCTGGAGTATAATTTCTTTATACTAAGGCTGTTATGATGGATGTCAATCTCACCTTGTTTAGAAAAACCAAGTTGACCTTTGTAATCATTATAACCCCACATCCAATTGTTTCTGTACCAGACTGTTGGCAAAACCACAATTGGAGCAGGCTGATTACTTCTGTTATGAACATCAATTCTGACTAAAAAATCATCTTCACCAGCTTTCGCATATTCAATAAAAATGTCAAAATATTCATCGTTATCAAAGATTCCTGTATCAAATATTTCATATTCAGGGTCTTTGTTGGAGCGTTGCGCATTGGTATTGATGAGGTCATCGTAAGGAAACGCTTGGATTGGATATTTGTAAACCATCTTCATATAGCTATGAGACGGTGTATTGTCCAGATAATAAAAAATCTCCTTGATATCTTCGCCGTGATTTCCCTGATGATTGCTTAATCCAAAAAAACGTTCCTTAACTCTGCAGTCATTTTTGTTCCAGAAAGAAAGTGCAAAACATAATTGCTGTTTCTCATCCGAGATTCCTGCGATGCCTTCTTCTGCCCAACGGTAAGTCCACGCTTCCGCTGTATCGTGACCGGTAAATTCCCACGCATCACCGTTGGTACTATAATCTTCGCGTACATTTCCCCATTGGCGGTGACTCACGTACGGACCCCACTTTTTCCAATTCGGATTTCTTAGTTTTTCTTCTTCATTCATTTTTCTAATTATTTTTTGAGAATAATTATTCTTTTTTATCAGGAGCAACACGGTTGTACATTTGTTAGAACATTCCAACCCGCTGTCCACTATATCTTTTTTTGCTTAGACTATTTGTCATTAAAAACAATTTCCCCAAAAGCAAAAAAAGGATGCCGTTCCCATCGGGGCTATGTTGGGGTTTGTTCCTTCTTTCAACGAATTAAAAAACCATTAATAATTGATAATTCATCATTAATAATTAATTACCCGTTATCCGCAAAACTCTCCAGACTCGCCATTCCGCCATCTACATAGATACTCGCACCTGTAATATAATCCGAATAATCACTCGCCAAAAATACGGCTAAATTTCCAATGTCTTCCGGTTGCCCGATTCTATCATACGGAATCAGCGTCATTAGCGCATCCAGAGATTTTTGATTATCCCAAGCTGATTTGTTAATAGGAGTTTGAATGGCGCCTGGACAAATATTATTCACACGAATTTTTTGTTTCCCGTATTCCTGAGCCAGCGTTTGCATCAGCATTCTAAGCGCTCCTTTACTGGAAGCATAATTCGCGTGTCCGGCCCACGGAATAGTCTCGTGAACACTACTGATATTGATGATTTTTCCAAGCGCGCAGGATTTTTCTGTCATTCCTCGCTTCAGGAATTCCTTAATCGCTTCTCTTGAGCAAAGGAATTGTCCTGTCAGATTCACATCAATTACTTTCTGCCATTGAGCAAGCGTCATTTCTACAAAAGGCGCATCTTGTTGTAAGCCTGCATTATTAATGAGAATATCTACAGTTCCGTATTTATTAATAGTCGCTTGGAACATTGCCAAAACTTGGTCTTCCTTACTTACATCACATTGAATAATCAAACCTTCGCCTCCGTTTTCTTCAATGGTTTTCAAAGTTTCTTCCGCTTCGGGACGAGAATGTTCAGATGAATGATTGATGATAACGATTGCTCCGGATTTTGCCAAACTGATAGCAATTCCTTTTCCTATTCCACTGCTAGAGCCAGTAACAATAGCAACTTGCTTATTTAGATTAATGTCCATTTTTCAAATTTTGTGATTTTTTCTAAGCAAATATTATACATAATTGCCATTATAAATATCTTACAATTAATTGTTAACAAAAAATTGATGTAGAGAAATTTTCATACAATTTGGAACTAATGCAATTTCTTGTCTATCTTTGCGGTCAGATTTGTTCATTTACATATTGAAAATGTTATCGAGAAAGGTGGAGAGATTAGACTCTGTGAAACCTTGGCAACCCTTCGGAAACGAAGAAGGTGCTAAATTCTATCCGCAATGGCGGAAAAGATAACCCAGACATTTTTCTACATTTCCCTGTAGCATTTTCAATTTAATTTTATCAAAATTGAAAAACGAGCTACAACATATCAACCTTAATAACTTCACGACTCAGAACGGAAAAGTTCTCGACATTCCATTAAGCTATCAGCTTTTTGGAAAAGAACTGTATTCAGCTCCGATTGTTTTAATCAATCACGCATTGACAGGAAATTCTGATGTTGCGGGAGAAAATGGCTGGTGGAAATCTTTGGTTGGGGAAGAGAAAATAATTGATACCAATCGATTTACAATTATTTCTTTCAATATTCCCGGAAATGGGTTTGATGGATTTTTCATTGATAATTACGAAGATTTCACAGCTCAGGATATTGCATCTATTTTTCTTGAAGGGTTGAAAAATCTTAAAATTGAAAAACTTTTCGCATTAGTTGGTGGTTCTGTTGGAGGTTCAATCGGTTGGGAAATGCTGACTTTGCAAAATAATTTAGCAGAAAAATTCATCCCGATTGCGACAGATTTCAAAACATCGGATTGGTTACATTCTCAATGTCTGGTTCAGAAATTTCTTTTGGAATCAGAAGACAAACCTCTTGAAAAAGCCAGAGTTCACGCAATGTTGTGTTACAGAACGCCTGAATCTCTTAACTTAAGATTCAATAGAGAAATCGATTCTGAAAAACAAATTCTGAAGTCTCACGACTGGCTCAACTTTCACGGAAACAGATTAAACGAAAGATTTAGTTTAAAAGCTTATAAACTCGTTAATCATCTTCTGATGAACATCAACGGAAAGGAAAATGAATTGGAGAATATCAATTCAGAAATCCATTTGGTGTCAGTAGATTCAGACCTTTTTTATCCTGCTTTTGAGATTAAAAATACTTACCAATTTTTACAAAATAAAAACAAAAACGTTCAGTATCACGAGATTAATTCCATTCACGGGCACGATGCTTTTCTAATGGAATATGAGCAATTGAACACAATTTTAAAACCAATTTTTTTGAACTGATGACAGACAAGAACACAATTAATATTTATAGAAACAAAGCTTTGGTGAATTTCGAAGGAAAGGATTTTCTTGGACAGATTGGCGTGGATTCACGTATTTTTCAGGCTTTGAATGGAGGAGGAATCAGTGTTGGAGTAATTTCCCAACAAGCGATTGAAAACGGAATTTCTGTTCTTGTGGATGAGAATGACGCTTCGGATGCAGTTGATTTTCTGAATAAAGAATTTGAAAAAGAGAAGGCAAAAGGACACGTGAGCAATATTTACAGTGTTGAAAATCTTAGTGTTATCGGATTTGTTTCTGATAATTATAATAAGATTTTGTCGGAGCTTCAGAGAAATAAGATTTATCCTTTGTTGCTAAGTCAAATTGCTTCTGCGGGAAGAGTAAATATCGTCGTAACCGGGAATCAAACAGAAATCACAAAAAATATCATCGAAACCGAAATCTACGGGAAACCAAAAACAGTTCATCTGGCTTTGATTGGTCACGGGAATGTTGGTGGAACTTTGGTGGAGCAGATTTTGGATTCGGCTTATGATATTCTGAATCGTAAAAGAGTGGATTTAAAAATTGTTGCGATTGCGAACTCAAGAAAAATTGCCTTTAACAAAGCTGGTTTCGCAAGCGATTGGAGACAGAAAATCAAATATTCTACAACAGATTCTAGCATAGAAGCTTTGATAGATTTTGCAAAAGAACATCACTTGGAAAATCTTGTAATGGTGGATAATACGGCGAGCAAAGATTTTGTGAAGCATTACCCAACGTTTGTAGATAACGGATTTGATATTGTAGGTTCTAATAAAATATATAATACATTACCAATCTCTGAATACCGAAATTTCAGAAAATTATTAGAAAAAAACAAAAAGAAATATCTCTACGAAACCAATGTCGGCGCAGGTTTACCTTTGATTGACACCATTAAATTATTGCATCTTTCAGGCGAAAACATTACAAGAATCAAAGGTGTTTTTTCCGGAACTTTGAGTTATGTTTTCAATAATTTTTCGCTTCGTAATGACAAATTTTCAACGATTATCAACGAAGCTTTAGAAAAAGGTTACACAGAACCAGACCCGCGCGAAGATTTATCAGGAAATGATGTTGCAAGAAAGCTCTTGATTTTAGCAAGAGAATTAGATTTGATTAATGAATTTGAAGATATTAATATTCAGAATCTTGTTCCTGAAAGTTTGTTGTCAGTTTCTAAAGAAGAATTCCTTTCAAGATTGGAGGAATTAGACGACGAATATCAAAAAATTAAAGAAAAGCAAGAGCCAGGCTATGTTTTAAGATACGTCGGAGATTTGCACGGAGATTTGCAAAAAGAAAAAGGAGAATTGGATGTGAAAGTAATTTCTGTTCCGGCTAATTCTGCACTTGGACAACTAAAAGGTTCGGATTCTATTTTCGAAATTTACACAGAAAGTTACGGTGAAAATCCAATCGTAATTATGGGAGCAGGAGCCGGAGCAAAAGTAACCGCAAGAGGTGTTTTCGGAGATATTTTAAGACTCAGCGAAACAAAATAAAATCAACGAACTCGAAGAGTTCACCAAAATAGCCGTAGGTGAAACCTATGGAAAATAGCAGACAAATGGAAAACCAAAATTTCGAAACATTAGCCATAAGAACTCAAACCGAAAGAACTCAGTTTGACGAACATTCCACACCGTTATATCTCACGTCAAGCTTCGTTTTCGAAGATGCAGAAGATATGCGTGCGAGCTTTGCAGAAGAAAAAGACAAGAATCTTTACAGCCGTTTCAGCAATCCCAACGTTACAGAATTTGTAGATAAGATTGTAAAAATGGAAGGCGCAGAATCTGGTTATGCTTTTGCAACAGGAATGGCGGCGATTTATTCTACATTTGCAACTTTGCTTGATGCTGGCGACCATATTGTGAGTTGCCAATCGGTTTTCGGTTCCACGCACACTTTGTTCACAAAATATTTCCCAAAATGGAATATTGAAACATCATATTTCAAAGCAGAAGATGCTGAAAACGTAGAACAATACATCAAACCAAATACAAAAATCTTGTATTTAGAAACACCGACAAATCCTGCAATTGAAGTTTTAGATTTGGAATTTTTCGGTCAGATTGCTAAGAAACATAATTTGATTTTCATCGTTGACAACTGTTTTGCAACGCCTTATTTGCAACAGCCAATTAAATACGGAGCTGATATCGTGGTACACTCAGCAACAAAACTGATTGATGGTCAGGGTCGTGTTCTTGGCGGAGTTGCCGTTGGAAAAGCAGATTTGATTCGTGAGATTTATTTGTTTGCGAGAAACACAGGTCCGGCAATGTCGCCTTTCAACGCTTGGGTTTTGAGCAAAAGTTTGGAAACGTTGGCGATTCGTGTAGAAAAACATTGCGAGAATGCATTGAAAGTTGCGGAGTTTTTAGAAAATCATCCGAACGTAGAATTGGTAAAATATCCGTTCCTAAAATCCCATCCAAGCCACGAAATCGCTAAAAAGCAAATGAAATTAGGCGGAAACATCGTGGCTTTCGAAATCAAAGGCGGAATCGAAGGTGGTAGAAATTTCCTGAACAGAATTAAGATGTGTTCCCTTTCCGCCAACTTGGGCGACACCAGAACGATTGTTACGCATCCTGCTTCCACAACGCATTCCAAACTTTCTGATGAAGAAAGAAACGAGGTTGGAATCACTGCCGGATTGGTGCGTTGCTCTGTTGGTTTGGAAAATATTGATGATATTATCAACGATTTGAAACAGGCTTTAGACTAACGGAATCGGAATTAGGAGCAATAAGTTTTCAACTCCGAAACAAGATTCCAACCCGCTGTCCGCTATATCTTTTTTGTTTTTACAACATTTGTCATTCTGAACTTGTCTAAGAATCCAAAAAAAACAAAAAAGGATGCCGCTACCATCGGGGCTATGTTGAGGTTTTATCTTCCTATCAACGAAAAAAACGAAGAATCCGAAAGATTCAATATCAGTAGCCGTCGGTAAAACCGATGGTACATTAGAAAAAGAAATGAATTATGAAAAATTCAGAACAATTATATAACGCATTGGGTGAACGCATTCTCATTCTCGACGGAGCAATGGGAACGATGATTCAGCGCTACAATTTCACCGAGGAAGATTATCGCGGTGAGCGATTCAAAGACTGGGAATCTCCACTCAAAGGAAATAACGATTTGTTATCTCTGACTCAACCGGAAGCGATTGAAGAAATTCACAGAAAATATCTTTTAGCAGGTGCGGATATTATCGAAACTAATACATTTTCCGGGACTACCATTGCGATGGCAGATTATCATATGGAAGATTTGGTTTACGAACTTAATTATGAATCGGCTAAAATTGCTAAAAAAGTCTGCGATGAATTTACTGCCCAAAATCCTGATAAGCCAAGATTTGTTGCAGGTTCCATCGGACCAACCAATAGAACGGCGAGTCTTAGTCCGGACGTCAATGACCCAGGTTATAGAGCTATTACTTTTGACGAACTCAGAATCGCTTACAAACAACAAGCAGAAGCTTTGCTAGACGGAGGTTCTGATATTCTTTTAGTTGAGACAATCTTCGACACTTTGAATGCAAAAGCGGCATTGTTTGCCATTGACGAAATCCGAGAAGAAAGAAATATAACCATTCCGATTATGGTTTCGGGGACGATTACCGATGCTTCTGGAAGAACGTTGAGCGGACAGACTGCGGACGCATTTTTGATTTCGGTTTCACATATGGATTTGATAAGTGTTGGTTTCAACTGTGCTTTAGGAGCGAAACAATTGACGCCTTATCTGGAAATTCTTGCCAATCACACCGATTTCGGAATCTCTGCTTATCCAAATGCCGGTTTACCGAATGCTTTCGGTCAGTACGACGAAACTGCCGAGCAAATGGCGGAGCAAATCAAAGAGTATGTGGACAAAGCTTTAATCAATATTATCGGAGGTTGTTGTGGAACAACGCCAGACCATATCAAAGCGATTGCTGATTTGGTGCAAACTTACCAGCCGAGAAAATTATCGGCAATTAGTGAATAATTTATGGAAACAGATTGTAAAAGAAAATATCTGAAATTATCAGGCCTCGAGCCTTTAATTATAACTCCCGAATCCAACTTCATCAATGTTGGAGAGAGAACCAACGTTGCCGGTTCCAAAAAATTTCTTCGATTAATCAAAGAAGAAAAATATTCTGAAGCACTCGATATTGCCAGAAATCAGGTGGAAGGCGGTGCTCAGATTCTCGACGTCAATATGGATGACGGACTTCTGGACGGGAAAAATGCAATGGTCAGATTCCTGAATCTTATTGCTTCCGAACCAGATATTGCCAGAATCCCGATTATGATTGATTCATCAAAATGGGAAATTTTAGAAGCTGGTTTGCAAGTGGTTCAAGGAAAACCTGTTGTGAATTCTATCAGTTTAAAAGGTGGTGAAGAAGAATTCATCAAGCAGGCAAAAGCGATTAAAAGATATGGTGCAGCGGCGATTATTATGGCTTTTGATGAGGTTGGACAAGCTGATAATTACGAAAGAAGAATCGAAATTTCCAAAAGGTCTTATGATATTTTGGTGAACCAAGTAGGCTTTCCTTCGGAAGATATTATTTTTGATCTTAATATTTTTCCTGTTGCGACAGGAATGGATGAACACCGTAGAAACGCTATTGATTTTATCGAGGCAACTCGCTGGGTTCGTACCAATCTTCCGAATGCGTCCGTAAGTGGCGGTGTTTCCAATGTTTCATTTTCGTTCCGTGGAAATGATTCTGTGAGAGAAGCGATGCATTCTGTTTTCCTTTACCACGCCATAAAAGCGGGGATGAATATGGGGATCGTAAATCCAACAATGTTGGAAGTTTACGATGAAATTCCGAAAGATTTGTTGGAATTGGTGGAAGATGTAATGCTCGATAGAAAAGACGATGCGACAGAAAAACTTCTCGATTATTCCGAAAAACATAAATCAACCAAAAAAGAAAAAACCGAAGACCTTAGCTGGAGAGAACAGGATTTACAATCGAGAATTACACACGCTTTAGTCAAAGGAATCGATCGTTTTATAGAAGAAGATACCGAGGAAGCTAGAAAAACTTCAAAACGTCCGCTTGATGTTATCGAAATTAATCTAATGAATGGAATGGGCGTTGTCGGCGACCTTTTCGGAAGTGGAAAAATGTTTCTGCCTCAGGTTGTAAAATCTGCGAGAGTAATGAAAAGAGCTGTTGCTTATCTTCAGCCTTTCATCGAAGCGGAAAAAGACCAAACTCAAAAATCTAACGGGAAAATCCTTATGGCAACTGTAAAAGGCGATGTTCACGATATCGGGAAAAATATTGTGAGTGTAGTTTTGGGTTGTAATAATTATGAAATTGTGGATTTAGGAGTAATGGTTCCTGCCGAGAAAATTATTCAGACTGCGATTGATGAAAAAGTGGATGTGATTGGATTAAGTGGATTGATTACACCAAGTTTAGACGAAATGGTTCACATTGCAGACGAACTGGAACGTAAAAACCTGAGTTTTCCTTTGCTGATAGGTGGCGCAACCACTTCCAAAGCGCATACAGCCGTTAAAATTTCACCTAAATATTCCAATACCGTCGTTCACGTGAATGACGCTTCCAGAGCGGTTGGTGTGGTGAGTGCACTTTTGAATCACGATAAATCTAATGCTTATGCTTTAGAAATCAGAAAGGATTATGATGAATTCCGTGAAAAATTCCTGAACCGACAAGTTGACAAAGAATATGTTCCGATTGCAGAAGCACGTGAGAAAAAATTCAAAATCGATTGGGAAAATGAAATTATTCCAACACCAAAAAAATTAGGAATTACAATTATCGAAGACCAAAATCTGGATGATTTAGTTGAATTTATCGATTGGTCTCCGTTTTTCAGAAGCTGGCAATTATTCGGGAAATTTCCTGAGATTTTAACTGATAATGTGGTTGGAGAACAAGCGACGATTTTATTCAATGAAGCGCAGACAATGCTCAAGAAAATTCTGAAAGAAAAGAGTTTTGTTGCAAAAGGTATTTTCGGAATTTTCCCTGCTAATGCAAATGAACAGGATGATATTTTGGTTTATGATGACAATCAGAATGTGATTTCAACTTTCAGAACTTTAAGACAACAACATAAAAAATCGGAGGGCAAAGAATATTTTGCTTTAAGTGATTTTATTGCGCCTGAAAATTCTGGAAAACAAGATTATATCGGAGCTTTCTGCGTTTGTACAGGTTTTGGAGCTGATGAATTAGCAAAAGAATATGAAGACCAGAATGACGATTACAATGCGATTATGGTAAAAGCGTTGGCAGACCGTTTTGCAGAAGCCTTCGCCGAATATCTTCACAAAAAAGTCAGAACCGAATATTGGGGATATTCTGAAAATGAAACTTTGGATAACGAAGAATTAATTAAAGAAAAGTACCTTGGAATTCGTCCTGCTCCGGGTTACCCTGCTTGTCCTGACCATTTGGAAAAATTGACGATTTGGGATTTACTAAAGGTGGATGAGAAAATCGGAGTGACTTTAACTGAAAGTCTTGCAATGTGGCCAACAGCAGCGGTTTCTGGTTATTATTTTGGGAACGAAAAATCAAAATATTTCGGAGTTGGAAAAATTGATGAAGACCAATTGAAAGATTTTGCTGAAAGAAAAGATGTTGAATTGGATTATGCCAGAAAATGGCTAGCTCCTAATCTTGCGGATTAATATTATTTAAAATTATTGAATGAAAATTACTGACCATATAAAAAACGCCAACGGCAAAACACTTTTCTCATTTGAAATTGTTCCTCCACAAAAAGGAGTGGGAATTGCCGATTTATATAAAAATATTGACCCGTTGATGGAGTTCAAACCGCCATTTATAGATGTTACAACTTCTCGAGAAGAGTACATTTTTCTGGAAAGAGGAAACGGTTTGATGGAGCGAAAAATCACAAGAATGCGTCCTGGAACGTTAGGGATTTGCTCGGCAATTCAGAATAAATATAATGTTGATACCGTTCCACACGTACTTTGCGGTGGATTTACAAAAGAAGAAACCGAATATCTTTTGGTGGATTGTATGTATTTGGGAATCAATAATATTGTTGCTTTACGAGGCGATGCAATGAAAGGCGAAAAATATTTTGAACCGTCTGTAGGAGGGCATAAATATGCTTCAGATTTGGTTAAACAAATTCACGATTTGGGAATTGGAGAATATCTGCACGGCAAGATAGAGTCTGATGTGGACAACAGTTTCTGCATCGGCGTTGCAGGTTATCCTGAAAAGCATATCGAAGCGCCTTCTATGAATTATGACCTTCAAATGTTGAAGAAAAAAGTGGAAGCAGGTGCTGATTACATCGTTACTCAAATGTTTTTTGACAATCAAAAGTTCTTTGAATTCGTAAAGCAAGCTAGAGAAATTGGGATTGATGTTCCGATTATTCCGGGTATCAAACCAATTGCTACAAAAACGCATTTGCAAATGTTACCACAGGTTTTCAAAATCGATTTGCCTGAAGCTTTAATCAATGAAGTCTTGAAATGTAAAACCAATAACGATGTTCGTGAAGTTGGTATAGAATGGGCAATCAACCAAAGCAAAGAACTCTTAGACTTTGGAATTCCTGTTCTGCACTTTTACTCGATGGGGAAAAGTGATAATATTCTCAAAATAGGAAGAGAAGTATTTTAAGACAAAAAGAGGTGTAATTTGCACCTCTTTTTTATGTTTAATGAAATTAAAGACTATTTAAGAACTTAACTAATTTAATCATTGATTCTTCTTGCTTTATTTTAATTTTATTTGTTTTAATAAAATTTTCAATTTCATTCTTTTGTTCTGGAAAATTACTCATCAATTCCTTCTCATTTTTTGGGATCTTAATTAAATTTTTTTCATTTTTAATAAAGTATGTAGGATTTACTCTTTCAAATTTAGAATAACCGTCCTTTATTGTGGAGTTAGGTTCAATTGAAGGTTTAACTACTTCAACTTTCACTTTTTCTTTTTTTAATAATTGATTTTTGCCATCAACTAATCGAAAAAAATAACCATTGTCTTCTTTTAAATAAACAATAGTGATATTTGATCCTTTAAATTTTAACGTTGCAAATTTTTCATTTTTTGGAAGTTCATATACTTTATCGTCAACGAGAGTTTCAACTTGATCTATATAAGCATCATAACGAATTGGTAAAGAATCCTGTGACTCTCCAATTGTTGCAGAGAGAAAATTAAGGTTGGAATAAGGGGTGCCTATTACATTATGTTCTGCTTTTTCATAATCTTTATTGATTGAAGCAAGAGGACCAGTAAACATTTTATAATTCTGCTGTGCATTAAAAAACGAAGTGCTTAATATAATAGCAATATTTGCAATAATTATTTTCATAGGTTTTTAAAATTTTTATAAAAGTACAATTTATAATAGATAGAAAATATAAAGTTATCGTTATTTTTACAACATAAGATTTAATATGAACTTAACTGGTCCTTTCACACAAATCGTAACACTCAATAATCTTCCATTAAAAGGAAAACTCCAGGACGAATCTTTAGAAATCATTTCCAATGGAGGAATTATTACAGAAAATGAAATCATTCAAAAAGTGGGTGATTTTGATTCTTTAAAACAGCAATTTCCAGATTCAGAAATTGATTTTATTAAAGGTGAGCAAATTGCAATTCCAGCTTTTGTGGATGCACATACGCATATTTGTTTTGGAGGAAATCGTTCTAATGATTTTGCAATGCGAAACGCGGGAAAAACCTATCTAGAAATTGCAGAATCCGGTGGTGGAATCTGGAGTTCTGTAAAACATACAAGAGCCTCTTCTGAAGAAGAATTAGTTGAAGGAATTCTTAAAAGAGTTAATCAACTTATCAAACAAGGTATTACGACGATTGAAATAAAAAGTGGTTATGGATTAAATGTTGAAGAGGAACTCAAAATGTTGCGAGCTATCAAAAAAGCTCAGGCAAAAACTAAAGTAACCTTAGTTCCCACTTGTCTTTCTGCCCATCTCAAACCAAAAGATTTTGAAGGTACTTCCGAGGAATATCTCAATTATATTTTGGATGAAATTCTATCAAAAGTAAAAGAAGAAAACCTCGCAAATCGAGTTGATATCTTCATAGAAAAATCAGCGTTTCAACCTGAGGAAAGCAAAATGTTTCTTGAAAAAGCAAAAGAATTAGGTTTTCAAATTACAGTTCACGCAGACCAATTCACGGCTGGAAGTTCTAGAATTGCTGTTGAGGTCGGTGCAAAATCTGCTGACCATTTGGAGGCAACAATTGATAAAGATATTGAGTTTTTAGCTAATTCAAATACAGTTGCAATTGCTTTACCCGGTGCAAGTTTAGGTCTTGGTGAACCATTTTCTCCCGCTAGAAAAATCCTTGACAAAGGCGGAATTCTTGCCATCGCAACCGACTGGAATCCCGGTTCTGCACCAATGGGAAATCTCGTGACTCAAGCTTCGATTTTAGCAACTTATCAGAAGTTGACAACGGCGGAAGTTTTATCTGCAATTACTTTTAGAGCAGCGTTTGCTTTGGATTTAGAAGATAGAGGAATTTTAGCTGAAGGTAAAAAAGCAGATTTTATCACTTACAATACCGATAATTTCCAAAATATTCTTTATCATCAAGGGAGTCTTTTGCCCAATCAAGTTTATATTAATGGAGAGAAAATTTTATAAATATGAAAAGATAATCACTTATCTTATATGGACATTCTCTCTTTTAGGATTATTATATTATCTCAGTATTGTTTGGATTTTTACTGTTATGACTAAAAGAGTTGGAGATGATATCATAAACCCTCAAGATATTTTAATTTCAGGAATTGTTATTTTAAATATAGGTTTAATCTTTTTTTCATTGTTCAAATTAATTCGAGAGATAGTTCTAATTATTAAAAAAATAAATATTTATAAAGAAAAGAATTTTATAATGAAAGAAAGAGACAGTATTATTTTTGACCTAGACGGAACACTTTGGAATGCTTCCGAAACAGTTTCCAAAGCTTTTAATGAAAGTATAAAAGACTTTGGATTTGATATTGAAATCACTTCACAAACCGTCAGAGATTTTTCTGGGATGAAAATGGATGACATTTTTGCTCAGCATTTCAGTTTTATTCCAAAAGAAAAATTGCAGGAGTTTGAAAAGATTTATGCAAAAAAAGAAAGCGATTATCTTAAGGAATTTGGAGGTGAATTGTTTCCCAAAGTCAAAGAAACTTTAGAACAATTAAATAAAAATTACAGACTTTTCATCGTCAGCAATTGTATGAAAGGTTACATAGAAAACTTCATCGAGTTTTTTAGTTTTAAAGATTTATTTGAGGATTTTGAATGTTACGGAAATGCCGGTTTACCCAAAGATAAAAATATCAGATTGATTGTTGAGCGAAATAATCTTCAAAATCCGGTTTATGTTGGAGATACAATTTGGGACAAAGAATCTTCCGAAAAAGCTGGCGTTGATTTTATTTACGCCGCATATGGTTTTGGAACAATCGAAAATCCTAAAATCGAAATTCAAAACTTTGAAGAATTACTTTCAATCAAGTTTTAAAAGAAGAAGCCTTATCAAAATCTGATAAGGCTTCATTTATTATAAATTTCGAGAAATTACTTGAACTCAATTGGGAATTTAACCTGAGAATTATCCCATCCAGCGTACAAATCTGCTCCGGTTTTTGTCTGTACAAACGTCACAGAAAAATATTCAATTGGTGATGAAGTTTTTTCAACCGGAACATTGAATCTCACAACATCTTTACTCTTGTCATAGAAATAAGCTCCCCACTTATCGATTTCAGAATTTAGAACAATTGTCCATTCTTTTTCAAACGGAATAGCGAAAATACTATAAGTTCCAGCAGGAATTTCTTTTCCACCAATTACAACTGGCGTGTAGAATTTGATTTCAGAATTTTCATTCGCTCCAAATCTCCAGATTTCCCCATACTTAATCAAGTTACCAAAAACAACTCTGTTTTTTTTCTGCGGACGAGAATAAACGACTTTTACTTTTGGAGCGTCTGACTTTGAAGACGTCACTTGAATTGGAAAATAAGCAGCATCCATTGGACTTGCATCAGCTGAAAAATAATTCAGTTTTGCTGGGTCTAATTTTGCTTGAGAAAATGCGCTAACTCCTACTAATAAAGAAGCTGCGATGATTAGGTTTTTCATATTATATTTTAATTTTTAATAACTTTTCGATGGCTTTGTCCAACGTTTCCTGTTCTTTTGCAAAACAAAAACGAATTACTTTTTCATCAGTTTTATCTTTGTAAAATGCAGAAAAAGGGATAGTTGCGACTTTATATTCTTTCGTCAGCCAATAGCAAAAATCTTTGTCTTGCTTATCAGAAATTGCGCCAAAATTTGCGGATAAAAAATAAGTTCCTTCACAATCTAATAATTGAAAAGGTGTTTCTTTTAAAGCATTTTTAAGATAATTTTTTTTTGTTTGGAAAAATGTTGAAATTGTTTGGAAATCATCCACATTGTGCAAATATTTAGAAATTGCAAATTGCGCAGGCGTGTTCACACAAAACACATTGAACTGATGAACTTTCCTAAACTCAGACATCAAATCCGAAGGCGCACAAACATAACCGATTTTCCAACCTGTAATGTGCAATAATTTTCCAAAAGAGCCAACGACAAAAGTTCTCTCTTTTAGTTCGAGGTATTTGGCTAATGTCAGATGAGGTTTTTTATCAAAAGTAATACTTTCATAAACTTCATCACTTAAAATAATGATGTCTGTGTCTTTTACAATCGAAATTAATTCATCAATATCCTTTTGTTTCAGGATTTTTCCGGAAGGATTATTCGGATTGTTGATGATAATCATTTTGGTTTTTTCGGAAACCAGATTTTTAACTTCATTCCAATTAATTTCATAATTAGGATAAAGCATTTTGACGTTTTTTACAATTCCGCCATTCAAGATAATTGCGGGTTCGTAACAGTCGTAAGCTGGTTCAAAAATAATGACTTCATCGCCTTTTCCCACAAATGCAGAGATAATCGTGAAAATTCCTTGAGTTGCTCCGGCAGTTATATTAATTTCAGAATCCGCTTGATAATCCACTTGATACTGAAGATTGAATTTCCTTGAAATCTCTTCCCGAAGTTCTTTGATTCCTGCTAAAGGTGCATATTGATTGTAACCTTGTTTCGCAAAATCACCGAGATATTTGATTAAGTTCTCATCAGGTTGATAATCCGGAAATCCTTGAGAAAGATTCACTGCGTTTTCCTGTTGCGCCAATAAGCTCATCTCTGCGAAAATAGTCGTTTTCACGTCAGGAAGTTTGGAGTTTGGTAATTTGAATGCCATTCTGATTGTAAAAATAAGTAATTATTGATTTGCTTTTATCGCAAAGGCGCAATTATTTTTTAATCGAAAATATTTAAAGAAGCAAAATCCAATATTTGTATTTGCGACTTAAAAACAATGAATTGATAATTATTTTGCGCCTTTGCGATAAAATATAATGCAAGAAGAATTTCGCATTTCGTAAATTTGCAAAAATTAACTTTTTGAAACGTCTTATCTCCATCGTCGGAACTACAGGAATTGGGAAAACCCGATTGGCAATCGATTTGGCAAAACATCTCGATACAGAAATTATTTCCTGCGACTCGCGCCAGTTTTATAAAGAAATGAAAATTGGAACTGCAACACCGACTGATGAAGAATTGGCAGAAGCGAAGCATCATTTTGTAGGCAATATCAGTATTAATGATTATTATTCGATTGGATTGTATGAAGAAGAAGCTCTAAAGAAATTGAACGAAATATTCTCCAAAAAAGATGTTGCAATAATGGTTGGCGGAAGCGGAATGTATGAAAAAGCCGTTGTTGAAGGAATGAATGATTTACCTATAGCTGATGATGACAATCAGAAAAAACTCATTTCTATTTTTGAAAACGAAGGCATTGAACCTTTGCAAAAATTACTTGAAGAACTTGACCCGGAATATTATTCAATCGTTGATAAAGATAATTCCAGACGATTATTAAGAGCCATCGATATCATTTGGCAAACCGGAAAAACTTACACCGAAAATCTTAGTACACCAAAAGCAAAACGTGATTTTGAAACCATCAGAATTGGTATTAATGCACCAAGAGAAATCATTTACGAAAGAATTAATCTTCGAGTTGATAAAATGATGGAAAACGGTTTGTTGGAAGAAGCAAAAGCTTTGATTGCTGACAGAGATAAAGTCGCTTTACAAACCGTTGGTTATTCGGAGCTGTTTCGATATTTTGATGGAGAATGGGATTTGGATTTTGCAGTTTCGGAGATTAAGAAAAATTCCAGACGATATGCAAAACGCCAAACAACGTGGAATAGAAAGTTGAAGAATGTAAATTGGGTCAACTATGATAATTCTCTCCAAGAAGCATTATCTTTGCTGAATCAATTAGATTAATCATCACATTAATAAATTATAACGATGTCAAATACACCTTCGAATATGCTGGCTTTAGGAACAAAAGCTCCGAATTTTAAACTTCCTAATCCGTCCAAAAATAACGAATTACAAAGCCTTGAATCTTTGAAAGGAAAGAAAGGAACTTTGGTTGTTTTTATGTGCAATCATTGTCCGTTTGTTCTTCATATTATTGATAAATTGGAAGAATTGTACGAGGATTACAAATCTCAAGGAATTGAATTTATTGGGATTAATTCTAATGATGTGAATAGATATCCTGCAGATTCTCCTGAATTAATGGTAGATTTTGTAGATGAAAGAAACATCAAATTCCCATATTTGTACGACGAATCTCAAGATGTTGCAAAAGCTTATGAAGCGGCTTGTACACCCGATTTTTATTTCTTCGATGAAAATCTAAGTTTGATTTATCGTGGACAAATGGATGACTCTCGTCCGGGAAATCAGAAAGAAATTACAGGAGAAGATTTGATTATTGCTTTCGAGAATCTTTTGGCAGGCGCTGACCAAGAAGAATTCCAAAGACCGAGTTTGGGTTGTAATATCAAATGGAAATAAAATCAAAACTCCGGAAAATTTACTTTCCGGAGTTTCTTTTTATTAACTTAAAAACACAGTTCTTATGAGAACCTTTTATTTTAAATATTGTTGTAGAAAACGCTTTTGTGACTCGAAAGCGATTTCGTCAAAATTGATTTCAGATTTTTTCACCCAAATTCCTGCGGAGATTTCTGATTCTTCTAATTTGATTTCAAATTTTTCCTCAACTTCATACAAGTAGAATAAATCCAAAGTGTTGTAATCAATACTCTTGTAAGGATAGATGTTTGGTTGACTTCCCAGATATTTGAATTCTTCAGGATTGATTTTTAATCCTAATTCTTCATTTAGCTCGCGGGAGCAAGTTTCTTCAGAAGTTTCTTTCGGGTCTGTAAAACCTCCTGATAAATCCCATTTTCCTTTTCCGGGTTCTTGATTTCTAACAGTAAAAAATAATTCATCTTTACATTGTATGACAACCGCAACTGCAGCTGCAGTATTGTGATATAATACAAAGTCACAATTGTTACAACTCCATTTGGAAACGTTATTCCATTGCAAATTTCCCTGACCACATTTGGGGCAGAATCTCAAATTTTCCATAGGATAAAATTAATCAAATAAAAAGAAACCACTTAGATTATATTTAAGTGGGCTTTAATATTTAAACTACTTTTCTATTTCTAGGATGGAATTTGATAATCACATCTCTCAATTCCTCTGTTTTCAAATGCGTATAAATCTGGGTTGTTGTAATGCTGCTATGCCCCAACATCTCTTGAATAAATCTCAAATCTGCTCCATTCTGTAATAGATGTGTTGCAAAAGAATGTCGGAAAGTATGCGGAGAAATGTTTTTATTGATGCCTGCTTTTTGGGTCAATTCTTTTATGATAATAAAAACAATTACTCTAGACATATTGGTTCCTCTGGTATTCAGAAATAGGGTGTCTTCAAATTTTTTATTGATTTTATTATTGCTTCTTACATTTTTTATATAGTCTTGGATGTAATCTGCCGTAGATTTGGCTAAAGGTACCAATCTTGTTTTTTCGCCTTTTCCTTCTACGATGATGTAGCTTTCTTTGAAATTAATATTGGAAATTTTCAAATCTACTAATTCCGACACGCGTAATCCACAGCTATATAATACTTCCAAGATACATTGGTTTCTTTTTCCAATATCTGTGTGTTTTTGTATGTTTTCTATGATTTTGTCAATGTCATCAATGCTCAGTGTGTCAGGAAGGTAAAGTCCCAATTTTGGGCCTTCCAAAAGTGAAGCCGGATTGTCTTCTCTATATTCTTCTTCCAAAAGAAATTTGAAAAAAGCTTTTATAGAAGAAATACTTCTAGCTTGAGAGCGTTCGCTGATTTTCTTTTTTGATAGTTGATAAATGAATTCCTGAAGGTTTTCATAGCTGATGACTTGTGGAGATATTTCACCTAAATCAGTTATAGCAAAACCTTCTAATTTTTTGATGTCTCTAACGTAAGCGTCAAGCGTGTTGTCGGAGAAGCTTTTCTCAAATTTTAGAAAATTTGAGAAGTCTGTTATTTTTTCGGACCAGTTCATATTTGTGTGTTTTTTTTTAATTGTTTTTTAAAATGTATTGTTATGTCATACGATATATAATTCTTGTTCTGTAATGTTTAAAATCTCAATTCCCGAATTTTTTAAAAATTCTAATCCACTATCATCAGAGTACCCAGCCATGTAAACTACTTTTTCGATTCCAGATTGTAATATCAATTTGCTACACTCTTTGCAAGGTGACATTGTGATATATAATGTTGCACCTTTGCAAGATTGTGTACTGCTTGCTATCTTCAATATTGCATTGGCTTCTGCATGAAGAACAAACCAATTGGTTTTTCCTTCTTCGTCCTCACAATTGTTTTCGAATCCCGAAGGTGTCCCATTATATCCGTCAGAAATAATCATCCTGTCCTTTACAATAAGTGCACCAACTTTTTTTCTCTTACAATAAGATAGATTGGCCCATTCGGACGCCATCTTAAGGTAAGCAATATCGAATTTGTTATAATTCATTATTTTAGTTTAATTGAAGGAAGGTTTTCTTTTTTCTAGAAAAGCAGAAACACCTTCTTTAAAATCTTCTCCCGAAAATAATTCTCCAAAAGAATTAACCTCCGTTTCCATTCCATTTTCTTTGTCACTAGCATTTACAGCTTTTATGGCTTTAGCAATGCCTTGTGGGGAATTTTTCACAATTTGTTCAGCTAACTCCTGAGTTTTTGCAAGCAATTCTTCTAAAGAAAAAACTTCATTTACTAAGCCTATTGATTTCGCTTTTTCAGCTGTAATCAATTTCGCTGAAAAAATCATTTCGTTGGCCAGGCCTTTTCCAACTAATTTTGGTAATCTTTGTGTTCCTCCATAGCCAGGAATTAATCCTAAAGTAACCTCTGGTAAACCTAATTTTGCATTTTCCGAAGCATATCTGATATGGCAAGATAATGCCAATTCTAATCCTCCACCCAAAGCAAAACCGTTGATAGCTGCAATTACTGGTTTGCTCAAATCTTCTATTTTTTGAAAAACCAAATGTCCCCTTTTTGAGAGCTCTTTTGCTTTTTCTGAACCGAAAGCAGAAAATTCTTTGATATCTGCACCAGCAACGAAAGATTTTTCTCCACTACCAGTAACAATCACACAGCTTACATTTTTATCTGAATCTAAAATGCCAAAAACATTTTCCAAATCATTAAAAACCTGAGCATTCAAGGCGTTTAAGCTTTCGGGTCTGTTGATAGTTACTACTGCAATTTTCTTATCTATCGTTAATTTTATACTTTCGTAATTCATTCCAAAAAGAAGATTATTTAATTCTAAAATGATGTAATAATCGAATTTAGAAATTTATGCAATATAAACAAAATATTAATGATTAATTAATATTCCGGCTGTTATTTTATTAACCTTTGTAAATTGAGTTTGTGAAAAATATTTATAGAATACTGGTAATTTTATTTAAAATAAACATATTCCTACTTATGCTTTCTGTAGTTTCTTGTGGAAGTCGAAACTCTAGTAATTCATCTGGTTATGCAATAACAACAGTTTCCTATTATGCCAACAAATTTAATGGTAAAAAAACGGCAAGTGGAGAAACCTATAAACATTCTAAAATGACAGGAGCACACAAGTCTCTTTCTTTTGGGACACGAGTTGAAATTGTAAATGTTGATAATGACAAATCGGTAATAATTGTTGTAAATGATCGCGGTCCTTTGAGGTCTTCCAGAGAATTCGATCTTAGTCAAGGAGCTTTTAAAAAAATTGCTGACCTTAATGATGGTGTTGTAAAAATAAAATACAAAATCCTCAAATAATAAGTGATTTCTATAGATGTGATAAATGTTAAGAAATGATTCATCACATAATATTTTAAAAATGTTTAAATTTGCAATGCTTTATAAAAAGCAAACCAATTAAAAAATCTTAAAAACAACATCAAGACAATGAGTTACATTTCATTTATCGAAGCAAGACAAATATTAGATTCCAGAGGGAATCCTACAATTGAAGTAGATGTTTTCACAGAAAGTGGAGCAATGGGACGTGCAGCAGTACCTTCTGGAGCTTCTACAGGAGAGCACGAAGCAGTTGAACTAAGAGACGGTGCACCAGAATTCCTTGGGAAAGGTGTTTTGAAAGCGGTAGAAAACGTAAAAGAAATCATCGCTCCAGAATTGATTGGTCTTCCAGTTTTTGAACAAAACTTGATTGATGCTGTAATGATTCAACTTGATGGAACTTCTAACAAAGGTAAATTAGGAGCCAACGCAATTTTAGGTGTTTCTTTAGCTGTTGCAAAAGCTGCTGCTAATGAGCTTAGAATGCCTCTTTATAAATATGTAGGTGGTGTAAACGCAAACACACTTCCTGTCCCAATGATGAACGTAATCAACGGTGGTTCTCACTCAGATGCGCCAATTGCTTTCCAAGAATTTATGGTAATGCCGGTAAAAGCGGATTCTTTCTCTCATGCTTTGAGAAAAGGAACTGAGATTTTCCACAGCTTGAAATCTATTCTTCACGGTAGAGGTTTGTCAACTGCAGTAGGAGACGAAGGTGGATTTGCTCCAACTTTCACGGGAACAGAAGATGCTTTGGATACATTACTACAAGCTATCGAAAAAGCTGGTTACAAGCCAGGTGATGATGTAATGATTGCATTGGATTGTGCGGCTTCAGAATTCTACAAAGAGGGAGTTTATGATTACAGAAAATTCCAAACTCCAGATGCGCCTGTATTCTCTAGTAGTGAGCAAGTTTCTTACTTGGCAGAATTAGCTAACAAATATCCAATTATCTCTATCGAAGATGGTATGCAGGAAAATGACTGGGCAGGTTGGAAAGAATTAACAGATAAAATCGGTGACAGAGTTCAGTTGGTAGGTGACGATTTATTCGTAACTAACGTTGAGAGACTTTCTAGAGGTATCGCAGAAAATACAGCTAACTCAATCCTTGTAAAAGTTAACCAGATTGGTTCTCTTTCCGAAACTATGGCTGCTGTACAAATGGCTCAGCAAAACAAATACACGACAGTAATGTCTCACAGATCTGGTGAAACAGAAGATGCTACAATTGCAGATCTTGCAGTAGCTCAAAACTGTGGACAAATCAAAACTGGTTCTGCTTCTAGATCAGATAGAATGGCGAAGTACAACCAATTGTTGAGAATTGAGGAAGCTCTTGGAGAAACTGCAGTTTTCCCAGGTTTAGATGCTTTCAAAATCAAAAGATAATTTTTGATTAATATTCATATAAAGCCTTTGAATTTTTCAAAGGCTTTTTTGTTTTATCGATTTGATTGTCAAAATATTAATAAAGGAGTAAGTGTTTTGAAATCAGTCGATTGTCATCATAAATAAAATCAATCCTAATTTATGACTTTTGTCAGTTGACAGTTCGGTGTGAAAGTCCTATATTTAGCAGACAAAATTTTTTTAAAATGTCAGATAATAAAGTTATATTAAATTACGATGGAAAAAGTTTCGAGTATCCAATCGTAGATAGTACTATCGGTGACAGAGGAATTGATATTTCCAAATTGAGAGATCAAACTGGTTTGATTACTTTGGATCTTGGTTACAAAAACACAGGTGCTACAATCAGTGAAATTACTTACCTAGACGGTGATAAAGGGGAATTATTCTACAGAGGCTATCCTATAGAGCAAATCGCGGAAAAATCAAACTTTACAGAAGTAATGTACCTTTTACTTCACGGAGAATTACCATCAACAGAACAGTTCAGTTCTTTTGAAAACAACATCAAAAAATATAATTTTGTTGCAGACGAGCTTAAAAAGCTAATCGATGTTTTCCCTCGTTCTGCGCATCCTATGGGCGTTTTGTCTTCTTTAACTTCTGCTCTTACAGCGTTCAATCCAAAAGCGGTTGATGTTAAATCTAAAGAAGAATTAGATCTTGCAGCAGAATTAATGATTGCAAAATTCTCTCATCTTTGTGCCTGGACTTACAGAAAAACTCAAGGCTTACCAATTAACCACGGAGATAACAGTCTTAACTATGTTGAGAATTTCTATAAAATGGCGTTCAGACTGCCGAATGAGGAATTCCAAATGGATCCAGTTCTAGTTGCTGCTTTGGATAAATTGTTGATTCTTCACGCAGACCACGAGCAAAACTGTTCTACTTCTACTGTAAGGATGGTTGGTTCTGCTCATACAGGTTTGTTTGCCTCTATTTCTGCAGGTGTTTCTGCACTTTGGGGCCCACTTCACGGAGGTGCAAACCAAGCCGTTATCGAAATGTTAGAATTGATTGAAAAAGACGGCGGCGACGTTAACAAATGGGTGGCAAAAGCAAAAGATAAAAACGACAGCTTCAGATTGATGGGCTTCGGACACAGAGTTTACAAAAACTTTGACCCAAGAGCAAAAATTATCAAAAAAGCAGCAGACGATATCTTAGGAAAATTAGGAATCCAAGATAAAGCGCTTGACATTGCAATGCAGTTGGAAAAAGTAGCTTTGGAAGACGAATACTTCATCGAAAGAAAATTATATCCAAACGTAGATTTCTATTCTGGAATCATCTACAGAGCGTTAGGAATTCCTACAGAAATGTTCACAGTAATGTTTGCATTAGGAAGATTGCCAGGGTGGATTTCTCAATGGAAAGAAATGAGACTGAAAGGCGATCCAATCGGAAGACCAAGACAAATCTATCAAGGTTCTCCAATGCGTGATTATGTAGATATTTCCAAAAGATAAAAAATATTGAAAATCAATATAAAAATCCTCGAAATTAGTTTTTCGGGGATTTTTTTTGCATCAGATTAAAAATCCAGATGAAATTTTCGCCAGCAAAAGCTCTCTCACAGGTATTATTAACTAAAATAAAATATGAGCGATTACAATCCTTTAATTATATTTGCGTGATTCTGAAATTATGAAATCGCTCTAATTTTTTAAGTTCAATTACCTATGGATACAGCGATTGCATATGAACTTGATAAATGACTGGAAGTAACATATGAAACTAAATATTAAAAACGAGACTGGAAGACTGAAATCTGTAGTTCTTGGACAGCCTAAATCTAATGGCCCTGTCCCAACTTTGGAAGAAAGTTACGACGCAAAATCTTATCATACAATCCAAAATAATATCTATCCGAAAGAACAAGATATTATCTCTGAAATGACAGAATTCGAAAAGGTTCTGAAAAAATATGATGTTGAGGTTTTTCGTCCGAAAATCTTAAAAGACTATAACCAGGTTTTTGCAAGAGATGTCGCCTTTGTGATAGAGGACAAAATGATAATTTCGAATATCATTCCGGATAGAGCTGATGAACAGGAAGCTTACAGACATATCATCGATAAAGTGTCTTGGCGAAACATTATCAACCTTCCCGAAACGGCTCATATCGAAGGTGGAGACGTGATTGTCTGGAACGGATTTCTTTTCATCGGAACAAGTTATAGTCCTGATTACAGAAATCTGAAAACAGCCAGAACCAACGAATACGCCATCGAAATTCTAAAAGAATACTTCCCAAAGAAAAGAATTATTGACCTTGATTTGAAAAAGAATGATACAAAACCTTACGAAGGGATTTTGCATTTGGATTGTACTTTTAATATTGTTGGGAATGACAAATGTATTATTTATAAAAATGGATTTGTAGATGAATCGGATTATCAATTATTAGTTGACATTTTCGGAGAAGAAAATTGTTTCGAGGTTAATGATAAAGAGATGTTTGAAATGAATCCAAATATCTTCTCAATTGCTCCAGATGTTGTGGTTTCTGATAAAGCTTTCACAAGATTAAATCATCATCTGAGAGATGAATGGGGATTTACAGTAGAAGAAATTCCTTATCGTGAAATTTCCAAAATGGGTGGATTGTTGAGATGTTCGACTTTGCCGTTGGTAAGAGAATAATTAATTCAAAATTTGATTAAAATGCAAACTACAGATACAGTTTTGATGATAGAACCGGTTGCTTTTGGATTCAACGAACAAACGGCGGTTAATAATTATTTTCAGGTTCAACAAGAAGGAAATGTCCAAGGGGATGCTCTGAAGGAATTCAATGCTTTTGTTGAAAAACTGAGAGCGAAAGGAATCAATGTAATCACGATAAAAGATACGCTTGACCCAAAAACTCCGGATTCCATTTTTCCGAATAACTGGGTGAGTTTTCACAGAGACGGAAAAGTGGTTTTATATCCAATGTTTGCTGAAAACAGACGTTTGGAAAGACGAAGTGAAATTCTTGACCAAATCAAAGAACAATTCAGCATCAACGAAATCATAGATTATTCTGAAACTGAAAAAGACAATAAATTCTTGGAAGGAACAGGAAGTATGATTTTCGACCACGATAACAAGATTGCTTATGGTTCGGTTTCTTTGAGATTGGATGAAGATTTATTTAGAAAATTCTGCAGTGATTTTGGTTTCAAACCCATAGTTTTTCATTCTTATCAAACTGCCGGAGCAGAAAGATTACCGATTTATCATACCAATGTGATGATGTGTGTGGCCGACCAATTTGTTGTGATTTGTTTGGATTGCATCGATGACGAACTGGAAAGAGGAAAAGTTATTGAAACGATTAAAAACTCTGGAAAAGAATTAATAGAAATCTCGGAAGAACAAATGCAGAATTTCGCAGGAAATATGCTTCAAGTTCAAAATAATTCTGGACAAAAATTCTTGGTAATGAGTCAAAGTGCATACAAATCTTTGAAGCCGGAACAAGTTTCAGCGATTGAGAAATATTGCGAAATTATTTACTCGGATTTAGAAGTGATAGAAACCAATGGTGGAGGAAGTGCAAGGTGTATGTTGGCTGAGGTTTTTCTTCCGAAGAAATAAATTCATTTAAATAAAAATAAAAAATCCCGAAGAACTTCTTCGGGATTTCTTTTGAAAATAATGATTTGATAAGAAAATATAATGTATGTTATCTGGTGCGGTTTTTAATGGCGTCGGCAGCGGTTTCTATATCTCGGATTTTTTTTACTTTTTTGTTTCCGAAGTTATAAACGATACTCACTTTAACCTGTTGGTTGAACTCGTTGTTTTTGACGTAGTTGTAGGTTCCATCTGCTTGTTTGGTCTCTATTTCTACAATGTTGGTTTTCAAAAGGTCATCAATTCCTGCACTGAAAGTCCAATCATTCCAAACTTTTTTGATATTCAAATCTAAGCTCATTAGATCTTTTAGAAGACCAAGTTCAATCTGCTGTTTGTTAACAAAGAAATAATTAACCCCTAAAAACCAAGTTTTCTTTTTATCAAGTCTAATGGTATTATTAGCTTGTACGATTAAACTATTTGATTTTGATTTATTGATAAACTCGTTAAACATATCGCCAGAAGTTGGGTCTTTTGCCAAATAGCCATCATTCACATTTCTCTGAATTCCAACATTGAAGTTCGTTGTCAAATAGCTATTGAAAAACGATTTTTGAATCCCCAACATCGCAGACATTTCTTGTTTATCTCCAAAATTGGTACGGATATATCTTAATTCTTGATATTTTATACCATCTTTTACAACTTCTCTTTGTAAAGGAACCTGAGTAATTACATCTTTGAAATAAGAGTGATTCAAGATCAGGAAGTAAGAGTTTTTGAACATATAAGTCAACTCATTCGTATAAACCGAAGACGCTTTTACAAAAGGATTATTCTGGATGTAATTGTTATCCGTGATTATATGTTTTACAGGATTCAGTTCCCAAAAACTTGGTCTTCTCATTCTGCTGGAGAAAGCATAGGAGATATTATTTTTATCATTAATAGCATAATTGAAGCTCAAGTACGGTAAAAGGTTGTTGTATTTTCTTTCGATTCTTGTGTATTCTGGATTTTGAGCATTGTCAGAAGTTCCTAAACTGTTGGTGATCTCATAACGAGTTCCAACTTTTCCAGAGAATTTTTCCGTGAATTTCTTTTCCAAGGTCAGGTAAGCACCGTAGATGTTTTCATCATAAACAAAATGATTAGGGCTTGGAGTAATATTGATATCTTTTATGCTTCCATCAACATTGTAAGTATAATCGAAAGTGTCATTCTTGGTATCGTTATCTGTTTTTGTTTTGTTATAATTTCCTCCAACAGCAACTGTAAAATCATTCTTGAATTTTTTTACATAATCCACCATTCCAGAAAAATTGTTGATAATCTGAGGCTGATTTTGTAAAATCTCTCTGGTTAAATTAATCTCTTTCTGAAAAATATCAGATGCAATAGTTTGATTGACACTATTTTGTTTTCTAGTATAATTAAGGTAAGACGCATTCAGATTAAGTTTGCTACCCAAATCATCAGTCTTCCATTCGTAGTTTAAGTTCAAAGAATTATTCAGTGATTTAGCATCCTCATTCCCTTTAGTTAAAGAATAGTCAGTTTTAATATTATTTTGACTGTCTGTTGACTTCGTGATATTAAATAGATCGATTGTAGAATTGTAACTTTTATTGGACCAAACATTCCAAGTCAAAGCAATGTTTTGATTGTCTGTTAATTGATAATCGGCATTGATATAACCTCCAAGGTTTTTATTAGGATCGTTGATATCTCCCACAGAGCTGGTAGATGCTTTATCATTTCCATTTCTCAAATCATATGTCTGAGGCCTGATATTATCACTTACATTTAGATTGGCAGAGATTCCCAGTTTATCTTTTCTATAATTGATGGAAGCACTTGCAGAGTTACTGAAGAATTTGTTGGCAGAGCTGGACATTCTCATATTACCATTCGTTCCATCGGTCATTTTTTTCTTTAGAATGATATTGATGATTCCGTCAGAGGATTCTACTTGATACTCACTTCCTGGAACTGTGATGACTTCAATTTTTTGGATGTTCTCTGCAGGTGTATTTTTCAAAAATTGATTCAAAGAGTCAGCATCCATATTGGTTTTCCTACCATTAATGAAAATTAAAGCATTGTTTTTACCTGCTATTTTCAAAGTTTTATCATCTGTCGTAGAAAGAAGAGGTGTTTGTTTTAAGATATCAAAAGTGGTACTTCCTTTTGCAACCGGAGAATTGGATACATCATAAACGAAACGGTCGCTTTCTTTTTTGAAAACTTGTTTTGTAAGTACAACAGCTTCAATGTTTTTTGTTTTGGTAGAATCTGTTTTGGTTTCTTGAGCAAATATTAATCCTGAGAAAAATAAAGATGCAATAAGTATTTGAACTTTCATAATTTATTTGGATTTGAGAGTAATTTGTTTTTACTAATATTTAACATTACAAAGATATATATTAAAATTAGTATTATGCAATACAAAGTAGTAAATTAAATTAATTCATTAATTTAATTCATTGATTATCAATTATAAAAATTTCAACCGTATAAATGTAAGACAATCAATAATTAACTTTTGTTACATCGAAAATGAAATAAAAATGAAAAAAGCCACTGTAAAAATTACAATGGCTTCATTATCTGAAAGTTCAGATATTGGAATTTTAAGGTTTTTTATTTTAAATCATAATTTATTTTTGAAGAAAAACTTTTGTGCCTTTTGTGGTTTTAATATTAAATCAAAACAGCATTCGGATTTTCAAATTCTTCATTCTTTTCGAAGTGAGAAAGACTTGTTAGAGTAGAAGTGGCAATTTGCTCAAGCGCTTCTTGAGTGAAAAAAGCCTGATGAGCTGTTACCAAAACATTCGGGAAACTCATCAATCTTTGGATGGTATCATCTTCGATAATCGTATGAGAAAGGTCTCGGAAAAATAATTTTTCTTCCTGCTCATAAACATCAATCCCAAGGTAACCGATATGTTTGGATTTCAGACCGTGGATTACGGCTTTTGTATCAATCAATCCGCCTCGGCTTGTATTAATAATCATTACATTTTGCTTCATTTTTTGGATAGAATCTTCATTAATCAAATGATGTGTAGATTCCATCAGCGGACAATGTAATGAAACAATATCGGATTCGGAAAGTAATTGTTCCTGAGAAACATACTCGATTCCAAGTTGTTTAAGTTCTTGATTTTCTGTAATATCAAAAGCTAAAACTTTTGCTCCAAAACCTTTCGCAATTTTCGCAAATGCAGCACCAATATTTCCAGTTCCAATCACTCCTATTGTTTTCTGATAAAGATTGAATCCCATTAATCCATTCAAAGCAAAATTCTGTTCACGAACTCGGTTATAAGCTTTGTGTGTTTTTCGGTTAAGCGTGAGGATCATTGCCATTGCGTGTTCCGCAACTGCTTCCGGAGAATAAGCTGGAACTCGGGAAACTCTTATTCCAAGACGTTTTGCGGTTTCCAAATCCACATTGTTGAAACCTGCACAACGCATTGCAAGATATTTTACACCTTTGCTTGCGAGCGATTCCAGAACTTCTGCATTCAGTTTGTCGTTCACGAAGGCGCAAACAGCATCAGAATGGTCTATGAGATTGAGAACGTGTGGACCAAGATGCGTTTCAAAATAATCCAATTCAAAATTGAAATCTTGATTGGCTTTGTCAAAAAATTGTTTGTCGTAAGGCTTTGTAGAGAAGAAAGTAATTTTCATATATGGAAATCTATTTTTTTTATACTCTAAAGTTACAAAGTTTGATCTCAAATAGAACATTTTCCTCATTGATAATCATCATTCATTCCGATTTTCTCGGGCTAACTTTTTATCAACCCAAATCGTAGCAAAAGGGAAAAATGCCGCACACAAAGCAAAAATTGAATCCTCATCATCCCAATTAAAAATCTTTTTCACCGGAAGCAAAAGCAAAAGATAAAGCGTGAAAAATAACCCGTGAATGCTTCCCATAGTACTAATGTAAATAATGGCGAAA
The DNA here is from genome assembly GCF_032055105.1 of Epilithonimonas sp. Classification (GTDB taxonomy): domain Bacteria; phylum Bacteroidota; class Bacteroidia; order Flavobacteriales; family Weeksellaceae; genus Epilithonimonas. The sequence goes on from NZ_DAMBRK010000004.1 coordinate 64,378, forward strand.
AGACCTTTTGGCTCAACACGAATCCAAACCATTGCCGTGAAAAGTAAAAACCAAGAAATCGCTTCTGCAAGGCAAACTTGTTTAAACCATTTGATGATTTTTTCTTCAGGATATTTTGAGGAATATTTTTCTATGATGTTCATTATTGCAAAGATAGAGGATTAGATAACAAAGAAAAAAAGACTTGTTGATGATATTTGTCTATTTATAAAATGAAGAACCATCCAAATATTCAAAAACCTCAGGTGGAAGCATCGGTCTTGTGTTTTTGCCTTCTTTAATCATATTTCGGATTTCTGTTGCAGAAAGTTCTATGATCGGTGCATCAATCTGATGGATGTTTTCGTGTTGTAAATAATCTGATTTCTTCTCTTCACCTAAAATTCTAGGATAAACAATAATCTGATGATTTTTAAGAAGAAGCTCATAGTTTTTCCATTTGTGAAGACTTTTCAAATTGTCTTCTCCCATTATTAATGAAAAAGAATAATCAGGATGTTTTTCCTGAAGATAAGTCAATGTGTCAATCGTGTAACTTGGTGTTGGTAAAGAAAACTCAACATTGGAAGCTCGCATTTTTGGATAATTTTTGATAGCCAACTGAACCATATCCAAACGGTTGTGGTCTTTCAGAAGAGATTTTTTGTCTTTGAAAGGGTTTTGAGGACTTACCACAAACCATAATTCATGCATATCAGAATGCTCCAAAATATAATTGGCCAAAATCAAATGACCAATATGAATGGGATTAAATGAACCGAAAAACAATCCGATTTTTTTCATAACAGTTTATTAATTATGAAATTTTACATCTCTAATATTCAAAAAATGAGAAACGTTGCCTTTCCAATGGTTTTCCTCTATTGTAAATGCCAGATCAAAGGTTTTAGTTTTAAAATCTTCTGTAAACTGACCAAAACGGAAACCTACACATTCGATATTTCGGCCTGTATTCGGTTGAGAAATATTGAATTTGAGGTGAGAACTTTCTTTTCCCATCAATCTAACATAGCCGTTTACTTTCACATTTTTGAGAACCAAAATAGGTTTCATATTCTGAGGTCCAAAAGGCGCTAATTTTCTATGAAAATTGATAAACTCTCTGTTCAAATCATCTGGTCTTACCACACTATCAACATAAATAGTTGGTTCTTTCTGATGTTCCTGGATGTTACTTTTTACATAATCCTCAAATCGAATTTTGAATTCTTCAAATTTCTCTTTTTCCATAGAAAGTCCCGCAGCAGCCTGATGTCCTCCAAATTTCATAAACAAATCTGAACAATGTTCCAAAGCTTTATGGATATCAAAATCGGATACAGACCTTGCAGAGGCTACCAATTCACCGTTATTTCCTTCTGTGAAAACAAGAGTTGGTTTGAAATAATTTTCAATCAATCGTGAGGCAACAATTCCAATAACACCTTTGTTCCAACTTGGGTCGTAAACAATTGTGGAGTAGCACTCTGTTTTCTGAAGTTCAAGAGCTTGACTCATTGCAGATTGTGTAATGTTAATGTCCATTTCCCTGCGTTCATCATTTAGATTGATGATTTCATCTACGATTTGCTGAGCTTGTTTCAGGTTGTCCGAAATCATTAGTTCAACCGCTGCTTTTGCGTGGGAAATTCTTCCCGCTGCATTGATTTTCGGAGCGATATCAAAAACGATATTCGAGATTTCAAAATGAGCTAATTTCTCTTCTGGAATCAAAAGCCTTAACCCGAATTTTCGAGTTTTTCTAAGGAATTTCAATCCTTGCTTTGCCAACACTCGGTTTTCTCCTGTCATTGCAACAATGTCAGAAGCAATACTGATTGCCAAAAGGTCGGTTAATTCAAATAGCTCACTTTCAGGAATTTTATAAATGGTATTAAGTCCTTGGCAAAGTTTAAAACCAACGCCACAACCACTCAATTCTTTATATGGATATCGGCAATCTTTTCTTTTCGGGTCCAGAACCGCAACGGCTTTTGGAAGTTCATCTCCGGGTAAATGGTGGTCACAAATAATAAAATCTACACCAACCGAATTGGCAAGGTCGATTTTGTCAATCGATTTGATTCCACAATCGAGTGCAATAATCAAAGAAAATCCATTGTCTTTTGCGAAATAGATTCCTTCGTCTGAGATTCCGTAACCTTCAACATTTCTGTCAGGGATGTAAAAATCAAGATATTTTTTATCGACAATTTTACTCAGATACAGATACATCAACGCAACGGCTGTTGTTCCGTCAACATCATAATCTCCGTAAACTAAGATTTTTTCTCCGTTTTCAATTGCTGTTGCAATGCGCTCTACCGCTTTTTGCATATCAGCCATCAGGAAAGGATTGTGAATGTCTGCGCCGTTTGGCTTGAAGAATTCGCGTGCTTTTTGATAATTGTCAATCTCACGCATCACTAGGATTTTGGATTCTAAAGTTCCAAATCCTATCGAAGAAATCAGTCCGTCAACAATCTCTTCATCAGGCTCGGTTTTATAAATCCATTTTTGACTCATAGTTACAAAAGTAATGAAAAAAAATGGCTTAGAAAATTAAAACGGTTGCCAAATCATCAGCAACCGTTATTAAAATTTAAAGAAAATTGAGTTTATTCTTTAATGATTTTTTTAGTCTCAATTCCGGAATCAGTTTCTATGGAAATCAGATAATTTCCTTTTGGAAGATTTGAAACATTGATTCTTGAAAACTCATTATTTTCTGTTTTTACTAATGAACCGGAAACTTTATATAATTTGACTGACTTGATTTTTTCATCAGATTTGATGTTAATGAAATCAGTAGTTGGATTCGGGAAAATATTGACTTGAGTTTTATTAATATCAGAAACCGAAAGTTGGTCCATATCTTTAACTATGATATTGTCAACGATAAAACCACTGCCGTCATTATCAAATTCGAAATTCAAATCATTGGCTCTTACAACTTTTGGTCCGAGAGCAGAAGTGTGGACTAATTGATTATCAAGATAATATTTTACATTTTTTTCTGTGACGTGGTCTATTTCAATTTTTAAATTGTACCATTTGTCGGCAACCCAGCTTCCGAGGTCTAAGAAATTGACATCACTATCCGCATACAATTTACCGCTGTACATAAAGTTAAATCCACCAGCCCAAGAATAATTTCCATTATTGTTATAATATAATGACAACATATAATAATCTGAGCTATTCAATTTTTCCAATTTAACATCTGCTGAAACCGAAAGTCTATTATATTCGGGGATTTTTTTGAAAAGAAAAGACATATTTTCTGTGTAAGCGTTTGTGCTGGTTACTTCAACAGAATTATTACCGTCAGTTGCTTTTCCTGTAACGACTTTAAAGTTGTTGTTTGGAATATTATCAGTTTTCACAGTCCATTCTTTTTGACCGACAACAGTTCCAAGATTGTAACCTTCCGAAGTTTCAAAAGAAATTTTTTGTTGACCAAAACTCGAAACCGAAAGTAAAGCAGTTGCTAAAAAAGATAATAAAGTTTTCTTCATAGAGTAAATTAAAAAGGAAACGAATTTAGAAAAATATTCTTATTAATTGTCTTAAAATCAATAAAAAAAACCTTCCGAAAAAAATCAAAAGGTTATATAAGAAAGTCTATATTCTAATTGTCTATTATCTTTTAGTCTACTTAGAATGATTCATTGCATTCGCATCTATATTGACTCCAAGTCCTTGCGCAACTCTCATTCCCAGTTCGATATTAGCTCGGAAGAAATGACAAAGCTGACGATTGATAATTTCATCTCGTTTTGGACCATCGATTCCGCTCATATGCCCAACAATGTTATTGACCAAAGCTGTTCTTGCTTCTTGATTTAGAGCTTTTGTGTAGAATAATCCCGGTTGCGTGTAATGATCATCATCGTTTTGATTTCTGTCGAAATGAGCAACGTGAGAATTGTCCAAATCATAGTCCAAAGCTTTGTGAGATTCGCTTGGTTCTACATCACTGAAGCTGTTTGGATAATAATTAGGTTTGTCCCCATAATCTGAGTCATCTGCCATTGCACCGCCTCTTTGGAAATTATTCACGGCAAAAGGACATTTGTTGACTTCTAGTTGATGAGAATTGACGCCAACTCTGTATCTATGTGCGTCAGCATAAGAGAATAGCCTGCCTTGTAACATTTTATCCGGAGAAAAACTGATTCCGTCAATCAAATGGCTTGGCGCAAAAGCCGATTGCTCTACATGAACAAAATAATTTCTCGGAACTTCATTCAGTTCCATAACGCCCACTTCCTGCAAAGGAAACTCATCTTGGAACCAAACTTTCGTTACATCAAACGGATTCCAACGCCATTCTTTGGCTTGTTGTTCCGTCATTGTCTGGATGTAAAGCGTCCATTTTGGAAAATCACCTTTTTCAATAGAATTAACTAAATCTTCTTGTGAAAAATCCGGATTTTCGCCTTTCATTTTTGTAGCTTCATCATCAGAAAAATTCTTGATGCCTTGTTGTGTTTTGAAATGGAATTTTACCCAAGTTCTCTCATTTTTGTCATTAATCATAGAAAAAGTATGAGAACCAAATCCGTGCATATGTCTGTATCCATAAGGTGTTCCTCTGTCAGACATTAAAATTAAAACCTGATGAAGAGATTCCGGATTAAGCGACCAGAAATCCCACATCATTGTTTTACTTTTTAGATTTGTTTTTGGAACTCTTTTTTGGGTATGGATAAAGTCCGGGAATTTTTTTGCATCCTTAATAAAGAAAACGGGTGTGTTGTTGCCTACCAAATCCCAGTTTCCGTCTTCTGTGTAGAATTTCAAAGCAAAACCTCTTGGGTCTCTTTCTGTATCGGCACTTCCCATTTCTCCGCCTACAGTAGAAAATCTGGCAAACATTTTACAAGCATTACCAACTTTGGAAAACAATTTTGCTCTTGTGTATTGACTAATGTCGTGAGTTACGGTAAAAGTTCCATAAGCGCCGGAACCTTTTGCGTGAACAATTCTTTCAGGAATTCTTTCTCTTACAAAATGCGCAAGATTCTCCTGAAGGACAAAATCCTGTAACAAAACCGGACCTCTGGGTCCAACAGTTTGTGAGTCTTGATGTTCGTAATACGGTGAGCCAACGGAGTTTGTGAGTTTTTTCTTGTTTTCCATATTTTCAGATTTTATGATTTTATTCATTTGTTGTGAGACAAAATTCGGTAAAAAAAATTATTTATGAAACAAATTAATAATTATATTTGTAATAGATAAAATTAATTACAAGTCGTGAATATCCAACAACTAGAATATCTAATTGCAGTAGATAAATATAAGCATTTTGGTAAAGCTGCACAAGCCTGTTTTATTACTCAACCTACACTAAGTGCGATGATTCAAAAATTTGAAGACGAACTTGATGTGAAGGTTTTTGATAGAACTACACACCCAATCAGAACTACGGATGCAGGAGCAGAAGTTATAAAGGAAGCTCAAAAAGTCATAGATTCTGTAAATGAGCTGAAGAACAAAGCTAATTTCCTAAACAACATTCTTGCGGGTAAACTGAACCTCGGAATTATTCCCACGGTTTCAAGTTATATTCTTCCAAACGAGATTTTCAAATTTCTTCAGAATAATCCTCAGATTGAATTGAATATCAAAGAAATGACGACTGAAAGTATCATCAAGTCTTTGAAATCCGGTGAATTGGACGCGGGAATTATTTCAACACCTTATTCTGCAGCGGACGAGTTTTATCAGGATTTCCTTTTCAATGAGGAATTGATGTTGTATTCTGCTAATCAAGAAGCTGGTGTAAAGAAAGATTGTTTTGTAGTTCCAGAAGATATTGATATAGACAAAGTTTGGCTTTTGGAAGAAGGAAATTGTCTTAGAACTCAGTTCGAAAATATTTGTCATTTGAAAGAGAATTCTTTGAAACCTAATAACTTAGAGTTCTTAGCTTCCAATATCAATACATTGATTCAAATGGTTGATAAAGTCGGAGGGGTTACCATTCTTCCGGAAATGGGCGTTGAACAATTGTCTTCTGAACAGAAACAAAAAGTTTCCAGATTTATCAAGCCGTTTCCTTTCAGAGAGATTAGTTTAATTTATTATAAACCAACTTATAAGCAAAAAATTATTGATGAATTGATTTCTGAAATCAGAACGTCAATGGAACAGAGACTGAATTATTATAAGGATCAGGAAAATTACGTTAGCATCAAACCTGAATAAATTCATACTGAGTTAATATGAATTGATTTTGATGTTTGAAATTTAGTTTGTAAATTTGCCCTCGATTTTTAAATAAACGGAGGAGAAATTTGAACTGATTGCAACCTCAATAAAAAATGCTAAAACAGATTTTTCTTTTTTAGTTCCTTTTTTTTACAATCAGTAGTTTATCCTTAAACAAATTAATATAAAAGGAATTTATTTATGTCTTATTTATTTACGTCCGAGTCAGTTTCTGAAGGACATCCTGATAAAGTAGCCGATCAGATTTCTGATGCGCTTATCGATCACTTTTTAGCTTATGACAAAAACTCAAAAGTAGCTTGTGAAACTTTGGTTACGACTGGTCAAGTAGTTTTGGCAGGTGAGGTGAAGTCTGATGCTTATCTTGATGTTCAGCATATTGCTAGAGATGTAATCAACAAAATTGGTTATACAAAAAGCGAATATATGTTCAATGGAGATTCTTGTGGTGTGATTTCTGCAATCCACGAGCAATCACCGGATATCAACCAAGGTGTTGACAGAACTTTGGACGAGACAGATTTTGAAGCTAGAGCTAATGCTCAAGGTGCTGGAGATCAAGGAATGATGTTTGGTTATGCAACCAACGAAACTGAAAATTACATGCCTTTGGCTCTAGATCTTGCTCATCAGATTTTGAAAGAATTGGCTGAGCTTAGAAGAGAAGGGAAAGCGATTCCTTATCTTCGTCCGGATGCAAAATCTCAGGTTACAATCGAGTATTCTGATGATCACAAACCAGTGAGAATCGATAGTATTGTGGTTTCTACACAGCACGACGATTTTGGAAGTGAGGAAGCAATGTTAGCGAAAATCAAGAAAGATATCGTTGAAATTTTGATTCCTAAAATTAAAGCTAAACAAAAGCCAGAGATTCAGGATCTTTTCAATGGCGATATCAAATATCATATCAATCCAACTGGAAAGTTTGTAATCGGTGGACCTCACGGAGATACAGGTTTGACAGGAAGAAAGATTATTGTGGATACTTACGGTGGAAAAGGTGCTCACGGAGGTGGTGCTTTCTCTGGAAAAGATCCAAGTAAAGTGGATAGAAGTGCAGCTTACGCAACAAGACATATTGCTAAAAACTTAGTTGCAGCAGGTGTTGCAGATGAGGTTTTGGTACAGGTTTCTTATGCAATTGGTGTTGCAGAGCCTTGTGGACTTTATATCAATACTTATGGAACTTCAAAAGTTGGAATTAATGATGGGGAATTAGCGAAAAAAGTTCAGCAATTGTTTGATCTTAGACCTTATGCTGTTGAGAAAAACCTTAAGTTGAGAAATCCGATTTATATTGAAACTGCAGCTTACGGACATATGGGGAAAGATTATTATGTAGCTGATAAAACCTTCAATAAAGGTCAGAAAAACGAATTAACTTTGAAAGATCTGGAATTCTTCACTTGGGAGAAACTAGATCGAGTAGATGATATCAAGAAGGAATTCGGTTTATAATCTGAATTTTATAAAAAATAAAAAACTGCTTTGTCTTTGGATGAAGCAGTTTTTTTTGTTCCGATTCTACACATTCTTTAGATTAAATCATATTCCATAAATCTCTTTTGTTATTTTTGTCGTAAATAAGATTAAGAAAAAATGAAATCAAAAATATATACAATCATTCTTCTGTTGGCATTTTGTGGTTTAGCAAAATCACAATTGACAATGCACAAGTTCATAAACGTGGGTTATGTCTATCAAAACCAAAGTTTTGGCATAGTAGGTGGTAAATTGCTTTTTCTAAGTAATGACGATGTTCTTTTCCGTGTAGGAGCATCAGCTTTGATGGGTTCTGCAAATAATGAATTTGCTATAATGCCAAAAGTGAATGCTGATTTTTTGTTAAATTTTCAAAAAAATGTTGATTTCTACCACGCTCATTATTTCATCTTAGGAGCAGAAGCAACTAACAAATATGTTGCGCCAAAGGCTGGTTTCAGTCTTTTTGGGATTTTGGATTTGACTGGAGGATATGGATTCTCGGTAGATAAAAAAGGAATCAATGGTAAAGAGTTGAAAGGACTTAATGTCAATTTCACAATAAATATCCCTTTAGTGGTGGTAAAATGATTTGACTTTTTTAAATTATTTGAATCAAATTAAAGAAAAGTAAAGATTTAACAATTCATTAACATTTTGTTTTTGCATTTTTATTATTTTTACACCTCTTAAAATTTAGCATATAGAAAAAATTTACTTCATTAAAAATTAAAACGACCGAGACAGTACAATTAATTATTTGATATAATTGATGATTTGTTTGGTTCTATACTAAAGAAGTAAAATTATGCAAACGCAAACTGATAGCCGATTAATCCTGCAATATCAAAATGGTGACGAAAAAGCACTAGCAATATTGATTAGCAGGTACAAAAAAGATCTTTTCAGCTTTATCTATTACAAGCTGATGGACGAAGATCTAGCTAATGATATTTTCCAAGATACTTTTATTAAAATTATTGTTACTCTTAAAGAAGGACGTTATAAAGAAGAAAACAAATTCATTCTTTGGGCAAAACGCATAGCTCATAATTTAATAATAGATCACTATAGGTTGCAATCCAAGAATATTAAAATATCAGAAACTTCCTATGAAAATGAAGAATTTTCTATTTTTGATATTATCAAAGAACCAGAAAATAATATTGAGGATAAATTAATTGACAATCAAATTAATGAGGATTTGCTAAAAATGTTGGTGATGTTACCAGATAATCAACAGGAGGTTATTAAGCTGAGGTTTTTTGATGGATTGAGCTTCAAAGAGATTGCAGATCATACAGATACGAGTATCAATACAACGCTTGGAAGAGTGAGGTATGCACTTATTAATTTGAGGAAAATAATGGAAGAAAATAAAATTATTTTGACAAAATAATAATAAAGATTTTTTTTTGGCGTTATTGTTGTAAAAGTCAGCCTATGAAAAAAAACGACACTTTAACAACAAAAGCTCTGATGCCTAAAAAAGAAGTAATTGATTTTTTACTGAATTATTCTAAGAATATTCAGACATTGAAAACAAAAAATAGAAAAACTATTTTGGTTTCTAAAAACTAGAATTTTTTTTGATTTTAATAATTGATTTTATGATTTGAACTTTCCTACGTGGATCAAAAATGATTAGATTTGTGCCTTATGAAAAACGTAAGGCACATTTTTTTTGATTTGGACAATACACTTTGGGATCATCGCAAGAACGCGTATTTGACCATCAAAGAATTATTTTCACAGCAGAAAATTTCAGAAAAGTATAATATTGATTTTGAAGAATTCCATACAGCATATCATATCATTAATGAAAGACTTTGGGAACAAATCCGTGATGGCGAAATTGATAAAGAATATCTAAGGAAACATCGTTTTTATGATACATTTCTGAAATTTGGAATTGATGATCAGATTCTTGCAGATTATTTTGAACATCATTTTTTAGACGAAATTCTTAATTATAACGAACTAGTTGATGGTGCATTAGATTTGCTTAATTATTTAAAAGGTAAGAATTACAAAATGCATATTATTTCCAATGGTTTTCAGGAAGTGACAGAAAGAAAATGTATTTTGTCTGGAATTTCAGTTTTTTTTGAAACTATTACAAGCGCAGATTCGGTCAATATCAGAAAACCAAGACCAGAAATATTTCAATATTCTTTAAATCTTGCAAAAGCTGAAAAATCAAAAAGCATAATGATTGGTGACGATTGGATTGCTGATGTGAAAGGCGCTCAGAATTTTGGGATTGATATTATTTTCTTTGATATTTTGGATGAAAATCCTCTAGAAGAAGGTTTGAAATTTGTAAAACATTTATCAGAAATTAAACAATATTTATAAAAGAAAAGCCTCTCAAATTTGAAAGGCTTTGTTATATTTTCAAGTTCAGAATTAAATTCCCAAACTTTCTCTAACTCTTTTGATGGTTTCGGTTGCAATAACTCTGGTTTTCCCAGCGCCTTCTTGTAATTTAGATTCCAATTCAGGTAGATTGTTCATATAATAAGCGAAGGTTTCTCTTTCTTTCGCAAACCTTACCAGAATTACCTCCAAAAGTTCTTTTTTAGCGTGTCCGTAACCGAAATTTCCAGCAAGATATTTTGCTCTCAATTCCTCAGTTTGTTCAGGCGTTGCAATCAGCTCGTAGATGGCGAAAGTTTTATCAGTGGAAGGATCTTTTGGTTCTTCCAAAGATTTAGAATCACTTTCGATGCTCATAACTTGCTTCTTCAGCTCCTTTTCTGGTAAGAAGATATTGATGATGTTGCCTCTGGATTTAGACATTTTATGCCCATCAATTCCAGGAACATATTTTGTGTCTTCTTGCAATTCTGCTTGAGGCAAAACCAAAACTTCTCCCATCTGATTATTAAATCTGGAAGCTACATCACGCGCAATTTCCAAATGTTGTAATTGATCTTTTCCAACAGGAACTACTTCGGCATCATACAACAAGATATCTGCAGCCATCAAAATTGGATAAGTGAAAAGTCCTGCGTTCACATCCTGAAGTCTATCTGCCTTATCTTTGAAAGAATGTGCTAATGTCAACCTTTGATAAGGGAAAAAGCATGACAGATGCCAAGATAACTCGCAAGTTTCTGGGATGTCGCTTTGTCTGTAAAAAAAAGTTTTTTCTGTGTCTAGTCCGCAGGCAAGCCAAGCCGCAGCAATCTCATAAGTATTTTGTTTAAGCTCTTTTGCATCTTTGATCTGAGTCAAAGAGTGTAGATTAGCAATGAAAAGAAAAGATTCGTTTCCTGCTTGTTTTGATAATTCGATTGCGGGGATGATTGCTCCCAAAAGATTTCCCAAATGTGGGGTTCCGGTGGCTTGTATTCCGGTTAAAATTCTAGACATTTTTTAATTTTAATTTGTACAAAAATAGACAAAATTTAGCTTTTATCTCATTTTTAGACGCATTAAGAATATTTAAAATTTCTAATTATATTCCATAGATTTAATATATTAAATATCTTTTTTCAAAGAACAAATAAATATATATCGCTAATCCAAAATTAGTAGAAGTTGTATTTGCCAAATGATATCCGTTTTTCGCATATTCATCCCGTTTTTCTTGGATATCTTCCTTGGATTTTTTTGCAATGTGTTAGGAATCCAAAGTTAATTTTGAATAATAGATCAGAGATTCTACTTTGTAGTCTTTTATAGTTTTAAAATTTAGTGATTTATAAATTAAAATAATCGAGTGAAAAAGTCGATCATTCTAAAAATGATTTGGAGTACAAGTGTTATCATAATTATAGTGTTTGATGTTTTTTACAAAAATAAAAGACAAAAAACAACAAGCCCGTCAAAATATGACGGGCTGTAAATTGTAAACAAAGGTTTTTTCTAAGGGATTATGATTTTCTCTCCACCAAATTTAGGTTCTACACCAAAAAGTAAATCCACATAAACCTTTGCCTTCGCAAGATATTCTCGAAGATTTGTCTTCAGTCCGGCATATTTGTTAACATATTTTTGCGTTATAGCCATAAGCTTCGATTCCATATTTTCTGGCAAGGAATACAGCTCTTTCATTATGGAATTTTTGAGAAATAATAATGTAAGAATTTTGTCCAAAGATCTCTTTTGCTCTTACTACAGAGTCCAAAGTTCTGAATCCAGCAAAGTCTTCAAAGATTTTTCCCGCAGGGATTCCCTCTGCAACAAGGTCGTTTTTCATTTCTTCGGGCTCGTTGTAACCTTCAACAGAATTGTCGCCGCTTACTATGATATATTGGATTTTTCCAGCTTTGTACAATTCTGCAGTCGCTTTTATACGATAAGAAAAATATAAATTAGGATTACCATTGCTCAAAGATTTGCTTGTTCCTAAAACCAAAGCTGTTTTTTCTGTGGGAACTTCTTCTAAATAATTAGAAATATAATCATTGCTGTATTTTTTAATACTGAAATTTGCAAAGGCAATAAAAAGAAATCCTGCCACAAGAAGCAACAGGAATATTTTGATTAAGTTTTTAATAATTTTCATTTGTGTGTTTTGGTTTTAATTAAAAATCCAAACCATTTGGGAAAGCTTTCTTTCTGAAAATATATAGGAATAACGCACCAATCGTAATTGAACTATCAGCAACATTGAAAATATATTTGAAAAACTCAATTCTGTTTCCTCCAAGAACAGGAACCCAATCTGGCCATGTGGTGTCGACCAATGGAAAATGTAACATGTCTACCACGCAGCCTTTCATTAGATTAGAATAACCGTGTCCGAATTGTGTCAATTTAGAAATTCCTTCATAATCAATCCATCTATCAGATTCTGCATCATAAAAAGTTCCACTGTCAAAAATAACGCCGTAGAAAATGCCGTCAAAAACGTTTCCAATTGCACCAGCAAAAATCATAGCCATTGGAATGATAAGGTAGTTAGAAGCGCCTTCTTTGAGCCATTTTTTGAATAAAAATACCATTCCGATGGCTAGAACAATTCTTAAAAGAATCAAAGTGTATTTTCCCCACAATCCTCCAAAATGTAAACCGTAAGCCATACCTGGATTTTCTACAAAAGTCATTCTGAACCAATCTTGCCCAAAAACCTTCTCGCTTTGACCAAGGAAAAAATGAGTTTTAATATAGATTTTTGAAGCCTGATCTATGAGAAGAACCAATAGCGTCACTAGAATTATAATTGTTTTTTTATTCATTACAATCCTTTTGGTTTAGGCGTTCTAGTTATTTTTTTATCCTTTCTGTCATTGATTTTTTGGACAGTTTTCCTGTTGTGAAAATTATTTTTTGTGTGAAATTTTTCAAACTCGATGTTCATATCTTTCAGGACGCTTTTCAGCGCAGTCAACTCCATCGAGTTTTTGGTATGTACAATAATTGATTCCATTTTCTAAATTTAAAATAATAATTAATTTTTTTTAACCGGAAATTTCTGCAAATGTAATTCAAATTGCTTACTTCTTAGACAATTCGTCCAGTCTTTTGCGCTCTTTTTTTGTGAGATCATCCAACCCATTTTTTCCAATTTTGCTTAGTAGTTGGTCAATTTCATTTTCTCTATCTTTCCTTTTGGCGTTGAACTCATCATCGATGGTGTAATATTTTTGTTCTGGAGTGAAGATGCTTTTCACAGATTTGTTTTTCATTAATACAAATCCAATTGCTACAACCAAAAGTAAAATAATAATTAAAGTCATTTTATTATAAGAAAAAAGTCCCAATTTCCAATTTTTGCAATCAGAAACTCGGACTTAATATTTTGATAATTAATTGTCTATCGTTGCATGTTCTTCGCTTCGATGCTCAAAGTTGCGTGTGGAACAGCTTTTAATCTTTCTTTTGGTATCAATTTTCCTGTTACTCTGCAGATGCCGTAAGTTTTGTTTTGGATTCTAATCAATGCGTGTTTTAAGTCACGTACAAATTTTTCCTGTCTTCCTGCCAAAATTGAGTTTTGTTCCTTGCTCAAAGTTTCTGCGCCTTCTTCAAAAGCTTTGAAAGTTGGTGAGGTGTCATCTGTTCCATTGTTTTGATCGTTGATGAAACTTTCTTTAATCAAAAGAAGATCTTTTTCTGCTTTATCTATTTTATCTTGAATTAATTGTCTGAATTCTTGCAAATCTGCATCACTATATCTTAATTTCTCGTCGGCCATTTCCATCGTTTTTTTAATGTTCAAAATTTCTATTTTCGGCTTTTCTAACTTTTTAGCAGCCACGCTTTCTAAATTTATTTTTCAACAAGAATAGAAATAAAAATTTAATTTTTTTAAAGTTAAAGTGTCAATTCACAATTTCTTAACAATTGTAAGAAATTGTTTATTTTTTGTCAACTTTTACTTTGAATTTTTCTTCATCTATCTCTATTTCATCGGAATCTGAAAGTGAATTTACAAATTCTATTTTATCCGACAATACTTCCGCAGAAATATATGCTTCATTGTTAATAAGTTCTCCTTTAAAAGGGCAAGCTTCTTCCAATTGGATTGAGATTCTATCTGTTAATTCAAAATCTTTTTCTTTTCTAAGATTCTGAACTCTATTGATGAATTCTCTTGCGATTCCCTCCGATTTCAATTCGTCCGTAAGTATCAAATCTAATGCCACAGTAACTTTTCCTTCGTTTGCAACCGTCCATCCTGGGATGTCTTTCGTAGAAATTTCTACATCTTCGGTCGTGATTTCGTATCCGGAAACTGTTGTTTTTCCTTCTTTTTCTAATGAAGCAATTTGTTCAGAACTGAAATTCGAAATCTCTCCAGCAACGGCTTTCATATCTTTCCCTAATCTTGCACCCAAAGTTTTGAAATTCGGTTTGATCTGTTTAACAATGAGATGCGATGCTTCCTCAGCATTAATCAATTGTAATTCCTTAACGTTCACTTCTTGTTTGATTAATTCCGAAACGGCTAAGATTAGCTCTTCCGTTTTCTTATCCAAAACAGGAATCATCACTTTCTGAAGTGGCTGACGAACTTTTACATTTTCTTTTTTTCTTAATGAGAAAACCATCGATGTAATTTGTTGCGCCAAATGTGTTTTCTCAACCAAGTCTTGGTCAATCAAGCTTTCATTTGCAATTGGGAAATCAGTCAAGTGAACAGAGTTTACCACTTCTTTGCCTGTCACTTTGTTCAAATCCTGGAACAATTGGTCCATAAAGAATGGCGCAATCGGTGCGGAAAGTTTGGTAATTGTATCAAGACAAGTGTAAAGAGTCTGGTAAGCAGAAATTTTGTCTTCGCTGTAATCGCCTTTCCAGAAACGTCTTCTGCATAATCTTACGTACCAGTTGGACAAGTTATCATTTACAAAAGTATTGATGGCTCTTGATGCTTTTGTCGGTTCGTAATCTTCATAGAAAGACTTAACTTCTTTGATTAGAAGATTTAATTCAGATAAAATCCATCGGTCGATTTCTGGTCGATTTTCAACGTTGCTTTCAAGGTATTTGAAACCGTCAACATTCGCATATAAAGAGAAGAAAGAATAAGTATTGTAAAGTGTTCCGAAGAATTTTCTTCTCACTTCATCAATTCCTTCAATGTCGAATTTCAAATTTTCCCAAGGATTCGCATTGGAAATCATATACCAACGCGTTGCATCTGGACCATAAACCGCCAAAGTTTCAAATGGATCAACTGCATTTCCTAGTCGTTTGGACATTTTTTGTCCGTTTTTATCCAAAACCAGACCGTTAGAAACCACATTTTTATAAGCTACAGAATCGAAAACTGCCGTTCCAATAGCATGTAAAGTATAGAACCACCCACGAGTCTGGTCAACACCTTCCGCAATAAAATCTGCTGGGAAAGCATTGTTGTTATCAACCAATTCTTTGTTCTCGAATGGATAATGCAATTGCGCATAAGGCATTGAACCTGAATCGAACCAAACGTCGATAAGGTCGCTCTCACGTTTCATTTCTCTTCCTGAATCGGAAACCAAAATGATTTTGTCAACCACATTTTTGTGAAGGTCAATCAAATCATAATTTTCCTCAGACATATTTCCGATTTCGAATCCTTTGAACGGATTTTCTTTTAGGAAACCTGCTTTTATAGATTTCTCGATTTCGTTGTATAATTCCTCAACAGAACCGATTATTTTTTCTTCTTTTTTGTCATCCGTTCTCCAGATTGGCAACGGAATTCCCCAATATCTCGAACGTGAAAGGTTCCAGTCATTCGCATTTTTCAACCAGTTTCCGAAACGTCCTTCACCAGTAGATTTTGGTTTCCAGTTGATGGTTTCGTTAAGGTCAAACATTCTGTCCTTTAAATCTGTCATTTTGATGAACCAAGAATCCAATGGATAATACAACAAAGGTTCATCGGTTCTCCAGCTGTGTGGATAACTGTGGACATATTTCTCAACTTTGAAAGCTTTGTTTTCTTTTCTAAGTTTAAGGGCAATTCTCTCATCAACAGATAAATAAACTTTTAAATCTGAGATGATTGATTTTAATTTATCTTTTTGAATATTGAATTCTGTGTTCTTTTCGTCATCATTCAGATATTCAGATTTTACATATTCGTTAGCAAAGCCGTAGATTTCATCACTGACAATTGATAAAAATTTACCTTGCAAATCTACCAACGGAACTGGATTTTCGTTTTCATCCAAGACTAGCATTGGTGGAACTTCTGGCGAAGCTTCTTTAGCAACTTTCGCATCATCAGCACCAAAAGTCGGAGCGGTGTGCACGATTCCGGTTCCGTCTTCTGTTGTTACAAAATCTCCAGAAATCACTCGGAAAGCATTTTCCGGATTTTGGTAAGGTTTCGCGTAGTCTAAAAGTTGCTCATATTTAATTCCCACCAAATCAGCACCTTTGAATTCGGCTAAAATCTGATAAGGAATGGTTTTGCTTTCAGATGTGTAATTAGTGAAATCTTCGTCAGTTCCTTCAACATATTTCTTTCCGAATTGTTTTCCTGTTAAAGCTTTCGCCAAAACAATGTTAATCGGTTCAAAAGTATATTGGTTGAAAGTCTTAACCAAAACATAATCGATTTTTGGACCAACAGTCAAAGCCGTGTTTGAAGGTAAAGTCCAAGGTGTCGTCGTCCAAGCCAAGAAATGTACATCACCAAATCCTTGTAAAAACGAAGGCAAAGTTTCCGGCAACGATTTGAACTGAGCAACAACAGTTGTATCAGAAACATCACGATAAGCACCCGGCTGATTAACCTCGTGAGAAGATAATCCTGTTCCTGCTTTTGGTGAATAAGGCTGGATGGTGTAACCTTTATAAATCAAACCTTTATCATAGATTTGTTTCAAAAGCCACCAAACCGTTTCCATATATTTTGGTTTGTAAGTGATGTAAGGATTGTCAAGGTCCACCCAATATCCGATTTTCTCGGTCATATCATTCCAAACATCGGTGTAACGCATTACGGCGTTTTTACAAGCTTCGTTGTATTCTTCAATCGTGATTTTTTTGCCGATATCTTCTTTGGTGATTCCGAGTTCTTTTTCAACGCCCAATTCTACAGGAAGTCCGTGCGTGTCCCAACCTGCTTTACGGAAAACTTGTTTCCCATTCTGAGTCTGGAAACGACAAAAAATATCCTTAATTGCTCTTGCCATCACGTGGTGGATTCCCGGCATTCCATTTGCGGAAGGCGGTCCTTCATAAAAAACATATTCCGGTTGTCCTTCGCGGAGTTCTACGGATTTTCTGAAAGTGTCATTGTTTTTCCAGAATTCTGCAACGTTTTTGGCAGTTTCGGTAAGATTAAGGTTTTTATATTCGGTAAACTTGCTCATTGTAAATGTGTCAAATCTGTTTCTGATGGATTAAGTTTGCGAATTTAGTGATTTTTGTCGATTTTTAAAGCATATTTTAAAGCGTTTCTGAATGATAAAAACTTCAAATTCAGAATTATAAAATTGTATTATGTTTTATAAATTTGTGACTAAAATTAGAATCCTTGGAACTATACCCAAAAATCGAAACATCCAGCCGAGATACAATCCAACAATTTCAAGAATCAAAACTGAAAGAGCTTTTGGTTTACTTGGAAAAATATTCTCCTTTTTATCAGAAATTATTCAAAGAAAATCTTATTGATATTAATGATATCAAGACTCTAGAAGATTTGCGGAAAATCCCGACAACGTCCAAAAATGATTTGCAACAACATAATCACGATTTTTTCTGTGTTCCATTGGATAAGATTGTAGATTACAGCACAACTTCCGGAACTTTGGGTGACCCGGTAACTTTTGGATTGTCTGATAACGACCTCGAAAGATTGGCTTATAACGAGGCGATTTCTTTCGCTTGTACAGGCGTTCAAAAAGGTGATGTTGTGCAGATGATTACAACGATTGACAAAAGATTTATGGCGGGTTTGGCCTATTTTCTTGGACTCAGAAAAATGGGAGCAAGTGTTGTGAGAATGGGACCTGGGATTCCTGAATTGCAATGGGATTCAATTTTCAGATATAAGCCTAAATATTTAATTACAGTTCCTTCGTTTCTTTTGAAAATGATAGATTATGCTGAGAAACACGGATTAGATTACAAAAATTCTAGTGTTTATGGAGCGATTTGTATTGGAGAAGGACTGAAAAATCAAGATTTCACAGATAATATTCTTTCAAAAAAAATCAAAGAGAAATGGGATATTAAACTTTTCTCGACTTACGCTTCTACGGAAATGAGCACGGCTTTTACAGAATGTGAATTTCAAGTTGGAGGACATCATCATCCTGAATTGATTATTACAGAAATCCTTGATGATAATGAAAATCCTGTACAAGAAGGCGAAAGTGGAGAATTGACCATCACAACTTTGGGCGTTGAAGCGATTCCTTTGTTAAGATTTAAAACGGGTGATTTGGTAAAAGCACATTACGAACCTTGCCAATGTGGCAGAAACACAATGCGATTAGGACCTGTTGTCGGAAGAAAACAACAAATGATAAAGTATAAAGGGACAACGCTTTATCCACCGGCAATGAATGATATTTTGAATGATTTTAATAATATTCTGTGTTATCAAATCGTTATTCAGTCGGATGAAATTGGTCTGGATGAAATTATCATTAAACTAAGTACGGATAATGAAGATGAGAATTTTGTAAATGAAGTTCGAGATCATTTCCGCGCAAAACTGAGAGTCGGACCAAAAATTGAAGTTTTAGATTTCGATGTTTTATCAAAAATTGTCTTTAATCCAATCAGTCGAAAACCGATTAACTTTATAGATTTACGAGCTTAAAATTTTATTTAATAACCTATGAAAAAACTATTATTCTCATTATTCATTTCTTTATCAGTAATGAGTTTTGCTCAGAAAATGAAATTCATTACAGGAGATTTGAATTTCTTAAAAGGGCAATCACAAGTATCGGTTGTTTTTGATTACTCTGAATTGAAACTGACAAAAGATAATTTACCAGAAAAAACATTTATAGAAAACAAAGTCAAAGCGTTGAATGCTAAAGTAGAAGGCAACGGAGAAGCTTGGGAAAAAGAATGGAATGTGGCAAAAGAAGGGATTTGGAATCCAAGTTTTATCACAAAAGCAAATCTTCTGTTGGAGAAATTGGACACGCCATTGAAATTCAAGGAAAATGTTGAGACAGATTATACGCTTATTGTAAAAGTTGTTTGGATATATTCTGGTTGGGATGCTGCTGTGATGAAACAACCTTCAAAGGTTTCTACAAAACTGATATTCATTGATTCTAAAACCAAAGCTGTATTAACGGAAATCGATAGTAAAGAAGCGCTTGGCGGCAATGGGAATTGGAGTAATCTTTTCAATGACGAAGCGCGTATTGGAGAAGGTTTTGGAAGTACAGGTAAAACTTTGGCAAAAATTATTTATAACAAACTTAGATAACAGAATTAGAAAATAAAATATAACAAACCAAGAACTATGAAAAAATTATTGTTAGCAGGATTAATAACGATTTCATCTTTTGCAATAGCTCAGAAAATGAAAACTGAAAAAGGAGACTTATCTTTCCTAAAAGGTCAAAATGTAGTGAATGTCGTTTTTGACTACTCTGATGTAAAATTGATGAAGGAAAATATGACAGAGTCTCAATATGTTGAAAAACATTCTGCTGAGCTCAATGCTAAAGTGGACGGAAATGGAGAATCTTGGAAAAAACAATGGGCGACAAGCAAAGAAAATATTTGGAATCCTAAGTTTTTGTCTATTGCCAATACAGTCCTTACCAAAGAAAAAAATCCATTGAGATTCAAAGAAGGAGTTGACTCACCTTATACGTTAGAAGTGAAGGTTAAATGGATATATCCAGGTTGGGATGCTGGTATTATGAAGCAGCCTGCAAAAGTAAGTACACAACTTATTTTTATAGATTCTCAAACTAAAAATGTGGTTTGCGAAATCAACAGTCAAGAAGCTCCTGGAGACCAATGGGGAAATAATTTCAGTAACGAATATAGAGTAGGAGAAGGTTTTGCTAAAACTGGAAAATCCCTAGCTCAGAAAATTGATAAAGAAGTTAAGTAATGACTTTCATTAAATAAAAAAGACCGCTTTTGTGCGGTCTTTTTTATTGTTGCTGTTCCAATTTTTCTACTTTGATGTAATTCGCAAGATTCACAACGGCTGAGTCGTGCAGTCTCACAAACGGATTTTTCTTATTCCAAACATAACCAGCTAAAACTGCACAAATTTTTCTTTTAACATCAGGATTTTCCGGTTGATGGAAGAATAATTCCTGAAGATTTCCCGTGTACCATTCTTTCACATAAGTTGTGAAAACGTTGACGCCATATGAAATATAATCCGAATATTCTTTTTGCCAATCGATGGTTTCTCCGTTGAGTTGTCTTAAAGCTAATTTTGCAGCCAACATTCCAGATTCTGTGGCAAAAGCCATTCCTGATGAGAAAACAGGGTCTAGGAATTCCGAAGCGTTTCCTGTCAAAGCAAATCCGTCACCGAATAAACTTTTTACAGAGCAAGAATAATCTTTCAAATGTCTCGGTTCAAAAAGAAAATCAACGTCGCCAAAACGTTTTACATAATAATCAGAAAGAGAAATGGCTTTTCTCAAAGCTTCTGCAGTGTCGCCATTTTCAGCAAGTTTGTCAATATATTCAGTTGGTCCAACGATTCCTAAACTTGTATTGCCGTCAGAAAAAGGAATTACCCAAAGCCAAACTTCGGTTTCTATAATATCAAATGAGATTAAAGTTCCTTCCACGCCTTCTTCACGATTAATATCTTCAACGTGTGAAAAAATCGCTGAATGAGGTGATAATTTTGAAGGTTTTTCTAAGTCTAAAAGTCTTGGTAAAACTCTTCCGTAACCACTGGAATCAATGACGAATTTTGCGTGAATTTCTTTTGTCTCGCCATCTTTAGTTTTAACAGTTGTGATAGAATCAGTTCCATTGAATTCAACCCCGACAACTTCGGTTTCAAATTCCAAATCGATGCCTTTATTAATCACTTCTTGAGCTAAGGTGTTGTCAAAATCTGCTCTCGGAACTTGCCAAGTCCAGTCCCAACCTTCTCCAAATTTGTTACTGAAATCGAAAATACAAACTTCATCGCCTCGCATAAAACGTGCGCCCAATTTCTTTTCAAATCCCATTTTATCGAGTGCAGGAAAAAGTCCAGCCTCATTAAAATGATCCATTACTCTTGGAATTAAGCTCTCGCCAACAACAATTCTTGGGAATTTTGTTTTTTCGACAACTTTGACATTGATGTTGTTATTTTTTAGGAAAGCAGAGGACACACAACCCGAAGGTCCAGCGCCAATGACTAGAACATCAACAAATTCTTTACTCATTTGTTTAATAAAACTTTTATCTTTGCGCAAAATTAATGACAAATATTCAAATAGATAAGAAATTTGTATTTTATTACTTCAATTAATGAAAATTAGCAAGCACTTAAATATTCAAGATTTCCAAAAGATAATAATCGAAAACCAAACAATAGAATTGGATGAGGAACTCCTACAGAGAGTTGATAGAAGTTTCCATTTCTTGAAAGAGTTTTCAAAAAATAAAGTGATCTATGGTGTGAACACAGGTTTTGGTCCAATGGCACAATTCAAAATCAATGATCAGGATACACATCAGCTTCAATATAATTTAATCAGAAGTCATTCTTCCGGCATCGGAAATCCATTGCCAGCAGATGAGGTTAAAGCTTGTATGCTTGCAAGATTGAATACTTTGTCGTTAGGAAGATCTGGCGTTCACGATTCTGTAATTAATTTGCTTAAAGAATTAATTAACAGAGATATTACGCCACTGATTTTCGAACACGGCGGCGTTGGTGCGAGCGGAGATTTGGTTCAGTTGGCACATTTGGCGTTGGTTTTAATTGGCGAAGGCGAAGTCTTCTATAAAGGCGAAAGAAAATCAACTAAAGAAGTTTTTGAGATTGAAGGTTTGCAACCAATCAATGTTGAAATTCGTGAAGGATTAGCATTGATGAACGGAACTTCTGTGATGTCAGGAATTGGGATTGTAAATGCATACAAAGCCAATCAATTAACCGAAATCTCACTTAAGCTTTCTTGCGCCATTAATGAGATTGTTCAGGCGTATGATGACCATTTGTCAGAAGCTCTTAATGGGACAAAACTTCACGCAGGTCAGCAGAAAATTGCTGAAAAAATGCGAGCACATTTGGCTGACAGCAAATTGGTAAGAAAAAGGGCTGACCATTTGTACACCCATTTTGAAGAGCAGGATAAAGTCTTCAAAGAAAAAGTTCAGGAATATTATTCTATAAGATGTGTTCCGCAGATTTTAGGGCCTGTTTTGGATACGTTGGAATACACAGAAAAAGTGTTGGAAAATGAGATTAATTCAGCGAATGATAATCCAATCATCAATGTTGAAGACCAGCACGTTTATCACGGCGGAAACTTCCACGGAGATTATATTTCTCTCGAAATGGACAAGCTGAAAATTGTTGTGACAAAACTAACAATGCTAGCAGAAAGACAATTAAATTACCTTCTGAATTCTAAAATTAATGAAATGCTGCCTCCATTTGTGAATTTGGGGAAATTAGGTTTCAATTTTGGAATGCAAGGCGTTCAGTTCACAGCTACTTCTACGACTGCAGAAAGTCAAATGTTGTCCAATCCGATGTATGTTCACAGTATTCCTAATAATAATGACAATCAGGATATTGTGAGTATGGGAACCAACGCTGCAGTAATTTGTAGGAAGGTCATAGAAAATGCTTTTGAGGTTTTAGCGATTGAATTGATTACAATTGTTCAAGCGATTGAATATCTTGGTTTTCAGGATAAGATTTCATCTTCAACTAAAGAATTGTATAATGAAGTGAGAAAAATAATTCCTGCTTTTTCCGATGATATGGTAATGTATCCGTATTTGGAGAAAGTGAAAACATATTTAAAGACAACCTAAAGATTACCAGATGAAGTGTGCAATTATAACCGGCGGTTCCAGAGGAATTGGTAGAGCTATTTGTCTAAAATTGGCAGAAGAAAAAAACTATCATATTTTGATTAATTATACATCTAATCAATCTGCTGCAGAAGAAACCTTGGCTAGAGTTCAAGAATTGGGTTCTAATGGTGAAATTCTTAAATTTGATGTAGGAAACGCCGAGGAAACTCAGAAAGTTCTTGGCGATTGGCAGGAAAAAAATCCCGATTCTGTAGTGGAAGTTATCGTGAATAACGCTGGAATCACAAGAGACGGATTGTTTATGTGGATGAAACACGAGGATTGGAACAATGTTGTCAATACAAGTCTGAACGGATTTTTCAATGTGACTAATTTCTTTATTCAGAAGTTGTTGCGTAACAAATATGGTAGAATCATCAATATGGTTTCGGTTTCTGGAGTAAAAGGAACAGCTGGGCAAACTAATTATTCTGCGGCAAAAGCAGCGGTGATTGGAGCGACTAAAGCTTTGGCTCAGGAAATTGCTAAAAGAAATATTACAGTGAATGCTGTTGCACCAGGATTTATCAAAACCGATATGACTCAGGATTTTAATGAAGATGAATTGAAAGCAATGATTCCAGCCAACCGCTTTGGCGAAGCGGAGGAAGTAGCAGATTTGGTAGCATTTTTAGCATCAAAAAAATCATCTTACATTACAGGTGAAGTGATTAATATTAATGGAGGAATTTATTCTTAAATAATGGAACAATGTAGCAATTTACCAGTTTACCAATGTTTTTAAATTGTTATATTGTTAGACTGATACATTGTTAAATTTCAAAAATGGAAAATAGAGTTGTAATTACCGGAATGGGAATTTATTCCTGCATTGGGATTTCTTTGGATGAGGTCAAAGAATCTCTTTACGAGGGAAAATCAGGAATCGTTCTGGACCAAGATAGAAAGGAATTTGGTTACAGGTCTGGTTTAACAGGTCAAGTTCCAAAGCCTGAACTCAAAAGTCTTCTCAACAGGAGACAGCGCATCAGTATGGGCGAAGAAAGCGAATATGCATACTTGGCTACAATCGATGCTTTAAAACAAGCTGGAATAGAGCAAGATTTCTTGGATCAAAATGAAGTCGGAATTTTATATGGCAATGATAGTGTTTCTCAGGCGGTTATCGAGGCTACGGATATTGTAAGAGAAAAGAAAGATACCCAATTAATGGGTTCCGGTGCGATTTTCAAATCAATGAACTCCACTGTCACAATGAATCTTTCTACGATTTTTAAATTGAGAGGAATTAATTTGACAATCAGCGCGGCTTGTGCAAGTGGTTCACATTCTTTTGGGTTAGCTTATTTGTTGATTAAGAATGGATTGCAAGATATGGTTGTGTGTGGAGGAGCTCAGGAAACCAACAAGTTTTCAATGGCAAGTTTTGACGGATTAGGTGTTTTTTCTGCAAGAGAAGATGACCCTACAAAAGCTTCAAGACCATTTGATTCCGAAAGAGATGGACTCATTCCAAGTGGAGGCGCCGCAACTTTGATTGTTGAAAGTCTGGAATCTGCGCAAAGAAGAGGAGCCAATATCATTGCAGAAATCGCTGGTTATGGATTTTCTTCCAACGGCGGACATATTTCTACACCTAATGTTGACGGACCGGCTTTGGCAATGGAAAGGTCTCTGAATCAAGCTGGATTGACAGCAAAAGACATCGATTATATAAATGCTCACGCCACTTCTACACCTTTAGGGGATGCCAACGAAGCAAAAGCGATTTACGAAATTTTCGGAAACGAAGTCCCTGTAAGTTCCACCAAGTCTATGACAGGTCACGAGTGTTGGATGGCTGGTGCAAGCGAAATCATCTATTCTATATTGATGATGCAGAATGATTTTGTCGCACCCAATATCAATTTGGAAAATCCAGATGACGATGCAAAAAAGATAAATCTCATAACAAAAACAAAAAATCAAAAAATTGACGTATTTTTGTCGAATTCTTTTGGTTTCGGAGGAACCAATTCAGCACTAATTGTTAAAAAATTTGTTTAGATAAAAGTTATGGAAAAAGATAAAATTATTACGATTGTTAATGATTTTCTTGTCAACGAATTTGAGGTAGACAGAGATGATATTGCAGACGATGCAAACCTCAAAGAAACTCTAGGTCTTGATAGCTTAGATTATATCGATATGGTTGTGATTATCGAGTCCAATTTTGGTGTGAAGTTAGGAGAAGCTGACTTCAAGCAGATTGTGACTTTCACTGATTTTTACGATACAATAGAACAAAAAATTTCCGAAAAAACAGCTCTTTAATGTAACAATATAGCAATCTAAAAAATGTAACAATATATTCCTAAAGTTGCTACAATGCTAGATTGATAAATTGTTAAATTGACAAAATGAACAAATGGAAAGGCAAATCCAAAGGAACGATATTAGGTTACCAGATTTTCGTTTGGTGTATTAAGAATCTGGGCGTTCGCAGTTCCTATTTTGTTCTTTATTTTGTTGCGACTTATTACTTCATTTTCGAGAAGAAGAGCAATCAATACATTTCATATTATTTCAAAAAAAGATTAGGTTACAGTTCTTGGAAATCGAAGTTATCGGTTTTTAAAAGTTATTTTGTCTTTGGTAAGGTTTTGATTGATAAAACGGCTATTTCAGTTGGTTTGCGCAATCGATTCACTTACGAATTTGACGGAATAGAAAATCTCCAAAATCTTTTAGCTCAAAAAAAAGGAGGTGTTTTAATTAGCGCACACATCGGAAATTTCGAAATTGCAGAACATTTTTTTGCTGACATCGATTTTGATGCCCAGATTAATTTAGTAACTACAGACCAGGAAGTTACGGTTATTCGGGAGTATATGGAAAGTATTGCCGTTAAGAAAAGCAATATCAAGTTCATCTACGTCAAAGATGATATGTCGCATATTTTTGAGATTAATGAAGCGCTGTCCAAAAACGAACTCATTTGTTTCACTGGCGACCGATACTTCGAAGGTTCCAAATTCCTTGAAACAGAATTGCTTGGCAAGTCGGCAAAATTCCCCGCTGGACCTTTTTTGATTGCCTCAAGATTGGGCGTTCCGGTGGTTTATGTTTATGTGATGAAGGAAAAAAATCTCCATTATCATCTCTACGCAAGAGTCGCTCAGAACATCAAAAACCGTGATTCACAAGGCTTGCTCAATTCTTATGTTCACAATCTGGAATCGATGATAAAAAGATATCCGCTCCAATGGTTCAATTACTTCGACTTTTGGGACGATATTGATTAATTTTCAATATTTTTATGGCAACTTAATCCGTCTTCCGCTCCCAATCTTTTTTGCAGACGATTTCAGTTTAAATAGAACTTGAGGTTCACGCAAAAAAGGATTTCCGCTCAAGCCGGGTTGCGAGTGATTCAACGTTTAAAGCATACTTTTTAATCTAACATCTAAAGTCTAAAATCTCACTTCTGAAAAAATTGGAAAAAGAATACGACATATTGGTTATCGGAAGCGGTTTGGGAGGACTTGTTTCGGCGCTTATTTTGGCGAAAGAAGGTCTCAAAGTCTGCGTTCTGGAAAAGAATAATCAATATGGCGGAAATCTTCAGACCTTTTCCAGAGACAAACTGATTTTCGATACAGGTGTTCATTATTTAGGCGGACTTTCCGAAGGTCAAAATCTCAATCAATATTTCACCTATCTCGGAATAATGCACGATTTGAATCTGAAAAAACTGGATGAAAACGGTTTCGACAGAATCACATTCGATAATGATGAAATCGAATATCCACATTCTCAAGGTTATGAAAATTTCGTGGAGCAACTTTTCAAATTTTTCCCTGAAGAAAAAGAAAATATTATCAAGTATTGTGATGGAATTCAGGAGGTTTGCGCTCAGTTTCCACGTTACAGCCTTTACAGAAAAGAAAAGTATAGTGACGAGATTCTCTATACCAATGCCAAAGATTTTATAGATTCTGTCACTTCAAACGAAAAGTTGAGAGCTGTTTTGGCAGGTTCTAATTTTCTATATGCAGGAGTTGGCGAGAAAACGCCTTTGTATGTTCACGCTCTTACTGTCAATTCTTATATCGAAAGTGCTTTCAAATGCATTAATGGCGGAAGTCAGATCACAAAATTATTAATCAGAGAACTCAGAAAACATGGTGCTGAAGTTTATAAACATTCTGAAGTTTGCCAATTTATTTATAACGAAGAAAATCATCTGAAAGCTGTTGAAACCAAATGTGGGAAACAATTCTTCGCAAAACGGTTTATTTCTAATATCGATATCCGAAGAACAGTTGAACTAATAGGAGAAGATAAGCTGAAAAAATCTTACCTCAATCGTGTCAATGATTTAGAACCGGTTGTTTCTTGTTTTTCGGTTTATATCAAATTGAAAGAAAACTCATTACCTTATTTCAATTGCAACTTTTATAATTATTCTTCCATAGAAAAAGTCTGGAATGCCAGTTCTCCATCAGCTGAAAATTGGCCGGAATGGTATATGCTTTCCGCCACACAATCCAAGCATAATCCAGATTTTGCCGAAAGTCTTACTGCTCTTGCTTATATGAATTTTGATGAGGTTAAAGAATGGGAAAAAACACAAAATACCGTTGCTGAAAGCGAAGATAGAGGTAAAGCATACGAAGAATTTAAAAGTGAAAAAGCTAAAATTCTGATTCAGAAAATGGCTGAAAAGTATCCTTATATTTTAGATTCGATAGAAGAGATTTATACTTCAAGTCCATTATCATATCGTGATTATATCGGCTGTTACGAAGGCGGAATCTACGGTTATGTAAAAGATTCTCACAATCCGTTGAAAACCGTTTTCTCTGCCAAAACAAAAATTCCGAATCTTCTATTGACAGGTCAAACCGTTAATATGCACGGTATTTTGGGAGTAACGATTGGCGCATTTGTCACTTGTTCGGAGATTTTGGGAAAAGAATTGATTGACGAAAGATTAATGACAGTTATAAATAAGGATTAATGAAAAGAGTTTTACTTTATCTTTTATTAATTCTATGTCTTGCTTCTTGTGGGATTTCCAAATCGATTCATCACGTTCCTGAAGTCGGTCAATATTCGCTTGAAATTCCGAAGGTTAACAAAATCAATGATTCAACTTTTAGCTTCAGTCAAAATTATTTAACAAAAAATAAACAACAGCTTTGGGAACTTTACATCAAAGGAAATCCTTTGCAGTTGGGTTATAATAACGGCGCTTTGACCCACAATCTGATGCAGAAACAAGAAGAGATTTTCTTTTCTAAGGTTGAAGGTTTTGTTCCATCAAAATTCAAACAAAAACTGATGCGCAACTTTCTGAAATGGTACAACCGGAAAATGTATCTGAATGTTCGAGAAGATTTTCAAGCTGAATTGTACGGATTATCTCAATATTCATCGGATAAATATGATTTTATTGCTCCAAAATATCTTCGAAGTTTGTACTTGCACGGTGCTCACGACATTGGTCACGCAATGCAGGATTTGATGATGGTTGGCTGTTCGTCTTTGGCGGTTTGGAATGAAAATACGGAAGATGGCGATTTGTTGATTGGGCGAAATTTTGATTTTTATGTCGGCGATGATTTTGCTAAAAATAAACTCATCGAATTTGTAGAACCGGAAAACGGAATTCCATATATGTCAGTAAGCTGGCCGGGAATGATTGGCGTAGTTTCCGGAATGAATAAAGAAGGCATTACAGTGACAATCAACGCAGGAAAATCTAAAATTCCTTTGACCGCAAAAACACCAATTTCTTTTGTAACCAGAGAAATTCTTCAGTTTGCAAAAAATATTGACGAAGCCATTGCAATTGCAAAAAAGAGAAAAGTCTTTATCTCAGAATCGATTTTGGTTGGAAGTGCGAATGATAAAAATGCGGTAATTATAGAAGTTTCTCCGGATAATTTTGGCGTTTATAAAGTTGAAAATTCGAGTAAATTGATTTGTACCAATCATTTTCAATCCGAAGCTTACAAAGATGATAAACGGAATCAAAAACACATTGTAGAAAGCCATTCGGAATATCGATATGAGAAACTGAATGAACTTTTGCAGGAAAATCCAAAACTCAATCCAGAAAAAATGGCTTCGATTCTTCGAGATAAATCTGGCTTGAAAGGGGAGAAGATTGGTTATGGAAATGAGAAAGCGCTCAATCAACTTTTGGCGCATCACGCTGTGATTTTTTCGCCAGAGAAAAGATTGGTTTGGGTATCTTCCAATCCTTATCAGCTTGGCGAATTTGTTTGTTATGATTTGAATGAAATTTTCTCCGATAAACGATTGCAAAATGGGAAATTTGCCAAGTCAGAATTGAATATTGCAAAAGACCCTTTTGTAGATTCTCAGGAATTTGAAAATTATGAAGTCTATAAGATGATTAATGCAGAAGTCAATGATGCAATTGAAAATGAAAATGTTTTGCTAAGCGAAGATTCGATTGCTTATTATCAATCTCTGAATCCAGATTTTTGGTGGGCTTATTATCAAGCCGGAAAATATTATTTTAAACAAAAAGAATATTCTAAAGCCAAATCTGAATTCGAAAAAGCTTTAACTAAAGAAATTACAACCGTTCCAGATAAAGAAAATGTTGAAAAATATCTGAAGAAAACATTAAAGAAATTAAAATGATTTAACCGTTTTTCGGGTGTATCTTTTTCAGTAGAATATAAGAACAAATTCCGACAATTAAAGAAGCTGTTGTCGCTAAAATAAAACTTCCAATGATGTATTGAAGAAAATTGTTTTTGACCAATTCGAAATTCAAATCTTGATTTAAGAAATTACTTTCGCCACTTACAAACGGCGCTCCAATAAACAATGAACCAGCGATAATAAACGGAATAAACGGCGGTAAACTAATGTTAGAAGCGACAAATGCCAAAACCTTATTCAGTTTAAAAAGAACAGACAAAGAAATCACCAGTGCAGTCTGAAATCCCCAAAACGGAGAAAGCCCGAAAAAAATTCCTAATGCAATGGAAAATGCTTTGTTACGATTGCTTCCATCGCTTTCCAAAACATCTTCTTTTATGAATTTTCTAAGACTTTTTTTTTTGAAATTCCTGATGAAGTTTCTAGGAATGATGTAAACCAAAGTGATGAAAACCAGTATAGTATTCAGAATACTGATTCTCGTAAAATCCCGAAATGGTCGGAAATGAGAAACGCGTTCAGCAGGGTCATACAAAACTTTCACAGGAACATTCTTCACAGGAATATGTCTCCAGGCTGTTCTTACGATGATTTCAATTTCGAATTCAAACTTAGGCGTGAAATATTTTTTCGGAATCTTGTTTAATGGATAAAGTCTGTAACCGGATTGTGTATCTTCCAATTTGATTCCGGTCTCGAACCAAAACCAGAAGTTAGAAAAATTGTTCCCGAAACTACTTTTTCTTGGGATTCCATCTTGTAACATATTTCGATTTCCAATCAGAAGAACATCTTCTTTTTCCTCAAGTAAAGCTTTTACAAAAACCGGAATGTCATCTGGATAATGTTGCCCATCAGAATCAATGGTGATGGCAAAATCAAAACCTAATTCTTTTGCTTTCCTGAAACCTATTTTAAGTGCATTTCCTTTTCCTTTGTTCTCAGATAAACTAAAGATTGAAATTTGAGAATAACTGCTAAGAATCTGATTGGTAGAATCAGTTGAACCATCGTTGACCACAATAATACTTTCGGTATAATCTAATACGCCGTCAATCACTCTTTTTAGAGTTTTTTCGTTGTTGTAAGTAGGAATTAAAACGCAGATTTTCTTTTCAGAAATGGCATTTTGAACTTCTTGGATGGTCATTATTTTAAAGTCGCTTTTTCTGCAGTGGTCATTGTTTTGGATTGTGCAACAAATTTCTTGATGTAACTTTTCAATGCAGAATTTTGCTTACGGTAATTGCTGAGGATGAATTCTTTATCTTCTTTAAGATTCTTATTGTAACCTACAATTTTTGGAATATTTTCCTGAACACTTAATCTTATTAATCTAAGTTCTGTATTGTTGGGATTACTTTTTATAAGACTTTCAAGACTGGCTGCGCCAGATTTTACGAGCGCTTTTCTTTTACCGTCTGTTGTTACTTTTGCTTCCAAAACTTTTGCTGCTGCTTTGTAGCCGGAGATTACAGGGTCAGAAGATGTTTTTTTATCAGCAATTTCGATGAAGTTTTTAGCATTTTCTTTGGATTGATTTGCTATTGCATAACTGTCTCTCAAAGCTTCCAAATCTGATTGAAAGAACGAAAATATGGATAAGAGAAAAACGAACATCAGTTTCATATGTAGATATTTATTGTTTTTTTAAGGTCATATGTTATCGCTGTATATTTATTGGTGTTTTTGTTTACAAATCACGGCGATTTCATAACGTTATAATTTTTTATAAGTAACTGAAAGTTTCAATGCAATTGTTTCGCCAAAAGAAGTGGTATTCTTTACTTTTATCTCTTCATCAGTTTCATTGATGTCTAAATCCATAACCAAATCCGGCGTTTCAAAAGGATTAATAATTGCCATAAACTTAACGTTTGAAGCTGTTTTCAAAAACAGTTTAGAATTAGTAAATTCTTCTGCCAAATCTTTCACAATCTGCATCATACAAACGCCAGGCGTTACAGGATTTCCGGGAAAGTGACCTTTGAAAATTTGGTGGTCTTTGTTCAAAGTTATATTTGCTTTAAAACCTTTTTCTGTTTTTTCGTGAGAGGCAACAGCGTAGAAATCATTAAGAATGCTCTGCATAATTATTCGTTATCCGTGATTTGAAATAGTTTGATGTTGATATTGAAATCTTTGTGTTGTAAATCAATACTATCTGCGAAGATATGTTTTTTCGCATCAAAAGTAAAATCGATTTTTTCTCTGTTGCTCTTCGTGTAAACCACTTTTTTCAGTAGAGAATTGTCTTTGTTGTAAAACAAATAATAAGATTGATTATTGATTTTGGAAAGATAAATTTTAGAATTGTCGTCTTCAAAACTTTCTGTGACAGGATATTCTCTTTTCAGAAGTCTTTGAAAATCATTCTTTAAGAAATTAATGACTATTTTTTTATCCAAATCAGGAAGAACATAATTGAGTTTGAAATCATTATCAGAAAGCTCAAAATCAATCAGTTTGTTTCCAAAATCGGAAGTCATTGCGACACGATGAGTGGTTTGATTAATTTTTTTTATGATTAAAATCCCGCTAACGTGATTGTTATAAATATCCAATTGACATTTATAAATATAATCTTCGTTCGACGAAAAATAGAGATTTTCAACCGTTGTTTTAGAATTAGAAATCGATTTTACGCCTGTCAATTCGTATGTTTTGCACGAAACAAATAGCAAAAAAATCAGACTATAAGGAAAACTCTGAAACAGAAATCGGCGCATTGATTTTTGTGTTTTTGAAAACAATATTGGTTGTATCTCCTGAAGCTTCCGTCATATTAACTTGAGAAACTGTTGATTCGTTTTTTGGGAATTGCAATTCGATTTGCTTAATGTATTTCAACAATTGAGCAGATTTCGGAGTGAATTTAGCGATGTTGAAATTCGCATTTTTGAAATAACTAACAGAAAATTCTGGGTCATTGAACATTTGTCCGTTGGAACTTCCCACAATCAGTTTATTGATTTTTTCAAAGGTTTTGCTTTTTGCATCAACAGAGGATTTTTTTCCTTGGTCGTTGATGTAGATTTTGTTGTCCTTGAAAACAATGCTGTATTGATAAGGCTTTGTATATTTCCAACTCAGTGAATTTGGAGATTTTAAAGACATTTTTCCGTAAGTCACAATGCTTTTGTCCAGAAAATCCAATTTTTTGGTTTGAGTAAAATCTGCCTGCAAAGTTTTGATTTCTTTGGTTTCAGAAGAAACTTTCGTCACAAATGCTTTGGCTTCTGCAGAAGACATTGCAGTATTTTGTGAAAAAACGAAACTTGAAATTAATAAAAATGTGCCTAAAGCAATATTCTTAATCATTATTTGTAGAATTAATCATTGAATCCATCGTGAAAGTCGAATACTTTTCACGCTCCAAAAATAACAATAATTCGACCAAAACGTTGTACGTTTTCTCCGAAGTGTCGTGGAGTAGAATAATACTTCCTTTATTAAGATTTTTCGTGATTCTGTTATAGATTTTCTTTTCGTTATCAATTACTGTATCAAGCGAACGTACATTCCAGCCGATACTTTTTTTCTGAGTTTTTTTGATGGCTTTTGCAATATTCGGATTGGTGACTCCGAAAGGCGGGCGATAAAAATTAGTTTTAATATTTCCGATTTTCGAAATTACTTCATCACATTTTTCAATTTCCTCAATCATTTTTGAACTTGATAAAAATCCAGTGTTATTAGAATGAGAATAAGTATGATTTCCAATCGAATGACCTTCAGCAATGATTCTTTGAAAAATTTTTGGATATTTTTCAATCCGTTTTCCGATACAGAAAAATGTGGCTTTGATGTTTTTTTCTTTCAATAAATCTAAAAATTTCGGAGTAAATTCAGTTGGACCATCGTCAAAGGTCAAAGCAATTTCTTTGATTTTTGTTCTTTTCTGAGTGATGGAATTAATGAAATATTTTAATTGAATATCAAAAGAACCCCAAATTACCGTTGCTGAAAATAGACCGAAACAGAAGATATACATCCAAATACTTCCATTGAAAACATAAATGAAGCTGTTCCAAAAAAGATAAAGTAGGATGAATAAATAGTATTTCATTTATAATTTATATAAACCTTCAAGGTTTCAAAAACCTTGAAGGTTTGAATTATTAAGCTTTCTCCAGCAAAACCAAACTATGGTCTTTTCCTCCAAGATGATTATACAAAAGAATGTTTTTAATTTCTGATTTCTTTACAGAATTAATTTTCATCACCTCAGGGATCACTTGTTTTTTCAAAATATGACAAGCCATAAATGCTGAAAAACCACTTGCCGTATTGAATTCTCCACTCAAATGTTTGTAGTATAACAATGCAGAATTGGGAAATAATTCCGAAACGTTTTTATAATAAACATCAGATTCTGAATCTCCACTGAAACCCACAATCACAGTATCAATATCTTCACTTTTTAAATTATTTTTAGCTAAAAAGTCTTCAACAAATTGTTGGGTTTCTACTAATTCTAATTTGTTAATGATTTGAATATCTTTCAGTTGGGCATAAGAAGTTTCAGTTTTTTCTTTTCCGATAACAAAAAAGCTAGAACCTTCACCCCAAATCACACCTTCCGAATTGGAATTTAAAAAATCAGCAGGAAGATTTTCTTCTTTTTTAATGGTATTGTTGAGTTTGTACAATTCCATTGTTCTGTCAGTTTTCTCGTCTGTAGAACCAACCAAAACATTTTCCGCTTCATCATCATTGATTTGAAGTTTCGCATCCAACAGCGAAAATTCCAAAGATGAAGACGTATTCACATAAGTGAAGTTGTAAGCGTGGCATTGCAAACCTAAAGCAATCTGTCCAGAAACCGTATTGTGAGTGGATTGAATAAAAAACGTTGGAGTCAAAAACTCTTCATTATTTTCAATCACGTTTTTCAAAAATTTTTCAGAGTCTTGAGAACAACCCATTCCTGTTCCGACAATAATCGCATCTGGATTTTCGATTCCGGCTTCTTTCAAAGCATATTGTGAAGCTACGGAACTCATTTTCACTGTTTTAGACATTCTTCTGCTTGCTGCAGGTGGAATGAATTCTTTGTAATTGGGTTCAATAGCTTTTAAAACCTGAGATGAATTTTCAGGCTTTAAATTTTGGATGAAATTTTCATTTAAAGTGTCCTGAACCGAGATGCAGGCTGCACTGTTGATATAAACTGCACTCACGATTTTGAGAAAATTAAGGTTGAACAATTGCCTCCAAAACCAAACGAATTAGAAAGAACGTGATTGATGTTTTTTTCTTTGAGTTCAGTCACAGGTGTCAAATCAAATTCTTCCATTTTTGTTTTAAAGTTCAGATTCGGAAAAATCAAATTATTTTGAATAGCTAATAATGAATATACAGCTTCAATTCCTGCCGCCGCCGCCAAAGTATGACCTGTAAAAGCTTTAGTAGAACTGAATTCC
Source organism: Epilithonimonas sp. (assembly GCF_032055105.1). Classification (GTDB taxonomy): domain Bacteria; phylum Bacteroidota; class Bacteroidia; order Flavobacteriales; family Weeksellaceae; genus Epilithonimonas. Next base: position 99,585 of record NZ_DAMBRK010000004.1, read on the forward strand.
GGAACTTGATTTTCACCAAAAATCCGAATCATTGCAATTCCTTCCGATAAATCATTATTCGGAGTAGCCGTTCCGTGAACGTTGATATAATCGATATTTTCTTTTTCTAAACCAGAAACTTTCAGTGCTTTTTCCATGGCTAAATAAGCACCCTGTCCGTTTTCCGAAGAAGCAGTTTGGTGATGAGCGTCGTTCGCATTTCCGTATCCAGAAAGATAACCCAGAACTTTTTTGTTTTCCTTTTTCACGATTTCGTCAGATTCAAGAACCAGAAAAGCAGCAGCTTCTCCTAAGTTCAAACCTTTTCTGTCGTTGTCGAAAGGCGTGTTGTAAGAATCAGTTAAAATCATCAATGTATTGAAACCGTTCAACGTAAATTTTGAAAGAGAATCTGTTCCGCCGACAATTACTCTGTCGAGAACGCCACTTTTAATCAGTTTTGCGCCCATCATAATCGCATTCGCTGCAGATGAACAGGCTGTACTGATTGTCGAAACCATTCCTTTTAAGCCAAGATAATCTGCAAGCAATAAAGATGAATTGCCAGCGTCGTGAGAGTCAATATATTTTTGCTTTTCAGGAAAGTCTTCGTAGGAATAGAAATATTTTTCAGTAATATCCATTCCTGCAACGCTTGTGGAAGAAATGAGCCCCGTTTTATATTCATTAATGTCAGAAATTCCAGCACTTTCTACGGCTTCTTTTGCAGCAATCATTCCTAACAAAGAAGTTCTTGTAGCATTATTATCTTCATTTAACTGAAGTTTTTTTACCAATTCTTCATTAGATAATTTGATTTCGCCAGTTTTAATCTTTCCAGCGTGACGAGTTTCAAATAAACTTATATCCGAAATGCCGTGTTTGCCGGATTTTAATGAGCTCAAATTTTCCTCCACATTGTTTCCAATTGCGGAAATGATGCCCATTCCTGTTATGGCAATTTTTTGACTCATCAATTATTTTGTGCGATTTTCTTCAATGAACTTCGCCATTACTTCGATAGATTGGAAGATTTCTTTCCCTTTTTTCGGGTCAGATAATTTGATTCCGTATTCTTTTTCAAGAAGAACGATTAATTCCAAAGCATCGATAGAATCCAATCCAAGACCTCCTCCGAATAATGGATCTGTATCTTTGATTTCTTCTACAGAAACATCTTCTAGGTTAAGAACTTCTACGATTTTGTTTTTTAATTCTAATTTTAAATCTCCCATAAAAATAATTTTAATTCAATAATTCTAATTATTGAACATCGTTGTGTTGTTTAATTTTTCTAGTTATTTAGCAAATATACAAAAGCTTTGTAATTTTCTTTATAAAGTTCTACCCAGCCGCATAATACTTTTTCTGCTTTTCCAGAATTTAAAATCTGTTGTGCGTAATTGTTTAAAAATTCTTCATCAAATTCATCCAAGACGAAAAAAGCATTTTCGGTCTGCATTTTATGTTTAATACTGATTTCACCAACGCAAATGTTAGGCAAAGTATACACGAAAACCGCAGGACTCGGAAAATAATTTTCCTGAGAATTGATGCTTTCTTGATATTTAAAATCGGTGTCTAAACTTGATGATTTGTTTGCAAAAACCAAAGCAGTTCTGCTGTGATCTTCATTCTTTAAAATCATTTCAGAAGCTAGAAAAGCAAGTTTACTCAAGTTATCCATTTTATGAAATTTAGGATAATTTAATTCTAAACTTTTGTAAGCCTCTTTCGCAAAGTCTTGAAAATTTTCGGTTTGAGTTTCAAAAATAATTTCGTTGTTGAGAACGATTTTTGAATTTTCTATGGTGCAAATGTCTGTTTTCTTCATTAATCAATTTTAAGGCCTTTTTGTTGGATTTTGGTGAGTGTTGAAAACAGAAAACACCACAATTTCATTCTCTATAACTTCATAGATAATGATGTAAGGAAATTTTTGAATATATGCTTCTCGAAAATTATTACTCTTTAAAGGATAATGTAGCGGATTTTTTGTAATTCTGTCAAAAAAATTTTGAACACATTTTAAAAATTGAAGACCTAAGCCTTTTCTTTTGCTTTGGTAATATTCAATTGCCACGGATAATTCTTTATGAGCATTTGACTTTAAAATTAATTTATAAGTCATAATCTTTCATCAATCTTTGCTTTACTTCTTCCCAAGTATATGAAGGTGTTTCTCCTTTCAAATGTTTTTCTCTTTCAATTTCCAGTTTTTCATAATACCAATATGGGACAGCAGGATAGTTATCTTCTTGTTCCTCAACGTCTATAATTCCGTTAATGATTCGAAGAATTCTCTCATCGGCAATATCAATGAACTCGTGAATTCTTTTTCTAATGTCTACAGTAGATTCCATTTCCTAAAACTTTAATCCTATCAAAATTACAAAATTATTTTCAGCATTTTTCCAAAACAATTGCTGCATTACATCCACCAAAACCTGAAGCTGTTTTCAAAATATATTTGATTTCTGCAGGTTGATTTTCTTTAATGATATTCAAAGATTGAGAAGTTCCCGTTTCTTCGAAGTTTTTTGATGGAATTAATATATTATTCAAAGCAGATTCCATAGAAATAATACTTTCCAATAATCCAGAAGCTCCCAAACAGTGGCCATAATAAGCTTTCAAACTGTTCAAAGGAACATTTTGTAATTCAATCCTATTGAAAGCGATGGCTTCCATTTCGTCGTTGTAAATTGTTGCTGTTCCGTGTGCAGAAATAAAATCAATTTTTTCTGATGAAATCTTGGCTTCCGTCATCGCATTTTTGATGCTTGAAAACAATCCTTCACCAGTTCTTGATGGTCCGGAAATATGGTTTGCATCATTAATTGCTGAATCTCCTAAAATTTTAAAACTAAATTTTTCGTTTTGATTTAACTCTGAAGTGATGTAAACCGCTGCGGTTGCTTCACCAATGTTGATTCCGTCACGGTTTTTGTCGTAAGGTTTGCAGATTTCTGTTCCGATTGCCTGAAAAGAATTGAAACCTGAAATTACAAATTCTGAAATTTCGTCTCCGGCAATCACAAAAGCATCTTTATATTTTCCAGCTTGAATCATATTTTTCGCAACAGCAATCGCCATTACTCCGGAAACACAAGCGTTTGAAACAACAATCGGTTTTGTTTTGAATCCGAAAAAATCAGCAATTTTTTGAGCTAAATTAGAAAGGAAAGCACCTTCCGGTAAAGTTTCCTGATTCTTTAATAAACTGATATTTCCTTTTGTTGTCGATAAAATAAAAGCTGTTTCTTCTGAAATCTGATGTTTTTCAACTAAAGGTTTTAGACTCAACAAAAACATTTTTTCCAGCCTTGTGAAATTCTGATTGTCGAAGTTGTTTTGAAATTCTTCATTCAATTTTTCAGAATCAATCATCGAAGCGTAAAAAGACTCCTGATTTTCTATGATTTTATGTAAAGTTACGCCCGATTTTCCTTCCAAAAGAGCATGCCAATTTGACGAAACATCAAAACCTAAAGGTGTGATGCAGTTATAATCTGTGATATAAATTTCCTTCTTCATTATAATCCCATTTTATCTTTCCAAGTTTGAAAAAACTCAGGATTGTATAAACATAAATTATTGTCAGAATCCAAAAAAACCTGAATCGTTTCTCCTAAACAAACTAATTTATTTTCTTCGTTAAAAAGCTCGTATTTATAAATCAGTTTTGCCGAAACAGAATTCACGAAAGTTGTCACAATTTTGAATGTTTCTCCATATTTCAAGGGAAGAAAATGTTCACAGGTACTTTTCACAATCGGTGTTACAAATCCCGCTTTCTGAATGTCAAGATAGGTCAAACCGTGCTGTCTTCCGAAAGCTTCTCTTCCGTCTTCAAAATAGACGATGTAATGACCGTGCCACACAATTCCGAGTGGGTCTGTTTCGTTGAATCTTACACGTACTTCCTCGGTACAAGTTAAATCTTTAGACTGCATTTTGTTTTCTTTCGTAAAATAATGAAATAGCAATCATCGCTATATAAAATAGAAATAGAAAAACGAGTTCTTTAGCAATATTTCCAATTCCACTGTTTCTTAAGATGATATCATAATAGGCATTCAGTCCCCAATTCATCGGAGAAAACTGAGCGATTTTCTGCATAAATTCCGGCATTAGAAATACTGGAACCCAAATTCCTCCGACCGCCGCTAAAACTACAACCGAAGTTGCGCCAAAAGGAGCTGATTGTTCCTGTGTTTTAGCTACAGTTCCTAATAAAATTCCAAATCCAATCGCTGCTAATCCTGCAAATAAAGTCACAATAATTAAATGAAACATCTTTCCTGTCACGTCAAACTGTGGCAGACTCATATAAGGGAAAAGCCAAACGCCAACTGCAACCATCAGCAAAAACTGAATGACACAGATAATTAAATAAGTAAATGTTTTTCCTAAAATATGAATGAAATAAGGTGTTGGACTAATGCGAATTCTTACACTCGTTCCTTGACTTTTTTCTTTAACCAAGTTAATAGACAAAGGCACAACAATAAAGAAAATTGCAAACAAAGCCCAAGCCGGAACGTTGTGCTGAACCGAATTTGGAATGACATCTAGCTTTCCATTTTTCGGAATGATTTCTTTGAAGCTGATTAAATTTTTATTCTCTTCCAGATTTTCTGTTGTTCCCAGTTGGTCTTGGAAAGCTTTATAGATTTTTTTGTTCTCAATTTCAAAAACCATTTTATTAATGGCATTCATAACTGAGTTTTTAAAACCTAGATTGGTTGCCGGGTCAAAATACAAATGAATGTCTTTTGTTTTCACGGCAGAGATTTTTGCCGAAGCTGAGTCTGCATCTAATCCAAAAGAACTCACAATGGTTTGAACTTTGGAATCAATATTTGAATTTAAATCTTTGGTTAAATTTTCAGGAATGACAATCGCCATCTGATAATCTCCGCCGAAAACTGCTTCTTGAGCAGACTTTACATTATAATCTGTAACCAATTCAAATGTTTTGCTGTCTTTAAGTTCCTGCGTGATGACTTTTGAAACTTCAGATTTATCATTATCAATAAAAATAATCGGAATTTTTGAACCTTCCAGATTTTTGAATGTCGAATCCTGAATCAAAGTAATCGTGATAATCAAAAGCAAAGGCATCAGAAAAATAATGACAATTCCTCCCGAATCTCTTTTCAGTAACTGAATTTCCTTGACAAAACTTCTCCACAATTTATACAACATCTCTCAATTCTTTTCCGGTTAATGAAATGAAAACATCCTCAAGATTTTCCGCATTAACAACTCTTTTTACTAATTCTTCCGGCGTTCCTGTTGCGTGGATTTTTCCGTGGTCGATAATGGCGATTTTTGTACAGAATTCCTCAGCTTCTGACAAGTGATGCGAAGTATAAATAATGCAAGTCCCTTTTTTATTCAAATCTAAAAGATAATCAATAATAGCTTTTTTTGATTGCACATCAACGCCAACAGTTGGCTCGTCTAAAAACAAAACTTTTGGATTGTGAAGCGTTCCTGCAATGAGATTACAACGGCGTTTCATTCCACCGGAAAACTGTTCGATTTTTTTATCTGCAAATTTTGATAAACCCATTATTTCCAAGGCTTCATCAATTTTTTTATGAATTTTTTTAGGCTTTAATCCATATAAACTTCCAAAAAACAAAAGGTTTTCTTTAGCTGTTAAAGTTGGATAAAGTGCATATTCCTGCGGAACTACTCCAATAATTTGTTTGATTTTCGAACTATCTTTTTTAGGCGACAATCCGTTGATGGTAAAACTTCCCGAAGTTGGTTTAATTAATCCGGAAAGCATCGAAATTAATGTGGTTTTTCCGGCTCCGTTGGGTCCGAGAATTCCGTAGATTTCGTTTTTATCGATATTCAACGAAATATCATTTACAGAAAACTCATCGGAGCTTTTGTATTTTTTATAAAGATTTTTTATTTCGATAATATGTTCCAAACTAAATCGCTTTTCTAAGTTTTTTATAAAAAGCTTCTTCCAAATCTGCAATATGAAGCATCGATTTTGAAAGCTGATTGTAAATATCACTTTTCGAATTTCTATTCTTATAAACTCGCGCAATATCCACGGCAAAATCTCTCCAAAGATCACCAATTCTGGTGATTTCTTTGGATAATTCTTTCAGTTCGTCATTTTTTAGAATCACAGATGCTTCTTGTAAAAAAGCACCATAAATAAACCTGAAACCGCCACCTCCAGTTCCGATTTCTTCCTGCATTCTGATGAGCTGACCAAGATAATGATTGGTCACTTTTGTGCCTTTTTTCTCTGCCCATTTCGGAATGCTTTTCGCAACCCAGCGCATTGCTTTTACACCAATTAAAGGAACAGGAGCGAGCATATTTTTGCAGGTGTCTTTAATTCCTTTTTTGATAGCTTCTTCAAGGTTTATATTTTCCGGAATATGCGTTGGAAAATACATATGACCTTTCGGTGGAAGTGCACCTTTTGCGTAACGTACTTTTTCCAATTCAGCTTCTGTAAGTGATGTTGCAAAATCCATTACAGGATCACTGATTAAAAATCGCCCGTTTTCTTTGCCATAAACCACAAGATTATGAGCGTTGAAATGGAATTTATATTCTTCCGGAAAATAGGTTAAGTTGAAAACTCCAACTTGTAAACCAGTTGGAATATTATTTTCTAAATTTTTTTCTAAAGCCGTCTGCGCCTCTTTTGGATTGGAGAATTTTTGTCTTTTTATTTTAATTCCCAGTCTTTTTGCTGCTTTGCTGAAAATTGCTCCAGGCATTGGACGATAACTGAATCCGGGAGCGAAATTTACTTTTAAGAAAGGTAAATACACGAAAAATAATCCCGAACCGATTCCAAAAATCATTGGTTCGCTGAGTTTTAAACCTCTGTTGAGTAACAAATTGGAGGCGACACCGTTTTCGCAATGTGCGGTCTGATGGTGTTCAAAGTTGATTTGCATATTTATTTACCGTCGAAATTTTTTAGTTCTTCTACCGAAATTCCGAATGCATCAGCATATTTTTTCAAAGTAGAGTCGCTTAGTTTTTTGAATATATGTGGTTTTGAATGTCGTTTTACGGTCCATTGCCATTTGCCAACATAAGCTGCAAGAACCTGTAAATCCATTTTATTGAACTCCATAAAATATACGATTGGACTTACCAGATTTTTTGCCACATTTTGTTTAGCTTCTTCGATTCTTTCATAAATGAGTTCCATCGATTCGTCCAACGCTGCTTTTTTGGCTTCCCAGCCAATACTTTGAGCGGTGGTGTAATTATTATTTTCATCAATCACATATAACATTTCGGTCATATTGGCGGACTGAAGATTGCTTTCGTCTTGTGGAATATCTTGCTTTTTCATTGGTTTTTTAGTTTTTCAATTCTTGAATAAACAAATTGATTTCTGCTCTGATTAATAATTCATCATTAAGAAAAGTCTCGCAAAAGATATTACAGATTTTGTCAAACTGAGAAATCAATGAAGCTTTCGAAATGATAATGTCGTCAACTTTTGGTAAGGCAAAAATTTCTATTTTCTTGATATTAGTTATAAAACCAATGACTTTAGTTTCTACATCAGGATTCTGAAAAAAACTTTGTCCAAGGATGGATGAACAAGTTTGCGCCAAGTTTTCTATTAATCCAGCTTCAACAAATTCATTATCAGAAACAAAAATATTGTCTCGAGTAATCTTAAATGACGTGATGACTTTATCTTCGGTCAATTCCAAAATATAATCCGTCATCAGCATTGGTTGGCGATGAGGCAGAAAATTGTGGATGTTGATTAAGCTTTGGTCTTTCAGTTCCATTTAAAATTATTTCACAACTGTTTTCATCTGCGATTTTGCAATCACTTTATCATTGATTTTTGTAATGATTTCAACTAAGGTTACGCCCATCATTTCATTAATAATAGTCGCTTCAGATTTTAATTGATCTCCAACTTTTGGTAAACTTTCAGCTTCAAAAGATTTAATAGCGCCAATGTAACCTGTCGGAGATTCTTTTCCTAAAAGAAAATATTTGTAACCCGTATGAAGAGCCACACTTTGCGCCTGATGCTCAATTAAACCAGAGGCTTGAAACGTATTTTCATTAACAAAAATATTATCTTCTTTAATGACAAATTCGGAAATCAAATGATTTTCCGAATATTCCAAAAGTCCGCTTACCATCACAAAAGGAAACTTTTGCGGAATCAGACTTTCTACAAAATCTTTGGCAGAGTTTGGTAACTTGATTTCCATTAGCAAACCGTCAATAATGCACAAGAATAAGCGAATCTTCCACTTTCCGGAACACAAAGAAGGATTTTTTCTCCTTTTTTCAGTTTCCCAGAGTTCATTAACTGTTCCACAGCGATGAAGATTGATCCAGCGCCGATGTTTCCAACTTCGGAAAGATTATAGAACCATTTTTCCCAAGGGAAATCCAAGCCCACGTTTGCGAATTCTTGCTTCAAACCGTCTTTGAAATAACCGGAAGAAATGTGCGCCAAAACGTGGTCAACAGATTCTGGATCCAACTCGTGTTTGTCAAAAGATGTTCTCAAACTTTCTGCTCCTTTCACAAGGATATATTTGTCTAGGATTTTGGTGTCTTGTTTCAAAGCGAAAATCGACTGTTTTAACCATTCATCAGAAGGATAATCTGCCCATGATTTCAGACTTCCGTCTTCCTGTTTTTCACAACCAGAATACATACAAGCTTCGATCTCGTGTGCGTAAGAATAGAAATCAATCCATTCGATTCTAAGTGAAGTTTCGTTTTCTCTCGGTTTGTTTTCCAATAAGAATGCGCCAGCGCCATCAGAGAGCATCCATCTTAGGAAATCTCTTTTGAAAGCGATGATGGGTTTTTCTTCCAAAAGCTTCAGGTTTTCTGCTTCGTGATCAAATTTATCCGCTGTCATCCAAGAAGAAAATCTTTCGGACCCTACACAAACTGCATTGTCCTTCACACCAGCTTTTACGGAAAGAAAACCATAGTTCAAAGCGTTCATCCCAGAGTTACAAAGTCCCATAGAAGTGTTGATTTCTACAGATTTGTTAATTCCTAATTCGCCGTGAACCATTGAGGCATGAGAAGGTTGGATTTGGTCTGCGGAAGTTGTTCCACAAGACAGCAGTTCCATATCTTCTTTTTTGAAATTCTCATCAAATAGCCCATTAATTGCATTAGCTGTTATCTGAGCATTGGTGTGAGTTGGTTGTCCGTTTTTGTCAAGAGCGTAATATCTGGTTTTGATTTGATTATTTCTCAAAATCAATGCTCTTGCTTTGGAAGGTGTGTTGTTTACCAAACCAAGATAGGTTTCCATATCATCATTGGAGATCGGTTCGTTTGGTAAATATGTAGAAGATTTGGTGATATAAACGTTACTCATTTTTATTTTAAATTAATTCCTTGTAAATATTCTCTTTGTTTTTTTCTTTTAAACCACAATATTGGCGTCATAAGGATATGCGGAACCAAAACTATAGGCGATATAATCCAGATCGCTGCCATCAAATATACCTTAAAGAATTTTATCAGCAAAGGACGTTTTTCTTTTTTCTTGATAATCAGATTGGACCATACGGTGAAAATTTTGTTCCCGACTTTCTCTACTCTTACCAAAAAGGGTCTTATTTCTACCGCTCCGTTTTTTACCAGATCGGGCTGAAGATCTTTAAAGTTATTTTCGCGGAAATGCCCTTCAATAATCTTACCATACTTGACGGAACCAGCAATTTCTTCATCAGAAATTCCTGCTGCGGGTAAAATTCCAGATTTTTCTTTTTGTCCAGTGGTTAGCCAACGCAGAATGGTGAGAACACTTGTGTAGTTGTCGTGCCTGTCAACCAAGGCGATATTTCCAACCAATTGAGCTTTCAAATCACGTAAATAGACTTTCAGTTTTTCCTGAGAAAGCATCCACATATTTCTGGTTCCAGAAATGGTAACGATTGGTGTATCTTTCAAAATGTTTTCCGCATAACCGCTTTTCAGAAACGAAATAATCGGAATAGAAGGTGTCAAATACCAAACCTGATATCCGAAAAGAATGAGATCAAATTTTTGATTCAGAACTTCTGCTGGAGGTGGTAGTATTTCATTTGGGATTTGAAGGTAAGATTCTGGAAATGTGTTAAAAAAAACATCACTTGACCACGGAAAAGGAAAATCCTGTTTTAGCTGGATGTTGTAATAAGTGACGCTGTATTCGTCTTTTTTATCTTCGTAAGGTTGGGCTATATTTTTCACAATATCTTTCAGTTGCCCGGTTTGTGAATAATATATGACAAGAATTTTTTTAGGCATTAAAAAAATGGTTTTATACAAAACTATGATTTTTAGCCCTTATTCTAATTCTTTTTGTAAACTTTTATACTACTTGAGTCAAATATTAAAGAATAATTATCATTCATAAACAACAATTCTTTTGTTTTTAATAATATAACAGTTTCTGGAGTAACAGTAATTTCTGAAAGATTAAAGTTGTCATCAGAAATCAATAAAACGTCTAGGTTTTTTTTAATTTCAGAAAATTCGTTGATATAATGGATTTTTCTTCTTTTGACAAGATAATTTTGTTTAGCAATTTGTCTTTTTTCTTCGTTTTCAATCAGGCAGAAAATTTTTCTGCCAGCTTGTTGAAGTGTCAACAAAACATCTTTTTGCCCAAAATCATCTGCTATATGCATGATTGTTGCATCTTTTGCGATGTGATTGTTTAGTTCGAAATAAATTGAATTGTTTTCATTAAAATCTTTCTTGATTTCTTTTACCACTTCATTCTCTTTGTAAAGGAAACTTAAGAGTAATTTTTTTCTGAAATAATTTTCGTCCTCAATTTCAGTTCTCAGTTTTGCAAATTCAGTTCGGAAATAAGCATTAATGTTTTTTGCTCTTTCTTTATAAGTGGTTCCAAATTTCAAATCATCTTTGCTGATTCTATCGCCAACTTTCACAATGATAGTACCATCATAAATAATAAAATCACCTTTGGGCAAAACCTCAGAATTCCCGTGAATATAAAGCGGTAATATATCCAAACCAAATTCCTCAGCCAAATAAAATGCTCCTTTGTGAAAACGTTTGATATTATTGTCGTAAGATCTTTCGGCTTCCGGAAAAACAACCAATGAGTAGCCTTGGTCGATTTTTTCTTTCAATTTTTCCATCCCGTTTTCGATGCCTTGAGAAACTGGGAAGAATCCCAGAGCTCTTACCAGTTTTCCAAAAACAGGAGAATTCCAAACCCAATCGTTCACCAAATAAACAATCTTGTGTGTTGCCATTGCAATTGCCAAAGTGTCGAGAAAAGATGTGTGATTGGCAATGATAATGGCTGGTTTGCTAAAATCTTCCTTCGGATTTGAAATGATTCTTTTCTTAACAAATGGATTTCCGTAAAGTACAGATTTCATAAACTTGGCCAGAACCAATTTGATGAAGTCCAAAGTTTTTCCTTTTGCATTTTTTACAAAAACGCTTCCAAATGCGGAGAATATCAACCCGCCCAAACCATAATAAATAAACAGAATTACAGAATGTAAAAAAAGTCTCAAAGTAATTGGAGAAAGTCCTTTTTTTTGTCGATTGATAATTAAAAATCTAAACCAGAACGGATATAAAGTAGAAGTAATCACAATCACGGAAAACATCCCAATTAATGCGACCAAAGCCAAAGAGTGTAAAGCCGGATGTTTGGCGAAAATCAAAGAACCAATGGAAAGAATAGTTGTGAAAACTGCCAAGATGATGGAGGTTCTGTAAGTCGGAAGTTCATTTTTACCCGTCGTATGTTCTTTTTGCATCGCTTGCGTGAGGAAAATACTAAAATCATCTCCAACTCCGAAAACCAAAGTACAGACAACGGTGGAGAAAATATTTAATTCTAAACCTAAAAAGTAGAGAATTCCCGCCGTTACAACTCCCGTTAAAACAATCGGAAACATTGTGAGCAGAGACAATTCAAAATTTCTGAAGAAAACGATAATTGTTAAGACAATTGCTAAAAGAGAATAATTAATCAACGTGTTGAAATCGTTTTTCAACAAGCCTAAAAAATTCTCATTCATCTGTTGACGGTCGATTGCCAAAGCTTCGTGATTTTTTTCAACGTCTTTGATGAATGCGTCTCGCTTCTTTTCATCCACTTTCACGACATTCGAAACGGTGTAAAAACCATTATCGTTGCTTAGGAATTCTGAAATTTGAAGCGCTTTTACTTTTTCGTAATCTTTTAAGCTTAATGTAGAATAAGGTTTATTTAAATTTTCATTGAATTGGTCAAAAGCAGAAGCATTAAAGCCAAATTTATTTCCATTTTGAACCAACTCAGAAATGGTCTGGTTTTTCTTGTTTTGATTCCAGAATTGATTCCATTTTTCAACCTTTTTTTGTTGGTCTTCTTTTGATAAAACAACATTTCCGAGTGAATTGTAGCTCAGGATTTTTCCTTCCTGTTTTTCTTTTTCTAAAAACTGATTGAGTTTAGAATTTCTCGCCAAAGCTTCACTTTCCGAGTTTCCGTAAGAAATAGTGTAAATCGATTTGGAAGTAATGTCAGACAATTTCTCAAGTTTAGCCTCACTGATTTTCAAATCTTTCGGAATGTAATTCAAATCACCAATATCTTCATTAAAACCAACTTTATTAAAACCAAAAAGACAAGCGAAGATAATCACCGAACAAATGATAATCAAAGGTTTGCTCTTTTCGTAAGGATATGACCCAATTTTATCGATGAAATTGTTGTTGACTTCTTTCTGTTTTTTCTTCGGATTGTATAATTGAGGAACAATAATCAACGCAGAAATAGAGGATAAAATAACTGTGATTGCCGCAAAAAGACCCAAGTCTTTCAAAGCTTCCGAGCGTACAAAAACCAAACATAAAAACGAAACTGCCGTTGTCACGCTACTCAAGATAATCGGTTGAGTGATTTCTTTGTAAAGCTCTTCAATATTGTTGTTGTGTTTGTAATGCGTCAAAATATGAAGCGCATAATCAATCGTAATTCCAATGAGAATTGCTCCAACGCTGAGGGAAATTGCCGAGATTTTGTCCTTAATAAAATACAAAGCCAACAACGCCAGAAATACTGAAAAAACGGTCGGCAGAAAAACAATCAGCGGTGTGAAAATATTTCTGAAATAATAAATCAAAATCAGCAAAAGAAGCGACATCGAAATAATCACGGTATTCTGAATGTCTTTTTTGATTTGCTGGGCATTGGCAACGGCAATCACCGGCGAACCGAAATAGCTGATTTCCGTTTTTCCTTTGAATTGCGTGTTGAGATTATCTTTTATTTCATTGAGCTGATTGACGAAAATTTCGTTGTTTTTGGTATCGTTGCTTTTATTTTTTGGTTCGATGAAAAGCAGGAGATTTTTCCCGTCTTTGGTAATAATGTAGCTGTCTTCCAGCTTGAAATCTTTGCTGATATTAAGAGCATTCAGTTTTTTGATTCCGAGGAAAGTAATTCCAAGCGGATCTTTTTTAATGAATTCTTTTGTGACCAAACTTGTAGGCGAAACCAAAGAAACATAATTGCTTTCCACTTGTTTTGCAATACTGTCTTTATTGAGTTTTCTCTCGATTTCTTTGTAATCATTTTCATCCAGAAACAAAGGCAGATTCTGATTCACAAAATCAAAAGTCTCGGAAATTTCGTTGTCATTTACTTTTCCCTGAACCGAACCGATGTATTGTTTTAACGGTTTGATTTTATTTAAAAAAGTATCTGCGGTTTCTGAGAGCTGGAAGTTGTCGTCTTTCGATTTATTTTCAATGATGACGATAATTTTGTCTGAAAAGTTTAATTGTTTCAGAACTTTCGCGGTCAAATCCGATTTGTCGTTTTTCGGAATAATCTGGTTGATGTCTTCCTCAAAATTAATTTTCGAAGCAAAAAAACCGCAAATGACAAGTATTCCCAAACCTGTAGCAATGGAAATCAATCGGTTTTTTGAAATTAAATAATATAAATAAATGAAAAAGCGATGCATTTTGAAAATTATCCTGCACTATTTCGCAGTCTTTTGGAGTTTTATAGTTTTTGGTTTGTTTAACTTGTTCATTTTCAGTGTTTAAAAACTGATGTTTTTTCAAAGTTGAGTCTGCGAATTTAATAAAAAAAGTTAATATTTTGTTAAAGGAATAATTAAGAAATCAATAATATATATAAGGTATTGACAATAGAAATTATTTCTAAAATGGTTAGTAATAAAAAAACTCCTACTTTTGCAAAAATTTTTCTAAATGCCAAAAAATTTAGTCATCGTCGAGTCTCCGGCAAAAGCAAAAACAATTCAGAAATATTTAGGGTCAGATTTCGAGGTTAAGTCCAGCTTCGGACACATCCGTGATCTGCCTAAAAAAGGGATGGGAATCGATCTTTCGAATTTCACACCTGAGTATGAAGTTTCTGCTGATAAAAAGAAGTTGGTTGCAGAACTGAAAGCTTCTGTTAAGAAAGCCGATTTGGTTTGGCTGGCTTCCGATGAGGACCGCGAGGGAGAAGCGATTGCTTGGCATTTGGCTGAAGAGCTTAAACTTAAACCTGAAAATAGAAAAAGAATCGTTTTCCACGAGATTACGAAAAATGCTATTCTAAAAGCGATTGAAAATCCTAGAGATATCGATCAGAACTTAGTTAACGCTCAACAGGCAAGACGAGTTTTGGATAGAATCGTAGGTTTCGAGATGTCGCCGGTTCTTTGGAAAAAAGTGAAAACAGGTCTTTCTGCAGGACGTGTTCAGTCTGTGGCAGTAAGATTAGTTGTTGAAAGAGAAAAAGAAATTCGTGAGTTTGTTCCGAAACCAAGTTTCAAACTAGAAGGAATCTTTTTGAACAATTCTCAACAAGAGATTTTAGCAAAACTGAAAAAAGATTTTGATAAAGAATCTGATGCAGAGAATTTCCTTAATCTAGCAAAAACAACAGACTTCAAAGTTCTGAATGTTGAAACCAAACCGGGATCTCGTACAGCTTCTGCTCCGTTCACCACTTCAACTTTGCAACAGGAAGCTTCTTCCAGATTGGGTTATGGTGTGACGACAACGATGCGTTTGGCGCAAAGACTTTATGAAGAAGGATTCATCACGTATATGAGAACCGATTCCGTGAATCTTTCTCAGGAAGCAATCAATGGTGCAAAAGCGCAGATTATTTCAGAATATGGTGAAAATTATTCTAAGCCAAGAAATTATACTACCAAATCATCTTCCGCTCAGGAAGCGCACGAAGCAATCCGTCCGACAGATTTTTCTGTGAAGTCCATCGGTGATGTTCAGTTGAATAAATTATATCAATTGATTTACAGAAGAACCTTGGCTTCTCAAATGGAAAATGCGAAAATCGAAAAAACGGTTATCGAGATTGGGAATGCAAAATTGCCACAACATTTTGAAGCGCAAGGAGAAGTTATTGTTTTCGATGGTTTCCTAAAAGCTTACGGAATCGTGAAAACTGAAGATGACGATGATGAAAACAACGAAAAATTGTTACCAAAAGTTTCAGTTGGTGAAGCTCTTGACTATAAAAAAATTACAGCTACAGAGAAATTCACGAGACCATCTGCAAGATTTACAGAAGCTGGCTTGGTTAAAAAATTGGAAGAGTTAGGAATTGGTCGTCCATCCACTTATGCGCCGACGATCCAAACGATTCAGAATCGTGAATATGTAGATAAAAGAGAAATCGAACCTCAAAAAAGAGAGGTTGTAAAAATGACACTCGGAAAAACGGGTGTAAAAAAAGAAATTCTTGAAGAGAAATTCGGTGGAGATAAAAATAAGTTTGTTCCGACCGATATCGGTGAAGTTGTTAACGATTTCTTGATTAATAACTTTGCTGAGATTCTTGATTATGGTTTCACTGCAAGAGTAGAGGAAGGTTTTGACCACATTGCCAACGGTGACCAGAAGTGGAAGGAAATGATGACGGATTTCTACTCCAAATTCCATCCAAGAATTGAAGATGTTGAGGAGAATGCAGACCGTGCGAATGGCGAAAGAATCCTGGGCGTAGATCCGAAAACAGGTAAAAATGTTCACGCCAGAATCGGAAGGTTTGGACCGATGATTCAGATTGGAGAGCAGGATGATGAGGAGAAACCGACATTTGCATCATTGATGGCGAATCAGAATATTGCAACCATTACTTTGGAAGAAGCTTTGGAGTTGTTCAAACTGCCTTTTGATCTTAAAGAAGTAGATGGCCAGCCTGTTTCTGTAGGTGTAGGTAGATTTGGACCTTATGTAAAATGGGGCGAGACTTACATCAGTATTCCGAAAGGGGAAGATCCATTGTCTGTAGATCAAAACCGTGCAGAGGAAATCATCAATGAAAAGAAATTAGCCGACGCACCAATCGCTAATTATAAAGGAGAACCTGTAACTAAAGGAACAGGAAGATTTGGACCTTTTATCAAGTACAAAAGTATCTTCATCAACGTTCCGAAACGTTACAATTTTGATAACCTTTCCCAGAACGATATTAACGAGTTGGTAGAAGCCAAACTGGAGAAAGAAGCCAACCGATACATCCAGCAATGGGAAGCAGAAAAAATCTCTATCGAGAATGCAAGATGGGGACCTATTGTAAAACACGGCAAGAGCATCTACAAAATCCCGAAAAAGAAAGATGATTCTAAATACGAGGCAGACGAGCTGAAAGATGTTTC
This sequence comes from Epilithonimonas sp., assembly GCF_032055105.1. Taxonomy (GTDB): domain Bacteria; phylum Bacteroidota; class Bacteroidia; order Flavobacteriales; family Weeksellaceae; genus Epilithonimonas. Next base: position 116,243 of record NZ_DAMBRK010000004.1, read on the forward strand.
TCTGGATGAGGTGAAACAATGGATCACCGCACAAGACCCGAAAGCCTTTGCTGAGAAAAAGAAACCAGCCGCTAAGAAAGCAACTACTGCTAAAAAGCCTGTTGCGAAAAAAGCACCGGCAAAGAAAAAGTAATTAGACTTTTATAAAATAAAAAGCACAGATTTTTGGTCTGTGCTTTTTTTGTTTGTTGTCAAATTGGATAGTGCGGATTTGTAATCCGTGCTTTGAATGTTAGTCACGGATTGCAAATCCGCGACATCGGGTTATTTTTTCTTTTTAGGTCTTTTATATTTCCAAAATTCATCATGTCTTAAAGCTCCCATTAATATTCCTATTTTACCAATTAGTATTCCCTCTTCCTCATAATCGATTTGATCATCATTTGCAAATTGTGATTCAGGTCTCGCAACAAGTATAAAACCACCATTTGTCAGTTCCGAAGGTCTAGAATAGAAATCAATATGTCCATAATAGTAAGCATCAGATAATAAAACTGTAACGTCTCTTTTTCCATTTTTACGTTTTAATTTAAAAATATAATGCTCAGAATTAGAAATATCTTCTATGCTTTCAACATCTTGATGATTTTCTATGGCTGTATGAAAAAAATCCAGAATTGAATAATGTAAATCTTTACTCATTTATATTAATTTTAAAAAATTGTTAATAGACATGAATTTTTTAAATTCTATTATTTCATTATCAGTAAAAGAAGTAATATGTAACTTAAGATTAAATTTATTTAAGAAATCTTTTTTGATATCAATCTGAGAAATTGCAAATGTTTTGATTTCTTGTTTATCGATTTTTATAAGAATAACAATATCAACATCGTTGATTTGTTCAGAAATAAGTATTGACCCAATAAGATATAAGTGTAAATGGTAATTTAATTGCAAATATTTTTCCTGTAACCATTCTTGCATTGTATCAATTAGTAATTTATTTACTTTCATTAAAAATTATTTTTTCAATTTCAGTAGGGAATTGATATTGAGTATAATCAAAATCAGCATCCTCACAATGTTTTTCAAATGCATAAATATGCGCCTTTAATTTTTCAAAAATATTTTCAAATTCAGAAGGTATATAATGAAGATTTGATTCTATTAATTTATAAATAACTGAATTATTTGGTACTAATTTTTCTCGCCTAATTTTGTACCAAAGAGTTAAATCTGTTCTTAATGGTTCTGTTACAGTAGCTCCGGAGTTTGGACCAAATTTCTTAAATAATTCTTTGTTTTCAAGAAATAGAGGTGTTAGTTCATTTAGTAAATTATCAAAAGATTGAATGTCTGGATTTTTTGGTACATCTAGTTTATCTCTAAACTGCGATTCTAAAAGTTCGTTTATTGCTAACATTTTAGTTAGTTCATTTAATGCATTAATTTTCACATATAGGCTTGTCAAATCTATTATATCGTCATTCTGACTAAATACAAATTTACTTTCAAGAATTTTATCGAACGATTCTTGAGAATATTTTTCTTGTCTATCAGTTAAAATAAGTATTAATATCTTATCAAAATTTTCGTAATGATTATATTTTACAAAACTTTGCAATGTTTCTTTAACTTTTTTAATATTTGAAGTAGCTGTTACTTGGATTGCAATACGTTGTTTTTTATCACGTAAATCCATTGTATTATATGTCTTCCCTTCGCTATAATTTGTATTTTCAAAATTTGCATCAAAAACAATATTTAGAATTTTTATTAGCACATTTTCAGCATGTATGTTAATACTGAACTCACCATTGGCATTAAGTATTTTTAATTGTTCTTTGAAGCGTGAGAGATATTTGCTAATAGATTGTAGAACCTCGAATTGTTTCATTTCTGATTAGTTTTTCAATGTTAGAATTTAATATTTAAAAGGCAATTGCAATGTTTTTGTGTTTATATTCATAATTAATCAAATATACCCACAATTCCCAATCCACCAAAAAACCTTTCACCAATCATTTTATATCCAAAAAAATGTCTTTTTTAAGGATAATCCTCTGATTTCTCTCGTTATCGTCTGATTTTACACAAAAAACGTCTGTTTTCAGATGACAATCGTCTGAATTCAAACGAAAACGACTCTTTTCAGACAATGAACGTCCAAAAAGAGTCGTTGATGAGGTTTTTTAGAAGTGATTACTCTGTTTTAGGAGGAAATCTTCTTGATTTTTGTACAAATCGCTGTTTCAGATCATCATAGATAGGACCTGCTGTTGCAATTCCTCTGTCTGCGGCTTCTTTGGTAGTGCCGTAATAGAATAAGGCAGCCGCAAGTGCCTCGCTTCCTGCTAACATCATAGTATCCGAGATGTCGGATGCCAGTTGTGTAGCCATATTACCAATAGGGCTAAGTCCTGTTACCAATGCTTCGCCTTTTAAAAATTCTTCCTTGTCCATATAAGAAGGTGCGAATTCTGGATTAGTTTCTACATAATCCTTGATTTTTGTACAGTAGCTACAGTCTTATCACCCATTTTAAAAAGAGATTTTCTTTCATCGACAGTTAATCCCTGCAAATAGGGGGCAAGCAGAGTGCTGCATTCTTGTAATTTTTCTTGGACACTGGCGGTTACTGTAGCGGGAATCGCTACACTGATTTGATTTTTTGTACTCATCGTTTGTATTTTTTTTGTTAAACAATCAAATGTAATAAACTAAAATGTGTTATTGGTTTACAAAGGTTAATTTTGTTTTGAAAGTGGTGATATTTATTTAAAAATACATTGATGAATTGGGGCGGTTATGTTTTTATTTAATCCTAAGTCAATAACAGACACTTCGACTCGGCTCAGTGTGACAACTGTAATACTAAACGATTAAGGAATGTCAGGCTGAGCGGAGTCGAAGCCTTTTGTAAAAACTTGGATAATCACAAAAAATTAATGAGCAGTCTGAAGTTTTATTAATATTTTTGCCCTTAAAACCAAGAAAACACATTTCCTGATGGGAGAAAAATTACAATGGACAGATCTTAAAAACTTTCCTTGGATGGTCTTTTTTGTAGCGATCGTCATTTGGATAGCTATTGCAGGCGCTAATTTTTATTATCAAAACAATGGCGGTTACACAGGAACAGGCGTTCTGTTTCCGATTTCTGTCATCTATCCCAATCAGTTTTTGTGGAGCGGATTTGTTTTCGCATTTCTATTTTTGATTTCGGGGATTTTAGCTTTCAGATATGCTGCAAAACTGAATATTTATCTCTTGTTTTTAATCGCAATAATTCTTGTTATTTTAGGGAATTTAAGTCAGGGTGACTTTGATATTGCTTTTCTGCAACCCTTTTATCTGAAAGGAAGGCAGTATTATGCCGATGCCATCAATATTACCGACGGACAAGTTTGGTTAAGGGATTTTTCTAAGAATCTGGAACAGTTTCAGATGCACACCAAGACGCATCCGCCGTTTGTAACGCTTCTGCATTTTTGGATTCTGAATATTTCAAATATCGAGACCTTGGCAATTGTCTTTTTCGCAATTGGATGTTTATCCTTTCCATTATTTTATCAGATTTTGGTTTATCTCGGCTTCGAAGAGACAAGAAGAAAATGGCTATTGGTTTTATTTGCTGTGATTCCATCCGTTAATATTTATCTTTTGGTCTCCATTGATGCCTTGGTTCTGACATCAACTTTGATTTTTCTGTTAGGATTGGCGAGGATATTTCATCAAAACAAAATTGATATTGTTTCATTTCTGTTGATTTGTTTTGGATTAATTTTAACCAACTTGATTACATTCTCAGGATTATTTCTATTTGCATTTTTAGCTTGTTTCAGTTTCTATTTTTTAATCCGTGGGAAATGGAATTTTGTTTGGTTAACTCTGATGAGCACTGTTGTGTTTGCTTTGGCTTTTCTGGTAATTTATGCAACGACAGGTTATAATCAATTAGAAACATTTCTACTAGCCTCACAATCAGAAAATCCAGATGGTTTTAGACTTGTTCATCAGCCATTTGTTTATCTAATGACAAGGTTAGAAGACGTTGGAGAAATTTTTCTGTTCTTGTCTTTTGGATTTTTAGCCCTCTTATTTTCTAAGAAACCAGGAACCGAAGTTTTTGAAAACCGAAATGTCAATATTCTGTTTTTCTCCGCAATTTCTGCAATTTCCGCAATGCTTTTGACTGGTGCTTACGGAACTGGGGAAACGGCTAGGGCATGTTTGTTTTTGGTTCCTTACTTCATGATTTTATTGAAAGATATTAATTCTAATCAGTTCAAAATTTTATTTTATCTCTGCCTTATTCAGACATTTGGGATGCAGATGATTGGGAATTTTTATTGGTGATTTTATAAATAAACAATTATTTTTGTAGTGAAAGTGCCAATGCACCACAATCTATGAATTTTCTACACCCGGTTTTTACAATACTTTTTGTATTTCTCATTATTTATAGCTTTATAGAAGTTAACGGGAATGATGAGCGCGGTCCTAAAGCAATACTTTTTGCAGTAGGCGCTTATATGATTATCATTGTTGGGCTTCGTAATTTTGTAGGAGCAGATTATCCTATTTATCGGGGGATGTATGCGGAGTTTTTTCCAACGATAGATTACTCGCAACTTCTAGATAAAATGCTTTTCCGGAAAACCGATCTGGATATAGAATGGATGTACGTCTTTCTGAATAAAATGGTTTATTCCACAGGTTTGCCTTTCCAGATTTTTACTTTGGTGAGTGCAATTATCACCATCTCTCTCAAGCTATTTAGTTATTACAAGAACTCTGCTTTTCCTGTCTTTTCGATTTTACTCTTTATGATTCCGGCGTATTTTATTGCCGATAGCGGACATATGAGACAAGCTCTGGGGATGGTTTTTTGTCTGATATCTTTCAAATTTATCAAAGAAAGAAAAGTCTGGTGGTACTTGCTTTGTCTGTATATAGCCTTCGGGTTTCATAAATCTAGTGTGGTTTTCTTGCCAGCTTATTGGTTGGCGGTGATTCCTATGAACTCTACCAAGATATTCTACGCCATCATAGCTTGTGTTATTTTATCGCCATTCCAAGTATATAACTTGTTTTCTGGTTTTTTGAATAGTCTGAATGTCCAAGACGTATCTAATGGTTTCAACGGATATATCAACTTCGAAGCCAAGTCGTCTAGCTTTATGGATGGTCTAATGCTGGTTTATGCCTATATGCTGATAGCCTTCGATAAATCTGCTTGCGAAAAAGTCTATTACTATGAGTATATGCGCAATATCATGGTTTTTGGAGTATGCTTATACTTTATTATGAGAGATAATCCGGTGTTTTCTACAAGACTAGTAGGTGGTTATATGAGCTTTGCACCTTTGGTTATTCCAAATATTATTTATTCTATGAACAGCAATGCTACCAAAAGAATGTTGCATTTGTTTTTTGTGGTTTTTATGATATTTTATTACTTTGTCTTTGTAAGATATCAAGGTGTGGCAGGGAGATTTACACCAGAAACTTATCAAAATTTCCTTTGGAATAATTAATTCTATTGATGAAAAAAAACGTAACACTTTTAATAGTATTTCTAATTCTTGGATTGTTGATTTTCTACAATATCCAAGTGGTTGTAGATTTCGCGGGACAATATATTTATCCTTTGGATGATGCTTACATTCACCTTTCTATGGCGAAGAATTTTGCGGAATTTCAAACTTGGGGAATCACACAGTATGAATTTTCTTCCACCACATCTTCTCCGCTATTCACATTTTTGTTAGCGATTTTGATTAAGGTTTTTGGAAACTGGGAATACATTCCTTTGATTGCTAATAGTGTTGCAGGAATTGGATTAATATTAATTTTTCATCGCTATCTCAAACAATTTTCCCAATCAACTTATATCATCATACTATCATCTGTCGTTTTATTAATGCCTTTGCATCTGATGATTATGACAGGAATGGAGCACGTTTTCCATACATTGGCGATGATTTTGGTTTTGCTCGCATTTCAAAAATATCTTGAAGATAAAGCCCCAAGAAATTTCTCGAATCTCGCTTTGTTTTCAATTATCGCAGTAGGTTTTCGATATGAAAGTTTGTTTTTTATCTTCTTTATTTGTGTTTATCTTTTCTTTGCTAAGAAAGATTATGTTATCAGCATTGCTTTAGGACTTTTTGCAATCACTCCTGTTTTAGTTTATGGATGGATTTCTATTGAACACGGCTCATTTTTCCTTCCAAATTCTTTAATTCTAAAAGGAAATACCAATGACGGAATTGTCGGATTCTTGACAAGAGTGGCGGGAAATGCTTATCGTGGGATTTCTGTTTTGATATTGATTTTAATTTTATTGATTCAGATTTTCAAAAATTCTCGAACGCTCAAGCCCTCAAACTCTCAAACACTCCAACTTCCCAAAAACGCTGTTCCGTTTGTAGTGTTCTGTGGATTTGTGGTTCATCTGTTGTTTGCCAATTTTGGTTGGTTGATTAGATATGAATCTTATTTGGTTGTCGTGATTTTGTTTGCGATTATTCCTTTCGTTGATGAGGTTTTTCAGAAAGATGCTACTAACAAAATTCTAAAATTCGGAACCGTTTTCCTTTTATTGATTACACTTTATATGAGATTTGGAACAACATTGAAACAACAGAAAATTGCTTCCAAAAATATCTTTGACCAGCAGATTCAGTTGGCGGATTTTCTTCATCAATATTACAGAAACGCGAGAGTTGTTGCCAATGATATCGGTGCAATTACCTATTTTAATAACATTCATCTTTTGGATACTTACGGTTTGGGAAGTATCGAAGTGGCAAAATTGAGGAAGGACGATCACGGGAAGTTTCTGGACAATAAAAAACTTCAGGATTATGTTGCTGAAACTGCAAAAAATGAAATGTTTGATGTGGCTTTGGTTTTTGATGAATGGGTAAAAATGCCAGATTATTTTACCAAAGTTGGAACGCTGACGATTCAGAATAATTACATATGTGGAGGAACTACGGTTTCTTTTTATGCTGTGCAGAAAGAAAATACGCTTAGACTTAAGAATCAACTGATTCAATTTTCTAAGGAAACGCCAAAAGATGTTATTGTAAAAATTGTAAAATAAATTGATACGCAGAGTCGCAAGATTTTAATAATATTATAGAAATAAAGTCGCAAAGTTTAATAAAAACGGAAGTTGATTTTTGCGATTTAGAGCTTGGTTAAAAATCAGTTAAAACCACATAGTCACATAGAAAACCTCACTTTCAAGAGGAAAAATAGGAGTACAATATTTACTATTTTTTTTTATTTTCAATAAAACTATGTGTCTATGTGGTTGTGAAAGATATAACTTTGAAAAGGCTCTTAGAAAAATTAAGAATAGTAAGACTTTCCGCCTTTGCGATAAAAAAATAGATTATGGAATTCGAAGACTTTATCATTGCACCCAAAAAAATCCGAACCGAGAAATGGCAAATCGGAGATAAAATCATTAATGAAATCAAAGAAGACAGCATTGTTCTGCTTTTTGTTTCAGATTACAGAGGCGCCGACGGAGATGCAGAAAGTCAAGATTTTACAAGAATCAGAAAAGAGTTTTATAAATTGTCTCAACTCGATTTTGAGATTCCTATTGTGGATTTAGGAGATTTGGTTTCTGGAAGAACACCACAAGATTCGCATTATATTTTGCAGGAAGTTCTCTCAGCTTGTCATTATAAAGGAGCGATTCCCGTGATTGTTGGCGGAAGCAATGATTTTGCTTTTTCATTGTTTTCTGCGCTTAATTTTCATCAGCAGGACATCAATTATACTCAAATCAGCAATGTTGTTTCGTTGAAACAGGAAGAAGAAATCCACGAATCGAATTTCCTGAGCAAAATATTAGGTTCCAAAAATTTCTCCATCAAAAATTACCATCATCTTGGCTATCAGAAACATTTGAACGAAATGGATTCTGTGAAACTCATCAAAGAAGTTCAGTTTGATATTATCAGATTGGCAGAAATGATGAATTCTACCGAAAAAACCGAACCGTATTTCCGAAAAGCAGATTTGGTAACCATTAATTGTGATGCAGTTGAAAGTTTTGCCGAAGCTTTTTCTATGAATCCACAAGTGAATGGATTGAATAGAAGAGAAATTTGCGCTTATATGAAAGAAATCGGTTTGAGTGAAAAACTGAAATCTGTTGGGATTTTCAATTACAATATCTATTCTGATTCTCAGCTCAATCATCAGCTTTTGGCGCAGATGATTTGGTATTTGATAGAAGGAATTAATATTCAAAAATCGCATCCGAAAGAGAAATCTTACGAGACTTTTTATGTTTTGATTAATGATTCTCAATATGCTTTTAAGAGAGAAGTTTTCAGCAATCTTTGGTATTTTGGAGAGGATGAGAATATTGATAATTGTATCCCTTGTTCTCGCTCTGATTTTGATGAAGCGAAGCGAGGTTTTCTAAGTCCTAGATTTACAAGAAATTAATAAAAACCACATAGACACATAACAAATAATATTTTAAAAAGTAAAAATAGGCTTATCAAAATCTATTTGTCCTTAAGTTTTTCAAAAAACTATGTGCCTATGTTGTTAAAAATTCAAAATAGAAATGACTCCAATTTCTGACATTAAAGTTTCAATCATTGTTCCTGTTTATAATGTTGAGTTATATCTGGAAAAATGCTTGTTGTCATTAGTCAATCAAACGCTACAAGACATCGAAATCCTTGTTGTGAATGACGGAAGTAAAGACCAATCTCAACAGATTATTGAAAAGTTTCAACAGGAATATCCAAACAAAATTTTTGGTTTCATCAAAGAAAATGGAGGTCTGAGCGATGCCAGAAATTTCGGAATTGATAGAGCAAAAGGTCAATATCTCGGTTTCGTTGACAGCGACGACTATGTTTCCGCAACGATGTTTGAAGAGATGTACAATCTGGCTGAAAAACACAATGCTCAAATGGCGATTTGTAATCTTCAAAAAGTTGATGAAAATGGAAAAGTGACTCAGAAACTGACTCAGCTTCCCAATTTTCCCGAGAAAATTATACTCGAAAACAATCTTTCGGTTTTTTCTGATATTTCTTATTTCGCTTGTAATAAATTATTTAAGAAAGAATTATTTCAAAATAAAAGATTCAAAAAAGGAATTCATTTTGAAGATATTGAACTGATTCCGCAGTTGTTGCTTGAGTGCGAAACCTTAGCATTTACAGCTAATTATCATTATCAATATCTGGAAAGGCAGGATTCTATTAGTAAAACTCATACAACAAAAGGTCTTGATATTTTGAACGCTGTGAAAACTGTAAGTGAAAAATTTAACCAAAGCAGATTTTCAAATCAAAAAAAAGCTTTGAAGGATTTTCAAATTTTGGAAGGTGTTTATACCTTTTTGGCCTATCTGGCATTTGTAAAAGAAGAGACTGATTTTTACAATATGTCGAAAAAAATGGATAACTTTATTGAAACTAACGGTCTAAAGACTAAAGATATATTCCAATATAAGCGGTTTGGTAAGAATTATCTATTATCTTTGTCTACAAGAAAAAAAATTTATTACATCCTAAGTTTGTTAAGATTTAGGAAGATTGTCAGGATATTGACATGAAAAAATAACAATATAAGCTAAAAACACAGAATGAATAATTTCGAAACTTTTATAGAAAGTACCGGAATCTCTTTTTTTTATTTTAAGCTGTTGCTAGGTTTTTTCTTTTCTTTTTTGATAACGTACTTAGCAATACCTACAATTATAAAAATATCCAGAAGAAAAAATCTGATGGATGAGCCTGGAGCTAGAAGTTCACATCTTAGGAAAATTCCAAATCTTGGAGGTATTGCGATATTCTTTTCTTTAGGCGTCTGTGCTCCCATATTTGCATACGAATTATTCGACCGCTATAAGTTTCTGTTTGCCTCATTCATAATCTTGTTTTTTGTTGGCGTAATGGATGATATTATGGTTCTAAGAGCTTATAAAAAGCTTTTGGCTCAGATTCTAGTTTCTTCATTGTTGGTTATAGGTTCTGATGTTCGTATTAGAAATCTTTTTGGATTGTTTGGTGTTTATGAAATTAATTATTATGTGAGTATTTTGTTCAGTATTCTTACATTTATAATTCTTATTAATGCTTTTAATTTAATTGATGGGATTGATGGGCTTGCAGGTAGTTACTCTGTAGTTACAAGTGCATTATTTGGGGTTAGTTTTTTTAGATTGGGTAATCATAATGATCCCCTTGTTATTCTGTGTGCTATTATTATAGCGGCATCTTTAGGTTTTCTAATTTATAACTTGTCTAATAAAAGAAGCTCAAAAATCTTTATGGGAGATACTGGGTCTATGATTTTAGGATTTTTACTAGCTTTTACAGGGATTTCATTTATAGAAATTTTTATTGCAAAAAGAGATGACGTTTTTTATCATTTGCAATCTGCTCCTGTTATAGCAGTTGCAATCTTGATTTTACCAATTATTGATACACTTACTGTTATTATAACAAGGATTTATCATAAAAAGTCGATTTTATCTCCAGATAAAAATCATATCCATCATAAATTACTTAACCTTGGGCTAACCCATAAACGTTCAACGGCTTATATCATAGCTTACTTTTTATTAATTGTCACTGTGGCTTATTTTCTAAGGCATTTTGATATTAATCAATTATTAGTTTTTATTATGATTTTAGGTTTTTTAGGGGCTTATTTGCCAATATTGTTACGGAAATTCAAAAAAGATTAAAATTGTTATATTGTTGAAAAAAACATTCATGAAGAATCGATATTTATTTAATATATTTTTATTACTCATTCTATTGGGTTTGTCATCTTGTGTTACAAAGAAAGATATTCGTTATCTACAACCTAGTGAGAGTCTTACTATTAATGAAGAGGGATTGGTTCCTTATAATGTTCCAGAATATAGAGTTACAAAAGGTGATATCCTAACCCTTAATGTTGTTACAACTCCTAAAGGGGATGCCGCTCAATTTTATTCTTCTCTTAATACTTCGTCATTAGGTGGTGGAGCAACTACTCAACAAAACGTAATGGGTGGAGCTCAAGCAGGGGGAGCTCAGGGAGGAAATGGAACAGGAGGTAATGCTACATTTTATTTTAATGGTTTGAAGGTGGATTCTAATGGAGATGTTAATATTTTTGGAATTGGATATGTCAAGGCAGAGGGACGTACCGTGGAGGATATGACCAAAGAGATACAAATGCGTGTTAACGAGAATTTTTTACAAGGAAAGTCCGAAGTTAGACTTAACTTGGACGGAATTAGATATTATATATTAGGAGATATGGAAACGATTGGTGTGACAGGTGAAAAAACAGCTTATGTTACCCAGCTCAACATTATGCAAGCTCTTGCGATGAACGGTGGATTAAACCGTACAGTAGATAGAAAAAGTGTTACCATTCATAGAAAATATCCGGAAGGTATCAAGACTGCAAAATTGGATCTTACACGAGAAGATGCTATGAACTCACCTTACTATTGGTTACAAAATGGAGATATTATCTATCTGAATACTAATGGTAAGAGCATCAATGGATTTGGAAAAGAGCCGGTTCAGACTTTAACAACAGGTGTATCTCTTATTACAACAGCTTTGTCTATTTATTTATTAATTAATAATTTATAATGATTCCTGATAAAAACGGAAAAAGTACGCAAGACACGGCTCAAGTTGCTGAAAAAATGGGTTCATTCAATTTGTTTGATCCGCTTCATTTTGTGCAAAGAGTTCTTCGTAACTGGTATTGGTTTGTGATTTTGGGCTTTTTAGGGTATTGCATTTCATATGTCTATAGCAAGTACTATGCCCAAAGGATATATTCTTCTAGTCTTTCATTAAGTATATCCAATAACACAGCGAGCTATTTTACGCCCAATCAATCCATTAATTTTATTTGGGGTCAAGGCGGAAACCAAGATGGTATCTATCTGAAAAAAATATTACTATCTAGAAGTCATAATGAATATCTAGTAAAAAAGCTAAATCTTAATACGAATTATACTACCAAAGGTCTTATAAAAACAACCTATCTTGACGAGGAAGATAGTCCAGTTTTTCTTGAAATAGATGAGGACCATTTACAGCAAGTTAATTTCCCAATCAATATTATTCCTAAGGGAAAAGATCGTTATGAAATTACCTTGCCGGAAGAAGGTTTATCGAGAAATCTTTACAATTATAAGACAGAGTCAATAGAAACAGTTGCTTCTTATTCCAGACCAAATCCAAAAGTTATAAAAGTTAATGAATGGTATGAAACGCCTAATCTGAAATTTAAATTAGTACCTAATCCAACACCTAGTAATTTGGGGTTGGAAAACATAATGGTGACTTTGATACCTGTGAATCAGGCTGTGAATAGTATTATAGGAACTCTTTCTGTAGATTTTGACAAGGAATTGACCTCTATTATGGTTATTAGTAAATCTGGATATAATCTTAATGGAACAGTTAATTTTCTAAATAGCTCTGTACAAGAATTGATAAAAAAAAGATTGCTAGATCAAAATACGGTTGATCAAAATACCGTAGAATATCTTAGTGAGAATCTTACCACCATCAGAAAAAAACTAGACTCTAGTGGTGTTGTACTCAATAACCTGAAAATCAATAATCGCCTATTCGATATGGCTAATATCGATTCTAAAACCTTACAAAAGCTCACAGATTTAGAAACTCAGAAGGCAGAATTGACAATAAAAATTAATTCGTTAAATGAAATTAGAAATTCTGTTGGAACCAATAATATTGAGAAAATTATTAGTTTAAATTTAGCGGGAATAGAGGATGGAACTTTTAATGCTTCTGTATCAGAATTAAAACAATTGTACGCAAAACGTAGAGAATTGGCACAAGTATATACGCCTAATTCCGAACCAATGCGCGAAATAAACCGATTGATAAACGAGGCTAAATATACTTCGCAAGACGGATTGAAAAAATATTTTCAGGGTTATTACGATAGATTAACTGATTTGAATACTAACATTGCCAAAATTGATGAAGAGCTGATTACCCTTCCAGAGAAGCAACGTTTGTTCTTGGATGCCCAGAGAGGATATGACATTATAGAAAGTACCTACAATACACTCTTGTCTGAACAAGCAAAATCCCAGATGAGAGTAGCAACCAATCAAAGTAATCTGAATGTTATAGACAAAGCAAAAAATCTTGGTCAGGGACCAATTGCTCCAGACGTTAATGCGACTAAAATTCAAATTATAGGAGGTCTCTTGTTTATTCCACTTTTGTTTTTAGTATTAGGGGAGTTATTAGATAACAAAATAAGGAATCTTAAAGAGTTGCTGTCCGCAACTAGGATACCTCTCCTTGGTGTTATTGGACATAATAATAACGACAATAACCTGACGGTGTTGGAAGAGCCAAAGTCTTCGATATCAGAAGCTTTTAGGGCGGTTAGGGCTAACTTACGGTTTTTATTTGATGAGGAGCAAAAAAGTAAAGTTATCCTTATAACATCATCCATTAGTGGAGAAGGAAAAACTTATGTTTCCATTAATATAGCTTCAGTTTTAGGTCTTAGTGGGAAAAAAGCCGTTCTGCTAGGGATGGATCTTAGAAAACCGAAAATTTTTGGAGATTTTAAAATTAATAATAAAAATGGAATTTCTAATTATCTTACAGGACAAGTAGAATTAGAGGATATCATTAATCATACTAGTATCCCGGGGTTGGATGTTATTACTTCCGGGCCAATTCCTCCTAATCCATCAGAGTTATTGATGAGTGATCATAATATGAAATTCATAGATAGGTTAAAAGACATCTATGAGTATGTTATTATTGATTCGCCTCCGGTGGGATTGGTAGCGGATTCATTTGAACTAATTAAAAAAGCTGATACAACAATTTATGTCGTTCGTCACGAATATACGGAGAAGCATATGCTGAGAATGATTAGTGAGAAATATTTTAATAAGGAAATTTCAAACTTAGGTTTGGTTTATAATGATTTTTTTGTGAAGCAAGGTTATGGCTACGGCTATGGTTTTGGATACGGCTACGGTTATGGTTACGGCTATGGCTATGGTTACGGCTATTTTGACGAGGACAAAAACTATAAAGAACCCACAATTATTAAAATTAGAAACAAGTTGAAAATGTTTTTTAACAGAAATTAAAAGCGGTTACAAAGGTGTTTTATTGGTTTTTTGTAGAATATTTTGCGGATATGTTCGTTTTTATAACAAGAAATTATATTTTTTTGACCTTATTTAACTTATCATTAAGAAGTTTCTTAAACTAAAAATGTTTTATATTTGCACCAAATTTTTTAATAAAAGACGCCCCAGTATCTTGAAAATGAAGAAAAAACTAACTTATACCCTTGTCGCAATATTTTTTATTCTCAGTTTTGCTAATGCGCAAAGGCATGAGATTGGGGTACAATTAGGTGTTAGTAATTTGGTGGGCGATATTGGAAAACCCAATTATATTTTGCAAAAACCCTCACGAAATATTTCAGAAAATGGCTTGCCGTTTTACGGGGGATTGCTTTATAGGATGAATTTCAATCCGTATCAAACCGTTAGGCTTAATCTAGGATATAACCATATCCAGTTTGACGATCGTGTTGCAAAAGAAAACTACAGAAGAATGAGGAAATTGCATGGTACAAACTCTATATTTTCCGCAGATTTACTTTTCGAGTACAACTTTCTACCAGTCAATGATGAGCAGGTAAGTATGCTAAGCCCTTACATTTTTGGAGGTGTTTCGGGAATGTACATGAACGCTTCAAAGCCAGAACTTACGATCAATTCTGCGACAGATGTAGAAGTGAGTTACAAACAAAACAAAAGTTTTACGATGGCAATACCATTTGGGGTAGGATTAAAATATAAATTTAATTACAACTGGGCACTTTCCGGTGAGTTTACATTTAGACCTACTTTCTCGGATCAAGTAGATTATAGTTTCTTAGAAGAAAAAGATGTTACAGTAATTAGTACTAACCTAGATGAGAGTCAAACAGCAGCTATTGTTCAAGGTTTTATCCAGCAAAGAAATATAGGGAATCCAAATTCAAAAGATTGGGTTAACTCTGCTACACTTATTTTGTCTTATTCATTTGGAAGACCGCCTTGCTATTGTAAATAATACTTATGGACGATTTGAAGAAACTTATAAATAAAGACAACTTACCCCAACATGTTGCTGTTATCATGGATGGTAATGGACGGTGGGCAAAATCTAGAGGAGAAGAGCGAACTTATGGACATAAGAATGCCATTAATGCTGTTCGTAATGTTATCAATGCGTGTAACGAGATCCATATCCCTTACCTCACACTTTACACTTTTTCATCAGAAAACTGGAACAGACCAAAAGAAGAAGTAGATACGCTGATGAATCTTCTTTCAGAAACATTATTGCTGGAAGCGGAAGAGATATTTTCAAAAGGATTGAGGATGCATGTTGTAGGTGATGTTAATCAATTGCCAGAATTGGTAAGAGACCAATTACTAAATGTAATAGAACTTACAAAAGATAATAAAAATGGTAACTTGATTCTTGCACTTAATTATGGATCACAAAAAGAAATTTTGAAAGCCGTAAAAGAAATCAGCCAAGAAGTAAAAGAAGGAAAAATAGATACAGATGATATTGATGAAAAATGCTTTGAAAATCATCTTTATACCAAAGATTTTCCAACAGTCGATCTAATGATTAGAACCAGTGGAGAAGTCAGAATTAGTAATTTTCTGCTTTGGCAGATTGCTTATGCAGAACTTCAGTTTTTAGACGTACTTTGGCCAGATTTTACAAAGGATACGTTTTTTCAATGCATTTTAGATTATCAAAACAAAGAAAGAAGATACGGAAAGACAAGCGAACAGCTTCTTTCATAATATATTTAGAAAAGAGAACAACTTCAATAAGAATGAGATTAAGAATTATACCCATTATTATGTTAACAGCTTCCGCATATTTCCACGCTCAAGTTGTTCCACAGGGTAACGATGCAGAAAACACAGAACTTGCTGCAAACCAAAATCAAGAATATGTTCTGAAAGATATCGTCGTAGACGGTGTCAAAAGATACACGCCAGCTCAGATTTTGCGTTTCACAGGTCTAGTGAAAGGAGAGAAGTTAGAAATTCCCGGGCAACGAGTTAGCAACGCTATCAAAAAACTTTGGGAAACCCAATCTTTTTCTAAGGTTGAGGTCTATATCCAGGATGTGGAAGGGCAAAACGTTGTTCTTCAATTCTCGTTACAAGATCTTAAAGAATTAGGAGAAGTTAAATTTACAGGTAAAGGAATTGGAAAATCCAAAAATGAAAAACTCATCAAGGAGAACAATTTGAAGCCTGGTACAAAGATTAATAATAATCTAGTTTCTAATTTGCAAAACAAAATTCCACAGGAATATATTGCAAAAGGATTTGCTGATGCCAAAATTTCTATACAGGAAAAAGCTAACGGAGGTGATGCCAACTTGGTAGACTGGACAATAGAAGTTTCAAAAGGTAAGAAAGTTAAAATCGATAAAATCGAGTTTGATGGAAATACGAGTATCTCCGATGCAAAACTTAGAAAAAAAGGTTTCAAAGATACAAAGCAGAAAAGATTCATTCTTGGAATCTTGAAGTCTTCTAAGTTTGTTCAAGACAAGTATGATGAAGACAAGAAAAACTTGATTAGTTACTACAACTCTTTGGGCTTCCGTGATGCGACTATTGTTTCTGATTCTGTTACAAGAAATGAGAAAGGATATAACATTAATGTAAAACTTAACGAAGGTAAAAAGTATTATATCGGAGACATCAACTTCATTGGTAATACAACATTTACAACAGAGTTTTTACAAAGAGTTTTAGGATATAAAACGGGTGATATCTATGATGCTGTAGGATTCAACAAAAAAGTTGGAGAAGATGGAGGTAAAGAAGATGATTCTGATATCAAGTCCATCTATATGAATAATGGATTCCTTTTTTCTAATGTAACACCGATAGAAAAATCTATCAAAGGTGATTCTATTAATTTAGAGATTAGAATCAATGAAGGGGAAAAAGCAACTTGGAACCGTGTAAGTTGGTCTGGTAACGTTACCACTCATGATCACGTAATCTTAAGAGCACTTAGAACAAAACCAGGAGCATTATTTGCAAAATCAGATATCAAAAGAACTTATTTTGAATTGGCTGGGATGCAGTTCTTTGATCCACAGCAGATTGGTACAGATGTGAAGCCAAATCCACAAGACAATACAGTTAATATGCACTGGACGCTTGTAGAAAAAGGATCTTCACAAGTACAGTTACAAGCTGGTTACGGTGGTGGATCTTTTATTGGAACACTTGGGTTGACGTTTAATAACTTCTCTTTGAAGAATTTTTTGAAATTTAAAGATTTCAAACCTGTTCCTCAAGGTGATGGGCAAACATTGTCACTTCAGGCACAAGCTGGACAATACTTTACGAATTATGGTGTCTCATTTACAGAACCTTGGGTTTTCGGAACTAGACCGACATCTCTAAGTGTTGGACTGAATTACTCTAAAGTGAATTATTCACTTTCAACAGGTGATCAAAAGATGAATATCTTCTCTGCGAGTGTAGGGTTGACAAGATCATTGAGATGGCCAGATGATTATTTCTCTCTTTACACAGGTATTCAGTATCAGAGTTATGACTTTAGCAATTATCCATTCTACTTTGGTGATGCGCTAGAATATAATGGTAGTACAAAATCATTCAGTTTCAATATTGGTTTGAGTAGAAGTTCTGCAGGATTGGATCCAGTTTTTCCAACCTATGGTTCCAATATAGAAGCCTCTTTGAAATTTACACCACCATATTCTTGGTTTAGCAACAAAGACTATTCTACAATGAGTACTCTAGATAAATACAAATGGATGGAGTTCTACAAAGTGAAATTAAAAGCTGATTTCTATAATGAGGTTATAGGTAAATTAGTTCTTAGAACAACAGGTGAAATGGGCTTCCTGAATGGCTATAGCAAAGAACTAGGGCCACCGCCATTTGAGAGATATTATGTTGGAGGTGTTGGGTTATTCAACGGTCGTTTTGATGGTAGAGAATTAGTTCCATTAAGAGGTTATGAGAATGCTTCATCTACAGGTTTCAGTTCATCATCTACTTATGATATTACGCCGTATGGAGGTGCGACAATTTATAACAGATTCTCGGCAGAGCTTAGATATCCAATTTCGATGAATCAAACAGCAAAAATATTTGTTTTGTCATTTGTGGAAGCTGGTAACGCTTGGAATAGTTATGGAACATATAATCCATTTAAATTGAAAAGATCTGCTGGTCTTGGTATTAGAGTATCGATGTCAGCATTCGGGTTAATCGGATTTGATTTTGCTTATGGATTTGATAAAACTCTAGGAAGTTCAGAACCTTCAGGATGGCAACAGCACTTCTTGATGAATCAACCATTATAAAATAATTTTTTATTTTTATACGATGAAAAAAATAGCTTTAATTGTTACAATTCTTTTTACCGCGACACAACTTTCTGCACAAAAAATTGGCGTTGTAGACACCAACTATGTTTTGAGCAAGTTACCTCAATACAAAGAGGCCGAAGCTAGGCTTAATACACAGGTTTCTCAATGGCAATCAGATCTCCAAAGATTGCAGGCGGAATATGAAAGAAAAAGAGAAGCTTTTGAAAACGAAAAAGTACTACTTTTAGGCGATCAATTAAAGTTAAGAGAAAAAGAAGTAACTGATATGGAAGCCAATATCCGAAACACAATTGGTGGAAGATTTGGGACAAACGGTGAGATTAACCAATTGAGGTCAAATCTTACAAAACCATATCAAGATCAGATTTGGAATGCCATCAAGACTGTTTCTACCAAAAATAATCTGGGCATAGTTCTTGATAAAAGCAACAACATCAGTGTAATCTTTTTAGATAAAAAATATGACTACACAGAAGCTGTTCTTAATCTCTTGGGGAAAACGCTTCCAAAAGTAGAAGAAACAGAAAATAATGCGCGACCTGGTGTTAATAGCAGAGGATCATCATCCGATGCGAAAAAAGGAGGGTCATTGCAAAGAAAAGCAAAGTCTGCTACTGTAACTCAAATGAAAGCAGAATAAAATTAAATATAAATTATAAACATAACTTTTTAAAATGAACAAACTAAATGTATTATTAGTAGCCGTTGTAATGGTTTTTGCAACTGGATTTGCACAAGCTCAAAAAATAGCTTCTGTTGATATCAATTCTATCTTTACATCAATGCCAGAGATGAAGGCTCTTGATGCTCAATTACAAGCTTTGCAAACTTCAAAACAAGGAGAATTAGAAAAACAAGGGAAATCTCTTCAAGATTTGATGGCGAAATATCAAAAAGAAGCAGCTACACAAACTCAAGCTATAAACGAGACAAGAAGTCAAGAAGTTCAAAAACTACAGGACAATCTTCAGCAACTTTATGCTGCTGCTCAAAAAGATATTGCTGAAAAAAGAGATGCAGGTCTAGCACCAATTGAGAAAAAAATCAATGATGCTATTTCTAAAGTTTCAAAAGCTGCAGGTTACGAATTCGTATTCGATGCTTCTAGTACAGCTTTAGTGTACAAAGCAGGAACTGATGCAACACCAGCTGTTAAGAAAGAATTAGGTCTTTAATTTTAAGACAATAAAATAATGAAAACCGCTCTTTTTACGGAGCGGTTTTTCTATTTTTGTATTATGGAAAAAGAATTTTCATCTACTGTAAAAATCCGTTTTGCAGATTGCGACCCAATCGGACATCTCAACAATGTAAAATATCTGGAGTATATGCTCAATGCGAGAGAAGATCACGTGGAGCAGAATTACGGATTTACCTATGAGCAATATACAAGAGAAACTGGTTGCACCTGGGTTACCATCCAAAATGAAATTGCTTATCTGAAAGAAGTGAGATATAATTCTACAGTTGAAATTACCAGTAAAACGATTGCTGTAAATAATATGACATCCGTTGTAGAATTAGTAATGAAAGATGAAAATGGGATCGTTCATGCCGTTTTCTGGTTAACTGTGATTTACTTCAACATGAAAACCAGAAGAGCTGAGATGATGTCTGATGAAAGCTTAGAAAAATTCTCAAAGTTTTTGGTTGATATCGATCATAAAACATTCAAAGAAAGAGTCGCTTTTTTAAGAAGCCAAAATAAAATCAAATAAATCATGCAAAGAATTTTAGTTGTTGGCGGAAACGGCCAATTAGGACATTGCCTTCAAAAATTAGCACCAAAATATCACAATCAATACGATTTCAATTTTACAGGATCAGATGTTCTTAATATTACAAATAAAGCTCAGATCGAGAAAGAATTTGATGAATATCAGCCAGATTTTGTCATCAATGCATCAGCTTATACGGCTGTAGATTTGGCGGAAAAAGAAGAAGAAAAAGCTTTTGCAATCAATGCTTATGGTGTTGCAGATTTGGCAGAAGTTTGCAAAGAAAACAATGCTATTCTAATTCACGTTTCAACAGATTATGTTTTCGATGGAGAAACCAATCTTAGCTATTCCGAAGACGACTTTACAGATCCAATTGGTGTTTATGGAGCTTCAAAACGGAAAGGTGAAGAACTAGCTTTGGAACATAATCCAGAAACGGTAATTCTTAGGACGTCTTGGTTGTATTCAGAATTTAATAAGAACTTTGTAAAAACAATGCTTCATTTGTTCAGTATTAAGGACGAATTAGGAATTGTAGGTGATCAATTCGGTCAGCCAACCAATGCTAATGATTTGGCAGAAGCTATTATGGATATTATCGAAGCTAAAAATAAGACTTTCGGAATCTACCATTTCTCTAACTATCCAGAAACAACTTGGTTTGATTTTGCGAGTAAAATAAAAGAATTTTCAGATTCTTCCGTTTTATTAAAGTCTATCACAACTGCAGAATTTCCTACACCAGCAAAACGTCCGAAGAGAAGTACAATGGCTCTTGACAAAATTGAAAAAGATTATCATATTGAATTGAAACATTGGGAAAACAGTCTGCAGGATTGTGTAGAAATTTTAAAATTAACGAATGCGTAAATTATTATTTTTAATCAGTGTTTTTTGTTTTCAATTCTTTTACCTTCAGGTTGTTACTCTTAATAAGGTAGAGAAAACCAATGAAAACAAAGACAAGTTTTTTTACAAGATTAATGAACCTTCGAAATCAGAATTCTTAGGTGAAATTCTTGTGAATGCTTATTCTAATGATGATGTAACCATTTTTGGAGATGTTTATAAAAAAGCAAAACAAGTTGGTGCTAATTCATTTAATCTAAAACCGATTGAAAATATAGACGGAACGATTCAGAATTTCAATCCGTCTTATTACATTCTCAATTTATATTATACTAATATTGATGATATTCCGACTGAAGAAAATGTTGCTTATTTGATTTCATCTTCAGAAAAAAAACAGAAAATCAATATCAATAATAAAACTACAGAATTACAACCCAGAAGTTTCATTAAACTGAACTTAAGCGAAAGTGAAGTTATGTCAGTCTCAACTAGAAAATTTTTAGGCTCAACGGTAAAATTGTCAGCAAAATCTGGACAACCATCTTTGTACCTTTCTTTGACAGATTTCAAAATTCGTAGTAATGATAGTATCTACGGAGGAGTGAATGTGAAATCTGGCGATATTACTGGTCTGGAAAAATCGTTTGGTATGTTTTTGACTACAATCTATTCAGAACAAAAAAAGGATTAATGTTAATAAGTTGTCATACCTAAGATGCTTATTTTCATAATTAAATTGATTAACTTTATACAAGAAGATTTAAGAACCCGGCTAATTGTAATTGATTTACAGACCTCACATAAGGAAAAACCTAACTGAGCGGAGCTAAATCTCAAATCTAAATCACATATATTGGAAGAATTTTTTGAAAACGAACTTGCAAAAAAGTTCGAAGAAATGATAGAGAACAATGAGGAATTCTACTTCGATACCGAAGAATATATAGAAATCATTATTTACTACCTAGAGTTGGGAGATTACAGCTATGCAGAAATGGCAGTCAATCACGCTCTTAAAATACATCCTAATTCCCTCGAAATCAAAACTAAGCAATTGGAAGTTTTCTTGGAATTAGAACGCTATACAAAAGCTAAAGAATTGATTGATGATTTGCATCAATCTTCTTTGGAAGATACAGACTTTTTGGTTTGTTGTGCGAAATATTATTCCAATCTTGGAAACCCCAAAAAATCCATTGAGTACTGCCAAAAAGCATTGTTGTTAGAAGAGGAAGAAAATTTTCTTCATAATTTCATTGCTGATGAGTACGTGAATCTGGATGATCCATTCAATGCGTTGAAACATTATACTTCGGCGTTGGAGCACGATCCTTATGATGAGTATTCTTTGGAAAACGTAATGGTTTGCTACAGCAAACTGAATCGTTCTCAGGAAGCTTTGGATTTCCTTAATCAATATCTCGACAAGTTTTCTTTTTCAGAAACTGCTTGGTATGAGTACGGGCAATTCCACTTCAATAAGAAGAATTATGAAGAAGCCATCAAAGGTTTCGATTATCTTTTAGCAATTAATTCTAGCGCTGTTGGAGTTTATGCTAATAAAGCGGCTTGTTACGAAGCAATGGGAGAATGGGACAAAGCAATCGCAGTTTATGAAGAAATGTTGGATTTGGAATACACCAAAGCTTTCACTTATTATAAAATAGGATTGTGTTATAAAGAAGCTAAAAAATTGGTTCCTGCACTCACGTCATTCCAAAAATCACTAAGAGAAGATCCTCAGTTTTATTTGGCAATGATGGAGCAGTCTTATCTCTATGAAGAACTGGGAAACCCCAAAGAAGCACTTTATTTCGCACAAGAAGCAACAGCTCTTAACGAAGGGAATATAGAATATCATAAAAGATTGGCATTTCTTTACATTACTTGTGGAGAGTATGAGGAAAGCTTGACTTGTCTGAAAAAATTGATAGAATCCGAACCTACAAGATTTTACAATTGGTACGCTTATTCCGAAGTTTTGATGCTAATTGGCGAATATGAAGAGGCTATTACTATTTTGGAAAAAGCGCTGAAAGTTCATCCACGTGCAGAGTTATATTACCAATTGAGCAATTGTTATTTCCATTTGAAAAACGAAGCAGAAGGTATTTCAAAATTAGAGAAAGCTCTAGAACTGGATCCTTCGCTAAGTAAAGATATGCAGCTCAAATATCCGTTCATCAAAGAACAGGTCAAAAAAATAAAGACCAAAAAGAAATAATTACAAAAGCTCAGATTCGTCTGAGCTTTTTCATTTTTAGGAGCCGGGAACCTGCTGTCCGCTATTACTCCTCGCTCCCAAGCTTTATCCATCGCCTGCTGTGGGGTAGCCGCTACCATCAGGGCTATAGGTTTCAGCATTCAAAAAAGTTTTTTCTACATCAGCTTGTACCCTAATTTGTTAGATCATTTGATTGTCAGACCTAAATTACTTTCGGCTTGCTTCTCAAAAATATCAGACCAGCCAAAATAATTAGTGCGCCAACAGATTGCTGAGTTGTCAGTTTTTCTCCATCCAAAATTCCCCAAATGATGGCTACGATTGGCATCAATAAAGTAACTGTAGAAGCGAACAGTGGAGTAGAGATACTCAATAACTTATAATTCATCATCATTGCCAATCCGGTTCCGAAAATGGATAATATTGCCACAAAACCCAATCCTTCCAGCGTACTTTGACTCAAACTAAAGTCTTTGAAAAATCCTGAGAAAACTAAAGCAATCAATGAAGGTAAAAACAAGACGAATGAAAACACGTAAGCCGACATTAGAATGGCCGGGACTTCGTGTAATTTGGATTTGATAGTTGTTGTACAGATTGCATAGAGTAGAACAGCCAAAATTAATAATAGAATCGGATAGATTTTAATTTCACCACTTTCGAGAGCCAATATACAAGCACCAACAAAACTTATCAGAACACCAATCAGTTGTCTTTTTGTTGTGGAGAATTTCCAAACCAACGAACCGACGATAATCACAAAAATCGGCATCATAGAATTGATAATTCCTGCAATACTACTGCTGATTTCAGTCTCTGCCATTGGAAAAAGAAACATCGGGATGAAACTTCCTGTCAATGCCGCGATGATTAGCCAAATTGTATGTTTCTTTGGAAATTTTTTTATTTTAGAAATGGCATAAGGCATCAAGACAATTCCCGAAATTAGGACACGCAATGCACCGACTTCATAAGGATTGAAGTGTTCCAGAGATTTTTTTATCAGTATAAATGATGAACCCCAAATGATAGATAATGCTATCAGAAGAACCCATTTTTGTTTTTCAGTATTCAAGATTTTTGTTGTTTTAATAATTTTAAATAATCGA
Organism: Epilithonimonas sp.; assembly: GCF_032055105.1. Taxonomy (GTDB): domain Bacteria; phylum Bacteroidota; class Bacteroidia; order Flavobacteriales; family Weeksellaceae; genus Epilithonimonas. Next base: position 140,587 of record NZ_DAMBRK010000004.1, read on the forward strand.
TTTTCGGAATCATCTTTGCTCCAAGACTTTCCAGATGCTCAGAATGGATTTGGCAGTCAATCAACTCCCATTCATTTTGATATTTTGTTGTAAAATGGATAAATCCCGCTTTAGAAGCATTGGAAACTTTGGAAAACATACTTTCACCACAGAAAATATTTCCGACTTGGATTCCATAAAATCCGCCAACCAATTCTCCATTTTGCCAGACTTCAAAACTTTTTGCTTTCCCAAATTGATGAAGTTTTACAAAAGAATCGATGAGTTCTTCATTAATCCAAGTTCCGTCTTGTCCTTTTCGTTCAGCCATTTTGCAGTTTCTCATCACTTCTTCAAAAGATTGATTTTCCGTGAATTCAAAGATATTATCTCTCAAAATTTTCTTCATCGATTTTGAGATTTTAATTTCATTCGGAAATATCACAAATCTCGGATCGGGACACCACCAAAGAATTTCTTCACCTTCATTATACCAAGGAAATAATCCCAATTGATAGGCAAACCAAAGTCTTTCCGGCTTCAAATCACCACCAATCGCCATCAACCCATCTTCCGGGTCATAAAGTTCTGGGTCGGGAAAAGAAATATCATCAGGGTCTAACCAAATCATTTTTAGGAATAAAGTTTAATGGAAATACATCTGCCAAATCAGCACAATCTGTGAGAAAATTATTTATCTGATTTTAATATCATTAATAGACTTAACAAAACCTCGTCGAACATCCTCATAATTCTCGTGTTTCCCATTTTTCACAATCCATTTTCCGGAAACCAATATTCCCAAAAGATGCGACGAATCCGATGAATAAATAATCGTATTGCAAAGATTTTTGAGAGAAGAAGTCTCAATCAAAGGTGCTTTTGCATCTATCACAACCGCATCAAAACTTTGTCCGATTTTAAAAAAATTGTCGTTCTCAAATCCCATTGATTTTTGTCCGGATTTCCAAGCTGTTTTCAACGCATTGAATCCACTGTCACCAAGATTTGGCTTGAAAAAAGTATCACGTCTGTGTGTATTGATTCTTTGACCATAATCTAGCAAACGCAAATCTTCCAAAGGATTCACACAGATTTGGCTGTCTGTTCCAATCGACCATTTTCCACCAAAATTCTGATAATCTTTGAATCGAAATCTTCCATCGCCCAAATTCCCTTCTGTTGATGGACAAAGAACAATGTTTGCACCCGATTTTGCAATGCCTTCCACTTCATTATCTTCAAGATGAGTACAATGGATTAGATTAAATTTTTCATTCACATCACAATTTTCCAAAAGCCATTCTGCAGGTCTTTTTCCGTAGAAATCCACACAATCTTTGATTTCCTTCAACTGTTCAGCGATATGAATATGAAACGGATAATCCTTAGAAAGCAAAGAAGATTCTATCAAATCCTCTTTCTGAACTGCTCTCAAAGAATGCGAACCAACAGCAAGATTAGCTTTGTCATAATACTGAATCGACTTTTTAGAAGCTTCCAACAATTGGTAATAATCTTCAATCGATTTCGAAATAAAACGTCTCTGCAAATCATAAGGTTCCATCCCGAAATTCCCTTTCTGATAAAACATTGGAATCAATGTAATCCTGATTCCGGCTCTTTTCGCCGCAGAAACCAATCTTTCTCCCAATTCTGAAAGATTTTGGTAAGGTTTCCCATTTTTATCGTGATGTACATAATGAAACTCCGCAACCGATGTATAACCGTTTCTCAGCATTTCTGCGTACAACATCGCTGCAACATCTTCCATTTGTTCAGGCGAAAGAGACAATGCAATTCTGTACATCGCATCGCGCCAGCTCCAGAAATCATCAGGAAGTTCCGAGCCTTCAAAATATTCTGCCAATCCGCACATCGCATATTGGAAAGCGTGCGAATGCGCATTCTGAAATCCCGGCAAAACATAACCGTCCACATATTCGCCTTCGGGTTTTTCCACGGTTTTCAGTTCAGAGATATTTCCGGATTCGTCCAGCTTTACAAAAGCATTTTCCAACCATCCGTTTTCGGTCAATAATCCTTTGAATGTGTACATCAGATATTTGTAAATTTTTATATAATATTTATTTGGGCAGCTATTTCCGCCTTCCGCTCTCAATCTTTTTTGCTGACGATTTCAATTTAAATAGAACTTTAGTTTAAGCAAAAAAGGATTTCCGCTCAAGTCGGGCTGCGAGTGATTCAACGTTTCAAAGAATCTGCAAAATCAGCTTAATCAGCGAGAATTTATATTTTATTTATAGTTTCAATAAGATTCACCAGCGTTTTCTTCAAAACCTTTTGAATTCGTTCTGCATTGCCTTCATCATAAACTGTTTCCGAAGAATCCATATAATTGGTCTTACACATTTCCAATTGCAAAGCGTGAATGTTTTCATTCGGTTTTCCAAAATTCCTAGTTATAAAACCACCTTTGAAAGGGTAGTTATGAGAAAATTCGTAACCATTGTTTTGTAGAGAATCGGCTGCGGTTTTAATCAATTCAGGATGAGCAGAAGTTTCATCATTATCACCAAGAATCAAATCCGGAAAATCCTCCGGACGAATTCCTTGAACAGATTTCCTTATCGAATGTGCGTCAAATAACAACACTTTCCCGAATTCACGTTTAGTTTCATTTAAAAGTTCGGCTAGTTTTTCTTGATATGGTTTGTGATACAGTTCAACTCGTCTGGAAACTTCTTCTTGATTTGGGATGTAATCATCATTATAGATTTTATTTCCATTGAAATCCGTAATCGTCACAACATCCGTAATTACTCTTCCGTCATTATAGAGCGGTTGGTTTTCAGGATTTCTATTGAGGTCCACAACCCATCTGCTGTAATTCGCAACAATAATTGTAATTCCAAGTTCTGTTGCAAAACCATAAAGCTTATCGATGAACCAGTCTGTGTCGTCCAATTGATTTGAAACATTAGGATTCATCTTAGATTTTATATCATTAGGAATGAAAGTTCCAGCGTGTGGAACACTTATGATAACAGGGACTTTCGGAACTGTTGGCTCAATGATTTTAAAGATTTCCATAATCATTTATAATGACCTCGAATTTATAAAAAAAATCCCTGCACAAATGAATGTACAGGGAAGTTTATTTTCAATTAAATTTTTTAATTAGAAAGGCAAATCATCATCTTCGTCCTCAGCAAAAACATTTTTGTTTTCAGTTGCAGGAGTTCCACTTTGACTTGGAGATGCTTGAGTTGGCTCGTTGAAATCTGTAGAAGCATCTTTTTCCATTCTCCATCCTACAATAGAGTTGAAATATTTCACTTCACCTTGAGGACTTGTCCATTCTCTACCTCTGATATTGATATGGACTTTCACTTTATCACCAACTTTGTGAGCGTTTAATAAATCCACTTTATCTTGAGTGAATTCAATATTTATTGGTTGTGGATACTGTTCTTCAGTCAAAAGAACTAGTTCTTTTTTTTGAAATCCACTTGCAAATGTTTGTAAATCAGAAATTTTCTTTATCGTTCCTGTTAATTCCATATCTCGAAAATGTTTTAAGTTTGTAAAGGTAATAAAAGTATTGATTTTATTCAAAAAATCAGACAATGAAAAAACTTTTAAAAAATATTGTTTTTAGTTTGGAGGATATCAAAAAGAGTTCTATATTTGCACTCACCAAAACGGAAGAAAAGAAGTTCTTAAAAATAATGCGGATGTGGTGTAATTGGTAGCCACGCCAGACTTAGGATCTGGTGCTTCACGGCGTGGGGGTTCGAGTCCCTTCATCCGCACAATTTAAAAATTTCTAAGAAATTAGGAATTTTTTTTATGCGAAAATAGCTCAGCTGGTAGAGCACAACCTTGCCAAGGTTGGGGTCGCGGGTTCGAATCCCGTTTTTCGCTCACCTCTGCCCTGGTGGTGGAATTGGTAGACACGCAGGACTTAAAATCCTGTATCCGCAAGGATGTACGGGTTCAAGTCCCGTCTGGGGTACTTAAAAGCATTGTTAATCATTTGATTTTCAATGCTTTTTGCTTTTTTAACGGTTTGTTTTGCCGACATTGTGCCGAAATATCATATTTTTTTCATACTCTATACTTTATTAGGTGTAGAACAAAAAAACCATTGTTTATCTAATTACAATGGTTTCTTGCTAAACATATTTCCACACATTTTTATCCTCCGTACAAAATTATATCAGATATGATATATCTTAATTTATCCTTTAGGTCATATTCAATTTCTAATTCTTCGGCTTTTTCACACATATTAAGCAACTTTGCAAAACTTGATATTTCATTATCTATTTTACGTTTAAAAATGTCTGAAAGCTTTGATATATCCTTCAAAGAACTTTTAGGGCTTTTAATTTTCGCTAAAATTTTCACTCTTAATTCATCAGGTGTTTTAATTGCTTTTATCTCGTTCAGCTCATCAATAAAAGCTTGACTTGTATTTAAGACACCCTCTAAATTATTGAAAATCGGGAATACCGTTTCTGGTTTACTCGTATGGGATATTCTTTCGATATTATTTTCAATATCTGAATATTTTCGTCTGTAAATGAAAAATCCTTTTTCGACTTTTCCAACATTCAAAATATTTGAAAAACTAAGAGAGCCTTGCCCTAAATCATTCGTAGATATTTTTATTGCTGTGGATACTTTGCCGAACGCACCTGCGTCCTTTAAAAGCTTTTCTGAGACAATTAAATCTAATTTTGATTCATTTAATACAGCGCTTTTAATAACATATTCCAATCCTACTTCCTTTTTCATATTTTGATGTAAGACTAACATACTTACAACAAAACTAAAATCCACACCATATTCAAAATATCTGTTGATGGACGTAATACCTCTTAAATAAACTGTGTTTTCGTACTCAACAAGACGGTAACTTTTATGTTTATTTACTTTTGAATTTGTTTTTGCTTTTTCTTTAAAATGCTGAATATTAATACGTGCAAGCCCTGATTCTCTGATTTTGAATAACTTATTTGCGTATTTGGTCATTTCATAACCATCCAAAAAAGTATTCTTAGAATCATAAATGGCGATTGTTTTAAGATTATTTTTTACCTCATCAATATCGACATATTCTTCAAAATTGAAAATATAGTCTCTTTGGATGTCCCCATCTATCAATTTTTCTTCTTCAAAAAAATCAATGTCTTTGATTTGTGAAAAAATTGAATATCGCTTATAATTTTCATTATAATACTTGACCTTATTAAAAATTAAATCAATAAAATCAATACAAATGATTTCGTCTTTGATTTCCTCAATTTTAAAGGTTTTGTAAATCTCATCTTTATAAGGATGAGAATTTATTAATTCGCATAACTTGCTTACTTTGAGCTTTCCCGTACTTTGTTCAGGGTCTAATGCTACTGTTTTCTGATAAAAATCTTTCATAATTTACTTCTCTTTTCTTACTCCTTTAAAAGGTTTAGGACTCGATGTTTTAACATCCATAAATCTACCTGTATCGGTATCTCTTTTAACCCATAAACCTGTTTTAGGGTTTTGAACTTGTGAGCGGTCTCGTACCGCTCCTTTTCGACTTCCGTCTTTTGGTGCATTTGTCGCCATGATTGACTGTTTTAAAATTATATATTAAACTATAAAACAGTAATTTAAAAAGTAAGCCCAATAGATTTAAGAGAAAAATCTTGGTAGAGAAGTATAATTGTTCTAATTTTGAGGTCTCAAGTTCAAAAAGAAGATAATTATTCTTCAATATAAAAGTCTAAATTCTCAAACGATTTTAGGCTTTTCTTTTTTATTACTGTGCTTTTTCTATGCTATTTTCATTATGTTATTCAAAAAATCAATTCTCTCTTGTCCAACATTGATTAAGCCCAAAGCCTTATTGGGCTTATAAACTTCAATATTATTCTGAATCGCAAAATTTGCTATTTTTTCACACTCTGTAACTAATGGTAAATTCATCTTTTTTGCATAATAAATTGACGAAAGTTCCGTGATTGCAAAATTATGGCTTGTGTTCTGATTATAAAATTCATAAAAATCATTTCCCAGTTCAAAAATTTCCACACATCCAGATTGTTCTAAATTTCTTAAATTAATCTTTTCATTCATATTAAGATAATATCCTGTTAAGTAAAAATAAGAAACGTGAAATTCTTTATTCTTTAATAAACTCAAAGTTCGCATTGGGTTTAAGAATAGTATGTCGCCTAAAACCATCATTAGAAAGAGAATTTTTTTGTTATTAAATCCTCGCTAAACTCTGAAATATACATTCCTGATAATTCGCTCGCCATATCTTTAGTGAAAATATTTTCTCTTAGACCTTTCGCTAACAAATAGTTGAATCTGCTTACCGACTCAACACCATTAAAGTCACATTCTTTATCCTTCCAAGAATTATATTGTTCTTTCCACTCGTGATATTTTTCCCAATTGATAAAATCTAAATTTACCATTCTTACAAGAATTGCAAAAATTGAAATACCGTATTTGCTTTTAATTCTCTTTAACTCTTCGAGAGTAATACTGTTTCCTCCAATATATGTTTGGAGGATTTCGCTTGGTAAAAGCATTGCGCCAGCGAAATGATTACAATAATGTTCAATATTTACCTCATCATCATTAAATGTCAAAAGTAGATGGGCTAACTCGTGAAGCACGGTAAAACGCCTTCTCGGAATATCAGTGTTTGTAATATTAATAACGATTATTGGTGTGTTTTTTTCCCAGCAAGAAAACCCTACAAAATTTTCATCTTCTGATACTTCGAAAATTTTAATACCTAAATCTTCTAAAAAACTAACCAAATCATATATGGGAGTATTGTCAAATTTCCATTTCTTTCTCAAGATTTTTGCCGATTCTTCAACCTGTTCTTTTGATGTGATAGTTCCTATGTTTTTTAAAGGATTTTGAAAAGTCAAAACATTATTTAGTAACTTTTCTAATTTACAATATGCAGGATATTTGTTGTGTAAAATATTACCCAAAATTATTTTTTTCTCAAATGATTTTGTATCTAATATTTTAAATCCTTCTCTAAACTCGATATTCCGAAAAACGAATTCATCTGAATTATAGTTTGTATCTTGTATTATATCAGTTATACTAACTTCTAATGCAGTCGATAACTGAACCAGCTGTGAAGATTTAACTTCCCTTTGCCCTTCTTCAAATTTTTGAATATAGGACTTAGAAAAGTTAGCACGTATGGCAAGGTCTTCTTGTGAAAAACCTTTTTGTACCCTTAACTCTTTAATTCTATCTCCAATGTTCATGTGAATTATTTTTACAAAGATAAAAAAAACACACAAAAAAACCAAAAACATAATAAAAAATATTATTTTGTGTGTTTTTTTATTTTTTGATAATATTAAAAAATGCTGTTTTTGAGGGCTTTATGAATAGAATTGTTTAAAAGCTACAGTGCTGTCTCACTACAAATCTTTACAAAGACATCATTATTATCAAATTGCAAGGTCATAATATAGCCAGCTTCCATCCATACGCAAATACTTCCGCCCTGTATATTTTGGATAGATTTAAAATTCCCACATTTGGCAATAATTTCCTGTCTAGTTTTGCCTGTCATATTTCCTAATGAAATAAATTTTCTTTGTAATTTCTTCCCTTTTGATTTTACTGCGCTCTTTATTAAAGCATATAATAAAATTGCGGAAATGAATGTTATAACGAATATCATAGTTGAATGTTTTTATTTACTTATTTAATTTTAGTAATTACCAATTGTTGCTTTTTGCTGTTTCATTTTGATTGTAAATGTAATCGTGAAGACTTTTGTTTAATGAATTAATGTATCGGGCGATTTTCGGCATCGTATCTTTGTATTGGTCTCGAACTTCGCCGTTGCTTTTAAAGTGCATCCACCCTTTTTTAATTTCAATTGCGCCCCAACCGATAACTCGACCGTATTTATTGGTTTCAGCACTTTCCAATTTCACGACATCGAATTTATATTTCCCGTCTTTTACGGAAACTTCGACTTCATACTGCATATCTTCACAAATCATAACCATCGGATTTCTACAATAGCCTTTCGTTTCAATTCCTTGAAAACGGACATAATCATTTTCGACTTGCGCCCGAATTACTTCGCTTGGTTTATTGTAAGTTTTGCTAATCCATTCAAGCGTTTTTTTGTAGAGTTCTTCTTTTGTTTTGCCTTCACAGGGAACAACAATAAAATCGGTTAATTGTTGTTCTTTACTAACACTAAATTCCGTTGGTGGAGCTTCTTGTTGAGGTGTTGCATCTTGTCCGAAAAGAACTGTTGAGGTTAGAGTTGCTGAAAGCAAAAAGATATACTTTTTCATAATTATATTTTTTTTCTACAAGTCCCTTTGTAGATTTTTAATATAAAAAAGCGTGGGACTAAACTCAATTTGCAAACAGAGGTTCTGACAAAACCATACAGCACAAACAAGAATAGCCCACGCCATAAGCGAGGGCATCAAACTGTTTATTCTGTGCTGTAATGAAACTGTCAGATTTCTGTTTACAGAATAAAAGCGACGCTTTTTTCGTTAAAATTTTCTTGTCAAATTTAGTGAAATTTGTGAATTTCTTTTAAGGCTTTTCACTATAGTCAATCTTTTCGGGCGTTAAATGTATTGCAATTACAGCTAATCCCTTTACCTATAATGCTTACAACGTTTTATTTTCGCCTGTAACAGATTGAAAAATAATTTGATTTTGTAAAGGTTAACGACTATAGTAACTTTTTCAAACCGACAAAACACAAGCGATTTCAATTAAAGCCTTTGTTTATAGCGCTTTCGACGCTTTTTTTTCACCTTTACACAGTTAGAATCAATTCACTTTTAATTAGCGGTTAAGTTTCGCTATTTCCCTTATTAGTTTTTTCGCCCTAATTGTAGTAAATTCTATCGGTGGTTCGCTTTTATTACCTGTTATTAATACCTTTTCTATTTGTCTTATCCATTCATTCGATACGCTTATTTCCCTTTGACGTAATTGGTCGGCGTATTGAAGTCCGTTCGCCCTATACACTACCAAAAGCGATAAGTTTGTTTTCGGCAAATCCTTTAGAACCCCTTCAAGACTTTCTCGTTCTCCTAATCGCTTTTTTTGATTGGTTTTGGTTCGCTCCAGTCCGTTAAATTCGTTTTTGCATTATGGTGTGCAAAATTTTGTGTTTGCTTTTTTTTCTTTGAGTGCTTTTTTACAGTTCATACACTTACATTTTTTGGCTGTTTTTTCTTTGCTTTCAATAGTGAAATTTTTGGGTGTATTTTCGGGGTGGTTTTCTATTAAAAAAGTAAATGTGTTTGGTAACTCTTTTAACCCTTTATCTAAATGGTTAATTCCTTCCTTTTTTTGATTTTCCAAACGTTGCAAATTTTCGAGATTTTCAAATGCGTTTTTATAGGGTTGCATTTCGGTTAATTCCTTCCCATTTTCGGCTGTGGTTTCCGTTGCTAATAATGCTAAGCATTTGTCAGTAATGAGTTCAGAAATTAGTTGTTGTTTATTTTCTCCTACACTCCAGCGAGTTTGTAAATCGTTGAGATATTTTCTCTCATTGTGATATTGCTTATCACTAAGGTTTGCCCAATAGTTAGAATCAAGATAGTAGAGGTGTTTTTTTTGGTCGTGATTAGTCATAAATACTCTACACAAAGACTTGTCTACAAATATAATTTTGTCCCAAGCGTCCAATAACTCTCTCAAAAGTTCCGCCCACACTTCTTTTTTTTGTAGGTCTGCAAGTTTTTTAATATCTAATAGTAAACGATTATCATCTTTTTTCTTTCGATTTATCCAAGCCTTTTTATGTATTGTAATTTCAAACCTCATCAAATGTGATTTTTTGCCCGTTTCCTGTAAACCCTTATCGTAAATTTTTATGCTATACTGTTGAAGTTTAAAAACAACACCTAATATTTGCTTATTTTCAACATAGTGGCTATAAGGATATTGTTTATAAGACTTAATGCACTCAAAAACTATTGAGCAATGAAACGGGAGCGTAATATTTACACCAAACTCAAAACACAGCAAAATAGCGGTTTCGGGATTAATACATAAGTCCTTTTGCAATTGTTCGCACGTTTTTATAAAGTCGCTAAAACCGTAATCAATTGCGTTTGTTTCGCCTTTGGTATAGTATTTTGGAAGCGACCCCCTAACGTTATAATAAATATGTTTTCCTTCTTTGATAGAAAAGTGCAAACCGTTTATATCGGCGTGCCTATTATTTCTGCGTATTTCTCCAGTTGTAGTATTAATCCACGAATAAAAGGACAAATTTTTGTTATTTGTCCAATCGGTCGGGTTGAGGTTACACAATAATTTAAAGCCGTCAATCATCAATAATACTATCCAAAATCTATAAAAAGGCTTTTCGCTTATTGCACTTTGGTGCTGGTTAGTGTTTCCATTACCTCGCTTTGTTTATATCTTACACGGTTCCCGATTCGATAACATTTTAAAATTCCCTTTTTGCCCCAGTCAATAATTGTAGGTTTTGTAACACCTAACATTTGAGCCGTTTCTGTTCGTGTTAAAAGTTTTTCTTCGGGAGCGGTTGCGGTCGTTTCCGTTACTCTACCTGTTAATGCGTTTGTAAGATTGTCAATTTTTTCTGCGAGGACAGTAATATCCAATCCGTTTACCTCAATTTTCACTATATTCATTTTTATTGTTTTGCTTTGTTGAGGGCGAAATTAGCGCACAAAAAAACGGGCAAACCCGATATTGTAAGGTTTGCCCGTAAAGTTTTATAAAATTAGATTCTATAAAAGGGAAAGAATCTCGTCTATTTGAGGTTTTAATTTTGGAAGCGTTGTATTTTCGACTTTTCTTATTTGCTCCGCTTTCAATAAATTCCCGTTCCACAAAAAAGCTTTATTTCCTTCTAAATCTCCGTAGATACGCCCTTTAAGTATTTTATAATCTTCCTGTATTGTAGAAATGAAATATTTAAAATCTTTTATTGCAATGCCGTTCTTTATAATTATTGAGTTGTCCAGATTTTCCCCTTTTAATAATTGTTCCCATTGTATAATATCTGAATTATCAAAAAGCAATTGATTAATTTCGGTTATAATTATTTGAAAACTGCCTAAGCTGTCGTTAACTTGATTATTAAAAGCCAAAGCTTTTCTTTTCATAATATTGTTGGCTTGTAGTTTATTTGGATTCAAACGTCTTAATTCGTCATCAATCATTCCTAATTTAATTTCGCTTTCGATTATACTATTTGTAAGTATTCCAATTTCGGGATTACGATTGGGGTCTGTATTTCTTTCTCTATGCCATTTTCGTACACTTTCCAATTGCGCCTTTAAAAATTCACGTCGCTCAATCAAATCCTTTTTTAGATATTCTAATCTATGAGGGTTTAGGTTTGTCTTTTCGTAGATTTCATTAAATAAATCAATTCTATCCATTTCTTAAATTGCTTTCAAATTAAACTCTAAACCGTTTTCTTTCGCACTTTGTTTGTAGAAATTTCGTAATACTTCGGCATTTTCTGCGGTTGTTTTCTTTATGTAGGTCAAAAATTGAGTTTCGGTTGCGTGTCCTGTAATGGACATAATTACGGGCGTTGGAATGTGTCCGTATAGGTTTGTAGCAAACGACCGTCTGCAAATATGTGAGGTCATTAATTCATATTTCGGGAATGTTCCCGATACTTTTCGGAATAATCTTTTAACTCCATTTGCTTTGGCTTCTTCTACATTGATGCAATCCATTTTCGCACCCTTTACGATTTCCGTAAATCCTACCTTTTTGCCGATTTCCTTTAAGTACTCATTAAACTTTTGTTCACTTATCGAACGTGGCAGTTTTCCGCCGTTTTTTATCAAAGTACGTTCGATTTGTTCATTAATTGGTATTTCGGCAATTTTGCCTGTTTTTTGCGCTTTTATGCGTATCGTATCGGCTTTGATGTGCGATAAGTCCAAACGCATAAAGTCGGAAATCCGAAGCCCTGTATTAATCCCTATTATTAGCAAATCCCTTGCATTATCTAAATAGGGAGTATCTGAAAAATCATAATTAAAAATTTTTCCTATTTCTCCAGTAGTTAAATAAATATCTTCGCTTTGCTCTGTAATACTCATAAATTCACTGTTTTTGTAGTGGTTTGATATTGGTAAGCCCTCCAAATCTATTTGACCACAAAAGAATTTTATTTTTTTGATATATGTTCCGATTGTGTTGGTGCTATGTTTTAGGGTATTCCTACAAAAGTCCACAAAGTCGAAATAAAAAGACATTGTAATATCCTCAAATCTTAAACGCTTGCTTTTTTCGGCTTCGTATTGAGTTAAGGTGTTTAGGGTGGTGGTGTATTTCTTTAGTGTGCTTTGGCTTACTGGCTTGCCTTTGTATAGTCTTTTGGGTGCGGTTTCAATAAATAGCTTTATCCAATCTACAAAGTACGTTAGTTCGGGCTTGCTTTCGTCCACACGATTAAAGAATTGACCGACTTTTGTTTTTAACCAATCTTTACCTATCGACATACCGCTATTGTATTCTACATTGTAGGAATCGATTAAATGTTTGCGCAAGTCCATTAATTTGCCGTTCACAAAATCTTTGGTTGGCGAAGTTGTTTTTAATTTAACGGCTTCGCTTTTTGAACTCCAATCGTTATAAAGTACTTTTAAGCCTGTTGAGGTTTTACTATCGTAAATCCTACCATTCCAAAAACGGACGTAAATTTGAGAATACGGGTTTTTCTGTTTTAGAATAAAATAGCGAACTTTCATAATGAGTTGTTTATTTCGCTAAATTATAATTTTGCCGACAATTTGCCGACATATTTTTTATTTATTTTTATTTCGCTTTATTTTACTTAATTCTTTAACCTTTATAAATAGGGGGTTAAAGCCGATTAACAGTAAAGATGATTATGTTTTAAGGGTATTGGGTTTGCCTACCGTCTGGGGTACTTAAAAACCTTGATAATCGACTGATTGTCAAGGTTTTTTATTTTTAGTGCAATATGTATACAATGTTAATTCATGAAAAAAGAAAAAAGTATTCGTATTGTCATTTTCCAATTCTTCCTTTATTAAAATTCAATCATTATTGAATTGATTTAAACAGTTTGTATCATTTAATTTCAAATTAAAAAAAGAAACTCAAAGGGATTTTTAGCTTTATAGAGACGATTAATAAAGCCAACTATACAAAAATTTAGCATTTATCCTTATATCACTCTTAACTTAATTAGAAATAATATTTTACCTCCTATAATATGCACTCTTAGAGCAGTTAGGTTCATATGTTCATTGTGGATATTCTAATTTAGTGTCTAGTAAAAGTGAAGCATAAAAACTAACTTTTAACTTATGAAACGTGAGCGAAAAATCTAAAATCCAACTTTTAGTAAAAGAAAGTATTTGTATTTACAATAACAAAAGACCACATCTTAGTCTGAAGATGAAAACTCCGGAAACAACACAAAAAAATCCGGAAAATCAAAATCTTCCGGATTAGTACTTTTAATTGAAAAAACTTGTCAATCTATTTTAGGACTAGTCAAATTTTCCTTTATTTCAGGTTCTGGCTTACAGAATTTCGATTCGAATTTCTGTTTCCACATTTCTTTGAACTTTTCTTTGTCTTCTTCAGTTCCGCAAAATTTGGATTCTAGTTTTTGTTTCCACATTGCTTTGAATTCTTCACGCTCCTGCTCTGTTCCACAAAATCTGGATTCAAATTTTTGTTTCCAATTATTTCTCATATCATCTCTTCCTTCGAAATGATTTCGTCTTCCTAATTTCTTTCCATTAAATCCTCCAAATAAGATTTTGGATAATAACAAAATCCCAAATGCCTGCCAATAATTAATAGCTTTAACGCCTAAAATGTCTGGCAAAAGCGTATTCCAAAGCCATTGGAAAAACCAAATAAATAATCCCATTGCGCCAATCATACAAGGAATTACTAACCAAAATTTCTTTTTATTACGTTTCATTTTATTCTAAATATTAATCGTTCAAATCGTTGTAAAGAGTCTGCAGTTTTTTTCGCAAATGCTTTACAGCATAAGATTTTCTACTGATTATTGTTTTTATATTTTCACCTTCTTCGTCTGCAATTTCCTGCAGAGTTTTATCCTCAAGTTCGTTTTGTATGTAAACACGTCTTTGTTTTTCAGGCAATTCATCCAAAGCTTTCATCAGCTCATTCCAGAACATTTCTTTGAATACACCAATTTCCGGATTATTAGTATCATCTGCCAATAGAATATCTTTGACATTCAGTTCGCCGTCTTCGTCCTGATAAACAAAATCTTCCAGAGATTCGCTTTTCTTTTTTCGATAACTGTCGATGATTTTGTTTCTAGTAACCGAATATAACCAAGCTCCAACATTTTCCAGTTCATCCAGATTGGTCAATCTGCTGGTTTGAAACCAAACTTCCTGAAGAATATCTTCCGCATCTTCTGTCTTTGCCACTTTAGAATTGATAAAGCGCAAAAGCTGGGAGCCGTAATTTTTCACGACTTCCGTAATCGATGCAGATTTTTTTTCGGCCATTTGCTGTAAAGATAGCGACTCCATATGAATATGACGCCACAGATTTTTTTTTACCTTAAAAGTGTTCAAAATTTTTATAATGGATTCAATTTGTAACAAAAGAATGATTTGAAAGTCTAATTAATTGATAATACAATCTATGAAACTAAAATCCATCTTCCCCATTTCTGCTCTATTTCTAGGTCAAATCTACTTTGCGCAGGAAACTCCAAAAAAAGAAACAGACAACAAGGAAAAACAAATTGAGACAGTAACCATTACCAAAACGAAGAAAGCCGTTGAACAAAAGGCAGACAGAACGATTTTCGACTTTTCTGAACAACCCAATCTCAACTCCGGAACATTGATGGAAGGTTTGAAGAAACTTCCTGGTTTGGTTTCAACAGATATTGCCGGAATGATGTATCAGGGAAAATTCCTAGAAGTCTATATGGACGGAAGACCTCTGAATATCTCTAGTAATGAGCTGACTGCTTTCCTAGAAGGAATGCCCGCAAATTCTGTAGAAAGAATAGAGATTGTGACGCAACCAGGCGCAGAATTTCCTGCTACTTCTGGCGGTGCAATTCTTAATATCATTACAAGTAAAAATGCGAAAAGCTATCTTTCTGCGACTTACAGCGGAAGTTATGCTTTTACAAATTACGAAAAAGCGAGACACAAAACTGTCAACAGTCTTAATCTAAATGCCCGAAACAAATATTTTGGCTGGCAAATTAATTTTGGCCAAAACTATCGTGAAAGTGCACAATGGAGCGAAATTGCCGGTCTTTCTAAAACTTATACTGATAGAACAGGACGTGGTTATTTTGCCAATGCAGCAATGACTTTTGATTTGGGGAAAGACCGATTGCTTTTGAATTATGAATTCAATAAAAATAATAATGATAATGTAGTTCAAAGTAATGGATTAGGGTTTGACGAGATTACAAATACTATTTTCCCCATCAATTCTGAAGATTTTGGTAAGACAT
This sequence comes from Epilithonimonas sp., assembly GCF_032055105.1. GTDB lineage: Bacteria > Bacteroidota > Bacteroidia > Flavobacteriales > Weeksellaceae > Epilithonimonas. Next base: position 156,062 of record NZ_DAMBRK010000004.1, read on the forward strand.
TGATTAACAGAAATGATGCGACGATTACTTATCAAAAACGATTTGATGATAAAAACAAAAAGCTTGATTTTCAGTTAAATTATAACAATTATAATACAGATTACGCTCAAAATAGTTTTGTCAATCCATCTAATAATACCGCGAATGCTTCCAACCAAAATGTTTACAGTTTCAAGGTTGATTTTTCTCAACCTTTGAAAATCTTGGACGAAGGGAAAATCAGCGTTGGCGGATTATACGAAAAACTGAATTTTGATACGGACAATAGAATCATTACGAATCTTGATTACCAAAGACAAACCTCATCGATGTATGCAGAATTGCAGACAAAGCTGAAGAAATTTGATTTTATTTTGGGCGCAAGAGCCGAGAATTATGACATTAATGGAATGACCAGAGTTCTGAAAGATGATATTGTAAGTGAAGAAAAACTGACGCCTTTCAATCAATTCAGGATTTTCCCGAATGCAAGTGTCCAATACAATTTTATGCAAAGCGTATTTTTTAGCTTCAACTATAATAAGAAAATTAGCCTTCCAAACATCTCTTTCCTGAATCCAAACAACACGGTTTTCAATAATCAGAACATCAATTACGGAGGAAATCCATATTTACAGCCTACGATTTTTGATAATTTTGAGGTTAAGATTTCTGCTTTTGATTATGCTTTTATTAGTTACAGCATTAGCTATTCTGACAACAATATTGCACAACAAGTTGGGAGAAAAGATCTGCTTGTAACTAACACGAATGTGAATATCCCAACAATGAGAATCCACAGTTTCAATGCAGGATTGCCGGTTCCGTTTATGATTTTCACGAAGAGTTTTAGCGAGATGATGAAATTTGATTTTAATCCCGATAAAATCAATTTCTTGTACTTATATACAAGTTATCAAAAACACGAGATTCCTGATTTGAACAACAAAGGTTTTTGGGTTTTTGGAAGTTCCGCACAGATTATTTTGCCTAAGGAAATTAAACTAACTGCTAATTATCGTCATATTACGAAAGGAAATTATTTCTACTTTGATGCGATAAAACCATTTAATCAATCTTTTGACCTTAATCTTACTAAGAAACTAATGAATAATCGTCTTACAGTTACTCTTTACGCAGATGATATTTTCAATCAAAATAAGAATACTTTCAATTCTGTTCCGCCAAACGATTTGAATCCTGTACTTTTATCAAGCAAAAACGACACCCGAAAATTCGGAATTGCTTTCAATTACAAAATCCCAACAAAAAACAAACTAGCAAAAGTGGACCCGAATCTTATCAAGAACAATAACACGTCTGATTCTAGTGGAGGAATTGTAACTCCTTAAGAAATATTTAAATAACAAAAAGCCGAAAGAAATTGAATCTTTCGGCTTTTTATTTTAATCTTCACAAGCTCTCCAAACCGCATCATTCTGTGGTACTGGCGCGATGATTTGTATATTATCCTTTGTAACTGGATGAGTGAATTCTAATTTCCTAGCGTGAAGCGAAATGCCTCCATCTTGATTGGAACGTGGCGAACCATATTTCAAGTCACCTTTGATTGGAACTCCGATTTTAGAAAGTTGCGCTCTGATTTGATGATGTCTTCCTGTTTCTAAATCAACTTCCAGCAAAAGATAATTATCTAAGGATTTAATCAAATTATAAGTCAAAATCGATTCTTTCGCGCCTTCTGTTGCTTTTGGATAGACAATCGCTTTGTTGTTTTTCTCATTCTTCTTGAGATAATGAACTAATCTTTGAGAATTCGGAATCATCTCTTTACCTACAACTGCCCAATACGTTTTCTTGATTTCACGATTCTTCACCATTTGAGTCAATCGGGAAAGCGCTTTGGAAGTTTTTGCGTAAATAACTAAACCAGAAGTTGGCCTGTCAATTCTATGAACCAAACCAAGAAAAACATTGCCCGGTTTATCATCTCTTTTTTTGATAAAGTCTTTAATCAATTCCAGCAAAGATAAGTCACCGGTTTTATCGCCTTGAACCAATTGCCCGGCTTTTTTGTTGATGACCATCATATGATTGTCTTCGTAAACGATTTGGGATTCAGAAAAACTTTGAGACATTATTGATGTTGTTTTAGTAGCCATTTCGGAATCTCGTCCACGAGCTCTGCCGAAAGGATATTGTTATGATATTTGTCTTTGTATTCCCAAAGAAAAACTTTGCCTTTAGATTTCATTTCATCAAAAAATTTAAAATTACTTTGAGGTAAATTATCCGTATCCAAACTTCCGTGAACAATCCAAATTGGTATATCAAGAAGTTCATCCATTTTATCAAACTGAGAAATTCCGGAAACATTAATCGCTGAAGCAAACAAATCCGGTCTTTTGGAAATCGCATTGGAGGTTGTTGCACCTCCCATAGAAAATCCCATTACGTAGATTCTGTCTCTATCAATATTTTCATTAATAATTAAAGAATCAATTGATTTTAAAACTAAATCCAAATGTTCGTTAGATTCAGAAGCTTTTACATTTCTGGTTTCATCGAGATGATAATTCGATGAACGAATCGGAAATTGCGGAGACAAAACATAAACAGGGTACTTTTCTCTATTTTCCGGAAGAAGCCACATTTTGGATAAAACTCCCATTTGAGAAGTGTTGTTTGTACCAATTGCACCAGAGCCGTGAAATACCAAAACTAATGGATATTTTTTATTCTGTTCAATTGTTTTTGGTTTCAAAAAACGGTAATTTACAGCTGCTTTTCCATTATCAAATTTCCCAGCTTTGAAATCAGAATAATCCAAACTCTTGATGTATTTGATTCTTGCTAAAGATTGTAACGAATCTGCTTTGTCGTGAAATTCGGTCTTCGTTCCATATTTCATTTTCTGCGAAGTGCAGGAAAACACAAACAGGATTCCGAACAGAAATAATGAAACTTTAAGAAACTTAAACATTGACGATATTTTAAATTAAACCCTTTCAGAATTAAAAACTCTAAAAGGGCAAATTTTATTTTGAATTAATTTTAATAACTTTCCTTATCATTCGGAAAATCAGAACTTTTCACGTCTTTTACGTACTGAGAAACTGCTCCTGTGATTTCAGAATAAAGGTCAAGATATCTTCTCAAAAATTTCGGAGAAAAACCTTGATTCATCCCCACCATATCGTGATAAACCAGAACTTGTCCGTCACAATCCGGTCCTGCTCCAATTCCAATTGTAGGAATAGAAATACTTTCCGAGGCTTTTTTCGCAAGCGCTGCAGGAATTTTTTCCAACACAACTGCAAAACATCCTAATTCTTCCAATAGTTTACAGTCTGTAATCAATTTTTCAGCTTCTGCATCTTCTTTCGCTCTCACTTTATAAGTTCCGAATTGATAGATACTTTGAGGCGTCAATCCAAGATGTCCGCAAACAGGAATTCCCGCATTTACGATTTTTCTGATAGATTCTTCAATTTCTTTTCCACCTTCGATTTTAATGGCGTGAGCGCCACCTTCTTTCATCATTCTCACGGCAGATTCCAAAGCTTTTTCAGGATTACTCTGATAAGTTCCGAAAGGTAAATCCGCCACAACCAAAGCTCTTTCCACACCACGAACAACACATTGTGTATGATAAATCATCTGGTCCAATGTAATTGGCAAAGTAGTTTCGTGACCAGCCATTACGTTCGCCGCAGAATCACCAATTAGAATTGAATCAACACCACCGGCATCAACTATTTTTGCAGTTGTAAAATCGTAAGCCGTCAGCATTGTAATCTTTTCCTTATCGAATTTCATTTTTCGTAAGGTTTCAGTCGTAATTTTTTTAATTTCAGAATGTACAGACATAAGAATTATTAATGATAAATTATAAGTTATAAATGATCAAAAATGAAAATGATGATTGAAATCAATCATCACTTATCTTTTATCGTTTATATAACCACGTGACCCAATTTGATTAATTTTTCTCTGTTAAGGATTTTGATATTTCTACCTTCTACAGAAATCAAATCATCTTGTTTGAATTCGGAGATTAATCGAATGGCGCTTTCTGTTGCAGTTCCAATCAGGTTGGCGATTTCTTCTCTTGTTAAAGATATTTTGATGAAACCTTCCGGGTCTGTTCCCAATTTTTGCTCTAGTAAAACTAAAATTTCAGCCAATCTTTCTCTCACTGTTTTTTGAGCAAGGAAAGTTACTGTATTTGCAGATTCACCCAATTCGTAAGCAATTTTTTGAAGCATTGCATAGGACAATTTTGGATCAACTTCCAATAATTTTAAGAAAACATCAGAAGGCAAGAACTGAACTTTCATTGGCGTCATAGCTTCTGCTTTTGCTTGAAAATTTTCCCCACAAAGCAATGAACGATAACCTATTAAATCATTTTCTTTGCAGAATCTCAAAATCTGATCTTTACCATAAACCCCCGATTTCGATAATTTCGCTGTTCCTTTTTCGATAAAATAAACACCTTTGGGCGAATCACCATCGTCGAAAACGACATCACCTTTTGAGAATTCTAGAACTTTGAGTGCATTACTGTAGATTTCAAAATCTTCCGGATTCAAACTTTCACGTAAAGATTCTTGATTAAATGCTTTTGAGAAATTTTGTTCTATAACCAATTGTTGTTCAAGAGACATACCTATGACATTTGTCAGCAAAAATAAGACTTTTTAACACTACATACCAAGATTTTTGACGTAATTTTGCAATCCAAATATCTGAGAACTTTTTAATGGCAGAACAATGCTTTCATTGCGGTCAGAAAATCGACAAAGAACGCCTTCTTTTTGACGACAAAATCTTTTGTTGCAACGGTTGTCAATCCGTTTACGAAATTCTGAATTTTCACAATCTTGATAATTTTTACAATATTAATCAACGTTCGGGAGTACGTCCTAGCAACGAGAACAATTCGCAATTCGATTATCTTGACACGCCGGAAATCTTTACCAAAGTTGTAGATTTTTCTGAAGGCGGAACGACGTTGGTGACTTTCAAAATCCCTGTAATTCATTGCTCATCTTGCATTTGGTTATTGGAAAGTCTTCACACGATTAATAATAAAATCAAATATTCTCAGGTTAATTTCACAAGAAAAACGCTTCAAGTCTCTTTCAAAGAAGAGGAATTGAAACTAAGTGAATTGGCAAAATTCTTAACAAATCTTGGCTACAAACCAATCATCAACTTAGAAACTGCTGAGAAAAAACACGACAAATTAGACAAAGGTCTTCTGATAAAATTGGCAGTTGCAGGATTTGCTTTCGGAAACGGAATGTTTTTCAGTTTTCCGGAATACGTTTCGGGCGATGACGTTTGGTTTCATTCGTATAAACATTTATTCAGAGTTATTTTATTCCTATTAGCAACAGCGGTTGTATTTTATTCTGCTTCAGATTATTACAAGTCCGCTTGGTATGGCTTGAAGAATAAAATCATCAACATTGATGTTCCGATTGTTTTAGGAATTTTCGTACTTTATGGAAGAAGTATTTATGAAGTTGTGACAGATTATGGTCCGGGTTATTTCGATACACTTTGCGGATTATTGTTCTTTATGTTGCTCGGAAAAACCTTTCAAAAAAGAACTTACAACACACTTTCTTACGACAGAGATTACAAATCGTTCTATCCGATTGCCGTAACAAAAGTTGATTTCGACGGAAAACAGGATAATATTCTTCTTTCGGATTTGGCAGTTGGTGATAGAATTATGGTTAGAAACCAGGAAATTATTCCTGTAGATTCGATTTTGATTAAAGGCGAAGGAAACATTGATAATAGTTTTATAACAGGAGAATCTGCTCATATTTCCAAAAAACCAGGCGATAAAATCTTTGCCGGAGGAAAACAAACAGGTTCAATTCTGGAACTTGAAGTGATTAAAAGCGTTGACCAAAGCTACTTAACTCAACTTTGGAACAAGGAAGCTTTCAAGAAAATGGATACTGGTCTTGATACTTTGACGAATACTATCAGTAAATATTTTACATTCATTATTTTAGGAATTACATTATTTGCCGGAATTTATTGGTCGACAATCGATATGGAGAAAATGTTCCAAGTGGTTTCAGCGATTCTGATCGTCGCTTGCCCGTGTGCTTTGGCGTTGTCAGCTCCGTTTACTTTCGGACATATTATGAGAATTCTTGGTCGTAATAATTTTTATGTAAAAGACACTTTAACCATTGAAAGATTGGCAAAAGTTGACACATTGGTATTTGATAAAACAGGAACAATTACGGAAAGTAAAAAATCGAATATCAATTACATAGGAAGCGAGATTGAAGATTTTGATTTGAGAAATATCAAATCTTTACTTAAAAACTCCAATCATCCACTTTCCAAGTCACTTTATAATTTCATCGAAGTGAATGATGATTACTTTGAAGTGGAAGATTTTGAGGAGATTTCAGGAAAAGGTTATCAAGCGAAAGTAAGAGGAATTAATTATAAAATTGGTTCTGCAAGTTTTGTTGGAGAGAAATCTCAGGATTTGGAAACAGCAGTCTACATTAAGAAAGATGAGACTTTTATTGGAAAATTCACATTCAAAAATGAATACCGAAATAATCTTTCTCAACTTTTCAAGAACCTGAAAAATTATGCTATTAATATTTTAAGTGGCGACAATTCTTCAGAAAAACCAATTCTTGAAAAATTGATTCCGAATGTTTCTGAGATGAAATTCAATCAAAATCCGGAAAACAAACTGGATTTTATCAAAGAATTACAAGACAAAGGACAAAAAGTTGCAATGCTTGGTGATGGATTAAATGATGCTGGAGCTTTAAAACAGAGTAATGTCGGTATTGCAATTTCGGATGACAGCAACTCTTTCACGCCTTCATCAGACGTGATTATGAACGGCGAAAAAATTCCGGAATTGGACAAATTTTTAGCACTTTCAAAAGATGCGATTATGATTGTAAAAATCACATTCATAATCAGTTTGTGTTATAATGTTATCGGAGTCAGCTTTGCAGTTTCAGGACATATGCATCCACTTTTTGCTGCTATTTTTATGCCTTTAAGTTCTGTAACTGTTGTAACATTCACAACGCTTTCGACTTGGCTTAGAAGTTCAAAATATTTCAAGATAAAGATTTAGAACACTTTTATTTAGAGTGATTATAAATTATCCATATTTCTATCATTCTGACCAAAGTCAGTAATTTTCACTAAATTTGACGACTGTTTTATCTTAAATTTGTGGCTGGTATGGAGATTCTCTATTTGATGATTATCTGCAGCGTTTCTTTAGCTGTAATTTTTCTAGTAATTTTTATTATTGGAGCAAGAAAAGGACAGTTTGAAGACGATGAATCGCCTGCAGTCAGAATTCTTTTCGATGACGAGGTGAAGACAGGAAAGGAGACGAAAACTCCTGAAAATAAAAAAGAATAATTGCTATTTGTAGATATGGAGACACAAAAATTTAGTTATGACAACGGGATTGTTCGCGCTTTTCTTATTGCGACAGTTGTTTTCGGTTTGACCGGTTTTTTACTGGGTCTTACTGCCGCGTTGTTATTATTTTATCCTGAGTTACCGGAATTTTTCTTGGGAACAGATGACACAACAATCAACACGCTTAGAAGTGGAGGATTGCAAGGTTTAATTAATTCTCAAGGTGCATTTGGATTCGGACGTATTAGAATGTTGCATACAAGTGCCGTGATTTTCGCATTTGTTGGTAACAGTTTCTTCTCTGGATTCTATTACTCAATCCAAAGATTATTGAAAACAAGAATGTGGAGTGACACCTTATCTTGGATTCACTTCTGGGGATGGCAGTTGATGCTTGTTTCTGTGGTAATTACATTCTTTATGGGTATCAACACTTCAAAAGAATATGCAGAACACGAGTGGCCGATCGACATCTTGATTACTTTGGTTTGGCTAGTGTTTGGTTTCAATATGTTTGCTACAATCGCTGTTAGAAGAGTAAGGCACTTATATGTTGCAATTTGGTTCTACATCGGAACTTGGGTTGCGGTTGCAATGCTTCACATTTTCAATAACTTAGAAGTTCCATTATCTTTCACAGGATGGAAATCATACTCGGCTTATGCAGGTGTTAAAGATGCGTTGGTGCAGTGGTGGTATGGTCACAATGCGGTTGCATTCTTCTTGACAACTCCAGTTCTTGGTATGATGTATTATTTCGTGCCAAAAGCTGCTGACAGACCTGTTTTCTCATACAAACTATCGATCATTCACTTTTGGTCATTAATCTTCGTATATATCTGGGCAGGTCCTCACCACTTACAATATACTGCGTTGCCAGCTTGGGCTCAGGCAGTAGGAACAGGTTTCTCTATCATGCTTATTGCTCCGTCTTGGGGAGGTATGTTGAATGGTCTATTGACATTGAGAGGTGCTTGGGATAAAGTAAGAGAAAATCCAGTTCTTAAATTCTTTGTAGTCGCTGTAACGTGTTATGGAATGGCAACTTTCGAAGGTCCACTTTTGGCAACTAAAACGGTTAATAAAGTAGGTCACTTTACAGACTGGGTAATTGGTCACGTTCACTTAGGAGCACTTGGATGGAACGGATTTATGGCATTTGGTGTTATTTATTATTTAGTTCCGATTATGTGGAGAACCAAGCTTTGGTCTGTTAAATTAGCTAACTGGCATTTCTGGTTAGGGACATTCGGGATTATTTTCTATGCGGTTCCTTTGTATATTTCAGGATTTACACAAGGTTTGATGTGGAAACAATTCAATCCAGATGGAACTTTGGTTTACAAAAACTGGTTGGATACTGTAACAGCAATTCTTCCTTACTTCAAAATGAGATTTGTTGGAGGTTTATTATACTTCTCTGGAGCAGTTCTAATGGTAGTTAACTTGGTTGCAACAGCTAGAAAAGGTTCTTTCCAAAAAGAAGTTTCTGCAGAAGCACCAGCTTTGGCAAACGTGAAAAAAGGAAGAAAAGAAGGAGAAACTTTCCACCTTTGGTTAGAAAGAACACCTCTTTATCTATCAATACTTTCTTTCATCGTATTGGCAATTGGAGGTTCGTTAGAAATTCTACCTACAATATTTGTTAAAGAAAACGTTCCTACCATTTCTGCGGTTAAACCTTATTCTCCGTTAGAATTAGAAGGTAGAGATATCTATATCAGAGAAGGTTGTAATGCATGTCACTCACAGATGATTCGTCCTTTCCGTGACGAGGTTGTAAGATTCAACGGTAAGAATGGACAATATTCAAAAGCTGGAGAATTTATCTATGACAGACCATTCCTTTGGGGTTCTAAAAGAACAGGTCCGGATTTGCAGAGAGAAGGTGGTGTAAGACCAGATTCTTGGCACTTTAAGCATATGTACAATCCAAGGTCAACTTCTGCAGGTTCTATTATGCCTAGATATCCTTGGTTGATTGAAAATGAACTTGATAGAAGTAAATCAAAAGCTAAATTGGAATTGATGAAAAACTCTTTTGATGTTCCTTATACAAAAGCTCAGATTGATTCTATGGATACTTGGATGAACAATCAAGCAAGTGCTATCGTGAAGAATGTATTCTCTGAAGCTGATGACGTTAAGAAATCTTTCGCAGAGTCTAAAGCTAACAAAGAAAAATCAGGAGAGAAATTCGTTCCTCTAGAGAAGAGAGAAATCGTAGCATTGATTTCTTATCTACAAAGATTAGGTACGGATATCAAGACTACAGAAGTAAAAACAGCTAGTAATTAATATTTAAAATAAAATGATTCCGCAAAGTTTTAAAGACATCATCTCCAATGTGGAAAATGCAGGTTTCTTCCAAACTTTGGCAATGATTATCTTCATTCTATTTTTTGTGGTGGTAGTTTACATCGTAATCAACAGACCAAAGAAATATTATAGCGAAGAAGAAAATGCGCCTTTGGAAAAAGACCACGACGATGACAAATTTACTTTGTAATTAAAAAAAATATTTAATAATGAAAAGAAGAACACCTGTTTATATTAATATTCTAATCGTTTTAGGATTATTACTTGTAGTTTTCTATATGTTCTCGCAGACATCGGATTTCTTGTCTACTAGATTTTTCTTGGGAACAGCTTTGATTAGTATCATTGTTGTTTTCATTCAAAATGCTATTGGAGATTTGATTGAAAATGAGAAATTCAAAAAATTAACTGATGCTGAAAAAGCAACTTATATATCGGAAAAGCAAGTTCCTTATTTCAAATACCTTTGGAATGGTGCTTTCAAAAGCCAAGGCGAAAAAGAAGAAAAAGATATCCTTATTGACCATGGTTTCGATGGAATTATGGAGCTTGACAATCAGCTTCCAAAGTGGTGGTTAGGTCTTTTCTACTTTGGTTGCGCATATTGTGTACTTTATATTTCGTCTTACTTTATGACAGATTTTGCTAATCCTTACAAAGAATACGAGCAAGAATACAGAGAGCAAACTGCTGCTATCAATGATTATATGGCGACAGTAACACAACCAACTTTGGAAACTGCAGTTTTCTCAGAAGATAATGTTGAGGCAGGTAAAGCTGTTTTCGAAACTAACTGTGTTTCTTGTCACGGTGAAGGTGGAAAAGGAGGTATTGGTCCTAACTTGACAGATAATTTCTGGATTAACCAACCTGAGAAAACATTATTCAAAAATGTATTCTATATGGTTGATAACGGTAGTAAAAATAACCCAACGATGCAGGCTTGGGGTAAAAACGGTGTGGTTTCTGGTTTTGAGATGGAACAAGTTGCGGCTTATGTCTATCATATCAACCAAGAACAAGCTCCTATCACACCTGCACAAGGTGGCGCTGCTCCTCAGGGAACAGAAGCAAACTGGGAAAAATCTAAATAATAACATACTAAAGAGATTGTCAAGAATATCGTTCTTTCGGAATGATATTTGAGAATAAATAATTGCTATTTATTCTTGTGGCAATCTCTTTTTTTATCTCAAATATTATGGGTACAACAGAAAAAAAATACAACGAATCAGAAAGCTGGGTAGTAGAAGCTGAAACATTTCGAGACTCTGTTGGTACAATGGATAATACCGGGAAAAGAAAATGGGTATTTCCAAGAAAACCAAAAGGGAAATATACCAATTACAGAATTATTGTAAGCATTCTTTTACTAACCATATACTTTACAATTCCTTTTCTAAAATTCAACGACAATCCGCTTCTTTTATTCAATATTATAGAGCGCCAATTCTTCATTTTTGGTCAACCTTTTTATCCTCAGGATTTTTTTATTCTAGCATTAGGAGCAATAGCTTCATTAATATTCATTATTATTTTCACGGTTGTTTTCGGGAGAATATTTTGCGGATGGATTTGTCCTCAAACTATTTTCTTAGAAATGATATTCCGTAAGATAGAATATGCTATTGAAGGAGACCGAAACAAACAAATAAGACTTGACAATCAAGCTTGGGATACAGAAAAGATATGGAAACGTTCCTTGAAATGGTCTATATTTTTATTGATTTCCATTATCATAACCCACATTATGTTTATGTACATTGTAGGTTATGAAGAGGTTTTCCGCATTATGCAAGAAGGTCCATTTGCAAAGCCAACCAATTTCTTGGTAATGATATTGTTTACAGCGGCATTTTACTTTGTATTTGCTTGGTTCAGAGAACAGGTTTGTACAATGGTTTGTCCGTATGGAAGATTGCAAGGCGTTTTAATTGACAAAGAAACTATCAACGTTTTCTACGATTATAAAAGAGGAGAAAACCGCGCTAAATGGAAAAAAGGAGAAGATAGAAAAGCGGCAGGAAAAGGCGATTGTATCGATTGTAAACAGTGCGTTGTCGTTTGTCCAACAGGAATCGATATCCGTGATGGTTTACAAATGGAATGCGTGAATTGCACCGCTTGTATGGATGCTTGTGATGAAGTAATGGTGAAAGTGGGTCTTCCGACTGGATTGGTTCGTTACGCATCAGAAAAAGAGATTGAAGAGCAACAGAAATTCAAGTTCTCTGGAAAGATGAAAGCTTATTCTGTTGTGTTATTAGCGCTTGTTGTTTTCTTAGGTGGATTGTTATACAACAGAGGAGAAATGGAAGCTAAATTTCTAAAACCTCCAGGTTCTACTTTCTTCGTAAGAGATGGGAAAATTAATAATACTTACAATTATACTTTCCTTAATAAGTCTAATGAGACTAAGACTGTTATCATTAAAATTATTGAGCCTGCTAACGGAGAAATATCTTCCAGCGTGGCTTCTAACAAAATTGTACTGAAAAGAGATGCTATGGTGAAAGGAACGATTACAGTAAGTTTCCCAGAAAGCCAAATCAAACTATCAAAACAAAATCTGGAATTGGGTGTTTACGATATGAACGGAGAATTATTAGATTCTTACAAGACTTATTTTGAAGGACCATTCAAATTTCAATTTTAAATATTAAAGAATGAAAAATCTAAATTGGGGACACGGATTGATGATTGCACTAGGTTGTTTCATCCTTTTTATATTATTTCTGATATTCGTCTTTCCGATGGGGAAACAGAATGCAGAAATGATTTCTAATAATTATTACGAGGAAGAACTTCATTATCAGGACATTATTGATGCTAAAGAAAATGCAGCTAAACTTGAAAAAATCCCTGAATATAAAGCAACTTCCGAAGGTATGATGATATCTTTTCCCGAAACTATAAAAGTGGATGAGAACAAAGTGAATTTCGTTTTATTTCGTACAGATGATTCTAACTTGGATGTCAGAAAAGAAGTTGGTTTGCAACACAATGTTTTCTTGATTCCTAAAAAAGTGATTTCTAAAGGTTCCTATACTCTGAAATTAAAATGGACAGAGAATAAGAAACCTTATCAGGTAGATTATGATATACTATGGAACTAGCACTCATCATATCAGCCATTGGATTGGGATTCGCATCCGGATTCCATTGTATTGGTATGTGCGGGCCTATTGCGATTTCTATGGGATTGACCAAAAATCAGAAAGCTAATTTCTATCTTCAGAATCTAACTTATCAGTTGGGAAGAATTCTCACCTATTCTTTTCTAGGAGCAGTCCTAGGAATTATCGGACAAAGTTTTGAATTGGCTGGATTCCAAAAATATTTAACAGTTTTTGTTGGGATTTTATTAATTTTAATGGCAATTTCATCTTTTGGAGGAAAAGACTTTGCAGCAAAAATCCCTTTCGTTTCAAGAGCGTTATTGAAGGTCAAAATGCAATTGGGAAAAATCCTTCAACGTCCTGATTACAAATCTCGTTTTGCAACAGGAATTCTTAACGGATTTTTACCTTGCGGAATGGTTTATATGGCTTTGACAGCTTCATTAGCAGCTGGCGGAATCTGGCAAAGTTCTCTATTTATGTTTCTTTTTGGATTGGGAACTTTCCCATTTATGTTTGCCGTTGTTTTCTTGGGGAATTTCATCACAACCGCTTTCCGAGTAAAGATATTAAGAGTCATTCCAGTAATGATGATTATTCTTGGTGGATTGTTCGTTCTGAGAGGTTTGGAATTAGGTATTCCTTATGTTTCTCCACACTCAGAGTCTTTACACATTAACCATTCTTCTGATGGTTTTCATATTGACCATACGAATTGTCATTAATGATTTTATTTAAGCAGATTTCAAGTTAGTCAACTACAAAATAATCAATATGTTTAAAAATCAAATCAATAAACTATTTACTTTTTTGATTTTTATAATTGCATTTAGTTGTAAAGAAAATCGAAATATCAAAGTTTCTGAAATTGATGATATTACAACTCAGCAAGAAGTTCAAAGTTTGATAAGGAAAAACTTTAAAAACTTATCCCAATATGAAGTTAAGAGCATCCAAAGTTTTAAACGTCACGATTTTGGATGTCAAACTAATGTAAAACTTGCTGATGAACTCGGTGTTAAAGAAAGTTTCTATAAAGCAGATTTTGATAATAATGGTTATTCTGACCTATTAGTAATAGGCGATAATCATACTTGTTTCGAAAGTCAAAACCAATCTTGTAGTTATACGCCTTTAGTTATTCTTAATCTTGGAAATAAAAAGTATAGGATTGCAAATATTTCTCAAAATTTTGATGATTATTTTGTCCCAAAAATCTCAGAAAAAAATGGACAAATCTTGTTAGAAATCAATAAAGCAAAGATTGAAAATTGGAAAGAAAAAATAGTTTCAAAAGATATTAAAAAACAAGTATTGGCCTTAAAATACGGTGCTTTCATAGAATATAATACAAATGCTCAAAATTATATTCCAATTCAAAAAATCGAATTTTCTACTAAGGGTTGTTTTGGTACTTGTCCAATATTTGATTTGGAAATTAATAACAATGCTGAGGCAAAATTCGTCGCCAAAAATTTTAATTTTAGTGATGATATGGAAATATGGTCAGGCAAAAACGAAGGTATTTTCAAGACGAAGATTAAAAAAGAAGATTTTGACTCTTTAATAAAAACCTTAGAATATATTGATTTCCCAGAACTAGAAGATTACTATTCTGTAGATTGGACGGATGACCAAACTGTCGATTTGAAAATCATATACTCCAATGGAAAAATTAAAAACATCAGTGACTATGGAGCTTCTGGCACTTATGGACTAATAAGGGTTTATGAAATATTATTTGATTTGAGGAAAAACCAAAATTGGATAAAAATAGATTAATAAACAAAAAAATCGGCCATTTGACCGATTTAATATTTTAGAAAGAAACTTCTGCTGTTTCCTTACCTTTTTGGAAATTGACCGTTTTCAAATTTCCTTTGTAAGTGACATTCATAATATTAACCTGCTTTGGAAATTGACCAATCAATATGCTGTTTTTGATTTTCAAACTAGAAATATCAGAAACATTTCCTACTTCATAATAGACCCAAACAGATTCTCCATTCACTTGGCTCCCTGTAAAAGTCAAAGTCTTAGCAACTCCATTTACAGCTACATCTACATTATTATTAACATATTTTTTTACTTCTGCTTCAAAACCTGCGGTGGTAGGGTCAATTTTTGTAGCTTGAGAAATATGCGAAGTATTAAGTTTTGTCGTGAATTTCAAGGTTTTGCTTCCGTCAATATAATCGACTTTGGTCATTGATGAAAAGAAATCTAGGTCTTTGAAACTAAAGAAACTGATGAGCAAAATTCCGAGAGATAATATAAATATAGATTTTTTCATTTTTATACAATTAAATAACTTTTATTAGAGATATAAGGTCAAATTATATGCCACATATCAGAAATTAACACTTACCGAATATTTATCATAAAAACATTTGATGTGCTCAACTGCATCTTCCGCTGTATCTACAACTCGGAAAAGCGACAGATCTTGTTCAGCAATCAAACCTTCTTTCAATAAAGTTCCTTTGAACCAATCCAACAATCCACTCCAAAACTCGCTTCCGACCAAAACGATGGGGAACTTCCCAATTTTATTAGTTTGAATCAAAGTCAAAGCTTCAGAAAGCTCGTCCAAAGTTCCAAATCCTCCAGGCATAACAACAAATCCTTGCGAATATTTCACAAACATTACCTTTCTAACGAAAAAATAATCAAAATTGATATTATATCCCTTATCAACATAAGGATTAAAATGTTGTTCAAAAGGCAATTCTATGTTAAGACCAATTGATTTCCCCTGTCCGCTAGCTCCTCTGTTACCGGCTTCCATTATTCCAGGACCTCCACCAGTAATCACACCAAAACCAATTTCTGTAATTTTTTGTGCAATTTCAGAAGCCATTTTGTAATAATAGCTATCTTCTTTTAGTCTTGCAGAACCAAATATGGAAACACAAGGTCCAATACGAACCATTTTTTCATAACCATCTACAAACTCAGACATGATCCTGAAAACCATCCAGCTATCTTTTGTAATAGTCTCGTCCCAAGTTTTCTGTCTCAGACTGTCGTGTAATCTTTTTTCTTCGTCTTGTTGTGTCATCTGAATAATTTTTCTGCTTCTAAAATAGATTCTGGCCTACCAACATCAATCAAATTAGCGGTGTGTTGATAACCAATAATAATATCTTCTTTCATAAGGTCCATATATTCGTCCATAATGGAAAACTTACCTGTTCTCGTTAATTTTCCGAATATCTCAGAATTAACACAATGGATTCCACTGAAAGCCAATTCTCTTAATTTGAAAATCCCACCGACAACAGTTTTTTTGTTGGTTTGAAGGTTTCTCCAACCTTTTAAGAACATCTTGTCATTGAACATCAATTTTCTGGAACTATCTCTGTCGGAAACGGCCAAAGTAATCATTCCACCTTTGAGTTCGTGGATTTTTATAAAGTTGGTGATATTAAGGTCTGTCAGGATATCAACATTCATAATTAAGAATGTTTTCTCATTTTCAAGAAATCTTTTAGCGAACAACAATCCGCCACCAGTTTCCAGAAGTTCATCCGATTCATTTGAAATTTCGATATTAGCTCCGAAGTTGTCATTCTCTGCCAAGAAAGCAAGAATCTGTCCTCCAAAATGATGAATATTAATGACAAAATCATTGATTCCGTAACTCTGTAGATATTTGATGTTTCTTTCCAGAAGAGTAACATCATTTACCTTAGCCAAAGCTTTTGGATGATTGTCTGTAAAAGGTTTTAATCGGGTTCCCATTCCCGCAGCAAATAGTAATGCTTTCATATTTATAAATGATAAATAATTATTGATGAATGAATTCACTCATCAATTTAATATAATTATTTTAAGCTAGCAGCAAAAATCTAATTGCTAGAAGCGGATGATAAATTAAGATGCAACTGTTCGTCGTGATGGATTTTTACTTGTGCATCCGGAAAATTTTGTCTGATAAATTCAGCAGTTTTGATTGCCGAATAAACCGAACGATGTTGTCCACCCGTACACCCAAAGTTGATTTGAAGATTTTCAAAACCTCTTTCAAGATAATTTTTGATGCTGATAGAAATAAGACTGTGAATTGATTTTAAGAAATTAGGCATTTCTGTTTTATTCTCAAGAAACTCTTGAACTCCAATATCATTCCCGGTTTGAGTTTTATATTCTTCAATTCTTCCCGGATTAAGGATTCCTCTGCAATCGAAAACGAAACCGCCTCCGTTCTCTGTATTATCTTTAGGGATTCCGCCTTTTTTATAAGAAAAACTGTGAATATCTATTACTAATTTGTTCTGCATCAACTTTAATTTTCTGTAAAGTTACTTTTTTTAATTTTCTTTGAAAAATTGATTAATTCTGAATTTTAAATTTAATTTTGCATATTAATTGGTATGAGGGGTTTCAAATCAAACATATTCCTTATTTTTAAAAATAAATCAAAATTAAAATGAAATTTATAAAATACTGTCTGTTAGCAACTTTACTGATTCTAATGGTAGGTTGCAAAAAAACAAGTGTTGACGGGAGCAACCGCAAAAGCTTTCAGGAAAGTATCAATGATATGGCTTCCAGCCTTTCAACCTTGCAACAAGTGAAATTCAACGAAGCTTTATATATTCTAAAGACATTTGGCGTAGAAGCTGATGGAGATATTGCAGAAATTGCAGCTCTTGGGAAACTTCTTGATGGAAAAAAAACAGCAGAAATTTTTGCATTGGCTGACCAAGTTGCACAGAAAAACGGTGTTGACTGGAGCAGTACAGCACCGCCAAGTCTCGGAGAAATGAACATCTTCGGAAATGAAGTGGCTTCTGAAAAAGACCCTAACGATATTGATGCAGCAGCACTAAATATTATTGTGACCAATATTGCTGGCGACAGTTTGACAGGTTCAAAAGGATTGATAATCACGCCGCAATTGGTTGACAACAATGGAAAAAAAGTTGATTTTGAAGGTGCTGCATTGGAAACTGTGATGGAAATCTCAAGTGGAGGAAACAAAATCTCTACTTCGAAAAACCTGATGCAAGACCCTGCTTTCAGAGGATTTACGATTAAATATTCATCGCTTCCAAAAGAAAAAATCTTTGAAGAAAAAATCGATATCAAGCTAACTGTAAAAACAACTAAGAAGCTTTTACAAATGCTTAAAATGGGAATTCCTGTGAATGGAAAAGCACTTTACACTCCGCCGGCTCCTGTAGTTTCGGATTCGCTTCAAGTTTCTGAGCCACAAGTTGACCCGCAGACCGGAGAAACTGTTACGCCTCCACCAGCTCCAAAAGCTGCAAATCCTGACCCAAAAACTACCGTAACAAAATTCCTGAACAATTTGTCTTCTCAGAATTTCAAGGCAGCTTTTGATGCTTCAGAAAACCCGAATTGGGGTTCTTATGACAAATTTTCGAATCCAAATTCAGGTTTTGGTTCTGTAAAAAACATCAGCGTAAAAAATATTGCTGTTCCTTATAATAAGGATAATTCGGCAAACGTTAACGTTACTTATGATGTAACCGACAAAAACGGAAAAACAACTTCCTTGAATGTGACTTACGGATTGAAAGCTGTTAACAACAACTGGAAAATTACAACTTATAAAATCAACAATTAAAAATAGAAGATGGCATCTGCAGAATTGATTAACAAATTAGAAGAGACAATCGATAATATTCCTGACTTTCCGATTCCGGGAATTCAATTTAAAGATATTTGTCCGATTTTTCTTCAGCCAAAGTTATATGAAGAAGTCATCGCAGATTTGGCTAATTTCAGCCGAGGAAAAATTGATGTCGTTTGTGGAATCGAAAGCCGAGGTTATCTTTTTGGGATCGCGATTGCTGTTGCTTTGGATGTTCCTTTTGTTTTAATTAGAAAAGCTGGAAAATTACCTCCGCCTTTCATCGGAGAAAAATATGATTTGGAATACGGTTCTGCTGAAATCGAAATGAAAACCGGACATTTGAAAGAAGGACAACGCGTTTTGATTCACGATGACCTTTTAGCAACTGGCGGAACTACAGAAGCTGCTGCAAAACTTGTTTCAAAGCAAGGCGCAATTCCTACACAGTTCAGCTTTTTGATTGATTTGAAAGATTTGAATGGCGAAGAAAGACTCAAAAAATTTAACGCAGAAGTTTACTCGATTCTGAAATATTAAAATAATTTAACCATCAGAAAAAGAAGTCTTTGCATATCAAAAGGAAAACATTAAATTTGCACTCTATTTATTAAAAAAAAATTATGGCAAACCAGCATAACAAAAATCACGAACAAGAAGGAAAAGAAACCGTAGAATTTTTCAGAGACCTTGATAAAGAAGCACTTAATATAGAATCATTCTTAGAAAAAAATGCAAAAGCACTTAGCATTGGTTTCGGAGTTCTAATTGTTGCAGTTTTAGGTTGGTTCGGATATCAGCAGTTCATTGTTGCTCCTAAAAATGAGGAAGCTACAAAAAGTTATCTTGCTGCTCAGAAAAATTTAGCTGATGGAAAAGAAGACCTTGCTCTTGGTGGGAAATCTGTTGCAAACCCAGGTTTTATTGGAACTTACGATGAATACAGTGGAACAAAAGCTGGTAAATTATCTGCTTACAATGCTGGACTAATAGAATTCAAAAAAGGAAATTATCAAAAAGCTTACGATTTGTTGGACAAATTCAGTTCAGATAACAAAGTTTTGGTAGCGCTTAAATTTGGAGCGATGGCAGATTGTCTTTCAAACCTTAACAAGGCTGATGATGCGCTAGCTATGGCAGATAAAGCTTCTTCTGCTTCTGATGATGCTTACACTTCTTATTATTTTACAAAAAAAGCAGGAATGTTGGCTTTAGCACTTAAGAAAAACGCTGATGCTAAAAAATATTTCGCTACAATCGACGAAAAATATCAGGACTATGACAACGGACAATCCGATGCTTTCATAGAAATGACAAAATATTACTAAACAATGGCAACTATTAATCTATCAGATTATAAGCCACTCAACATTTCTAATGCCGATGAATATTCAATCGGCATTGTTGTTTCTGAGTGGAACGATTTCGTAACTTATAACCTTCGAAACGGCGCAATCGAAACGCTGAAAGCCGAAGGAATCAAAGAAGAAAACATTCACATTTATTACGTTCCGGGCGCTTTCGAGTTAAGCTTTGCAACAATGAAACTTTGTCGATCTAACAAGTTCGCAGCAGTTATTGCAATAGGCAATGTGATTCGTGGAGAAACACCTCATTTTGAGTTTGTTTGTTCAGGCGTTACGCAAGGCATCAAAGATTGTAATATCTTGACCGATACACCGGCTATCTTCTGTGTTTTGACAGATGATACCAAAGAACAGTCCATTGCCAGAAGTGGAGGAAGTCTTGGGAATAAAGGCGTAGAAGCTGCTGCTACCGCTTTGAAAATGATTGATTTCAATAATAAAACATCTAAGCTTTAGATTTAATTCTCAAAGTCTTAATAAATTAGGCATCTTTTTTGTCTTTGGAAAGTTATTCTAAGAAATTTCAACAATAATATCTTTTTAGTAAAATTATGTTGGTTTTCTTTTCCAGAAAGAACTATGAATTTTAAAAATAACATAATCTAAGTTATGAAATGGACCAACGACAGAAGTGACAACGTAGATGACAGACGTGGCTCCGGCGGCGGTGGCATGCTTGTTGGCGGTGGATTAGGAACCATCATTATTGCAGCTATTGTCTTCTTTCTAGGAGGCGACCCATCTGCAATTCTACAAAACAGTAATTCTGCACCTCAACAAACAGAACAGAGACAACTTACCAAAGAAGAGCTCAACATCAGAGAATTTGTCAGAATGTTGACTAAAGAAAATGAGCAAACTTGGGACAAGGTTTTTCAAGAAAACGGAATCCAATTCAGACCTGCAAAAGTTGTTTTGTTCGAAAGTACAACAGATTCAGGCTGTGGAACTGCACAGTCAGAGATGGGACCTTTTTATTGCCCGTCAGACCACACTATCTATATGGATATGAGTTTCTTTAACGAGCTTCAGCAAAAATTTGGAGCCAAGGTTGGACAGTTTACAGTTGCTTATGTTCTTGGTCACGAGTATGGACATCATATCCAGAACCTTTTAGGGACATTGGATAAAGTTCATCAATTAAGCCAAAGAGGGAGCGAAACTCAAGCCAACAGAATCTCTGTCGCCAATGAATTACAAGCAGATTTCTATGCAGGACTTTGGGCAAAGCAAACCGATAACAGAGAAAAGATTATAGAACCTGGAGACATTCAAGAAGCGATGAGTGCTGCCGCTGCAGTTGGTGATGACAATATTCAGAAAAGAGGACAAGGTTATGTAAACCAAGAAAGTTTTACCCACGGTTCTTCCGCTCAACGCGAAGAATGGTTTATGAGAGGTTACAATACTGGTGATATCAGACAAGGCGATACGTTCAGTGCATTGCTGAAATAAATAAGAGAAACAGAGTTTTATAAAACAGAAAAAGCAAGAATCATTCAATTCTTGCTTTTTTATTATCCAGATATTGGACTTTATATTATCCTTGTTTTTCCATTTTCTTAATGAGATTAAGAGCAGAACCAGCTTTAAACCATTCGATTTGTCCAGCATTGTAGGTATGGTTAGCTTTAATAATATCTTTAGTTCCATCAGCGTGAATAAATTCCAAAGTCAGTTGTTTACCCGGTGCAAATTGATCTAAATCTAAAAAGTTAATCGTATCATCTTCTTGGATTTTATCATAATCTTCTTTGTCTGCAAATGTGATTCCTAACATTCCTTGTTTTTTAAGGTTGGTTTCGTGGATACGAGCAAATGATTTTACCAAAACAGCTCTTACACCAAGATGTCTAGGTTCCATCGCAGCGTGTTCTCTGGAAGAACCTTCACCATAATTCTCATCGCCTACAACAATGGTTGGAATTTCTGCAGCTTTATATTGTCTTGCAGAATCCGGAACTGGTTTATATTGCCCGTCCAATTCGTTTTTAACTTTGTTGGTTTCCATATTAAAAGCATTCACAGCACCAATTAGCATATTGTTGGAAATGTTGTCAAGGTGTCCACGATATTTCAGCCAAGGTCCAGCCATAGAAATATGGTCAGTCGTACATTTTCCGTAAGCTTTTATGAGTAATCTTGCGCCTGTAATGTTGAGTCCGTCCCAAGCCGGGAATTCTTCTAATAACTGAAGTCTGTCAGATTCTGGCGAAACAATAACTTCTACATTAGAACCATCTTCCGCCGGCGCAATATAACCCGGATCGTCCACATCAAATCCTAATCTTGGTAAATCATCTCCGTTTGGTTCGTCAAGAAGAACTTCTATTCCGTCTTTATTTTTAAGTTTATCTGTTAAAGGGTTGAATCTCAAATCTCCTGCAATTGCCAAAGCTGTTACCAATTCAGGAGAACCTACGAAAGCGTAAGTATTTGGATTTCCATCTGCTCTTTTTGAGAAGTTTCTGTTGAAAGAGTGAACAATTGTATTTTTCTCTTGTTTATCAGCTCCTTCACGAGCCCATTGTCCAATACAAGGTCCGCAAGCATTAGCAAAAACTTTACCTCCAATTTCATCAAATGTTTTCAAGAAACCGTCTCTTTCGACAGTGAATCTGACTTGTTCCGAACCTGGGGTAATAGTATATTCTGCTTTCACTTCCAGATTTTTATCTTTTGCTTGTTTTGCAACAGAAGCAGCTCTTGCTATATCTTCGTAAGATGAGTTGGTACAAGAACCAATTAACCCAACTTCGATTTTTGTTGGCCATCCGTTTTTCTCTGCAATTTCTTTCATTTTAGAAATCGGAGTGTAAAGGTCTGGTGTGAAAGGCCCATTCAGTGCAGGTTCTAGTTCATTTAAATTGATTTCAATAAGCTGGTCATAATATTTTTCAGGTTCTGCGTGAACTTCTGGGTCAGCTTTCAAAACGTGAGCAATTGCATCTGCTGCATCAGCCAAATCTTCTCTATCGGTTGAACGAAGATATTTGCTCATATTTTGGTCGTATTCGAAAATAGAAGTGGTTGCTCCGATTTCTGCGCCCATATTACAAATCGTTCCTTTTCCAGTACAAGACAATGAATTCGCACCTTCTCCGAAATATTCTACAATCGCACCAGTTCCACCTTTTACAGTAAGTATTCCGGCTACTTTTAGAATGATGTCTTTTGGAGCAGCCCAACCATTCAGTCTTCCGGTTAATTTAACACCAATCATTTTGGGGAATTTTAGTTCCCAAGGCATTCCTGCCATCACATCAACGGCATCTGCGCCACCAACACCGATGGCGACCATTCCGAGTCCACCCGCATTTGGTGTGTGAGAATCTGTTCCGATCATCATTCCTCCGGGAAATGCGTAATTTTCTAAAACAACCTGGTGAATGATTCCTGCGCCGGCTTTCCAGAAACCAATGCCGTATTTGTTCGAAACGGATTCTAAAAACTGATAAACTTCGTTGTTTTTGTTATTAGCATCTACCAGATCAGTTGCAGATCCAACTCTTGCCTGAATCAAATGGTCTAGATGAACAGTTGAAGGAACCGCAACTTTTTTCTTACCTGCTTGCATAAACTGTAAGAGAGCCATCTGTGCCGTCGCATCCTGCATCGCAACTCTGTCGGGAGCAAAATCTACATAAGATTCTCCTCTTTTAAATGCTTCTTTTACCTGTGATGGAAAAAGGTGAGCGCAAAGAATTTTTTCTGAATAAGTAAGAGGTCTTCCCATAAAGGCTCTTGCTTCGTTTACTCTGCTTTCGAAATCAGAATAAACTTTTTTAATCATATCCAAGTCAAAAGTCATATCTCGATTTTATTTTATTAATAGATTTTTCCTTGTTTTAAAAGGGAAATTAACTCTTGTATGATTAATCAAAATCCATTCCTACGCTTGATTTAAAAGAATAAATATGATTAATGATTACAATAATTTCTACCTATCAAGTTAAGCAAAAAATAAAGTCTCTTATTTTAAATTTCAATTGAAAACTTAATATGGAAACATTCTAAACAAAAAAATGGAAGAATTCAAAAAGAAATCTCCCATTTTATATTTAAAAAGTCTAAGACTTTAGTTTAAAATCAATTAATGACCAACCGTTACCAATTCTTTAATAGAAGGTACAAAAGTCGTCAAATCAATACCTTCAACAGCTGTTTTGTACTCTTCAATACTTGGGATTCTACCGATAATTGCAGACAATACAACAACCGGAGTAGATGCCAATAAAGATTCTCCTTTTTTACGTTCAGAATCTTCAACCACTCTTCCTTGGAATAGACGGGTAGAAGTTGCCAAAACAGTATCTCCTTTTTCAGCTTTTTCCTGGTTACCCATACACAGGTTACATCCTGGACGCTCTAGGTACATCATATTTTCGTATTGCGTACGAGCTTCGCCTTTTGGAGCCGCATCATTGAATTCAAAACCTGAATATTTTTCTAATAATTCCCAGTCACCTTCAGCTTTTAATTCGTCAATGATATTGTAAGTAGGAGCCGCAACTACTAATGGAGCCTGGAATTCTACTTTACCATTTTTCTTTTCAAGATTTCTCAACATCTGAGAAACAATTTTAAGGTCACCTTTGTGAACCATACAAGAACCTACGAAACCAAGGTCAACTTTTTTCTCACCTCCGTAATAGGTAAGATCTCTGATCGTGTCGTGCGTATATCTTTTAGAAACGTCGTCGTTGTTTACGTCTGGGTCGGCAATCATTGGTTCAACGATTACGTCTAGGTCTACAACAACTTCAGCATAATATTTAGCATTATCATCTGGAGTCAAAGCAGGTTTATCGCCTGTTCTGATTTCCTCGATTCTCTTGTTTGCTTTGTTAATTAAACCTTGAAGAACGTGATTGTGATTATCCATTCCTTTGTCAATCATAATCTGAATTCTGCTTTTCGCAATTTCCAATGATTCAATCAAAGTATCGTCTTCTGAGATGCAGATTGAAGCTTTTGCTTTCATTTCTGCAGTCCAGTCTGTAAATGTAAATGCTTGGTCAGCTGGAAGAGTTCCAATATGAACTTCGATAATTCTACCTTGGAAAACATTCTCTCCGTCAAATTGCTTCAACATCTGAGCCTGAGTTGCGTGAACCACATCACGGAAATCCATATGCTCTTTCATTTCACCTTTGAAAGTTACTTTTACAGATTCAGGAATCGGCATTGAAGCCTCACCAGTTGCTAAAGCCAAAGCTACCGTTCCAGAGTCAGCGCCGAAAGCTACACCTTTAGACATTCTTGTGTGAGAGTCACCTCCGATGATGATTGCCCATTCATCAACCGTAATATCATTAAGAACTTTGTGAATAACGTCTGTCATTGCGTGGTATTCACCTTTCGGGTCACGAGCTGTGATTACACCGAAATCATTCATAAATTTCATTAATTTAGGAATGTTTGCCTGTGCTTTTTTATCCCAAACTGAAGCGGTGTGACATCCTGACTGATAAGCTCCGTTTACGATTGGAGAAATCACCGTTGCAGCCATAGATTCTAGTTCCTGAGCAGTCATTAAACCAGTCGTATCCTGAGATCCAACGATATTAACTTCAACTCTAACATCAGAACCTGCGTGTAATAATTTACCTTCAGTAACACCCACGGCATTTCGGTTGAAGATTTTTTCAACAGCTGTTAAGCCTTGTCCTTCAATAGAGATTTCTTTAGAAGGAGCGAAAACCGTTGGAGCTGTAATTCCTAAAGTTTTAGCAGCAAACGTCTGGATTTTTTTACCAAAAACGATAGCGTAAGAACCACCAGCTTTGATAAATTCTAATTTTTGCGGAGTAAATGATTTTGAAATATCTTTCAATTCAACATCTCCGTTGTATAATTTCTTTTCTTTTGTATTGATAGTTAAAACAGTTCCTGTAGCAACAGAATATTTTTCTTCTAAAACGATGTC
Organism: Epilithonimonas sp.; assembly: GCF_032055105.1. Classification (GTDB taxonomy): domain Bacteria; phylum Bacteroidota; class Bacteroidia; order Flavobacteriales; family Weeksellaceae; genus Epilithonimonas. Next base: position 181,781 of record NZ_DAMBRK010000004.1, read on the forward strand.
GCCGTTTTCGTTACGAACAGGATGTCCGTTTTCGTCTGTTTTCTTAACCCAGTTTTGAAGGTCGATTCCGATACCTCCGGTTACGTCAACTGTTGTTAAGAAAATCGGGGAAATACCGTTAGTTCCTGCAACAATCGGAGCGATGTTTACAAAAGGTACGTAAGGGCTTGCCTGTTTACCTGTCCAAAGTGCAACGTTGTTTACACCAGACATACGGGATGAACCAACTCCCATTGTTCCTTTTTCTGCGATCAACATTACGCTTGCATCAGGATGTTGTGCCTGTAAAGCCTTTATTTCTTCCTGCTGAGCAGGAGACATCATACATTTTCCGTGCAATTCACGGTCAGAACGAGAGTGTGCCTGATTTCCCGGAGATAATAAATCTGTTGAAATATCACCCTCTGCAGCGATGTAGGTCACCACTTTAATTTCTTCTGGAACTTTAGGCAGCTTAGTGAAAAATTCTGCTTTGGCATAGCTTTCCAGTATATCTTTAGCGATTGCACTACCCAATTCGTAAGCTTCTTTCAGACGAGCAGTATCAGCATCGTACAAGAAAACCTGAGTTTTAAGAACTTCCGCAGCTTGTTTTGCAATAGTTTCATCGTTTCCTAAAGCCAAATCAAGAAGAACTTCGATAGAAGGTCCACCTTTCATATGAGACAATAATTCAAAAGCATAAGTTGGAGTGATTTCCGCCACTACAGCTTCGCCAAGAATGATTTCCTTTAAAAATTTAGACTTTATACCTGCAGCACTTGTAGTACCCGGCAAAGTGTTGTAGATGAAAAATTTTAGAGAATCAGCTCTGTGCTCGTTCGCTGTATCTTTGATTTGCTCAATGATTGCGCTTGTTAAATCTGCGCTGTCAATTGGTTTTGGGTGAAGCCCCTGTGTTTTTCTTTCCTCGATTTCTTGGATGTAATCCTGATAAATATTCATAATAATGTACGTCTTTTCATTCTTTAAAAAATAGATTTGAAATTTCAAAAATTGTCTAAATCTAATTGATAACTAAATGTTTTTTTTGATTTTAATCCAACTTAATCAAAAATTCTATTTGAAGAGAAAATTTAATCTTGCTAAATTCGCCCAAATTTACGAAATTATAAGCGTTTTTAAGAATAGAATAATTTAGATTAATAATAAATTAGATATGTTTTATCTATGTTTTATATTTTTATCATATTAATTTATATTTTGAAAATCAGAATAATTTTAAAACTGTATCATTTTGAAAATCAAATTATTACTTAGAGATAGAAAAAAGGCAATCGCTGTTTTTGTCTTTTTTTTAATATTGATTTGTGTCTATTATTTTTTTGATCCTTTAAAATATTCCTTTTTCTTAAAATGTCCTTTGAAAACAATTACAGGTTATGAATGTGCTGGTTGTGGCGTACAGAGGGCGTTTCATTCATTGTTGCACTTTAGGTTTTTGGAAGCGTTTAAATTCAATCCGTTATTTGTTATTTCCATTCCTTTTTTATTGATGTTAGTTTTTATTAATTTTTCTAAAAATCCAAAACTTAAAGTTGGAGTTGACCGTTTCATCATTAATAAAATGTTTGTTTTTGTAGTATTAATAATAGTTTTCGTATTTTCGTTGTTGAAAAACACAGACTTTTATAAAGATTTTATAACTCATTTATAAAAACAAACACGATGAAAAAACTATTTAGCTTAATTCTTGTAAGCTTTTTTGGCGTCGCCTTTACTCAGGAAAAAGACGATTCTTTGCCGGCGTTGATTCCTCAAAAAATTAATCAAATGTCAGGCTATATTAATCAACAAGGAAAGATTGTTATAGAACCAGAATATCATATTGCAATGTTCTTTTCCCAAGATTGTAATCTTCTCAATTCTCCTAAGAAAGCCGTGAGGGTTTTTGGATCTGCAAATTATGCAACGGTTGAAAAAAATAATATATCGTATCGTATCAATAAAAAAGGGAAGAGAGTTTACCGCTACAAAAAAACAGACATAGGAAAGTGTTCCCAGCCATATGTCGTGCAGAAGTATAAAGCTTTTGTGTTAAATGGTGCGTATGGTTTGGTTAGTAAAGAAGATATTGACCTAGGTGGTTATAAGGATTTTGACATCTATCCACAATATCAGATGTTGTATGTGTTAGAAAGTGATCGTGAAAATCCGATGATTGTAGCGGTTAAAAATGATAAGTTTGGGATAGTAGATAAAAATAATAAAATAGTTATTCCATTTGTTTATAATGATATTAAAACTAATTTAAGTTGGAAAACAGCTAATCTTTTTGAAGTTTCTACAGATGGAAAAGATTATTTTTTTGTCAATAAGAATAATCACGCTTATCTGGCGAAAAAGTTGTAATTTCGCCGTCAGAAATTTAAGGGGTGCTGTCACAAGCTGAGATTATACCCAATGAACCTAGAACAGGTAATGCTGTTTAGGGAAACATTCATTATAATTGATGAATGATAATCGATAAATTGATTAATAATAACGTTATAAAAAATCATTTATCATTATGGATTATCAATTATAATCATAATCGCCCCTTTTATTCCAATAAATTTTAACAACAAAAATTTAAACGAATGAAAGGATTTATTTTTTTAGGGGTATTCATTGCTCCATTTTATCTTTCACAAACTGTTCAGGATTCTACACATGTTACATCAATCCAAGCAGTTGAATTTACCAAAAGAACACCGGTTGCAAAAGCAATCATCAATGTCGAAAAAGATTTGGCGGACAAAAATCTAGGTCAGGATTTACCAATTCTTTTGAAAAACCAAATGTCAGTAGTTTCTACTTCCGATGCAGGAAATGGCGTTGGTTATACAGGGCTTAGGATTAGAGGTACGTCGGGAACAAGTATCAATGTGATGTTGAACGGTGTTCCTTATAATGACTCCGAATCTCAAGGGACTTTTTTTGTTAATGTTCCGGATTTGACAAGTTCTGCTTCACAAATTGTAATTCAAAGAGGTGTTGGAACATCTTCAAATGGAGTTTCTGCCTTTGGAGCGAGTGTGAATGTGATTTCCAGAGATCCGTCTGATGAATTTTCTGTGAAAACAGATGATTCTTATGGTTCTTTCAATACTTACAAATATTCTGCTGAGGTCAACTCTGGAAAATTCTGGAAAAACCGATTGTCTGTAATGGGAAGATATACTTACATTCATTCTGATGGTTATATCGATAGAGCTTTTTCAAAACTTCATTCTTATAATTTTTCGGCTTTGTTTCAGGAGAAAAATACGGAGTTGAGATTCTTAGCTTTTGGAGGAAAAGAAAAAACTTACCAGGCTTGGAATGGTGTTGATAAAGCGACTTGGGAAACTAATCCGAGATTCAATTATTCTGGAGCGATTTATGATTCCAACTGGGAAAATATCACAGGGTATTATAATAACGAAACGGATAATTACAGACAAAATCATTATCAGTTATTATGGAATCAAAGATTCTCTGACGATTGGAAATTGGAAACAACGGCGCATTATACCAAAGGAAAAGGTTTTTACGAGAATTATAAACAAGGTGACCCTTTTGCGAGATATAATTTACCGGACTATAATGGTGAAGAATATTCTGACTTTATTAGAAAAAAATGGCTCGATAACGATTTTTATGGTGTGATTTCTACTTTATATGGAAACTTGGGAGATTTGAGTGTTAATGTTGGAGCGGTTGCGAATCAATATTATGGAAGACATTTTGGAAATGTTACAGGTGTTTTTATTCCGGAAATTAATGAATCAGAATATTACAGAAATCGCTCTATTAAGAATGAAGTTTCCGGATTTGCAAAAGCAATTTATAAATTGAATCGATTTGAGTTCTTTGGAGATTTGCAACTGAGAAACATTGATTATGATACCAAAGTCATTCAGCAAGGTGATGATGAAGGTGTGGATCTTGATAAGAAATGGACTTTTTTCAATCCAAAAGCCGGAGTTAATTTTAATTTAGAAAATGGGAAAGTTTTTGTGTCTTATGCGAATGCACATCGAGAACCGAATAGAGATGACCTTTTCGCTAATCCGGATACGAAAGCAGAAACACTTCACGATTTTGAAGCGGGTTGGGAACAACAGATCGGGAAAATTGCTTTCACAGCGAACGCTTATTATATGTATTATAAAAACCAATTGGTTTTAAACGGACAAGTTAATAATGTTGGGGCTTTTATTAGGACTAATAGTGGTACAAGTTATCGGCTTGGTTTGGAATTAGGTGTTTTGTCAAATATTACAAAAGATTTGCAGGTTTCGGCTAATGCGACATTCAGTAGTAATAAAAATCAAAATTTTTATTCAGAGAATGATGGTGTGATTCAGAATTTTGGAAACACAGATATTTCTTTCTCGCCAAGTTTCTTAGCGAATGGAAATGTTTTATATTCACCGTTTAAGAATTTTAATCTTGGAGTTACGGCTCAATATGTTGGGAAACAATTTATGGATAATTCTGGAGATAAAGAGAATCAATTAGATGCCTATTTTGTCCCTGATTTTAATATGTCATACAAATTGCCTCTCAAGAAACAAGATGTGACTTTGAGATTCTTGTTAAATAATTTTACTGATACCAAGTATGTCAATAACGGTTTTAGTGGACCATATTATTTCGCGCAAGCCGGAATTAACTTCCTTTTTGGGGTTTCTTTGAAATTGAAATAAATGTTTCTGATTTTAAAATCAAAGGTTTGTACATAGACCTTATATACAAACACAATTAAGGTTGCTGCAAAAGCAACCTTTTATATTTTCTTTAACATCAAAAATTATGTAGTTTTGCACCGATGAATTTTGAGTACTTTTTATATCAATATCTTCTGAAGCATAATAGAGCAGAGGTTCCGGAATTTGGAGTTTTCGAACTTACCAAAGAGTCTGCTAAAATTGATGCAGAAAATTCTATTATAATTCCACCGAAAGAAATTGTTACTTTCGATTACAACCCATCTGTATATGATAATCAGTTGGCGAAATATATTACCGATGAAACCAATTCTAATCTTTTCGTCGTTCAGAAAGATTTGAAAAACCAAGTGGCAAAATGGTTTCAAATATTACAAACAGCCAATTTCTTAAGCCTCGAAAATCTAGGACAATATCAATTGAATGAGGATAACAAAGTTGTTAAATTAACGGATGACGAGGAAGATGTTTTTGGTTTTGAGAAAGTTGATTTACAGCAACTCAAAACTTTAAAATCCAAAAAAACGTCTAAAGAAGAAAATTATACGTTCAACAAAAATGTTATTTGGACTTTTGTCTCTCTTATCATTATTGGCACTTTAGCGCTATTTCTTTTTGGTAATCAGGAGTTGATTTTCGGAAAGTCATCTAACATTCCAACGAAACCAATGGTCAAAAAAGAGAAGCTGAAAAAAGCGGTGACAATTCCTAAACAAGATTCTATAAAAACAGATAGTATAAAAACAACAACGAATGCAAAAATCCAAAAAACCATCAGATAGTCTAACAGTAATGACTAATATGGTGTTACCAAACGAGACCAATCACTTAGGAAATATGTTTGGAGGAGAATTATTAGCAAGAATGGATAGAGCAGCTTCTATTGCAGGTACAAGACATTCTGGCAATATAGTAGTAACAGCCTCTGTTAATCACGTTTCTTTTTCAAAATCTATCCCAGAAGGCGGAATTGTTGTTTTGGAAGCCAAAGTTTCTAGAGCTTTTTCTACATCTATGGAGGTTTATGTAGATGTTTGGTTAGATGATCCCATCAACCAGACAAAAGTGTATACCAATTCGGGCATCTATACATTTGTTGCGGTGGACGAGAATGGAAAACCAGTCAAGATTCCGGAAATTGTACCTGAAACCGAAGTTGAAATCGAAAGATTTGCCGCTGCAAAGAGAAGAAAAGAATTATCTCTCATCCTTTCTGATAGAATGAAACCAACAGATTCTGTAGAGCTGAAAAAGTTATTCTTAGGAGAATAATTATTAATAATATAAACAAAAAACGGGCTTTAGCTCGTTTTTTTTGAGTTTTACACATCTCAGACTGTGGTCAAAAATAATTAATCCAAAGTCTAATATCTAAAGTCTAATATCTAAATTATGAAAATCCTTCAACTCGATAAAAATCATCCATTAATATCCGAACAATTGACAGCAAAAGGTTTTGTTGTAGAAGAAGACCATTCTTCCCCTTATGATGAGGTCTTGGAAAAAATAAAAGATTATCAAGGAATCATTATCCGAAGCCGAATTCCATTAGACAAAAATTTTCTGACTAATGCTTCTCATCTCAAATTCATTGCGAGAGTAGGAGCGGGAATGGAAAATATCGATATCGAAACTGCTGAAAATTTAGGAATTAAATTAATTAATTCTCCAGAAGGTAACAGAGATTCTGTTGCAGAACACGTTGTTGGGATGCTATTGATTCTAATGAACCGATTGTTTATTGCATCTAATGAAGTCAAAAACGGAATCTGGAAACGGGAAGAAAATCGTGGTGATGAATTGCTAGGAAAAACTTTCGGAATCATCGGTTACGGAAATATGGGAAAAGCGACTGGTAAAAGACTTTCAGGTTTTGGGGTTGAGGTTATTTTCCACGATATTTTACCAAATCTTTCCGATGAATTTGCAACACAGGTCTCTTTGGAAGAACTCCAAAAAAGAGCAGATGTTTTAAGTCTTCATATTCCTTTGACTTCGGAAACGCATTATTTGATTGACGAAGAATTCATTTCGAAAATGGAAAAGAATTTTTATTTCGTAAACACAGCTCGAGGGAAAAATTTAAAAACTAAAGCTTTAGTACAAGCAATTGAGTCGGGAAAAGTTTTAGGTGCTTGTCTTGATGTTTTGGAATACGAAAAGTCTTCTTTTGAAAATTTGGAAACAGAAAATCAGGATCTGAAATATTTATTAGATTCTGAAAAAGCGATTGTTACGCCACATATTGGAGGTTGGACCAATCAAAGCAAGATTAAATTAGCACAATTTATCGTTGATAAGATTCTTGCAGATTTTTAAATTATTTGTTGTTTCTTTTCTTTGCAAAAACTAATTCCAAAAAAACTCAAATGAAATATTTTCTCTTAATTCAAATTTTAGGATTGTTTCTGTTATCCTGTTGTACTTCCGATGAAAATTTACAGATGCAATCCAATTCAAAGTATGAAGGAGAATATGTTGGTTTTTATGATGGAGGTGACAAGGGAGAAATGACCTTTAAAATAACTGATGCTGGCAATATTGTTGGAAATTTAAAATATAATAATTCTACTGCAACGGAAGAGTTTTTAGGATATGTCCAAGTTACAGGTGCGCTCTCCGCAAACACAAGAAGTGGTTTTGTTTTCAACGGACAAATAACAAATTTTGAAAACTCAACAGGTCAGTGGACGAAGAAAAATGGAAACGAGATATTAAAAGGGAACTTTAAAATTCAAAAAAAATAAAACTATATCCTATGAAAAAAATCATTCTAATGACTACCTTATTTTTAGGAATTCAGGTTTTCTCTCAAGAAAAGGCAAGTGTAGAAAAATCTGTAACAGGAATCCAAATAGGATTTTTTGGTGCAGAATTTTATAATGAAGCTGGGCTGTCGGAAAAATTTTCTATCAGAAGTCAATTGGAATTGTATCCTTCCATTTGGGGTGGCGATATGTACAGTAAAACAGGTTTTGCTTTGACACCAGCAATTTCATTAACGCCTAAATTCTACTATAATTTTCAAAGAAGAAAAGATTTAGGAAAAAATACTTCTAATAATTCAGGGAATTATGTCGCTCTTAAAGTAGAGTATATCCCTGAGTGGTTTGTGATTTCTAATACAAAAGATATACAGGTGAGCGAAACGATTTCCATTGTTCCGACTTGGGGATTTAGAAGAAATTTTGCAAAGAATTTCAATTACGAGTTCAAAGCAGGTTTGGGAGTTGGAAAGATTTTGAAAAAAGGATATTCTACTCAGGTAATTCCCGATTTAAGTTTCAAAATTGGGTATGATTTCTAAATATTATAATTACCAAAAACGAAAAACCTTTCAGAAATCTATTTTGGAAGGTTTTTTATTTCTCAAAATTTAACAATTCTTAAGAAAATTAGAGACTTCTAAAAACTCATTTTATGTTAACTTGCGAACCTTAAAGAAGTTTGGATATAATGAATTTTAGAAAAGTAATTACGGTAGGTTTAGCAGTGTTATGTATTAGTTCTTGTAAAAAGAAAGAAGAACAAATCAATGAGAATTACGAATCTAAACTTCCCAATTACGGCAACGTAGATTTAACCAAAGTTTTCACACCACAAGAATCTACACTTTCCAACGAGGCTACAATTCTTCCTCAAATCAACAATTATTATCAAAAAATCTGGGAACAAGGTGACCTTAGCGGTGGAATTCTTGTTGCAAAAGGGGATAAAATCATCTTTGAAAAGTACAGAGGTTTTGGAAGAGAAGGCAAGCAAATGCCGATTGATGCGAATACGCCACTTCACGTAGCATCCGTCAGTAAAACGATGACCGCAATGGCAGTTTTAAAATTGGTAGAAGCTGGAAAACTGAAAATGGAAGATAACTTGACCAAGTTCTTTCCAAAATTCCCTTACAAAGAAATCACGGTTTTCAGTCTGTTGTCACAAAGAAGCGGACTACCAAAATATGAACATTTTGACCAAAGTATAAAACCAGCTCCTGAAGAACTGAAGAAAGATTTCATTACCAATCAGGACGTTTTGGATATGCTCATCAAATACAAACCAGAATTGGCGCGACTTTCCAACACCGGATTTATGTATTGCAACACCAACTTTGCTTTGTTGGCGCTGATTGTCGAGAAAGTGACTGCAACACCTTTTCCGGAAGCCATGCAGGAGATTGTTTTCAAACCGTTGAAGATGAATCACACCTTTATCTTCCAAAAAAAGGATATTCCTACAGTGTCGCAATCGTTTTACAGCGGTTATAGATTATATCCTTTGGCGAATCTGGATTTGATTTATGGCGATAAAAATGTTTATACAACGCCGAGAGATTTGCTTAATTTTTCCATTGCCTTATATTCCAAAGATTTCCTGAAACCAGAGTTGGAAAACAAAATCTTCGAACCTTACAGCAACGAGAAAAAAGGAGTTAACAATTATGGTCTTGGTTTCCGAATGAAAGAATTTGACAACGGCGAAAAACTCACTTATCATAATGGCTGGTGGCACGGAACCAATTCGGTTTTTGCGCATCTTTTGAAATCCAAAGTAACCATTGTAGCCATTGGGAACAAGTATTCCGGGAAAGTTTATTCCGCATTGTCGTTGTCCGGTTTGTTTGAAAATTTCCCTTTAGAATTAGATAAATTCAACAAAACAATGAATCCAAAAGGAGCTTCGGAAAGTGATTCAACGTCCGCAGGAAACGGCGAATTGTAAAATACTTTGGGCGCCTTTATCCGCCTGTAGTTTATCCTGAGCTTGACGAAGGGTTCCCGCTTTTTTCTTTTTTGAGAAAAAAGAAAAAGAGCTCCACTCAAGTCGGGGCGCAGATTCAACATAAAATCAACATTTAACATAAAAATACAATTTTGTCATTCTTAGTTACTTTGAGTAACACATAACGTAAGAATTTTAAAAATATTATAAAAATAATAAATTGATTATCAGGACTTTGACGATTGTTGGAGTTCTTTTTTTTATTTTTGATGTAATAATTTGTAATTCCAAAATGTCTTACTTTTAAACAACCAAGAAATTAAAAAGGTTTTAAAATTTGATAGAGAGTCTTCGACAGGCTTAGACTGACAAAATTTTAACCTCAAACATTAAACAGAATCTATGACTCAAGAAATCTTTCAGCAAACGGTATTTATTCTCAAGGATGAGATGTATCGTTTTGCGAAAAAGTTTTTGATGAGTGCAGACGAAGCCGAAGATGTAGTCATGGATTTGATGATGAAGTTTTGGCAGAAAAAAGAAGAATTAATGGTTGTAGAAAATCTGAAAAGTTTTGCTTTGCGAAGTGTAAAAAACGAATGCCTGAACCGCTTGAAACATCACGAAGTGAAACTTGGGTTCGCAAGCCAAACGAGACACAATTCGGAGCTTTATCAGATTGAAACCAATAATATGAAAGAGCAGATTTTGGGATTTATCAACCAACTGCCAGAGAAACAAAAAATGGTCATTCACTTAAAAGATGTCGAGGAATATGAGATTTCGGAGATTTCGGAAATGATGGAAATGGAAGAAAATGCAGTCCGAGTCAACCTGATGAGAGCCAGACAAAAAGTGAAAGATTCTATTAACAAACTTTACGCGTATGAACACCGACAGATACAAGGATTGGGAATCTAAATTCTTCGAAGGCGAAGAGTTGACGCCAGAAGAGGAATTGTTCCTAAAAAATGAAAGCGATAATCCATATTTTTCTTTTCTAAAAGAAGAGAAACAGGAGAAATTAGATATCAACTTCGAGGATTTCTTAAACAAAGCGACAAAACTTGATATTGAAGAAGAACCGAAAATAGTGGCGCTTCCAATTGCGAAAAGAAAATCTTATACACAATATTGGATGGCAGCGAGTTTAGTTTTATTAATGGGAATCGGTGGATTTTGGATGTTTAACAATCCGGAAAATATAGAAACTCAAATTGTAAAACATACAGAAATTCCTAAGAAAGTTGAAACTCCAAAAGTTTCTCCAATTGAAAATGCTTCAACTCAACAACCAGTTTTGGCTCAACAAAATACTCAACCCAAAACACAGAAAGTAGAGAAGAAAAATGCAGTTGAAAATCAAGAATCAAAAGCACAGTTCGCTTATCATCAACCAAAAGAAATTAAAAAAGATCAAAACCTAAATAAAGTAAACTCAGATTTGGAATACAATCCTAATTATGTTATCATCAATGGAAAGCCGGTTTACAGCGAGCAGGAAGCAATTGCGGTGACAGAGGATACTTTTAATTATTTCGCAAGTAACGTTATTCAAACCATAAATCACGCAGAATCTGCTCAAAGTCAGTCATTAGACTTTTACAGGATTCTTAATTTTTAAATATTAATTAATTGAAATCGCTATCAAAGAATATTCTGAAAATAGTACTAAATAAAATGGCGATTGCAAGACCTTAGACCAAAATATTAAAATCATTATGAAATCGTTTTACGATTGCATAAGACCTTAAACAAATTATAAAATTACTTATGAAAAAAATATCATTATTAATCGTATTATTTCTTCTCTCGACGAATATTTTCGGACAGACGGAAGAACTCAATAAGCTCTTTGATAAGTATCAGGACACGGAAGGTGTGACCTCTATCAAGATTGCAAAACCTATGTTCAAATTGTTGAATAATCTTAAAATCGATGATGAAGAGCTTAGTAAGATTCAACCACTTTTAGGGAAAGTTAATGGGCTTAAAATGTTGGTTCTAGAAAAATCTGCAAAATCAGATAATCCGCTTGTAGATGAAAAGAAAATCGAAAAGGAAATAGCGAATTCTCTCAAAAATATGAAGTATGAGGAATTGGTAACTGTCAACAATCGTGACGCTAAAATCAAGTTTATGGCGCAGGATATCACTGCCAATGTAATGGATAATTTGATTCTTAATATTATGTCAGAAGATAGTTCTGTTCTGATGATGTTGGACGGTAAAATTTCTATGGAGGATGTCAATAATTTGATGCAGGAAACCAAAAATGTGACTTCTCTAAATCCGGTTTCTACGATCAAATCTGATAAAACGAATATTGGAAGCGTGAGGGATGTTCCTGCATTTAACGGCATAGAGACCTCTTCTGGCGTGGATGTAGAATTCACTCAAAGTGCAAAACAAAGTGTGATTGTGAAAGTGGAACCTGAAAAACAACAATACATTATCACAGAAGTAGAAAATGGTGTTTTGAAAATCTTCGTTAGAAACAAAGGTGTTAAAAACTTAAATTTCAACAGTCTTAAAGTCATCGTTTCTGGACCAAAATTATCAAAATTGATTACCAAATCCGGTTCTATATTCAAAGCTGTCAATCCAGTTAGCGAATCTACTTTTGCGGCAAGCTGTTCATCAGGTTCACAAGTTTCGGGAAGTTTTAAAATCTCCACAAACACAGCATTGGATGTTTCTTCTGGTGTAAGCGTAAAAATGAATCTGGAAACCAAATCTCTGGCTTTGGAAGCAAGCAGCGGAAGTTCTATTAAATTATCAGGAAAAGCAGACTCGGGAGTTTACAGTGCAAGCAGCGGAAGTTCTATCTCGGCAGGAGATTTCGTGACTAAATCTGCAGTTGTAGATGCATCTTCCGGAGCAAGTGTAAAAATCAATACAACGGAAAGTTTGACGGCAAGTGCAACATCAGCAGCGTCTGTACAATACAGAGGAAATCCTTCTAAAGTGACAAAATCTGCTAGCGAAAGAACAGGCTCAACTATTAACTCGATAAACTAAAGAATTATGTTAAGATTTATATACATTATCATTTTGACGATTGTTGGTTTCTTTCTACAGTCGTGTATGGTTTCTCAGAAAAAAGTTCACACCGATTTTTTGATAATCCAGGATTCAAAGAAAGTTCAACTTTCGTGAGTATTAATGTTCCTACTTTCTTAGCGAAATCTTATGTGAAGCAGGCTTTGAGAGAAGATGGAGAAAGTCAGGAAGTGATAGACCTAGTAAAGAAAATCAGTGATGTAAAAGTTTTGATTGTGGAAAGTTCCAAAACACCATTCAAAGCCGAATTTCAAAAATATCTTGACAAAAATAACTACGAAGAATGGATGTCTGTAAAGCAACAAGGAAATCTGATAAGCCTTAATGCGAAACAAACAGACGACATCATCAAACGTATGATAATTACAGTCAGAGATGATAATGATGAAACGATTTTTGTAGATGTAAAAGGGAAATTCACACCGGATGATGTTTCAAAAATCATCAATGCGACCGAAAAAAATCAAATCAAAATCATTAGAAATTAATTTTTCAACAGCCACTATTTTGTAGTGGTTTTTGTGCTTTGGAGAATTTCTAGAAATGAGTTTTTGTCACTTTGTCGTGAGATTTCAAATAGAGTGGAAGTGCGGCAGAACCATACCATTTATAAATTTCAACATCGAAAATTCCAGATTTTATAGAAGGGTCAGTCAAAACTAAACTTTCTGCTTCTTCTTTAGTTTTCGCATCCAGAATGAAAATTCCACTGTAATCATTTGGGTTTTTCTCCGCCATTGGTCCCGCGACAATCAGTTTTCCTGCATCAGCCAATTTTTGAATATTCGCCATATGACCTTTCATCAATTCTGATTTCTTGGCTTTATCTGTAATTTCTGTCTTTCCTTTTTTGAGAATCACGAGATAATAAGTTTTCATTCCGTATTGGTCAGCTCCGAGAGAGTCTGCTAATTTTTGGTCAAAACCTTTATTCTGAGCATTAATGAATGATGAGAATATAATTAAAGAAAGAATTGTAAATAGTGATTTCATTTGTTTAAGTTTCTTTCAAAATTAAAATAAAAAATGAAATCTCAAATTCGCATAAAACTTATTATCTTCGGAATCTGAAATATTTGGTCAACTCGTGTTTTTTACCTTTTAGAAAATCAGAAGCCATTTGCATTCCGATGACCGAAAATGTAATGCCATTTCCTCCAAAACCTAAAACAAAATAAGCACTCGGGAAATTGGGATGTTCTCCGATATAAGGCAATCCATCTTTGGTTTCTCCGAAAGTTCCAGCCCAAACAAAATCGGTTCGGAAATTATTTTCGGGAAGATACTTATCGAGTTTTTTAACCAGTTTTTTTTCTTTGTCCAAAAGTAGAGAATCTCGTTTTTGAGCATCTACAAATTCTTCATCTTCACCACCAATCAGAATCCGATTATCATCAGTTGTTCGCATATAAATGTAAGGTTCTGCTGTGTTCCAAACCAAAAGATTGTTCAGTTCTTTGTGATTTTTCTCGTGACGTTCACCGACAATCGCATAAGTTGAAAGTAGATTTACAAACTTGTCTTTAATGATCTCGGTACTTTCGAAACCGTTGCAGAAAATCACTTTTTTAGCTTTTATCTTATTTCCAAATTCTGTGGTCGCAGTAACTCCATTTTTCTTATAATCGAATTTTATAATATCGGTTTTATCGAAGATTTGTAACCCTTTTTTGTGATTGTAATGTAGAATGTCGTGAGCCAGACAAAACGCATCAATGCTTCCGCCTTGTTCCGATAAGATTCCACCAAACGTATTATCAATTTTAAATTCTTTTTTGATGTCTTCTGCTGACAGCCATTTTACAGGAAACTTCGCCGTTTTTCTAGCTTCGAATTCCTTTTTCAAATCATCCACATCTTTTTTGAAAGCAGCAAAATAAAGCGATTGTTTTTTCTTGAAACCACAATCGGATTTCACTTCTTTAGCAACCTTCTGCAAATCATCAATCGAATTATAACAAGCCCAATAAGATTTTTCTGCACCTTTTCGTCCAATCATTTTGGAAAGTGCAAAAAGCGGAACATCAATCTCATATTGCAACATAGAAGTTGTAGCGCTTGTACTTCCATTTCCTATTTCTCTTCGGTCAACCAAAACAGTTTTGTAGCCATCTTTTATCATTTGATGGGCGAGAAGAGAACCTGTGATTCCACCTCCGATGATGAGGATTTCGATTTCAATGTTTTCTCGAAGTGAGGGATAAGAATGTTTCAATCCATCTTTTACCAGCCAAAATGGTTCGGGAGATTTTAGTTTCATATAGTTCATTTTTGATTTGATTTTTTGTTCTAATCAAAAAGTAAACCGTTGAATTTTTAACAAAAAAAACCTCTCAAATTTGAGAGATTTTAAAGTCTTTTTATTTAGGATCAAATATTGCCTTTTCTTCTGATTCAGCTTTATCTAAAGCTGTTCTAACACCTTTGATTGAATTTTCATAATTATTGTCCTTCCATTTTTTCAAAATTTCATTTTTGAAATTATAATTAGCAAGAATTAAATGCTGGTCATTCAAATCAATGATTTTTGTGTCAAGTGCAGCGTGAGCCATCTTTCCAGTTTCAATCATTCCATAGTATGAAATCATAAAACCATAATTTACATTTACAAAGAGAAGTTCATCAACACCATACTTTGCTTTCAAATCGCTGAAATCATAACTCGAATATTTTTTACCTTCAGCCTTTGTTCCAGAAAATTTCTTTGCAGTTTTAGAGTCAAATTTTTCTTCAATAATGATTACTTCTTTACCTTTAGACTTGAAAATGTCCGAGTAAATAATTGTCAGTTCATCTTTGGGATGAATATTTTGTCCTATCAGATCTAGGGCTTCCTTGTATTTGTCGCCAGATGTCACCGCCATATCTAAAAGGCCTTGGGATCCTTCTTTGAATTTGGTAGGAGGATTGGAGTTTATTAGAATGCCGACTTTAGTTGGTTTTTGCCAATAGTCAGCGGACAACGCTACTTTTGGGACACAACTTGTTATTAATAATAAAAAGGAGAAAAATAAGATTAATTTTTTCATGATGATAATTTTTTCGATCGCGAAAATAATAAAAAAACCTCAAAGAATTTCCTTGAGGTTTTAATTAATAATTGCCAGTCCGGCTACGAACTACATATTTCTTCTGTATTTACCACCAACTTCAAACAAAGCATTGGTAATCTGTCCAAGCGAACAGTATTTCACTGCATCCATCATCACTTCAAATAAGTTTTGTTGATTAATTGCTGCGTGTTGTAAAGTTTTCAAAGCTTCTGCAGATTTATCTTCATTAGAATTCTGGAAATTATGAAGCATTTCAATCTGGAACTGTTTCTCTTCCTCAGTCGAACGGATAACTTCTCCCGGACGAACCGTCGGCGAACCATCTTTTCCTAAGAAAGTATTTACTCCAATGATTGGATATTCTCCAGTGTGTTTCAACCATTCGTAATGCATCGATTCTTCCTGAATTTTTGAACGTTGGTACATCGTTTCCATCGCTCCAAGAACACCACCTCTTTCTGTGATTCTGTCGAATTCTGTATAAACGGCTTCTTCCACCAAATCAGTCAATTCTTCAATAATAAATGAACCTTGAAACGGATTTTCGTTTTTCGCTAAACCTAATTCTTTATTAATAATCAACTGAATCGCCATCGCTCTTCTTACAGATTGCTCAGTTGGAGTCGTAATTGCCTCGTCATAAGCGTTTGTGTGAAGAGAATTACAGTTGTCGTAAATTGCGTAAAGTGCCTGAAGCGTTGTTCTGATATCATTAAAATCAATCTCCTGAGCGTGAAGTGAACGACCTGAAGTTTGGATGTGGTATTTCAACATCTGGCTTCTTTCGTCAGCGCCATATTTTAACTTCATAGCTTTTGCCCAGATTCTTCTTGCAACACGTCCGATCACTGAATATTCAGGGTCGATACCGTTGGAGAAGAAGAATGATAAGTTCGGTGCAAAATCATTGATATCCATTCCTCTTGACAAATAATATTCAACATACGTGAAGCCATTTGCCAACGTAAATGCCAACTGAGAAACCGGATTTGCTCCAGCTTCTGCGATGTGATATCCTGAAATTGAAACAGAGTAGAAGTTTCTTACTTTTTCTTTGATGAAATATTCCTGAACGTCACCCATCAATCTCAAGGCAAATTCAGTTGAGAAAATACAAGTGTTTTGAGCTTGGTCTTCTTTTAAAATATCAGCCTGAACGGTTCCACGAACGGTTGCGATGGTTTTAGCTTTAATTTCTGCATAAGCTTCCGCAGGAATTACTTCATCTCCTGTAATTCCTAATAATTTTAAACCTAAACCATTATTGGAAGGAGGAAGTTCTCCGTTATATTTCGGTCTTGCTAAACCTTTATCGTCGAATTTTGCTTTTAAAACTTCTTCAACTTTAGCCTCAAGATTATGTTCAGCAATATATTTTTCAACATTTTGATCGATGGCAGCATTCATAAAGAAAGCCAACAACATCGGAGCCGGACCATTGATAGTCATTGAAACCGAAGTCAATGCATTCACCAAATCAAATCCTGAATATAATTTTTTCGCATCATCTAAGGTTGCAATCGAAACTCCCGCATTTCCAATTTTTCCGTAAATATCTGGTGGAAGAGCAGGATCCTGACCATATAATGTAACACTATCAAAGGCTGTCGAAAGACGCTTTGCGTCCATTTCCGCAGAAACGTAGTGGAATCTTCTGTTGGTTCTTTCAGGGCCTCCTTCTCCGGCGAACATTCGCGTTGGGTCTTCTCCTGTTCTTTTAAAAGGGTAAATTCCTGCCGTGTAAGGAAATCCTCCGGGAAGATTTTCCTGACCTTTCCATTTAATTAAATCACCCCAATCATTGTATTTTGGTAAAGCAATTTTTGGAATTCTTAAATGAGATAAAGATTCTGTTGAGGTTTCAACTTTAATCTCTTTTCCTCTTACAAAGTATGAATAGAATTCTTCGTGGAAAGCTTTTTTTGTATCATCCCAAGTTTTTAAGAAGTCTATGTTTTCTTGTTGAAGTTCTTTTTCTGCTTTTTGATATTCTGCATCTAAAGTTTCGTTGGAGATGATTTTTTTAACACCATCAATATGATACATTGTTCTTGCTAATTCAGCTTGTTTTTCAATATTAGCGTCGTATTGTTTGTTGTTTTCAACGATTTCAGAAAGGTAACGAACTCTTTTTGGAGGAATAATTGTTACTTCGTCTGTAATTTCCTGTTCAACAAAACCTAGTAGATTTAAATCAGCAAATTTATCGTTGACTTTAGAAACTAATCTGTTGTACAATTCTGTTGTTCCGTGATCGTTGAACTGTGATGCTTTTGTTGCATAAACAGGCATTTCGTCCAATGGCTGTTCCCATAATAAATGGTTTCTCTGGAACTGTTTTCTAACCGCTTGAAGGGCATCAAGTGCTCCTCTTTTGTCAGATTTATTTAAAGCAACTAAATCTGCATAATCTAACATGTCAATCTTCTCCAACTGTGTTGAAGCTCCGTATTCAGGAGTCATCACGTACATTGAAACATCAGCAAAATCAGAAACTTCCGAACCGGATTGTCCGATACCTGAAGTCTCAAGAATGATAACATCTGGATGAGCCAATTTCAACACATTCAAAGCAGAATGGATGAACGGAGAAACAGAAACGTTATTTTCTCTCGTTGCCATCGAACGCATATAAACTCTTGGATCATTGATTGCATTCATACGAATTCTGTCTCCCAAAAGCGCACCTCCGGTTTTCTTTTTAGAAGGGTCAATTGAAATGATAGCAATTTTTTTATCCGGATTTGAACGAATGAGACGTCTTACCAATTCGTCTGTTAATGAAGATTTTCCCGCTCCACCTGTACCTGTGATACCGATAATTGGAATATTTAAGTCTTTTGATTTTTCGTCGATTGCAGCAACTAACTCAGGTTTTTCTTCTGAGAAGTTTTCAACTGCTGAAATGATTTTAGCAATACTTGTAGAATTTTCAAAACTGATTGAATCTAAATCTTCAGCAGTTACTTCTTTTCCTGTTGCGAAATCGGATCTTTTTACCAGATCGTCAATCATTCCCTGTAAGCCAAGCTCACGGCCGTCGTCCGGAGAATAGATTCTGTCGATTCCGTAAGACATGATATCTTCGATTTCTTCAGGCAGGATGACACCGCCGCCGCCGCCAAAAATTTTAATTTGCGGAGAGTTTTTCTCTCTTAAAAGGTCGTAGATATATTTGAAATATTCGTTGTGGCCGCCTTGGTAAGAAGTTAGGGCAATCGCATTCGCATCTTCCTGAATGGCTGTGTTAACAACTTCTTCAGCAGATTTGTCGTGACCAAGGTGGATAACTTCGCATCCTGTTCCCTGAATTACACGACGCATAATATTAATCGCAGCATCATGACCGTCGAATAACGATGCAGCTGTCACGATTCTTACTTTGTTTTTAGGAGTATATCTTTGATTTTCCATTTCTTAAATCGATGTTTCCAAAGATAAAATTTTTTTTGAAATGGGAAATAGGCGCAAGATGATAGACCGATAGATAATAGATTTTTGCTGAATCTAAATTTGAAGACTTAACTTCATAGCCCTGATTGTAGCGGTTACCCCACAGCAAGCATTGGAAGATGTGGCTGAGCGAGGAGTATGAGCGGAAAGCGGGATTAAGCTCCTAAAAAAATTATTGCTTGATAAATTTGAAATTCTTGTTTCCTTCCTGTGTTTTGATTATTAACATGTAAACACCGCTTGGAAGTTTGGAAACGTCGATTTTGGATTTGGTTTCTGATAACATTTGTTTTCCACTCAAATCGTAAATGTGAACTTTCTGAATATCATACCTTGTACTTACAATGTTGAGGTAATCTGAAGTGGGATTTGGGTAAATGTTGAAATATTTTGCTGTTTCTGCTATTCCAAGAACTTTAACCAAAGAGATAGGTTCTCTGAATAATGATAAATCGAAAACAACATTATTATCCAAAACTGAATAAGTATAAGCCTCTACCGTGTAAGTTGCATAATCTGATTCTTCTACATTACTAAAATTAAGATCTGTAGAAGTTACATTGGTCTTCTGATCCAGATTTTTGTACCATGTGAAAGTATAATTGCTGCCAGAAAGAGATTGGTCTAGTTTTGCTTGTTGACCTAATGCAGCTAATACTTCTTTTTCGCTGTCATAACGCTGAGGTGAGTAGTTGAAATCTGTTCGCTCAGTAAAATCTACGATGTAATTTTCTAAATCTGTTTTAGAAAATCTATTGTTGCTAATATGGGTAATTGCAGGCAATTGATCGGGAAGCTCACCAGTGAGTTGGTTGCTATTCAGGTTTACCATTAATAGTTTTGGCATTCCTAGTAAAATGGATGGAAAATTGCCAGAAAGTTGATTGTTATTAAGGAATAACTGCTGAAGTTCTGATAACTTAGCTATGGTTGCTAGACTTCCACTAATTTTATTTCTTCCGAGATTAAGGGTTTTGAGTTTCTTAAGCGAGGCAATTTGTGTTGGAATCTGAGATAGTTGATTATTTTCCAAAGATAACCACTCTAGATTTGTAAGTGTTGAAAGACCAGATGTATTAAGCTCCGTTATATTATTGTTACTTAGATTAAGGCTTTTGATCTGTGTGCTTTGTGAAACTTGAGTTGGAATTTGACTTAAGCCAGTTCCTGCAAGTGATATGGTTGTTAATCTAGGCAGTCCAGAAAGATTCCCATAAGAACTGTTAGGAATTTGATTGTTGTCTAATATTAATGTTTCGAGATTGTTAAAAGTGAAAATTTTTGAAGGGATATTGGACAAGTCTAGATCTGCGGCATTTAAAATTCGGATGTTGTTGAAATTCTGAAGTAGCCCATTCACATCAGGAATTGTAAACTTGTTTCCGCCTAGGCCAAGATCTTCCAAATTAAAAAGCCCAGATAATGCAATTGTAGGATTGCCTTCCAATCTATTATTACTGATATCTAATTTTGTCAATAGACTTAGAGAAGAAAGTCCCATTGCAACTTCGCCAGTTAGCTTATTATTACTTAAGTCTAGTTTGGCTAGCTTTGGAAAAGAGCCTATATAAGTTGGGAAAGTTCCGCTGAGAGCATTTCCAGAAAGGTTTAGTTCTATGACAGCTCCATTTTTGACGGAAACACCAAACCAGTTTCTTGGGTCTTTTTCTAGATCCCAGCTTCTGTTCCAGTTTTCCCCATTTGTGGAATTGTAAATGTTGATAAGCGCACTCCTTTCTGCATTAGAAATACTCCATTGTGCAAATATGAAATTTGAAATCAATAAAAAGAATAAAATTTTTTTCAAATGTATATAAGATTAAAGGGCAAATATAATGGATAATCGAACTAGTTTGTTTGTTTTTTGAAAAATTAATGATTATTTTAATTGTAATGATTTAGATTAATAAAAATAAAATCCAGCTTTGAGAAACTGGATTTTATTATTGATATTTTATTTTTTTACTTACCAAGATAAGAATTATACATCCAAACCTCTTTTTCCTGTTCTGTGATGTAGTCGCTCATTTGAGAATTGGTTCCTTCATCTCCGGCTTTGTCTGTTATGTCTAGTAATTCTCTTTGAAGATCAATCACAACCTTGAATGAATTAAGAATGATCTCTACACTCTTATTTCCGTCACTTACTTCCTTACTTTCCTTGATGGTAGAAACTTTCAAATAATCTGAATAATTGTGAGCAGGAATTGCACCCAATGTTAAAATTCTTTCAGCAATCTCGTCTATTTTCAATACAAGACTATTATATAGTTCCTCGAATTTTGGATGAAGTGTGAAAAATTGTTCACCTTTTATATTCCAATGGGAACCTCTTGTGTTCTGATAGAAAACAGAATAGTTGGCTAAAAGGATGTTGAGTTTTTCAGAAATGTTTTTACAATCGGCTTCTTTTAGTCCGATTAATGTGGCATTTTTCATTATAATTAAGTTTAATTGATTTTAAAATAAGTTATCAAGTTATCATCAATAATCTCTCCAAAAATGTTTTTTCTGAGCTCAATTTGATTAAAATATCACAAGCAACAGATTGAAAAATTCTATCATTAATTATTTTTCTCTAACTACTTGTAGATTAAAAAATTATTCATATTTTTGCACCCTAAAATAAAAAGCAATTAAATGCCTACTATTCAACAATTAGTTAGAAAAGGAAGAGTCGCACTTACCAAGAAGAGTAAATCGGCTGCCCTTGATTCTTGTCCACAAAGACGAGGTGTATGTACGAGAGTATATACTACCACACCTAAGAAACCTAACTCTGCACTTAGAAAAGTTGCAAGGGTAAGACTTTCAAACGGTAAAGAAGTTAACGCCTATATCCCAGGTGAAGGACATAATCTTCAAGAGCACTCGATAGTATTGGTACGCGGGGGGAGAGTTAAAGATTTACCAGGTGTAAGATACCACATCGTAAGAGGTGCGTTGGATACAGCTGGGGTGAACGGAAGAACACAAAGAAGATCTAAGTACGGAGCTAAGAGACCAAAACCAGGTCAAGCAGCTGCACCAGCTAAAGGTAAGAAAAAGTAATCATTAAATAAGGTACAGAAACAATGAGAAAGACAAAAGCGAAAAAAAGACCGTTGTTACCAGATCCAAAGTTTAATGATCAATTGGTAACTAGATTCGTAAACAACTTGATGCTTGACGGTAAGAAGTCAATCGCATTCAAAATATTCTATGATGCATTAGATATCGTAGAAACTAAAAAAGGAGAAACTGAAAAGACTGCCCTTGAAATCTGGAAAGATGCATTAACAAACGTTATGCCTCACGTAGAAGTACGTTCTAGAAGAGTAGGTGGAGCAAACTTCCAGATTCCGATGCCAATCAGAGCTGATAGAAAAATTTCTATGGCTATGAAATGGTTAATTAGCTACTCTAAAAAGAGAAATGATAAGTCAATGGCTTTGAAATTAGCTAACGAAGTTGTAGCAGCTTCAAGAGAAGAAGGTGCAGCTTTCAAAAAGAAAACTGATACTCACAAAATGGCGGAAGCTAACAAAGCGTTTTCACACTTTAAATTCTAATCTGAAATGGGTAGAGATCTTAAATTTACAAGAAATATTGGTATTGCTGCGCACATTGATGCAGGTAAAACTACCACTACAGAAAGGATTTTATTCTATACAGGTGTAAACCACAAAATTGGAGAAGTTCACGATGGTGCTTCTACAATGGACTGGATGGAGCAGGAAGCTGAAAGAGGTATTACTATTACTTCTGCTGCAACTACTTGTTCTTGGAACTTTCCAACAGACCAAGGTAAAAAATTACCTGAAACTAAACCTTACCACTTTAACATCATCGATACACCGGGACACGTTGACTTCACCGTAGAAGTAAACAGATCTCTTAGAGTATTGGATGGATTGGTATTCCTTTTCTCTGCAGTAGATGGAGTAGAGCCTCAGTCTGAAACAAACTGGAGACTTGCTGACAACTACAAAGTTGCAAGAATGGGATTCGTAAACAAAATGGACAGACAAGGTGCTGACTTCCTTAACGTGGTAAACCAGGTTAAGACTATGTTAGGATCAAACGCAGTTCCAATCGTTTTACCAATCGGTTCTGAAGAGGATTTCAAAGGTGTTGTTGACTTAATTAAAAACAGAGCAATCATCTGGGATGAGGCTGGACAAGGTGCTACTTTCGAGGTAGTTCCAATTCCAGACGATATGAAAGATGAAGTTCTTGAATACAGAGAAAAATTAGTAGAAGCTGTTTCTGAATATGACGAAACTTTGATGGAGAAATTCTTCGAAGATCCGGATTCAATTACAGAAGAAGAAATTAATGCTGCATTGAGAGCTGCTACTATCGATTTATCTATTATCCCAATGACTTGTGGTTCTTCATTCAAGAACAAAGGAGTACAGTTTATGTTGGATGCAGTATGTAAATACTTGCCTTCTCCATTGGATAAAGATGATATCAAAGGTACTGACCCAAGAACTGATGCTGAAATCACAAGAAAACCATCTGTAGACGAGCCTTTCTCTGCATTAGCATTTAAGATTGCTACCGATCCTTTCGTAGGAAGATTAGCATTCTTCAGAGCATACTCTGGAAGACTAGATGCAGGTTCTTATATCTTGAACACGCGTTCAGGAGATAAAGAAAGAATCTCTAGAATCTATCAGATGCACGCTAACAAGCAAAACCCAGTAGAATATATTGAAGCTGGTGATATTGGAGCTGCTGTAGGTTTCAAATCTATCAAAACTGGTGATACAATGTGTGACGAGAAAAACCCAATCGTTCTAGAATCGATGGTTTTCCCTGATCCTGTAATTGGTATCGCTGTTGAGCCTAAAACTAAAGCTGACCAGGATAAAATGGGTAACGCTCTAGCTAAATTGGCTGAAGAAGATCCTACATTTACTGTAAGAACTGACGAGGCTTCTGGACAAACGATTATCTCTGGTATGGGTGAGCTTCACTTAGATATCATTGTTGACCGTATGAGAAGAGAGTTCAAGGTTGAAGTAAACCAAGGACAACCTCAGGTAGAGTACAAAGAAAACTTAACAAAAGTTGCTAGCCACAGAGAGGTTTACAAAAAGCAGTCTGGTGGTAAAGGTAAATTTGCTGATATCGTATTTGAACTAGGACCTGCAGACGAAGGTAAAGTTGGTTTAGAATTCATCAATGAGATCAAAGGTGGTAACGTTCCTAAGGAATTTGTTCCTGCAATTGAAAAAGGCTTTAAAGCTGCAATGAAAAACGGTCCATTGGCTGGTTTCGAAGTTGAAGGAATTAAAGTTACTCTTAAAGATGGATCTTTCCACGCAGTGGATTCTGATGCACTTTCTTTTGAATTAGCTGCTAAGCTTGGTTTCAAAGAAGCTGGTAAAGCTGCTAAACCAGTAATCATGGAGCCTATTATGAAATTGGAGGTTGTAACTCCAGAAGAATATATGGGTAACATCATTGGTGACCTTAACAAGAGAAGAGGTACAATCAGTGGACAAGAAGAGAAGAACGGTGCCGTTGTTATCAAAGGTTCAGTTCCATTGTCTGAAATGTTTGGTTATGTTACTACTCTAAGAACACTTTCATCAGGAAGAGCTACTTCTTCTATGGAATTAGAGAAGTATCAAGCTACTCCGCAAAACGTTGCTGAAGATATCATTGCTAAAGCAAAAGGTTAATTTTTAAAGTACAAGAAATGTCACAAAGAATCAGAATAAAATTAAAATCTTACGATTACAACTTGGTAGACAAGTCTGCTGAGAAAATCGTAAAAACGGTAAAGGCTACTGGTGCTGTTGTAAACGGACCAATTCCATTGCCAACGAACAAGAGAATCTTCACAGTGTTGAGATCTCCGCACGTAAACAAGAAAGCAAGAGAGCAGTTCCAACTTTCAGCTCACAAGAGACTAATGGATATTTACTCTTCTTCTTCTAAAACTGTTGATGCTCTAATGAAATTAGAACTTCCTTCAGGAGTTGACGTAGAAATTAAAGTGTGATAATAGAGCCTTTGGCTTATCATATTATACAAATCCCTTTTCGAAAGAAGAGGGATTTTTTTTTAAATATGATAATATTATATTTGGAGAATTGAAGCTGAGATAAACGAATTGATTAGAGTATAATTGATAAACATCCTCAATTAAGTTTATAAAAATATAATTAGTTATTACAAAATTGATTGAAACATACTTCTATTTTATCAATCTTTTCTTTTTTAATATTAACTTCAGTTCTTCAAATATTTTCATATGAAAAACAATAATCTCTTCGAAAGATTCTCCAATTGGGCTACTAATTTTACAGGCAGTTCTTATGCATTTATAAGCGCTGTCCTTATTGTATTGATTTGGACAATTTCTGGTCCTGTTTTCAATTATTCAGAAACTTGGCAATTGGTGATTAATACAGGGACAACAATTATTACATTCTTGATGGTTTTCTTAATCCAAAAAGCTCAAAATAAGGATAGTAAAGCTATTCAATTAAAACTCAACGAATTGATTGCAGCAAGCAAACAAGCCAGCAATCGGATGGTAGATATTGAGGATCTTACGGAGAAAGAACTAGATCAGCTTCATCAATATTTTGTTAAAATTGCGGAGTTGTCTAAGCAAGAAGGTAATTTTCATAAATGCTACTCCATAGATGCAGCGGTGAAAAAACATAATAGCAAATTAGAAAATTAACTTTTTTTAAGAAAACTGAGATTTGTCAATGTAAAAATGTTATTTAGAATTAATAAAAATAATATTTTTGCTTCAAATTTAAACAATGAAGAAAACGTTAGCAGTCTCATCTGTAGTACTCGGGGTTATTTTTGCAAATGCCCAGCAAGTGAAAGATACTCTCAAAAAAGAAAAAGAAATTGAAGAAGTAGAACTTTTCGGTGAAAAGAAAAAGCAACCTCAAGGTCTAGAAGCGATTACGAGATTACCGCTTAAGACAAGAGATCAGATACAAAGTATTTCGGTAGTTTCTCATAAAGTGATTGAACAATTGGGAGGTCTTACTGTTACAGATGTTGCTAAAAACGTTCCGGGTGTCACTTTGTTTTCGAGCTATGGTGGCGGAAGCGAGAGTATGTCAATCCGTGGTTATAGAGGTGTTCCCGTTCTTAAAAATGGGGTACAGTTAGATTCAGATTTCCGTACGGCTGGGATGATTACAGATATGCAAGGCGTAGAAAGTATTCAGGTTATCAAAGGTTCGGCTGCAGTTAGCCAAGGTATTGGTAACGGTCTTGGTTCTGCTGGAGGCGTTATTAATGTGGTGACGAAAAGACCACAGTTCATCAATCAAACTAGTGTAGGTTTCAGATACGGAAGTTGGGATTTTTATCGTCCAACTTTAGACTTCCAAAGAGTTTTAGATTCTGAAGGAAAAGTAGCGGTTAGATTAAATGCTGCTTATCAGAATAACAATTCTTTCAGAAGTCACGTACAGGGAGAAAGAATTTATGTTAATCCATCCATTACTTATCGTCCAGATGATAAAACGGAGATTAATGTTGAAATGGATTATCTAAATGATAATAGAACGCCGGACAGAGGAACAATCAATACGGCTCCAGGTAATGTAGAAGCATTGTATCATATGCCAAAAGGTAAGTTTCTAGGTTATTCTTCAGATTATTCAAAAACAGAGACTTTTAACTTTGCAACGACAGCTACGAGAAAACTTACAGATAAATTAAAAGCTAGAGTTGCTTTTATTAGTTCGAATAGTAATTCAGATTCTGAAAGTTCTTCGGTTTCTTTACCACAAGGCGGTAAGGATTATAACATCAGACAAAGAATTATCGGTAAATCTGAAAGTGAAGATATTAACAGAGTTTTGCAGTTAGACTTCATTGGACAGGATATTAAAACAGGCTTTATCAACCACACTTTCCAAGTTGGATTTGATTGGAGAGAAACTGAAACGTCAGCAATTAATTATAATGCCTATAAAAACTCAATTTCTGATGCTAACTTAATCACCGCGAGATCAAGAACTGTTAATACGCCTACTGGTTCGGTAACGTATGCAGCTAATCCATTAGATACATTTGATGTGGTTAATGGTTCTATTTCTAATACTTTGCCCGTGAATGTTGTTTACGAGAGTCTTGGAAGATCTAATCCTATTTTGACACCTAGTATTGGTGCATTAGCACAAGACGTGATGTCTTTTGGGAAATATGTAAAAGCGCATTTGGGATTAAGATATAGTAGATTGAGTGGTTCTAGCAGTAGAATTGTTGATACTTGGAATCCTCAGTTTGGTCTGATTGTTTCTCCGGTAGAAAACATCAATGTATTTGGTTCTTACACCACCACTACATCCCTTCGTTCTGTGAATCAGATTTTGCAGGCAGGTGGAAACGTAGGAGCGTCTCATACAAAACAATGGGAAGCGGGAATCAAATCGGATTGGTTTAATGAGAAACTAAGATTTAACGTTACATTATTTGATATTAACTCAGATAATCTTTCTTTCCAAATTTTAGATTCCAATTATAATCCAGTTCAGGATGCCAACAAGAATATCCTATACGGAATTGCTGGAAATCTAAGAAGAAAAGGAATGGAGGTTGAAGCAATCGGAAGGATTTTTCCTAACTTACAGATAATGGCTGGTTGGGCGTATGTAGATGCTCAATATCAAAACAGTCCTTCTTACGTCAATGGTTCAGCGCCTATGAACACGCCGAAGCACACAGCAAACGGTTGGTTGAATTATAAATTTAATCAAGGTCTATTGGATAGACTTGACATTGGAGCCGGAATTTATTATGTAGGAAAACGTCCGGTGGATGAGTGGACTCAGAAAACATTCACCGCAGGACATATTAACAGTGTTGCTCCGGGAGTACAACCATTCGATATGCCAGAATACACAACTGTTGATGCACAAGTGGGTTATAGCCTGAAAAACGGAATTGGACTAAGAGTATTCTTCAATAATATCTTTGATACCGTTGGATATAGTTCTTATTTCCGAGGCGGTTATATCGATCAGATACGGCCAAGAAACTTTGCTGCTCAGATCAGTTACAAGTTCTGACATTTTAAGAACACCAATCAATTTTATATAGTAAAAGAAAGATTATCGCAATGATAATCTTTCTTTATTTTAAGCTTCTAATAATGTTGCCTTTGTCGGTAATCAAAACATAGCTGTATTCGGGGAATTGTTTCATCAATTTCTTGCCTTTTTTCTTTCCCAAAACCATTAATGAAGTACTGAAACCATTGGCGGTAGTTGCATCTGGACCAATGATGGTCACGCTGGTCAATCCAGTAGAAGGTATCCCTGTTTTGGGATTGATGATATGAGAATAGCGTTTCCCATTGATCTCGACAAACTTTTCATAATTACCCGATGTGGTCATAGACATCTCTGTTTTTTTCTGAATCACAGCTGCCACTTTGCCGTTACGGAAAGGATTGTTTACCCCAATTGCCCAAGCATCTCCATTGGGTTGAGTTCCCCATGTAGAGATATCGCCAGAAGCATTGATGATGCCGCCCAAAACACCAGCCTGCTTCAGAAGTGTTCTGGCGCGGTCTGCAGCATAACCTTTTCCAATGGATCCAAAACCGATTTTCATACCTTTCTTTTTTAAGAATAGAGTAGAGTTGATGCTGTCGATTTCGATGTTTTGATAACCGACATTTCGGATAGAAGATTGGATCGCCTCAGCATTGGGCAAGGTTTCCATTGTATCATCGAATTTCCAGATTTTGTCCATTGCCACAATACTAATATCAAAAGCCCCATCGGTCAATCTTGAGAATTGGAGTGCCAATTTGGTAAGGTCGATGACTTCTTGATCTACTTTCACAGGTTGGATGCCAGCATTGCGGTTGACTTGTGAGATTGGTGTTTCCGGTCGCCACTCGGAGATGAGATTTTCTATTCGGGTGATTTCGGTAATGGCTTTATCAATGGCTTGTTCTGCAGATATAAAGTCTTTTTCAACCACCGTAATCTCGAATTGACTACCCATCAAGTTCAAGGTTCTAATCCTCTGAACTTGCGCCAAAGCCATTGATGAAATACCGAATAGGATTATTAAAAATACTTTTGCAATGTTGTTTTTCATACGGACAAAGATAAGCGGGTTTTGGATAATCTTGAAATTAACAACGAGCTCCGAAGGAATTCAATCTTAAGACTTTGGATCGATGGAATGAATAATTATGAGGACTTCA
This sequence comes from Epilithonimonas sp., assembly GCF_032055105.1. Taxonomy (GTDB): domain Bacteria; phylum Bacteroidota; class Bacteroidia; order Flavobacteriales; family Weeksellaceae; genus Epilithonimonas. The sequence goes on from NZ_DAMBRK010000004.1 coordinate 210,958, forward strand.
CCAAGTCTATTATCTCTCATCTATTATCTTTTCATCTACTTCATTAATAACAATCCGTAAGAATCTGCCCTCTATTTTTATAGTCACCAAGAGAAGTTCCTTTCTTCAAACAAATGTCGTCTAATAAGGTTTCGACATCGTGTTGCATTCTTAGTGCGCCACAAATCATAATGGTTCCGCCACTTTGAAGAAGTTGGTAGAAATACTCGACATCTTTTTCAATAAGATGCATCACATACTCGGCTTGTTCTTCTTTGGAGTAAGCAAATTGAAAATCCGAAAGTTGCCCTTTCTCTTTTTGACTTTCCAGAAACTGAGTATAACGGCGACTTAGTTCACTCGACTTCCTGAACCCACAGTAGAGGCGGATATCTTTCTTTTTGGTATTGTTATCAATCATTCCAAGGAAAGGTGCAATCCCAGTTCCGTTGGCGATTAATGCGATTGATTTAGGATTTTTAGGAATATGAAAATCCGAATTTTTAATTAATCTGGCATTGATTTCCTGTCCTTCTTCCAATCGGTATAAGTAGCCAGAACCTAAACCGTTCTCGAACAATTTGACAATCAGTTGCAGGCTGTCATCTACTTTCCCTACAGAGTAGAATCTTTCCTTGTGGTCATTGTCGGGATAGACGGCAAGCAAATCTCCGGATTGGTACTTCTGTCTGGAAGTTGGTTTTAGATTGAGTTTAAAAGTTGTGGCTTCTTCCACCACTTCGGATTTTCCTACGACTTTAAATTTTGATAAAGCTGGGATTTTAGGAGCGTAAAGTGAAGGTGCGGAGGCGATCGGAATCAGGCTTTCTGCACTCCATTCTCTTGCCCATTCTGCGAACTCGTGCGTTGAACGATCGTTAACTGTGTGTAACGGAATCAATGGTTTTGCCCAATCGGTTTCAGATAGATGTTGATTGATTTTCTCTGCAAAAGCACAAAACTCGTCATAAGATTTGGAACCAAATCCCACAACAGAGTAATGAACGTCTTGATTTTTCGGAATTTTATCAACCAATTTCAAAAACTGAGACGCATTAGTTGGCGGATCTCCCAAACCGTAAGTTGAAGCAAAAATGACTAATTGTTTTGCATTCGGAAAAAGTTTGTAATGGTTGAGTTCTGCCAGATAAGATTTCTTACCCGTTGATAATAATTGATGATGAACATTGGAAGCGAAATTCAAGGTGGTTCCGTTTTCTGAACCAACTAATAGAATGATTTCTGCCTGATCTGGTTTAAATTTATTCTTAATTTTAGATCGACTTCTTCTGAAAGTAATGGCAAATCCAGACCAAATGAACATCAGAATATTAGCAGACGATAATCCTAAAACTATTGCCCAAATCCAATTGGTTCTTCCCGTGTGCAGGTCGAGACTTAGATTTTCATAGACTGTTATTAAAGGATATTTTTCTTCTTTTTCAATCGCGCCTGTGATTTGGTTGACGGTGATTTCTCGGTCTTTTAGTTTTAAGACAAAGAATTCCTCTGGCTCATCTTCTACAAAAGGAAATTCGATTTTCTGAACATCTTTTAATAAGGTCGATTTAAAAATATCAAAATCAGCTAATTTTTTTTCTGTTTGATTATTTGATTTTGAACTCTTGATTTTCTCAGGTTCGGTTTTCTTGATGATTTCAAAACGTACAAGGAAAAGATAAGTCGCCGTGATGGAAACGATAAGAATCGGAATCAATAATAATCTCCCAGAAATCACGTGGTAATATTGAGAAAAAGAATCTTTGTTGATTTTGCCAAAGAAATTTCGGAAACTCTTTTGCCGTTTTAAAATTAATACGAACCCCGAAATGGTAATTAACATTAATAAAAACGAAACCACTCCAACCACGAATCTCCCCGTTTCTTTCAAAAATAATGAACGATGCAAAGAGAGGTTCCAATTGATGAACTCGCTTTTTTCTGTCGGTTTGCCTAAGATTTTTCCGGTTGTTGGATTGATATAGGCTTTTACATCATTGCCGTCGTTGTCAATACCTTCCAGTAAAACAAAACGGTTGTGATCTACACTCAGCTCAATAATTTCCGGATAATGTTTTTTCAGTTCCGGAATGGCTTGGGAAAGTGTAAAGGTATTGATATCATCTGCCCGGAGTGGTTGCAGATTTTCCTGTGCGGCGTCATAAGCCAAAACAATCCCTGTTACCGATGCGAGGATCAGAAACAAAAATGTAACGACTGCCAACGCGAGGTGCGCCAGTCTCCAAACAGATGATGTCATTTACTAAGATTAAATTTGATCAATTTGGCGTACTTGATGTAGCCTTTTCCATCTGTTTTTTGAGTAATCCCATCTGTTGTCAAAGGAATCTCCAAATCCTGAACGTGGTATTTTTGATCCTCCACAGCAGATTCGAAACGGATTTTGTATCCTTTATTAAGATATTTGTCTTCTATAGAAAATGTGGTGATGCTTCTATCGCCACCTGCTACAGATGCGCCGGTGATGGCATTGAGTTTCGTTGGTTTTTTGGTTTGTGCTTTGTGCCATTCTTTAAGCGTGTCGTACCATTTTTTGTCTGGTCCCATTACGTAAAGTGTTTTTTCGTATGTGCCTTTCGGATCGATTAATGAAACCACAACATAAGCGCCTTCGCCTGTGTAGCTTGTCATTTGGAGCATACATTTGTATTTGGAAACCTGTGCTGATGAAAATATTACAGCGAAAAAGGTCAAAATTCCGACTAGTTGAATTCTGAATGATGAAGTCATTTTTATTTTATTTTATTTTAAAAATTCGATAGAGGTGTTGTTCTTTTTTAGATATTCGTTTTCTGAAGCTAAGTCATAAGCGGTTTCATCAAACTCAGTTTTGATATCTTTTTTAGCGCCAAGGCTGATGAGATATTTTAGAATTTCGTCATTTTTTGCAATAAGCGCCGCTTTGTGAAGTGCGGTCATACTTTCTTTGTTCTTGGCATTTACATCAATCTTATATGGTTCTAATTTTTTTAGAAGGTCAAGATTGTTTTTTGCAATGGCGAGATGTAGCAACGTATTTCCATCTGCTTGTGGCGTCGAAAAGTTAATTCCTTTTGATTTTAGAAGCTCCATTTTTTCGGTTAAGTCATCTTTTGCATTCCCTCTTCCGCCAGCAGGATTGTAAGCTTGAATAATATGATAAGCCAAGTCATTTCCTTTTATATCTTTTATATTGATGTTGGCTTTGTTGTCCAAAAGAAGCGCAATGGTTTCTGCAGAACTACTTTTTACAGCTTCGGTTAATGCAGATTCACCTTTAGCATTCGTAGCGTTGATGTCTTTGATTTTTGGAAGAATAGCTTTAATATTATTGATGTCTCTACCACCAGCCGCAATGATTAAAGCATTGTTTCCATCAGCATCTTTTTGATTAGGATCAACACCTTTATTGATAAGGTAATCGATGATCTCCTTTTGGTTGGGTTTTCTTGCAATGATTTGCAGAGCCGTAGCTCCATCCTCATTGGTTGTTTTTGGATTTAATTTTAAATCATCCAGAAGGTATTGATAAACTGGCAATCCATTAGTATTAGTTCTTGTTCCCGAAGCTGCGTTGATTAGTGCATAATCTGTGGCCTTGATATTTTTTGTACGTAATGATTTTAAAATATCAATATTACCAAAACTTGTAGCATAATCGAAAGCTGTTCTTCCTTTGTTGTCTTTAGAATCCAAAGAAAGACCTTTTGACAAGAATAGTTTTTCTAGAGAGCCGTCTTTATCATTTCCTATGGCTAATAAAAGAATGTTGGCGTCGTTATTGTATTTAGTTTTTGGATCAACACCATTTCGAAAAAACAAGTCATAGATTTCTGCATTGGCTAGACCAAAATAAGCTGCAAAAGATATAGGCGTAAAACCTTTTGTGTCATATTTATTGGGGTTGTAGCCTTTTTTCAATAGGTAAGAGATTACTTCTTTGTTTCCGCTCATTGCTGCCCAATGCAAGTAAGTTCTTCCATCGTGTGTTAGTTGATCAACACTTTTCGCTTTTTCTAATAAGTAAATAATTACATCTGTCGAAGATCTATTATTAATAGAAAGTGCAGTTGGATCAAAAGCATTAGAATTAAATTCGTAAGGGTTGTTGCCTTGGTTGATTTCTGCTTTTACTTTTTCTACATCTGGTTTTGCTTTCCAGAAGTCAGCATTCAGAAGTGTATTTTTTTGCGCTTGGAAAAGCATACCTAATAATATGAAAGATGTGAAAAGTATCTTTTTCATTTTTAATTAATTTATTTTTATTAATTCTAAATAGCAAAAATACAAATTAATCTTTTTAATGCTTCCTAATGAAACTGATTTTTGGCAGTTCTAGAATAAAATTTCATTTTCAAAATGTAATGTTCTGTTTTAAATGTTAACAGAACTACTTAAGATGGGGGAACTTTGTCCAATTCGTATTGTTATAAGTTTACTTTTAAGCCTTAATTTTCTTAGAGTGATTATTCTGTCAAGATTTATTTGATGTTTTGTTTTTAAAATTGGTCTAGAATCTCGTAACTCACAAATTATCAAATAATTTCCTGAAAATATTTGTCAATATAAAAAATATTCATACATTTGCACACTCATTTTAGGGAAAGAGTATGCCTATTTCAGACATAGAAAATTACGAAGGCCACTAAAATGCTAAGTTTTAATATAATAGATATATAATAAATAATGTCAGGTATTATTGGTAAAAAAATCGGTATGACATCTTTGTTTGACGAAGCTGGGAAAAACATTCCTTGTACAGTTATTCAGGCTGGTCCATGTGCGGTTTTACAGGTCAGAACCGAAGAAGTTGACGGGTATGTTGCTGTTCAACTAGGTTTCGATGACAAGAGTGAGAAGAACGTTGGTAAAGCGTTAGCTGGTCATTTTAAAAAGGCTGGTTCAACTCCTAAAGCGAAGTTGGTAGAATTCAGAAATGCATTCGAACACGATGTTAAAATAGGAGATTTAGTAGAAGTTAACATGTTTGCAGAAGGTGAATACGTTGATGTAACAGGTACTTCTAAAGGTAAAGGTTTCCAAGGTGTTGTTAAAAGACACGGATTTGGAGGTGTAATGCAAGCAACTCACGGGCAGCACAACAGACTTAGAGCTCCAGGTTCTATCGGTGCTGGATCGGATCCTTCGAGAGTATTCAAAGGAATGAGAATGGCTGGTAGAATGGGAGGTGAGCAAGTAACTGTTCAAAACCTTCAAGTGTTAAAAGTGGATGAAGAACAAAATCTTTTAGTAGTAAAAGGTGCTGTTCCGGGAGCTAAAAATTCTTATGTAATTATCAAGAAATGGAACTAGTAGTATTAAATACATCAGGAAAAGAGACCGGAAGAAAAGTAACTCTTGACGAATCAGTTTTCGGAATTGAGCCAAATCAGCACGCGGTTTACTTAGAGGTTAAACAATATCTTGCTGCTCAGCGTCAAGGTACTCATAAATCTAAAGAAAGAAGCGAAATCACTGCTTCTACTAGAAAGCTTAAGAAGCAAAAAGGTTCAGGATCTGCGAGATATGGTGATATCAAGTCGCCAACTTTCAAAGGTGGAGGTAGAGTTTTTGGTCCAAAACCAAGAGACTACAGATTCAAATTGAACAAAGCGCTTAAGAGATTAGCTAAAAAATCTGTTTTGTCTCAAAAATTGAGAGATAACAGTATCAAAGTTTTGGAGAACTTGAGTTTTGATGCTCCTAAGACAAAAGAATTCATCACATTGTTGGATGCTTTGACTCTTACAGGTAAAAAATCATTATTCGTACTTCCTGAAGCTAACAAGAATGTATATTTATCTTCTAGAAACTTGCCTAAAACAAGAGTGTTGAATTATAACGAGATTTCTTCTTATGATTTAATCAATGCAGGTGAGATTATCTTCTTAGAAGGTGCAGTAGAGAAATTTCAGGACAACTTAAAGAAATAAATCATGTCACTTATTATTAAACCAATTATTTCAGAAAAAGCAAACTATCTTACAGATCTAAGAGGTGCTTATTCTTTCTTGGTTGCTCCAAAAGCAAACAAGATCCAGATTAAAGGTGCTATTGAAGCAGCTTACGGTGTAAAAGTAGCGGACGTTAGAACGATGATTTATGCGCCTAAAGTTTCTGCTAAACATACAAAAAAAGGACTTCAAGTTGGGAAAACCAATAAATTGAAAAAAGCTGTTGTAACATTAGCAGCTGGAGAAGTTATTGATATTTTCGCAACTAATTAATTAATTATAAATAATAGTAATGTCTGTTAGAAAATTAAAACCTATCACCCCAGGACAGAGATTCAGAGTTGTTAACAATTTTGAGGAAATTACTACCAACAAACCAGAGAAATCTCTAACAGTTGGTATTAGTAAGTCAGGTGGACGTAACCAAACTGGTAAAATGACCATGCGTTACACCGGAGGTGGACACAAAAAGAAATACAGAATTATCGACTTCAAAAGAAACAAATTCGATGTTGAAGCAACGGTAAAAACTGTAGAATATGATCCAAATAGAACTGCTTTCATCGCGTTGGTGGAGTACGCAGATGGAGAGAAGAGATATATCATCGCTCCAAACGGGATCAAAGTTGATCAGAAAATTGTTTCTGGAGAAAGCGTAGAACCTAACGTAGGTAACGCAATGAAATTGAAAAATATTCCATTGGGTACTGTAATTTCTTGTATCGAATTGAAGCCTGGACAAGGTGCAATCATGGCAAGAAGTGCTGGTTCTTCAGCTCAATTGACTTCTAGAGATGGAAAATATGCCATCGTTAAGTTGCCTTCTGGAGAATCTAGAATGATTCTTACAGAATGTATAGCAATGGTTGGATCTGTTTCTAACGGTGATCATCAGTTAACTGTATCAGGTAAGGCTGGTAGAAGCAGATGGTTGGGTAGAAGACCTAGAACAAGACCAGTAGTAATGAACCCAGTTGATCACCCAATGGGAGGTGGTGAAGGACGTTCTTCTGGAGGTCACCCAAGATCTAGAAACGGTAAACCAGCTAAAGGTTACAAAACTAGAAAGAAAAACAAAGCGTCTAACCGTCATATCATATCTAAACGTAAATAATTATGGCAAGATCACTTAAAAAAGGACCATTTATTCATCACACTTTAGATAAAAAGGTTCAGGCAAATATAGAGTCTAACAAAAAGACTGTAATCAAAACTTGGTCTAGAGCGTCTATGATCTCTCCAGACTTCGTAGGTCAAACTATTGCTGTACACAACGGGAAATCTTTTATCCCAGTTTATGTAACAGAAAACATGGTTGGACACAAGTTAGGCGAATTTTCTCCGACAAGATCTTTCAGAGGTCACGGTGGTAACAAAAATAAAGGAGGTAGATAATCATGGGATCAAGAAAAAGAGAAAGTGCATTAGCACGTAAAATAGCAAACCAAGATGTGGCAAAAGCGTTACACAACGATTGCCCTTCTTCTCCTAGAAAAATGAGATTAGTTGCTGATATCATTAGAGGAGTAGAGGTTGAAAAAGCTCTATCTATTCTAAAATATTCAAAGAAAGCTGCTTCTGAGAAATTGGAAAAAGTATTACTTTCTGCGATTGCTAACTGGCAAACTAAAAACGAAGGTGCTGACATCGAGGAAGCAAACCTTATCGTTAAAGAAATATTTGTAGATAGTGCAAGACAATTGAAGAGACTAAGACCTGCTCCACAAGGTAGAGGTTACAGAATCAGAAAGAGATCAAACCACATTACATTAATCTTAGGTACTAAAAATTAATTCAAGGTATGGGACAGAAGACAAATCCAATTGGTAACAGATTAGGTATCATCAGAGGATGGGATTCTAACTGGTTTGGTGGTAAAAACTACGGTGATAGAATCGCTGAAGATTACAAAATCAGAAGATACCTTGAAGCAAGATTATCTAAAGGTGGTATTTCAAAAATCTTTATTGAAAGAACACTTAAATTAGTAACTGTAACGATCACTACTGCTAGACCAGGTTTAATCATCGGGAAAGGTGGACAGGAAGTTGACAAACTAAAAGAAGAGTTGAAAAAATTGACTGGAAAAGATATCCAAATCAATATTTTCGAAATCAAGAGACCTGAGCTAGACGCAGTATTGGTTGCTGATAGCATCGCTAAGCAAATCGAAAATCGCATCTCTTACAGAAGAGCGGTGAAAATGGCTATCGCTTCTACAATGAGAATGGGAGCTGAAGGGATCAAAGTTCAGATTTCTGGAAGATTGAACGGCGCTGAAATGGCACGTTCTGAAAACTTCAAAGAAGGAAGAATTCCTTTATCTACTTTCCGTGCAGATATCGATTATCATATCGGTGAAGCATTAACTCAATACGGTAAGTTAGGTGTTAAAGTTTGGATTATGAAAGGAGAAGTGTACGGTAAAAGAGACCTTACTCCGCTTGTAGGACAACAGAAAAAAGCGCCAGCTGGAGGTAGAAACGACAGAGGAGAAAGAGGCGACAGAAAACCAAGAAGAAATAATTAATAAAATTTTAGAGGATAGTTTTTAAATGACCGTTACTTTTTTAAAATCTAAATTCTAAAATCTAAAATTTAAGAAATTATGTTACAACCAAAAAGAACCAAATTCCGTAGAGTTCATAAGATGAAAATGAAGGGGATTGCTCAAAGAGGTAATCAACTTGCTTACGGAACTTTCGGAATCAAAGCTACAGAGGGAGCTTGGGTTACTGCAAGACAAATTGAAGCGGCGCGTATCGCAGCTACAAGATATATGAAAAGAGAAGGTCAACTATGGATCAAAATTTTCCCAGATAAGCCAATTACTAAAAAACCAGCGGAAGTACGTATGGGTAAAGGTAAAGGTGCTGTGGAATATTGGGTAGCTGTAGTAAAACCTGGTAAAATTATGTTCGAAGTTGGTGGTGTACCTTACGATGTAGCAAAAGAAGCTCTTAGGCTTGCTGCTCAAAAGTTACCAATCGTTACCAAGTTCGTAGTTGCAAACGATTTTGTTAAACCTCTATAATCTCTATTAAAATGAAAAACGCTGACATCAAAAATTTAAGCAAAGAGGATTTAATCAATCAATTGACTGAAGCTAAAGCTAACTATGCTAAAACTAAATTGGCTCACAAAATCAGTCCACTTGAGAATCCAATCTTAATAAGAGATTTGAGAAAAACAATCGCTAGACTTAACACAGAATTAACTAACAAACAATAATTCCTTTTTACAATGGACAGAAATTTAAGAAAAGAACGTATTGGAGTAGTTTCCAGCAATAAAATGGAAAAGACTATTGTTGTTAGTGAAACTACGAGAGTGAAGCATCCAATGTACGGTAAATTCGTTTTGAAAACGAAAAAATATACTGCACATGATGAGAACAACGAGTGCACAGAAGGTGATACAGTTTTGATTACAGAAACTAGACCTTTGAGCAAGAGCAAAAGATGGAGATTAGTAAGAATCATTGAAAAAGCTAAGTAATAATGTTACAAACAGAATCAAGATTAAAAGTTGCTGATAACACAGGTGCAAAAGAAGTACTAGTGATCAGAGTTCTAGGAGGAACTAGAAGAAGATATGCTTCAGTTGGTGATAAAATCGTTGTTACTATCAAAGATTCTACACCATCAGGTAATGCTAAAAAAGGCCAAGTGTCTAAAGCAGTTGTAGTAAGAACTAAAAAAGCAGTTAGAAGAAAAGATGGATCTTACATCAAATTCGAAGACAATGCTTGTGTTTTACTAAACGCTGCTGGAGAAATGAGAGGAACACGTGTTTTCGGACCAGTTGCTCGTGAGTTGAGAGATAAAGAATATATGAAAGTTATTTCATTAGCTCCTGAAGTACTTTAATTTTAAAATTTACAAAAATGACAAAAGTTAAAATAAAAAGAGGAGACAACGTTATCGTTACTACTGGTAAAAACAGAGGTAGTAAAGGTGAAGTTCTTGAAGTAATTAGAAAAGAAGGTAAAGATCCTAGAGTTGTTGTTGCCGGTATTAATATCGTTAAAAAACATACTAAGCCATCTGCACAAAACCCTCAAGGTGGAATTGTAGAAAAAGAAGCTTCTTTGCATATTTCTAACGTAGCACTTGTTGATAAAAACGGTAAAGCTACTAAGACTGGTACTAAAGTAGAAGGAGGTAAGAAAGTAAGAGTTGCTAAAACAACAGGTGAAACTTTATAATTTAGAATTACAATGGAATATATAGTAAGACCAAAACAAGCATATAAAGAGAAAATTGTTCCTGCAATGATGGAAGAATTTGGGTACAAATCAGTAATGCAAGTACCTAGATTAGAGAAAATCGTTGTGTCACAAGGTTTGGGAGCTGCTACAGCTGACAAAAAAATCGTTGACTATGCAGTAGAAGAATTGACTGCAATTACAGGACAAAAAGCTGTTGGAACACTTTCTAAGAAAGATGAAGCAGCCTTCAAACTAAGAAAAGGAATGCCTGTAGGAGCAAGAGTAACTCTAAGAGCTGATAAAATGTATGAGTTCCTAGATAGATTAACTTCTTCTGCACTTCCAAGAATTAGAGATTTTTCTGGAATCAAAGCTGAAGGTTTCGACGGAAGAGGTAATTACAACTTAGGTATTACTGAGCAGATTATCTTCCCAGAGATCGTAATTGACAAAGTGAAAAAAATCCAGGGGATGGACATCACTTTCGTAACAACTGCGAAAACTGATAAAGAAGCAAAATCATTATTAACTCACTTCGGTTTACCGTTCAAAAAGAACTAAGAAATGGCTAAAGAATCAATGAAAGCGCGTGAGCGCAAAAGAGAAGCTACTGTAGCTAAATATGCTGAAAAAAGAAAAGCTTTGAAAGAAGCTGGTGATTATGATGCATTACAGAAATTGCCTAAAAATGCTTCTCCTGTAAGATTACATAACAGATGTAAATTGACAGGTAGACCAAGAGGATATATGAGAACATTCGGTATTTCCAGAGTAACTTTCCGTGAAATGGCAAACAATGGTCTTATCCCAGGCGTTAAAAAAGCTAGTTGGTAAGCAATTAAAATTTTACAGCTGACTTCTATATTTTATAAGTCAGCTGTATTTTAATAAATAGAGGACAAAACTATAATGATTTTAAGATATTTGAAAATTTTTAATTATTATTAATTTTTTTTGTACTTTTGCACCCGCTCAGTAAATTAATATTTTCTGAGAGTTAAACTTAGTTTTGACTATGTTTATTAAAGTTAATTGAATTTTAGAAAACAAAGTGACAGTTAAGTTGTTGAGATACTGTAAATAAAGAGTTTTTTTTGGAGAGTTATTCCAACTAAATTATCTTTAATTTTCAAGTCTTTTCAATACTGGTTGTCATTAACCAATAATTTAATAATAAAGAAATGGTAACAGATCCAATTTCAGATTTCCTAACAAGAGTAAGGAACGCACAAAGCGCAGGCCACAAAGTGGTGGAAATTCCTGCATCGAAAATCAAAAAAGAGATCACTAAGATTCTTTTTGACCAAGGTTATATCTTGAACTACAAGTTCGAGGACAACGCGGTTCAAGGAGCTATCAAGATCGCTTTGAAGTATGATAAGCAAACGAACAAACCAGCTATCAAGTCTATCCAAAGAGCTTCTAGACCAGGTCTTCGTCAGTACAAAGGTTCTGAGGAACTTCCAAGAGTACTTAACGGACTAGGTGTAGCTATCATCTCTACTTCTAAAGGAGTAATGACTGATAAAAAAGCTAGACAAGAGAAAGTAGGAGGTGAAGTAATTTGCTACGTATATTAATTTTTTAAAACAAGGAAAATGTCAAGAATTGGTAAAGCAATTATAGAAGTTCCTGCTGGAGTTACAGTTTCTGAAAAAGAAGGTGTTGTAACGGTAAAAGGTCCTAAAGGAGAGTTATCTCAGGAACTTACAGGGGGGATTAGCTTCGCACAAGAAGACGGTGTACTTACATTCACACGTCCTTCTGATTCAAAAGAACATAAAGCGCTTCACGGTTTATACAGAGCGCTTATCAACAATATGATTGTTGGTACTTCTACAGGATTCACTAAGCAATTAGAACTAGTAGGAGTTGGATACAGAGCATCTCACAATGGTCAAAGATTAGAATTGGCTCTTGGATTTTCTCACGGTATCGTTTTGGAACTTCCAAAAGAAGTTACAATAGATACATTGACTGAAAAAGGGAAAAACCCGATCATTACATTATCTTCTTACGATAATCAACTTCTTGGAATGGTGGCTGCGAAGATCAGATCTTTCAGAAAACCTGAGCCTTACAAAGGAAAAGGTGTGAAATTCGTGGGTGAAATCATCAGAAGAAAAGCCGGTAAATCTGCATAAAATTTAAGAAAATGGCATTAACAAAAGTTGAAAAACGAATCAGAATCAAAAGAAGAGTAAGAGGGAAGATTTCAGGATCTGCATCTTTACCAAGATTATCTGTATTCAAAAGTAATAAAGAGATCTACGCTCAATTGGTAGATGACAAAGACGGAAAAACATTAGTATCTGCATCTTCTAGAGAGAAAGGAGTAGACGCTAAAGGAACGAAAACAGAAGTATCTGTAGCTGTAGGTAAAGCTATTGCAGCTAAAGCTAAGGCGGCAGGTATCGAGAATGTTGTATTTGATAGAAATGGTTTCGTATACCACGGTAGAGTGAAAGCTCTTGCTGACGGTGCTAGAGAAGCTGGTCTTAAATTCTAATTTTAAAAATCTAGAAAACATGGTAGATAGTAATATAGAAAGAGTTAAACCTGGAGGATTAGAATTAAAAGATCGTCTGGTTGCTGTTAACAGAGTAACTAAAGTAACCAAAGGTGGTAGAGCATTCGGATTTTCTGCAATTGTTGTTGTAGGAAACGAGGATGGAATTATCGGATACGGACTAGGTAAATCTAAAGAAGTAGCTTCTGCAATTGCTAAGGCAGTAGAAGATGCTAAGAAAAACTTGGTAAAAGTTCCAGTAATCAACCATACAATTCCTCACCAGACTTCTGCAAGATATGGTGGTGCTGATATCTTTTTGAGACCAGCATCTCACGGTACAGGACTTATCGCAGGTGGTGCGGTAAGAGCGGTATTGGAATCTGCAGGTGTACACGATGTATTGTCAAAATCTAAAGGTTCTTCTAACCCACATAATGTTGTGAAAGCTACTTTCAACGCATTATTGGACATCAGAAGACCAGAAGAGATTGCAAGAATGAGAGGAGTTTCTTTAAGTAAAGTGTTTAACGGTTAATCAATATAGCAATGGCAACAATCAAAGTAAAATTAGTTAGAAGTGCTATTAATCGTTCTAAAACTCAAAAAAGAACACTTGAAGCACTAGGATTTAAAAGACTTCAACAAGTTGTAGAACACGAAGCTACGCCTTCTATTTTAGGAATGATCGCTTCTGTAAGTCACTTATTAGAAGTTCAGAAATAAGAACAATAGACATAGAGAAAAGAGACTAGTTTTTGCAGTCTCTTGTCTCTTATCTTTTAATCTATAATCTCAATACAACAATGAATTTAAATAATTTAAAACCATCAGCTGGCTCTACTTTTAGCATAAAAAGAATTGGTAGAGGACAAGGAAGCGGATATGGTGGTACTTCAACAAAAGGACATAAAGGTCAAAAAGCTAGAGCTGGTTATTCTCAGAAAATCGGTTTCGAAGGTGGACAGATGCCTTTGCAAAGAAGATTACCAAAATTTGGTTTCAAAAATATTAATAGAAAAGAGTTTAGAGCAATCAATCTTGATACTATCCAAACTTTGATCGATACTAAAAACATCACTGGTGATATCACTAGAGATGTATTAGTAGAAAACGGTCTTGCATCTAAAAACGAATTAGTAAAAATCTTAGGTAGAGGTGATTTGAAATCTGGTGTTTCTATCTCTGCTGACAAGTTTACTAAGTCTGCTGAAGAAGCAATCAACAAAGCAGGAGGTAAAGCAATTACTCTTTAATTAATAATAATGAAAGAATTTATACAAACACTTAAAAACATTTGGAGTCTAAAAGAGCTGAGGGATAAAATTATCCTGACACTTTCTTTGGTCCTTGTGTATAGATTCGCATCATATGTTTCTCTTCCTGCAATTAATACTGCAGAAGTAGGGAACTTATTACAACATTACCAAAATCAAGGCGGGAACCAACAAGGGGCCGGCCTTTTGGGTTTATTGTCTTCTTTCACAGGTGGAGCATTTAGCCGTGCTTCTATCATGGCATTAGGAATTATGCCTTATATCTCTGCTTCTATTATAGTGCAATTGATGGGAATGGCTATTCCTTATCTTCAGAAGTTACAAAAAGACGGAGAAAGTGGAAGAAATACATTGAACCAAATTACCAGATGGTTAACTATTGGGGTTTGTCTTGTACAAGCGCCTTCTTATTTAACTTCTGTTACGCAATATTTCTTGCCTTATTCACAGTTTGGATCAGCCTATTATATAGATCCAGCATCATTAATGTTTTGGTTACCGAGTATTATTATCTTGGTAGCAGGATCAGTATTTGCAATGTGGTTAGGAGAGAAGATTACTGACAAAGGTATTGGTAATGGTATTTCTATCTTAATTATGGTGGGTATCCTTGCGGATCTTCCAACAGCATTTTATCAAGAGATTCTTACGCAGAATGGTAAAGGTGGTTTAGGAAGCATCATGATTTTAGTAGAAATTATATTCTGGTTATTGGTCATTCTATTAGCTATTGTTTTATCTGTAGCTGTAAGAAAAATTCCAATCCAGTATGTAAGTAGAGCTCAAGCAAGAGGTGGTGTTAGCAGAAACTTGATGGATGGTGCTAGACAGTGGATTCCATTAAAAGTGAATGCTGCAGGTGTAATGCCAATCATCTTTGCACAAGCATTGATGTTTGTACCAGGATTACTTACAAAAGTAGACGAATCTAACACGTTTTTGGCTGGTTTCAAAAATGTTTTTAGCTGGCAGTACAACGTATTGTTTGCGTTATTGATTATAATTTTCTCATTTTTCTATACAGCAATTACCATTCCTGTAAATCAGATGGCTGACGATTTGAAGCGTAATGGTGGGCTTATTCCTAAGGTAAGACCTGGAAAAGAAACGGCAGATTATCTAGATGATATTTTATCAAAAATAACCTTGCCTGGTGCAATATTTTTATCTATCTTTGCAGTCCTTCCGGCAATAGTGCACGGAGCGTTTGTTCAGACAGATAGATTTGCTCTCTTTTTTGGGGGTACTTCGTTGTTAATTATGGTTGGAGTTATCTTGGATACTGTGCAACAAATTAACACATATCTGCTGAACCATCATTATGATGGGTTGATGCAATCTAAATTATCAAGATCATCAAACCTTTAATAAAGTAAATGGCTAAACAGAAACATATAGAACAAGACGGCGTAATAACGGAAGCACTTTCCAATGCGCAGTTCCGTGTAGAGCTAGAGAATGGGCATGTATTAATTGCCCATATTTCTGGTAAAATGAGAATGCATTATATTAAACTCTTACCTGGAGACAAGGTAAGACTCGAACTCTCTCCTTATGACTTGACTAAAGGGAGAATAACTTTTAGATATTAAAATTAACAAAATGAAGGTTAGAGCATCTATCAAAAAAAGAAGTGCTGATTGCAAAATTGTACGCAGAAAAGGTGTACTTTTCGTAATCAACAAGAAGAACCCTAAATTTAAACAAAGACAAGGTTAAGAACCGCAATTAAATTATGGCGAGAATTTCAGGTATTGATTTACCAAAGAACAAAAGAGGCGTTATAGGTCTTACTTACATCTACGGTGTTGGAAGAAGTACTGCTTCAGAAATTTTGAAAAGCGCTGGAATCAGCGAAGACAAGAAAGTCAACGAATGGAATGACGATGAATTGGCAGCAATCAGAACTTATATCTTAGACAACGTAAAAGTTGAAGGAGAATTGCGTTCTGAAGTGCAATTGAATATCAAGCGATTGATGGACATAGGATGCCAACGAGGAATACGTCACAGACTAGGACTACCTTTAAGAGGCCAGAGAACGAAAAACAACTCTAGAACCCGTAAAGGAAAGAGAAAAACTGTTGCTAACAAGAAAAAGGCAAGTAAATAATCGTTAGGAATTATGGCAAAACAAACTAAAGTAGTTAAAAAAAGAAAAGTAAAAGTTGAGGCTATTGGTGAAGCGCATATTCAAGCTTCTTTCAATAACATCATCATTTCTTTAACAAATAAAGCAGGAGAAGTTATCTCTTGGGCTTCTGCCGGTAAAATGGGTTTCAGAGGTTCTAAAAAGAATACTCCATTCGCAGCTCAAATGGCTGCTGAAAACTGTTCTCAGGTTGCTTTCGAAGCTGGTCTTAGAAGAGTTAAGGTGTTTGTAAAAGGTCCAGGTGCTGGTAGAGAGTCTGCAATCAGAACTCTTCACAACTCTGGTATCGAAGTAAGCGAAATCGTTGACGTGACGCCTATGCCTCACAACGGATGTCGTCCACCTAAAAGAAGAAGAGTATAATCTTTTAACCTCAAATCTAAAACAATGGCAAGATATATTGGCCCTAAAACAAAAATTGCTAGAAAATTTGGTCAAGCAATTTTCGGAGATGATAAAAACTTCGAGAAAAGAAAAAATCAACCACCAGGACAACACGGTCCTAACAAAAGAAGAGGTGCGAAAAAATCAGAATACGCAGTTCAGTTAGCTGAAAAACAAAAAGCTAAATATACTTACGGTATTCTTGAAAGACAATTTGCTAACCTTTTTGACAAAGCTCATAGAAGTAAAGGTGTAACAGGTGAAGTTCTATTACAACTTTGCGAATCAAGATTGGATAACGTAGTTTACAGATTAGGTTTTGCTAAAACTAGATCTGGAGCTAGACAATTGGTTTCTCACAGACACATCACTGTGAACGGAGAGCTAGTAAACATCCCTTCTTATTTGCTTAAAGCTGGTGATGTAATTGCAGTAAGAGAGAAATCAAAATCTCTTGAAGTAATTGCTAATGCATTAGCTTACAAAACAAATTATGAGTGGTTACAATTCAATGACGAGAAAAAAACTGGTACTTTCACGACTGCTCCTGAGAGAATTCAAATTCCTGAGGACATCAAAGAACAGTTAATCGTCGAATTATACTCTAAATAATAATTTTTTCAAATTTTTGCTCAACCAGACTATGGCAATTTTAACATTTATAAAACCCGATAAAGTAATCCTATTAAACTCGACAGATTTTAAAGGACAATTCGAATTCAGACCTTTGGAACCAGGTTTCGGGCTTACAATCGGTAATGCATTGAGAAGAGTTTTACTTTCTTCTCTGGAAGGATATGCTATTTCATCTATCAAAATAGAAGGCGTAGAGCACGAATTTTCAACTATTCCAGGAGTGATCGAAGATGTTACTGAAATCATTCTTAATCTTAAACAACTTCGTCTTAAAGCAAAAGTTGAAAATCCAGGAAATGAGCAAATTACTGCGAAAATCTCTGGACAAGAACTAGTAACTGCTGGAGATTTAGGAAACTCAATGGTTAACTTCGAGGTTCTTAATCCAGAATTGGTTATTGCAACTTTGGCTAATGATGTTACGTTTGAAATTACTTTCAACGTAGAAAAAGGAAGAGGTTATGTTCCGAGCGATCAGAACAAAACAAACAATGCTCCTGTTGGAACTATTGCTATTGACTCTATCTTTACACCTATCAAGAAAGTACAGTATAGTATAGAAAATTATCGTGTAGAGCAAAAAACAGATTACGAAAAATTAGTATTGGATATCGAAACTGATGGATCTATCACTCCTCAGAATGCTTTAACAGAAGCTTCTAAGATTTTGATCTACCACTTTATGTTATTCTCTGATGAGAGAATTACTTTAGAGACTGAGGCGGTAAAAGCTTCTATCCAGTACGATGAAGAGACTCTTCACACAAGACAACTTCTTAAGTCAAAATTAGCAGATATGGATCTTTCTGTAAGAGCCCTTAACTGTCTGAAAGCAGCTGAAGTAGAAACTCTTGGGGAATTGGTATCTTTCAGTAAATCTGATTTGATGAAATTCAGAAATTTTGGTAAAAAATCTTTAACAGAACTTGAAGAATTGGTTCACTCAAAAGGACTAAATTTCGGGTTTGATGTTGCAAAATATAAGTTAGACGCTGATAAATAATCCTTAAAATGAGACACGGTAAAAAAATAAATCACTTAGGTAGAACGGCGCCGCACAGAAAAGCAATGCTTTCTAACATGGCTTGTTCACTAATTGAGCATAAAAGAATCAACACTACTGTTGCTAAAGCGAAAGCTTTAAGAGTTTACGTGGAACCACTACTTACAAAAGCTAAAGAAGATACAACTCACAATAGAAGAACAGTTTTCTCTTACCTACAAAGTAAAGAAGCTGTTACTGAATTGTTCAGAACTGTAGCTCCTAAAATTGCTGAAAGAAACGGTGGATACACAAGAATCATCAAAACTGGTTTCAGACTTGGTGATGCTGCCGATATGGCAATGATCGAATTGGTAGATTTCAACGAGATCTACAATCCGAACGAAGCAGAGAAGAAAACAACTAGAAGAAGTAGAAGATCTACTTCAGCTCCTAAAGCAGAAGCTGTTGCAGTGGAAGCTACTGAAGCTAAAGTTGAAGAAACTCCTGCTGAGACATCTGCAGAAGAAAAAACTGAAGAATAAGATTCTTTTGTTTTTAAATATAAAACCATCTCTTTTTAGGGATGGTTTTTTTGTTTTGGTACCGAATAAAAACCATTAATTTTGTGTTTTTATATTTTATTAAAGAATACTTATGATCGCATTCAGAAAGATTACCTTTATCTATTTTTTATTAATCAGTTTTATGGCTTTCTCTCAGGCAGAAACTCCATTTTATACTTTGCCGAAGATCAAATCTAGTATTACTCTGCCTGTTTCTTTACCCATTCAAGAGATAAATAGTCTGGTAAATCAATCTATAAAAGGAACACTTTATGAGGACCAATCTTACACAGATAATGATAATGACCAGTTCAAGGTAAAGATAGAGAAGCAAGGTAATATAGCTATAAAAGCTTTGACCAATAATCGGTTAATGATTTCGGTGCCTTTGAAAATATGGGCAGAAAAAGGCTATGGAACCTTCGGAGTATATGTTTATAAAGATACCAATTTTAATCTTATAATGAATTTTATTACCACAATTGCTGCAACATCGGATTGGAAACTGAACACCAAGACTACAACAGCGGGATTTGTTTGGACACAGAAACCAGTCTTGGATTATGGTAAAATTAAGATCCCAATTGCGCCTTTGATTGAAAGTACGTTGAGAGAACAACAAACGAAATTCACAAGTATCATAGATCAGCAGATCAAATCTCAATTCAATCTTCAGCCATATCTTGTAATGGTTTGGAACCAGTTTTCTAAACCAATCAATGTTTCTGAAGAATACAATACTTGGCTCAAGATTACACCTCAAAGTACTTATATTTCGCCGTTGCAGGTTTTTCAGGATAAGATTAAAACCACCATCGCGATAGATTTGTACTCCGAAACTTATGTTGGACAAATTCCTCTAACAACAAAAGACGTTAACACTGTTCCAAATTTTATAATTAATCCTAATATTCCTAAAGTTTTTAATCTGCAGATCACAGCCAATATCAGTTTTGATGAAGCAACCAGAATTGCAAAACAACAATTTTTAGATAAAGAATTTGCAATGGGTAGTGAAAACAAAAAAGTCAAGATTACAGATATCTTGGTCTATCAGGAAAAAGAAAATATTGTGATAGAAGCTCACACAACTGGCGAAGTCAATGGAACGGCTTTCATCAAAGGAAAACCTTTTTACGATGCTGTGAATCACAAAATAAAGTTAAACGTATCTGACTTTAATCTTAAAACCAAGAATTTTTTCCAAAAAGCGTTAACCGTTTTATTCGAAGGAAAGATCCGAAGAATGATAGAGAACGACTACGGAATCCCATTGCTAGATATTGAAAATTCTTCCAGAAAAAGTATGATGGATAACTTCAACAAAGAGTATGTAAAAGGAATTAAAATGCAAGGAAATGTCTTGGCATTGAGGCCTACACAATTCTTGTTGTCAGAAAAGTATATCACAGTAGTCATTGATACCAATGCGCAACTTCAAATGACTGTATCTGGGTTGAGTTTTTAATTTTGTTATACTACATAATCAATATTCGATAATTCCTACGTTCTTTTATCTTGTATTTTTTGCCTAAGTTATATTTGTTTTGATTTTAATTATCGATAATAATAATTGATTATTGGTGTTATATTTAGAATTAATTTGCTTTAATATTTATGATATATAGTTTTTTGTTGACTTTTTGTAATTATAATGTTAGTTAATACCTATATTTGCTTTCAATAAATTTTAAAAATGAAGAAAACTCTATCTATCGCGCTAGCATTAGGTTATCTATGTGGTTTTGCACAGGAATCGAAACAACTTGCAAAACTTAAAAAAGAAACCAATGCGAATGTTACAATCAGTAACAGTACTTCTAATCCTAATTTTATCCTTTTTGGAAATGCAAATTCTCTTCAGTTGAAATCTGCTGGAGCAAAAGCAAAAACAGCTGAGTTTCTGGCTGAAAATTTTCAAGCTTTCAATTTAAAATCAACTAATGATCTTGTCTTCGTAGAGGAAACTATAGATAATTATGGTTTGAAAAATGTAATCTACAGACAGCAATACCAAGGTATTCCCGTTTATGATGGTGTACTTAAGTTCCATTTCAACGGAAAAGAGCAGTTGGCTTCTATCAACGGAAATTCGATTTCTAATATCAAAGTGGATTCTACGCCAGATATTTCTGCAACAGAAGCGGCAAGTATTGCAAAAAATTTGATTGCAAAACAAAAACTTACGAATAGTGATGTCCCTTTCGAAATTGGGAAAAATAATCTTTTGATTTTTCCTAAAAATCTAGTACAAGGCGGGATTGTAACACCTTACTTGGCTTATGAAGTAGAAGTGACTAATAAGAATGATGTAAGAGAATTTCTTTTCATAGATGCTCACACAGGGGAACTGGTAGAGCAGTTTACAGGAATCCATCCAATTGATAGAAAACTGTACGAAACTAATACCAATGCGACAAATCTTAAATGGAAAGAAGGAGACGAATTGCCTGGGGCTCTCGATAAGTGGCAAAAAAACGAAGTTATAACTTCTGAGCATGTTTATAATTTTTTCAAAAATGCATTTGATTATGTTTCTTATAATAGTAACGATGCATCTATGATAACTATTAACAATAATCCGAATATCAATTGTCCTAATGCTAACTGGAATGGGGTAACGGCTAATTATTGTACAGGAACAGCAGCAGACGATGTTGTAGCTCACGAATGGGGACACGCTTACACCGAATATACAAGTGGTTTAATTTACCAATACCAATCGGGCGCTCTTAACGAATCTTACTCCGATGTTTGGGGAGAGACTATCGATCTTCTTAATAATTATGAAGACGAAGGTGAAAATAATGATGTAAGAACTACAACGGCTTGTAATTCTGGTTCTGTACGTTGGAAAATGGGAGAAGATGCAACTGCATTTGGAGCACCAATCCGTGATATGTGGAATCCAAACTGTAACGGAGATCCAGGCAGAGTACTAGATACGTCTAATTACTATTGTGGAACAGCTGATAGTGGAGGTGTTCATTCCAATTCTGGGGTGACCAATCACTTATACGCACTTCTTGTAGATGGCGGAACCTACAATGGTTACACAATGACGGGAATGGGCTTTGTAAAAGCAGCTCATATCTGGTGGAGAGCTCAAAAAAATTACTTAACACCTACCAGCGACTTTTCTAATTTTGCAGATGCTCTAGAAGCTTCGGCTAATGATTTGATTGGGATTAATCTTCAGGGTTTATCTACTACTGCTAATCCAGCTGGACTATCTGGAGAATCTATTACAGCAGCTGATGTTCAGAATCTTAAAAACGGAATCTTAGCTACAGAGTTAAGAATGTCACCAGTGACTCAATGTAATTATGTTCCAATCTTATCTGCTGTTCCAGACTTATGCGCTGGTGCAACTAGTAATCCATTATTCAAAGAAGATTGGGAAAATGGTCTTGGCAACTGGACAGTTACCAATATTCCTACAGACGCTGCTGCTGCTTCTTGGGAAGTAAGAGACTGGACTATTCAGGATAATTTGCCGAAAGGAAGAACAGGTAAAGCAATCTTTGGTGCAGATCCTATAAACGGCGATTGTCAATCAGATCTTCAAAACGGAATTTTACGCTTAGAGAGTCCATTGATTACAATCCCTGCTTTCACAAGTGGAAAATATGAAATGGCATTCAATCATTATGTAGCAACAGAAGCTCAATATGATGGTGGTAATATCAAATATAGTATCAATGGTGGTTCGTGGGTTCTATTACCAATAACAGCTTTTACTCAGAATGCTTATAATCGTGTTTTAGCAAACTCTGGTAATGATAATCCACTAAAAGGGCAAAGAGCTTTCTCTGGTACAGATGGCGGATCTTTAAGTGGAAGTTGGGGACAAAGTGTTATCGATTTGTCACAAATTGGAGTCGTTTCTGGTTCCAATGTTAAGTTCCGTTTCGAAATGGGAACTGATGGATGCAACGGAAATGATGGTTGGTATCTGGATGAAATCTACGTTTACAATTGCGCAATGCTTGCTGTAGAAGATGTTCAGAAACAAAACGGAATCACTGTTTTTCCGAATCCAACTTCTGGTTTTGTAACGATTCAGAATAGTAAAAACTCCAACTTGAAAAATGTTGAGATCTATAATGTTGCAGGACAAATGATTCAGAGATTCAATATCAATAATGCTAAAAATGCGTCATTGGATATGAGCCAGTTAACAAATGGAACTTATATCTTGAAAGTCAACTCTGAAACAGAAAGTAACTCTGTAAAAGTAATCAAGAAATAATTTTTCGAAATTAATACCAACAAAAAATGCTTCTGAATTTTCAGAAGCATTTTTATTTTAATGTAAGTCAAAGTTCTAATCTCTAACTTCTAAACTCTAATCTCTCAAATTAAAACTTCAAAGCTGTTTCTAATGACAGCTCCATCATAGTTCTAAGCGCTTGTTCTCTTTGGTCAGCAGAGATAAATTCGTGAGTTGGAATGATATCCGAAACCGTCAAGATTGTAGCTGCATTT
This sequence comes from Epilithonimonas sp., assembly GCF_032055105.1. Taxonomy (GTDB): domain Bacteria; phylum Bacteroidota; class Bacteroidia; order Flavobacteriales; family Weeksellaceae; genus Epilithonimonas. Next base: position 234,095 of record NZ_DAMBRK010000004.1, read on the forward strand.
TTCCCGAGATGTTGAGCATTAGCAAAAAGAGCAAAAGCTTCCATTTCTACCGCAGGACAATTATGTCTTACTGCAATTTCCGGAACAGCTGGATCTTTTCTGTAAAAGATATCGCTAGAGTGGATGTTAGTTGCTTTCGCATTCAAGCTTAATTCCTTTGCAGTTTCATTGATTTTACCAAAAGCACTTCCTTGATTAGAAATGATATCTTCCTCAATTCCCCAAGCAAATTTTGCATAAGTACTTTCGCTGGCAGCATTCTCTACATTCAGAATATCGAATAATTTCAAATCTGTAGAATAAGCACCACAAGTTCCGATTCTGATAATTGTGTCAACTTCATACTCTGTAAACAATTCGTAAGAATAGATTCCGATACTTGGGAATCCCATTCCGCTTGCTCCAACTGTGATTTCTTTTCCTTTGTACTTTCCAGTGAAAAAGAAAATATTTCTGGTTTGACTCACCAATGTAACGTCGGTTAAGAAATTATCAGCAATATATTTAGCTCTTAATGGGTCGCCGGGCATCAAAACCGTTTTTGCGATTTCTCCTTTTTTTGCGCTTATGTGAACACTCATTTTATGAATTTTTTTAAGACCGTGAAGATAAAATTTATATTCCGATTATTGAAATCGATTCTGAGAAATAAAATCAAATAAAGCCCAAACATGCTTATGGATATTATAAACTTTCAGTTACTATTTATACCTTTCGATAATGCCAGATAGGAAAGGCTTGTATTTCTCACTCACTGGGATTCTTTCGTCGCCAATCATAATGCTGTTTTTTCCCACGCTTTGGAGGTGACGGAGAGAAACAATATGGGAGTTGTGAACGCGGATGAAATTGTCATAATTAATCTTTTCCATAATCGACTTCATTGTTTGATGTACAATCAATTTTCGGGTGTTGGTGTAGATGATGATATAATCTTTCAAAGCGTTGATTCGGGTAATTTCTTCTAGATTTAATTTGACATCCTCATTATTTGATCTCACGAAAATGAAAGATTCTTTTACGGCAGAAGCAGTCTCTTGTATCAGCTTTTTGTTATTGGTAAGATTATAACTTTTGTAAGTGGCTTTCAGAAATCGCTCAAATGAAAACGGTTTCAGAAGATAGTCTATCACATCCATTTCAAAACCTTGGATCGCACAATTGTCATAAGCGGTTGTGATAATGACATTTGGGAGCTTGTTAAAACTTTTCAAAAACTCAATTCCAGAAATATTGGGAAGATTGATGTCCAAGAAAATAAGATCAACACTATTATCTTGTAAAACACCTATTGTTTCCTGGATGTCATAACAATTAGCAACCAGATTCAAGAAAGGGATTCTTGAGATGTATTCTTCAATCACGTTGTGCGCCAATTCTTCGTCGTCTACAATTATACAATTCATTTTTTAGTCTAGTTGAAGGGTTAGGTTGATCTCGTATTCGGAGCCATTATCATTGATGTCCAGATTGTACTTATTGGGATAGAGCAAATCGAGCTTCATTTTAGTATTTTTTATTCCAAGCTTATTATTGTCAGTTCTTTCGCTCGGTTTGGTCTCATAAAAATTCTTGACGTTGAATTTGAGAATATTATCTTTCAGATTAATCAAAATGTCCAAAGGTCCTTTTCTGAAGTCTGCATATTTGAAAGCATTTTCTATAAAAGTCAATAGCAAAAGAGGCTCTATCTTATAAGCTTCGAAGTTGCCATAGAACTGCCAGTTGATATTATTAAACTTATTAAATCTAATAGATTGTATCTCGATATATTTTTTGATGTTGATAATCTCATCATTCAGATTGTTTTTCTGTCCGTTTTTATCATTCAGAACATATCGCATTATATCAGACAAAATCAAAATAACTCTTGGCGTATCTGTGGATTGTGTAATGGATAAGGAATAGATACTGTTCAAAGCATTGAAGAAAAAATGCGGATTAATCTGTTCTCTCAGGATTTTCAGTTCGCTAGATTGTCTTTCAAATTCTAAGGCTTTGATCATCTTTTGATTTTCCATCCACTTGTCAACAAAGAAAATTAATGTGCTGAAAACGATAGAAAACAATCCAATCTTAAAGAAAATATCGTGAAAATCTGGACCTTTACGGAATCTCATCATCCGGTCTGGTCTCGGAAAATCATTCGGAGGAAATGGTGGACGACCTTGCGGATGCTGTGGAAAATGCGGTAAAAAGAATATCATCAATGCTACATAAACCACTACAAAAGAAACAACAATAATCGTAATTTTTCTAGGTTTTTGCTTAATGAGATAAGGCAAAAAAAGTTTGTAATTGAGATAGAAAAACAGAATGGAGAACAAGAATATTTTCAGGTTCATCAACAATGCGAATTGTCCAAAAACGGAGTAATCCATTATCAGTTTAAAAGCGATAAGAACCAACCAGATAATCCAGTGATAGATGTAGATGGTTTTAATGCTTTTCAAAAATGTCTTCATAACAATTATAATCTTTTTTTAACGTGCAAAATTCCTCCGATAAAAAACCGAAGGAATTTGCGCTTATTGAAATTTTTGGATCTCGTATTCTATCTTCATAGAGTCCAACTCATTCACCGAGATCCGAGGAAAGGATGAGTTTCCTATTTTTTTTATGACCAATTCAGCCGTTTTGCGAGCTTGTAAACTGTCTTTGAAAGTTTGCTCTCCCGGTATTGCAGGGATGTATGGCTGATTGATAAATGTTTTTTTGTTTTTAATAATCTGATAACCAAATCCGGTTGTTTGCTTCGTAATTTTAATGTCCAGATTATTGTCTTTTTTCTGACAGGAGATTGAGATTAAACCTATTAGAAAAAGAAGTTTCCAAAATGGTCTAGTCATCATCATTGTCAGCTTCTGTTGGGTGGAAAACCCAGATGTCATCAAAATAAGAAGATCCACTATTTCCAGTCAAAACATAGCCATAAGTCCCGAATGAAAAAGCAACTGCGCTTTCTCTAGAAGAACCTTGAAAATTGGTTTTCTCTGTCCAGTCATCTGTATAAGGACTGTATTCCCAAGTGGTATTGGAAACCCCACTTACAGTTCCTGTCGAGACATAACCTAAACCATTGGCTGCAAAAGCTGCTGGAGAAGATCTGTTTTGAGAATCATCGTCATTACTCGTATCAGCTTTTCTAGTCCAAGTTTCTGCAGAAGGATCAAACGCCCAGAAATCTGAAACTAAGCTTCCATTATTACTTCCAAATCCTACATAAGCAATCCCGTTAATCACGAATGCTGCTCCATCTCTTCTTTTGGATCCACCAAGGCTTACAATGCTTGTCCATGAAGAAGTCGATTCGTCGTATTTATAAAAATCTTTCAACTCGCTTCCGTCATATCCGGTACCAACAAATCCTTTGCTACCAACACCAAAAGCTAATGCTGCGTATCTTGCTGTTCCTGGGAAATCTTGTATTTGAGCCCAAGAATTGGATGATGGGTCGTATTTGTAAAAATCATTCAATTTATTAACGCCGTCATATCCAGTTCCAACATATCCGTAAGATGTTGTTGCAAAACCAACAGCTGAACTTCTCTTAACGCCTGAGAAATCTGCTTTCTGAGTCCAAGAGTTGGCATCGGGATCGTAGCTCCAGAGATCATTGTAATAATATTCGCCATCGTAACCTCCGGTTAGATATCCCTTGCCGTTTACTACAAAAGCAGAAGCATTGGAACGAGGTTTTCCATCTAAATCCGAAACCCTTACCCAATTTCCTATCAACTCATCATCATCATCATTTTTACAGCTTGATAATAAAAACATTCCTGCAAAAGCAAGAAGTAAAACCGAAAGTTTTTTGTCCATTCTTATTTTTTGATGCAAATGAATCCCATTCCGATTGTATTTGAAAATTTTTTAGACCAACGTGTGTTTTTTGTCGTTAAACTGCTTTTTTATTTCGATGTTTTTTGATTGCTGGTTTAAAATCAAAATGGTCTATAGATAATCATCAGTGGTCGAAAACTAATAACGAAAGGAAGAAAATATTTTACCTCTAATAGTCTCACAGCGTATGTTTACAGAAAAAAATGTACAAATATGTATTGTTGTGTGTTGCCTTTCTTCTTTTATTTTCCTGTGAAAGAGAAAGCAATACTTATGAAGTAGGAAACTCACTGGTGTCGGCTCAATCCAAAGTAGTAATGATAGATACACTTACGCTGAAAATGTCTACCATTATGAAAGATTCTGTAACAACATCAGGAAAAAGTGCAATATTGGTGGGGAATATGAAGGATCATACATTTGGGACTGTGAACTCGGCTTCTATGTTTGAACTTACTCCAGCTAGTTATTCTTTAGCAGCTACAACCAATGTGGTTTTTGATTCTATTGTAATGTATCTTACTAATACCGATTTTTATTACGGAGATACTTTGAAAACCTTCAAGCTGGATGTGCATCCAATGATAGATAGAATCAAACTTAATAATGGATATCTTTATAATAATAGCGATCTCAAATACTCCTCTACTTCAATAGGAAGTGCGGAGTTTCTTCCAAGGCCCAATACAGATAGTAGCTATGTAAGAGTGAAGCTAGATCACTCTTATGGTCTTAATATTTTCAATCTCTTGAAAAGCAAAGACGCTACAAGTCAGGAGTATTTTCTTAATTTTTATAAAGGCTTGGCTTTAGTCCCATCATCCGAGAATAATGCAATGCTGCGTTTTGGAATCAACTCTTCTTATCAGGTTCAGATTAGTAAAACGACAAAGGAAAAAGTATCTAATGTGGTGAGGATGTATTATCACACTGCTTCTGTCAATGGAACGGAGGAAGTGAAATATACACTTGATCTTGATCCTAGTACATCTTATCAGTACAACAAAATCAAAAGTGATTTCACAGGTTCAGATCTCGCAGGTCTTACGCCCACAACACCAATTGAGTCTAAAAATATAGGAAACCGAAGTTATCTGATGGCAGGAATTGGTGTTTATACAAAGGTGGAAATACCTTATTTGAAAACGCTTAAGAATCTTTATACCAATTATAAGATAATAAGTGCTAATCTTAATTTGAGTCCTGTTGTCGGCTATTATTCCAATTCATTTTATAATCCAACGCCATTGTATTATTATGCCGGAGATAAAAAAAATAACATAGCTTCTACCTTTTTAGAAACAGATGGAACTACAGAGATTACAGTTAGTTTAACAGATAATAGCGAGTTTCAAAGCGATTACGGATATAGTTTTGATTTACTGAATTACGTTAATACAATCTTGACAGAAACAACGACCTCCAATTATGATATTTTGATTTATCCCTCATCTTATACAGATGTTCTATCGGGAAAAGCAGTTATTGGAGATCAAAAAAATTCTACAAATCCGGCTAAGCTCAAACTTTATATTTTAGGTTATTAATTCAGAATTTATGTATCAGAAAATCACAATAGTCATATTTTTTGCATTAATCAATGTGCAAAAATTTAAAGCTCAAGATTCATCTCCCTATTCCTATTTTGGGATTGGAACTTTTAATAATACAGATAATGCTAGAAATATTTCATTAGGAAATACAGGAATTGCACTACAATCGCCAGATTATATTAATTCTAAAAATCCTGCAGCCATTACAACCATTGGTTTACAAAATGTTATTTATGATGTAAGTGGATTATTGAAGTACAACAATATCTCTAGCAATCAGGGAAAAGACAGCAGGTTCAATGGGAATTTTACAAATCTGGCTATTGCAATGAGGATTTCTAATAAAGTTTCTATTGGAGCCAGTGTTCAGCCAACCACTTCTACAGATTACAAATTTGTCTCCACAATTCCTTTAGAAGGAACTTCGGGTAATTATCCTATTACTTATGAAGGTAGCGGAGGAATTACCAATCTGGGAGTAACTGCCGGTTATAAAATTAATAACAATTGGAGCATCGGAGGAAAAGTGAAAAATAACTTCGGAACAATCAGTCGAATAGAAACCATTACAACCAATTCTGAACTTGAAATTAGCAGAAACATAAGATATACGGGTTTTAGTTATGGTTTGGGAACGCAGTTTAATAAGTATTTTGAGAAACAAAGACTCCAGTTAACTCTTGGTGCTATTGTTAATTTCAAAAGCAATCTGAATGCAAAAGGAGAAAGCATCTATACAGAAAATAAAGACTATACCAATAGTGTTACAACAAAATTGAGCTCCAAAAGCACTACTTTACCTTTAGAAATGGGATTTGGAGTCAGTGTTTTGAAAAATGATAGATACCGTTTAAGTTTCGATTATACCCAAAGCAAATGGAGCGAGGTTAAAAACACCATCACAAACGAAAAATATTACAACCAAAATGTGTACGGTTTAGGCTTCGAGCTTCTTCCTTCAAGCAAAAATCCAAAAAATGTTGGCGAAGCGGTGATCTACCGTTTCGGGCTTAATTATGATACCGGTTATTTTAAAGTCAATAATCGGGAAATCAATAAAATGGAAGCCACTTTTGGAGTTGGAGTTCCAATGAATAAAATCATTCTAAATATTGGTTATGGTTACGGCAAACGAGGTGTTTTGACGACCAATGCCATCAAAGAGAATTATCATATGCTCAATATCAGCATCGATTTTCTGGACAAATGGTTTACAAAACGATACATCAATTAATTTAATTTATATTACGAAAGGAGGAACTTTTTTTACAAAGCGCCTCCTTTTTATTTAATGATTAAAATCTGCAAAATCAGCGTAATTCACGAGAATATTTATTTTTAAATTCCAAAGTTCACAAACATTCCAAATCTTGATTTTGCCTCAATATCGCCATTCGCAAGATTGGTGTAAGCAGGCAACATCACTTCTGTTCCAATGCTCCATTTTTTATAGGAAGCTTCAAAACCTATTTTTCCGTAAAGCGCACTTCCGGCGGTTCTAGGCATCACTTCGCCAAATTGTTTGTTCCAGTCATATACTTCGCCTTGCAAACCCAATTTTCCTGAAATAATACTATTCTCATTTCGCCAAATCCTCTGAAATCCTGTCATCGCATAATTCCATTGATTGCCGAATTGATAATGTTTTTTATTTTCAGTTTTGATGGTATAATCTGTATTGATGAGCAATGCAAAAAGGTTTTTCTGAAATTTATAATTAAGAGCCAATTGATAATCCCAACTTCCTGTTCCCAATTGGAAGCTTGGATTAACACCGGTTGCGCCTTTCTCATCAAATTTCCCAATCGGAATTTTCACACCGAAACCGCCATTCAGTTGATGAAATGTATTTTTAGAATTAAGGATTTGATAAATTCCCATCAAACTCGCATCGCCGATTCCATTGATTCTAATATCGCCTTGCAAAGTCTTTTTCTCGTGAAACTGAAAAGGCAGACTTCCATAAATACTTAGTTTTTTAATAATCGGAATCTTTCCCCAAATCTGAATCGTATTGAAATATTGGTCTTGCGTCAAATCTTGAGTGAACAGATTTTCTTTCGCTTTGTAATGTTGCGCAAAATATTTGATGCCTATAAATTGTGGATTCAATAGAGATTCGAAACCGGAAGAACCATTTCCTGCAGCGCAACCACAAGCATCACAGAAAAATTCTTGGTTTTTCAAAAGATTCTGAGTTTCGTACATTGGAATGTAAAGACTGTCTTTCTCAATTGCTGAAATTGAAATATTAAGAATTGAAAATATAATTAAAATAAGCTTGTTCATTATTCTGCAAATTGTTTGTTTTTGATGAAATTTTGGTCGGTCAAAGTTTTCAGAAAAGCAATGATGTATTGTTTTTCCAAGCTTGTCATAGTAATTCCAATGTGACCATTTTGTTTTAAAATCGGATCAAGGTTCGGTTGATTTTCCACATTATCAGAATAGAAATTGAGAACGGCATCCAAAGAATAAAATCGGCCGTCGTGCATATAAGGCGCCGTCAATTCTACGTTTCTCAAACTTGGAACACGGAATTTCATATTGTCATTCCAATCGAGAGTCACGCGGTATCTTCCACGATCATCGTACTGCGAATTGTAATACATTCCTGTATTTCTATAACTTTCATCTGTGAATAATTCTCCGGAATGACAAGTCGAACATTTATTTTCGAATAAAGTTTTTCCTTGCGATTCTTCATTCGTGAAACTGGCTTTTCCATTTTTCACTTGATCATATTTAGAATCTGCAGAAACCATCGTTACCATAAATTGAGATAATGCTTTCAGTATTCTTTCGCCATTAATTTGGTCATCACCAAAAGCTGATTTGAACATTTTTTTATAATTCGCATCCGCACTCAACTTCGAAATTACTTCTGGAATCGAGCTATCCATTTCAAAATCTGTCGTGATGGGAACCAGCGAACGCTCATCCAGATTATGACTCACGCCGTCCCAAGTGTAATTTTTCAGCCAAGCCATATTTTGAATCGCCGGCGCATTTCGCATTCCCAACTTATCATCAATGCCGTGACTCACCGGATGTCCGTGATGTGTAAAAGCATATTCCTGAATGTGACAGAATCCACACGAAATGGTATTGTTCCGGGATAATTTTCCTTCATAAAATAATTTCTTTCCCAACGCAACACCGTTGACTGTAACTGGATTTTTTTCTAAATCAAAAGCTAAAGCTGGGAAGTTGTTTGGGATTTCCAGCTTGTAAGCTTTGTCTTCCTCGAAAACTTCGCCTTCTATTTCATTAGAACAAGAAGTGAAAATTCCTAAAACGAAAACAAGGGAAATCCAAAGAAAACTATATCGTCCTCTCTGGAATTGTTGGAATGGATTAATCATTATGAACGTGGTCAACTTTGAACATTTGGATTAAGTTGTTACTTACGCTTACCAGATATGGACTGCTTCCCATCGCCATATTATTTTCGGTTGTCAAAGTCAAAGTGGTTTGTCCACTCAAATATTGATTGAAATCTGCCAGAATATGAATCGAAGGCGTAATCTCTTTGCTGACTCTCGCTGTTGTTGGTAAATCTAAAATGATTTCTCGGTAAAGATCAGGAGTTCCGTTAGCGGTTGTATCGCCCATATTTCCTGTGTGATTCATAAATTCTGTATCAGCGGTAGATATTCCATATTTCCCTTCGAGTTTTGCGAAAATGTAACCTGCAGACCAAGACCAAGCCATTCCTTCTTGTTTGGCTTTTTCCCAGAAAATCCCTTGTCCGTCTTGACCAATCAAATAAGCAGTCGGGCTTATTCCCAATCCGAGTTTTATTTTCTTGTAATTTCCTTTTGGAATTTCTGTAAGGTTAGCGTAAACTATTCCGCCTTTTGCATCGGCTTGGTTAATGATGAATGCGCCTTTGTCTGGATTGTTATAATTGTATTTGAACTCAGTTCCGTTTTCATCAATGAGGGAGATGTTGCTGATGACATATTTCAAAGTGGAAAATTGGTGCTTTTGTCCGTTTGATGAGGTTTGTGTCGTTTGATTTAAAACAATATCCCCCAAATTGTTGAATCCATTTTCAAATTTGAGTTGGAGGTTTCCAGGTTCTGTGTTTTTAATTTCGTCATCATCGTTATTGGAGCAAGATGAGATTGTGATTAAGGTAAAGGCAATAAGAATTAATGATAAAAATTTAAAAATTTTCATTGTTGATTTTTTGTTGAAACGTTGATTTTATGCTGTATCCCGCGATAGGGATGATAGCGGATATCCTTTTTGTCTTTTGAGCAAGCGTCGTTTTATAGACTCACTTGGCTAGACAAAAAGATTGGCTACGCCGAACCACTTCGTTAGGTTTGTAGCGGACAGCCCGACCCGAGCTAAGGCCTTAGCTTTGGAGAGGAATCGCCCAAATTTATATGTTTAACTAAAAAATTGGAGGTCTGAAAATATGTCTCAGAAAGAGGAATGTGTAACCTGTTTTGTACGTGAAAGTCAGGTTTGGGAGAGAGAAATTGTTCTCGATAGAGGTTTTGAAAATCTCAGTTGGGATGTAAAAATCCAATACTTTTTGGACTTGAATTTTACCTTTGGAAAGTGGCGAAGAATCGGATTCGCTGGATTTTGCAAGTTCTTTTCCAAGATAACATTTTCCATTGCAATGGAGTTCTGGTCGTGCTTTGTTGACACAGAGAACCTGGATTTTGTTATAATTTACAACATATTCCGCCAATGGAAATGCAGGTTTGCACACCAGATAAAGGATGAGGAATATGTTGCAAATTAATTTCATTAAAGAAAATTATTTAATTGCTTCTTCGTAACGTTTGCTCACTTCTTTCCAGTTGGTAACGTTCCAGAATGCTGTTAAATAATCAGCTCTTTTATTTTGATATTTTAGGTAATAGGCGTGTTCCCAAACATCGATTCCTAGGATTGGCGTTCCTTTGACTTCGGCAATATCCATCAACGGGTTGTCCTGATTTCCGCTGGAAGTGACTGCTAATTTTTTATCAGCGGTAACAACTAACCAAGCCCAACCAGAACCAAATCTGTCTGCTCCAGCTTTGCTCAATTTCTCTTTCAACGCGTCTAGACTTCCGAAAGATTCTGTAATTGCTTTTGCTAATTTTGCTGATGGTTGCGTGTTCTTCTCAGGTGTCAAAACGGTCCAGAATAACTCGTGGTTGTAATGTCCGCCTGCGTTGTTTCTTACAGCTGGACTTTCTTTTGAAATATGGGAAAGGATTTTTTTCAAATCTTCTTTTTCCAAAGGTGTTCCGGCTACAGCTTTGTTAAGATTTGCAGCGTATCCGGCAGCGTGTTTGCTGTAATGGATTTCCATTGTCTCTGCGTCAATTGATCCTTCCAAAGCGTTGTAAGCATAAGGCAAAGGTGTTTGCTTGAATTGCGCTGTTGCAAAAGTGGCAGCAGATATCGCACCTGCTAGAAATATTTTCTTGATTTTCATAATAACTTTATTTAAGATTAAACTTATTGTTTTAGTAATTTTTGAATGTCTTCTATTAATTTCTCTCGATCGGGATGATATTTTCCTCTAAGAGAAGTTTTCTTTCCTTGGGGGTCTTCATAATTCAAGCCGGAGTAATAAAGAATTGGGCTGTTGTTTTCATCGAATCTCGAACGAAGATTTCCTTCTTTATCTACCAAAGCAATCATTCCGCTGTGGTTGAGGCTTTCTGCCTGATCTTCTTTGTCTCCAACATAGATATCAAATTGATCTGCCAGTTTCCCGATATAATCTCTGTCGCCTGTCAAAAAATGCCAGTTGGGAGATTGGGTTCCCAGCATTCTGGCGTGGTTTTGCAAAACTTCCGGCGTATCATTTGTTGGGTCGATGCTGATTGAAATAATACCGAAATCTTTGCTGTTGATAGTTTCATCGATGTATTTCATATTAGAATTCATTACGGGGCAAATCGTTGGGCATTTGCTAAAAAAAAACTCTACCAGATATACTTTACCCAGCATATCTTTGTTCGTCATTTTTTTTGAGTTTTGATCTGTTAATTCAAAATCCGGAACTTTCATTACTGTGAAAAGACTCTTTTTGAAATAGCTCATTCCGGCGCCAATAACCACAAAAATCAAAGCCAAAATAATAATCGGAATGATGATTTTGGATTTGGAATTCTGTTTTTGCTTTTTGTTATTTCGCATTTTGGGCATATTTCTCAGGATTCTTTTCGAATTCTTTTTTACAATGGTCACTGCAAAAACCATACAGTTTTCCTTTGTATGAGACAGTGTCTTTTAGATAATCCGCTGTTTTCATTTTACAGATTGGATCTTCTGCGTTGGCAACTTTTACATTTTTGAGGTCGGTTGCTGGTTTCATTTTCGAAACGTGTTTTACCTTGGGTGCTTCTTGTGCGCACGACAATGCTGATACAGAAAGGAGTATCGATAGAATGGATATTCTCATTGATGTTGATTTAATAAAATTAAAAAATATCTCTAGTTATTAGAGGGTTCGATTTTAAAATTAAATCAATGGTGGATGAAAAATATCCGAAAATAGATTAAAGCGATAAGAAAAATTAATATCAGAAATTGAATTTGATTTTTCTGAATTATAATTGATTATTGTAAAAAAAATGAAGTTTTCATCAATGATAAAAGTATCAATAAAACCTGAAGTACTGATTCTGGAATCATTTTTTGAAGATTGCTCAGAAGTTTTGGATAATTCTTTTTTGAGATAACATTTTCCTTTGCAAAGAAGTTGAGGTTTCTCTCTATTTTCACAAAGTTTTTTTGAAATGTAATCGTAGTTTACGGCATAATCCATCATCGGCATTATGGGACGTAATGTTATTGTTAGGATGATAAAAATGCTGACTAGACTTTTCAATGTTGAATCTCTGTACAAATATAAAGTTTTCTCTTTTGAACTCTTGATGATAAATGTCAGAAGCAATATTAATACTACAACATAAAAAAAACCTACTCCAAAAGTAGGTTTGATGTTTTAGTTTAGAATTTCTAAAAAAAGAATAAATCTTTAATCAAGAGGTTTCCTTCCTGAAATGATGTTAAATAATACGACAATGATGGCAATTACCAAAAGAATGTGAATCAGATTTCCCATTCCCATTCCGCCACCTATTCCTAATAATCCTAGCACCCAAACGATGATGCAAATTACTGCGACTAACCATAATAGATTTCTCATAACTTTTATTTTTTTGTTTATTTGATTTATTACTAAACATATTTTGTGCCGTAATTATAATTCGTCATAATTCGTTATTTGTAGAAAAATTTTGAAAGAGAGGGCTGTAAGAAATAATTTGACAAAAAAAGAATAGCTAAATAAACAATTACTATTTTTTCTACCCGTCAAATTCCCCACAATCGTGCTCCTTAAAAAGTGGTAAAGCATATTTGGTGGTAAAATATTTTGAGATTCTTTTGTTTTTCAAATCAAGTTTTTTTCCTTCTATTACCAGTTCATAAACAGGTGCTTTGTCGATTTGGCTGAGGGTTAGGGTGCATTCGGAGGTTTTTATGATAGTTTTTTTTCCTTCAACAGAGAACGTAAGTTTTGCATTTCAAATGTGTCTTTTTCATCACAAACGTTGGTCCATAATATTTTATCTTTTGTGATAGATAAGCTTGCCAAATCGCACGCATAACAGTTGCCTGAAAACTCTATTCCATACTTGTCATAACCACTAGAGCTTTTTGAATCCAACAAATCGATAGGTACCAAAGCCTTGAAATCATCTGGTAATGCTAGGGTCTTTGTTCCAATGGGCTGAGTATTTGCCTTGATGGTATCCGTTTTTATTTTCAGAGTATCGTTCAATGAAGTTTTTTTTTCGGTTTGCGAGCAGGCTGTAAATAATGTGAGCACCACAGAAAGGCTGAGAATTGTAATCTTCATATACTAGATTTTATATTTTGTAAAATTCTTTAAAATAATATTTTTTAAATATCCCGGTTTTCAGCCAATTTGCCCAATATCGAGAAGTTTTCTTGGTAATTCATTTTAATACAAATACCTTCGTTTCTATAATGTTTAATACTAAACGAATGAAAAATTGTAGCCGAATTTTGCTAGCTCTTTCAATGGTTGTTTTTTCAAGTTGTTATCCTGACGGAAAAAAAACGGAACCCGCCCAAACCAAAAAGCAGACTACAAAAAAAACAGCAACTCTCGCCGATTTCAAAAAGATAAAAGGGGTAGATAATGTGCAAGAAGTGCCGTTTCAACTATTTACAAAGTCGGATTCTGTAAGGTTTTTTGTGGCTCCCGACAAAGATGCTGCTTTTATGAAAATACCGTATGGCAAGCTTGACAATTATTACGGTTTTGAGGAGTTTGATGACTTTTACTCGATACATTACAGCATAGAAAATAATATATCCAACAGCATTGAAGCTTTTGTTTTGAAATCGGAATTTACACCATCTTTTGATTTGACTTTGAAGGGTGTGAATCTTTACGAAATCAGGAGTAGTACCTATATGGATAAGGCTGATTTTAAGGATAAATCTTTTGCCAGATTCGGAACCGTGGAAGAGGTAACAAGGGATGAATACAATGCTGCTCTACAATCAAAAGTTGATGAGGTTTTTACGAAAAATCCGGACGTAAAACTAAAAGGCAACAATTGGATATCCGAAGAAAACGGACAAGAGCAAAAAATCCAGCAGTATGAAAATCTGGAAACTGAAGATGGACTACTATCTTACCGATATATCGGGCATTCCAACTTTCTAGGTTTAGAGATTTTCCGGGAAGAAAGTATAGATGCCAGTAATTCTTATTATGTTTTTTACAATCCTAAAGAAGGATTTTCTATGGATTTATTAACTTCCGGTTATCCTCATATTGTTCCTTCCATCAATAGAGTTTCCTCTGTCAGCAATAATAATGATGTAGGTTCAGATTTTTTGGTGGCTCAATATCTTCCGGAATCTAAAAAGCAAATCAATCAATTGTATGTCAACTTCACTGGTTTCAAGTTTGGAGATGAGCGGAAAGCCTTTTGGATAAACCACGATACGCTGTATGCAGAAGTTTACCCAACCAACTCGGCACCGGCAAACGGCAAGAAACAAAGGCCAGCTTTTATCAAAATCCAGCTTAAATCCAGCATTTTTTAATTATTTGTTCCAAATATTATGATGTTGCCATAACTCATAAAAAGTAATCGGATTTTATCAATGAAAAATAATCCTTTCATTGGTGTAATCCTTTTGATTTCCATAGAAATAGCTTTATATAATTTAATAGATTATACGCATTCATCCAGAGATTTTTTCTATCCCAAAAATGATTTATATAAAATGGGGAAATAGAAAAGAACATGGAATTCAATATTATTTTAACCCTTTGGAAATCTTGAACACTTTCCTAATTCTGAATGAAACAAATGATGAACAACTCATCACGATGACCTTCAAATTAAAAGAAAACCAATATAATAAATGTGAAATCTCAAAAAATGGACGAGTCATTGCTTTGGAGAACATCTAGACCGAATCACCTATAAAAAATGCAAAATAATTTGAAGTGATAAAAAAAGTCTGTATAAAATTTTGAGAAGAGTATTTCAAAAAAAGAAAAAACCACTGAAATCAGCCAGTTTTTATAATAAAGAAGTGCGGTATCTTTGACAAAATTATTTACAAATCAAACAATGAAAAAAATTAGTTTAATACTTCTCTTTTGTTTATTTAGCATAGTCAGCTTTGCCCAATCATTAAAAGTGAGTATCATACAAGATGGTAAAATTGTTGAGCGCAAAGACAATATCTACCAACTAAAAAAAGCGCCTTTTCAGTTCAAATTTGAAGCTACAGATTTGGAAGGTTTTTTGTTGGGCGTAACCATCGATGGTGGGCTGTATGAAGAAGCTGTAGACTTCTCAAACAAAGAACTGGCTTGGTTTGAAAACACAGGAATGGCAGAAGAACTGTATAATGCAGAAAAAGACTTGTTGGTAACCGATTATTCCCCATCGTATTGGTATTACACGGATAAGGACGACCATAGGTTTGATAGAGACCCAAAAGGAACGCCTAAAAAATGGACAGCTATACGCACCATCAAACAACTGTATGATGTGATGGGAGCAGAAGCTGTTGATTTTAAAAATATCCAGGGCAATGCATCCATTTTTCTACTGATGTATGATCCAGTTTACAACGATGATTACAAAGTAGTATCCAAGAAAAATCTTTTTGATGCCGAACTGCTGTTTATGGATTAATCCAAACACAAATATTTAATTATATCCAAAAAAAAATCCTGTTTTTATAATAAAGCAGGATTTTTGATTTTAAGTGATATCTATTCTCTAATAATCAATCCATATTCAATAGCCAATTTGATAGCGGAGCTTAGATTGGAAGTTTGAAATTTTTCGATGAGGTTTTTCCGGTGGCTTTCTACCGTGTGCGGGCTGATAAAGAGTTTAACTGCAATTTGATTGGTAGTTAAACCTTTTCCTGCTTCTATTAAAACTTCTTTTTCTCTTCGTGTTAATTTTGGAATATGATTCAAACCATCAGCCGACTTCTTATCTATAATAGCTTTGGTTTTTGTGCATAAAAATTGTTTTCCAGAATGCACGGTCACAAAACCTTCCATAATTTCTGAGACCGAGGCATTTTTCTGAATATAGCCCAATGCACCTTCTGCCAATGTGCTGTTGATAACAGGCAATTCATTATGTACGCTGAGCATAATGATTTGAAGATTATTATACTTTTTCTTTAAAGGATTAATAAGTTCGATGGTGTTTATTTCTTCCAGATTGATGTCCAGTAGCAAAATATCAACCAATTGATTTTTCAGACCTACATTCATCTCAGAAACATTTTTGAAACAACCTACCACTTCTATGTTTTTATTATTTTCCAAAATATTCCTCATTCCTTCCAATAATAATGGATGGTCGTCTGTAATAGCTACTTTTATCATATTTAATTAATTGGAATTTGAAATTCTACGCTCGTGCCAATATTCTGCTCAGATTTAATACTCATCAAACCTTTCAAATATTGAATTCTAGATTCTACATTATAAAAACCAGCCGTTTTTTTGCTATCCAAATCGGCGAGATTAAAACCAATACCATTATCTTCAATGGTAAGATTTAATATATTTTGTTCCTCACTTAACTGAATAATGATTTCGGAAGCATTGGCGTGTTTTATGGTATTGTTTACCAATTCCTGAATAATTCTGTAAACCAGCAGTTGTCTGTCCTGAGCCAAAGTATTGCTGTAATTAATAAATTCGCTATGGATATCCAGTGAAGCATTTGACATTCGGGTTGCAAACTCTTTCACGGCTACAGCTAAACCATATTTTATTAATAAATCGGGCATCAGGTTATGAGCAACTCGTCTGAGTTCTTCTACAGCACCATCAATCTGATAAATGGATTTTGAAATACCTTCTGCTATGTTTTCAGCTTGATGCGGATTGAGATGAGACAGCTGAATTTTTGTTCCGCTAAGCAAACCGCCAAGACCGTCGTGCAAATCGCGAGCCAGGCGACTCCGTTCTTGTTCTTGCCCTTTCAGCAATGCTGTAAGGGTGGATATTTTAGAATTTTGTTTCTCTTTTTCTATCGCAAAGCTATGCAATTCATCTCTTTGCTTCATTGATTTTATCCGCTGTTTGTACACATATAGCAATAAAATAATCAGTATAATCGAAATGGAAATAAAAGTAATGTAGTAGGAATTGAGTTTTTCTTTGTAGGTTAAAAGTTTTTTGTAGCTATTAATATTTTTATTTTTTTGCTGTGTTTCTAATTTTGATAATTGTAGCTGTTGTTCCTTCTTTTCTGCTTCAAGGTCTGAAAATTTTAACCGCTCACGTTGGTTTTCCTCTACCAGTTTCAGGTTATTATAGGTTTGTTCACGCTGTTTGCGCATTATATCCATCAATTTAATTTGCTGCGCTTTTTTGTCGCTTTCGAATTGAAGTTTGATAAATTTTTGTTGCTGTATTTCATTTTCAAATTGCGATTCTAGTTTTTTGGTAATCTTTAACTTTTGCTGATCGTAAAAGTTTTCATATTTTTCACCATAATTTTTGTAGTATGCAAGGGCATCTTTGTAATTGCCTTGCTGCTCGCTGATTTGAGATAAAGATTCGAGAATAGATAATTCGATATTATAATCTCTCACCGTGCTTTTTTTAATTTCCGTTTCAGCTTTTAGATAGTAAGATTTAGCCAAATCATAATTGTTGTTTTGAATAGCCAGGTCTGCTAAAATCCCAAATGAAGAAGCGATATGAATTGCATTGCCCGTTTCTAAACTCAGATTGTTAGCAAGTTCTGCATATTGTTTTGCTTTATCACGATTGAAAGCTATGTACAAGTTGGCTAAGTTGATTGCGGCATAAGAAAGATTACTTTTGTTCACCATCGCATCTTTATTTTTATTAAATGTTGCAATTGCGTGTAAATAATATTGTTCTACTTTGTTTCTCAGCAGTATATCTGAAGGGTTTTGTGTATATTTTTGCTCGTACATATAGCCCATTCTCATATATGCATCAAAGCTTAAATTAGCATCGCTTTGCTTGGATGCCAATAGGAGGAACTTTTTGCTGTATTTTTCCTCAAGTTCATATGCTTTTAGGTTGCCATAGATGGTTGATAACTCCTTTACCGCGGTGGCAAATCTAGCGTAGAGTGAAGCTGAAACGGTCGATTTTTCATAGTATTCTATCGCTTTGAGAAATGCCGACACCGCTTCGGTGGTTTTATTATCTCTGATGAAAATCCAGCCTTCTGCATATTTAAGATAGCCTTTGGCTTCGTAGTCATTTGTTTTCAGGCTATATTTTTTTGCTAGTGAAAGACTTTTTGATGATTCGATATTTTTGTTATCAAGACGATAGTTTATCGCTTGAATGGCAAATAAAACAACTGCATATTTACCATCGTTTTGTTGTGTTGCAATAGGAATATTAGCATCTAAAAGTTGATAAGATTTCCCTTTTTCGTTGTTTATAAATAAAGCGTTTGCATATTTTGGAACAAGATTTAGCCGTGTAACTGCGTTGTTTGATGTGCTATTATATTCTTTCTCCAATCTGCTCAAAACCTCCTGTGCTTGTACGAAAATCGAACAAACAAGAAATACAGCTACATATAAAAACCTATGTGTCAAATTTTTAAAATTTAGGCTAACAAAATATTAAAACAGGACTAAAATAAGCAATATATGATTTCCGAATCCCAACTTTTAACAATCAAATTGGATGGTAATTTCTGAGACCTTTTTTATCATTTGTTTACCTTTCGCTTGCGAAGAAAGGTACAAAATCACTCTTTCTTCTTCATAGTCTCTGTTGGCACCAAAGATGAAATCTGGTTTACCATCTTTATCGATATCTCCTATAAAAAGAAGCTCAACAAAGGTATCATTAAATGATTCTTCTTCTAAAAAAAGTTGTTCGACAGAATTAGGTTTTGAGATATGTAATTTGTAATTTTTTACATTTTGATATATTTCCTCTCCGTTATCAGTATATACTTTTTCTGAGGATAGCACTGTTCCTTCTGCATGTAGTGTGTATTCTTCGCTTCCAAACTGAAATTTTAATTTTTCATTTGGCCATATTTTATTTTTCTTAATTGCTACGGTATTTACTTCACCCAGTTTTAATTGAGCGCCACCTATTAGTAAAACAGAATTATTTTTAGAATGGATAATTTTTGTAGAATCTCCGGAACATTCAGAAAAGCCTCTTGCAATATCATAATCTGCATTCCCTAGATAGTATTTTCCTTTTGACTCATACAAATCGAACCAAGCTTTTGTAAGGCTGTTCACTTCATTTTCATTTCCAAAGTCTCTATATTTTTTAGGGATAAGAATTTCAATTTGGTTTTCTTTTTTAACGCTTACTTCCGGTGTGGTCTCAGTACTTTTTTTATGAAGTTTTTTTCCCTTTTTATTATCTGTCAGTTGCTTTTCAGATTTATCTGCTTTATCATTACAGGAAAACACCAAAATCATTGTTAAAATAAAAATAATTTTCTTAATCATTGGTTTACTTTCTTTTGTTAGCGTGGATATATTTATTAACACCATCTTTTCTAGATTGCAATTTATGGTTTGGCTTTGTCTTTTTCCACGGCTTCCATAGAATCTTTTGAGGCTTTTTTCTATATTTCTGAGTGCTTCTTTTTCTTCATCGTTCAGTTCATCTTGCGGTGCCAGAACACTTTTTACCTTTTCTCCTTTCGTATTGATGATGATAGCTTCATCCTGTGTTGTAATCACATAAGCCTCTCCATCTCTGAAAGTTGTTGCATTGTTATAAATCAATGGGATTACAATTTTTCCAGTGCCATCCAAATAGCCGTATTTTCCGTCTTTCAGAGCCAAGAAAAGATTAGGCTCATCGGTGGTGCTAATGTAATCATAGCCGTTTGCAACAGTTTTGTTGATTTTGATGTTGACCAATTTGTAATTATTATCATCCATCGCAATAAAGTGCGTGCTGTTGTTAGTGTATATTCCCTGATAGCTCGCAGGAACAATTATCTGATTATTTTCATTAACTATTCCAAATTTTCTATCCACAGAAAATGCAGCGTAACCGTGATTCAGAAACGAAATATATTCATACTGCATTGGGAGCAGGGTTTTGCCTTCGCGGTTCATTACGCCATATTTTTCATCTATTCCCACTATAAATTGATTAGAATCATCATCATTCATTATATAATCATACTCAAAAGGAATAATAGCATTTCCAAGCAAATCCATTGCTCCAAATTTTTTATTGGAATGCTGCACCAAACATATACCGTTTTGAGATGTACCGAAATCCAGATACTGCGCCGGTGTTATTTTTTTCTGGTTCTCATCCTGTAATCCGTAAAGGCCGGTTTTATCATCCTGATACAAAAACAAATTGTCTCCTATTTGCTTATTTTTTTTCTAGCGGGCTATCCGCTTTGTCTATCTGTTTATATTGTTTCGGTATTATAAAATCGTTATCATTCAGCTCGCTTTTTACCACACTTTGCGCCACCATTTCAATGCCTGTTGGCGTGGTAATTTGTAAGGTTGCACCGGGAATTTGCCTCAACTCATCAAAGCCCTCCCAATATACCCGAGGTAGCTCCTCGGTATACCAAATATCCAAAGTGTCATTTTCAAAACCGCCTTCTGTGTCGTTTATTTTTACTTGTGCCAATTTGCATTGATAACCGGCAATGGTTTTGGTTTTATTGGGTACCAAACGAAACTGGATGGCGATTTTGTTGGCATTACCAAACTACACATATTGCGAAAGCGAGGGATATAGCAGTATAGACGTATCATTTTTTTTGTCGCCTAAAAAAACACGGTTCGGGAACACCGAGCGTATTGCCATCTTTATCTTCTCATCATTTACCAATACCTCGTGCGATATTCTCCTCTTCCGCCGATGGTTTCATCTGTGGTGGTGTACAATATCTTGTAAGCTGGGTGAAGCTGTGCGAAAGTAGGATTGCCTGCGCCGATGAGTATAACCAAAAGGACTATTAATTTTTTCATTATAGTAAAAGTTTCTCTGAATTATTTTAATGAAATTTATTCGGTTTCAAAACCATTTTCTTCGGCAAATGATTTCCATTTCTGGTATTTATTTTCGTTTTTAAATTCCGGATTTTCTTTGTAATAATAAACCAAACGCTGGGTGGCATACTCGTATGGATTGTACCGATTGGCCTGCTCAAAGTATGTAATCGCTTTTTTCAAATCTGCTTTTACGCCCAAGCCCAATTCGTAAATGATACCGTAATAAATGCCTGAGTAAGACTGGTCGTAGTCTTTTTTCAGATAGACCAAAAGATTTTCGTAATCTCTTTGCTGGTAGTGTATTTCTGAGATTTTATCGTAATTGTAATAGCGTTTTTGCTCGGCTTGCTGATAAAATTTTAAAGCGTTTTTGTAATCCTGCTTTACGTGTTCGCCAAAGTAATACAAGTCGCCCAGATTGTTAAATGCCATCCCATCGCCCAGCTGACCGGCTTTTTCGTAAGCTTGTATTGCTTTTTTGATGTTTTGGGAAAAGCCAATTCCGTTTTGGTATAATGCGCCAATATTATTCCAGGCTACAGGATGATTCTGCTGCGCCGCTTTTTCATAATATAAGATTCCTTTTTGTGGATTGAACAATTCTTTAATTTCGGGGTCGGTAAGCAACAAGCCTATTTCCACCCAACTGTCGGCATCATTTTTCTGTGCAGCTATTTCGAACAGACGCAATGATTCCGTAAAATTTCCACTTTCTTTTGCATCAAAAGCTATTTTTCGAATGGTCTCTACGTCCAAAAACTGTTCGCTGTTTTCACCTGCTAGATCTTTCCATCTGTTATAAAAAGAAATAAAATATTCCAAATCCTTTCCCCGAAATGAATATCTATTAAGATAAATATTGGAATATTCGGTTTCTTCTACCGGATGAATGCTTTTATCTTCGTGTATTTTGTATAGATTTTGGTTTTTATACAAAAATAGCAGACCTTCTTCTGATCGATAATTCATAGGATTGGATATGTAATCATATAATTCGGGTGATAAACCCATTTCAAAGTCAAACAATTGATGTCCTTCATCTTTTTGAACTGATAAAAAACCATTCTCTAAATAATGAACTTTGTGAATGTTTGATTGAGGATTCACCAGCCAACGTTCTTGGTCTGCATCATAAATGCCTTTACCTTGTTCTACATCTAGGACAAATACATTTTTTTTGTAATAAGCCGACTGATTGATGGTGACATTAGTAATGATTAGGTCGTTTAATAAAAACAGATTTTTAACAGTGTGATACAGTTGCCACTGCTTTTCTTTACTAAAAGCGACCACCTCAAAATGACTAACGGAAATCAACCGGTCAACTTCATCAGCCACGATGTTCCCTATGTTATCTATGAGCTGCCCCTTTTTGTTGAACTTATTAGGTTTTATCCAGAAACTTTCCCCTGCATTTACGATACTGCCTTCTACAAAATTGCCCAGATAATGGCCTTCTCTTGTATGATATCTGCGCTTAGCAGTTCCTCTTTCTTTGGTGAAAAAAAGTTCGGGATGGTAATCATATTCGTATGCGCTTTCGCTTTCTAATGGAATAATGATTCCTTTTTCATTACTGTAAACTCCAAATTTCCCATCTTTTTGTATGCTTAAAAATCCGTAAGCTACGCTTTCAATGCTGTCGTAATCAGCAGGAAGCAACCAAGTATTTGAATTGATTTTTAAAATACCAGATTTTCCACTTAATGTAACTTCGCCTAAAGGTTCGTCTTCTTGAAAATCGAAAACCTGAAAAGCTTGTTCATAAATTGGAGCAATCAATTCTTTACCGTCACTTTGCAGATATCCGAACAAAGTGTTCTTTTGAACGACTGATATGCCATAAATATCATCTGCTTCAAATATTTCATCATAAATCGCAGGAACCAAAATAACGCCTTTTGAACTCTTCAACCCAAATTTTCCGTTTTCCTCAAAAACAGATGAAGCTGCTTTTTTGTAAGCGTGCTCCTCAAAATATCCCAGACCATAATTGACCCAGTCGGTTTGCAAAATATCGAGAAACGAAGAATAACCATATCGAGAAAACAAAGAATCGAGAACAGAAATATCTTGTTTTTTAACGGCTTTTTTGTATAATTTAGAGTTCTGCTGAATTTCTGTTAACCATTGTTTTGCCTGTACTTTATGCGCTTCTTCGTTCATATGGAAAACATCTGTGGCATTCATGATGAAAGAATCGTAAGGTAATGCTTCCAGAAACTCAAACATTTGATTCACTGGTTCATAGTAAGCTTTTTTGTAATGCAGCTTATATGTATCTGCCAGTAGATTAAAGAAATAACGAAGCTGAACAATTCCCTGTTCTTTGTCAGAGAAAAACTCAACATCTTCTACTCTAATATTTTCGGCAATGAGTGGATACAGCAAGAGTGGAATCTCGTAATTCCATTCGCCTAAATGCGTTTCGAACGACTGATTGGTTTTTTCATCGTAATTGTATAAATATATTCTGTGTGCCATCGGATAAAATTACCAAATCCAAATGTTCTGAAATATCCCCGATTACTGGGGTTTTGATTCTCATTGCATATTTGTTGGGATTTTAACAGTTATAATACGCTTCAGGGATTTCGACCGGCTTTTTCGTTATCTTCTCCAATTGCTGAGCAAAACGGTCGAAGAAATAAGTGTCCTCTATGAAAACATACATATAGTTTCCGGTGTTGAGATAAACAATAAAATCGGCATATCCTGCGCCTTTTGCAGGAAGAATATTTTGGAGTGTGAAATGTTTGACTTTTTCAATATCCAAAATCAATGCAGTATCTGCTCCAGCAAATCCTATTTTATGATTAACACTGTCGAGCCAAATGCCACTTTTGTTTTTCAGTAATTCATTTACTTTTGGAGGAATATATTTTACATTTTCATTATCCGCATATTTGATATTCATATCCAGTTTTTTATTGAATGATATCCATCCGGATATTTCCATCACTTCTTCGTACGCTTTATTTTCTAAAAAATATTTGTACTCTCTTTTATTATAAAAATGAAGCGATGTACTGCCATCATCATAACCTGTGTCATTGTCGTAAGTATAACAAATAGAGGCGCTAATATCTTTTGCGAAAGCGAATTGAAGATAACATTGGTCATCTCTTTCATAGCCGTATTGGTTGATGTCAACATCCTCATTTATCCAGAGCTGGCGTAATTTTTTATAGCTCTCATCGGTATTGGTTTCATCGTACAGGTCGGCAAAAAACTCTTGCACAGGTCGATTTGCAACCGTATTGTCGGCATAAATTTCTAGCTCAGCGATAAGCACAGCTTCTATCCTTACCGGGTATTTGAATCTTAAATATCTAGCTCCAAAATCGCTAAGATAAGCTTCAACATAGCCAGATGCTTCCAATTGTTCGTACGTGGTATCCCAGGATATCATCTGTTTTGGTTCTGCATATACTTCGTATCCAAAATCGCCGTCACACTCATACTCGTCCAGAATCTGAAAATTTTGAGGTGATTTTTTTGCCCAGATTTTTACTTTATCTCCTTCTTGTCCAGTTTTACATACGGCAAAAAAAGTTTCATCATCCAATCCATATCTTTCCGATATCTGAAGATATATTTTGTCAAAATTGTTAAGTTTGGTAGAGATATAATGTTGCCTATCTGCAAAAATAAATAGATAGGGCACATCACCTAAAATCTGTACATAAGCATATTTCAGGGTAAATAGATTGGCGTTTTCTATGCTACAGTGGTCTTTGTAAAAAAGGGTGTTTTCTTCTATCCAGATTTCTTTATTATCCATCAATGTTATATTAGAAATGATATTAATGCCTATAAATTCTAGTGCTATTTTTTAAGTGTACTCCAAACAAATAACTGCCTTTTTCAGCTCGCTGTTATAAAACAAAAACACTTGGTCTGCTGCGGTATTTTGAAAATCATAGCCTTCCAAACATGCAATATAATCCATCAGCCTTCCATCATTCTTATAAGGTTTTTCGCTAAGGTTTTCGCCACTAAAATTGCATTCTTCCAAGGGGAGTATATTGATGTTAAGTTCTTCAAAAATGCCTAAAACCTTATTCTGCAAACGTTCCACTGCATATTCCGAATTGGCATCTTTCTCCAAATCTACTACCGTAAGGTTGCGCAATCTTTGCAATCGGCGAATGTCATAAACTTCTAATCCTGGTCGATTAAAATCTTTATCATACAATGAATTGTGTTTTTTGTAATAAGCTTTTTTGAGCCTATATATCGAATCATTCATATTATATTCTATCTCCAAATCCGAGTATTCTTTTCCATAATCTTCGGGAGATATCTCGGTATGTACAGAAAAATAATCCCAATCTGCATCAAATTTATATTTGCCATCAATCACATCAAAACCAAACATATCTGCTTTGGTAAATTGGGTGTAATGTTGTGACTTATCTTCGTCTACACGACCATCGTAGATTTCTTTTACCGATACGATGTGCAACCACTCATCTTTTTCGGGGTTAATGATTTTTAAATTAAAAGAGCATATTGGCAAGAAGTATTTTTTGTGATTTTCCATATCATCATAAAACACATCTTCATACTCCGGAAATATTTTTATTAAATCTGTCATTTTATTTTACTTTAAAAGAAACACCTAGATTTTTTAAATGCGGCATATTTTTTATAAATTTCAACGGATTTTTTTTGCATGAATAACACATTTTCTTTTACTCCATTCCAGAGCTTCTGTTCCAGTTAAATGATATTTTTCTTTAACTTCAAGGTTTGCATATCGAATTCTTTAGTAGATTAGTCGGTTTCAGTAAAATTGATGGTTTTTTCAAATACTTTCGTTGGATGCTCTATAAACGGATTAACAATATAATCTTCATAAAGCCCAACTTGGATAAGTTTTACACCTTTCGGAATAGTATAATTCATCTCTTGTTCATAATTATATCCTCGTACAGAAGCACTTTTTTTCCTGCAATTTTCTGAATTTCAACGATGTACTTCAAGGTAATACTTTCACCATTTACTTTACCTTCTTCAAAACGTATTTTTCTAACTTTATTTATGTTCAATCCAGCAGACGAGATATTACTCTCAATATGAAATTTTAAACGGTTTAGGTCTGTGCTTAACAGCGTAATTGCAGGTGTCAAACGTTCGGTACGATCTGCATATCTGTTATAATATTACTTTTTATGCATCTCATTTTCCTTCATTATTCTCGTCGGTCTTCCTTCAATCAAAGTGATGCGTAATGATTTTTCCTGCGATACACACCCAGATAAGATTACTAAAATTATTATAATTATCGTATTTCTCACTCTTTTAATCATTAGAATTTTACAAGGTGTAAGTTACTTAGAAACAGGAGGAAAAAACATCCGCGGAAACATGGCTTTTTCACAATGAAAGCAATAGTGCATCTGTCGATTCTACCACATTCAAATCTTTATCTGTAATTAGAATACCATAAGTTTCTAATTGGTTTTGATTGAATTTTTTTAATTCCTCTTCTTGAAATTTCGTCAAATCCGAAGTGTAGTTTACATCTTTTACGTTTATCAAATTTTCGGTAAAAAAAAACACATAACCTACAACTTTTTCCCGTTCATCCATCTTCTTTCGCAGAAAATCCGCATAAAATTCCCATGACTGCATACTTTTAAAATCAAATTCAAAATTGACCTTTTGTTTTAATAAATGTACACCATTTTTGCCATGTACCTTGAGTGTAGCAAAAATATCGGGCAAAGCGGTCATCATTGCCCATTCGGGTATTGCATAAACAAATTTATCCGCAAAATGCGTTTCAACTTTATGTTTGATTTTAAGAAGAATTAAATCTAAATTAATTGGTTTTTGAGGGTTTTCCATAGCATATTTAATCTAAAAATTCAGTTTTGCAGTAATCAATTTTAAAGTTTCCATTTTCAGAAACTACAGTTACTTCATTTTTTGTCTTGATATCATTATCATAATTGATAAAAACTTCGTAAATATTATTTTTAATTTCACTGATTTTCAGTTGTTTCAACTCTCCAGTATCTCCATTTCCTCTTCCAAAAAGCCACATTTCCCGCTCTTTAGTTGGATATATTTCAGTCCGTTTTTCTTTGTGTTTTTTTTCAGCGGCTGGATATTCCTCATCAGTTAAGTTGGAAGGGCCGTATAATTCGGCTGATTCTGCAATGAACTGCCGAAATCTGTTGGTACAAAGCTTTTCCTCCACATTGTAAGCAGGGAAATATTGGTCGGATTTTTTGGTTTTGAAAATGTTTTTCAACCATTCTTCTGCATCATCGGAATCGTTCACACCACATATCCTTTTAATTTTTGTTGTGCATCTTTTGGTTCTTGCTGGCACCCGATTATCAAAAAAACGAACAAACAAATGGTTAAATGTTTTAAGTGCATCTGGTATTATTTTTTAATGTTTGTGTATTAATTCTCTCTATATTCCTTTCCAGAATAGATATCAATATAATAAAATATCAATTCGCCTGAATTTTGTTTAATACTCACTAAACCATCAGAATTAATAGAATAATATGCCTTTGCGCTTACAGATTTTTTATGAAGATTATTATAAAGCGTGTATAAACCTTTTTCTTCTTTCTGTAGCGCATAGATTTGTTTTTCTGTGTCCAGAACCGAAATGTCATAATATTCTGGCGTAATTTCCCAGTTCTTTTTACTGCTGTTCCATAAACCTTTGGTACGGATTCCTTTTTGGTTTTCTATAGGAATAATGTACAAATCTGCCATCCCTTCAAAAGATTTTATTTTTCCGAATTTCCATTTTTCGGTATTCAATTCATCAGGGAAAATCATTTTTCTATCGGGCCAGACTAGATTACCAACTTGGTCCAATACTTTAAAATTATACGTTTCTTTCAGTTCGTTCACCACATTTCCTGCTGTGTCGATATACAGCCAATCGTATGCCCATACTTTTTCATCATAGTTAAAAACCCCCAATAAAAAATAGGGCGAATTGTTAATGGAATATACCAGAGAAGTTTTTTTGATAAAATCTATTTGTGAAGGTGTTGCTTTTTTAATTTCTTTCGGAAAAACCTTATCATATTGCGGGAAGGCATAAGTATCGCCGGTTTTGGTATCCTCTAAAATTTTGGATATTTCCGGAGCGTAACGTTCTTTATTTACTTCTTTTAATGTAATAGTTTCTTGCCCAAAACGGATAGAAATAGTTTCCGTACCAGCCAATTCGGAGTGAAAGGCATTTTTCTTCCCCAATTGAAAAATAGAAAAAGCGGTAGTTTTAGATTTTATGAAACGTTTATTATCAAGCAATTCTGCAATTCCTGTCTCTACTTTATCTAATCTGTTTTTTTTGATTTCGTAAAGTTTCCCGCTCCAAAAAACGTGGTTTTCATCTACAGAAGCTATGTTGAGATAGATATTATCTTCCAGGTAAGGAACATCTTTACGCAATAAAATTTGTTTAGATTCCAGAATCCCGACCTCTATTTTGTGGTAGGTCTGCTCTTTCTTGATGTCGCCTCCCAGAATATTCCAATCCCATTTGTAGATAGGCATTTTCTTTTCGTATTCTATTTGTTTTTTGTAGAAAGTAAGCCCATTGACTACATTAAAATTGACCTCTTCGTCAGAAAAATCCAGAATTATATTGCCTTTTTTGTCTATTACCGCAAACTCATTTTTTTCGTTTCCGACATACGCAAACCCCGTATAAGTGAATAAAGAGGCACTCCGAAATTTTTGTTTGAGAACAGGTTTTAGGTTTGTTTTATCAACATAGATAAAAACATTCTCTTTTGTTAAAAAAGGAACAATATTGATTATTTGGTTTCCTAACATCTTCCGATTGGAAACTTTCGTTTCTTGTGTACAAGATGTTATTGAGGTCAAGATAAAAAGGAAACTAAATGTTATGTTTTTCATTTCTTGAGATTGTATTTGTCAAGCAAAACAATATTATAAAACTCGTAGTGCATTATTAAATTAATTCAATTTTAAGTCTATTCATTTT